>JAXMAS010000001.1:0-1507 GCA_046350275.1 Gemmataceae bacterium
GGCCGCTGAAGGTGTTGGTCAGTTGAAGAAGCGGTAGCGGATGATGCAGAACAGCGCGCTGAAGGCGTCCTTGAGGCCGATCTTCTTGCCCTCCTCATAGGTGCGGCCGGCGTAGCTGATCGGGATCTCGTACACCCGCCAGCCGGGCCGCCGGCGGGCGACCTTCGCCGTCACCTCCGGCTCGAAGCCGAAGCGGTCGGACTTCAGGACCATCCCGTCCAGCACCTCGCGGCGGAACACCTTGTAGCACGTCTCCATGTCGGTCAGGTTCAGGTTGGTGAACATGTTCGACAGGGTGGTGAGCGTTTTGTTGGCGACCATGTGCCAGAAGTAGAGGACGCGGTGGCTCTCGCCGATGAAACGCGAGCCGTAGACCACGTCGGCCTTGTTCTCCAGGATCGGCTGGAGAAGCCGCGGGTACTCGGCCGGATCGTATTCGAGGTCGGCGTCCTGCACGAGAATGACGTCGCCGGTGGCTTCCTTGAACCCGCGCCGCAGCGCCGCTCCCTTGCCCTGGTTGTGTTCCTGGTAGAACACCTTGATGTTCGGCGCGTCAAGAGTGCGGAGGATGTCGCGGGTGCCGTCCTTGCTGCAGTCGTCGACGATGATGATCTCCTTGGGCACCTCGACCGCCTGTACGCGGCGGAGTACCTCGCGAATCCACCGTTCCTCGTTGTAAACGGGGATGACGACGGACAGCTTGAACCCTTCGGGGATCGGGTAGATGCCCATCGAACGGCAGGCGGCATCGCCGAGGAGCCGTTGGAGGAGGGGCACACGGGCCTGAAGCGACTCGGGCAGCTCCTGCACCAGCTCCCGCAGCGTGGTGCGTGGCGATCCTCCGTTTGCGTCCGTCATCACACCGCCCCTCGACCGAGTAGAAACCGCCTCCATGACCGCCTCCGGGGTTCAGCATACGGCGTCGGCGGGCGACGGCCCACCGATGCTCGTTCGTGCCCGGCGGACGGCCGGACGATGGCGGCCGCTATACCCCGACGGCGACGGGGTGTCCAGACCGGCTGTTGGCCGTCTCGGAGGACGGGAGAAAGCCGGGAAGAGGCGCCCTTGTCAGGGTGGGTGGGCGTGCTACAATCCCTGAGTGCTGTCCCCGTAGTTCAATTGGATAGAACGTCGGCCTCCGGAGCCGAAGGTTACAGGTTCGAATCCTGTCGGGGATACTGGTGCCGGCCGATGCCGGCAGATGCGAGGCGGTGCTAACGGTTACATCCGCAACGGGTTGCGGCTCGTCGTCCGTTTCGTCCGTGTCGCCCTGCGAAATGCGTGCCGATGCCGTTTGGTGCCGCCTGGCGCCCCCCGTCACTACAGCGGGCACTACAGCGAAACCGATATCGGCATCCGGTTTATCGCCTTCCGTGCCGGTGGCGCGAAGCGCTGGAGTCACTTCGGGTTGCGCCGGCGGAACGAGGTCCGGCAGCCTGTCCACGGCCCCTTGCAGGTCGTGTAACCGCCGGTGCGAGTAGCGGGCGGTCAGGTCCGGGGTACTGTG
>JAXMAS010000002.1:0-1951 GCA_046350275.1 Gemmataceae bacterium
CGAGCGGATCACCGCCGCCTGCATCGTCGCCGGCGGGATCGGCCTGCTCAAGCTCGCCGGGTGAGCGAGCCTAGGTCGGAGACTCCTTTCCGGCTGCGAACACCGCAACGTTGCGGTGTTCGCGATTTGGATGCTTCCAAGTCGACAGCAATCTATTTATGAGAGACAAACCAATTCGATCAGTCTTCAGTGCGAGGGATTGACAGGTCTTGGGCTTACGATAGAATGAATGATTGGTCGTGTAATGCGGGAGGTTTACTTGAGAAATTGGCGGGGAATTTCGGCAATTGCTGTAGGCGCGGTACTATTCCATGCCTCGAGTGCCATCGCGCAAGAGATAACGAATCGAGCAAGCTTGAGCAGTGCCTCCGCTCAAGCCAACGGCGCAAGCGGCGGCGAGGCGATCGGGATCTCCTCGCGCGGGCAGATGATCTCGTTTGCCTCGCAAGCTTCGAACCTGGTTCCCGGCGACACCAACGGTCTGCGTGACGCCTTCGTGCGTGATCGGGGAAATGGCGCCGGCGTCTCGACCCGCCGCGTCAGTATCGGACTCGGTGGTGTCCAGCCGAACGGAAGCGTGACGCCCGACGGCGCGGTCCTGATCTCCGCCGACGGCCGGATTGTCGCGTACGGCTCCACGGCTACGAATCTGGTGGCGGGCGACAGCAATGGCGTCGCCGATCTGTTTGCCTTCGAGCAGCCTCTGGGCCGGACAGAGCGTATCACCATGAGCTCCGGGGGTGCCCAGGCCGATCGGGGGGCTGCCAGCCGCGTGCTCGGCCTCTCCGCCGATGGCCGCTTCGTGCTGTTTGCTTCCGACGCGAGCAATCTCGTCGGCGGGGACACGAACGGTGCGATCGACGTCTTCGTCCGCGACCGGCAGGGGGAGAGAACGGAGCGCATCAATTTGAGCGGTTCGGGCGCCCAGGCCAACCGTGGCGGCCCGGCCTCGGGCGGGATCTCCGCCGACGGCCGCATCGTCGTGTTCTCATCGACGGCCACCAATCTGACTCCCGACGACCGGTCGGGTGACGAGGATGTCTTCGTCCGTGACCGGAAGCTCGGCACGACGCGGCTGGTCAGCCGGGGGTTATCGGGTGCGTCCGATGCTGCCGTGTCTGGCAGCGGTCGGTTCATCGCGTTCAAGGCCCGTAGCGCGGGCCGTTATGCCATTTTCCTTCTCGACCGCTCCACCGGGGGCCTGATCCAGGTGAGCAGAGGTCTCGGCGGTACAACCGAGAACGGCGACAGCAGCCATCCGGTCGTCTCGCGCGACGGCCGCTTCGTCGCGTTCGTGTCGGCCGCGACGAACTTGGTTGCAGGTGACACCAGCGGCGCGAGCGACGTGTTCGCCTGGGATCGGGTCACCGGCCACATGACGCGGGTGAGCGTGAGCGGCGCCGGTGCTCAGGCCAATGCCGCATCGGGGGTTCCGGCGATCTCGCCGAGCGCCGAGTACATCGCCTTTGTCTCTAGGGCGAGCAACCTCGTCGGCAGCGACACGAACGGCGCGGCCGATGTGTTCGTTCGGTATCCCGAGCTGGAAGAAGAAGACTAATCGCCTACGTCGCCGCGGTGACGCCAGGATCAATTGTCGATTGTCCGCCAGTCGGCCGCGTCCAGTGACTCACATCCCTGCGAATATGGGTCACTGGACCGCCGCCCCGGCAGAGATCAGCCTGAAGCCGGACCAACGAGCGTCAATGCCTCAGGCGATGCCGCCCAGGCTCAGATACTTGACCTCGAGATAGTCCTCGACGCCGTACTTGCTGCCCTCGCGGCCCATGCCGCTCTCCTTGACGCCGCCGAACGGCGCCACCTCGACCGAGATCACCCCGTCGTTGATGCCGACCATGCCGACCTCGAGCGCCTCGGCGACGCGGAAGACGCGGCCCAGGTCGCGGGCGAAGAAGTAGCCGGCGAGGCCGACGTCGCTGTCGTTGGCGAGCCG
>JAXMAS010000003.1:0-677348 GCA_046350275.1 Gemmataceae bacterium
ATCGCGCGCGGGTCACAAAGCGCCGCACCGATCTCATCTGACACGCGACGAAAATGCCCGCCGCGAGACCGCGGCGGGCTTCTCGGCAATCAGAATCGAGCGGGACCTTCGAAGCCTTTTCGATACTCCCGTGCGAGCATCTGATTCGCGCTTGCATTGCCGACGAGCGTCTCGGTCTTGCCGTCGATTTCGAGCCGCGGTCCAACTCGGCACTTTACGTCGTCCAGGTTGATCCCGTTCTTTGCCAGGTGCCGCACCATCCGCTCGACCGTCTCCGACGAATCGACGTCCGGCGCGCATGACTTCACATCCGCGCTACCCAGCGCGACTTCACGGCCCAACCGCAGACTAATATTGCCGAGATGGCACAACGAACTGGAGAGGTGCCCCTCTTCGATGTCGGCCCGCAAGAGCGAGGCGTCATTGGCCCGAACGGCCGCGGCAAAGTTGCCGAAGTGATCGTCATCATTCTTGGCGAGGAAGGTGCGAATGATCTCACCGTCCTTGGAGACCGCCACACCTTTCTCGTAGTTCGTGCAGACGACCATGCCATCGGTGCCGTAGAAGACGTTGCCAACCAGGACGCGCGTCTTCTCATTGGTGGTCGTTTTTCCACTGACGTCGGCCAGGACGTCCTGCGTCATCAGTCCGCGGACTTCAAAGATCAACTTGGCATCGCCGTAGTCGAAGATGGAGACCTGCGTATTGGCGGTCTGACCATCGTCGGAGTAACCAAATCGCCCACCGAGGCTCATGACCGATTTTGGCATTCCCTTTTTACCGAGGCCCCAGCGAGCCACATCGACCTGATGGATGCCCTGATTGCCGAAGTCACCATTTCCGAAGTCCCACTGCCAGTGCCAATCGTAGTGCAGCTTCGTTCGTTGGGGTGGGCGTTTCGGGGCCGGTCCACACCACAGATCGTAGTCGACCGTGGTCGGAATCTCGCCATCACCGCCGACCTTACCGATACTGGCGCGCGGCTTGTAGCACAGGCCGCGGGCAATCTTGATTTCGCCAATCTTGCCGGACCGCATGAATTCAACCGCTTCGATGTTTGAGGTCATGCTCCGACACTGCGTACCGGTTTGGCACAATCGCTTGTAATGGCGCGCGGCCTCGACGATTCGTCGCCCTTCCCACACGTTGTGACTGACCGGCTTCTCGACGTAGACGTGCTTTCCCGCCCGCAGCGCCCAGATCGCAGCGAGCGCGTGCCAGTGATTCGGCGTCGCGATGGTAATGATGTCGATCGTCGGGTCGTCGATGACCTTGCGGAGATCCTTCTCGTACTTGGGCAGCCGGCCCTGCTGCTTTTCCGCTTGCGACATGGCTGTGCCGACAACCGACTCGTCGCAGTCGCAGATTGTCACGACTTCGCACTCGTTGCGACCCGCGACGAACTTAACGTGATCCATTCCCCGGCCGATGTTGTTAAGGCCCGGCAGCTTCGTGCTGCGCGCGCCGATGATTCCAACGCGCAGACGATTGTTCGGCGAGGCCCCATTGGCGGCCTTGATCGGCTTCGGCTCGTCGCCACGAGTCGCGCTAGTCATCAGGCCGGTTGTCGCGAACGTCGTCGTGAGCCAACCGGCGTCGAACAGGAAGTTCCGACGATTGGGGACAAACATCAGGTGCTCCAAGAGTGATTTCCGAAAGATCGGTCAATCGGGAGCCGCGGCATGACCGCGACTCCCGTATGCACTCGTCACGACCAATTCAGGAACGTTGACACCCGCACATGCCGCACGGGCGGCTATTTGTCGGAGCCTGTGTTGACGCCGACCTTGGCCGGTCCCCGGGGAACCTGAAGCAACACGTGAACACCGTGCTTGTTGGATGTCACAATGTCGAGTTTGCCGTCACCATTGAAGTCGACGATCTCGAACTGCGTGCCAATGCCCGAGTCCTCGTCGATCAGGTGCGGCGTGAACTTCGTTGTGCCGTCGGACGACTTCGATCCCTTGAGTAAGTAGACTTGCGGCTTGGCGTCGGAGCCTGGCTCACTACGGCCATGCGACCACTTGCGCTTGCCGGTGACGAGGTCCTTGATGCCGTCGCCATCGAGATCGACGTAGTGCATTGCGTGCGTTTCGGATACGAGTTCGGGATAGAGGTCCGTCTTGAGGAAGTCCGGGTGGCTGGCGGCGGACCGCTGGAGGTATGCCCAGATCCCGAATTTGTGAGCCGAACTCGCCACAACATCGGCCTTCCGGTCGCCGTCCATGTCAATGGCGTACATATCGGCGCACGCGTCGCCGAGCTTGGCCGGGTGGAACGTCCATGGACCCGTCGCCTTCGCCCCGTCGGCCGGTTGCTCCCACCAGCCGCCCGTGCAAATCACATCGGCTCGGCCATCGCCATTCAGATCACCGGCCCCCAACCCGTGCGAGAACCGCATTGTGCCTGGAATGGCTTTGCCCTGTGCCGATGGCTCGCTGATCGGATGCTGCACCCACAGTTGGGTCGGATCGGCACCGGGGGCAAACCACGACATTTGCCCTTCGTTGCCGTCGGCCTTCTTGCCCTTCGGCTGCCAGCCCATCAGTAGCACGCGCTTACCGGTCCCGAACAGGTCGACGTATTTCGGCGTCTCATTGCAGGCCGAATGCCAGATTTCATGTTCGATCCAAAGACCAGGCTTACCCTTGGGGTTCTCGTACCAGTAGCAAGGGTCACCCGGGAAGCCGACAAGAACCAGATCCGGATACCCGTCGCCATTGATGTCGTCGGCCCAGCAAGCCATGCATTCGCTGTAATTGCGAAGTCCATCGCCGTAGAAGCCCTTGGCTTTTCCTTCCTCGTTCGTCTTGATCTCCTTAAGCCGACGGCCCGGACGCACTTCGCGAATCTGGTGCATCGTCCAGTTCGGAGCCTCATACCAATAGTCGCCAACGATGACATCCATCAAACCATCTTTGTTGACATCCGCCGCGGTCGATCCCTCGGACCGAAAGATCTTGTCGATGGTGATGTTCTTCCACGACAACGGATTGGCAGTCGGTGTGTCAGCCGGGCACAGCGCGGGCCAAACCGCAACCGCACAGGCCAGAGCCATCAGGATCGGGGTGAGTCGTCGCATGAGAGACCTCGGAAGAGCAGGTGAGGTGGGACGAGGCCGATTATCGGAATCGGCCGGTCGGATTGCAACGGGTGCCGGCTAATTCGCTCGCAACCACTTAAGAAACACGGCTTCAAACTGGTCCGGAGTCATCTTCACAGCGCCGAACACGTCCTCCGCCGATTTCATGACCTTCTCTTCCTCCGGCCGCATCGCTGAAATCACGTCGATCGGCTTCGGCACGCCTTTGCCGTAGACCAAGAAATCCATCACGCTCGTACCGAGGGCGAGCTTCTGTTCGGCCGAGAGCTTGTCGCTCCAAAGGTCGGCAACACGACCGCGGCGGGCGACAATGTCGCGTGCGCCTTTCTTACGCGCTCCGCCACTTGCCCCGCTGGCCTGGTACGCCGTCGCCTTGGCAAATCCCAGCGACGCCCATTCCGGAAGCGGTGCATTGCGCGTCCGCACGCCCAGCAACGCGATAGCCACCTGATAGCCGGCCTGTGCTTCCGGCGCCGGGGAATCCTTGCTCCGGCCCGGCCCGACCGCGACAAATGGCGTGTCACCCTTGATGAGTTGCCGGGCCTGCTCGTCGTCGTCGGGGCTGGCCTTGGCGACGGCACGGACAAACGAACGGTACTTCGTCCGATCGTCGAAGACGTAGACCGCTAGCTTGCCGGGCAACGGCTTCTCGCTTCCCTCGAATTGAAGGGCCTTGATAGCAGCGGCGTATTGCTTTTCCAACGTCGCCGAGAGCGCCTTGAGCCGGGCTTCGGACAACGGACCGGCCAAAAGGAGATTGGGACTCTCGACCACCGGCTGCGGCGGCAGTTGGACGGCGGCGAGCGCCGCTTCCACAGCTTTCTTCTGCTTGGCCAGGAGATCCGCGGCTTCGTCGGCCTGCACCGGAACGACGAGCGCCATCAGGATAATAGAGAACACGACCTGTCGCATAGGAGACGACCTCGGGGTGCATCACACTGGCTAACGACTACTATACCCACACGCACGCCCCGTCGCAAAAAAGAGGAAGCGCGCCAATGGCCGCCCGCACCGCGTTCGTCGCCCTTCTGCTACTCACGGCGCAGGCCCAGTCGTCCGATCCGCCGACGTCGAAGGCGAATCGCCTGGCTAAAGAGAGTAGCCCGTATCTGCTCTTGCACGCGCACAACCCCGTGGACTGGTATCCGTGGGGACCTGAAGCGTTCGCAAAGGCCAAATCCGAGAACAAGCTGGTCTTCCTCTCCATTGGATACTCCTCGTGCCATTGGTGTCACGTCATGGAGCGCGAGTCGTTCGCGAATGCTGACGTTGCGAAGATCCTCAACGAGTCGTTCGTCTGCATCAAGGTCGATCGCGAAGAGCGGCCCGATATCGATCAGGTCTACATGACCGCCATCAACGTGCTCGGACTGCCTGGCGGTTGGCCGCTTTCGGTGTTCCTGTTGCCCGACGGTAAACCCATCGTCGGTGGCACCTATTGGCCACGGGAAGATAAGCAGATCGAAGGGCAGACCGTTCGGGGATTCAAGTCGGTGCTTCGGGCGCTGCTCGAACTCGAACGCACGAAGCCCAAGGAGCTACGCGAACAGGCCGATCAGGTGGCGAATGCTGCGTCCCAGGCACTCGCTCGTCAAGGCCGCTCACCGATTGGCCCGGAATTGGACCGTAAGCTGGCCGACGCAGCGCTGGACGCACTTTTCGCCGAGTTCGACCCAATCCACGGAGGCTTTGGCAACTCCCAGCGCGATTTCCGCGGTCCGAAGTTTCCTTCGGCACCGTCCCTTGAACTCGCGGTAGCCCGCGCTGCCAAGTCGCCGGATTGGGTACCGCACGTGCATCGCACGCTCGACCGAATGGCTCTCGGTGGCATTTACGACCAGGTCGGAGGAGGCTTCCACCGCTACTCGACCGAGCGGACCTGGACCGTGCCGCATTTCGAGAAGATGCTCTACGATAACGCTCAACTCGTCGAGCTGTACGCACGCCTGGCCACCGTCAAGCCACTCTACCGGCGCATCGTCGATGAAACGCTGACGTTTGTCGAACGCGAGTTGATGTCGCCGGATGGCGTCTTCTACTCGGCACTGGATGCCGATTCCGCTGGCGAGGAAGGCCTGTTCTACGTTTGGTCGACGGCCGAGTTGGATGCCGCTATTGCGGAGCCGACGGATCGCGAATTGATGCGCAAGGCTTTCCGCCTCGTTGAGCCGAACTTCGAAGGCAAGGCCTACATCTTCCAACGTCGCGAAGATGCGGCGGGCAGCCAGGTTGACGCCCTACGTATTCGACTACTGGCCGTGCGGGCGAAACGACCCCGACCGGCGCTCGACACCAAAGTGCTAACCGCGTGGAATGGCCAGATGATCGCCGCCTACGCGATTGCCGGGCGGATCGTTAACGAACCGAAGTACACCCGCCATGCCGAACGAGCCGCCGAGTTTCTGCTGAAGACGATGAAAACCCCTGACGGACGGCTGTTGCGCACGTTTGCCGCGGTGCCGGGCGAAAGTGCGAAAGCCCGCCACGCCGCGTATCTCGACGACTACGCCTACCTGACTCGCGGCCTGCTTGCACTCCACGACGTGACAAGTAACCGGCGTTGGTTGGATGAGGCGAAAGCCCTTACCGACCTGACCATTCGCCTGTTTGCCGATGAGGAAGCCGGCGGATTCTACTACACCGCCTCCGATGGCGAGAAACTCTTCGCGCGTGCAAAGGACATGCACGACGGAGCGCAGCCCAGTGGGAACAGCGTCACCGTGCGAAATCTGATCCAACTGGCTGCGAAAACAGGCGACGGGAAGTACCGGGAACGAGCAGCCGCAGCGCTTCGTGCGTTTGCCCCGGCCATCGAGCGCACGCCGACAGGACTGTGCGGTATGGTCTCCGCTCTCGAAGAGTATCTCGCAAAGCCATGACCTACGCAGAGTGGAGCGTGCGTTCTATCATGACACGATGATTCGAATGTGTCCGGGAAAACCACGATGAAGATCAGCCTACGCTACTGTGCCGTTTGAGGTTACGAGCCAAAAGCCGTCAGTTTGACGGCCACGCTTTTGAGTACGTTGAAGCAGCGAGTCACCGAGCTTACACTCATCCCGAGCGGTGGTGGCTGTTTCGAGTTGTCGGTCGACGGCGAATTGGTGTACTCGAAACTCCAGACGGGGCAGTTCCCCGAGGAGTCATGGGCCGTCAACGCCGTTCGTTCTCGTCTCAGCAAGGGCTGACGGCCCAGGCAGCGACGACCGGGCAGAGAAGGTTCTCTTGCCCTAACCTTGTTTGGAGCCGATGATGTCCGACGCGACCAAGAAGCGCCTGACGGACTACGCATCCTGCGCGGGTTGAGCCGGCAAGCTCTCCCCCCAAGGGATCGCGCAGGTCTTGCGCCACCTCCAACCCGTGACGGATCCAAACCTCCTCGTCGGCACCGAAACTCACGACGACGCCGGGGTATACCGGCTCACCGACTCGATCGCGCTCGTCCAGACCGTAGACTTTTTCCCACCGGTCGTCGAGGACCCATTTACGTATGGTCAGATCGCCGCGGCGAATGCCCTGAGCGATGTTTACGCGATGGGTGGTGTCCCGAAGACGGCCCTCAACATTGCCGCCTACCCGGACAAGGAACTCGACCTCGATTGGCTCGGTCAGATACTCGCAGGAGCGGGGGAGCGGTGCCACACGGCCGGCGTGACGGTCGTGGGCGGCCACACGGTCCGCGACGCCGAGATCAAGTTCGGACTCGCGGTGACTGGCGTCGTCCACCCCAACCACATCGTCACCAATGCGACAGCCCAGCCCGGCGACGTGTTGATCCTGACCAAACCGCTGGGCACGGGATTCGTCACCACGGCCCGCAAGAAACGAGCGTGTCCGGACGACGTCTACACTGCGGCTTGCGCGAGCATGGTCGATCTCAATGCCGCGGCGTGCAGTGCCATGCTGCACGTTGGCGTCCACGCAGCTACGGACGTCACGGGCTTCGGCCTCGCGGGACACAGCTACGAGATGGCGACAGGCAGCAACGTGACGCTTCGCATCGACCTCAACCGGTTGCCGGTCTTGCCCGGGGCTGCGGCACTTGCGATCCCCGATTTCTTCACGCGCGCGAGCAAGTCGAACCGGCAGTATGTCGAAGCTGAGTCACGAATCGAAACCCCAAGCCATGCGAACCTGGAGTTTTGTTTCGACGCCCAGACTTCGGGTGGCCTGTTGATCAGTTGCCCGGCTGACCGAGCAGAGCGACTTGTCGAGTCGGTACGGCTCGCCGGCGCGAGTGCGACGTGCGCTATTGGCAGCGTCGAACCGCGCGGCGAGAAAGTACTGGTGTTTGCCGACTGAGCGCCATCACAGGCTGCGCTGGACCGTCTGGAACAGGTCGGCCATCCGAATGCCGAGCGCCAGACAAATGCGGTAAAGCGTCTCGATCGACGCCGAGTTCTTGCCCAACTCGATTTGCGATAGGTATCCGAGCGACACATCGGTCCGGCCGGCCATCTGTGCCAGCGTTAGTCCGAGCGATTTGCGTCGCTCGCGAATCGCTGCACCGAGTGCTTCGACCATCGCCTCTTCCGACATGCGCAACAGACCCTTGCCTTCCAGACATCGCGTCACGGCCTGGCGTAATTCCGCGACCTGAAATGGCTTGGTCAGATAGTCGTACGTCCGTGCCCGCAGGCAACTGAGGGCACTATCGATGGACGGATACCCCGTGACAACGATGACACTCGCTTCCGGCTGATGATCCCGGAGCCAGCCGAAGACCTGCTCCGGTTCCAACCCCGGAAGAACATAGTCCAGAATGATCAGGTGGTACGGATCTTTCGGCGCCGTCTGGAGTTGTTCCAGAATGCGTGCCGGGTCGGAAACCGTGTGGATGACGAATTCGTGGCCGGCCAGGGCGCTACGGATGATGTCACAAACGCTCTCATCGTCATCGAGAACGAGAATGCGCACCTCCTTGGCACATCGGAGATCGTCACGCCGCGCCTGCTGTTTCTCCAACACAGCTCCGTTGCCGTTGGAAGCCTTCGGGGCCAATTCCTCGACGTTCAAAACCATAGCTTTCGATTACCTCGATGCGTCGGCACGGCGGGTCGGCAACGCGAGTATGACGGTGGTTCCGCGGGGGGAAGCGGGTTCAATGATCAGCCCGCCCCCATAGGTAGCGAGCGACAATAACGCGATCGACAATCCAAGTCCGCGGTGCCGAACCTTCGTGGTCGAAAACGGTGCCTCGGCGATTCGGTCCAACAACTCCGGCGAGAATCCCGGTCCATCATCGCGTATGGTCAATTCGACGAACTGACCCGGCAGAAGTTCCTCAGGAAGTGCATCGAATGGCTCTTCGCGGTCCACCGTCACAGCGCACAGCTGCACGCACCCGCAGACTCCAGCGGCTTCGAGCGCGTTCGACACAACGCTGTTAATGACCGCTCGTAGATGATCGGGTGGAATCGCGATGTCTGGCAGGTCGCAGGGGATGTCCGCGGCAATTCGTGCCCGGTCGTGCGGAGGATCGGAGAGCTCGCGCGCTTCGATCGCCCAGACAGCCGCGAGGTTCGACGCACCCGCAACTCGACGCCCGCTATGGGAGAATCGGTGCATTTGGCGGGTCGCACGGCGACCTTGTTCCGCAACACGCAGCACGTCAGCAATCAGGTGATACGCTTCGGAATTGGGTTCGACACTGGCTTGAGCCAACTCTGCGAACCCCAGTACCCCCATGAGCACGTTGTCGAAGTCGTGTGCGAAACGGCCGGCAAGAACACTGGCCACTGCCAGGTGCTCTGTCAGAAGTCGATGACCACATTGCGTTTCGGCGACGGACAAGACTACACTCCCATTCGACCGCGGCCGGGTGTCACAATCCTCAATGCTTGTGCGTCTGCGCAGTCCTAGCACCTCACTTAAAAAACGTAGGTCGAAATCAGCCCTTGGTCAAATCGAATTCTTGTCTGACATGAATCGGCTTATGGAGGCGGTGGTGCCTGGATTCGCTTCAAGGCGGCTTCGGCGGCTTCGCGTACCGATTGACGGCCGTCGCGCCGGGCATCCTGTAGGATGGGCACCGCGTCCTTTGCAGCTTGGCCCAGGAGTGCCAATTCGTCGATCGCGGCAACTCGCACTTCCACTGTTTCGTCGCGAACCCGGTCGATGAGTGCGGAAATCACACCCGCGGCTGGGCCGCCAATCGCCGGGAGTGCGTGGACGGCTTGCGCACGAGCATCCTTGTCGGAATCCTTCAACATCGCCATGACGGCGGGTAGCGCGCTCGACGCATCTCTGCCGAGCTTGCCAAGGACAATGGCAGAGCGCAAACGGATTTCGGGCTGTCGATCCGAGAGTGACTTTGCGAGCGCTGGTATTGCGGGTTTCGCGTCCGGGCCCATCTGTTGGAGTGCCGCAACCGCTTCCTTGCGCACTTCGACGGCAGAATCGTCGGTCAGCGCCTTTCCCAGAGCCGTCACCGACGCCCGGGCGGGTGGGCCGATCCGGCCAAGCGCATGCGCCGAAAATGAACGCACAAGCAGGTCGGAATCGGTGAGGCGCTGCGTCAGTTCCAACGTCGCCGGTTCGGCGTCGCCACCGAGTTTCCCCAGCGCTTCGGCGGAACTCGCGCGAGCCTTGGCATCCGTATCCTTGAGGCCATCGGCCAAGACGGGAACGACGACGGATGCCTTTCCCGCAGCTCCGACTTTCCCAAGCGCGCTCGCGGCCGCTTCACGGACGCCGGCCACTTTGTCGGCTTTGAGAGCGGCAGCCAAGTCGTCTAATGCATCTCGGGATTCCATTGGCCAGCCCCCGAGCAACTGGATCGCTTGCCGCCGAACATCGTCGTCGGTATCCGAACGGGCAGCTTTCCCCAACCCTTTGATCACCCGCGCCGACTTGTCGCCGAGGATTTCCAGGGCAACGATCGAAGCTCTGCGCCGTTCCGGCTTCGGATCGCTATCGAGCATCTTGAGCCATTCGGTGAGGTTTCGCCCCTTCAAGACGGGCTCGTCAGCCAAGAGCGGAGTGGTCACCCAGGCGACAACTACGAATGCCATTGAGTTGCGGAGAGACATGGTAGCTACTCGGAGGAGGCATGGCACGGAGCGAGCGTCATCGTACCGAGCCGGTCCAGTCGTCGTCAAGCGCCGGAAATCCCGCGCCTTGACGGGTTTCCGCGAACGGACTACGGTATACGCGGTTGCGGACGGGAGCGTCTTCGGATCGGGGTGCCGATGGTCGGGCATTCGACATGCGTCGTCGGGTTGCAGTGGGGCGACGAAGCCAAAGGCAAAGTCGTCGACCTTCTCACCGATCACCACGATTTGGTCGTGCGGTATAACGGCGGAGCGAACGCGGGGCATACCGTCGTTCGATCAGGCAAGGCGTACAAGCTATCGCTATTGCCCACGGGTGTCCTGACGCCCCATGTGACTTCGGTCATCGGCAATGGTGTCGTTGTTTACCCTCCCCGATTCCGGGAGGAAGTCGAATCGCTGCGCGCAAGCGGCATCGAGGTCGATACTAACCTGGTCGTCAGCAACCATGCACACGTCATCTTCCCGTATCACATGGAGGAAGACCGCCTCAACGAATCGTCCAAGGACGGGGCGATCGGTACGACAGGCCGTGGGATTGGCCCGTGCTATCAGGACAAACTCGGTCGTGTCGGTGGCATTCGGGTTGGCGATTTGCTCGATCCAGCGGCGCTTCGGGAAAAGCTGCGATTTGTCGTGCCGCGTAAGAATCGCCTACTCCAGGCACTGGCAAATGCGGGAGAAGTGCGTCGATTTGAGGCCGACGAGTTGGCTGACGAGTACGCGGCCCATGGTGCGTACCTGCGGTCACATATCGCCGACACAACGCATCTTCTGCTCAAGGCTAGCCAGGCTGGCAAGCGAATCCTGTTCGAAGCCGCCCAGGGGTGTTTGTTGGATGTCGATCTTGGCAGCTATCCTTACGTCACCAGTTCTAACAGCACGCCCGCGGGCGTGTGGAGCGGTTCTGGCTTGTCGAGCCGCCACCTGACTCGGGTGATCGGAGTACTTAAGGCGTACACGACTCGCGTCGGACGTGGCCCCTTCCCGACAGAACTGCACGATGAAACGGGAGAACGAATCCGTCGTATTGGGCGCGAATACGGGACCGTTACGGGACGGCCGCGCCGAGTCGGGTGGTTTGACGCGGTCGCCGCTCGCTACTCAGCGGCCGTCGCCGGTGTCGACGAGCTGACGCTCATGCTTCTCGACGTGCTGAGTGGCTTACCGGAGTTGGCGATTTGCACGCGGTATCGTTTCCAGGGGAAGGAGACGGATGAATTTCCGGCCGATGCGGCAACCCTGGAACGCTGCGAGCCAGTGCTGGAGTCGCTCCCGGGTTGGACCGAAGACCTGACGGGTGCTCGCCGGCGCAGTGACCTTCCGGCCGCGGCTCGCCGATACGTCGATCGCATCGAATCGTTGGTTGGCCGACCGGTGTTCCTGCTATCCGTCGGACCGGATCGCGAACAGACAATTCTCGATTGAGGCATGCGTTTGGCCGCGTCCACCACCACGAGCCGTACGACCCGCTACACGACGGACGAACTCGCCGCGTTCGGCCTCCATGCCGAGGGGCTGCCGCGCCACGTCGCGATCATCATGGACGGCAATGGGCGCTGGGCGCAAGAGCGCGGGCAACCCCGCCACGAAGGGCACCGTCGCGGGGCAATCAGCGTTCGGACGGTCATCGAAGAGTGCTGTCGGCTCGGCCTGGGTCAGCTGACCCTCTATTGCCTGAGTTCCGAAAACTGGAAGCGACCCCAGCAGGAACTCGACTTTCTGATGGCCCTGCTCCACCAATACTTGCTCGACGAGCCGCTCGGAAATCATGGAGCAGGACATTCGCTTTACCGTTATCGGTCAACGCCAGGGACTTCCGGACGAAGTGCTCCGCGAGATCGATGAAAGTGTGCGCGTCAGCTCCAGCAACAATGGGCTGACCCTGTGTCTGGCGATCAACTACGGTGCGCGGACCGAGATCGTCGATGCCGCTCGTTCCATCGCAGCACGAGTCCAGCGCGGCGAGTTGACGGTCGAACAGATTGACGAGGCGATGGTCTCGGACTCCCTCTACACCCGCGGCATGCCCGATCCCGACTTGCTCATCCGCACGGCCGGCGAAATGCGCGTGAGCAACTACCTCTTGTGGCAGATTTCGTACGCGGAGTTGTGGGTCTCACCCAAATGCTGGCCCGACTTCGATGCATCGACCCTCCACGAGGCCCTGCGCGATTACGGCGGGCGTATCAGGCGATTCGGCGGATTGACCTGACACCCTGCGCCCGAGGTGCCCATGTTGCGAACGCGGCTGATCGTCGGGACCATTTTGGCCACCCTCGCCGGCGGCATGTTGCTGATCGACGAGCGATTCGGACCGTGGTATCCCTTTCTGGCCGCGACAGTCGCCTTCCTTGCGACGGCTGGCACGGTCGAGCTTTGGCGGCTGCTTCCCAGCGACCGCCGGCCGTCCCTTGGGGTTGTCCTCCCTGGCGTTGTGCTCGTCATCGCGGGAAACTGGTGGCCCCTTATTCGCTCGGGGATCTGGCATTCTTCGTCATTGCCCGCCATGCAGTCCTTACCGTGTGTGATGCACGCCTTTGCGGCCGTCGTTCTCCTGGCCTTTCTTGTCGAGATGGCAACGTTTACCGAGCCAGGCCGGTCGGTCGTACGAATAGCAATCGCTGTCTGGATGGTCGCATACCTGGGCCTCTTGCCGAGTTTCCTCGTGCAATTGCGATTGTCCCAGCCCCTCGATAGCGATCCCGCCGTTGGGTCTGTCGCACTGGCGCTCGCGATCTTCGTGCCCAAAGGCTGCGATATCGGTGCCTATTTCACTGGCCGCCTCCTTGGCCGGCATCGTATGACGCCTGTGCTCAGCCCTAAGAAAACGTGGGAAGGCGCGATCGGTGGGATGTTAACGGCCGTGGCCGTGGCATATTGGCTCGACCGATTGTGGCTCGGCCCGCAGTCGATCTATGGGTGCGAGTGGATGTTCCTCCCGCTGGGCCTCAGTGTGGGATTGGCCGGTCTGCTGGGTGATCTGGCCGAGTCGCTCGTCAAGCGCGATTGCCAGCAGAAGGATGCTTCCCACGCGGTCCCCGGCTTTGGTGGTATTCTGGACGTCGTCGATGCTGTGATCTTCGCCGCACCTGTGGCCTATTGGTGGCTCGGACACGCGTGATGCGAACCGAACAAGCCAACGGTGCGTCTCTCACCTTGGGATGCAAGACTCCATGACCGACTCCCGAAGTGTCACGCTCGATGACCGCGACGAAGCCGTCATGCTCTTCGGGCCGCGCGATGCCCATCTCCGCATGATCCGCGACGCCCTGGCGGTGCGGCTCATCGCGCGCGGAGACACATTGCAAATCGATGGCGACGCTGAGGCTGTCGGCAAAGCGGACCGGGCTTTTCAGCAGCTTCGACAAGTCCTCAAGACGAACGGTCAAATCCAGCCCGAGGACGTTCGCACGGTGCTATCGGTCGTGCAAACCGGCGGCGAACGCGGTGCCGGGAGCCTCGGCGTCACCGATGGCGGCAAGTACCTCCGTCCACGCACCGATGGCCAAGGCCGATACGTTGCCGCCATGCGCGATAACGATGTCGTGTTGTGCGTCGGTCCAGCCGGGACAGGTAAGACGTATCTGGCCGTCGCGATGGCCGTGACCATGCTGCGCCAAAATGCGATCAAGCGCATTGTCCTGGTGCGTCCGGCCGTCGAAGCGGGCGAGCGGCTCGGCTATCTGCCCGGAGATTTGTCGGCCAAGATCAACCCCTACCTTCGGCCGCTTTTCGATGCGCTCAACGACATGATGGACCCGGAACAGGTCAAGCGCTATCTGGAAAACGATGTCATCGAAATCGCACCGCTGGCCTACATGCGGGGGCGAACGCTGAATCACGCCGTCATTATTCTCGATGAAGGGCAAAACACGACCGTACCCCAGATGAAGATGTTCCTCACTCGCATGGGGCACGGGTCCAAGATCATCTGCACAGGCGACATTACCCAGATTGACTTGCCGCGAACGACGCGCAGCGGGTTGAACGATGCTGTCCAGCGTTTGCGGAAGATCGATCGGATCGGCCTTGTATTCCTCGACGAGACCGATATTGTTCGCCACCCATTGGTGCAGCGCATCGTGCGGGCCTATGAGGACGACGGTCCGCGAAAACGGGCGTGATGCCAGGGCGGGCGACCCGCGATGGATGGATTCGTCGCTGGGCGAGGAGTATCCATGTTCGGCGGATTCCGACCTCTGCCGGCGCGGATTGCTCCGTGGATACAACGGCAACGAACCGACGATCCCACACCGCGCCGTCGGTGGCATGCCACAGCCGCACGACTCCTTGTCATTGCGACAACCACGTTCGCCGCGACCGCAATCGCGTTCGCGGCAGGACCTCCCATCGCATATCGCCTCGGCGAAATCCCGGCACGCGACTTGCGTGTCCGCGTTGGTTTTGAGCTGGTCAATGGTCCACGGACCGAAGCGACGCAAGACGAGACGGAAGCTGCCCAGCCCATCATCGAGAAGTACCCAGCCGGCATCGCGCTGGTTAAGCGCGGGAAGCCCATTACGAGCGAGCAGCTTTCGCTGCTCCGCGACGAAGAGCGTGCCTACCGTGCATCGCTCGGCATCCTGGACCGCGTTCGTCGTGCGATCGCACTCTTCGCGATCATTGCGCTTTTGACTGTCGTCCTCGCACTCTACGTCTCCCGATTCCAAATCGCGCTCGCGGCCGACCTGCAGCGAATTGTTCGCGTTTGCATCCTCGCCGTAGCGACGCTCGCGATCGGAATCGTCTTGAGTAAGCCCCCGTGGTACGCCCTGCTGGTGCCGATGGCCGTGACCGCGATGGTGCTGACACTGGCGTACAACCCACCCTTTGCTCTCCTGATGTCGTTCAGCCTCGCTCTGGTCGCGACGCTGGCCCTCGGCTCGGGCCTTGAGGCGTTTCTGGTCCAGATGGGCGGACTGGCGACGGCCATTTTGCTCCTGCGCAATGTGCGCACGCGCCCTCGCATTGTGCAAGTCGCGGCGGGTGCGGGCCTGGCGTGCCTTGCCATGACGTTTGCGACCGGCTTGTTATGCAGCCAGGGTTGGAAATTCATGGCGTTCGATGCCGGCCGGAATCTGCTGTGGTTCCTGCTCGGTGGATTCGTCCTGACGGGGAGCCTCCCCATCGTCGAGCGAGCATTCGCCATCGTTACGGACATCAGCCTGGTCGAGCTGGCGAATAGCAGTCATCCGCTTCTGCAAGAGTTGATTCGGCGTGCGCCAGGCACATATACGCACAGCATCACGGTCGCCACATTGGCGGAATCGGCCGCCGAGGCCATTGGTGCGAACACGCTCGTTGTGCGGGTCGGAAGTTACTTTCACGATGTCGGCAAGATGCTCAAGCCCCAGTACTTCGTCGAGAACCAGGACGGACATAATCGCCACGACGACCTGGAGCCCGCCCTGAGCACGCTCGTGATCGTTGGCCACGTCAAAGACGGCGTCGCCCTGGCACAGCAGCATGGCTTGCCGAAGCCCGTTGTTGACCTCATTCAACAGCACCACGGCACGACACTCGTCGAGTGCTTCTATCGCGAAGCACTCCGATCCTCGGCATCCAACGCGCAAGTGCTGGAAAGTACATTTCGCTATCCCGGACCCAAGCCACACTCGCGCGAAGCCGCAATCGTCATGCTCGCGGACGCGGTTGAGAGCGCCAGCCGATCGCTTACCTCTCCGACGCCGAGCAGCTTGCGGAAATTGGTGCGCGACCTCTCCATGCGGCGATTGCTCGATGGCCAATTCGAGGCGAGCGGACTGACGCTCACGGAACTCAGCCGCATCGAAGAGAGTCTGGGCAAGAGCATTTCCGCCCTCTTCCACGCGCGGATTCGATACCCCAACCTGCCCGATCGAAAGGCGAGCTGATCCAAGGCCGGTCGGTGCCTTGGCCAGGCCTTGCCCTTTTTGGTCCGCCCGATCGCTTCCATAGCGTCCAACCTCGCATCATCGACGCGGATCTCGAGGTCATTGCCACGGCAACGACGTTTTTCTTTGCCTCGTGTCGCTTGCGGGTGTAGCGCGTTCGGGTAGGATGACGGCTCGCGAATCTCATGCGATGGTGATTGGCTCGGAAGGACTCCGTATGAGCGGCCTCTATCCGGAACGAATCTTCGCAGGGTTTGGCCCAAGCCAACTCGATCCGTCACCATCGCCGACAACGGCTGTCACGGCGCGATCCACTCGCCAATTACGCCTGCGCGTTCGTCGATCGTGTCCGCACCAGCCCGGCGTGTACGGCATGATCGATGCCCGCCGCAAGCTGATCTACGTCGGCAAGGCGAAGTCGTTGCGATCACGGTTGATGAGCTACTTTCGGCCGGCGAGTCGCGATGCGAAGGCTGGACGAATCATCCAGCGTGCCCGTGCGATAGTCTGGGAACCTGCTGCCGGTGAGTTTGCTGCCTTACTTCGAGAACTGGAACTAATTCGTCGTTGGCGACCCATTTACAACGTCCAGGGTCAACCGGGCGGCCGTAGGGCGTGCTACATCTGCGTGGGTCGCAAGCCGGCACCTTACCTGTTCGTCGCGCGAATACCACCGACCGGGATTCTCGGCTGCTTTGGCCCATTGCCGAACGCGGCGCGTGCCGGCGAAGCAGTCCGTCGGCTCAACGACCTGTTTCGTCTACGCGATTGCGACCAGTCCACGAGAATGCACTTCGCCGACCAACCCGACCTGTTCCCCGTCGAGCGGCCAGTCGGCTGTCTCCGTGCCGAGATTGGCACTTGCTCTGGCCCATGCGCCGCCGGGACATCTCGAGCGAGCTATAGCCGACAGGTCCGCGCAGCTCGAGCCTTTCTCGACGGAACCGACGATGCCATCCTCCACCGCCTTCAGCGCGAAATGGAAAACGCAGCAGCCGCGCTAGCGTTTGAGCGCGCCGCCGTCGCGCGCGACCGACTTGAGGCCGTTCAATGGCTGTCCGACAAGCTGGCATGGCTCCAGCGAGCGCGACGAGAGTACACGTTTGTCTATCCCCTCGCGGCCGACGATGGCCGGTCGCTCTGGTATCTGGTCCGTGGCGGCCGTGTTGTCCGCGGCGTGGTCGCCCCGCGCGACGCCCGGACGCGAATTGTGGCATACAACGCACTCCACGAGTGTTTTGGCAGCGACTCGCCGATCCCCATCGGCCCCGACCAGATCGATAGCGTTCTCCTCGTTGCGGCCTGGTTCAAGCGAAATCCCGCTGAGCGGTTGCAAACTCTCACTCCGGAACAGGCCATCGTGCGCTGCCAGTCGACGCGGGCCATCGTGCGATGACGTCCGTCGATCGAGTCACTTCTCCTCGGCCGAATACGAACTGTATGGGCGCTGCCGCATAGGATAGTATGGAGTGTGAGGATTCGTGATCGATTAGGTGGCGCAGTGAGTGTTGAACCGGCCAATGACCTGGTAATTCGCCGCGATGACCTCGTCCGGCGTTTGCACGCGATGGGCTCAGTCGTTGTCGCGTTTAGTGGAGGTGTAGACTCAACTGTGGTCGCCAAGGCCGCGGCGCTGGCCCTCGCCGAGAATGCGGTCGCGGTCACTGGGGATAGCGCCAGCGTGCCTCGCTCGGAATTGGCCGAGGCTCGTCGCCTGGCCGAGCAAATCGGCATTCGGCACATCGTCGTCCGCACCGACGAATTCGCCGACCCCGACTATACTCGCAACGATGGCAGCCGTTGCTACCACTGTAAGACCGAACTCTACGGCCGAATCCGCGACTTGCTCCCGGACATCGGCGACAACACGATCGTGAGTGGAGCCAACCTCGACGATCATGGTGACTATCGCCCGGGCTTGATCGCGGCGGCGGAGAATGGGGTCCGACACCCGCTTCAGGAAGCCGGGTTCACGAAAGCCCATGTGCGACAACTCGCTGCCCACTGGAATCTGCCGGTCTGGGACAAGCCTGCCGCCCCGTGCCTTTCGAGCCGCCTCGCACCAGGTGTCGCAGTGACGACCGAGCGAACGGCGCGGATCGAGGCGGCCGAAGCGTATTTGAAGTTGCTTGGCATGCGCGAGTGTCGTGTCCGTCTGCACGAAGGTGAGTTAGCCCGGATCGAAGTTCCCGCGGACGCGATCGATCGACTCGCCCATCCCGAGACGCGGGAGTCGCTGGCGCGACGGATGCGCGAGCTTGGCTTCCGATTCGTGACGCTCGACCTGGAAGGATTCCGTTCGGGCAACCTCAACGAACTGATCAGCCTGGATATTCGCCGACAATATCAATCAACCCGGCCAGGAGACGACCTGCCATGACGTTGTCACCGTTGTCGGCCTCCGTGGCCCTGGATGCTTACTTTCTCGAAGCGCGCAGCAAACTGCTCGATCTGGCGGCGATTCTGGACCGCATCGATCGTGGGTGCGCAAGCGGCGAGGCGATCTCCGATCCCAAGCTCAACAAGCTGCGACAGGCGTTCGAGCTGCTGGCGTCGCGCGAGCCAACGCGAGCGGAGAAACTGCAAGTACTCTTCTCGCTCGACTACGACCCCGCATGGAAACGGCCTACTCCCCGCTGACCCGATGGACACCGCGCGATGCTACATCGACCCGCACGTATTTCGGGAACTCGCCCGGCGGATTTGCCTTGTTTTCTAGGGCAATCGTGAGGTCGGCGGGACCAACCAGGCCGCCGGGCGTCTACTTTATCCACCGTTTCCACCGAGTCGATGCCGTACTGGTCCAGCGAAAACCGCTGAGAAACGAGGGCCAGGGGCGAGAAAACAGGCCTGGTACAATAGCGTAGTTCACGCGGAAAGGGGGCGGTCATGAGCGCGGTGCTAAAGGGCGTCGTCCGCAACGGCCGGGTGGAGGTGGACGAGTTGATCGACCTGCCGGACGGGACCCCGGTGGTACTCACCCCGGAGACCACCTGTGACGACGGCGGGCCGGTTTCGCCCGAGGAGATCGCCCGCGTCCTGGCGGCCATGCGGCGGCTGCGACCGCTCGACATTCCGGACGCCGTCGCCGCCGACCTCGACGCCTGGGAGCGGGCGGTCAATCAGCGCGGTATCGACCGCGCCGACGCCGGCATCGAGGACGTGTTCCGGTGAGGCGATTCATCCTCGACACCGGCATCGCCGGGCTGTATCTCGACCGCAGGCGCGGCGTATTCGAGCGGGCCGCGACCGAAGTCGCCAAGGGCAACCGCGTCGGCGTGGCCGGCCCGGTGGTGGGCGAGTTGGCGTTCCGCGCTGAGGGCAGCCCGAAGCGGGACGAGAACCTCCGGCGGCTCCGCGAGGCGCTGGGCGTGTGGAAGGTGTGGCTAGCCGACCTCGCCGCCGAGTTCGAGTACGGGCGGATCGCGTTCGAGCTGAAAACCCTCGGCCGCCCGATCGGGCAGAATGACATCACCATCGCGGCGATCGCCTTTTCCCTGGGTAACACCACCGTCGTGTCGATGGACGCCGATCTGTCGAGCGTACCGGCCTTGACCGTGGAGAACTGGGCAGAGTTGGCGTGACATCGAATTGAAGGAGTACCCATGACGGCCTGGCTCGACCCGCACATTCACATGATCTCGCGAGTCACGGATGACTACCATCGCATGGCCCAGTGCGGCTGTGCCGCCATCTCGGAGCCGGCGTTTTGGGCGGGGTTCGATCGCGGCAGTGCCGATGGCTTTCGCGACTACTTCCGGCATTTGACGGAAGTCGAGCCGAAAAGGGCCGCCCAGTTTCACATCAAGCATTACTCCTGGCTCTGTATCAACGCCAAGGAGGCCGAGAATGTCTCCCTCTCCCGCGATGTGATCGCGCTCATCCCGGAATTCCTGAACCGTCCCAATGTTCTGGGCATCGGGGAGATTGGGCTGAACAAGAACACCGCCAACGAGGCGACCATCTTCCAGGAACATGTCGATCTCGCGATGAAGACCGATGAGCTGATCCTGATTCACACGCCACACTTGGAGGACAAGGCCAAGGGAACGCGGATGATCGTCGATATGTTGCAGAACGACCGTCGCGTGAAGCCGGAACGGGTCTGCATCGATCACGTGGAAGAACACACGGTCCGCTATGCACTCGACAACGGCTTCTGGTGCGGAATGACGCTCTATCCGACGACGAAGTGCACGCCGGCACGCGCGGTGGACATCCTGGAGCGCTACGGCACCGATCGCATCATGGCCAACTCGGCCGGCGACTGGGGCAAATCGGACCCCTTGGCCGTTCCCGAGATGATCCTGGAGATGCGGCGTCGCGGCCATGCCGAGGCAGCGATCAAGAAAGTCGTGTACGACAACCCGCTCGCCTTTTGGCGACAATCGAAGCGCTGGAAGGACTGATGTACTTCCTGGCCATCGAAACCAGTTGTGACGAGACGGCCGCGGCTGTGTTTACCGATGAGCCGCGCGTCCTGGCCAACGTGGTCGCTTCCCAGACGGAATTCCACGCCCGATTCGGCGGCGTCGTGCCCGAGATCGCCGCTCGCGCGCACCTCCAGCGACTACTTCCAGTCATTGACGAAGCGCTGGGGCATGCGGGCATTTCGATTCGCGACGTCGGTGCCGTGGCTGTGCACAATACGCCCGGGCTTGTGGGAGCGCTGCTGATCGGAGTGACGGCGGCCAAGGCCCTATCGCTGGCACTCAACGTTCCACTGCTGGCCGTGAACCATGTGCATGCGCACGTCTATGCCGCCCGACTCGCAGCGGGTCGCGACATCTTTCCATGCGTGGGATTGGTCGTCAGTGGCGGTCACACCGCGTTATTTCACTGCCGGACAGCGCTCGACCTCGAGCTGATCGGAACGACGCGCGATGACGCTGCCGGTGAGGCGTTCGACAAGGTGGCCGCTACACTCGGCCTCGGGTTTCCCGGTGGTCCCGCCGTCGAGAAAGCCGGAGCCAGCGGCAGTGCGTCAGCCCATCGATTTCCGCGGTCAATGCTCGAACAGGGTAGTCTCGACTTTAGCTTCAGCGGTCTCAAGACAGCCGTCCTTTACGAGGCCCACGGACAGGACAAGGCGCATCCTCGCACGCTCACCGCTGAGCGGCGGGCCGACTTGGCAGCCAGTTTTCAACAAGCAGTCGTGGATGTTCTCGTCGCGAAGGCTCGGTTAGCGCTTCGAAAGACAGGCCTGACCACGCTAGCCGTTGGCGGCGGCGTCTCGGCGAATCGGACTCTCCGAAACGGTCTCGCAGCAATGTGCGCGGCGGAGGGCGTGGAGCTCATCGTCCCGCCACTCGACTTGTGTACCGACAACGCGGCGATGGCGGCTCTCGCCGTCGAGAAATGGAAGCGGGGCGAATTCGCCCCGCTCGACCTGGACGCGATTCCGTCGCTATCGTGACGGCTTACTTCTTCGTCGCAGCGACCTTGGTCGCCTTGGCGGCCAGTTGCTTCTCGTGCTTCTTGCGGCGCTTCACTCGCTTCTTGGCCTTAACGCCCGCCGGGTTACCCACGGTCCCATCCTCGCATCATGTGTGGGGCGAACAATTAACATACGACCCCACAATCCGCTTTCACCACCCCCGACGCGCGGCAGCCAGCATCGCCGCAGCCTCTTTCCGCGTCGTATCGCTGCGAGCCTCGCCACGCAGCATGCTCGCCAGTTCTTCCAAGCGTTCGGACTCGGCGAGGTGCTGAATCGTCGTGGTCGTGCGTTTACCGCGCGTGGTCTTGCGAATCGTCCATTGGTTCTTCGCATAGCTGGCCACCTGCGGCAAATGTGTCACGCAGATGACTTGATGCGACTTTCCGAGTGCCGCCAGCTTTTGCCCAAGGACATCGCCCAGGCGACCGCCGATGTTCGCATCGATCTCGTCGAATACAAGGGTGCCGACGGGGTCATGCGCGGCCAACACCGATTTGAGGGCGAGCATCGCCCGCGAAAGCTCTCCACCGGACGCGACCTTTCGAAGCGGCAACGATGCCTCTCCGCGGTTGGCTGCGAGCATTAGTTCCAGACGATCGATGCCCGACGCAGGCAGTTCGGCTGGCGGCTCGCCAGGCAACGCTGTCGTGGTCAGGGTCGCATCCAGCCTCGCCTCCGGCATTCCGAGGTCTGCAAGGTGTCCCTGGACCGCGGTCGCGAGTTTCTTCGCGACCTTGAGACGACCTTTGCTCAACTCCGTCGCCGCCGTTCGCAATCGGGCGTAGGTCTCGACCACGTGCGCGCGAAGCTTCTCAATGTCCTCTTCATCGATCTGGATTGCAGCCGTGCGCGCCTCCAAGGTCCGGTGATATTCGACCAACTGCTCGGCCGACTGACCGTACTTCTTCTCCAGTCGACGGATTGACTGAAGCCGACGCTCGACTTCGTCGAGTCGCTCGGGGTCGGCCTCGAAGCGGTCCGCCATGTCTCCCAAGGTCGCGGCAAGGTCCTGGACTTCGGGTGTGAGTGCGTCCAATCGCTTGGCAATATCGGCGATACCGTGATCCACGGCCGCCCAAGTGTGGGCGTCTCGCGCCAGCTTTCCGATACGCTCGACGACCGAGCCTTCGTCCTCTGCCAGCACAGCCAATCCGGCCGCGGCAAACGCTTGCAGCGATTGTGCATGGACGAGCCGCTCGCGTTCGCGCGTCAGTTCCTCGACCTCGCCGGACGCGATGTTGGCCCGATCCAACTCCTCACGCTCGAATTCGAGGAGTGACAACTCGCGCCGCCACTCCTGCTGCCTTGTCCCCAGGTCGGCGGCTTCGCGCATGGCGATTCGGACCGCGTCGGCCAGCTCGTCGTAGTGCGTCCGCAAAATGTCGAGCCGACCAAAACTATCGAGCACTGCCAATTGGTAGGCAGGTTGCAGAAGCGATTCGCTCTCACGTTGGCCGTGAACATCAACGAGACGTTCGCCCAAGGCCCGCAGCGTCGCGAGGGCGATAGGCTGTTCGTTCACATACGCGTAGCTTCGGCCGGCCCGGCTCAATCGGCGGCCCAATATCAACTGTTGATCATCGAGTGGGAAGCCGAGAATTCGCTCGATCGTCTCGCGGAGAGCCGGCGATACGAGCTCGAACCGCCCCGTGACCCGCAGTTCATCCGCCCCAGTGCGAATGAGGTCCGTTGCACCCCGCCCGCCCAGCAACAAGTCGAGTGCCCCGAGCAACAGTGACTTGCCCGCGCCGGTCTCACCTGTCCAGGCGCAGAAGCCATCGGAGAGTTCGACTCGAACATCCTCGATCAAGGCCAGGTTCTGAACAGCCAGTTCAACCAACATGCCAAGATTCTACATCCGCGGGCGATGGTCGCGCAGCGGGACTTGCCACGAGTGCCCACGACTTGCAGATTGGTCGGGACGCAGCCGATTGTCGAGATGGCATCGCTGACGCTTAGATGCTAGCATGAGGCACCATGTTGCGGGGTGTGCCAGTATCGCCGGGCGTAGCCGTAGCGCGGGCCTACCGCATCGACGAGGTGTTGGCCCGCCACGATCCAACTATTCTCGACGCCGCGGCATTGTCGGCCGAGGTCAGCCGCTTCGAAGGCGCGTGTGCTGCGGCCGGCGCCGAGCTGGAAACGATCAGCGAACGCGTCGGCAAGCAGGTCGGGGCAGACGAAGCCGCCATCTTCCAGGCCCATCGACTCTTGCTGCGCGATCCGGCATTGATTGGCAAAGTCACGGGTCGGATCCTTCATGAGCGGCTCGATGCGGCATCGGCCCTTCGGGCTACGCTCGACGAATACTCGGCGCTATTTGCTCAGATCCAAGACGAGTATATCCGCGAACGACTGACGGACATTCGCGATGTCGTTGGCCGGGTGATGGCCCACCTCACGCTTTTGCACCAACCAGAGTGCCTCAACCGCGGCGAAGAAGTGATTTTGACGGCCCCTGAGATTCTGCCGTCGCAGTCGGTGATGTTCGAGCGAATGAAGGTTGCCGGCATTATCACGGAGAAAGGCGCGACGACCGGCCACGCGGCCATTCTGGCTCGGTCGCTTGGTATTCCCGCCGTTAGTGGGCTGACCAAACTCTTGCGCGAGGTTCAGACGGGCGACCTCGTCGCCGTGGACGGACGTGAAGGAGTCGTTCACGTCAAACCCGGGCCCGAGGTGGAGTCCGCCTATCGTAAGTTGCAGCGCGAGTATTTTCACCTTCGCGACAAGTTGGTCGAGAACCGCGACCTGGAACCGGTCACAACCGATGGGCAGAAGGTGGAGTTGCTCGCCAACGTCAACGGCCCGCCCGATGCACGAAATGCCGTTGCCGTCGGCGCGACGAGCGTCGGCCTCTATCGCACCGAATATGTCTTCTTGACTCACCAGGCCGTACCCAGCGAGGACGAGCAGGTATCGACCTATCGTGAAGTCATCGAAGCCGCGCCGAACCGATCCGTGACAATTCGGACGCTCGACCTCGGAGGCGACAAGCAAGTCGGGTACCTGGGAAACGCACGCGAGGCCAACCCATTTATGGGCTGGCGAAGCATCCGCCTGAGCACGGACTACCCCGAATTCTTCCAGACCCAACTGCGAGCGATCCTGCGCGCGTCCGTGGCGGGTGACATCAAAGTCCTATTCCCAATGGTCTCGACGCTCGAAGAGGTTCGACGTCTTAAGGGATGGGTGGACGCGACTAAGGACCAGCTCACGCGCGACGGCCTTGCGTTCCGCGATGATGTTCCTGTTGGCATCATGATCGAGGTACCATCGGCGGCGCTTTGCATCGACGACTTGCTCGATGAAGTCGATTTTGTCAGCATCGGATCGAACGACCTGTTGCAGTACGTCATGGCAGCGGACCGCGACAATCCCAAGGTCGCGCATCTCTGCGATCCCTTTACGCCGGCCATTTACAAACTGCTGCATCAGGTCATCAGCACGTGCAACGCTCGCGGCACACCGGTGACTTTGTGTGGCGAAATGGCCGGCCGACCGCGCTGCGTCTTGCCGCTGATTGGTATGGGCCTTCGCCGATTCAGTATGAGCCCGGCGTTTGTCCCAACCGTCAAACAGGTTGTCCGCGCGACCGATCTAGCCACCGCAACAATAGCGGCCCAGCGCGTCCTCGCGATGCGAACTGTCGATGACATCAAGACATTTCTGACACAGCGCATCCGGCAGATTGCCCCGGACGTCGCGATGTTCGACACGTTTCAGTGAACCTTTGCACGTTGATGTTGGTCGTACTGCTGTCCGCGGTTAAGATAAAGGGAAACCTCTCTCGTACCTGACCCGAGGGTCCGAGTGTCCAGTCAACTTCTCGATCGCCCGAACGTTTCACGACGCATCCTGACGCCGCCGTCACACGCCTATCTTCTCATGCTCGGCAGTTCACTCGCGTTTGCCACCATGACCACGTGTGGCCACGCGTTACACGACCGATGCGATTGGCGTATCACAGCCGTATTCCGGGCGAGCCTGGCCTTCCTTTTCACGTTGATCGTCGCTCGCAGTTCGCGTGTCAAACTCGTGTTCTGGAAGCCGCGGACATTGTGGATGCGCTCGTTGGTTGGCAGCGTGAGCATGCTCTTCACGTTTTATGCAATGAAGGAACTACCCGTCGGAACGCTGCTGACTCTCACGAACACGTTTCCCATCTGGGTCACGCTGCTGGCCTGGCCGGTACTCGGCGAACGTCCATCGGCCGCATTTGCCGTAGCGCTTGCGAGCGGCGTTGTCGGCGTCTACCTCATCGAACACCCGACCGACGGCTCGATCAACCCCGCGACTCTTGCAGCTCTGTTCGCCTCCTTTTGCACGGCGATTGTCATGCTCGGCCTTCATCGGCTTCGCCGCATTGAATCGCTGGCCATCGTCGTCCATTTCTCGGGCGTCGCGACTGTGGTGTGCTTCGGGTATGCCGCCTATCGCTCATATGTTGGCGATGCCATCGACCTGACCGCACTGACAAGACCGGATACGATCGCATTGTTGGCGGGAGTCGGCGTGTTTGCGACGATTGGACAAATTGCCATGACTCGCGCGTTCGGAATCGGTTCGCCGCAAAAGCTCGCAGTCGTCGGCCTGGCACAAGTCGTGTTTGCGTTGGGGTTCGATTTCGCGATTTGGGGCCACCGACTCGATGCTGCGTCCGCCTTTGGGACTCTGCTCATTCTCGCCCCGGTTGCATGGCTACTCGGGCGTCGTCGGTCTTGACACAATTCCGCGTTCCGGCGACATTACGGCGGTTTCGTGGCAAGGATGCCGCGCTATGCGCTCGGATCGCTTACTTGTGGTCGTTGCGGACGATTTCGGCATTGGTCCCGAAACGAGCCGTGGCATTCTGGAACTCGGCCAGCAGGGTCGTGTGACGGCCACGGTTTTGCTTGTCAATTCCCCGCATACCGAGTCCGCGGTTGCCGCCTGGCAGCGCGCCGGCCGACCGATCGAACTCGGCTGGCACCCGTGCCTTACACTCGATGCGCCGCTGTTGCCAGCCACCGACGTGCCCAGCCTCGTCGATGGCGAGGGGAACTTCTGGCGACTCGGCGCGTTTCTGCGTCGCATTATGACAGGGCGCATTCGGGCGCGTGAAGTCGCGGCCGAGTTTACCGCCCAATACCAGCGATTCGTGGAGCTCGTCGGTCGGCCGCCGACGGTCATCAACAGCCATCAGCATGTCGCTCTGTTTCCACCCGTTGGTTCGGCGTTGCTGCACGTTCTCGATCCCCAACAGCCGCGGCCCTTCTTTCGGAATAACCGGGAGAGTTCGACCACATTGACGCAAGTGCCTGGCGCGCGACTCAAGCGGTCGGTCCTCTCGACGCTGGGACATCGGCTCGGCCGTCGGACGGCTCGCCTCGGATACGCGGGATGTGACGTATTTTTGGGCGTGACGGACCCCGCGAACGTTGCCGACGAACGATTCTTGGTTCGTTGGTTATCGACCGCGATAGGCGCGACGATGGAACTGATGTGCCATCCAGGCCACGACGACGAGACGCTCGTCGGACGCGACTGCTGTCGCAACGATGACTGTGTGTCGCGACGCGTTCGCGAATACCACCTGCTCCGCCTCGCTAGTTTTCCCGAGGTGTGTCGTCGCGTCGGAGTTCGCCTGGTCGCGCCATCGGAACTGGTGCGGGGACGGCACAGGCAGGCAGCCTAATGCTGCAAGGAATGGACTCCGCATGAACGTCCGTCAGCCGTTGCTGAGCATTGTCTGCCCTGCCTACGAGGAGCAGGAAGTACTGCCCCACTTCCACGAAGCGCTGTGCGAATCCCTCGAATCCATCCGTAACGAATATCGCCTCGAAATCGTGTACGTGGATGACGGGTCGCGCGATCGGACACTCGAAGTCCTCCGCACCATTGCGGAGTCTGACCGACGAGTTCGCTTCCTCAGTCTGAGCCGCAACTTCGGACATCAGGCGGCCCTGACCGCCGGCCTGGAAAGCGCTCGCGGCGAAGCAGTCGTGACACTCGATTCGGATCTACAGCACCCACCGGAGTTGATCCCGACTCTCGTCGCGAAATGGCGCGAAGGATTCGATGTGGTGCTAACGATTCGAGCCGACGACCAGCGTTTGAGTTGGTTCAAGCGAACGTCGTCGCAGATGTTCTACCGCCTGCTCCGCCGTTGGAGTGACCTCGACGTTCGTGTTGCCGCGTCCGACTACCGTCTCATGTCGCGCCGCGCCGTCCAGGCGCTACTGAGCCTGCGCGAGTCGCACCGCTACATTCGCGGCATGGTGCAGTGGCTCGGTTTCCCGACCGCGGAAGTGCCGTTTGTGCCGAATGCGCGCAAGGCCGGTGTCTCGAAATACACGCTGCGCAAGATGGTCCGACTGGCCTCGGACGGGTTGTTTTCTTTCTCGCGTGTACCGCTTCGACTGTCGGTCCTCGCAGGGTTTGCGATCACGGGATTGAGTTCTGTCGCGACGGTCGCCAGCGTGTTTGCCCGGTCGCGGGTACGTCCGGTCGACCCGTTGCTCGTTGCTCTCCTGATCGCTGTCCACATTGTCGGTGCGACAATGCTCGGCGCCATGGCGGTCCTGGGAGAGTACGTCGGACGAATCGCCGAAGAGTGCAAACGGCGACCCGCCTATCTGCTCAAAGAAGTCTTTCCCCGGCGCGACGAGCGTTCACGCCTAGAACCGCCAGACGCCGCGGCGGCGTGAGCGGAAAGGATGACTGTCATGCCTCGCCCATCGTTACGTTGGGCTATTGCAATCTGGACGATCGTGTTCGTCGTAATCGGTACGCGGATTGGCCTCTCGAAGCGAGTCAACAGCGTCTACCCGATCTTCAGTGAAGCGGGCCGCCGCTGGGAAGCAGGCCAACCACTCTACATCGCTCCCACTCCGGAACTTGACCAGTTTCGCTACACGCCAATCGTCGCCGCGGCCTTCGCACCGTGGGGGCATCTGTCGGATCGAACCGGGGCAATCCTTTGGCTCGTTCTGACGGCCACACTGTTCGTCGGGTCGTTCATCGCGTGGTGGCGTGACTCCGCGACCGCCGGAGTCGCGTTGTTGCTGGCCATCCCGATTTCGCTGGGCAGTATCAACAATGGTCAGTGCAACGCGATCGTGATGGCGATGTCGTTGATCGCGCTCCTGACCTTTCAACGCGAGCGTTGGGGCCTGGCCGCCATTGCGGTCAGCATCGCCGTGTTGCTCAAGATCTATCCGCTCGCGCTCGGCCTGCTGCTGACCATCGTGGAGCCACGACGCTTCGGACTGCGATTCGCGCTCGCAATCGTCGCGGGACTGGCGCTGCCGTATTTGCTCGCGCCGCCTGACTATGTGACAGACCAGTACCGCGCACTCGTCAGTCGCGTGCATGGCGACGATCGAACGGTGTTCCCCATTGTCAACGGTTATCGCGATCTTCAGATGCTAACGCGCGTTGTCGGAATGCCCCTGACGCGACCGTCGTACCAGATCGTCGAATTGCTTGTGGCGGTCGCCTGTGCTGGACTTGTCGCCGTCGCGCGGTTGCAGGGTCAGCCCCGCGAACAGATCGTTTGGACATGTGGCGCACTCGCATCGTGCTGGATGACAGTCTTTGGCCCCGCTACAGAGTCGTCGACGTACATCATCCTGGCCCCGTGGCTCGCTTATGCGTGCGCTCGTGCTATGGAACGGCCACGCTGGTGGCAGATCGTCGCATTTACGAGCTACGGGTTGTTCACCTTCAGCATGGCCCTGGCGTGGTTTCCAGGTTCCGTGCGCGATCCCCTGCAAGCAACCGGCGTCATGCCGCTCGCGGGACTACTCCTGACAATTGTGCTAGTTGGCGAGTGCATGCCGCGACAACGCCTCATCGCGGACTCCATGAACGAACCGAGGCGTGCTGCCTAAGCAGCACGCCTCGTGTCTCGATCGGACGACGTCACTTCTTATCGGTCTTCGGGATGTCCGCCAGCTCTTCGCGGACCGGAGCATAGTGGCTGAACTCCATCGAGAAGCTCGCCGTACCGCTCGTCGCGCCACGGAGGTCCGTCGTGTAACCAAACAGGTTGGCCAGTGGAATCTGGGCCTTCACCAACGACCGACCCTTGTCGTTCACCATCTCCATGATGACGCCACGGCGGCGGTTAATGTCGCCGGCGATCGACCCTTGGTGCGTCTCCGGCGAGATCACGACTACGTTCATGATCGGTTCCAACAGCGTGATGCCAGCCTTCTCCTGCACCTCGCGGAAGTTCTCCTGACCCGCAGCCCGGAACGCGTCCTGCGACGAGTCCACATCGTGATACTTGCCGTCAAACAGCGTCGCCTGGATGTCCACGAACGGGAATGGGTACTTCTTCCCCTTCTTGGCAGCCTCGCGGTAGCCGTCCTCGACGGATGGAATGTACTCCTTCGGGACAACGCCGCCAAAGATGTCATCCACGAAGTAGATGTTGTTCGGGTCCGCCTTCTCGCCTTCCTCGGCAAGTGCCGCGACGACCTCTTCAATCCGCTCGGGCGTCAGCGGCTCGTATTTCATCTTGATGACGGCGAACTTACCACGGCCACCAGTCTGTTTGATGTAGCGCGTCTCGTGTTCAATCGCCCGAGCGAGCGACTGGCGGTATGCGACTCGGGGTTTGCCTAACTGAAGCGCCGGGTCGCCCTGGGGCAGGTTGAGCGCCCGCTTGAGCTTCTCAACCGAGATTTCCAGGTGCAACTCACCCATGCCGCTGAGGATAAGGTCCTTCGTTTCCTCGTCGGTATGCGCCTTGATCGTCGGGTCGTCGCGGACCATTCGGCCGAGCGCCTCACCAAGCTTCGCAGTGTCCACGGTGCGAGCCGCGACCAGCGACGCGGTGATAACCGGCTTCGGGAATATGATCGACTCAAGTGCAATCGGCGCAGCCTGGTCGCACAGCGTGTTGCCAGTAAACGTCTGCTTCAGGCCGATACAGGCCACGATGTCGCCCGGCCCGGCCGACTCAAGCTCCTGCCGCGTCGCACCCATCATGCGGTACAGCCGGCCAACTCGCTCGGTCTTGCCGGACGTCGTGTTCAAGTACGTCTCGCCGGGCTTCATCGTCCCCGAGTAAATACGCACATAGACGAGGTCGCCTGTCGGCTCAGCGACCGTCTTAAACGCGAGGCCAGAAAATGGGGCCTTCGGGTCCGGCTTGCGCTGGGCCTTTTCCTTCGTCTTCGGCACAATCCCGTCCACTGGCGGACGATCGCTTGGACTGGGCAAGAAATCGACGACCATGTCCAACAGTTCGCGAACGCCGTGGAACATTTTCGACGTGCCGCAGTGGACCGGGTTGAACTTCCCTTCAAGCGTGCCTTTCCGCAGCGCAGCCAGGAGCATATCCTCGGACACCTCTTTACCTTCGAGGATGGCTTCGGTCATTTCGTCCGAAGCGTGCGACGCCACGTCGAGGAGCATTTCGCGGTACTTCGCGGCTTCGGCTTGATGGGAAGCCGGAATGTCCACGAGGTCGTACTTACGGTTCGTCTTGTCCGATTCGTCCTTCTTGACGTACTTCATCCGGATCAGATCGATGATGCCGGTGAACTCGGACGACTGCCCGACCGGAATCGACACGATTGCCGGGACGGCCTTCAGCTTCTCCTTCATCTGCTCAACGCAATCGTGGAAGTCGGCCCCGAGCCGGTCGAGCTTGTTGACATAGGCGATGCGTGGCACCTTGTACTTGTTCGCCTGGAACCACACGGTCTCGGATTGTACTTCGACGCCGCCGACAGCGCAGAATACGCACACGCCGCCGTCGAGAACGCGCAAGCTCCGCTCGACCTCGGCCGTGAAGTCCACGTGGCCGGGGGTGTCGATGATGTTGATCGTGTTGTCGCCCCAGTCGATTGAGACTGCGGCACTGTTGATGGTGATGCCCTTCTGGCGCTCCAGTGGGTCGAAGTCGGTGGTGGTGTCCCCGTCGTCGACATCGCCGACTTTGTGCTTCGTTCCGCTGTAGTACAGAATGCGCTCGGTAGTCGTCGTCTTACCAGCGTCTACATGCGCGATGATGCCGATGTTGCGAACTTTGTCGAGCATGGTCTTTCCGGCCGGCGGGGGAGCGCCCCTCGGTGTTCCGGCTCCTAGAGAAATCAACCGAAACGGCGGAACCGGGGCACACGTCCCGGCTTACAGCAAAGCGCCGCCGTTGGGTCACGGACGAAACGGGTTAGCCACGGATTAGGGCCGGGCCGTCGGGGCTAACCGGCCCGCGAGGAGAGTAGCCGGGGTGGTTCCCGTACAACGACATCCCTGTCTCTCGTTGCGGAACGGCCTCGAACGTACACAATTACGATAGCAATTCCGTCCATTACGTCCAGGGTGGACGGGTGGTCCGGGCCAAATCGTATCGCGGTCGCCGGCGAATAACGGGCCAATGACCCGCTAATGCCGACGACCGCGGTTGGGTTCGGTCGAGGTCATCATTGCGATGACCCGCCTGACAAATACTACCTACGCTGGCAAGGTGCCGAGGCTACTTTCCGCCAACTTCGTCCTTGAGCATGCCCGCGTACTTCAAAGCCAAGCCCTTCACGGAGGCTCGGAAATGGAGCGACGAACCGCCTTGGATCGAAACACGAATCGCGTCCGAACCGGATGCCGCACTTCCGAAGACCTCTTTGGCTACCTTGACTGCAGCCCCGGCATTGTCGCGGTCCAGCGGTGCTAGTTTCACGATCGACCCTTCGACCGACATCGGAGGAGCCGGTCGCCGGCCCGTGTCGGTCAGGACCGATTTGAGGACAGCCGAGGCGTCGTTTCCAAGTCCGATGACCACCATTTCCTTCGGGAACGCAATCTGAACCGTCGCCGAGTCACCAAATACTCGACGGATGTCGGGCGTGAGGTCGTTCGGAGCGTTGACGATGTGGACGGGAGTCCCAGCAATTGTCTCCGCGTCGAGTTTGATCTTCTCGCGAATCTCGGGAGGTACGCTCGGGTACATTTCCTTGACCAGTCCCTCGACTTTCTTCTCCTCTGCGAGCTGCATACCGAGCAGTAACGAGTACTTTCCGTCCGGCTTTGGGCCATTCAGGCCGGCCATGATGTTGACCTGGCCTGCTTTGATCGTCGGCAACACGGCGTCAAACGCCTTGCGCAGAAGTGCCTTTTTGACGACGTCCTTCTCTTTCGACATTGCGTCCTTGAACAACGTCTCAACGTAGATTGCGGTCGCCTCGCGCATCTTGTCGGGAATCGCGATATTGACTCCAAACTCGCCCGCCAGCCCATTTCCCAGCGACCGAGTTGTCGCGGTCGACAACCCCTGAATGCTCGCCGCCAGGTCGGTCCCTGGTTTGCCGGTCAGGCTGGCGTCAAACGCAAGCTCTTCCGATTTGCGGTCGACGGACGCCGCGATGCTGAGCGTCCCCGCCTGGTCGATCCACCCCTTGAGACACTCTGCAAACTGGTCGATCGCGGTACCACGCTTTTTCGTCACGGCTTCAGACTCACCCGGTTGCGCTTCCTTGTGGTCGGCCAAGCGGTTCTCTAGAAGCCCAAATCCCAGCTGCTTGAGCAGGTCGGGAATGCGATCGAGACGAGCCGTCAGCCCAATCAACGCGGTGTCATTGGCCGGAAAGATCTTGGCGGGTGAAAGCCGCTTCCCGCCGGCAATCGGATCCTTATCGATGACGGTGACGTAGGCATACCCTTCCGAGAAGCCAAGGAACGCGGAAACCGGTGCGGCGTCGCTCGTTAGCGTGTAGACGCCGTCGGACCCACGACTCAGTTTGACGCCCTTGGTTTCCAGTTGCTCGCCCAGGAATGCCACGAACGCCTTTTCGTCGGCCACGGGAATCAGGATCGCGCCCGTGCTATCGACGCCCGCAGCGCCGACGTTGACATACACGCCAAACGGCTTCTTGGTATCCAACCCAGTTCCGACCAGCCCTTTCGGCCCGGCCTGCGAGTCGATGAGGGCCTCCAATTGCTTGCCAAGCTCGCCCTGTCCGGCCAGGCCGAGCACGTATTTCGCATCCGCAATCATCCCATCGATCGACTTGAAGCGAAGTACGACAGTTGGTTCGGCAGGATCGGCAGCGCGTGCTGGAAGAGCAAACCCGATCGTCAAAGCGCCCAGCACCACAATACTCCGCAATCGCATAGAGCTTTTCCTCCGCGTGGTTTCGAACGACCTCAGACACAACCTGTACCCGCCTTCCCGCGCCGGAGTGTCGGCCGTCGTGCGGGATTGCAGTCTAACGCGGCTGGGCAACCCTGGCGAGGCGAGCTTCCGACCCGCACAGCCGCTACCGCCGGACCGCCGGCCGTCATTTCGGGCATCCGGTCAACCGCGTGTTCTCAGTCTCAGCGCTCGAAATGTCGATGTTTGCGGCAACTCGCCCACCGATGCCGAGGACAGCCGACGATGCGCCACAGGCTCGCACCCGAGGCGGACTATTACCGCCTGCCCTTACAGTCCCCACCCTCGCCGCCCCCTTCGGCATTCATGCTGTGTCCCAGCGCTATCATCCCCGGCTGTACTGACGATCACTGGGCCAGTGTGCAGCAGACGTACGAGCAAGCATTCGCCATGCTCGGAGTCCCAGGAACCACAATGCTCCCGGAAGACGACTCGTTCTTCTGGAATTGACGGAGCCCCCCTCCCCGATCCGCCGAGGTCGGCCCGCTCGCCCGCGGGTCCGATCCCGGCGGTCGGCATTCTTGCCGAGCAGCACAGAACTGGTAGTTTGGATTCGGTTCGCCGTCCCATCTACCGGAGGCTGTGCATGCGTTCCTACTTCGTCGTCGCCGTCCTTGCCCTTTCCGCCTCCGCGACCTTCGCCGACGATGCGGTCCAGAAGACCGCTGCGGCGCTCTACGATGGCATTCGCGTGGAGACGTTACCCAATGGTCTGCGCGTCTACCTAAAAGCGATTCCCGGTTCGCCCGTCGTGAGCACGATGGTCGCCTACAAGGTTGGTTCGGCGGATGAGGAACTGGATTCCACGGGGCTGTCGCATTACCTCGAACATTTGATGTTCAAGGGCACCGAGAAATTGGTGCCAGGCGACATCGACCGGATGACCCTGCGCAGCGGCGGCCGAAATAACGCGTACACGACCGAAGATCTCACCAACTATCATTTCGATTTCGCGGCCGAGAATTGGGAGACGGCACTCGCCATCGAGGCCGACCGTATGCGCAATTTGCGCATCGATGCCAAGCACGAATTCGAGCAGGAAAAGGGTGCCGTCATCTCCGAACTCCAAATGAATGAAGACCAACCCTTCGACCTGGAACTGAAGGCGATTCTGCCCATTCTCTTCGGTAAGACGGGCCCCTATGGCCATCCGGTCATTGGTGAACGAGACCACGTTCGAGGTGCAACGGCTGAGATTATCAAGGGCCATTACGATCGCTGGTACTACCCCAACAACGCATCGCTCGTCGTCGTTGGCGGATTCGACGAGGGGCGAGCACTTTCCAGAATCAAGGAGCTTTTTGGGCCGATTCCGTCCGGCAAGCTGCCAGCACGAAAGACCGCGAAGGCCGTCGATCGATCGACTCCGGCACGAATCGAGATGACCTCGAAGTTCGAGATGCCGCGACTGGTCATGGGGTTTCCGGGCGTCAAGGTCGGCGATCCTGACTACTATCCGCTCGAGATTATTCAGGCGGTCCTGTCCGGAGGGAAAACGAGTCGCCTTTACAAGAAGCTGGTCGAGTCAGAAGAAATCGCCAGCGAGGCGAGTGCGTCCGATAATGCTGGCCGGTATCCTGGCTGGTTCTCGGTCACCGTTGAGCTGCTCAAGGGGAAGTCGCGCGAGAAAGCCGAAGAACTCGTCCTCGGAGAATTGAAGCGGCTGGTTGATGAACCGGTCAATGAGGCTGAACTGAAACGTGTAAAGCAAGGACTCTTGGCGTCTGCCATCTTTCAGCGTGAGGGCGTGCACGAGCTTGCCGACAGCATCGCTCGGGGTGTGACGCTGGCGGACCTCGATTACCTCAAAACGTTGTTACCGAAGCTCATGGCCGTTACCGCGGCCGAGGTACAGGCGACAGCAAAGAAGTACCTCGACCCAAGCAAGCGTGCCGTCGTATGGTCCGTCCCACCAGGCGTGCCTGCTGACAAAGGTGGTTCCGCGGGTTCAAACAAGCCGGACAAGCCGAGTCGAGCAGCCGGTGGCACTTCGGCCGGGGCCTACGATGTTAAAGCCACGCAGCGGATGGTCCTTCCGAACGGCATCACGCTTCTCCTATTGGAGAATCATCGGCTTCCCATCGTCGCTGCCGATGCGTTCGTTCGCAATACACGACTGAGCGAGCCGGCCGACAAGGCAGGGATCGCAAGCCTCGTCGGCACCTTATTGGACGAAGGCACGGCGACCCGCACGAGCGACCAGATCGCCACGGCCATCGAAGATGTCGGCGGTTCCTTGAGCATGTCTTCTTCGGGCGGTTCCGTCAAAGTCCTGTCGCCGGATCGGTCCCTTGGTCTCAAGCTCCTGATCGACTGCCTGACCCATCCGAGTTTCCCAAAGGATGCCCTGGAGCGCAAACGAGCCCAGATTCTCTCGGCTCTACTGGAGGCAGACCAGCGAGCCGATGTCCGTGCGCAGCGTGCATTTGCTGAGATGGTCTATCCCAAGGGACACCCGCTCGCGCGAGCTGCCCTAGGGACCACGGCGAGCGTTGAGAAACTAACGGCGGACGATTGCCGGGCGTTTCATGCCACGCGGTTTCTGCCAAACACCACGACAATCGCCGTCGTCGGCGACTTCGTAGCCTCGGAGGTCATCGCAGAGATTAAGGCTCTCACGGCGGACTGGAAGCAAGGCATCGCGCCCAAGCTCGACCTGCCTGCAATCGAAAAGCAAGTTGCGTTCTCGCAGAAGGTCATCACGATGCCGAGTGCTGAGCAACTCTACTTCTACCTTGGCCATCCCGGCATCCGCCGGACCAATCCCGACTATCTCAAGTTGCTCGTGATGGACTATGTCCTCGGAACGGGTCCGGGCTTCACCGACCGACTATCGTCCAGTCTGCGCGATCGTCAAGGGCTTGCCTACACGGTGAGTGCGAACATCACAAGCAGCGCGGGCGACGAGCCTGGAACCTTCACCTGCTACATCAGCACGTTCCCCGACAAGTTCGTGGCGGTGAAGGATGGATTCATGACGGAGCTCAAGCGCATTCGGGCCGAGGCGGCCACAAAGGACGAAGTCGAAGACGCGAAGAAGTACCTCCTCGGTAGCCTTGCATTCCGATTCACCACCGGCTCGTCGGTTGCCGAGCAGATCGTGTCATTGGACCGTTTTGGCTTAGGCTTCGACTACTTCGATCGCTATCGCAAGGAAGTTGCAGCGGTGACGCCTGCGGATGTTTTAGAAGTCGCCAGGAAGTACCTCGACCCCGATCGAATGATCCTCGTCGCATCGGGCGCGGTCAAGGAGGACGGCGCTCCACTCGCCAAGCCAAAGAAGCCGTAGTAGAACCGGTTCGCGGCCCTTATCGTACAATGAGTAGAGGCCTCGCTTGGCGAGGGCGCAAGGCTTTTCGCGCTAATCTTGTGAGCCGCATTCGATGAAGTCGTTCGCGCAGATGATCCTGCTACTCGGCGTGCTAGTGGCAGGTGTGTTTGGTCTCACGTTCATGACCCAGTTCTCGCGAACGCCGATCGAGAAGGCCGTGACCTCCGCTGGTCCGGCCGTTGCGGTCGCCGGGTCCCCGCTTAAGGCTCCTGAAACCCGAGCGGTCTGGGATGTTAACGACGAGGACTATGCCGCGGAATTCGAAGTCGGCACAAAGGGCCATTACGATTTCTGGGTTTCCAACCTTCATCCGAAGCCCGTTATCACGACGGTCGAAACCAAGTCTTGCGTCTGTTCCCAGGTGCAAGTCGGGCTGCTGCCGGCCTCGGCCCGTGCTGAATACAATGGGACCGTCGCAGCACTGGCGACAGCATTCGATTTCGTCGGGGCTCCAAATCTCGCTGCGACGCTGGCATTCGCCAAGCTGCCGTCGGCCATCGATTGGACAACGATGACGGTGGCCAGTGCTTCAGCGCCTCCGAATCCGGTCCGCATACCAGCGGCCGATTCAAATGCGGGACCGCAACTTGCGATTGTACGACTCGGCTTCGACGGCAAGGAAGCGAAGTCCCTGCGTTTGGCATCGGAACTGCGCGTGGCCGTCGTGGATGGCCCACCGGAATTGATCCGCTTCGATGTGCCGACCGTGATTGTGCCGCCTGTGATTATTGCCCCGGGAGCCCTCCAGTTTGGTACGCTGGGTCCGAACGACGTTCGCGAACTGCACATCTTTGCATGGTCCCCAACGCGATCGTCATTTCGCGTCACCGCCGAAGAGGCGCTACACGACCCGTGCATCGATGTACGTCCACCGCGGCCTTTACGGCCCGACGAACTGCGGACGCTGCCACTGGCACTGCGTCAGGCTGGCATTGCCAGCAATACACGCATGAAGAGTGGCTACGAGATCGTCGTTGCCGTACACGAGCGACGCGACGGTAAGCAGCTCGAACTCGGACCCCTGAACCGTAAGATCGGTGTGCGGACGACTGACTGGCCCGAAACCCCAATCATCGTGAGCGGTGTCGTCCGTGGCAGCATCCGCGTCGGCGAAGGATCCGATCAGGATCGCATTAACCTCGGATCGTTCCGCTCGAAAGACGGTGTCGATAAGACGCTGTTGGTCACAGGGACCGAAGCCGGTCTCGATCTGAGGCTCAAGAGCAAGACTCCGGACTACCTGTCTGTGACGTTGGAGCCAATTGCGAGCGGCCCCGGCCTGAAGCAGTGGAAACTGACGGTCGGGATCGATCCGGAGCACCACTCGGGTTTCCTGCCCGCCGAAAGTGCTGTGTACCTCGAAACGAAGAGCGATCCACCGCGATCGATCCGGATCCCCGTTGTGGGCAACGCGACACGGTGACTCGGATTCGGGGTTGTCAAAACGGCCCATCTTTGCGAAAGGTGGGGAAGATGGAGTTTCCCGTCTTACCGCGAGGGCTGAGCCGATGACCAATGACCGTCCGTCCAATCTCGGCCATCGGCTGATCGCGGCGATCATCGCGGGGACCGCGCTCGTCATTGGCGCGTCGTTGACCGTCAACTGGCTCGCAGCCCGCCCGGACGATGTACCCCTTATCCGCGTGAAGGGCGATGCCCAGCCCTCATCGCGTCCGGCAACCGCACCTGCCGTGGCATTGCCTGGCAACCTATTCCAATCCTGGCCGGCCAATCGCAAGCCGGATGTTGCCCTGATCCTCACAGGGCAGCAGTTCAGTTACCTCAAATTCTGTGGTTGTTCGGAGAAGCAACTCGGTGGGTTCGAGCGTCGATTCAACTTCATGGCACAACTTCGCGAACGGGGTTGGCCGATTGTCGCGCTTGACCTCGGCGACCTTGTGACCCGGCAGCCAGGCGGACTCCACGCTCAGACCCTGCTCAAGTACGAAACGGCGATGAAGGCGCTGGAAGTGCTCGGCTATTCCGCCATTGGTCTCGGTGAAAACGAGTACAAGCTGCCCCTTATCGAAGCCCTGTCGCTGTTTACGCTGCAAAAGCCAAACGCCGACCCGCGCGTGCTCGCGGCGAACCTCAAGGACCGCGTTGCCAAATTCCCTGCGAATGCCCAGGAATCGATGATCGGCGACTGGCTCACAGCCGGTGGGAAGGATGGAGTGCCGAAGATCGGCGTGGCCAGTTTGGCCGGCCTCATGGTCACAAACGCGGTAACGCAGTTTAGCTCCGAATTCCAATTCGAGGACAACGGCCGCATCCTAACCGGCGTCCTGGCCGCCATGGACAAAGCCAACGTCGATCTCAAGGTTCTGCTCTACCACGGCGACATCGATGCCGCGAAGATTCTTGCCGGTGACCCGAAGCTGGCTGCCAACGCTCCGCTGGTATTCCGCGACAAGTTCGACGTGATCCTCTGCCTGTCTGCCGAGGAGGAGCCGCCGGCCAAGCCGGATATCGTCGGCAAGACGATGATCATCCGGATCGGCCACCGCGGACGTCATGTCGGCGTTGTGGGTGCCTACAAGACCGGCAAGCCGGAAAGGCCCTACGAGTTGCACTACCAGTTCGTCGCAATGGGTGAGGAGTACGAAACCGAAAAGCCCAAGGAAGAGGGCCATAAGATTCTAAAGCTGCTCGACGAATACGCGAAGCAGGTCAAGAGTCAGAACTTCCTCGCTGCCATGCCGCGGGCCGCTCATCCGGTGCAGGCCGCATTTCCTCAGGCAAACGTCGCATTTGTCGGGTCCGCCCGCTGTCAGCAATGCCACCCAGCGGAAGTGGCCATTTGGGAGAAGACCAAGCACTCGCACGCATACGAGGCCCTGACGAAGAAGGCCGACAAGCCCAAGCTACGCCAGTACGACCCCGAGTGTGTCGTCTGCCATACGGTCGGATACGCCAACAACAACGGCTACAGCGACGAGGTGAAGACGAAGCATCTGTTGCATGTCGGCTGCGAGAATTGCCACGGTCCGGGTAGTTTGCACTCCGCCGACAAGGACAACCGCGCTTATTATCCGCACCTCAGCCCGTGGAAGTCGCAGCCAAATGAGCTGCTCCCCACAGCCGACAAGATCGCCCGTGGCCTCGATGGCCTGACCAAGCCGGAAAAGGACATCCTCCTTCGCGTCGATCAGATGTGTCAGAAGTGCCACGACACCGATAACGACCCACGGTTCAAGTTCGAGAAGTACTGGCCCGTGATCGTGCATGGCAAGAGCGGTGGGCCAAAGCCCGGCACAAAACTCGTGCGGTGAAGACGAGCGAGACCGCCTCCGCGCCCCGTGCGGGATAAGCACGGGGCGGGAGGCGGTCTCGCTCACCGCCTTACCAATCAGTCTTCGCCTTGGGCCTTGGTCCAGCCCGGCTGCCCGTCGATCTCGTGCAACTTCTCGACGTGCCCCCAACTCGCGACCGATGCCACTCGTTTCACGATGTCAGCGATTTGCTCGTCGGTCATGTCGGCCGCGCCGTCTCGGGCCATGAAGCGGCATGTGTACATATCGGTCACGTCCAACGACGTGCCAGTCGGCGGATAGACGCGAGTTCCTCGGCTGCTAATCGCCTTGAGCGACATTGGGGCACTGGCGACGGCCGCCTCAACCTTCTTGCCTAGGTCTTCCGGAAACACATTCGCTTCAACGAAGATGTCGACGCCAGCAACACGGCGGGCCTTAGGCTTGACGAACGCTGGCTCCGCGGGAAGCTCGGGCATTTTGATCGGCTTGTACTCGCGGGTCTTCCACTTCGCGGACTTTCGTCCCAGGTTGCCAATGATCGCGGCCGTGTAATCACTCGTCGAGCAGTTCTTGCCGCCGTCGTAGCCGACCACGTCGCCTGTGCGAACCTTGCCGTCTTCGAGCGTCACCAGCACGGCGTTCTCGATGGCATTGGCGGCCTCGAACTCGCCCAGATACCGCAGCATCATAATGCCCGAGCCGAGAACGGCCGTCGGATTGATAACGTTTTTGCCCGCGTACTTCGGGGCCGATCCATGGACCGCCTCGAAAATGGCGATGCCGTTACCGAGGTTCGCGGACGGCGCGAAGCCAAGGCCGCCGATGAGCGCCGATGTCAGGTCGCTCATGATGTCGCCGTTCATATTCGTCGTGACGATGACGTCGAACTGCTCCGGCTTCTTGACCAGTTGATGGCAGCAGTTGTCCACGATTACGTGCCAGGCCTGGATGTCCGGATACTCCTTCGCAACCGCCTCGAATGTACGCTTGAGCATCCCCTCGGTCATCTTCATGATGTTGGACTTCGTGGCGCACGCGACCGATTTGCGGCCTTCGGCCCGGGCGAACTCGAACGCCAGGCGAGCGATCTTCTCGCAGCCTTTTCGCGAAATGAGCTTCAGGCACTGCGCAACGCCTGGCGTCTGCATGTGTTCGATGCCAGCATAGAGATCCTCGACGTTTTCGCGGACCACCACAAGGTCGATACCGCGACCGCTGTATGGCGTCGTAACGCCGGGCAACTCACGAACCGGGCGAATGTTGCCATAAGTCTCGAACAGCTTGCGGAGGGTAACGTTGGCCGACTTTTCGCCGTAGCCAACAGGAGTGCCGAGCGGCCCCTTGAGGACGCAGCGCGTATTGCGAATCGATTCGATGGTGTCCTGAGGTACGCCGGACGCAATGTTCTGCTTAAACACGCTCTCGCCGGCATGACGCACTTCCCAAGCGATTTTCACGCCGGTCGCTTCGATGATCTTCTTCGTTGCCTCAACACACTCAGGCCCGACGCCATCGCCGGGAATGAGGGTGACGAGTTTCTTGCCGTCGGAGGTGGTTGCCATGCGGTGGTGCCTTGCACGAAACACGGATTCGGGTGGAACGCAGTACGATGGGATGGTGTAATGATTCCACCCGCCCGCGTCCAAGGGAGACGATCGCCGATGGCCATCTTGGTCCTCGACCCCACTGCCGAAGACCGCCGACGCATCCGGCACCGCCAGGAGTGCGGCGGCGACCGATACGACGAGGTGTGGGACAGAGTGTACGTCGTAGCCCCGCTGGCGAACAACGAACATCAGTATTTCGTATTTCAGATCGCTACGGCCATCGGTTCCGCAATCCGCGTCCCCGACGATGGGTGGGTCTTTCCAGGCTGTAACGTCTCGGACCAACCCGCGAAGTGGAAGAAGAACTACCGTTGTCCCGACGTGGCCGTTTTCCTCAAAAGCAACCCGGCGGAAGATCGAGGCAGCTTTTGGTTCGGCGGCCCCGACTTCGCCGTCGAGATCGTCAGCCCGAAGGACCGTATCCGCGACAAGCTCGGCTTTTACTTCGCAGTCGGCGTTCGCGAACTCTTGATCGTAGACCGCAACCCGTGGAAGCTCGGACTGTACCGCAATGATGGGTCGGCCCTGGCCCTCGTCGGTGTCTGCCCGGCGAAGAAGCCACAGACGTTAGCAAGCGACGTTATCCCGTTTCAGTTCTCGCTCGCGAACGGCATGCCACGACCGACGCTACTTGTCACGCGGACGACCGACGGGCAGACGACTCGCATCTAGCTCTCGCCAAGCTTCACCCCGTCACCGCGCCCTCGCTCGCCGAATGGACGGTGCGGGCGTACTTCGCCAGCACGCCGCGTTCGACCCGCAACGCCGGCGGACGCCACTGGCTCTTACGCTTCTCCAACTCGGCCGGTTCCACCGCGACGCTCAATGACTTGCGGTCGGCGTCGATGGTGATCGCGTCGCCGTCTTTCAACAAAGCAATCGGCCCTCCCACCCACGCCTCCGGGGCGACGTGACCGACGCAAAGGCCATGCGTGCCGCCACTGAAGCGGCCGTCGGTGATCAGGCCCACCGTCTCGCCCAAGCCCTGGCCAACCAGTGCGGCTGTCACGGCCAGCATCTCGCGCATCCCCGGCCCACCGACTGGGCCTTCACCACGGATAACCACCACATCACCCGGCTTGATGCGACGATTTGCGATGGCTGAGGCGCAGGCCTCCTCGCCGTCGAACACCCGGGCCGGGCCGGTGATCGAACGCTTCTTCAACCCCGCGACCTTTGCCACGGCACCGTCGGGCGCGAGATTGCCCGTCAGAACCACAATGTGCCCGGTCGGGTGCATTGGCTTGTCGAGCGGAAGGATGACCGTTTGCGGTTTGGAGTAGATGCTCGGCACGCCTCGCAGGTTTTCGGCGAGCGTCTTACCGGTCACCGTGATGCACTCGCCGTGGATCAGCCCGGCATCCAGCAACGCTCGCAAGACGGGTGGCGTGCCGCCGGCAAGGTACAGGTCGTGCATGACGTACTTGCCGCCTGGCTTGAGGTCCGCAATGTGCGGCACCTTCGCACCCAGGCGATCGAAGTCTGCGAGCGTCCACTCGACCTGTGCCTCGCGGGCAATCGCCATCAAATGCAGGACGGCGTTCGTCGAGCCGCCGAGAGCCAGCACGAACGTGTAGGCGTTTTCCAGCGACTTGCGCGTGATAATGTCGCGGGGTCGGATGCCCTTTTCGATCAAGCCTACGACAGCCTTTCCGGCCAGGAACGCCTCGCGCTCCTTGGCCGCACTCACGGCCGGATTACTCGCGCCGTACGGCAGTGACAGGCCCATTGCTTCAATTGCCGAACTCATCGTGTTGGCCGTGTACATGCCGCCGCACGCACCGGCACCCGGGCAAGACTCGCACTCGATGTCGTGGACACCCTTCGCATCCAGCGTGCCCGCCTGGTTCCTGCCGACGGCTTCAAAGATCGAGACGATGTCCACGGCCTCGCCGGCCGGGCCGACGCCGGGCAGGATGCTACCGCCATAAACGAAGACGCTCGGCACGTTGAGTCGGGCCATCGCCATGACGCAACCGGGCATGTTTTTGTCGCAGCCGCCGAATGCGAGAATGCCGTCGTGGTTCATGCCACCAGCGACGATCTCGATGCTGTCGGCGATCACTTCGCGGGACACGAGACTGTACCGCATGCCGTGATGGCCCATCATAATGCCGTCGGAGGCCGTCGGTGCGCCGAAGATCTGCGGCACGCCACCGGCCGCTCGGATGCCTTCGCAGCCCTTGCGCGCTAGCCGGTCGAGGTGCGCATTACACGGAGTGATATCGCTGAACAGACTGGCGACGCCGATCATCGGCCGGTCAAAGTCGTCATCGAGAAAGCCCACGCCGCGGAGCATTGCTCGGTTTGGTGCGCGGCCAATGCCGCCGGTGGTCGTCAAACTGCGACGTTGCGCTCCCTCAGACATTCGTCGGCTCCATTTGCGGGCGGAATGTCACCCTACGAGCCAACCGCGCTGAGAGCAATCCGCGACTTGAGGACGGCTTCCAGGCGTTCGAGGCGAGCCGAAAACGTCCTATCATCCGGTGCGGTCAAGGTGACATGGCCAACCTTGCGGCCAGCCCGCGGCGACTTGCCGTAGTCGTGCCAGTGCGTGCCTGGGATAGCGAGAATGTCGGCTGCTTGTGGTAAAGATCCGATTAGGTTGAGCATTGCACAGGGGCCGTGAGCCGTCGTCTCGCCCAGAGGAAGCCCGACGCCGGCCCGCAAGTGATTCTCGAACTGACTCGTTGCTGCCCCATCGACAGTCCAGTGACCCGAATTGTGGACGCGAGGAGCCATTTCGTTGACGACCAGGTGACCTCCGGTATCGAAGAACTCGATTGCCAACGTGCCGACATAGTTGAGCGCAGACATGATGCGACCGGCGATGGCCTGAGCAGCATGCGAGACCGCCAGCGCGCTCTTACTCCCTGCAACCGACTTCGCGAGGATGCCGTTCACGTGCTCGTTTTGCGTTAATGGATAGGCTAACGTCACGCCGTCGTGGGCACGAACCGCGATGACTGAAAGTTCGCGATCGAAGGCTATCCACTGCTCCAGGATCAGCGGTCGGCCACCGAGGCTTTGCCAGGCCGGTTCAATGTCGTCCCGTGACCGGACGACCGTCTGACCTTTGCCGTCGTAGCCAAAGCGGCGCGTCTTAAGAACCGCGGGCAGACCGACAACGGCAATCGCTCGGTCGTAGTCGGCTCGCGTGGCGACCGACTGGAAATTCGGGACGGGCACGCCATGCCTTTGCAGAAACTCCTTCTCAAGCACTCGGTCCTGGGCCACTTCCAGTGCTTCTGGCGGAGGGAATACCGGAACCCGCTCGCCAAGCCATCGAGCCGTCGCAACCGGGACGTTCTCAAACTCGTAGGTAACGGCATCCAGCCCCCGCACGAACTCCGCGAGGACGGCGAAGTCCTCATATTCTCCGATCACACGCGGAGCGATGACATCGGTCGCGGCTTCTCGCGCCGGGTCGAGGACACGGAAGCGTAGACCAAGGGGCACACCGGCGAGGATCAACATGCGGCCAAGCTGACCGCCACCGAGGATACCGATGGTCATTGGCCACTCGCCGTCCGTGGATCGGGCGACTTCAGCACGCCCTCGGTCTGAGTTACACGGTAGGATTCGACCGCCGCGCGGATGGTCGGCTGCGTCAAGCCGATAATGGCCGCGGCCAAGAGGGCTGCGTTGACGGCTCCGGCCCGGCCAATCGCGAGTGTTCCGACTGGCACACCCGCGGGCATTTGTACGATCGATAGAAGCGAATCGACTCCGCGAAGAACAGCGGATTCGATGGGTACACCCAGCACAGGAAGCGCGGTCTTTGCGGCCGCCATGCCGGGCAAATGGGCCGCACCGCCGGCTCCGGCGATCAGTACCTGGAGCCCACGCCCGGCTGCGTTTGCAGCGTACTCGAAAAGCAGATCGGGTGTTCGATGCGCCGACACGACGCGAACTTCATGCGCAACACCAAGCAATTCCAATGTTTGCGCCGAGTGTCGCATCGTCTCCCAGTCGGAGCGCGATCCCATGATAACGCCAACCAGGGGTGAACCAGCGTCGGTCATGTCGATAGTATACCACTCGCATCGACAATCGCATTTCTTGCGAAACGGCCTGAATAATCGGCAAAATCGTTGCAATCCGAATTGCCTGGGGTATAATCCGCCTTTGCGTTGCCGGGGGACGCCCGATGGACGGGCTAGCCGGCGCTCGTTCCAAAGGGAGTGAACGTAATGACCAACACGATGATGGTAGACCGCACTGGGATGGGCATGTCCGGCATGGGCATGTCGGGGATGAGCCCGACGACGATGGGCACGCCGACCGGCATGCCGACCAACATGCTCATGGTGCCGCGCTGCACGATGAAGATGGAGAAGTGCACCGGTGGCATGAAGATCACCTGCATGTGCGACGACCCGACAGCTTGCGGCATGATGCAGAACCTCTGCATGATGCTTCAGGGCGGCATGTGCTCCTGCTGCTGCATGATGAACGGCATGATGGTCTGCTGCTGCAACATGACGATGGGCATGTGCAAGTGCGAGATGACCAAGGACGGCTGCTGCATCACCTGCACCAGCGGCGACGCCGAGTGCTGCAAGATGATCCAGGCCTGCTGCGACTGCATGGCCACCATGATGGCCGCCGGCTGCACCTGCTGCTGCATGATGAACGGTACGCCGATCTGCTGTGGCACCACGACAACGACGATGAAGGCCGGCAAGTAATCCGCGCTGGCGCGATAATCCGCAGATTCTTCCACGACCCTCGGCCAACCCTGGCCGGGGGTTTGTCGTTTGACGGGATTGGACTGTGGCCATATCGCTTGGATCCGCGACCTTCCCCGGTTCGCTCTTGACACGATAGCGATCCGGCTTCACGCTCACGAATGGGAATCTACGCGCCGGAGGATTCGATCATGCGTCGGCTGATATGCGTTGTGGCGACCGGATGGCTTGCAAGTGGTGCAATTGCCCAGGAGGGCAAAGGTGTGCAGCCGGGTCAACGCTTGCCCGGCCCCTTCCCTGCCTACGTCGTAACTGCGCCGGCCGGCAAACCCAGCACTGAAGCGGTTCAACCCGAGGAGCGCGTCAACCTGGGGGACCGCGCTCGCGTGGGCAAGTTCCACGACTTCGTCACGCACTTCGGACTCGCGCCGACCGTGGCCATCGTTAGCCGTTCCGCTCCGCCCGCGGCCGATCAGCCGCTTGCCAAGCTCGTCCAGGCACTCGACAAGGCCGTCGAGGAAAAGAAGAACGCGCGACTCAATGCCTTTGTCGTTTTCCTGGGTCTCAAAGGCGATTACCTGAAGGACGACACTCGCGTCGCTCAGGTAAAGGCGATCGAGGCGTTTGCGGATCAGCTCAAGTTGAAAAATGTCCCGACGGCCATCGATCTGACCGAGAGTGCACGGACCAAATCGTTCGGGATCGGCGCGGAGACACCCGTGACGGTATTCGTGTACGACGGCAATCACATGGTCAAAGCTCGCTTCGACCTCGGCGGTGACAAGCCGCTCGACGATGCCGCGGTCAAAGCGGTTTTGGACGAGGTGGCGAAGCTGGTTGGGCCGCTGAAGAAGTGAGGAACTCCCGCAACGTCGCTTCGGGGAATAGCACAAACGAGTAGTCGCGGCGTCGCAGGATTGCGTTTGCCGCGACTTCGCTTTTTGCCCCTGCGAGGGCCTTCCGGGCGTCGGCGAGTTGTTGGCCGACGGCCGGCGCGAGAGCGTCGGTCAACTCCCGCAAGTTACGGAAGCGGGCAAGTTTCGCCGCCGGATCGGTCGGATTCGCCTCGGCGAGTTCCCGCCGTCTCGCTGCCGTCGCCCCATTCGCCCCATGCCGTTGTGGGTTCCACCGCACGTCGCGAGCGAGCCGTTCGAGTTGTCGCACGTCGGCCGACGTTGACGAGTACCCGGTGAACGGAGGCCGCAGCGTTCCGGTCAAAACGAGGTATGTCGGCGGCATCACTCGAAAATGCCGGGCGATGATGGCGTCGGTCAACTCGTCGTACTTGCCGCCACCGATTCCGTGGACGAAAAGATCCGCTAGGTACAGGCGGGCGAACATCGTCAGCGACAGTGCCCGCGGCCGCAGCTTGAAGCCCCGGCCTTCCAGTCCTTCCAATTCTCCGTCAGGCCAGACCTCGCCCGACGCGCGGAGTTCTATGCGTTGTCCGGCGCGCCGGGCGAACAGCCGGCCGCGGCTTACCGACCCGCGCCGCCAGCCCCAGAACGGTGTTTCCAGCCAATCGCCGTCTTGGCCAAGGTCGGGGACCGGGTGGTTTCGGCTACGGATGCGATGCTTGCGACGATAATCGCTGAGGCACGTGTTATAGGTAGCGTGGAAGCGAGGCAGATCGGAAAGAACGCTGGCGGCATACTGTCGGAAGCCGCGCGTCTGAGCAATCCGCGACGTCGGTAGTTCGTAATTCCGGACGCCCCACTTGCGTTCGACCGTTCGACGGGCGGCGGCGAAGCATTCGCCAATGTTGTCGGACTTATCGGCATTCTCCAATACGGCCGGCCAAAACTCGGTGATGAACGGCTCGTAGCCCCATCCTTTGGTGGCATTAAGAACGCGCTCGCCGAATGATCGGAACATGGCGTGATCGCGGATGCAACGTTCCTCGTACGGTGTCTCCGGCCCCGCGACGTCATAGGCGATGGTCGCGAACCGCACACTTGCCGGGTCGTCCGACCCCACTCCCGTCGGGACATGGATTGAAGGCGACCTCAGTGTGTCGGTATCAGCAATGAGGTTGAATGCGAGGGCGTGGTGATCGCAGGCGATCTTGGCGAGCGCGTAGTTCTTAAGCCAGACGCCTGGATGGAAAAGGTCCGGTTGGTGGCCGGCGACTATCGCACGGGGACATGTTGTCGGGTTGAACTGGTCCCAGCGAGCGTGGTAGTTGACAGCCTCGTCAAGTACGTCCTCCCAGGCTTCACGCCGTCGCTCAGAAAGGTCGCTGAGCTTCTCCCGGTTGGCCGTGATCGCTTCGCCGACCGACGCTAGCGGTGGAACAGCCAGGATGCTGCCGTTGTCGACTGGGGCGCGCAGCCGCGGCAGTGTCACAGACAGCCTCCCCAACACGCCGCCAGCGCGTCGGCAGACGCCGAGGCATCCCACTGCGATTCGGCATCGTCGAGGACGCGCCGGTAGTACGCCAAGCGCTGCTCGGCGTCGTTGAGAACCCCGCCGAACGCCCGGGTCGGGTCCAGGTACACCCGCGGCACACCGACCTCGCACACCCGCAAACCGAGCCGCGATGCTTGAACCCACAGTTGCAGCGGCATGCCCCAGCCGAACTCGGTGATTCGCAGTCCTTGCAAGGCCGAACGGCGGTACGCCTTGAATCCGCAAAATGCATCCGTGATGTCGAAGCCGTAACGACCGTTGATCTCGGCCGTGATCTGCCGATTGATCCGCAACCGCTCCTCAGGTACGGGCGTATTCTGCCGGAAGTCGCGCAAGTAGCGACTGCCCGACACGACATCGACACCTTGCAGCGCATCGAGCAACAGCGGAATCCGTGCCGGCTCGTGCTGGCCATCGCAGTCCATGGTCACCAGCACGTCGTAGTTGTGTTCCAGCGCATAGTCGAAAGCGGTGACCAGCGCCGCGCCATAGCCGCGGTTAGTCGGATGCGACACGACGTGGATTCCGACCTCTCGGGCCAGCAACTCGGCCGTGCCGTCCGTCGATCCGTCGTTGACGACTAGGATTTCCGGCGTATACCGCCGCACCTCGGTCAAAACGGTGTGGACATGTTTTGCTTCGTTGTAAACGGGAATCGCAGTGAGCCAGCGCATGGAAGCCGCCTCGCGTGGGAAACACAAGTCATCCGATTGTAGGCAATCCACCGGTCTGGGTCAAAAAAGGCTACTACGGCTTGGGATACACGCATCGAAGGCAGGTCTTACACCGACCTGGGTTTTTGTGCGATCTCGCATGCCTTTGCCGTGACTTCCGCTCCAGCTATCCTACCGGATATGCTGCTCATGAGCTGTTCCGGATTGACACGCGGCTTCGATGCGGTGCCGCTATTCGAGGATATCGCCTTTGAACTGTTCAACGGCGAGCGAGTCGGTCTCGTCGGTCCGAATGGGGCCGGCAAGACGACCCTGCTGCGCGTCCTAGCCGGCCTCGATCAGCCCGATTCGGGCGACGTACGTCTTCATGCGGGTGCCCGGCTCGGATTACTGCAGCAGCACCCCGATTTCTCCGCGAGCCGCACGCTGTTTGAAGAGGCCCGCAGTGCCCTCGATGACCTGCTAGCGGCGCAAGCCGACCTTGTGACCACTGCGGAGAAGCTCGCCGCGACGACGGATGAGGCCGCGCGTAAGTCGCTCTCGGCTCGGTTCGATCGCTTGACGGAACTGCTGCACCACCAGGACGCCTATACGATCGATCACAAGGTCGAGCAGGTCTTGGAAGGATTAGGATTCCGTTCCGAACAGTATTCCCGCCCCATTTCATCGTTTAGCGGGGGCCAGCAGCGCCGATTGCTACTTGCCAAGCTCTTGCTCTCAGGCCCCGATGTGCTTTTGCTGGACGAGCCAAGCAACCACCTCGATATCGGCGCGACGCGCTGGCTGGAAGCGTACCTGATCGATCAGCCGCAAGCCATGCTCATCGTCAGTCACGACCGCTATTTCCTGAACCGCGTCGTTACCAAGATCTTCGAGCTACACCAGCGTACGATTCGGTCGTTCCCTGGCAATTTCGATCAGTACGTCCGACTGCGGCAGGAGCGATACGACCAGGACGCCAAGGCGTACGAAGCGCAAAAGGAGTATATCGAAAAGCAGGAAGAGTACATTCGCCGCGTCCATTATGGGCAGCTCGCGAAACAAGCCCAATCGCGTCGCAAGCAACTCGACAAGATCGATCGCATCGAGCGACCGACGATGATCGAAACCCCGCGAATGCACTTTCCCGAAGTGCAGCGTGCCGGCGATGTCGTTATACGTTTCGACGATGTCAGCAAGGCGTATGACAAGCCTCTCTTCAATCATCTGAGCTTCGCGCTTCCCCGCGGTAAGCGACTCGGCATTATGGGTCCGAACGGATGCGGCAAGACAACACTTCTGCGCATCCTGATTGGTGAGGAGACACCGGATTCCGGTAGTGTCACACGCGGACACCTGACCTCATTCGGTTATTTCGACCAGCATCTCAAGATGGTGTCCGACGACAAGACGGTTCTTCAGGCGGTCTGGCCCGATCCTGACCCGTCGATCACCGAGCAGACGATGCGCAACTTGCTCGGTCGATTTGGCATTGCGGGAGAGCAAGTCTTCCAAAAGATCGGCGAACTTTCCGGTGGCGAACGAAGCCGCGTGTGTCTGGCACGCCTCGTAGCCACAGAGGTCAACGTCCTTGTTCTCGACGAACCGACGAACCACCTGGACATCTGGGCCTGCGATGCGCTGGAAAAGGCACTTCGCGAGTTCGATGGGTCGGCCATCGTCGTGAGCCACGACCGCTATTTCCTCAATCAGGTCGCCGACATCCTGATTGTGTTCGAGAACGGCATGGTTCAGGTCGTCCACGGAAACTACGACACCTACGAACGGCTTCGGGCCCAGCAGATGGAGTCGGAACCCGATAAGGCCCAACCGAAGAAGCCCGCGTCCGCCCCAACAACAGGACCTCCGTCCAAGCCGGCGAAGAGGAAGAGGCAGTACCCCTATCGGAAGGCCCACGACCTGGAAGCCGAGATCGCAACTCGAGAAGCGAGAGTCGCGGAGCTGGAGCAGTTGCTAGCGTCGGGTGACCTGTACCGTGACGCCGACCGTGTCCGCGAGACGATGAAGGAATTTGAGGAAACAAAACAACTCCTCCAGCAGCTCTATGCGCACTGGGAGGAAGCCGTAGAGTTGAACTAGCACGACCTTACAGCCGATTGCTGCCGCTAGACGGAACCGATAGGATATCAGGGGTGTGACACTCACCTAATTTGGAGAGTGGCCCATCCTGCCCGGTCCAACGAGGGCCGAAGGAGACCGGCCATGTTTAACGTCAAGAAGATTCTCTACCCAACAGACTTCTCCTCGTACTCCAATCAGGCGTACTTCCATGCTGTCGCACTCGCGGAAACGCATGGTGCGAGCCTGACAGTTCTTTACGTCTATCCTGGGCCGAAGGAAACCGACGGCGCCATGCCCGATGCGGCGTCGGAGAAGGCATACTGGCACTCACAGTTGGAGCAGATTCGTCCGAGCAACCCGCGTATTCCCGTCAGTCACGTCATGATCGAGGGTAACCCAGCGACCGAAATACCGCGCTATGCCGCTGACGCGCACATGGATCTCGTGGTCATGGGCACCCACGGTCGCACTGGCTTGGAACGGATGCTGATGGGGTCTGTGGCCGAGCAGACATTGCGGAACGCACCGTGCTCGGTTCTGGTCGTCAAACTGCCCAAGGGAATGCCGGCGGCCGAACCACCGCACGTCGAACTAGCCAGCGTCGGGTGATGCCGACCCGTTCAACACGTTAGAAGTCGAACGACACGACCTCGCCACCCGCTCGCGTTCCAACCGCTTGCCAGAGGGCCGGTCGCACCGTGTTCTGAATTACCCGCACAGAACCATCACCGAACAGGAAATTGACGCCAATTGTGTGGCGGCTGTTCGAGTCCTCGACGTGCTCAAGTGCGTTATTCGGCACGCGACCGTCCGCGGCTGTCCCCGTATTCGTCAGGACAAGAACGGGCGGGCCTTCCGCATCATACGCCGGATTCAATGGTGGAACGACCGCTCCGGTCACGGCACCGACCCATGTCGTCTGCGGTGAACGTTGGCTGCCGCGTTCGCCAGCAAATAGGGTATTGCTCGACCCATCCGTAATGTCGGTCAAGCGGACCTTGCTGTTGCGGAACAATACCCCGTTTCCCGTGTCGGGGAACGTAGTGACTTCTGCGGTACCTGCCACTCCAACGTAGTTGGCGAATGCCACTTCGCAGAGCGTTCCGCCTGATTCGTTGCGAACGGCGAATGTCGGATCGGTCGGGTCATCCGATGGGCAGAGATAGACGGGCACCGTCGTCGTTCGAGCGCTTAGGTTCACTGGGTCTGCAATGTCGCGGCTGAAGTCGATTTGACGGAAGAGTGGCGCCTGCTCCACGTACGGCAACAGCATCGCGGCCCATCCCCATCCCGGCCCAAGGCCCGGACCATTCTCGACAGTCCGGCGGGAAGTGTATCCTGAAGGAAACTGGCCGTAGTTGCTGTGGTAGTTATGAAACGCGAGTCCGATCTGCTTCAAGTGATTCTGACATTTCGTCCGTGCTGCCGCCTCGCGCACTTTCTGGACCGCGGGCAGAAGCAGCCCAATCAGCACGGCGATGATGGCCATAACCACCAGCAGTTCGATCAGCGTAAAGGCACGGCGTATGTTCATAAAGCGTCCCACCGTACTCGCACGATGGCGTCGATCGTTTAACTACGTTATATCGACGCGTATCTTGGGTCAATACGCGGCGGCTCGGAAACTGGTTCACAGTAGACGCGACGGATCGACTCGCGATTACCATAGTGAGGATAGCGTCGCCGACGGGGTCGTCGTATGGGATATGCCAGTTTGAGAGCGTGCCTTGCTGACTTGGAACAAACTGGGCAACTCGTTCGTATCCAGACACCGGTCGACCCGAATCTCGAAGCCGCAGCCATTCACCGGCGGGTCTACGCGGCCGGCGGGCCAGCCGTTCTGTTTGAACGCGTGACCGGGTGCGACTTCCCAATGGTGTCAAATCTGTTTGGTACACTCGAACGAACGCGATTCCTCTTCCGGGATACGCTCGAAGCCGTTCGCGTACTAGTCGAATTGAAGGCCGACCTCGGCCAGACGTTCAAGAAAGCGCGTCGCTTGGCAGGTCTGCCGCGAACGATTTGGCATTCGCTGCCCAAGCGCGTCCGCCGCGGCCCTGTGTTAGAGTGTGCGACAGCGATCAGCAAGTTGCCCCAGTTAAAATGCTGGCCCAACGACGGTGGAGCGTTCGTCACCTTGCCCCTCGTTTACACGGAGGATCCCAATCGACCGGGTTGGCGACACTCCAATCTCGGTATGTACCGAGTCCAACTTTCCGGCAACGAATATCGTCCCGACATACAGGTTGGCCTGCACTATCAGATTCACCGCGGAATCGGCGTTCATCACGCCCAGGCACTCGCGGCCAACAAGCCCCTTCGGGTCAACATCTTCGTGGGTGGCCCACCAGCGCTAACACTCGCGGCCGTGATGCCCCTCCCCGAGGGGATGCCGGAATTGGCTTTCGCAGGAGCGATCGGCGGCCGGCGTGTGCGCCTTGCCTATCCCGATGGCGGACCCGGCGTCGCTGTCGACGCGGACTTTTGCATCAGCGGCACTGTCGGTTCGACGACATTGCCCGAGGGGCCGTTTGGCGATCATCTTGGTTACTACAGCTTGGCGCACCCGTTCCCCGTTCTCGATGTCGAGCGCGTCACGCACCGGCCGGGAGCCATCTGGCCGTTTACGGTCGTCGGTCGTCCGCCGCAGGAAGACACATCGTTGGGAGCCATCATCCACGAGATCAGCGGCCCCGCCATTCCAGCAGTCGTACCGGGCGTCCATGCGATCCACGCCGTCGATGCGGCGGGTGTCCATCCTCTCCTGCTAGCCATTGGGAGCGAACGGTACGTACCCTACGCTTCGCCGCGAAAACCGCAGGAGCTGCTGACAATCTCGAACGCCATTCTCGGCCAAGGGCAGCTTTCGCTCGCCAAGTACTTGTTCATCGTCGCCAAGGAGGACGCGCCAGACCTGGACATTCACGACATCCCAGCCTTTCTTCGCCACTTGCTCGAACGGATCGACTGGCACACCGACTTGCATTTTCAGACGTGTACGACAATGGACACTCTCGACTACTCAGGCACGGCCCTCAATGAGGGATCCAAGGTCGTATTCGCAACCGCCGGCCCGAAACAACGCACGTTGGCAACAACGTGGCCCACCACCGTTCGCCTTCCCTCTGGGTTCGACGCCCCGCGGTTGGTCCTCCCCGGCATCGCTGCCGTCACCGCGCCTGGGTATTCTGTCGAAGCCGAGTCCGCATGCACGCGGTTTTGCGAAAGCCTGGACGGCGCGCCGGGACTTGAGGCACTTCCATTGATTGTCCTCGTCAACGACAGCGCGTTTTCCGCTGCGAGTCTGGGCAATTGGCTCTGGGTGACCTTTACGCGATCGAACCCAGCGTCCGATATTTTCGGCGTTCGATCGTTCACTCACCAGAAGCACTGGGGGTGCAACGGACCACTTGTGATCGATGCCCGTACCAAGCCGCACCACGCTCCACCACTTGAAGAGGACCCAAAGGTCGTACAGCGGATTGAATCGCTGGCGGCTCGCGGCGGCCCGCTTCACGGACTATTTTGATAAGTCGTCACGTAGGTCAAAAGTCGATTTCACGACCGACCTTTCGCTGTTGAGCTAGGGCGACGACCCGCGCGGCGACAGCGACATCCTCGATCGCCAAACCGACGGACTTGAAGAGCGTAATGTCGCGAGGCTTTTGCCGAGCCTGAACCCGTCCGACCAATACGGCGCTCAGTTCCAGGGTGTTCGACCATTGAAGCGAGCCGTCTTCGATCGCGGGCAGTAGGTCGCCGGCTTCGAGTTTCGCTTGGTCCCGACTATCGACAACGATTGCGTCTGACCGACGAATCGCTTCGCCATCGATTTCCCGCTTACCAAGGAAGTTGGATCCAATGGCGTTGACGTGCACGCCGGCCGTCAGCCATTCACCTTTTAACACCGGCTCGCGACTATCGGTCGCCGTGACAACGATGTCCATACCCTCGGCTGCGAGCTGTGGTGAATCGACAGGCTCCACGGATACGCCCGCCTCGGCCGACATTTCTTTCGCAAACCGCGAACGATTCTCAGGTGTCGGACTATAGACGCGCACCGAAGAAAGCGTTTGGACGCAGGCGATCGCCAACAACTGGGTCCTCGCCTGTTTCCCTGTGCCGTAAATGCCTAGCGTCGTGGCCTCAGGTCGAGCCAGGTACTTCGTGGCGACGCCCGTAGCGGCCCCCGTGCGGATGCGGCCCAGGTGGTCGGCCTGAATCAGGGCCAACAGATCGCCGGTTTTGCCGTCATAAAGCCCGACGAGGAACTTCGCGCCACGTTTGGTCGTCGAGTACGCCTTGAAGCCCAGCGATCCCAGGGACTTGGCCGATGCACTCATGACGTGCAGCATTGCGTGGTCGGTCCGGCACCGAGTGCGAGGCACATTCTCGCCTTCGTCGAGCGCCAACTTCCGCAACCCTGCTTCCACCGCGACGATGGCATCGCCCATCGTCAGAAGCTCGCGAACCTCGTCTTCGGTGATGAGTAGGATAGCCACGGCCTGCCCTCCCGCGGATTACGTTGCGAGCCAGGCCGCAAAGCGGCTCAGGCCCTGTTCGATCGTATCCCGGCTCGCAGCGTACGACATTCGGACGAACCCCTCGCAGCCAAAGGCGGAGCCGGGCACGAAATTCACGTGGGCCGACTCCAGACACGCGGAACAGAAGCTCAGTGAATCGGTCCCGAATCGCCCAAAGTAGGCCGACACGTCGAAAAAGGCATAGAACGCCCCGTCGCCAATGTGCAGTTTCAGCTTCGGAATCGCGCCCAGGCGTTTGGCGACGAGCTCGCGACGCATTTCATATTCGTGACGCATTGCGGCCACACAATCCTGTGGCCCCGTTAACGCCGCGACCAGCGCGTACTGACTCACACTCGACGGGCAGCTCGTCTCCTGACTCTGAATGTCCGCCATCGCCTTGGCAACAGCGAGCGGTGCGATGGCCCACCCCATCCGCCATCCAGTCATTGCGTAGCTCTTACTAGCCCCACTTACGGTAATGGTGCGATCTGCGAGTGCGGGGCGCAGGGTGGCTACGCACGTCGGTTTCGCATCACCGTAACACAGTTGCTCGTAGATTTCGTCGCTTAGAATCCCGGCGGTCGAGGGCAGGATCACATCCACGAGTTGCTCAAGTTCCTCGCGGCGATAGACCGTTCCCGTGGGATTGCACGGGGAGTTAATCATCACGATTTTCGTTCTGGGCGTGATTGCCGCTCGAACTTGCTCGGGTGCAAGCTTGAAGCCTGACTCGATGGTCGTCGACACCAGGACGGGCGTCGCCCCAGCCATCGCGACCAGATCGCTGTAGCTGACCCAATACGGCGTGGGAATGATGACCTCATCGCCGGGGCCGCATGTCGCGACGAGAGCGTTGTGCAGCGAGTGCTTTGCCCCGTTCGACACGACGATCTGGGCAGGATCGACGGTGTACGAGTGAAACGATTTGTACCACGCGGCAATGGCATTGCGGACTTCGGGAATGCCAGCCACCGGCGTGTAGTGCGTGTGTCCCGCCCGAACGGCGTCGGCAGCCGCACGACAGATATGCTCCGGCGTCGGCTGATCCGGCTCGCCGAGACTAAAGTCGTACACTTGAACACCAGACGCCCTCAATTGCCGAGCCTTGGCGGCGGCGGCAATGGTTGCCGAGGGTTGAACGCGGCCAGCCAGCTGCGAGATCGCGATCGACATTCGAGCGGTCATCTCCTCGGGCGACAACGTGCAATTGGCGCGGGCGCGTTGGCTATGTTACCGTGACGAACGCGCTTCACGCCAATGAAATCTGGCAAGGGTTCGCAAGGATGCGAATAGCTCACTTCGTTCAACGCTATCCGCCCGCCCTGGGCGGGGCGGAGAGTTACTTTCGGCGACTGAGCCAGTACCACGCCACGGCCGGCGATACGGTAGACGTATGGACTACGACTGCCCTTGACCTGACTGCATTCTGGACGCCCAGGGCACGGTCATTGCCCATCGGAACGGAGTACGAGGCTGATGTGCAGGTTCGGCGCTTCGGCCTGTGGCGCATGCGGGGCCGACGATGGCTTCTCAAGCCCTTATCGCTAGTCCCACACCGGACATGGCAGTGCCTCACACTACCTTGTAACCCAATCGCCCCAGCGATGTGGCGTGAGGCCGGGCAACGCGAGACGCATTACGACGCCGTTCACGCCACAGCGTTTCCATATGCGTTCCCAATCGCATGTGGGTTACGACTCGCACGACGGCTTGGCATTCCATTCTTCCTAACGCCGTTCCTTCACCTCGGTGACGCCAGGACGCGGCGAAGCTACCTGTCATCACCACTCCGCGCACTCCTGCGGACATCCGATTGCGTCTTCGTGCAGACGCCATCGGAACGGGATGCCGTACTCGACTCTGGCGTCGAAGAGTCGCGCGTTGTCCTCCAGGGTCTTGGGGTCGATCCATCGGAATGTACGGGTGGATCGCGCGAAGCCGCCCGGCGACAATGGAGTGTCAGTCCCGATGAGGTTGTCATTGGCCACCTCGCCAACAACAGCGTCGAAAAGGGAACTGTGGATCTTCTGGTCGCGGCCGAGCGCCTCTGGCGATCAGGCCGACGTTTTGTGCTCGTGCTGGCCGGGCCCGAAATGCCGAACTTCTGTCGATTCTACGAGCGATTTGCGCCGACCGGTTCCATTCGTCGTATGGGAGTCCTGTCGGACCAAGGCAAGCGAGACTTCTTTGCGGGGATCGACGTATTCGCACTACCGAGTCGATCGGATTCTTTTGGGCTGGTACTGCTTGAGGCCTGGGCGAATGGAGTGCCAAATATCGCGTATCGAGCCGGCGGCGTGGCCGACGTCATTCGCGATGAGCGCGACGGGTTGCTTGTGAATTGTGGCTGCATCGATCGCCTTGCGACCGGCATTGACCGTCTGATCGAATGTCGAGAATTGCGATCCCGCTTGGGAACAGCGGGCCGGGAACGGCTCACCCGCGACTACTGGTGGGCCGACAAGCTGAGTATTGTCCGGGAAGCCGTACTAGATAGGACGGGTCGGCAACCGACGTTACCGACCCGCACCAGGGTCAACTGCGCGACTTGAGCAGAGCCAATCGGGAGGTCCATTGGCCGCTTCGCGTCCGGTACTGCACGTGAACCAGCACACCGGCATTCAAATCGCCCGATTCAATTGCCGACTTGGCCTCTTCCGCACTTGCAACCGGTTTGCGATTGACGCGGACGATGTACATGCCCGGCTGAACCCCCGCGCCAGCGGCGATGCCGTTCGCAGTGGCGACCGCGGCTGCACCATCCTTGTTGCGGTTCATGGCGTCGATCAGATTCAAACCTGCCTTACGGACGGCCACGCGCTCGGCGTCCTCGACTGGCGAGAAAGCGGCTGCCCCTCTTTCGACCGACGGCAGCTCACCGAGACTCACCTTTAGCTTGACCGGCTTTCCATCACGGAGCAGTTCGACATCGACCGCCTCGCCGACGGGAGACTCTCCTACCACGCGAATCAACTCACGCTGTTCTCGAATCGGCTGCCCATTGATCGACGTGACCACGTCGTCAACGAGAAGGCCACCCTTCGAAGCCGGAGAATTTGGTTCCATCGTGGCGATCGCCGCACCGCCCTTCGGGGCACCCAGGAGCGCGGCAATCTCAGGAGAGAAGTCCTCATACATCGTAACGCCGAAATACCCGCGCTTGACCACGCCATCCTTGAGCAACTGGGTCATGATCTTCTTCGCCATGTTACTCGGGATCGCCAGACCAACGCCCTGGAATCCGCCAGAGCCAGCCGTCTTGATCGCGGAGTTGATGCCGATGACCTGGCCCGACAGATTGATGAGCGGTCCACCGGAGTTGCCGGGGTTGATCGCCGCGTCCGTCTGCAGGAAATCGTCATAGCGATTCAGCTTCAAGTCACGACCCTTGGCACTGATGATTCCATGCGTCACGGTACCCTTCAGCCCGAAGGGTGAACCAATCGCCAGTACCCGGTCGCCGATTTCCATCTGGCTGCTATCGCCAAACGGGAGGTACGGTAGCGGGGAATCCGACTTGACGCGGACAACGGCGAGGTCGGAGTTCGGGTCGCGTTTGTAGTCCTTGGTTGTGAACTTGCGACCGTCGTTCAACACGATCTCAAGTGATTCGGCCGCATCGACAACGTGGTTGTTTGTCACAATGACGCCCGAAGCATCGACGATTACCCCAGAACCAGCGCCCAACGTGTTTTCGCGATCGCCATCAGGACGGCCGCCAGGGAAGATCGCACCCCGGCGCGACTGCGTCTTGGCATCGATGCTCACGACTGCGGGCAAGGCATGCTTCACGAGATCGCGGTACGACGTCAGCTCGCGCGGAATCGGTGCTCCGTCCGTTGGCGCCTGACCCTGAAGTCGGGAGTCACCGCCGTAGCGGCCAAGGATCACACCCCCGACGATAAGACCGATAGCAACTGGCCAGTGGGCTGTTTTCGGCATGGTCGTCAAACCTCCTCACGATATGTTTCTGGACGGTCGAGGCACTGCGGCCTATCCGGTCTAGGCAACGCAAGCGCGGTCGAGTTATTCCAGCAATTTCACAAGGCGACCTGGATTTGCCATCATTATCATCATACTCGGCAAGGTCGGCCGAAAGCGATGGAAATCCGGGCGTCAGGCTCGCGGGCCGACTCTCAGTGTTTCGTGGTGAATTGACAGAGATTGCCCAAGCTGGTAAAACTTCTCATACTCGCTCCCTTCTAGTGCGACTTATGTGTTATGGCTCAGGTTACCCTTTCCGCCGAGGCGGAAATCCTCGAAGAGTGCCAGGAGACCATTGGATACCGTTTCCGACAGCCGGAACTCTTGCGGGCTGCCCTGACGCACACGTCCGGTGCGAACCACCGCCTTGCATCCAATGAACGGATGGAGTTCCTGGGTGACTCGGTCCTTGGCCTCGTCTGCTGTGAGCAGCTTTACATTCGCTATCCCGAGTACGAAGAAGGCGACATGACGAAAGTCAAGTCCGCCGTCGTCAGCCGGCGCGTGTGTGCCCGAATGAGCAAGAAGCTGCATCTGGGCCACTTCCTCTTCCTCGGGAAGGGAATGAGCTCGCATTACGATGTGCCGTCGAACATGCTCGCGGATGTGTTTGAGTCGTTGGTCGCCGCGATTTACCTCGACGGCGGACTGGAGGCAGCGAAGACGTTCCTTCTCGACATGATCGTACCCGAGATCGAATTGGCGGCTGGAGGCGGCCACGGCAATCACAAGTCGAGCCTACAGCAAATGGCTCAGCGCAAATTCGGTGACACGCCCCGCTACCGAGTCCTCGACGAACAGGGGCCCGATCACAACAAGTGCTTCAAGGTCGCTGCTGAGTTCGGCAAACAGCGCTATCCCGCTGCGTGGGGCATCAACAAGAAAGAGGCCGAACAAAGGGCCGCCATGAACGCGTTGGCCGCTCTGCAAGGACAGGACATCCCTTACCCCGCCGATTTCTGACCACTTATGCCGATGCCCCCATATCCGATTCGGTGCTACACGGAAGGCTGCAACCGCCGTGCGGTCTTTAAGATCGCCGCCCGATGGACCGACGGAGTCACTTGGGAATTGAAGACGTACGGCTTGGCCTGCGAAGCATGCCTCGCCAAATGGTATCGCAACGCACTCGAGCGGCAGGCCGCGTGTCGGCTCGTTTCCGGTGAGAAACTCGACACACCCGGAATCTACACTGTGACGCGCGGGGCGCGGGACCAGCAACTTGAACGTTTGACCGATCTTGAGGCGCAGATAGCCAATAGCGTCTCAGCGTAAGTCACGTCAGCCCAATGCCTGGCTGCCTCGCACTTGCCCACACCTACAGCGAGTCGAGAGATAGCGCCCTTCAAGTAACTGTAGCGTCGTTGGGAGCCGCGAGCGAGCGGAGCCCTCGCTCGCTCACGCTCGCGGCTCCTGGGGTCACTACGGATTCAGGAAATGCGATCTAATCTGCAGATTTCAGCTGGTAGCGGCGTCGGGCGTAGTTCTTTGTCACCGCTTCCAAGAGCCGTTCCATCGGAAACGGCTTTCGAATGTAGTCGATAACGCCGAGGTACTCCGCATAGGCTTTGTGGCGACTGCCTTCGTTTGCCGTGATCATGATGATCGGTGGCGCATCTGGCTTTCCCTTGAAGTGCTCAAGGACCGGGTAGCCGCCCATGCGCGGCATCATCATGTCGAGAATCACCAAGTCGGGCCGCTGCTGATAGATTGCTTGCTTACCCTGGTGCCCGTCGCTAGCGCGAATCACGCGATAGCCCTGGCGTTCCAGAACCATCCGCAGACCGTCCGCGAGTTCGTGATCGTCGTCCACGATGAGAATCGTCTGCATATCTGCCATCACACAGTTCCTCAGCCTTCCGTTGCTTCAGAATATCACTCGGCGGCTCAACCCACAAGGATCGCCAACAAGCGGGTCGGCCGGCTGCTACTGACACACCCGTGTATATTCGCTACGCTGGTCGCAGCAATCTCCTCGGCGGAGGCACACCCATGATCGAGAGCTTTGCGCGGCGTGTCTTGACACCAGCTTTGCTACGATTGGCGTTGGCTACCGTCTTCATCTTCCACGGACTGGCGAAAGTCAACGTCGAGCACGGTATGGGCTGGGCCAATCAAATGCCGAACCCGCCGACCGCGTTAGTCCAAGCCATTGTCGCATGGAGCGAATTGATCGGTGGCATTGCAATCGCGGTGGGACTCCTAACACGAGTTGCAAGCCTTGCGATCATCGCGATCATGATTGGCGCAGTCGTAACGGTCCACGGTTCGCATGGATTTGCGATTAAGGATGGCGGTTACGAATACAACTTTGTACTGATCCTCGCCGCGGCCGCGCTGGCCGCGACGGGCGCGGGCTTGGTCTCGCTCGACCATGTGATTCGTTCCAAGATGAAGGGACCAGCGAACTACTGATGGCCGCGACAATTGTGCCCTTGGCCAGCGGTAGCCGGGGAAATTCGTGTCTGCTCGAATCGGGCGACGGTGGCATCCTAGTCGACGTCGGGTTGGGTTCGCGTCAAATCGCCCGGCGATTGGCCGCCATTGGCCGTACATGGAGTCTGATACGCGCCGTCGTTCTCACCCACACCCACGGTGACCATTGGACCGAGAGTGCGCTTAGCCACTGCGTCCGCCTCGGAATCGAATTCCACTGCCACTCGACTCACGCGGATTGGCTCCGCTCACGGTCACCCGGTTTTCGGGCGCTGACGGCAGAAAACCGAGTTCGACTCTATGCCGCCCACGATCCTTTCTCCATCGCAACTGACATCATCGCAACGCCGCGTCCCGTTTCGCACGATAGCCACGCCACGTTTGCATTTCGGTTCGACGGCCTGCGCGGGCTATTTGGCCCATCGTGGTCATTCGGTTATGCAGCTGACCTCGGCGTCTGGGACAACGACCTCGTCGATGCGTTTAGCGGTGTCGATGTCCTCGCACTCGAATTCAATCACGACGAACGGCTCCAACTGACGAGCCGTCGATCGCCTGCGCTAATCCGCAGAGTCATGGGCGATGAGGGTCACTTGTCGAACCGCCAGGCTAGCGAATTCGTGGAAGCATTTCTCGGCGACACGGCACAGACGCACCTTCAGTCGCTGATTGCGTTGCATCTCAGCCAGGAGTGTAATCGACCGACAATCGCCGCGGAGGCGGCTCGACTGTCGCTGACGCGAGCCGGCTCATCGGCCCAGCTCATCGTTGCTACGCAGGACGCACCAAGCGATTCCGTTTCCCTTGGATTTCCCGCGACGAAGCGAAGGATTCGGCACGCGCCGAGAACCGTTGCGGCGTGGCCGGGGCTTTACGATGATTGCGCTTGAACGACAACAGCCTCGTTGCCGATGACGCGAAAACCGGCGGCAACATACTCGGTCCCGCCAGCCCGCACGAAACCACGCGACAGATCGGCTTCCAGATCGATCCGCGGTCGGAAGTCTCGGTCGTATACCGTTAACCTGACACATTCGTCCGTCACGGTTGCCATGATCGCTTGCCATTCCGCGAATGGAAGGGATCGGACGAGTTGCGAGCAATCATATTGATGGCGAAAATCGCGAATCGCCCGCTGCGTTGACCGCATCACAACGAAATCATCGGCGATCATGAATGCGTCCTGGAGCGACGCCACGCCAGGCCGACTGGGAGCATCGCGGCGTGACAATGGCACCCCGTCCACGGAGACTGCATCAAGACATCGACGCCAGCGGTTGGCCGCATCGGCATCTGGCACGAGATGACCATGCCGTGCGAGTTTTCGTAGCCGCTTTTCCGCCAACGTTCGGCTGAAGAGGAGATGCGAGCCTAACCAGGTGTAATCGGGCTCGCCCGGCATCTTGCCAACTCCGAGCGGTCGGTCGATGAACAGTGCTGTCCCTAACTCGATCAACGCGTCTGCGCGACCGGTTTCGGCCAGGCAATCGCGCACGAGCGACGACGATAGCAACGATCCATCCTCGAACAAGCGACGCGTTCTCGCGTGCGGCGTCGCAATCTGCACTTCGGGAATCGGCGGGAACGACTCGGGTAGCACACGAGATGCGTCGCCCATTGAGGTCGGTGAGTCTGGCACCAGGTGCCCAGCATACTCGCAAGCCACGATCGCCGCCGCTCGAACGCCCTTTCGCCAATCCTCATCACGCGCGGGCACCGGGGCGGTAAGCAGTTCCCGCAGGCATTGCTCGACAAGCAAGGCATCAGGGTAATTGGCTCCAAAGTGATGAAATGTCACAAGGTCATATGCGTTGAGGTGTCTCGCGATGCGGACCATGAGGCGAGCAAGGAGTGAGAATCGGCGCGTTCCGCCGGGGCCATCGCGGAATCGCAGCCATGCGATTGCGTGTGCCACGAAATCGGTCCACGGTGAGAGAGCGGCCATGTCAAACATGGGCAGGAAGCGCTCGGACACGTCCTCCCACGGTTGGTGAAGTTCACTGTCACAAGGGTCGGACTCGTCTGGATCGTCATCGCCCGGCTTCATGGCGGCCGAGAATCCCCCGCGGCCAGCCGCTCGAAGAGCAAACTCCAGGCGCTTCACTCGCTCAATCGGTGCCAGATCGGAATCTGCAGCGCGGTAGCAATACGACAACTCACCGAGCGAAAACTGCGGCAGCGGCGAATCCACCGAGGTCAACGGCAGGCGACTCAGTCCGACGACCGCATAGAAGAGCAGCTCGGCGAGACGGTCGCGCAGGTGCCCAGCCGACTGGATTGCGGCGAGATCGATCGAACCGACAAGCTCCCGTTGACGGCGGATCGTCATGCGTGAATCGATGACGCCGCCACCGGCATCGAAGGCTTCCGGCATGCGGCACAAAATGCTGCGAGTTACATGGACGGTCTGCGACTCATGATCCCAGCGCACGGCCACGAGGGGTTCGCATTCGCCTTTTGCCCCAATGGACCAGGCGACGAATCGCCTTCGCTCGCGCGTCTTTGACTCGTCAAGCGCGTGACCATGAAACAGCTCCCAGAAGACTTCTTCGCAACGCTCGTTCGTGAATTCCAATTGATGACGAAGTCGTCCTACGAAGTTGCTCGACGCCATCGCATCGGCCACGGCGTTCCGCACGACATCATCGGTGATGGGTCGCGCGTCTGACGCTGCAAGGTTCGCTCGAAATGCAGTCATCTCGTCGTCTCTGTTGTCGGTGGGGCATTGTACGATTGTTAAGCTGTGCGGGCTGTGACGACATGGACAGACGATCGGCACGATCGACCCGATCTTTCCCGTTCGGCTGGATGTGACTGCTGGACGATGGGTATGCAGAAGGCGGCCAAGGACGGCCACCTGTGCCCCGTCACCGTGGCCCGGAGGGCCAAAGCGATGCGGAAGACCAGACTCGTGCTGGGAGCAATGATCTGGGGGGTGACGGTCAATGCGGCCCTAGCACAGATACCTGCCGACGGAGTCGCTCCCGGCTGCGACAACGGTTGCACGAGTTGTAGTAAGTCGTGCGACTCGGCCGGTAGCGAGCATCACACAATCAAGCGCCTCTTGGCGTGGATCTCCTATCGGCCCTTGTGCGCAAAGGGCAACTGTTGCCACAGCTACTGCTGCCATCCACCGACCTATGCGCTGTTTCCGTGCCCCCCACACGTGGCATGTCCATGCGATGCCAGCTGCGGTCAGCCGGGTGCAGTCGTAGGGCCCGCGCCTGTCGCCGCGAATGCTGCTCCACCGGCCATGGGGCCAGTGCTCCAGACGGCGCACTTCACGAAGGCGGGCGGTGCATCGGTCGTAGAGCCGGTCCAACCCCGTCAGCCATTCACGACGTACGACCCGAAGAAGATCACTGCGACAATGCCAGCGCTCGCGCCAGCTCCGTTTCGCAAGCCAGTACTTCCCACGGAAGGTTGCGACCGCAAGTAATACACCCCCTCGCCCGCGGGCCGGTGCCCCCCACGCGCCGGCCCGCCCCCCTTTTTGTTGTCACACCGACCGCTTTGGCTGAGCGGCCGGTGTGCTTGGGTTTTGCGGAGTCGTGCGCGGCTGTGGGCCAACGGGCAATGGGCTGATAGGCGCAGCAGACGGTGCCGGTATTTGTGGCGGTGGCGGGTTGGTCGGATAAACGGGCGGCTGGCCTGGCGGCACGACAGGATACCCTCCACCCGGCGCAACAGGATACGCCCCACCGGGTGCCATAGGAACGCCCTCGGTGATGATTGGCCCCTCATTGACAACAGGGCCAACCGGAAAGCCTGCACCCGGCACCGGCTGTGGCTCCGAGCGATTGCGCGAAAAGAGCATCGGGCGCGCCGTACTTGCACAGCCGACAGCCATAGCAACGAAACCGGCTGCCCAACAGGCGGCGGCCCAACGCATTCGGGACATTTCCGAACCTCAGGAGCCTGGGAAGGTGTGGACCACAGGGGATTCTGTGGGCCGCGGCGAATTTCGCCTCAAGTAACCATTCCCCACACGCCGATGGTAAGCAACAGCGCATTAGAAAAAGACGAGACCCACCGATGTACATCGGTGGGTCTGGGTAATGTCTGAGGTCCGCTGGTTCAGCCGGCCTTCTTGCCCTGCTCGTTCTTTGCCGTCTTCATGTTGGACCGCAGGTACTCCAACGCCTTTTCCAACTGACGGTCGACAAACGGCGGCTTCGGTTCCTTGGCCGCGCCCTCGCGTCGCGGAATGATCTCCCGCTCGCGCAGGTTCATATCCAAGTCGAACCGCTCCTTACGATCGAGTTTGACTTCGTAGTCGGAATCCGGCCGAACGCCCCAGTCTTCTTTTTCCAACTGCTCGGGCGTCATTGTCTTGTAGTCCTTGACGCTCGTCTTGTTCAGGTTCTTCATGTTCGGCCGCCAGAACGACGCGGTCGTAAGCTTGATCTCGCCATCGGTTGAAGCGAATGGCTGGATGTGCTGGACACTGCCCTTGCCGTAGCTCCGTTCGCCCAGGACGATGGCCCGTTTGTGATCTTGAAGGCAGCCGGCCACGATTTCGCTACCGCTGGCACTGCCATTGTTGATGAGGCACACCATGGGGAACTTCTCGAAGCTACCCTCGTGTTGCCCGTAATACGGCATCTCCTGACCAACGCGCGGGCGAATCGTCACAATCAGCCCGTCGTCGATAAACATGTCGGAGATATTGACGGCCTGGTCGAGCAAACCGCCGGGGTTATTGCGGAGGTCGAGGACCAATCCTTTCAAACCCGACCGATCGAGTTTCTTCACGGCCTCCAGCATATCGCGATAGGAATTCGGCGCGAACTGCGTGAGGTGGATGTAACCGATCTTGTTAACCGGATCGATGTAGAAGTCCCAAGTGTCGTCGTCTTTGCGCTTGGCTCCCAGAACCGTCTCGACCTGGACGAGTCCCCGCTTGAGGGTGAAAGTACGGGGCTGAGCCTCACCTTCGCGCTGGACGGTTACCGACACTTCGGTGCCTTCCTTACCAAGGATGTGCTTGACCGCCGTCTCAGTCTTCATGTCTTGCGTGCTGAACTTCTGCGGAGACGGCAACTCACGACCCTTATCGTCCTTGTCAGTGACGATCTCGGTGATGAGGTCGCCCGCCATCAACTTGGCCTTATAGGCCGGGCTGTCCTTGATGGGAGAAACGACAAGCAGAGCATTCTTCTCCGACGATCGACGAATCTGAATGCCGATACCGTAGAACCGCCCCTTGAACTCCATCTCCGCCTTGTCCTTCTGCTCCTTGTCGATGTACGTCGTGTAAGGATCGAGGTTCGCCATCATCATCATCATGGCGATATCGACGTCCTTCTTATTCGCTAAGTCCTCGCGCTTGCCAAGCTGAACCCGCACTTCGGTCAGGAGATCCTTCAATTCACGGCTGCGGGCGTCTTTGACCTTGTCGAGTTTCTCCTTGATTTCGGTGGGGATCGTCTTGATCTCCAACTTGCGATAGAGGCCGCGAATGGCCCAGTTGACCATTTCACCGGCGTTGAGTTCCTTGACGTACTGCCGGCGCACCATCTCGACGCCGAGAAAGACTCGGTCAGCGAACTCGCGTGCATCTTCCTCCGATAGCTTCCGTGCCGCGAGGTTCTCTGCTCGTTGCTTCGAGAGCTCTTCGACGGCAATCGTGCCGGCCACAAGCGATTGATAGGCCTTGCGCAGTTCCTGTTCCGCCTTGAGTTTCGGCACTCGCTCAAGCAGTCGCCGACCATCGGCAGCGGCCTCGGGATCGAGCTTGAAGGAGTCGAGCTTGGCGATTTGCGCTAGAACTCGCGTCCGTACTTCCGGGTTACTGGTGAGACCGAAATGGTTGATTCGCGCGCCCCAGTCGATTGACGCCTGCTCCTTCTCCTCGGCTGTCTTTCCGATCTGCCGGGCGATTTTTGGCATCTCCTTTTCGAGATACGCGTCGATCTCCGAGACAGAGACCGTACCATCCGGCTCGACATCCGAATCAGCCGCCCCCTGGAGTCCTTTGATGAGGGTCTTCACGAACAGCCCCTGCCCCTCGTACTCCAATGGCTGGGAGAAGCCATTGCCCGAGAGCAAGACCACGCGGCCCGGTGGCAGGGTGTGCTCTTCCTTGTCCTCGTTGCCGATGAACACGCGAAGGAGGTCGCCGAGATTCGGGTCAGGTAGAACTTCTTTACCTGCGTCGTAGCCCTTGAGATTGACATCGATCAACGCGACGAGCTTCTGACTCTTAAGATCTTTGACCGCCTTCTCCAGTTCGTCGGAGGAAATCGCGTTCGCCGCGCGGTCCTTAAACGTTGAATCGGCGGCAAGAAAGCAGGTCTTGTCGCCGAGTGGTGCACCCTGGCCTATGAGTGCAACGATGACGAGGTCATCCTTGCGGGCCTTTGCCGTTACTTCGGACAGCGCCTTGAGGATATTCGCCTTGTTGGCCGTCTGGGATTTGCGCCCTTCATCCGCCTTTCCCAACAGCAGGTGAATCTCCTTGTCGCCTTCAAAGTACTTACCATCGTTGAAGAGGTCGTAGAGTGCCGCCGCATCCCGCTCAGCCGTCTTGCGCTGCTTGATTTGCGCATCGCCGTAGTCGCTAACGCCGACCAGGACGACGTACTTCTTCGGTGCGTCCGCCTCCTGTTCAGCACGGATGGCCGGCGAGCCGAGCAATCCTACGGTCAGTGCCAGCAAGCTCATCCCCAGAGCGCGGTGCATGTTTGGTCCTTTCCCGTTTGGCTTCTCTCGATCGAATGGAACGATCCCGCTGGCGCGTGCGGAACAGTCTGTACGGAGTGCAACCTCCGCAGCCATTCTACGCGCCATTCTGACGCCCGTATCGTTCCAGTCAACCCATTTTCCGGAGTCCGCAGGTTCGACAAATTCGGCAAACTAGCGAACCCTCAGCGTTTTGCCAGTCGGTTTAGAATCTCGATCCCGCGGTCGATCGTCGCATCCTCCGCCGCATAGCTGACGCGGAAGTGCGTATCTCGCCGACTGAAGGTTCCGCCAGGGATGATCAACAAGTTGTTGTGAATCGCCTCGGTCACAAAACTCGAACCGTCGCCCCGTGGAGCCTCGGCAAACAGGTAGAAGGCCCCATCCGGTACGACGAGTTCGAATCTCTCACGGAGTCCAGCGACCAGTCGATCGCGTTTCCGTTTGTAGTCGGAAACGATGGCTGACACATCGTAATCCCAGGCCGCGATCCCCGCATGTTGGAACGGTGCCGGAGGACAGACGAACGTGAACTGTTGCAGCTTGGCCATTTGCTCAATCAGTGACTTCGGACCGTGCGCATAACCGAGACGCCAGCCCGTCATGCCGTAGGTCTTGCCAAACCCATCGACCACCAGCGTTTCGGCATTCGCGGCCGCCGGTCCGATGAGCGGACCCGAATAGCTGAAGGCGCGGTAGATTTCGTCCGAGATCAGCAACACGCCTCGCTTCGACGCAAGGAATGCCAGATCTCGCATCGTTTCCGCCGACGCGATCACACCGGTCGGATTGGCGGGCACGTTGAAAAGGATGGCCTTCGTTCGCGGCGTGATCGCGTTGGCGACACGCTCGACATCGATTCGGAAGTCCGGGTACGTGTCGATAATGACTGGCACGCCTCCCGCGACGGCCACCATCGGTGGGTATCCAACAAAGTACGGGTCGAACAGGATGACCTCGTCTCCAGGATTGATGGTTGCGAGGAGCGCTAACAGCAAGCCACCGCTCGTGCCACTGGTCAGCAGCACTTCGCGATCGTCGTGATGGTAGGTCCGATCGAGCCAAGCCTTAATCTTCGCTCGCAGTTCTGGAATGCCCTGGGTGACTGTATAGCCATTGTGCCCTGAATCGATCGCCCTGTGCGCCGCGTCTCGGACCGGCTCGGGAATCGCGAAGTGCGGTTGACCGATACTCAGATTCACAGGATCTTTGAGGCTTCTCGCCAACTCGAAGATCTTGCGAACCCCGGACATCTCGATTCCGCGAGCTCGTTCCGCGATCCAATCCTCGATCATACCTCATCCCCCACCGAACGGCGTGTCTCCTGTGACGAACCGCCGTTCTGCATCCGCAAGCAGGCCTTCAGCGCGGTCGAGTGGAGTTGCTCGATAGCGATCGCCCACTTTCTCGACAAACCGCAGGCGTTCTAACTTGGCCAGTGCATCCGCAATCTCGAAATCGACCTTGAGGCCGGTCACGCGCTCTAAATACGCCTCAACGAAATCGTCAAGCGCGTGGGCCGTCCAACCATCTGGCCCGGCGTATCGCCAAAGGAAGAAGTAGCCCAGGATCGCCTCGCGGCACTCCTGCTCCTCGGCCGCATCGATTAGCCGAAAAAACACGCCCGCGTTGTTGTCGAGATTCTGATAGTACAGGCTCTGCGTGAGCTGGTTGCTGTATGTCTTCTTGGTGTTCTGAAAGCCTGCGTACTGCTTGTAGCCGTAGGACAGTACGAGGCCGAATGGCCCATAGTACGACAACGGGTTGTTAATGACGACTTTCCCAACTTCCTTGGCGACCTTATACGCGACAAAGCCAAAGGTGCCGACAACCGATGCTCCGAGTTTGCCCTGTTCGATCGCTGGCATCTTAAGACGGCCACCAGGGAGCAGCATCTCGATGTCGGGCTTGGGAATGTCCTTAAAGAACTTGAGAAACACGCTGCGCGTATCGGCATTCTGACCGAGACGCTTGCTCGCCTTCTGCTTGAGTACCACGACCATGCGCTGGTACACGGGTACGCTGAACGATTCGGTCCGAAACCAGTTACGGAGTCGCCGCCGCGACCGCGTTCCAACCGTGTCCCCTCGATAGTAGACAGCCAATCGCTCGAATACGCTCAGGTCTATGTCCAGGTTAATGCCCCAGGCACTCACGGACTCGGTCGCCTTGAGCATTTCCTCGGTCGAGAGCTTGCGGAAGTTACCACGCTCCAGGAGACGGTCGATATCGGCAAACAGAAGGTCGAGCTGTCGCTCGCGATCCGTATCGGAACACGTTCGCAGCGTTGTCGTGTCCGCATCTGGGTCGAATGGCGAATAGGACTCTTTGATTTGTTCGAGCAGGTCGAAATACACCAGGTGATAGTACTCCGCCATGCGTCGACAAAGCGTGCGAAAGCCCGATTGCTCTTCCGGCGTTAACGTCCGATCCGTCGAGGCGTCGCGATCGGCGCAGAGTAGGTCGATCAACTCAGATTTGCGCAGTGGGATGTAGTGCTCTCGATCGGCGTACTCTGCCATTGGGCGTCCTCACCACTCGAGCATCTTGTGCGAATCGCTTCCTTCGCACAGGCGATTCGCAATGCTCTCCAGTTCCGACTGGACATCGCTCATACGCTCGGGCCGCTTCATCGCATTGAACGAGAGACAACGATGAATCAGGGCTGCCAGGTCAGCCGGCGCAGCCGCGTTGCACTCCTTGACCGGCTTCAATCGACTCTCCCAAATCTCTCCGTCAATATCCATCTCGTCTTTGGCGGCGAACGTCCTGGGGATGTTGCGGAAGCAGGCGAGTTTATACATCGTCGCGCCGAGGTTGAATATGTCCGTGCGATCGTTGATAAGCTTGTGCTTGCCCGTCTCGGGAGCCATGTACTCCGGAGTACCTTGGACACGGTCCTTCGCATCTCCCTTAATCCATGCCAGGCCGTAGTCGATGATCTTGACCTCGCCCGAACGGCTCAGCATGACGTTGTTCGGCTTCATGTCGGCGTGCCAGATTCCTCGTCGATGCATATGGGCCAGGCCGGCCGCGATTTGACTGAATACCAAGACCAACTTCGGCAAGGATAACGGTGGCACCTCGTCGAGCGTTTTGCCGTTGACGAAGTCGATCAAGAGATGTGCCTTCTTAGGCCGGAACAGCCAGTCCTTTTGGATCTCGAGTGCGTGTATCTTGATTAGGTTGGGATGGTTGAGCTTCTGCGAGACCGCGAATTCGTGTTCCGCCTGGTCGAGGAACTTCTTTTCTTCCGGTTCGCCGATGGAGACGACCTTTAGCGCGTACTGCTTGCCGTCCGACTGACGTCGAATGTGCAGAATCGAGCTATGTGCCCCTTTGCCGAGCGGGCCAAGAATCTGAAACTTGCCGATCTTCTGCTCGTCCGCCACAGGTCGCGCCCCCCGCAAGACGTGGTGTTGTCGGCCATGATAGCGGCGTCTAGCGAAAAGTGGGAGAAAAACGCGCGGGAATCATTCTGACTTCCACCTCCGTCTGTGTCCAAGGTGCCACACGCTGGCCCGGTCGACGATTGCGGCACCCGCCGCACGGTACTATTCTCTCCTCATGCTTCCGCTGTTGCCATTTGACCCGATCTTCCGAAGCGCTCTCTGGGGCGGCCGACGGCTCACATCAATGTTTCCGGCCGCGCCCGATGGCCCTGTCAGTGAGGTGTGGGTTCTCAGCGATCAGGGTGATGCCATTAGTCGCGTCGCCGATGGACCTTGCCACGGTCAGGCGCTGCGCGACGTGGTTCGCACACACGGTGCAGAGTTATTTGGCGAATCGGCAAGTCGTCACGATCAGTTCCCTCTGTTGCTGAAATTCATCGACGCGCAGCAATCGCTTTCGGTCCAGGTCCATCCCGACGATCGCCATGCGCGCAGCTTAGGACTCCCTCGCGGAAAGACTGAAGCGTGGGTCGTTCTGGATAGCGAGCCGGGCAGCCAAATCTACGCCGGGTTGCGTCCAGGGATCACGCGAAGCGACTTCGAGGAACTGTTACGTGGCGGCCGGTCATCCGAGGGTTTGCACAGTTTTGGACCGCGAATCGGCGACTGTGTGTTTTTGCCAGCGGGCACCGTCCACGCCCTCGGTGCCGGAATTGTCGCGTTCGAGGTTCAGCAGACGAGCGACACGACCTTCCGTCTCGACGACTGGGGTCGGGTGGATGCCAAGACCGGCAAGCCGCGCGAGTTGCACGTGGCCGAAGGACTCGCATGCACCGACTTCGATGCCGGCCCTCGCCGCCCTACCTGGCCAAAGTTGGTCACCGCGACGCCCGTGCGAGTGGAAATGCTCGCCGAATCACGGTATTTTCAACTGCGACGGTATTCCGGTGATCGTCCATTCGCGATCGCACCGCAAGACGGTTGCTATGCTTTGGTCGGCCTGGATGGCAAGGTTGAGATCGCACGGGGCGGAGAACGATACATACTATCGCCCGGTCGGACAATACTCTGCCCGGCATCCAGTGACGCAGTCGAGTGCCGGCCAGAAGGGGAGTTCGTATTTCTGGAATGCACCCCCATGAGTCATTCCGATGCAAGTTGACCTGAACTGTGACCTTGGCGAAGGCTCCGGTTCCGATGCCGACCTTTTGCCATTGGTAACGACGGCGAACATTGCCTGCGGCTTCCACGCTGGAGACCCAGCGACGGCATTCGCAACCGCCGCGGCTGCGTTCCAACTTGGCGTACGCATTGGGGCACACCCCAGCTTCCCCGACCGCGTCCACTTCGGTCGCCGCGATCTCGACCGGAGCGAGCGCGAGATCTACGAAGACTGTGTCTTCCAAGTCGGCTCCCTGGATGCGGTCGCTCGAGCATGTGGCACGCGACTGAGCCACGTGAAGGCCCACGGAGCCCTCTACAATTTGGCGTGCCGCGATGCCCATTTTGCCAAGCCGGTCGTCTCGGCTGCGGCGCTCTTTGGCTTGCCCGTTTTTGGGCGACCCGCTTCCGAACTCGAGGCAGCCTGCCGCGACCGTTGCCAATTCGTCCCCGAAGGATTTGCCGATCGACGCTACAAACCGGATGGCAGCCTCGTTCCGCGCAGCGAACCGCATTCGCTAATTGACGATCCGCACGAAGCTGCAGCTCAAGCGCTGCGCCTGGTGCGCGACGGCGGTGTCCGGACACTGTGCGTTCACGGAGACACGCCTGGGGCAGTCGCGTTCGCTCGCGCCCTACGAACGGCCCTTGTCACCGCCGGATTTGATGTTCGCTCATTCGCATGAGCCTACGCATCCTCGAACCAGGCTTGCAAACGCTGGTCGTCGACGGCGGTCGGCCGAGTAGTCGAAGTCTCGGCGTGCCGCTTGGCGGAGCCGCGGATCGTCTATCGTTGGCCATTGGTAACGCGCTTGTCGGGAACCCGTCTGATACGGCAGCACTCGAGTGCTGCCTTGCAGGCCCGACCCTGCTAGCCACTGTGGACGTCGAATGTGTCGTATTCGGTGCTCCATTCGATTTGCGTATTGGAAGCGTAAGCCTTGTGTCAGGATGGACCCACTGGCTTCGGGCCGGCGATGTGCTGCGGGTTGGTGGGACGATCGTCGGTGCACGGGCCTACGTCTGCGTCGCCGGTGGCCTACAGACACCAGTCGCGCTTAAGAGTCGGTCGTCCTTGGAGCCACTCGCCCGAGGCATGGAATTGCCTTGCCCGACCTCTTTGGACCGCGGTTCCCGTACGGTCCTTTTGAAGCGAGACACATCGACGCCCATCCGAGCGATGCCGGGGCCGCAGATCGACTGGTTCGATTCGAGCCACTTCTTCGGCCCAAACTTCGAGGTATCGCAATCGTCGAACCGCATGGGACTGCGACTGATTGGCCAACCAATCGAACGAGCGGCCCGCGAAATGGTGTCTGAGCCGGTCGCGCCGGGAGCGGTGCAGGTCGTCAACGACGGCCAGTGCATCGTCCTCGGCGTGGACGGGCAGACTGTCGGCGGTTATCCAAAGGTGGCACAGGTCATCGCAGCGGACCTCGACCGACTCGGTCAGTTGCGGCCAGGTGAGCGCGTGACGTTTACGGCGGTCAGTCTCGAAGAGGCCGCCGCCGCCTACGACGAGCGTGAACGCTACCTGCGCGAGTGGCTAACTCGCCTTTCCGTCACCCGCGAAGCTCCTTGAGCGTCGCCTCGAGTGTCCTAATCTGCGCCTCCAGGTCAGCAGCCTGTTCTCGCTGTTTTTGCACGATGTCGGCCGGTGCGCCCCGGACGAACGCCTCGTTCGACAACTTAGCCAGCATCGCCTGCAGAAACTTCGACTTTTCCGCGAGCTGCTTTTCCAGCCTTTGAATCTCTTTGCCGATGTCGATTAGACCCGCTAGCGAGACGTAGGTCTCGAAGTCCGGGAGCACAGTCGTCGCTGATTGTGCAGGCTTTGCGACATCCGGCCCGCAAGTGAGGCTTCCGACGCCGGCCAGTTGCGCGATGAACGGCTTGAGCGCCTCGAAGTCGCTGGCCACTCCTTTTGAACAGCGGACGGTGACCGCAAGCTCCGTCTTGGCATCGACCATGTAGCGGTTTCGGATCTCGCGGACGCTCCGGACCAAGTCCTGCATCCGCCGAACTCGTAACTCAACCGCCTCATCGCGCCACGACTCCGGATACGTCGGCCACGGAGCAATGCAGACGCTCTCCGCTGCCATCGTAGGCTCCGGCAGTCCTCGCTTGGGAGCGATCTGTGCCAGTGCATCCCAAACGGACTCCGTCACAAAGGGCATAACCGGCTGGATGAGCCGCAGCAGCGAGTCGAGGACACCGACCAAGACTCGCTGGGCGGTTGCTCGGCCCGCTGTGTCCTTCAGCCGACCCTTCGACATCTCCACGTACCAGTCACAGAACTCGGACCATGTGAAGTCGTAGATCGTCCGCGCAACCTCGTTGAACCTGAAGCCCTCGAGCTGCGCGGTGACGTCCTTCGTCGTCGTCGCCAGCCGACTGAGAATCCAACGGTCCTCGACCGGCAACGCAGCGATGTCGACCGGCCCCGGAGTGTAGCCGTCGAGGTTCATCAGTAGGAACCGTGAGGCATTCCAGAGCTTGTTGGCGAAGTTGCGGCCGACCTCGAACCGCTCGGACCCCTGCTTGGCCGTCGGCCGCTCCGGGTCGTCGAACGGCCACGGGCCGCCAGGGCGGAACTCCTTCTTGCACGATGGACACGCGAGCTTCTTTGTCCGCATGTACATGTGCTCTTGCTTGACCGGCACGGTCGCACCGCAATGCGGACAGATGTTCGCGACCGGCAGCTTGCTATCCTGTGTCTCGCCCGCAATTGAAACGACATAGTAGCGGAGCGCATCGGCCCCATACAATTCGATGAGGTCAAGTGGATCGACGCCGTTGCCCTTCGACTTCGACATGCCTTCGCCGAATCCGTCGAGGATCTTCGGCGTGATATAGACGTCCTTAAAGGGTACATCGCCGCAGTTGTACAGACCGGTCAGCACCATGCGTGCGACCCAGAGTGTGATGATGTCCCGGCTCGTGACCAGAACGCTCGTCGGGTAGTAGTACTTCAGCTCTGGTGTTTGGTCCGGCCAACCGAGCGTCGAGTGTGGCCAGAGGGCCGAACTGAACCATGTGTCGAGCACGTCCTCATCGCGCATGAGGGTGTGATCACGACCCAGTGCCTCACGCGGCAAATCCTCGGTCGAGCAAATGAGCCACCTCGCACCGGCCTCATCGCGTCGCCACATGACGTAGGGCTTGTCGCCAAATGCCTGTTGCAACGTCGCTTCAGGGCACTCGACGTACCAGATTGGAATCTGGTGCCCCCACCACAGTTGCCGACTAATGCACCAATCTCGCTTCTCGCCGAGCCAGTCGAGGTACGACTTTGCGTACCGCGCTGGCGTAATCTTGACGCGGCCGTCGGTGACGGCGTCCATCGCGCACTGGCCGAGCTTGTCCATCGCGACGAACCACTGGTCGCTCAGATATGGTTCGATCGGCGACTTCGAACGATCGCTGTACTTGAGCGGGATGATTCGCTCTTCCATCCCCTCGAACAACGCGAGAGCTTCCATGTCGGCTACGACAGACTTGCGAGCCTCATAGCGGTCCTGGCCAGCGTACTTGCCACCATTCTCGTTGATCTTGCCATCGGCTGTCAGGATGTTGATCATCCCGATCTCGCGATGCCGCGTGTAGCAGGCATAGTCGTTGGGGTCGTGCGCCGGCGTCACCTTGACGCAGCCAGTGCCGAGTTCCGGGTCAGCCAGTTGTCCGTCCGCGATGATCGGAATGTCGCGATTGACGAGCGGAATCGTCACCTTCTTCCCGATCAAGTGCTTGTATCGCTCGTCCGACGGGTGGACGCAAACGGCCGTATCACCAAGCATCGTTTCGGGTCGAGTCGTCGAGAAGCGGATAAACGTGTCGGGTTCGCCGTTGACCGGGTACTTGAAGGTCCAGAAGCCGCCTTTGGTATCCTCGGTGTACGTTTCGTCGTCGGCGACGGACGTTTGCAGATGTGTGTCCCAGTTGACAAGCCGCTTGCCGCGGAAGATGTAGCCATCTTTGAACATCTTGAAGAACGTTTCGCGGACGGCCTTCGTACACATTGCGTCGAGCGTGAACCGCGTGCGCGCCCAGTCGCAGCTCGCGCCCAGCTGGCGGAGCTGGCCGAGGATGCGTTTCTCGTATTGGTCCTTCCATGCCCAGATGCGGCGATTCAACTCCTCGCGGCCGATGTCGCGTCGCGTCTTCTTTTCCTGGGCGAATATCAAGCGCTCGACGACCGCCTGCGTAGCGATGCCGGCGTGGTCGGTACCCGGCATCCAAAGGGCATTGAATCCCTGAGCCCGCCGCCAACGGATCAACACGTCTTGCAGTGTATTGTTGAGCGCGTGACCCATATGGAGCGCGCCTGTGACGTTCGGCGGCGGGATGACAATGGTGTACGGCGTCTTGGACCGGTCCGGCTCAGAATGGAAGTACCCTTTCCGATCCCACTCATCGAGCCAACGACTTTGAGCCGCCTTTGGGTCGTACTGTTTGGCCAACGGCTCGTGCGCGGACGGCGTCATGCGTCCCTCTTCGTTCGTTTCCAGAAGTTCATGTCGCAAGGGGTCATTGTAAGTCGGGTTGAACAATCGTCTCTGGCCGGCCGTCCCTCGCCAGGATGGCCTCAGCCGCCCGATAACCGCTCCGGACGGCTCCTTCCATCGTGGCCGGCCAGCCGGTGTCGGTCCAATCGCCTGCCAGTAACAGATTGGAGAGTGGGGAAACTGGTCCTGGTCGCCACCGGTCCACACCGGGGACGGCACTGAAGGTTGCTGCATGCTCAGTGACGACACGAGATCGTAGCAAGTTCGCGCCCACAGGAAACAGTTGGGCCAGTTCGTCCACAATTTGCCTCTGAATGTTCGCGGCTTTCGCCTCTGAGAATGACCTCGCAGCACTCACAACGACCTGCACATAGAACTCGCCAGGAGTCGTCTCGCCACGATTGAATACCCATTGACCAACGCAATCGATCAACACGACATGCGGAAATGCGGTTAATCTGCGGTCGAACCAGAGATGTACGCTTGTAATCGGCGACACGGCGAGGTTTCTCAACCCCGACCAAATGTGCGAGCCGGCAGTTTCCGACTCCGGCAGTAAGCTCAATAAGCGGTCGGCCGGCAATGCCGCGACATAGACATCGGCACTCAGCTCCCGAGCATCCCGTAACCGAACGCCCCGGACCTCTCTGTGCGCAATTGAGATATCGCGAGCGTTTGCACTCAGCGCTACGTCGACACCATGAGCGTCCATCCAGGCTCGTAACTCGGAGCCATACAGGCGCGACAACGGCACAGTCGGTACTTGCACCTCAAAACCCCGGCGGTGCCGCAGAAAGCCATCGCGAAACACCTTCCGAGCGTACTTCGAGCCGATCCGATCGACAGCCTCATTGAGAGCACTGACAAGGACCAGGCCCCAAAAACGGTCGATTGTCCGCTGCGTCTGCCGATGAGCGCGTAGCCATTCGAGAAACGGGACATCCTCGCCTTCTGGCTCGCGCGCGAGGCATGCAAGCCCCCACGCGATGCGCAGCTTCTCAATCGGCGATAGGTAATGGGCCGTCGCAAACGAGCGGGCCAAGTGGCATGGAGCGGGTAGCGCATCGGCCGCAAATCGACTCACGCGACCGTCCGGCGTCATGAAGTACAACGTTGGCTGCGGTTTCAGGTACTGGGTGATGCCAATCGTGTCGGCGAAGTGCGCGAAATTGGTACAGCATCCCATGCTAACATGTTGACAAGCATCGATGAGTTGGCCTGTTGCAGTATCCGTGAAGGAACTGGCCCGACCGCCAAGGCGAGGTCGGGCTTCCAGTATGGTGACGCGGTAGCCGCGCGATGCGAGAGCCGTGGCGGCCGACAGCCCAGCGAGACCACCGCCGAGGATCAGGACCGACCTCATCCTGAGAGGCCCCATCGTAGTGACAGGGCTTGAATCGCGAGTATCGCTCGACGCCAGCGACTGAGGCGGACCCGGGAACTAAACACGTCGTACTGTCGGCGCACGATCTCATCGAGGAGTGAGCGATAGGTTCGCAAGATCGTCTGAAACACGGCCGCGCCCGATGGTTTCAGGAACGACGTCAACGGCTCGGCTTGTGCGTAGTACTTACGAGCACGCTCCGTTTGGAACTGCATCATCGCACGAAACGACACTTGCGCACCGTCCCATCGCTCGGGTGGGCAGTCGAAGCGCACAAGCTCGTCGGCCGGCAGGTAGATGCGGCCGCGACTACGGTCCTCGCCCAGATCGCGAAGGATATTCGTCAATTGGAGTGCAACGCCGGCTGCCTCGGCATGTTTCTTTGCCTCCTCATCGGTGAAGCCCCATATATGAATGCAGGCAAGACCAACAGCCGAGGCCACGTGGTAGCAGTACCGGTACAACTCGTTGAAGTCCTCGACACGAACCGGTTCGAGGTCCATGCACACGCCGTCGAGAACTTCAATGAGATGCTGGACCGGCACGTTAAAGCTGACAACCGTATGGGCTAGAGCCGAGTGAAGTTCGTGGCGCGGCTCACCCGCCAGGGCCGCATAGAGTTCCTCACGCCAAACCGACAGCGCAATGCGCTTGGTCTCCGGCTCGCCGGGACCGTCGGCTAGATCATCGGTCACGCGCATGAATGCGTAAATAGCGCACATCGCTCGACGCTGATCGCGCGTCAGTGCGCCAAAGGCCGGGTAGAAATGACGGGCCTCGCGCTTGGTAAGCGCCTCGCAATAGGCGAACGATCGATCGATGCGGGCGTCCTTCATCACACATCCATTGGTCGCCGCGGCGGCCAGATCTTGTTTTGCCAATGCCGCCACATTGCACCCGCCATCAGGGCAGCCTTTTCGTACTTCGCGAGCCTGGGACGATGGTGCCAAACGTTATACCCCTGACGCTCAATCTTGCCTAACACCGCCAGTCCACCGCGAGCGAACAACTCGACATCCACTCGCAGCTCACTCGGCAGTCGCTGTATGAGCGGCATTCCACGGAAGTACATGTCTCGCGTCCGGTTGACCTCGAACCGCATCAACTCGGAGAACGAACGCGTAAATCGCTTCGTCAGTAGATCGGACTCCGAATAGCCGAAACTCGCCATGTCGTCTTCAGGCAGGTAGACACGACCGATATCGAAGTCGCGCGCGACATCTTGCCAGAAGTTCGTGAGTTGAAGGGCCGTGCAGATTCGATCGGAGAGAACGGCACACGAATCATCGAACGACTCGAACAGGTAAAGCACGAGCCGCCCAACAGGATCGGCCGAATGCCGACAGTACTCGAGGAGCTGGTCGAACGTTGCATAGCGTTTGACGAGCTGATCCTGCTCGAATGCAAACAGGAGATCGAGAAACGGTTTAGCGGGTATGCCAAACCGCTCGATGGTCGGTGCCAGTGCCACCATGACCGGATGCCGCGGATAGCCTTCGTAGAGGCGATCTAGCTCCGATCGCCACCACGCGAGCAAGTCGAGAGCCTGCGCTCCGCCGCCACTTTCGTCGGCGAGGTCATCGGCCCAACGGCAAAAGGCATAGACGGCGTTGAAGTGGGGAATTAGCCGTCGCGGGAGTACCAAACTGACGACGCTGAAGTTCTCATACTTAGATCGAGCATACCGTCGGCAGTACTCGCGAGCTGCAAACAGCCGCGGCGTCCGATACGCCGCGGCTGGTCCAAAACACTCGAGTTCCTTCGCCAATGCAGCCGTCATGGCTCAGACCATCCTGCCTTCCGCTAACGGCGAACGGCGCTAGTTCAGGGGCTTGATCCGGACACTGCGGAATGCCACCGGATCGTTGTGGCCGGCGAACCCGAAGTAGCCAGACTTGCGGTCCTTGCCGGGGTGCGGTTTTCCGCCGAGATACTCGGTGACCTTTGACAAATCGCAGTCTAGGATCACGGTACCATTCAGCTCGACCTTGATCGTCGAACCCTTGATGGTCACTTCTTCGAAATTCCACTCGCCGGTGGGCCGCAGGTAGCCCCGATGGCATGGCACCATGCCATAGGCTGAGCCGTTGAACTGACGAGAGTCGAGCTTCGCATAGCTAGGATGCTCGTCGTCGAGAACCTGGATTTCGCACATCCCCAGGTAGGCCGTATCCCCTTGGCCGGGGTAGCGAATGGCCAGGCCGTTGTTGCCGGCGGGTGGCAGCTTGAACTCCACCTGTGCAACGAAATCGCTGTACTCGTCCACGGTGTGGAGGACACCGCCCTTCTTGGGCTTACAGACGATGGCACCGTCCTTCACCTCGTAGTTGTCAACTGGGCCAGCCCAGCCCTGAAGCGTGCGGCCGTCGAAAACACTCTTGAACCCATCGCCGCCCCTCGACCGCAGTATCTCGTTGGCCTCGGCTGGGAGAATCTCACGAACCTTTATGTTTCGCCAACGGATTTCGCCACCGTGCGTCTGAAGCTGGATCGGCCCCTTAGCGAGGATCGGCGTGCGCTCGACAAACTCCTTCTTCCGATTCGTGAAATAGTTTTCCAGGCGCGCATGATCGACGACAAGTTTGTCGTTGAGGTACACTGTCGTCCGCTCACCGATCTGAAGGATGCGGAAGCTATTCCACTCGCCAAACGCTTTGTCGGCCAAGACGAGTGGGTCCTTCCCTGGCGCGCCTGCGCTGTTGTTCCACAAGCCGCCACTACCCTTGTCGGCTCCCAGTCCAAACTTGGTTTTGTCGGTGTAATCCCAGATTTGCACCTGAGGGCAGCCTCGCAGGTAGATGCCACTATCGGCCTTGGGGACGGTCTTGTACTCGACCAGGAGCTCGATATCCCCGTAGTCTTTGTCGGTGGTCAGGTAGTCGCCAGACCCGTCGTTAACGAGTTCACCGTTCTCGACCTTCCAGTGCGGCGCAATGGTTGCGTTCCATTTATCGAGTTGGGCCTTACGAGCTTCGTCAGTCATGGCCGCGAGCTTGCGCGGATCGAAGGTGTTACCCCCATGCCAGCCAGCCAAGTCCTTTCCGTTGAAAACCTCGACGAACTCCTTGGCTTGTCCCGTTCGAGGTTCGAAAGCTCGCGCAACGGCGAGCGTAGATCCAACAATGGCAACGGTGGCAACAACGGCCATCGATATCGCGAATCGCCTCATCGACTGTACCCCCCTAGTGCCGGCGTCGAGCCGAACAGTGAATCACGGAATTGGCACGAACTTAACGCACACTGGCTTTTTCGCAACGACCTTCTGATCCGTTGGTGAGAGCGCGCCAGTCTTTGGATCGATTCGAAAGACCAAAACGCTGTCGCCATCCTGATTGGCTACTAGCGCGAATCTCCCGGTAGGATCCACGGCGAAGTTCCGTGGTGTCTTGATACCTTCGGTGGCATGGCCAATGGGTTTGAGTCTGCCGGTCGCCGAATCGAAGGCAAATGCCGCGATGCTGTCGTGGCCCCGGTTCGACCCGTAAACGAACTTGCCCGAGGGATGAACCTGAACCTCCGCCGTAGTGCTGTTACCCTTGAAATCGCCCGGCAAGGTCTTGATCGAATCGGTGCGGGTCAACTTTCCGGTGGTTGGATCGAAGTTCATCGCATCCAACGTGCTGTCCAGTTCGTTAATGACGAATGCATGCTTGCCGTCCGGGTGGAAAGCGAAGTGACGCGGTCCCGCTCCCTTCGCCGTCTCGTAGGCATCTCCAGCTGCGAGTGTTCCCTTGGCCGGATCGAAGCGGTATGCAATGACCTTATCGAGCCCGAGGTCAGCAACGAATGCGAACTTGTTGGCCGGATCGAGATTGACCGAATGAGCGTGCGGCTCCTTCTGTCGCGACGGGTTGACGGATGAGCCAGTGTGCTGAATGAATGCGGACGCCTCGCCAAGCTTCCCATCAGGTTGAATTGGCAATACGCAGACGCTGCCGCCCCCATAGTTCGCGGCCAAGACGTTTTTTCCCGCCGCGTCCACGACGACATGGCACGGTCCCGCCCCGACTGACGATTGTTCGTTCAGCTTGACCAGATCGCCCGTCGCTGGGTTGAGAGAGTATGCGACGACGCCGCCACCCTTTTTCCCGTTGAGCGTATTCACTTCGCCAACTGCGTACAGAAACCGCTTGGTCGGATGGATGGCAAGAAACGAAGGTCGTGGTGTCTCAGCCGCGATGCCCTTAGACGTTAGCGTGCCCGTGTTAGCATCGAACTCGAGCTTGTAGATCTCCTTGCCGTTGCTTCCGATGTAGACCCAGAACTTTCCCTCGGCACCAACGACATCAGGCGACACAGCGAACAGCAATAGCAGTATCAGCAGCGAACGGGAGAGGGACATGGCAGGACTCCGGAAGACGTTGCTAGCGGCGGGGTGTTCCCTAGTGTGAGGACGGTATGCGGCCGGCCTCCCGGCGTCAATGATACGGAGATTGTGATGAATCGCATCGATTTGCAGGAACGATCGGCCATCGTCACTGGCGCGGCCCGCGGGATCGGCTATGCGGTTGCGGAACGGCTACTCGCATCTGGGGCCAAGGTGATGCTCTGGGATCGGGATGCTAGCCGGCTTGCCGAAGCGGCGCGGACTCTCGGAGCGCGCGCAGAAATCGTCGATGTGACCGACCCAGCGTCTGTCGAACGGGCCACAGTTGCTGCGGAGCAAGCCTTTGGTCGCATTGACGCGTTGGTTAACAACGCTGGCATCGTTGGTGCCAACAAGAAGGCCTGGGATTACTCGCCGGACGAATGGGATCAGGTGCTTGCGGCAAATCTGAAGAGCGTGTTCCTTTGCTGTCGAGCGGTCGTGCCCCGGATGCTCCCACGCAACTACGGCCGCATCGTTAATATCGCATCCCTGGCCGGCAAAGAGGGGAACCCGAACGCTGCCCACTACAGTGCGTCCAAAGCGGGCGTCATCGGCTTTACCAAGTCTCTCGGCAAGGAGTTGGCGACGACTGGTATCCTTGCGAATGCCGTGACGCCGACTGTCATCGATACTGAAATGCTCAGCAATCAAACGCCGCAACAGGTGGACTACATGCTTGGCAAGGTGCCTATGGCACGGCTTGGGCGACCGGCCGAAGCCGCTGCGCTCATCGCCTGGCTCTGCTCAGAAGAGTGCTCCTTTTCGACGGCTGCCGTGTTCGATCTGTCCGGGGGCCGCGCGACGTATTAGCTCACCAATCGACGAGCCAGCGGCTAGGCGGCTTTCGCTGTGACCGAGCGGAGGCCTTTGTTACCGATCGATGCCGATGCGATGATCGCATTGGGAATCGTTAGAACGGCATTGTCGGGCGTTCGGAGTCGCGTTGAGCGGAATCCGACCTGTTCTACGACCCCCTCCTGCCCATTGACGACAATACAGTCGCCGATCTTAAACGATCGCTCGCCGATCAACAACAAGGTGCCGAAGAAACTCTTGAGTGCGTCCTGGGCAGCGAGCGACGCAGCAAGCCCTGCGACGCCGAGGCCGGTGAGGAATCGGCCGAGCATGTCGCCCTGCCCCACCTGATAGATGACATAGACGGCAACGAGAATCGTCACTCCGCCCTTGGCCGCCCGCACAGTGACCGGCGCGATCATGTCACCCAGGCTTCGATGCGGCTTGAGGAGTTCACTATTGCTGTAAACGCCCTGAATCAGATCGACGAGTCGGCAACCGAGCCAACCAATCAGGCCCGCGAGTAGGAACTTCTTCATCGGCATGACGTCGTTGGCGAGCGCTGCTGGCAAGTCAAGGAGCGCCACCATGTGAAAGCCGAGATAAACGGCCGCCAGCCATGTTAACGGCTTGAGCTTCCGTGCGACGTAACGCGTCGATAGGGCGGACCCGCTCTTGTGCAAAAGCCAGCTCACAAATCGGTGGACCAGCGACAGCCCGACGGTCGCAACCTGCCAACTCACGAGCGCAGAGAGGATCAGGCCGAACCACTGGTAGATGTCCAACCCAAGCACCGGTCGCCGAAGCCATGCTGCCATCTTGAGCCGGAGCCATACACCGGGAGCTTCCATCGGACGTGGTGCGGTTCGGACATTGGTCATTCCGTTCATCGAGTCCGCGGGAGGACGCTCCGCGACGGTCCGAAACATCTTCTCGACTTTCTCGACAGTCTCCGGCGTAAACAACCATGCACCCTTGCGAGGTTCTTCCGATCGGCGAGCGACGACGATTTTGCCAAGTTCCCCACGGTGCAAGACATAACGTGGCCCTTCGGGCTCGTCGGGGATCTCCTGCACGTAGACTCGACCCAGCCGATCGAGGACGTACTTGAGTTTCACAGCGAGTACGGACCCAAGTTCATCGCGCGCACCGGGGTGAAACTCGCTCAGATCAAGACAGCGAGCCGCCTGGTCGGTGTCGCCTGCGTTGATTGCCCCGAGGAACGTGACGACTGTGTCGCGCGCTGTATCGAATTGCGCGACCTGTTCTCGGTCCGCGCGATCGCGCGCGTTTAGTTTGTCAAACAGGACGGGAATCTGTGCAACTGTCGTTTCGGTAAACCGCCAGGCCCCGTCGCGGCATCTCGCAACCTCGACTTTCAGGTCGTCCTTCCGAAGTGTCAGGGGTAACGCATCGTACTCTTCCGGAATGGTCGCGAGATCGACCTGGAGTTTTCGGAGCACGGCCTCGAGTTGTGTCGCGAGCTTTGTGCCCAGCGTCTTTCGGTCTCCTGGCGGAATGCCCTGAAGGTCAAGGAAATCGAGGGCATCGCTGAGGCGGGCATCCTTTGTCTCAGCTTCGTCCATCGTGCGGAAGAAGCCCTTAAACAGCGCCCGAGGCGAACCAAGATCGATGGGAATCGAGCGAGGTTTTTGACGCGCTGACCTCGCTGAGGCATCAACGCCCGGAACGACAAGATCGAGTCGCACATACCTGCTGTCGGGCTGCGCCGGCTGCGCGGCGGCATACATGCGAGCGATGTTGGTCACCGTGTGCCGGCTGAACAGCCAAGCATCTTTGCCGTCCGCTGGGTGGACCCTTTCAACGATTACTCGGCCGTCACGATCGGCGTGCCAGGTAAAGGATGGAGCGGACGGATTGTCCGGAACCAACTGCGAGAAGAAGTAGCCACGGCGCTGCAGGACAAACGCGAGCTGTTGGGCCAGCACCGGCCCACGCTCGCGTCGATCGCCCGAAGATAGATCGCTGAGATCGAGAGCCTGGGCGGCTGCCGTAAAGTCTCCATGAAAGCAGTCGAGCATGAATCGGCGGATGGACGTGCGGGCATCGGTGTAGCCATCGCGCAACTGAGTTCGTTCACTCTGCAAGTTCTTCTGTCGCGCCAGGGCCGTCCGTCGCATCGCGGGAATGCGCTCGACCGTCGGTCTGTCGAACCGCCACAAACCGTCGGCACCGCGGCCCATCGTGACCGTGATACCATCGACATCGTGCAACGTCACCGAATCGCGGTCCGGCCGATCCGGAACTGATGCCAACGCCAAGTCGAGTGTGTTGAGTACGTTTTCGAGCTGGACGGCCAATAGCGCGGCCGATGCAGAGTCGGCCGGCATTAGGTCGCCAAGGTCGAGCGTGGCGACGGCTTCCTCGATGATCGAAGGAAGGAAATCGTAGACATCGACGGCATAGTAGAGCGTCTGCAAAGTCTCGCGGGGCGACGCGAGTTTCTCAGCAAGCGGAGGAGCCGCAACGGCGGACCCGGCCAACAACACAAATGCGATCGCGAATTGGTTCCGCATACGCCGTCCGTGACGTGTGACAAGGGCGTCGTCTGGATCGCACAGCGTAACCCGTCACCGCGTGAGCCGCAACGTCAACCTTGACGCCTAACGACTAGCGACAGTTGCGCCCTTCAATCTTTCGATTGTCGCTCGCAGAGCGTTGACCTCCGTTGTCAGTTTGTCGGCGACAGCCTTGGCCGATGCAAAGGAATCGTTTGCGACCTTTGCCGCCTGCGCTTTTGCAACGGCGGCGGCTGTCGCCTGCTGCGCCGGACCTGCCGTATCTGCCACCGCCTTTTGCACAGAGGCCCAACGCTCCGTCGGTGCCTTGGCAGAGGTGGAAGCGTCCTGAAGTTGCTTCTGTGCTGCCGCCAGCTCCGTTGCGGCTTGTGTCGCCAACTGCTGCGATTGCTGAGCCGCTTGCGTGAGTTCCGCGCTGGTCGGCGTCTTAGCAGCCGCATCCTTGAGTTTCGCGGCTGCTTCCGAGTAGACCTTGGCCTTGATGTCGCGTGCTGATACGAGAGCCTGTGCTGCGACGACTGGGCCTTGAGCACGTTCATAAGCGGCCTTCGCTTCGACGGCGGCATCGGCGACGACCTTTGCGATGTTCGCCAGGTCGGCAGCGGACTTCTGCGCGGGCGCGAGTTCCTGATTCGCTTTGTCGGCAGCCGCCTTGCTGGTCTTCAGCACCTCGGTCGCCTGCTTGAGCGCAGACTCCTTGGCCGTCAAGTCCTTGGCCAAAACCACGAGACGGTCTGCGGGCGAGTTCGGCGTGGTCGTGAACTCGCCGATCCGGCGTGCATCGACGATCATCCACTCCCGAAGTGTGCCGGTCCAGTCCCCAGCAATTACACGCGTGGAATCGTGCGTGGCGACGGCTCGCATCGCCACGTCCGGGAAGGCCTCGAACGCCTTGATCGCATTGCCCGTGGCGTCCCAGACTTTGGCCACGCGATCGCGACCACAGGTGACGATTCGGCCGTCCATCGCATATCGTGCCGACTGAACACCGCCACCGTGGGCACCCCAAGACTTCAACTGTTTGCCGTTTTCCATCTCCCATAGACGAACGGTTCCGTCCTCACTCCCCGAAGCCAGCACTTGACCGTCAGGACGCCAACTCACGTCTGTGACACTCAAAGTGTGTCCACGAAGACCGAGATGTTCACGCCCAGTTGCAGCCTCCCAGACGACCAGCCCAGCACTTCGGTCCGCGGTCGCAAGGTACTTTCCATCGGGACTGAACTCGATAGCGGTCACCCAATCCGTGTGCTTCTTGATCTCGCGGACAAGCGCCCCGTCCGCCGTTGCATACACGCGGATGATCTTCGACGGGCCACCGAGAGCAATCTGCGACTGATCGGGATTTATGTCAGCAGCCAGCACGGCATCGTGCTCGTCACCGACTTCGAACAGCTTTTCGCCCGTCGCGACGTTCCAGACGACCGCTTTACCGGACTTGCCGCCTCGGCCACCAGCCGCAAGCAACAATCCGCCGTTGCGGCTGAACTTCAGCACATTGACCTGCCCGTGCGAGAATGGAAGCACCCCGATCAAATCTTGCGTATCGGCGTGGATGAGAAGAACTTGTCTAGGTGAAGCGACTGCAATTAGCGGCGACCAGGGATTCGCAGCCAAAGCTGTCACGGCAGCCGGACGTGGAGTCTTCAAGCCATCGAGAGCAAGCCTCGCCTTTGGCATCGGTGGAACGCTTGGCTTACCAATCGGCCCCGCTTTGAGTGCGAGATCGGTCTTCGGCTTGTTGATGAGCGGGGCCTTACTGCCCGAATTCTCAAGGGCACCGCCATCGATCCACTTCTTGATTGTGGCGAGGGCCTCATCGGCGATCTTACCGCCGGACGGCGGCATCTTTGGCTCCGCCTTGTGTGCGGCAAGTAGGAATAAACGGCTCCCATCTGAATCACCGGGCTTCACGACATCACCCGACGACCCACCTTCCATCAACTTGAAGTACGTGGACATATCCAGACCACCACGAGTCTTCTCGGCATTGTGGCAACCGATGCACTTATCGCGAAGCGCGGGCAGGACGTGGTCGACGTACGTAACCTTCGGCGCATCGGCGGCCAGCGATGCCGTGCTGCAAAACACCGTGGTGCAAAGACACAGACACGACCAAGATCGACGTACGGAATTCATACCGGCAAGTCCTCGAATTCGCTGAGCCTCGGGATCACTGCGGTCCGACGCCGTTTCTTAGTGGTTGAACATGAACTCGCGCGTGTTTAGCAGCGCCCAAAACAGATCGTCGAGGGCCTTCTGTGGCTCTTTCTGTTCGGCTAAGATCTTGGCGAGTTCCTCGCGCTCTTTCGGTGTTGGTGGCCGACACAACGTCCGAATGTACAGGTCATCGACAACCTGCTCCGGTGGCACCTTTGCCTTCAGCATCCTGGCCACCACGGCTCCGGACGCAATCTTGCCGCCAGTCGTCGAACCATTGAGAAGGTGCAGCGACTGCGAAAGCGTCGGTTCCAGCTTGACCTCGCACGAGCAGACCGTTTCGCGGGTCGCTCGACCAAATGTCGTCAGGAAGTAAGTCGATCGCGAACCGTCGGAAATCTGCACGGCTCGAGCTCCGAGTGGCAGGCCGGGGAACTTGTCCTTTGTCTCCGTCACTTGCGTGATGCAATCGAGCATCGTTTCCGCACGGATGCGGCGAATCGCCGCATGCGAGAAATTGCGCAAATCGCCTTCGTTCGACGGGCTCGTCCTGGTGGAAAGCTGATAAGCGCGTGACAAGCAGATGTCCTTAACCAACTTCTTGAAGTCGTAGTTGTAGCCGGTAAACCGCTTGCCGAGTTCGGCGAGCAGTTCCGGATTCGATGCCGGATTGGACACCCGCACATCGTCCACTTCGTGGATGATCCCCTGGCCAAAAAAGTGCGCCCACACGATGTTCGCCAGGTTGGTGGCAAAGAACGGGTTGTCGGCAGACGCGAGCCAATCGGCCAGTACGGCGCGGCGATCCTTGCCCTTGATGTCCGGCGTTGCACCTCCAAGAAACTTCGGAGCCATCACTCGTCCACCGACCAGATGGCGCACTTCGCCGCCGCCCGAGTTGTACACGACGACCTCGCGTGGATCGTCACCCTGCTTCCGACCGATCTGCCGGAAGAAGGCCGCGAAGCCGTAATAGTCGTCCATCGTCCAACGATCGAACGGGTGATTGTGGCACTGGGCGCACTGGATGCGCATGCCCATAAACACCTGAGCGACATTCTCGGTCACCTTGAGAATGTCGGTTTCGCCCTGGTAGAAGTTTGTCGCCGGACTCTTGAATGTCCCACCCGACGCTGCGAGCAGTTCTTTGACCCACTCGCTCACCGGGACGTTGTTGGCAATGCGCTCCTGCAGCCAGGTGAAATACAACAGCATGGCCTTGTAGCTCACCTGGTTCGACGATCGGACCTGAAGCAATTCCGCCCACTTCAACACCCAAAGCTCGGCAAACTCCTTGCGGGTGAGCAACTCGTCGACAAGTTGTTCTCGCTTGTTCGTGGCCGTGTTCGACATGAACTTGCGGTGGTCCTCGACGGTCGGCAGTGAGCCGACGATGTCGATGAACGCTCGTCGGAGGAACTCCTCATCCGTGCACAGGCCCGACGGCTCGATCCGCATCTTCTTGAGTTTGGCGTGAACGAACGTGTCGATGTAATTGAATTCGGGCACCTTGGGAAACGAAAACTGCAGTCCTTTGGGCAGCACTATGACCTGGGCACCGACCGTAAACGTCGCGAACCGGGCCATCACAAAGGCCTCGCCGCGCTCTCCAGCCGTGACTGTGCCGTCGGGGGCAATCTTCGCCGACGTATCATTGTTGGTGAGGAAGACTGCAAGATGCGTCACGTCACGGACCGACCCGTCGGCGTAAGTCGCACGCACGGTCAATCGGTGCTTCTCCCCCGCTCCGTCGAGCAGCAGGGATTTGGGGTAAAGCTCGACATTAACGGGGAGCGGAACACCCGGTGGATCGTTGGGCGCGCCAGCATCGAGCCAGCGAACGAGTGTTCCATAGTAATCATCGCCTTCGCGGACGCGTTGACCACCGGTATGCGGCACTTTGCCAGCAGCCTTCTCGACCAGCAGACACTCGTTGGGAAGTGCAAGGTCGATTCGACGACCGTTGATTTCTCGTGTCAGGCGGTGATGATCGCCATCAGGGTCGAACCCAAAAAGACTTAATCGGAAACCGTCTTTGCCCCGCGCAGATCCGTGACATGACCCAGTATTACAGCCCGCCCGCATGAACACGGGCATCACGTCGCGCTTAAAGCTGATCGGGCGGTCCGCAGCCGCATCCTTGACCGTGACAGGCACGTTGACGACCTTGCCTTCAAACTCGACTCTCAGTTCGCCGGCTCCATCCGATGCCGGAAGCAACGTGTTACCATCGAACCGGGCAAGTGCTGGCTTGGAGAGTACCAGCTTGGCGCGGTTCGTCACATCGCGCGTGATGCCGTCGTCGTAGGTCGCCTGGACAACCAATAACTGCCGATCGCGGGCAGTTGCTAATCGAACGTCTGGAGGATATACGGCCAGTCGCTCAAGGGACGCTGCCGAGGAATCGCCGCCTACGACCAAAGCACCGAGGCACGAAAGAACACCAAGTCGTCGAAACATGCCTGTAGTCCTCAACTCCGGTTCGATCGTCGGGGCGTTCTCCGAGCAGCTACGGTCAGTTCTTTTTGGCCGCTAATGGCGCATCGATTCGCAGGTCGGTACTGCCGAGGTTGTGAATGATCGGCTCGCCGTTTTTGACGATCACGACCTGGCAGTAAATGTTCTTGTGCGAGCCGGCCGGGGCCGTCTTATCGATGGCCAGAGGGAACGCGAACTCCTTGGCATCGGCAGGCAAATCAAGATCCGGCGCGGTCACCTTGGGCGGTAGGCCGATCAACTTGACCTTGGCCGTTCCCGGATATGGCGTCGTTGTTTGCCACTGACCTTTGATTGTGGCTGTTGCCCCCTGCTCTCCAGTCGCCCGGTCGAGTTTCAGGGACACCATCGGTGGTGTGATTTCGACGGTCGCCAATTGCGATGACACCCAAATCGGCCCGTTTCCAACTGTCGCAACGCCCCAGACCACGTACTTCCACGGTCGCGGCGGTGCGCCACCATTGGCATTGATGGGCAACACGGTCTCTGTCTGACCCTCGGCAACCGTCGCAGCACCGGCGGAACCGACGCCAGGCGGGTTGTAAACGGGGTAGATCGTCACAGGAGACTTAAACCCATCTCGGCGTTCGACCACCACCTTCAGGTTCATCGAACCGGTCTGGGCTAGCGGAACCCTTGGTTCCACGATCGTCACCGAAAACGGCACAGCCTCGGTAACCGCGACCGGTACTCTTGGTGCGGTGTACGACCAGAACACGGACAGATTCGGTGGCCCGAATACGAGTTCCGACCGCAGGGTGAAGCGAGTCGCAAACGGCTGCTTCGGATCCACCGGTCGAGCACGAAACTCGGTAAGACTCCCGCCGAGTGGGGCGTCAGCCTTGGCTTCCAATACGACTGGAGTTGCACTCATGAAGGCTGGCACGTCTGGGCTGGTTGCTGCGAGCTTGGCCGGAAGCCCGGCGGCGTCGATCGCCACATCACCGCCGATATCTGCCCGCGACACAGTGAGGAGCGTCGCATAGCGATTGCCCCGCGGCACCGGAATCATCTGACGTTCCTGGGAGTACAGGGAGAATAGCGGCACCGCGACGGTGACGTTCGGCTGAGGCGGAGCGATTTCGATGCGATAAGCGTATGTCGGACCGCCCTTATTCAGGTGATCCCGGATACCGATGAAATAGTCTCCGTCGGCCGGAATCGCGAAGCGAAGGTAGCTATCTGGGCCACCTGAATCGTCATTGGACGCGAGCGTCACGTTCTTGTCATTGGCCACCCACAGGACCGGATCGAGCGGCGAGCCAAGTTGCCGCGCAAACGCTCGTATGTCGAATACCTGCCCCTTTTTGGCGGCAATACGGAAGTGATCGACATCGCCTGCCTTCTCGATGACCCCGTTGAGTGCACACGGCCCTTCGACCTTGGCTGCGATCTTTGCAGGATCGTCGTTCGGTTCGGCCTCCATCACGTTTGGCAGGTCGATGACGCGGATCCATAGTGGCGATGGACTGATTCCCTTCCCATCATCGGCAAATAGCGGGAACCGCAAGTCGGGCTGTGCGGGCAGCTTGATCGTGCGCTTGATCGGTCCGGTTGGATCACCGAGAAACGTGAACTCCACTTCCTGCCCAGGTCGGCCTCCCATCGGCTGGACGGCCGACGGTCGTGGAAACGTGCCGACATGCAATCGGTAGTGACTGCCAGCATCGCCGCGATACGCACTCTCACGCACCATGACGATGTAGCGACCGTCCGACGGGGCAATAACACTGACAAAGCCGTCCTGGCCCAATAACGGAGTATCGTCGGATGTTGCCAACTCAAATCGTTTTGCATCGAGAATTGCCAGGAACGGATCGAACATGTTGCCGACGCCCCCGTCGGTAGCGGCGCGCAGCCCCTCGATTTCGGCCGAAATGCGCTGCCCCTTCTTGGCCTCGACAACGTAGTAGTCCACGTCCTCTGACGTTACTGTGCCATGAACCGTCACGTTGAGCGGAATCTGCTGCGGCGACGCAAAATCGCTATTCGGTTCCTTTTCGTCGACGATCGGCAGCGCTCCGACCCAAAACGTCTTCAGTTCCGATAGACCCGATGCCGTGCGGACGCGGAAGGCATGCTCCCCCAGGACGCACTCCGGAGCGATCTTCACTTTCGCTAGGACGACGTTGTCCTTCGCATCCAACTTTCCGAATGCGAACCCCGGCGAATAGCAAATGATCTCCTGGGCATCAGCCAACCGCGCGCCGTTGAACGCGATCGTAATCTCCGTGCCGCGCTGACCGCCACGCGGCATGATTCCAGACACCGATGGCGACGCGGCCCGGGACAGAGAGGTGAATCCACAGACACAAAGGCACGAACATACAAGTAACCGGGATGTCATTCTGGATACCTCGCGCACGCGGCCGGTGTTCCCAAGCCTCGACAGAAAGTAAGCCGCTTCACGCAAGGAGGTCCTTGCGGATCTTCCCTTCATCCACGATGATGACCGGCCGGTTGCCTGGGGACATTAGCTTCTTGTTGGGGTCGACGCCTAGTTGGTGGAAGACCGTGTACGCTAGGTCCTCGACGGTCAGCGGGTCATCCTGTGGCTCACTGGCAGTCGGGTCCGACGAGCCGTAAACGGAGCCTGCCTTGATTCCACCGCCAGCGAGGACCACGCTGAAGACCTTCGGCCAGTGGTCGCGGCCGGCCGAGCCGTTAATCTTGGGAGTGCGCCCAAACTCGCTTGATACCATCACGAGCGTTGATTGCAGCAAGCCCCGCTGGTCCAGGTCGCGAATCAGTGCCGCAAACGCCTGATCGAACTGTGGCAATTGGGATCGTGTGTTGGCCGCGATGCTCGCGTGTAGGTCCCAGCTCCCGTAGTTCAAAGCGACAAGTCGCACACCTGCTTCGACCAACCGACGAGCCATGAGCATTCGTTGGCCGGCCGCATTACGGCCGTAAGCATCACGCAGACGATCCGGCTCGGCGTTGATATTGAACGCCTCGCGCGCCTTGGGAGACGAAATCAGGCTGTAGGCTCGCTGATAGAACGTGTCCATCGCCGCGAGATTGTCGGCCTTTTCCTTCGACGCAAAGTGGTCATTGACGGCGGACAGAATGTTCTTACGAGTCGTGAACCGAGCCTCGTCGACTCCACCGGGAAGGTTGAGATCTTGGACGGTGAAACCGCGGCTCGCTGGATCGCTTCCGAGCGCGAATGGTGCAAACGACGACGAAAGATAGCCGCTGCCCGCATACGGTGTCGCGACATTTGGTACGCAGACATATGGCGGAAGGTTGTTGCGAACGCCAAGCTCGTGGGAGAGGACGCTGCCCATGCTGGGGTAAACGACTGCCGGACTCGGCCGCCAGCCAGTGAACATGTTGTGCTGACCGCGTTCGTGGGCCGCTTCGCCGTGCGTCATGGATCGGCAGACGGTAATCTTGTCCGCCACCTGCGCTGTCTGCTTCAGGCATTCATTGAAGAACACGCCTTCGAGTTTGGTGGGAATCACCTGCATATCGCCGCGATACTCGAGCGGCGCGTTGGGCTTCGGGTCGAAAAACTCCTGGTGAGCAATTCCACCGGGGAGATAGATGTGAATAAGCGATTGAGCAGGCGGTTCCTTGCCTTTCTTCGCGTCAGCCGCGTTGGCTTTGCCACGGAGAACGCCATCGAGCGTCAAGCCCAATGCGCCCACGGCACCGATTTGGAGCATCGAGCGGCGCGTCGGGCGCATGGTATGGTCGGGCATGGCGGGTCGCGTCATGAGACCGTTCTCCGGCAAGGTTCACAGTGATTGTCAAATCAGTCGGGCGAGTCGGCGGTCGGTTGGCAAGGGTGTCCGGGCAGGCACCTGATTCGGCGGGGTTCTCACAATATGCTAAGCCGCGGCCCGTGGAGGGTCAAATGGTTTTCTCGCATCGCCGCGAATGTAAGTAGTAGCGGGGGCCGGATTTGAACCGGCGACACGCGGCTTATGAAGCCGCTGCTCTAACCACTGAGCTACCCCGCCAATCGTATCGCAATCTTAGAACTGGCCACGGACGCCAGCAAGGGGTTGCAGTTGACGCCTCAGTCTGGCCCGCGTATCGTCGGCGTGCCACGGAGGGCCGCCAATGCGCCGACGCTCGATCTTCGCGTTGATTTTCATCCTCACCAGCTTCCTCTTGTCGGGCGGTACGGCACTCGCTCTCCTGCTGCATCACGTCCCGACCTTTTATCGAGACAACTCGATCGGCGAGGGTTCACGACGCGCGAGCCAGGCACACGAGTGCGAGCGCCGAGCCCAGGAAGTCTGGAACACAATGGAGAACGGACTGCCCTGGGAACAGCAATTCTATCAGTGCGAGATCAACAGCTACTTCCAGCAAGAAGCCAGCCGCACGATCGGCGGCCTCCTCGAACTGCCGGAAGCGGTACACGATGTGCGCATTGCCTTCGACAACGACCTGATTCGCGTTGGGTTTCGTTACGGTCAAGGACAATGGAGTACGATCATCTCCGTCGAGTTCCGCGTATGGCTCGTCGCCAAAAAACCCAATGTGGTCGCGCTCGAGTTATGCTCGTTCCGTGCAGGTGCGATTCCCCTCGGAACACAGGTCTTGCTCGACTACGTTTCGGAACAGGCACGGCAGTTCAACATCGACGTGACATGGTATCGCAATCACGGGCATCCCGTAGCTCTGCTACAGTTTCAGGCGAATCAACCGCGCCCCACCATTCTCTTGAGTCGGCTCGAAGTGCAAGCCGGTCAACTCAAAGTCGGCGGTCGACGGCCCAGCGAATCGGGTCAACCGGCCCCTGGGGACTGATCCAACCACCATTGCCATCCAGTTGTGGTCCGACTGATCGTCGCAACACCGTGGAGTCGTCGGCCTTCCAATCGGACTTCGACCGCCTCCGAATCATCTCGCTGCCATTCAAATCTCCCGTCATCCCAGCGGGTTACCGTGCCGCGATCTCGTGAGACTGGTCCCTCGTAATCCAGATACATCAGACGGTGGTTCGCCATCGGCACAGCGAGTATCGCACTTCCGACCACGGGCTCGACTTCAAGTCGCCAGCCCCGGAGCACAGTCCCGGCTTCGAGCAGGAAATCCCAATGACGGGTCGGATGGTCGTGGTCGAGGATGACGTACCGCGGCACGGTCAATACTCCGGCACGGCGACGATTTTCGGCCGCGGCACTCGGACACCGACGACACTCCCGTGCCGCTGACAAAGCTGGGCATGGTTGAGCCGTAGGAAGGCATGCAAATCGGGATCCGGACCTCCCGCAAGATAGGCTCGAACAAGCTCCGCCATGCGCTCATCGTAGTCGCGACGGCTCGACGTATGGAGCGCACAGCGGCCCGAATGGCGACGAAGGTCCCCATCGAATCTCGGTCCGATGTGGTAAAGCTCGTGCATGAGCGTGACAAACTTGTCGTCGTAGTTCTGGTCCAGAAAACGCGGGAGACAAAACGTCATGAGGTAAAAGATCTCTCGACCGGCGACAAACCAGCGCTGCACTCGGTAGGTCACGCCGCGATATTGGCGCACAACCTGGCCACCCGCGAATCGCAACGGCGTCACACGAGCCTGGAGACCGCAGCGACGCCCGTTGCGCGCTTGTGTGAATGCGAATAGGACATGGCCTGTCTGGACGTGCGCTAGCTGTGGCACCCGCCGGACGATACTGTCGGCGAGGCGGCGAACATACCCGCAGAAATCAAACGGCCTTCCTTCCGGACCCGTCGGCAACCAGGGTGGTGCCGATTCGGTCGGCCCTAGCGAGGGTGGTCGACCGATCCGACGCACAGTCTGGACCGGCGTGGGATCGTCCGCGTCACCCCACCGTACGACAAACGGTGGCTCACCAATCGCACTTTCGCACACGACAGATTCCGACCCTGCCATGCGTCGCCTCCCATGCCGCGTGGCGAACCTGAGTGAGCGGCCATGCTAAGGCACGAGACGATCGCGGTCAACTACCTGAGGCGACTCTATCGACGAGTCAGTCGCTTCTCACGGAAAAACCGATCAAGTCAACCGAGCGACTTCGCCGATTTATGGGAAGAACCCGTACACTCAGCCCAATTCCCGTCCAACGAGGCGGGTGCGGGCGCTCGCACACGGTTCGGCCAGGACTGGCCGGGGGAGTAATCATGACGATGAAATGCCGGTGGCAAGGTCTCTGCATGGCCGGCCTCGGACTGGCGCTGACCGCGACAACCGGCTGCCAAACGTGGGTAGCTGGCATGACGCTTCCTTCAGGGCACTATCTGGAACACCGACCGCAGTATTTTCCACCCGACCCAGACTTCCCGCTCCAGCGTGAGCTGAATACGCAGCTCAACCAGGACGCTGCCGCTCGGGCCGCCAGCCCGGCCGGCGTCGCAGGACCCATAGCACCGGTCAGTGGCGCGGTGCCGGCTACGCCGACCGCAGGTGCAGCTCCGGCCGCACCGCCCGCAGCTGCCCCGGCCGCACCCGCTGGCCGCTAGTTCGATGTGAAGTTGGTGGATGTCGGTCAGCCAAAGCGCGAGTTGCGGCCTCGATCAGGTCGCTACTCGCGCTTGGATTGACAGCGTGACCCAATTCGGCTTGACGCCATTCCCAAGCCCCATTATCACCCCGCCCACTTCGGGGACGACTGCACCGCGACAAACGGCCTGGGGATGGACCCCCAGGGGGGAAGCACCGCGCGGTGTCCAGGGAGGGGCAAGCGAATGACGATGCGCGAAATCGCGACGTGGGCGGGGGTCCTGGTCGCCAGCACGAGCTTGACAGGATGCACGAGCAGCGGGTCCAATTTCACCCGACCAAATCCGACTGCGACCCCGAAAGTCGCCTCCGGCCCCAAAGTCTCGGCCCCGACACCGGTCGCGGCGCAACCAACGGCACCAGCGACGCCAACGGCCAGCAATGGTTCGGCCTGGGCCAACAACGCGCCGACCAATCGGGCCAACGCGGGCAACGGACCAATCCCAATAACTCCGAACGGCACGACGCCCGCGATGACTAACATGCCGGCATCCGGCATCAGTCAGACGGGAGGCATCGCCCCGCCGCCACCGCCCGCATTGGGGACGCCCGTTTCGGCGAATCCTCAACCCGTTGTGCCGGCCGCTGTCCTGCCGGCGAACGGCACGGTATCCGAAGCTCAGAAGCCGCCAATTCCGGTCGCAGCGAAGCCTGCCGACGAAACGCTGCCGGTCATCACGCCACCGATGCCATCGATGCAGATGCCATTGCCACTGCCACAGGCCCCAACTGGACTCTCACCAGCGCCCGTGGTGTTATCGTCACTACCGCCTCCGCCCCCGATCAAGGTGCGGCAGTAGCGATGCTTCGCGCTGGCTCAAACTGACGAGTGGGACGCACAAGTTGTCGTGGCGCGTCCCACTCGTGAGAGCATTGCGTGCTCTACAACGCACGTGCACTCCTCTTTGCAATCATTCCCGCGACATAGCCCGCCTTGAACCCAGCATCGATATTCACAGACACGACGTTGGCCGAGCAGGCATTCAGCATCGTCAACAATGGTGCAACGCCGGCAAATGCGGTCCCATATCCCACGCTGGTTGGAACCGCGATGACAGGCCGATCGACGAGGCCACCTACGACGCTTGGCAATGCCCCGTCCATCCCCGCAACGACAACGACGACATCCGCCTTTGAGAAGTCGTCCCGTCGTCGCAGCAGTCTGTGCAAGCCGGCGACACCCACATCGACGACCAGGTTCACCCGAGTCCCAAGAGCTTCGGCCGTAACGGCGGCTTCACGAGCGACCGGCAAGTCACTGGTTCCAGCGGTCAGTACGGCGACCTGGCCCTCCGCAACGGGCCGCGGTCCATTCGGCAGCCAAAAGGTGCGTGCCAGACGATCGACGGTCGCGGTGGGAAAGACGGCCGCCATGTGGTCCATTTGGGCCGCATCGAGCCGCGTTGCCAGGCTGTCTTGTCCTGCATCGGTAATTCGCCGAACAACGCCCTCAAGCCATTCGCATGTCTTATTCTGAGCGAAAACAACCTCGGGAAATCCACACCGTGCGCGCCGCTCCAGGTCGACGGTGGCAAAGCCGAGATCGGCCGCTGCATGCGGAAACCGACTAGCCGCATCCTCGATCGTGATTGTCCCTTCGCGAACCTTTTGCAGCAGTCCAAGAGTCTCTTCGATGGTCATTGCATTTCTCGCCGCGGGCCGTTGCAGGCGGCGCGCGCGGTCGCTAAGATGAGGGCGTCGCGGGATTGGTATATCGGCTGTGCCCAGCCTTCCCAAGGCTGTGAGACGGGTTCGACTCCCGTATCCCGCTCTGAAGCCGACCCATCTCAGGGTCGGCTTTCCGCGTTTTGTTGGAGGTTGAGATGGCGTCATTGGCGGAACGGTTTGCCCGATATGCGACGACCCTGACATATGAATCACTCCCGCCGTCCGTCGTCCATGAGACGAAGCGACGGTTCATCGACTCATTGGCGACCGCTGTCGGCGCGATGGACTCGGATGCCTTCGCCATTGCTCGGAAGTGCGCGATGCGCGTAGCGAGTCAGCCCGGCGCAAGCCTTTTCGGCGGCGGCAAGTCGAGCGTCGAATGGGCCACATTCGTCAACGGTCTGTTGATCCGGTATCTCGACTACAACGACACATACCTTTCACTCGAACCGGCCCATCCCAGCGACAACCTAGCCGCTGTTCTCTCCGTTGGCGAAGCGACGGGCGCCAACGGTAAGGCGATGATTTCCGCGGCCGTACTGGCATACGAGATTCAGTGCCGGCTGTGCGACGCTGCATCACTGCGCAAGTTCGGGATCGACCACGTAACTTACGGTGCGATCTCCTCGTGCCTCGCCGCTTGCCAGCTCATGGGACTCGATGCATCCAGAACGACCCATGCGGTGGGACTGGCCGGAGTGTGTAACGTCGCGCTGCGCCAGACGCGAGCAGGTGAAATGAGCATGTGGAAAGGCTGTGCCTTTGCCAACGCTGCACGCAATGGCGTCTTCGCGGCCACGCTCGCCGCCGAGGGATTGACCGGACCGGCCCCGATATTCGAAGGGGAACTGGGAATCGAGAAGCTGATTCTGCGGACCGGTCTCACTGTGGATCTGATGGGCGGCGAAGACGGCAAATGCACGGACTACATGCTGGCAAAGACGTACATCAAGTTCTGGCCCGTCGAGTATCACGCTCAATCGGCGGTCGAAGCGATTCTGGCCCTCCGGCCCGAGATTGGGACGTGGCGCAATGTCGAACGCATCGACATACACACATTTGATGCGGCTGTCGACATTATCGGTAAAGATCCCGAGAAGTACCGTCCCAAGACTCGTGAGACGGCCGATCACTCGATGCCCTACTGCGTCGCGGTCGCGTTGATGGAGGGCGATGTCGGTCTTGCCAGCTTCGACGATGCGCACCTCGCTAACGCCGAGCTAATCGCACTGACAAATCAGGTAAGACTCCATCGCGACGCCGCGTGCAATGCCGGCTATCCGAAGGGCATTCCAAATCGTTTGACGGTCGTGATGAAGGACGGCCGGACGCTCGTCAAGGAGGTTGTGTATCCACGCGGGCATGCCGGGAACCCCATGACCGATGCGGAAATCGAAACCAAGTTTCGTGGTGTCGTCGAGCCCGTCTACGGACGCGACCGAGCAGACCAGGTCCTGGCGACGTGTTGGGAGTTGGAGAAGCTCCCCAACGCAGCTTTGTTGACGACACTGCTCGATCGGTAATGCCGAGGGTGTGAATCGCGTCCATCGATCGATGGATTCGATTCACACGTTCGCGTCACCAACCAGGAATGGGAAACGGCTGGCGGCTATCGACCATCGTCTGATAGACGTCGAAGTTCTGTATTCTCCACTCCCCATCTTTGTCCAGAACAAACGTACATTTCGCGAACAACGGGGGCATTTCTCCAAAGTTCCCGTGAACCTTAAACATGAATCCCAAGTCGCCTCGCTTTGACTCGCGAGAAATCGGGCCAGGCTCAAACGCCCAGACGACGAAATCATCAACACGCCCAGATGACTGCATTTGCTTCGCGAAGGATAGGAAAGTCGACCGATCCTTGCCCTTACGCTCGAACGAATCAGAAACATGGCGAAATGCCTGGTCCATTTGACGATCATGGACCGCGTGGGCAATTTCATGGATCTTCCGTTCCATCTGTTCACGGTCGCTCTCGACCAATTGGTGGCATAGATACGCCCCGGCTAGAAGTGCGAGTGAAATGGTCGCTCCGACCGCGAACTTGCGTTGCCGCGAGCGATTCCACGCCGCGACAAAAGCAAGCGCGGCAACGGCGAGCAAGAAGTAGAGGGTCGGATTGCTCTCGGTGAGCCAATCGGGCATGACGTGTACCTCACGCGCCAACCACGTCGGACGGTGCACGAGGCGGACGGGTTCCGGGCGGGCGAAAGAACGCAAAGGCCGTGACCACGAGGCCCAGCGCGCTAGCGAGGGTCGTCCGGCGAAGAGCCGTATCGCGTGCGAATAGCGTCAGAACTCGTAGCCCCACGTTTTCCGGCATCTCGCCGCCGCGGTCGAGGAATGGAGCAATGGTGACGACCGCTAGCAAGCCGGTAGCAGCGACAAGCGTCAGGCCGAAAAGCCAAACCTTGACACGCCGACGCCAGCGCCGCGGCAGCATGCGTCACTTCCGCAGCTTGCCGTCACCATAGACGGCCTTAGACCCAAGTTCCTCTTCGATCCGCAGTAGCTGATTGTACTTGCAGATACGGTCCGTACGGCTTGCCGAGCCCGTCTTGATCTGGCCTGCATTGGTTGCAACAGCGATGTCGGCAATCGTCGTGTCTTCGGTTTCACCGGAACGATGGCTGATGATGTTGGTGAACTTAGCCGATTTCGCGAGGGCGATGGCGTCGAGCGTCTCTGTCAGCGTACCGATTTGATTGACCTTGATGAGGATGCTATTGCCCGCCCCGTCACGAATCCCGCGGGATAGACGTTCCACGTTCGTCACATACAGGTCGTCGCCAACCAGTTGCACTTTTCCGCCAAGCTCATTGGTCAGCTTTTTCCAGCCGTCCCAGTCATCCTCGGCAAGGCCATCCTCAATCGATCGGATTGGCCAGTTGGCACAAAGGTCCTTCCACAAGGCGATCATTTCGTCGGACGAGATGATCTTGGTCGGCTCGCTCTTGAAAAAGCAGTAGCCGTCCTTGCCCTTCTTCTTTGCCGCCTCAAACAACTCCGTGCAAGCGGCATCGAGGGCAAACGCCACCTGTTCACCAACCTTGTAGCCAGCATTTTTGATGGCCGTATCGAGAACCTGGAGCGTCTCGACGTAGCTTGCCAGGTTCGGCGCAAAGCCACCTTCGTCACCCACGGATGTACTTAAGCGCCGACCTTTCAGCACCTTCTGGAGGTGGTGAAAGACCTCCGCGCCCATTCGCAGTGCCTCCCGGAAGGTCGGCGCACCCACCGGTACAATCATGAATTCCTGGAAATCGATCGTGTTGTCCGCATGGCAGCCGCCATTGATGACATTCATGAGCGGCACGGGCAGGACATGGGCGTCGCCTCCGCCAAGATACCTGTACAGAGGCACTGCTTCGGTATCGGCCGCGGCTCGTGCTACGGCCAAGGACGCCCCCAGCACGGCGTTCGCACCAAGTTTGGACTTGTTAGGCGTACCGTCGAGTTCAAGCAGCAGCTTGTCGATCGCCCGCTGATTGTCGGCTGCCTTACCAACCAAGGCCGGGCCGATGATCGAATTGACATTCGCGACAGCTTTGAGCGTGCCTCGGCCGAGGTACCGACTGTCATCTTTGTCGCGCAATTCAACAGCTTCGTGTGCGCCGGTGCTGGCACCACTGGGTACCGCCGCTCGACCGAAACTGCCATTCTCGAGACGGACTTCGACCTCGACGGTCGGGTTACCGCGGCTGTCGAGGATTTCGCGGGCGTGAACGGATCGAATGTTCGTCTTGGCCATCGGCGGATGCTACCCCTTGGTTGGCGGAACGAATTCAGCCACGCTGGTGGGATAGCACTGATGCGACGCGATTCAAGTGGACGGATGGGGGCTTCCGTGGGTGTGGCCGGCTCGCGCGAAGAGTGCGTCGGGTGTGTGGTGGCCAGGTCGCGGTGTGTATATCGGTTTCGGAAGCCCCCCGCCGTTCGCCCGTCGGGAACCTGCCTACGCACAAAGCCCGCGGGGGGATGCGGGTCGGCGGCGTTCGGCACGGCGGGGGCGGGCCTTGGTGACATGGGCGGCTCCTGCCGACACACATGCCTTCCCGACCCGCTTCCCCGCTCCCCGTCGGCCTGATCGCATGATGTAGTTCAGGGTTGACAAGCGTTGTTATCGGACCCTGTCCGCAGCGACTTGAGACCCCGATTCGGATCGTGTTAGTCCGCGGCGTCGAGTAGACCACGTAAGACCGCAAGGTTGATGGAGTCCTTATTGTTGGACTCGTGGGACTCCTTCGGCGTCTCAAGGATGATCGGGAGACTGCGGAAGTACTGATCGTTGACAAGTCGGCGAGAGACCCTGTGCCCGACCTGTCATGTCCCGATGTCGCATGCCGGTCCACGCGATTGCCGAGGGGTCGAGCACGCGGTTCCTGGCTGGTGCCGAGTATTTGCTGAAGATGCTCAAAGCGATGGCCGAGAGCCGTGCCCCGCTGGAAGGCAAATCCGCATCGGCCGCAGTATGCGAACGAGGTGCCGCTTCTTCACAAGTGATCGGTGGTCAGCGCCGCCAGCCGGTAGCCCTGGTGAAGGTCAAAAGTGTCCCAAACCCCTATGATTTCGCCCGTCGCACTGCGGCCTGGAACCCGTCTGTAATGGAAAGATGTGCCCCGAACCATGGCATCCGCGGTTAGCCTCTCACGCCGCAGAAGTTGACGACCTGGCCGCGCGGCCTTATCGTGCCCTCGAAGCGTACTCGAACTGCACCGTAACCGCAACCGTGAGGATTGCATGGATCTGAACCTGCCGGCCTGGTTTCAGACGACAGGCCGAATTGCCCTTCAACTCTTACCTGGTGGCGCATTTACGATCTGGTGCCTGTTCGGTATCAACTGGCGGAAGACTTGGCCCATCCTGTCCGCGGGAGGATGGGCCGTCGTAGTACTGGTTGGCGTCTTTGCAGCTGGTGTCTGGTCTTTGGTGTGGCCCTCGACGGCGGTCGTCTTCGGCACTCTGCGCGTTGCGAACGGCCACTGGCAACTCGGCAGCGTGGGCGTGCTCATGGGCGTCGCGCTATTCTGCGGATGGCTTCAAGGGCGATATGGCTGGACGCCAGCAGAGATCGAATTGGAGCCGCCCGCTCATTCACACGACGACCACCATCACAGCCATGACCATCACCATTCCACCCATTGACCGGGAGCGTTCCATGACCCGTGCCATTGCCTGCATCGGCCTCGTTTGTCTGCTATCGACTGGGTGTGCCCGAAAGTCGGCCGCCCCCAAGGTGGAAGAAGACGTCAAACCCGCTGCAACGGCCACGGCCGAGGAGATCCTCGCCGACTACAAGAAAAATGAGCTTGCCGGCGACAGCAAGTACAAAGACAAGCTCATCCAGATCTCCGGAACGGTCGCCGGCGTCGGCAAGGCACCGCTCTTGGGGTATTTTGTCGGCTTCGGCGCGTCGGCCGAAGGTGTCGATCAGTACGACATCATGTGTTTCTTGGACGAATCGGCCAAAGAAGAGGCCGCCAAACTCAACAAAGGCGACAAGGTCACTCTGAAGGGATTCTGCGTCGGTCGGCCGGGCGGTCTGGTACTGAAGGTCAACAGTTGCGTTGTCGTCAAATGAACGAGATCGCGATTAACGCTGAAGCTCGTATAGCTTGATCTTGCGATCGAGAGTCGAACGCTCGATACCAAGGATTTCCGCCGATCGGCTCTTATTCCAATCGGTAAAGTTCAGTGTCTCGAGAATATGGACCTTCTCCATGTCGGCTATCGATAGTGGTCGATAGCCGACTTCCACCGCAGGTACGTTGCTAGCGGCCAGGTCCAGCGACGTGAGCCAAATGTCATCGGCATCGAGAATAGTCCCCGTACTTAGGGCCACGGAGCGCTCGATGACGTTGCGCAGTTCACGGACATTTCCGGGCCAGTCGTGATCGCGCAGTTTGGCGTGAGCCGCTTGCGTAAATCCGCGAATTCTCCGGCCCGTCTCACGGACAAATCGTTTCAGGAAATGGTCGGCCAGTACCGGCACGTCGCCACGCCGGTCGCGTAAGGGCGGAACCACGATCTCCACGACCTGGAGGCGGAAAAACAGGTCTCGACGAAACGTCCCGGCACGGACATTCTGTTCGAGTGGTTGGTTCGTCGCCGCAACGACGCGCACGTTGACCTTGATCGGCGTGTTGCCGCCGACTCGTTCGTAGGGGTGTCCTTCCAAGACTCGCAAGAACTTGGCCTGCGTACCGGTGCTCATCTCGCCGATTTCGTCGAGAAATATCGTACCCCGATCGGCCGCCTCGAACTTACCGACCATCTTCTCGGTCGCGCCGGTAAACGCCCCCTTCTCATGCCCAAACAACTCGCTTTCCAACAATGTCTCGGTCAACGCGGCGCAATTGAGGCAGACAAATGGGCCGGACTTGCGTGGGCTGGAAAAGTGAATGGCCCGAGCCACGAGTTCCTTGCCGACACCACTCTCGCCGCGAACGAGCACCGTTGCCGATGTCGCCGCGACTTTGGCTATCTGGGATTCGATGTCTCGGATCGACTTACTTTCGCCGACCAGTTCGCTTTCGACTCGCAACGAGTCCTTGAGGGCGAGATTCTCGGCCGTCAAATCCTGTCGCAGTTTTAGCTGGTGGAGCGCACTACCCAACTGGGTCGCAACGGCGACTGCGAACTCCAAGTCTTCCGAATCGAGTCCTCGCTCGGGTTTGATCGAGTACAGGTGAATCAGGCCAAGAACTTGATCGTTGAACAGGATCGGAGCGCAAATAAGACTAGACGCCCTGAGTTCGGCCAGACTTTCGCGTTTGGCGTAGTCTTCGTGGCGTGAGACATCTTCCGCCAAGACCGCTTCGTGGGTCGACAGCACTTCACTGCTGACGAACTGCGAGACCTTGTGGTAGGTCTGGACAACTGGATCGCGATGGCGATAAGCGAGCAATTCCAGGTCACGGCCCTCGGCCGTCACGGAGAGGATGGCACCCACTTCAGCCGGGATCGCCTCTAATAGTCCGTCCAACACGATCGAAACCAGGTCGGCACTCGTCGATGCAGATCCCATCTTCAGGGCGAGCTGGTAGAGCAGTGCCAGATCCCGTTCGACGGCGTGGCGTGCGTCGCGCGGTTCATAGACCGTCGCCGCGGCGTCCTTTAGGTAACGGGTTTCATTGAGGCGCTTGCGAATGGCCAAAGTGTCGTCGGGTTTTCGGCCCTTGCGCGAAACATCGGGCAGATCCTTCATGTCCTCGACAAAAATGAGACGCGACCGGCCGAGGTGGATCTCATCCTGCGGCTCCAAGGTATGTTCCGTTGTAACGGGAATACCGTTGAGCCGTGTGCCGTTGAGGCTGCCGAGATCCCGAACGAACCACCGGTCCTCGCCGCGATAAACCTCGGCGTGTTCCCGACTGCACAGTTCATCTTTCAAGACACACCGATTCGTCGCCGCGCGGCCAAGGGTATAACGTGCGCCACCCTGTAGGTGGAACACGTCACCGTAACCATCGTCCTGGCGGACGACGAGGTAAGCAGCGGCGGCAGCAGTCATCGTTGGGTCCGAAGCCCCACGTGTGGCGAACGAGCCAGCATTACCTTAACAATCCGTGCAGCCGCCTGCCACTGGTACGCCGTCTGCATCGACGATTTCGCGCAAAACGATCGGACCGCCCAGGTAGGGACTCGCGAACGCTGCGTTTACGCCGGGCACTGACCACCCACCCCTTGGACTTTTCCGGATTCTGGGCCGTGCCCTCCCGGCACGGCTGCCGATTTCCATGATCGGGGAGGCGTACCCCGCTGCGGATGCAGCGCGGGAGAAGTCGTCCAGATCAACCAGGAGTCCGAGCCATGAGACGCGAGCGCCGGCTGGGGTTTACACTGATCGAACTATTGGTGGTGATCGCGATTATTGCCATTCTGGTCGGCCTGCTGTTGCCAGCCGTCCAGAAGGTCCGCGAGGCAGCCGCCCGTGCCAAATGCCAGAACAACCTTAAGCAACAAGGGTTGGCGTTACACAACTTCCACGATAGCTTCCTCGCCTTCCCGCCCGGCCTCGGGGCACCGAATGACCGTACGGGGATGGCCCCGTGGCTGACGTCAAGCGCGTACCTGGCTCCGACCTCGCCGGCCAACCAGCGCGTCCAGAGCTGGCTTGCGCACATTCTGCCGTACATCGAACAGGACTCGCTGAAGAACCAACTTCCCCTCCAGCCGCGCGATGCGATTGCCACTACGGCTTATGGCTTGCCCGACGCCGACCTACCAACAGCTACGCCGGTCGCGATGTACGAATGCCCATCCGACCCGCGCGGCACGTTTATTTCGACGGGCGGCGGTTCCTATCGGCGGGCCGCCTGCACTGCCTATGCGGCCGTCGGTGGACTCGACTCCGGCAGCTCGACCTGGCCTTTGTCGGAGGGCGTCATGTTCTGGCGGTCCCGTGTCAATATTGCGGGCATCCACGACGGCACTTCGAACACAGCGGTCGTTGGCGAACGGCCCGCTGGTCCATTGCCGAATGCCCCGTACGGCTGGTGGCAGTCACTCGACACGATCAACTGGCGCTACGGTGCTCCGTCGTGGGAATACGACACCGTTCAGTACATGTTCAACACCATTGCCTCTCCGGTGTCGCGGAACATCGCCACGAACCTGCCCTGCACGTTTCCGGCTGCGTACGGTCCCGGTGACGTGAACAACTCGTGCAGCTTTAACAAGTTCTGGAGCAACCACAGTTTGGGAGCCAACTTCCTGTTTGGTGACGGCTCCGTTCGGTTCGTGCCCTACAACGTGTCAGCCACCACGCTGCGGGCGATCTCGACTCGAAGTGGTGGGGAGATTGCGAGCATCGGGGATCTGTGAGACACCGACTGGGAGAGCGACTATCGTGGACGACAAAGTGATTTACCGCGCTGTCGGTGGAGTCGCAGGCTTTGGCATCACGATTATCGTGTTGTCCGCCTTCTTCGTCGGCACGCCCAAGGCTAACGTAGCCGGCCGCGTGACCTATCAGGGCCGGGCGGTTATTTGGGGTTCGGTTGTGATTGCTGGCAAAGATGGCCGGACCGCGGCGGGCGCGATCAATCCCGATGGAACGTTTTCCGTGGCGAATGCTCCGACCGATGCGGTAACGGTCGGAGTCATCAGCCGTGATCCGCTGGTTCAGACATGGGCCACCAATCTCAAGGAAACCAGAGATCGGCCCAACAAGAAGATCTTCTCGGCCTCCCCGGTTGATCGAAAGAAGTGGTTTCCGATTCCCGAGCGGTACGAGCAGCCATCCAGCTCGGGCATCACACTGATCCTGAAGCGCGGTGACAACGAGTGTAACGTCGAACTACAGTAGCCTGTTTGCTTCGACTCCAACCGACTCTGTGCGAGCGTCGCGAAGGCACCCGGGCCTTCGGACGTCTCTCATGGAGTCGGGTCACCTTTTGTTACCTAGTATGCCGGCCAGCCGGCAGCCTCCATGACCTGATAGACCCAGGGATGTCGCCAAGGGTTGCTCGTCGGGTACCAAGCTGAGAACACCGACACAGCCAAGCAAACATAGACAAGAATTCGGCCAATGAGCGACTCGGCACAACGATCGGCGACCGGGACGAGGGCCAATATCAGCAAGGGTGTTAGCCAAAAGAACCAGCGCGGTCCGCTCGTCCAGCCACCGTAGTTGACCGTACTGACGTAGAAGGCAAAGAAGGCGACGCACGCCGCCAGGCACCCCAGTGACACAAGATTGACATCCCACCAAACTCGGGCTCGCCCTTGGGTCGCGAACACCGTGGCGACCATGCCGAGCGCGCCCAGTAGCCAAAGCGGAGTCAAGCTAAACACGCCGTGGTGGCCGAAGAGCAAATGAAATGCGTAGGTCGTACGACTTTCCTTGTCGCCGGCAAAGTCGATTCCAATGCGCGCCTTCCCCTCTTTGGCCCAGTGGCTATCGGGGTAACGATACCACGGACCATCGAGTTTCTCGTACGCCGGTTTCCAGTCGCCCAGCTCGACGTAGTTCAGTGCTGCCTGGGTCCCAATCGGAATTGCTGCGGCAGGGAGGAATGCCAGGAGTGTCTTGCGCGGAATCCGCAGTATCAGTACGCCCAATAATCCAACGAGTAGGGACGCCGCCGGTAGCTCAAAGCTAAAGGCAAGCCCAGCGAATAGCCCACTGACTGCGACAGCTAACAGGGACGGCCCATCGTCAGCCATCAACAGCGGATAGACGGCCATAAGCGCAGCCACAGCGGCTACGGTGTGGTTGTTCAAAGTCGTCGCAAAGGTCGTCAAATAGGTGCCAAAGCACGCAGCCGCGAAGGCCACCAAGCGGCCCCAGTCGCTCTGTCCGTACTTCTCGATTAGCCGCGAAAGCAACACCAGGTACACCGCCAGGGGCGCTACATTCACGGTCAGCAGGATGGGGCACACGACTCGCCAGGGCTTCTCGCTCAAAGTCCAACCGGTCAGTTTTTGGATGAGCCAGTACTCACCGGCGACCATGACCGGTAACAGCGGCGGTTTGCTCGAATAGAAGATCTGCGTTTCGGGATTCAGCACTTTGTCAAGCGTCTGCCAACCATCCTCGGCGATGATGCCAACATCCTTGTGCTTGCCATCGGGCATCGCGTCGCGGCGTCCCAACGCAAATGTCCCCTCATCGACCAAGGCACGGATCATCGCCCAGCGCGATCGATCGTTTGAAGAAAAGGTCGGCATCGGCAAGGGTCGTGATTTCGGCCAATCGCGGGGTGGTGCCTTCGGATTGACATCGTTCGTAGCCCGATGCAGGCTCGGTTCGTAGACGCGCTCAACATTCATGACTCGTGCAGCCGTGGCTGCAACGGTCACGACCGTCAACACCGTGTAGACGCTTCGCCGGAGCGGGCGAGTTGGATCGCTATCAATCACGGCGAATGTTCCTCGTTCAGGTCGTCGGTTACGGCGGCCACACTATAGCTGTCAGTTTCGCGGCTACCAAAAGCCGTCATCAGTTCGGCCAGGAAGCCAACGGAGAGAAGTTGAATGCCCATGAGCAAAGCCGCGACGGAATAGGTCAGCAGCGGCCGTTCATGCAGCGGGAGAAAGGCCTCTGGCTTGTAGAGCCGAACGAGCCAGGTGACGAGCAGATACAACATTCCGGCATTGCCGATCGCAAAGGACAACAGGCCGATGCTGCCCAGCACGTGTTGCGGTCGGTGGCTGAAACTCGTCAGAAACTTGACGGTCAACAGGTCGAGAAACCCCTTGACGAAGCGGCGCATTCCGTACTTCGAATACCCATACCTGCGCGGTCGGTGGTTAATCGCCAGTTCGCCAACGCGGAAGCCCCGCGCGGCGGCAAGTACAGGGATGAAGCGGTGTAGCTCACCGTAAAGCCGGACTTCGCGCAGCACTTCGGCCCGGTAGCACTTCATGCCGCAATTGTGGTCGTGTAAGCGAACGCCCGTCAGCCAACTTACCAAGGCATTGAAGACACGACTCGGCCAGACCTTATGCCAGGGATCCAATCGTACCTGTTTCCAACCACTCACCACGTCGAAGCCGCTTCCCAGCGCTTCCAGAAATCGCGGAATCTCGCTGGGGTCGTCCTGCAAATCAGCATCCAGCGTAACGATGGTGTTGCCCCGCGCAAGCCGGAAGCCCGCGGACAATGCTGCGGCCTTGCCAAAATTGCGGCGCAGACGGACACCCCGCACGTGCGATTGCGTCCGACTCAATGCCTCGATCGTCCGCCAAGAATCGTCCCTGCTACCGTCGTCAGCGAAGATTACTTCGAGCTCAAGCTTCCCCCGGTCCGCTACGTTTGCAATCTCGCGGTGGAGTTCGGTGAGGCTCTCATTCTCGTTGTAAACCGGGATCACGACGGAGAGCATAGCCATCCCTTGGCAGGCCAAACATACGCCACGCCTGCATTGACCAAGTCCGACGATGTCCAAGTTAGCCGCAGAACGACAACGGCGAGAACGGCGAGCCCTCCGGCGATGGACTCTGGGTGCCAAGTTACGAGTTCTCGTGCCAAGAACTGCTGAAATAACGCCTCGCGCACACCTAAGCCGCCGGGAGCCGGCAGGAAAAGGAAGCCTGCGACGTACGAAAGGGCATTGAACGCCACACAGCGGGCTGCAAACCCAGCACCCACATGAGCCGGCACGATTCCGAGTGCCACGATGACAGCGAACGCACTCAGGCCCAACCAGGCCCATCCACAAGCCGCCCAAGCTAACCCCTCGGGTAGTGCGAGGGAAGGAACGTGCGGCAGTGGTTCGTTTGGTTCAACGAATGGCCGCGCAATGCGAGCGATCAAAACGTTAAAGACGCGGGGCATTATCGGGATACCGGCGATTGCCAATAGACCGAGTGCTTGCCAGCCGGTGGATTGCTGGTCGGGTAAGACCCACGGCATTGTCGCCGCGGCAATGAGTGCGCCAGCTGCCATCGTCGTCAGCGTTTCATAGGTCGCGGTCAGCGCGGCGACGCCAGGTCGAACGGAGCCATCGAGCATCGAGACTCGCGTGAGGATCGCCCAGGCTTTACCGGGGACGTACTTGCCAAGGTGACTGACGTAATACGCCTTCATGCCAGCAATCGGTGTGACCGCATGGCCAACGCGTCGTAGGAGCCTCAACCAAAAGGCCCCCCAAAAGCCGAGACCGAGCGCATACGCCACCATGCTCACGACTAGCCAACCGGGTTGCAGAGTCCATTCGCGGTCCCACAACTCGGGAGTGGAAAGCAGCCGCGCAAACTGCCAACCGACACCTGCCACGATGAGTGTAGCCAGTCCGGCCTTGATCCAGCGAGCCCACAGACGCTTGCCACTCCACATGGCGGGAATTGTAGCGGCGCGGCCGGGATTGGCGCGGTCCGCCGTTCGTCACTTTTTCTTCTTGTCTTATGCTGTGACGAATGTTAATTTATTTAAGAACAGACGAGGCTATCCAGAGAACTTTGTCGTGACGCATGGCTTGCTTGCATTGGTATTCGTAGTTGCCGCAGCTGCGGCTAACGCTGCCATTGCTGCTGCTGCAGCGACATAATCCTCCGGGGCCCTCGACTCTGAACTAGAATCCAGACGCGACCCCCGGAGGCAATCCTCCGGGGGTTTTCCTTTTGTGTGAGGGACGACGATGCCACCGGCGACGATCCGCCTGTCCGAGTCCGCGACTCGGACGCCGGAACAACCCATCAGCTATTTCATGCAGCAAGCCCTGGAGAACCCGGGCCTGATTAGCCTTGCTGCCGGACTGGTCGACGAAATGTCGCTTCCGACCGCCGAAGTGGCGACAACACTCGCCGAACTAATGGCGATGCCACAGCACGCTCGTTCCGCGTTACAGTACGGTACGACCCAAGGCTACTTGCCGCTGCGCACCAAGTTGTGTGATCGATTCGCGACCGCAGATGGGACGACACCCGAGCAACTCAACATCAGTCCCGAAGATGTGATCGTGACAAATGGATCCCAGCAACTGCTTTACTTGCTGAGCGAGGTCTTGCTCGATCCCGGCGACATCGTGATCACCGAAGCGCCCTCGTATTTCGTGTACCACGGCACGCTCGCAAGCCGGGGCGCTCGCGTCCTCGCCATTCCAATGGACGATCGCGGGATGCGGATCGATGCCTTGGAGGAACAACTTGAGCGATTGGATTCCTCAGGCGAACTGAATCGACTTAAGTTGATCTACACTGTCGACTACTTCCAGAACCCTAGCGGGTTGAGTCTGTCACTGGAGCGTCGCAAGCAACTCATGGAATTGGTGCGCCGATATAGCCGTAACCACCGCATTCTCATACTCGAAGATGCCGCCTACCGTGAGCTACGATTCGATGGCGACGATGTGCCAAGCATCAAACGATTCGACTCACGGAATGAACACGTCATCTACACGACAACCTTCTCGAAGCCGCTGACCCCGGGCCTCAAGACTGGCTATGGAGTGATGCCGCGAGAACTTGTCGCTCCAATTCTGCGGCTTAAGGGCAACCACGACTTTGGGTCTGCGAACCTGGCACAGCATTTGATCGACCGACTGCTATCCAACGGCATGTACGATCGCCATGTGGCAGACCTTCGGATGGTCTATCGGTCCAAGAGTGTTGCTATGCTTGACGCACTGCAAGCAGAGTTTCGCGAATGGCCGGAGGTGAGATGGACACGGCCATCGGGTGGCATGTACGTCTGGCTGAAGTTCCCCGCACACGTCCGCACGGGCATGGGGAGCCCGTTTCTTCATGCGGCGATGCACGAGGGCGTGTTGTACATTCCCGGCGAGTTCTGTCACGTTACCTGCGAAGGTGAGCCACTGCCGACCTGCGAATGTCGCCTCTGCTTCGGAGTCGCGACGCCAGTACAAATCCGCGAAGCCGTTCATCGGCTTGCACGAGCAGCAAAGCCACTCCTGCAACCGTGTCAAACAGCAGCCGTCTAGCAGGTGTTCGACTTCGATCGGCCCGTCGTTGCCCGCACAATCGCCTTGTGGAAACAACGACCGGCCGATCGCACAGGCGGCTACCGCTTCGCAGCTCCGATCAGTTCATGGAACCGCCCTTCCTGATCGCGGTTCCCTTGGCTGCGGGCTTGGGACAGACCGTGTTCGGCAAAGTGGAGGGCTGCGGCCGAGTCCTTCAGGCTGAGCATCGCCTCGGCTGCTGTACCGGCGACGTCCAAGTCCGCCGGCACGCGACCAAGCAACCGCTCGAAGACATCCTTCGCGGCAGCGGAGTCCTTTTTTCTTGCAAGCAATTTCGCACGCTGGAGCTCGTAGTCATTGCGGCGGCGACCTTCGTTTGATTCACAATCGTACTTTTCCCCAGCATCGATGTGACCTAGCGCCGCATCAAAGTCTCCCGTCCGCTGCGCCTGTTGAGCCAGATAAGCGTAGACAGAGTACCGATCGCCGGCTGGCGGTCGTGCCACAAGTTCGTGGGCATGTTTTGTCGCAACTTCGTCGTCACCAGCGCGATGAGCCGTTCGGAATGCCGCTTCAATGTCCACGACGGCTGGTTCTTCGGTCGGTGCTGCCGCAGCGACTGCCACCTCGCCCTTGACTTCTCCGAGGCCAAGCCGTGCGAGCAGTCGATCGAAATCGTAAAGTCGAATCGGACCGACCGCTGCACAATCGTGGAGGAACAACACGATCCCGCGGAGTCGTTTGCGCAGGATCGGATCGGATGTCGCTTCGAGCGGTGACTTGCCGAGGAGCGCCCTAAGCGGTTGGTTTACCCACAACTCCTCGAAATAGTGCTGGGCGTTTGTACGAATCTTGGCATCTGCGTCGAACTGCGTCGTTTCCTGGACCGGGAATAGTAGCGCCTCCGCGACCACATCCCCAAACTGACAGGGCCCCTTCTCGCGACTCGGATCGCCAAGCGCGGGTCCTAGCGTCCGCATCGCCTCGGCGACGACTTTCTCGACGGAGTCCATCTTGGGGTGCCAGAACTGGAGCGTTGGACCGGTAATCATCACGTGAGCAGCGAGGCGAGCCGGGGGTGCGGCCGCACCGCTCAACACAATGGTGGGCACCTCATCGAGAATGAGTCCCATGACCATTCCCGCTTGAGGGTTGGAACGGACTCCAATCAATCGGTGTGCCTGTTCGAGATGCTGCAGATAGTTCACGACCGCCTGTGGATCGCGCATCGGGAAGCCAACGCGGTGTTCCACATGGTCCGCAACCGAGTCCATCCCATGACCACAGCGAAGAACCTCGGCAAGCGCCCACGATTCTGTGGCCCGTTCCTCATCAGCTTCGAGGTCAACGGATTTGCCCAATGCTTCGACCGCTGGACCATTGTCACCGAGCCAGGCTCGGACCAGGCCGAGGTTGTAGAGTGCGGCTGAGTCATTCGGGTGCTTATCGGCCCACGCCTGAAGTACCTTGAGTGCGTCGGTCAATCGTCCGGACGCTCCGCGTTCGAGAGCCGGTCCCCATTCGGGTCCGGCGTTCGCCGGCGCACGCAGGGCATAGTCCTTGCGGGCCACGGCGGGCAAGCGGCCGTTCGGGCCAAAAATGGCGTCAATGGCTTCCCGCGTCTGGTCGTTGCCGGGATTGTGAGCCATCGCTCGGCGAATGGCAGCACGCGCGGCTACCGGCTTGTTCAACTGAAGTTCGGTGTCGGCAATTAGCTCGTTTAGGTACGTCAACTGGTCGTGCGCATCAGCCGCAAATGCCTCGGCCGACTTGCGAAAGAGCATGAGCGATCCAATGACCTCCCCTTCAGCCTGACGAAACAACCCGCGAAGGAGAAATCCGAATGGGTAGGTCGGATTAACGGCAAAGGCCCTGTCGAGCGATTGCTCTGCTTCCTCCAGCCGGTCATTGAGCATCAGAATGTGCGCTTGCCGGCCCCAAGCTTCGGCGCTTTCCGGGTGTTGAGCGACAGCCCGTGCGACGGTTTGCAAAGCCGCCTCATGCTGTCCGGAGTTTAGCTGGTCATAGGCTCGATCGATCTCCCCGTGAATCTCCTGGCAGCACCACTTGAACTTCTTGCCGCTGCCACACGGACAGGATGCATATGGGTCTGTGGCCATGAGCCAATGTCTTTCCCTGAGCGAAGAATGGGGCTTTGCAGCTACCATACGGAGTTGTGTCGGCGCGGAAAACCGCAGGAGTTGTGTTTGACTCCCGCGAAAACCGACTTAGATTTACCGAAGCGAGTGTGCCGGTTCGCGCCCCCGTCTGGATCAAGACGGCCCCCTCTGCGCCGCGGCTCGCCGACTCGGGCAGGCTCCCCGCTCGTTGGGGGAAGCCCATCACTCGGTTCCACGAAGGAAACCACTGCCATGGTGACCGCCGAACTCGGCGCATGCGAATGGTTCATTTACGAATTGCGGCGTAGCAGCCTGATCGATCGCGGCCAACTCGATCAGGTCGTTGGCGAGTTCTTGAAGAAGTACCCCCGCGCCGACCCTCAACGTCTGGCCGAGTTCCTCGTTCAGCAAAACGTCCTCAGTGCCTTCCAGGCCGAGCGCGTTCTTGCCAACAAGGCGCAAGGCCTCGTCCTCGGGCCGTATGTGCTGATCGACGCCATCGGTTCGGGAAGCATGGGGACGGTCTTCAAGGCGCTCTCGAAGACTGACAATAAGCACTACGCGGTCAAGGTGCTACCGCGTCGGAGCATGTGGAACGTTCGCCTTGCACGACGGCAAGTCCGATCGTTTGAGCAATTCACACATCCTTCGGTTGTGCCATTCGTCGATGTCGGCACGTCGGGAGGCATGCACTACCTCGTATGGCCTCTGGTCGAAGGCGAATCGCTCGAGAGCCTGGTTCAGCGACAGGGCAAACTGTCCGCCGAGGATACCGCGAGAATCGCTGTGCAGGTCGCGAATGGCCTGGCGATATGCCACCAGAACGGTCTGTTTCACGGACTCTTGAAGCCGTCAAACGTCCTCGTCAAGCCAAGCTTACATACGACGATTCTCGACTTCGGAATCGGGTCACTTCTCGCCGAAAACGAAGGCGAATCGCTCGTCGATACGATGTCAACGGCCAACACCCTCACCAGTGGGTTGGACTGTTCCAGCCCCGAGAGCATCATGGAGCCGACAAATCGGACTCCGACCGGCGACCAATACAGCCTCGGATGCACGCTCTATTACTGCATCACGGGGCGTTACCCGTTTGCCGAGGGTACAGCCGTCGAAAAGATGATGGCGCACCAGTTCAAGGAGCCAGTGCCAGTCAAGGAGTTGGCCCCGGATACACCGGACAAACTGTGCCAAGTCATCGAGCGATTGATGAAAAAGTCACCGGACGCACGCTATCGCGGCGCGGACGAGGTTGGCGAAGAACTCCAGTCGCTCGCTGGTGACTTGCCGCCGGCCACGCTGCTGCCACCTGTCGCACCGCCGGCCGGGATTCGTTCCCGCATCAAGCCAACGGTCGCACCTTCGCCCATGGCGGCCCCACCGGCTTTTCCATCAAGGCCTCAACCGACAGGTCCGGCTGCCGTCGCTCAGCGCCCAGCACCTCGAATGTCGGACCTTCCGAAGCCACCGTTAGCGCCAGTGTCTCCGCCGCCGGAGCCGCCGCGACGACGCTCGACGCCACCGGCGGCTCCGATCGCGGCGTATCCTCAGCCGACGCCATATCCGGCACCGCGTGAGGCATTGAGCGATGCACCTGCTCCGTCGTCGTATCCCGCACACGGGCATTACTTGCCGACAAGTCCTGCGCCATCAACGTCGTCAAGTGCCAACCTTCAGTTGCAGATGCCCACGCGCGATTCGCTCCGGAACAAGGGTGAGCCGCCCCAACCTGCGTATGCCATGCCGCCTGGGTTCATTGCACCCGAGGAAACTCGGCCATTCAGCCCGCTGGTTTACGCAGCGGTCGGTATGAGTGTCATGGTTGTCGCCTACCTGGTCCTCATGGCGTCCAACCCATTCAAGTGATCGTCCCAATGGGGCAGAGTCGGCGATCCACACGGGCCCCCGGGTGGATCCCCGACTCGCCTTGCCTCTTCCGTCTTGCGAATTCCCCGGACCTTTCCCTAGAATACTCATGTGGCAGGAGGCAGCGGGGTGACCGCGACCCCCCCGCCGTCGGCCGAATTGATTCCAGCCTTCGCGGTGCCACGTGACTTTCCGACGGACTGATTCCGACCGGCCGTCCAACGTTGTTGTTCTCGGGTCGACCGGGTCAATCGGGACTAGCACGCTCGATGTCATTCGTGCCCTTCCTCAACGGCTTTGCGCCTACGGGCTGAGTGGTAACAGTCACGTCGACGCCCTGATCCAACAGTCGCGGGAGTTTCGTCCGCGGTTTGTGACCATTGCGGATACGGACCGAGCATGTGGGATCGATCGCTCGGCTCTCAAGGATGTGGAGCTACTTGTGGGCCGGGATGGCCTAATCCGTATGGCGACCGATTGTGAAGCACATGTCGTCGTGTCGGCCATCGTCGGCGCAGCCGGTCTTGAAAGCACATGGGCCGCATTAGAAGCGGGCAAGACCGTCGCACTTGCAAACAAGGAAACGCTCGTTGTCGCTGGACCACTAGTTACTCAACTTGCGGAGCAACGTCGGACAGCGATTCTGCCGATCGATAGCGAACACAGCGCCGTGTTCCAGGCAATGGAGAGCGGTAGCCGCGAAAACGTGCGGCGGATTGTACTCACCGCAAGTGGCGGCCCGTTCCGCGGAATGACCCGCAACCGCTTGCACGACGTGACTCCCGAGGATGCCCTTCGGCATCCCACTTGGCAGATGGGTGCCAAAATCACCATCGACTCTGCAACGCTGATGAACAAAGCCATGGAGGTCATCGAAGCCCGATGGCTTTTTGACATAGAGCCCGACAAGATTGACGTGATCGTTCACCCAGAATCGATCGTCCACTCATTTGTCGAGTTCGTCGATGGGTCGGTCGTGGCTCAGCTTTCGCCTCCCGATATGCGTTTGCCGATTCAGTATGCCTTAACGTACCCCGACCGCGTTGCTGGGCCAGCGAAGCAACTCGACTGGCAGTCGTTGACCCGATTGAGTTTCGAGCAACCGGACCACGAGACATTTCCCGCCCTTCAATTGGGCTATGAAGTGGCCCGCCGCGGCGGCACCTGTGGCGCGGTACTCAACGCGGCAAACGAAGCCGCCGTCGGCCGATTTCTCGCCGGCGAACTACGATTCCTTGACATCCCGCGCGTCTGCCGGGCTGTCCTTCACCAGCACGACTTCAGCGCGACGCCAGCGCTTGAAGAACTCTGGAAGGCAGACCGATGGGCGCGAAACGAGGTCGCACGGTGGACATGCGCAAGACACCCGAACCCGACGCCGCTCTAAGTTCGAACGACGAGCCTGCGTCTCAGGGTCTAAAAGCCTGGTTCGCACAAAATGGCTTTGCGCTGACGCTCGTCGCCGTCGTCGCTGGGTTGATGTGGCGGTTTCAGATCGACCCTTGGCTTGCTGCCAAAGTCGCCCTTGGACTCGGCTTCATCATCTTCATCCACGAGCTGGGGCACTTCCTGGCGGCAAAGTGGTGTGACGTTCACGTACAGACCTTCAGCGTCGGATTTGGATCCCCGCTTCCGGGATGTTCATTCCAGCGCGGGGAGACCACCTACAAGATCGCGGTGTTTCCGGTTGGCGGATACGTCAAAATGGTCGGCGAGGGAACGGAAAGCGATGACTCGGAAGACGACCCCCGATCATTCAAGAACAAAACCGTCGGCCAGCGGATGCTCATTATCTCGGCCGGCGTTGTGATGAACCTGATCTTTGCCGCTGTCTGTTTCGTTGCCGTATTCAACATTTCGGGTGTCGAGCGACAGTCGTGTGCCATCGGCAATGTCGACGCCGGGGCGCCAGCGTGGAAAGCAGGCCTACGGCCGGGAACGGTCATCTCAAAGATCGGATCGATCGAGGATCCGTTCTTTGAAGATCTCATGCACGAGGTCATGAACTCGCGAACCAATCAGCCGATCCCGCTTGTCTGTGATTACGGCGGAACAACAACGAAAATCGACCTAGAGCCGATCAAGAACCCAGCGACGGGTCGCCCGATGATTGGCATCGCTCCCGCCCATTCCACAACGCTTCGAACCATTCCGCAGCTAAAATCGGGTCCCGTCGTGATCGGTAGCGCTGCCGCCCACGCCGTGCCCGAATTTGCAGCTGGGGATCGAATCACTGCAACAAGCGACCCAAGCGATTCGTCCAAACTCAAGCCCCTGTCCACCGAAGGCTCGACAAATCGTTCGAGTTACTTCGAGATGGCGCGAAGACTCGCTCTGTTGGCAGGGCGAGAAGTCGTGTTCGCAGTCGACCGCGTGGACGGCAGCACTGCGGAAATCCATGTGCCGCCTGCCTACCATACCCGACTCGGACTAACGCTGACGATGGGACCGGTGAAAGCAGTCCGTGTCGGATCGACGGCGGAGAAAGCCGGTATCATTTCCGAGAGTTCATCGCAAGAAGGCGACATTCTGACGGCCATCGAGGTCAAAGACGCCGACGGCAAGACACTGAGATTTGCAAATACACGCAGCGCCAAACCGACCGATGGCGTTCGCGAACAACTGCTTGACCCGATCCGCCTTCCTTTTGAACTACGCCGATGGGCCGACACACTGGGCGACAAGGCCAAGTCTATCACGGTGACTGTCGAGCGATCCGTCGACCACCGCGAGCGCAAAGAAGTCCGGATTGACATCGCGTGGGACGATACGTGGCGATTCGACCACTCCACGGTCTTCAGCGAGAATTCGCCACAGCCAATCGACGAGTTAGGATTAGCCTACGTCGTCAATGTGACCGTCGCCGATGTCGAACCTGGCTCACCAGCCGCAGTCGCAAACGTTCAGAAGGGCGATCGGGTGAAGGCCATCCAATTCTACGGCCTTGACAAAGGCGCGCTGGGTTGGACGGACGTCGAAGCTACGCAGGCGGCATTCCCGTTTGGAAGCCTGCTTGATGGATATGGTCAAGGCAAGGTTGCCGTTAAGCTCCAGCGCGGTCAGGAGACGGTCGAGGCGATCATCGAGGGCGTTGCCGACGAGTCCTGGCCTGTGGCTGGTCGTGGACTGCTGTTGGAGACTGAGACTCGTCTGGAAAAGGCTGATGGGATTGGCCAAGCCCTCGGAATGGGACTGCGGGCGACACTGCGCAGCATGCAGCAAATCTATCAGAGCTTGTTGTCGATGCTGACAGGCCGGGTCGAGTTCGCTAAGAACGCAAGTGGACCGATTGGCATGGCCGGCGCGACGTACAACTTCGCGGCTCAGAGTACTTCGAAATTCGTTTACTTGCTCGCGTTGATTTCGGTCAACTTAGCCGTCATCAACTTTCTACCAATCCCGGTTCTCGACGGCGGGCACATGTTCTTCCTACTTTGGGAAAAAGCGTTTGGGAAGCCGCCGCCGGAGCGTATCATGGTTGCCGCCGCGTTGACGGGCCTAGCACTCATTGTGTCGTTGATGGCATTCGTGACCTATCTGGACATCAAGCGACTGATCTAAGGTCGTACGGACCGGCCAATGGGCTGTTGTCACCTGCGCTTTGGTTTTTTGAGAACGTTGGCGTCGTCGAGTATGCTCCACAGCTGGTCCCAAACCTGGATCGCTGTTGGAGCGTTTTTGTCGCTTCGTGCCCAGGCGTCGGCGGCCAACTGAAGGCAAGCCACCGCCTGTTCGTCCACGGCTTCGTCACGAACTGGGGCACGTGCCTTTGACTTCGCCGTGACCTCGTGTTTGTGACCCCCGTGTCCATCCAGGGCCAAGTTGCACAGCTCGTCGGCTCGCTTGTTTTGTGCGCGACGGACGTGTCGAATCTGAACGGCATCGAAGCCACGACGTAGCTGCTGGGCTTCATCGTACAGACCACGTAGATCGGCGCTCTTGACCGCATATTCGCCGTTCATTTGCTTGACAAGCAATTCACTGTCGCTGAAAAGCTCGATGCGACGAATGCCCAGGTGCTTTGCTCGCTCCAGCGCTTTGACGAGTGCAGTGTACTCGGCCACGTTGTTGGTCGTTGAACCGAGTTTCTCGGCAACTTCAACGACGTCATCCCCTGGCCGCGAAATGATAAACGCCCACGCGGCTGCGCCCGGATTGCCGCGCGACGCGCCGTCGGTATAGATGGTGGCTACCCGATCCCCCATCCTGTATCCTCCCCGCATCGGTATGGAAGGAGGATAGTAGAGCAACCATCGGACGGAGTCAACCTGCGTGGCGAATCGTTGGCTAGTATTGGAGACATCGGGGCGATTCGGCCAGGTCGGAGTCGGCGCGGAGGATTGTCTAGTCGAGGCGGTGAGCCTCGACGCGAGTCGACAACATGCACGCGACCTGTTGCCAGCAATTCACTCCCTGCTCAAACGTCGCGATTGGAAGGTCGGGGACCTGACTGGCATCGCCGTCAGCATTGGTCCGGGCAGCTACACGGGCCTGCGGATCGGCATCATGGCCGCCAAGGCGATTGCTTATGCAACTGGGTGTGCAGTCGCTGCAGTTCCCACGTTTGCGGTATTCGCGCATCAGTCAACCGCTATCGGCAACACTCTCGAAGTGGTAGCCGACGCCTTGAAAGGGCGTCTCTACTGCCAGACATTTGAACGCACATTGAGTAGCGGCGAATGGTCGCCAACATCTCAACTGCGTGTGGCCCCTGTAGCCGAATGCACAAATCGCTGGACGCCTGAGTCCGTCATCGTTGGCCCCGGAGCAGCGATGGTTCGCGGGCCAGGCGCGGGAAGCGACACCTATGCGGATACCGCAGCGCAACTCCGCAGTGTATTGGCACTTGGCATGTCCGGCCGTTATCAGTGCGCCGATGTCTTCGCTCTGGAACCGCTTTACGTGTTACCAAGTTCAGCCGAGGAGCAGTGGCAACGGCGCGGCTGATCAGCGTTCGCTTACCGTCCGCGACATCGGAAACGACGGAATCGTCATCGGGTTATTGCCAGGCGTCGACGGCGGGATCAAGGGTGTAGCCGATGGTTTGCTGAGGCCCGGTCCAACCTGCGGCAGGCTGGGACCCACGGTTGGACTGGCCGGCAATACAGGAATCGTCGATGTGACCGGGGGCGAGAGAACCGCGCTCGGGCTAGCCGCAACCGATGGCGAGTAGCAAGTCATACAAGCGTCGGCACCGTACCCGTACCCACATCCACCTCCCAGTCCAGACCCACAGCCACCGCAGCCGCGACAGAATAGCGGCCGACTGCAGCAGCAGCATCCGCTATTCAGGACACTGGCCAGGAAAACCAACGATGTGGCGAGCATTCGACCAGACATGACGCACCTCCTCCTCGGGTTCGGTCCCGGCGGGCGGGGCGTCCTAGCCATGAGTTGCCGTCCCTGCGACGCAAGTATTCCCCGCGCTGTCTGAGGATCAATCGAAATCGAGGAGAATTGCGCGAGCAACCGACCCGTGCCGGTGAGTCTCGCCCAGTACGCGATTTGCGCAAGATTGGAGGCCGGGGGCACCTCGGTACCCCCGGCGGGTTGTCCGGATTGTAGGTTCAGTGAACCGGCACTGCACAACTTGGGCCGATACTGAACGACTGTGCGGGTGGCGACGGTGGCGGAGCGCCAGGGCCCATTGGACCGGGCGGTGGCGCAACGGGAGCGGCGTCACAACAAGACGCCGGTCGGTTCGATTCGGGTCGCTGACAGCAACCGCGTGTGTGCCAGCAGCCCGTCAACGTCGCCGCTGCGCAAAGGCCAATGTCAGATTCCGTACGATGGGTATCATTTCACACCTCCTTCCTGTCCCAGGATCGTCGATAGTCTGGCGTCTCCAGGGTACGCTTGTTGCCCCACCGCAAACAACGAAACTTGAGCCGAAATCGTCAGCCGGCGCACTCGATGCGCGCGACGTTATCGATCCCGTCATCAATGCGGTCCCAGCGATCTGCGACGACTTGCCTGTCTGTGATGACCTTGCGACGGGCAGGCCACGACCCAGACGATTCTCCGACTTGACTTGCGTCCGCTCAGGATTTGCAAATGCGATTGGACAAGGTCCATTTATCGCCTTAGACTTGTGCGGCGAACGGAACGATCTCGTCCCGCAGCACCGCAACATCCGGCCAAGCGACCGAGACACCGAATGAGCTGGTCACGCGAGCGCGACGACGAACCTCTCCCCGGCTATCGATTGATCGAGCCGCTCGGGTCGGGCGGCTTCGGCGAAGTCTGGAGTTGCACTGCGCCCGGCGGCTTGCTCAAGGCCATCAAGTTCGTTTACGGCAATCTCAATTCAGACGACGCCGACTCCGCCCGGGCCGAACAGGAGAAAAATGCGCTCAAGAGGATCCGCGAAGTTCGGCATCCGTTTGTCGTGTCCATGGACCAGATTCAGGAGGTCAACGGCGAACTTCTGATCGTCATGGAATTGGCGGATCGCAGCCTACACGATTGCTTCGTCGAGTGGCAACAAAAGGGTGAGCGCGGTATCCCTCGTGATCGCCTGATCCGCTATCTCACGGATGCGGCCGAAGGGTTGGACTACCTCATCGGGCATTTCAACCTCCTTCACTTGGACGTCAAGCCGCGCAACCTGTTTCTGGTTGCCGATCGTGTTAAAGTTGCGGACTTTGGACTGGTCAAGAACATCGAGCGGCCAAGCTCCGCCGGCGTTATGGCCGGAGTCACGCCCATATATGCGGCCCCGGAAACATTCCAAAACAACATCTCGCGGTATAGCGACCAATACAGTCTCGGCATCGTCTACGTTGAGCTGCTGACCGGCAAACGGCCGTTCCAGGGAAAGAACGTTCGGCAAATTGCCCTTCAGCACATGACCGAGCCGCCCAACCTGGAAGGGCTTTCTCCTTCGGATCGCGCCGCGGTCGCCCGAGCACTGTCGAAAATACCGGAAAAGCGGTTTCCGAACTGCCTTGCGTTCCTTCGAGCGCTGTCGCAGTCAACGCGGTCGACGACGGACCTTGACCAGATTCCAGAGATCGACGGAAGTGACGAGATCGACCTCGGGCAACACGCAGCCACTGAGGCAGATCCCCCATCTGTCGTCGAGGGCGAGCCGCCGCCCACAATGGATCTCAAGGACGCTGCGCGAGCAGCCCTTTCGGCCGTGCGCGGGCCGAAGGATTCGGCCGGAGTTGCTCTGCAAGACACGCCACAGCCGTTATCAAGGCCGGTGTTGGATCAGCGCATTCGCGTCGCTCCTCCGCAACGGGACGGAGTGCTTCGGCCAACGCTTTTCATTGGCGTCGGTGCGTTTGGCCGGTACGCACTCCTGGAACAACGCACTCGTCTGCTGGACCGCTTTGGCGATTTGGAGCGACTCCCAGCGTTTCGCTTTTTGTACCTCGACTCCGATCCGGATGCGGCACAGAAGGCTACGGCAGGTACTTCTGAGATCGTTCTCTCGGCCAATGAAGTGTTCCCAATGCCACTACAGGCCGTCGGGAATTACCGTCGCAAGACGATCGAACAACTCATGGAATGGCTGCCTCGCGAAAAGCTCTACAGCATCCCGAGATCACTCCAGCCGCTCGGCTCGCGGGCGCTGGGTCGACTCGCCTATGCGGACAGCTACCTGCGACTCCAAGCCCGCATTCGGCGCGAGCTGAGCACAGCAACGCACCCGGATGCGCTTCAGCAATCGGCCGCTCAGTCCCAACTTCCGGCGGGTGATCCAAGTCCCGTTGTCGTCGTCCTCGCCGGCGCGACCGACGGAATGAGCGGCCTGGTCTGCGATCTAGGTTATGGCATTCGGCGATTGCTCGACCAGCTTGCCTACTCCTATGCGACGACTGAGGCGATGGTCTATTGTGGCGCACCGTTCGATCCGGCTACGCCATCGAGCGAACAGGCCAATCTCTATGCTACGCTCACAGAACTCAATCACTACGCCTCTTCGGGCATCTCGTTCATCGCCCAGTACAGTGCAGACAGCCCTCCGATCGTCGATCCTCGGCCCGCGTTCGACCGAACAACGTTAGTGATGCGGCGCGACCGGACCCAGATTGCCTTTCGTGAATGTCTCTCGCAATGTTCAACGTTCCTGACCCAGATCGTGGCAACACCATTGGGCGCGCTGGTTGACCAGCAAACGGCTGCCGTCGCGCCAGGACAACTTGCCCCGTTCCGTGGGTTTGGTACTTCGACCGCTTGGTATCCGCGCGGCCTGCTACTTCGGGTGGCAGCGCGGCGTGCCTGCGAGCAAGTGCTCGAAATCTGGCGTTCGACCGGGGAAGCAAACGCGCGTTCCGAGGCGGAGGCACGGGCAACACGAGCCTTTGCCGACGAGGGCTTGCAACCCGATCGATTGGCGGCGACCCTCAATCAGTTCGCGGCCACCCCCGGCGAGGGGACACCCACGGAGGCAACCGAGCGATTCCTCCAAGGGCTAGAAGTTCTCGGAGCGGGGGCTGAGGAAATCGGGCTATGGTCCGGCCAGGCGCTTGATCGAGTTCGCGAATGGGCTGGACCGGGCAGCGGATTCGATCCTGAATCGACTTGGAAAAAGAGCCGATTCTTCCGAACACTTCAGATGGCGGCCGCTCGCCTTAGCGAAGAGTGGGATGAGAATCTGACCACGAAGGCAATGAAGTCCCTTCGCATACCTGGTGCTCGTCTTGCGAATGGCGAAGTGGCGATTCGCAAGCTGATTGCGTTAGTCGATAATGCGATTCAGATACAGCTTCAGATCATCGAGAAGCACTACGAAGGTACCCTCGCTGTGCGCGATGGGCTTGTCGCTGCCCAGGCCACTTGTGCCGGAGGAGGTGGCTTCAAGCTGTTCGGTAGCTCGCAGCGGTCGCTGCGAAACTTCCTGACCCAACTGGGCCAGTTCGCCAAGTTGCGCGTTAGCCAGGATTTGCTCGAGGCTGTTCTTATCTTCTTGCGATCACTACGTGGGCGACTGGAAGATCGCATCAAGGATCTTGGCTTTTCGCGGCAGCGCCTCAAAGCCCTCGAACAGTTGCTCGCGTCGGCAGGCGGCGATGAGCTGTCCGGCGACGTTCGCGCCGACCTGGAGATGTCTCCCCGACCGGCCCACGATGCGTTCTGGGCCGCCGTCCAAGGCAGCGAAACGGTCGAGATCATCATCCCGGGACGTGTCGGAGATCTAGAGACATCCGCATCGCAGTTTATCGGCGAACTCCAGCAAAGCCACTGGCTCGAACTCGACCAGCACCTAAACGAGCGCGTCCTCAAACCGCTCGGCAACCTGCTTGCGGCATGCACAGGAAACACGAATCTGCTCAAGTACCTCGGCCGACCATTGCTCGAAGCAACAGCCGAGTATTTGGGAGCCATACTGCCGATTGAAGATGTAGCCCAAGCAGAATTCTCGGCATCGCGAGGTCCGGACGCCTCATTGGCTGAGGAGTTCTTCAAGCTTCACGCCGTGGCCGCCCCATCCATCGGCGCAACGGAGGGCGATGCCACCCTGTCGTACCTCATGGTACCGAGTAGCGAAGCAGGTTTGTCGCTCGGACAGGAAGCACAGAATGCCCTCCCCGGCCTGACGGTCGTACCGACGAACGCACCAACCGAGTTAACGTTCTGCCGTGTTGCAACCGGCCTTTCGGAAGCCGACCTACATCAACTCCTGAATCTCAGTCGGCTAGCGTACCAGGAAACGGCTCCGCAGGACGCCGCATCGCCACACGCGCGTTTCGACGTGAAGGAATGGCAACCACTCGAACCGTAGGCTAGCCGACCGCAGGCGTCGGCGCGATGATGACTGGCGTCGTCGCACTCTCTTCGGCCGGATCACGCGACTTGATGCCGTCCGGCTTGAGCAGTGCGTCAATGTCGTCTCGGTCCAATTCCTCTTTCTCAAGCAGTGCATTAACAATCTGCTCCAACGCCGGACGATGGTCGCGAACGATTTGAAATGCCTTTTCGTCGGCTTCGAGCAGTAGCTTCTGCACTTCTTCATCGATGATCCGCGCGGTCCCTTCGCTGAAGTCACGCGGTTCCTGAATCTCCTTGCCCAGAAAGACGTGTTCTTCGCCAACGCGGAAGGACATCGGTCCAAGCCGGTCGCTCATTCCCCAGTGTGTGACCATGTAGCGGGCTAGCTTCGTCGACTGTTTGATGTCCATTTCCGCACCCGCGTCGGGTTGGCCATAGATCAGCCGATCGGCCGCCCGGCCACCCATCAACACGGCGAGCTTGGCCTTGAAGTAGTCGACGCCGTGGTGATAGCGCTCCTCTTCGGGCACGCTGATGTTCACGCCAAGCGTCTGTCCGCGGGGAATGATCGAGACCTTAAGTGGCTTGACCGACTCTGGTTCAATCCACGCAACCAGCGCATGCCCCGCCTCGTGATAGGCAATTCGCTTCTTGTCGGAGACGGTGAGCACCTCTTCACGTTTGGGTCCGATCAGAACCCGGTCAGCAGCGCGGTCGAAGTCGGAGCGCTCGATCTTGTTCTTGTTCTCTCGCGTCGCGAGCAGTGCCGCCTCATTGGCGAGGTTTCGCAAATCGGCCCCCGTCATTCCCGTCATCTTGCGGGCGATCGCTTCAAGGTCCACATCGTCGGCCAACGGTTTGCTTTTCGTGTGGACCTTGAGAATCTCCATGCGGCCCTTCCACGTCGGCCGGTCAACGGTCACATGGCGATCGAATCGACCCGGCCGCAATAACGCCGAATCGAGGACGTCGGGACGGTTCGTCGCAGCAATAACGATAACCGTCTCGCTCGGCTGAAAGCCGTCCATCTCGCTGAGAATCTGATTGAGAGTCTGCTCGCGCTCGTCCGAACCACCGCCGAGACCTGCACCGCGCATGCGACCGACGGCATCGATTTCATCGATGAACAGTAGACACGGCGAACTTTCCTTGGCCGTCTTGAACATGTCGCGGACTCGACTGGCGCCAACACCAACGAACATCTGAATGAACTCCGAGCCGTTGATCGAAAAGAACGGCACGTTGGCTTCGCCGGCGACGGCCCTCGCAAGGAGAGTCTTTCCAGTGCCCGGCGGCCCGACCAGTAGTACGCCTTTGGGAACCTGCGCTCCTAGCCGCGTAAACTTGTCGGGACTGCGAAGGAAATCAACAACCTCTTGGAGTTCACGTTTCGCACTTTCCATGTCCGCGACGTCTTCAAAGGTTGTCCGCCCCTTCGTCTTCTCGTAGCGACGGGCGGGACTCTTGATGTAGCTGTTCAAAAAGCTGCCACCGAGCGGGTCGCGGAAGCGCGGCAACACGAACAGGAACAGGACACCCAGCAAGATTGCCGACATCAGCAACATGCCGAGAACCTGACCGACCCATGCACCATGCTCGTCCTCGAACGACACCGACGCAGTCGGATCACTCGTCCGGATTTCGTCCGCAAAGGCCTGCCGATCGTTGGCTGGAGGCAATGCGACGAGGAATCGACCATTTGGAAGCTGGAGTTCCTTCGCGAGCGGCGAATTTGGGTCCTTGACCTCTCCCTGAATCCGATCCTTGCCTGCAAAGATGACCTTCTTCAGTTGCTTCGTATCCATCAACTTTCGGAATTGTGTGTAGTCGATGGTCCGCTGCGATGGAAACGGAAGGTAGAGCGATACGACAAGGCAGACCGCAATGAGGATGAGAATCAAGCTACCCGGGATGGCGGGCGTCGGACGCTTCTTCGCATTGGCGGGACGGGGATTCGGACGCGACGGCATGGAGCATTCCTTGGAAACCGGAACTGGCCAACTCGCGCCACGACGGCTCGGCACGAATACTCATCCACTGTAGTATTGTAGGCGTCGGTTCGGCCGACTCAAACCGACTTTTGTGGAGTCCGCTGAGCAATGATTGGATGGTGGCGACGACGGGTAGCCCTCAAGGACTTAGAGGTCATTCTATACACACGCGATAACTGTCCCCTATGCGACAAAGCTGCCATGGTCCTTCGACCTGCCGCACGCCGGTACGGCTTTCGCGTCGTCTCGGTCAATATCGACACTAATCCAGCACTCGTAGCACGTTACGGCTGGTTAGTTCCCGTAGTCGTGATTGCCGGACGGGAGCGGTTCCGTGGGCATGTGAATCCGCACCTTCTCGATCGCATTCTTAGAGTCGAGGTCGACCGCATAACAGATCGTACTTAGATCGATCACGCTGGCGCGTCCCCTGGCGCAGCCGGTGGCGGAGGCGATACATCTTCGGTCTTCGGTGGCGGCGGTTCGGAACTCCCGCCCCGCGATTTGAAAAAAGCCTCCAGCTCACCGAGCGTGTTCAAGTAAGCCTTACCCTCGCGCTTCTCCTGCGTCAGCGTCGGTAGCGGTTTCGGCTTCGGAGGTCGTCGCTCCGGTAGCTTGCGTGGCGGAGGCTTGGGATGATCCTGGACCGGCTGCGCCTCGGGACGGGGCGTTGGCGGACCACCTCGACGGGGCTGGCGATCATGCGGGCGGCCCCCACGCTGGGGTGGGCGACCGCCACGATCGCCGGTTGGACCGTCGGGCCGCGCTTGTCCAGCCGGTCGAGGTGGACGCTCACCCCGGGGCGGACGTGATTCCCGGCGATCCGGTGGCCGGCGTTCCGTGCCTGGCGCGATCATCGTCAGTGACACTCGCCGACGGTCGCTATCCACACCCATCACCCAGACGACGACCACATCGCCAACCGCGACCACTTCGTGCGGACTTTTGATGTAGCGATTGGCCATTTGGCTGATATGAACTAGGCCGCTGTCCTTGAGACCGACGTCGACGAATGCGCCAAAATCGACGACGTTGAGAACCGTCCCCTTCAGTTCCATGCCTGGCTGGAGGTCCTCGAGCTTGAGGACGCCCTTCTTAAAGATCGGCGGCGGCAGGTCCTCGCGTGGATCCCGGCCGGGACGTGCGAGAGAGTCGAGGATGTCGTGAACTGTCGGTGGAACGAGATGGAGCTTTCCGGCTAACTCCTCAACCACAACAGACCGCAGTTTCTCGCGCAAAGGGTGGTCCGGCCCCAGCGACTTCAAGACACCGGGATCGTAGCCAAACTCGTGGAGGACCTGGCCGGCGATGGCATAGCTCTCCGGATGAATCCATGTGGCGTCGAAAGGCTCGTCACCACCAACGATCTTGAGGAAGCCCGCGGCCTGAGTGTATCGTGCCTCGCCGATCGACGGGACTTGCTTTAGCTCCTCCCGCCGTCGAAATGCCCCGTGTTGGGAACGGTAATCGACAATCTCGCGGGCAGCGTGTTGATTCAATCCTGAGACGTGTCGAAGCAAGGGGACACTGGCGGTATTGAGATCCACACCGACGTGGTTTACGCACGACTCGATGACCTCTTCCAACGATTCCTTCAGGTACTTCGGATGGACATCGTGCTGATACAAGCCAACGCCAACGTGCTGCGGATCGATTTTCACCAACTCGCTTAATGGGTCTTGCAATCGTCGTCCGATGGACACAGTGCCCCGAGTTGTCGCATCGAGGTCTGGAAACTCCTCCTTACCGAGGGGGCTTGCTGAGTAATCGCTCGCTCCGGCCTCGTTAACGATCACGTATGCCAAGTCGCTCGGCACATCCGGCAACGGCTCGGGCGGAACATGCGATATAGGCGGGGCTGGAACGACGGGTGGTTCTTGAGGAGTAGGTTCCGATACCTGTTCCGTTGGGGCTGCCGATGACGACACGCCATCGGCATGGCTCGCTTCGACAGAATTCGCTACTGGCGCTGGCGATTCCGGCGTTGGGGTGTCGCGATTCGTGCGCGAGCCGTGTGTCAACGCCATGGGCAACGGCGGAGGTACGTCACCGAGACGACGAGCGTCGAACTCCGTGATCATCGATGCAACGAACTCCTCCGTTTCACGACATGCTGTACCGTTACCAATGGCGATCACCGATGTCTGATGCCGACGAATCAGCTCTTCCAACTTCCACTTCGCCGCATCGATCCGCTTGCTAGACGTGTGCGGGTGAATGACGGCTTCTTCGAGCAACTTGCCGGTCTCGTCAAGCGCAGCGAGCTTGCAGCCCGTGCGGAATCCCGGATCGACGGCCAGAACACGACGACCACGCAGCGGCCGCTGTAACAGTAGGCTTCGCAGATTACGCGCAAACACGGCAACCGCATGGTCCTGGGCACGTTCGGTCAGCTCGCGCCGGATTTCGCGTTCCAAGCTCGGCAGCAGCAAACGAGTCAAGGCGTCATCGACCACGGTCAGCAGCAACTCGCGGTGAGGGTGATCGGCCAATGGGAGGGGTTCGAGGGCGACGCGCTTGATCAACTCGATGTCGTAGTCCAGTTTGACTTTGAGTGCGTTTTCCTTCTCGCCACGATTGAGAGCTAACACGCGATGGGCGGGGATATGTCGCAGCGTTTCGTTGAACTGGAAGTAATCCTTGAACTCGAGCCCCTTCCCCTCCGGTAACGCCTCGCTCTTGATGGAAGCAATCTTGGCGGTGTCCCAGAGTGCCATCCGCACAATCGCACGAACATCAGCGGTCTCGGCAATCTGCTCGGCTAGAATGTGCTTGACACCCGTCAAAATGTCATCGATCGTGGTCAACTGCTTGTCGGGATCGATCATGCCCGGCAGCACGCTTGCGAGGTCAATCGCAACCGGATCGCGAGTCCAGATAGCATTGGCAAGCGGCTCCAAACCGCGATCGCGCGCGTCGGTCGCGAGAGTCCGTTTCTTGGGCTTGTACGGCAGGTAGAGATCCTCGAGCCGCTTGGGGCTTTCCGCACTGGCGATAGCCGCACGAAGGTCGTCGGTGAGTTTGCCCTGCGATTCGATGCTCTTGAGAATCGTCTGCTTTCTCTCGGCGAGACCTCGAAGATGGGCCACGCGGTGCTGGACGCGCCGAATTACATCCTCGTTGAGTCCACCAGTGCGTTCCTTGCGGTAGCGAGTGATAAACGGGACGGTGTTGCCCTCATCGAGAAGGTGGACGACGGCTTCGACTTGAACCTTGCGGATCTGTAGATCCTGGGCGACGCGGGCCAAGTCCACCGGGAACTGCGAAGAGATCTGTGGCAACGACGTGTCCATGGCGCAATGTTCCTGGGACGGCTCATTATCCAAGCCGCTGACGCGGCCGGAGAATCGTGGGGAGATTGTATTAGCCAGCCGCGCAATGTGGGAAGAATTGCAACTGACGCCCTCTTCCACCGTGCCGTAACAATCTGGTACAAAGGAGGTGCGGCGGACGCCGCTCCTTCCAGACAACGAGGGATCGGCCATGGGAATCTACGACCGCGAGTACTATCGAGACGAGAATTCGAGCTTCCTCGGCTCCATCGTCGGCCGCGGTCGTGTCGTTAACGGGCTCATCATCGTTAACGTAGTTGTGTTGCTCGTCCAAATCGCCACGCGGGACTCGCCGAGCCGTGGGGGCATGGGCTGGTTCACCGACCTTTTCGACCTCAACCCGGACGCAGTCCTGCACGGCCAGGTCTGGCGGCTTTTGACATCGGCGTTTTTGCACTCGTTCGCATGGCCGCACATCGTTTTCAACATGCTCTTTCTGTGGTGGTTCGGCAATGAGGTTGAAGACATCTACGGGCCTCGTGAGTTTTTGGCTTTCTATCTAGCAGCTGCTCTCGTATCGAGTATTGCCTATGTGTTTGTGCAATGGGCAGTTGGCTCGCCGAACCCGGCCCTCGGTGCATCAGGCGCAGTGACGGCAACACTTGTCTTGTTTGCGATGCATTTCCCGACTCGGACCATTCTCGTGATGTGGGTCATCCCCATGCCCGTTATCGCCCTTGTATGCATCAACGTATTGCAGGACACGCTGGGCCTATTGGGCGGTAGCGCTCGGCCGATCGCATTTGCCGCGCATCTCGGTGGGGCGGCATTTGGCTTCCTCTACTATCGATTTCAATGGCGGGTGATGAACATCTTGCCGAACCTGTCGAACCTGCGATTGCCAAAGCGGCGGCCCCGCCTCAAGGTCTATCGTGGTGAAGCCGAATCTCACAACCCACGGCCATCCTCGTCGGTCGCCGATGAGCACCTGGAAGCCGAACTGGATGCCGTGCTCGCCAAGGTCGCCCGGCAAGGAAAAAGCAGTCTGACGGAGCGCGAGCATACCATTCTCATGCGGGCCAGCGAAATCTATCGCAATCGCCGCAAATAGTATCGGCATTTCCGTTCTCCCTCAATCCGCGCACCCCGTCGAACCGATACATCCGGCATGGATGTGAAGTTCACCCGCCGAAGCGTCCTTCAGGCGGCGGCCGCCGCGTCCGCATTGCCCTTCGTTGCCGGTCGTACAGACGCGGGGCACCCTCATCGCCGTGAAAGCGGCTGGATCGTTGGGCGGCTGACCGGAGCCGAAGCCGCTGTCGTAGCCCTGCAGCAACAAGGTGTCGGCTGCGTGTTTGGCATCCCAGGTGCGCAAGAAAGCGAACTCTGGGATGCGTTCAAGTCGCGAAGGCTGCCATACCTGCTTGTCACCCACGAGGCGTCCGCAGCCAGTATGGCTGACGGATACGCCCGTGCGACAGGTTGCGTCGGCGTCTTGTGTACGGTGCCTGGCCCCGGCATCACCAACGCATTGACCGGCCTCGGCGAAGCGAAGCTCGACTCGGTGCCCGTAGTGATCGTGGCGGGTGATGTCGCGTGTGGTCCGAAGGCACAGCCGTTTCAGGTACACGCCCTGGATCAGGTGGCGCTACTCAAGCCCGTGACCAAGGGAGTGTTTTCACCACGGTGTGTTGCGGACATCCCGGTTGCAATCCAGCAAGCATTCGCACTTGCTCGCTCTGGCGAGCCCGGTCCGACGGGCGTCGTCATCCCCTACAACTTGTTTTTCGATGTTGCAGAGTTCTGTGTGCCGCCCGCGCCGGGTCCATCGCTGACGTGGGACGATGCCGCTGTTGAGCGAGCCTTGTGTCTTCTAGGCGACCGCAAGCAGCGAGTCGGCATCTATGCCGGATTCGGTTGCATGGACCACGCATCAGCGCTCTGCCAGTTGGCCGAGTTACTCGAAGCGCCGGTCGCGACGAGTGTCTCGGGCAAAGGCGTCATTGCGGAGTCTCATCCACTAGCCGTTGGGTGGGGCTACGGTCCTCAAGGGACACGAACAGCAGAGGATGTGTTTCGGCACGTCGACTGTGTCCTCGCAATTGGCGTCCGTTTCAGCGAAGTCTCCACCGGCTTCTATGCCAACCCCCGACCGCGTACGCTCATCCAGGTCGATGCCAACCCCGAGAACCTCGGTCGCATACTCAAGGCCGATGCCTGTGTTCCCGCAGACGCCGGGCTGTTCCTCACAGCCGCGCTGGCTCGTTGCGATTCGTTGCGACGGCCGCCCGACCCAGCACTCCGAGCGGCAATCCAACGCATGAAGGCCGATGATGCCGACCGGCTCGCCAAGTGCTATGCCCGTTGTGGCGTCGACCCGATGGCGCTCATCCTCGCGCTCCGACGTGCCCTGCCCGATGATGCCATGACTTTCGTCGATGTAACTCTGACGGAACATCTGGCTGCAGAAGCGTACTGCGTGCGGCGGCCGCGAACCTACTTCAATCCCACAGACAACCAGGCGATGGGCTGGTCTGTACCGGCAGCCATCGGCGCACAACGCGCGTTTCTGGGCCGCCCCACCGTCGCGATTGCGGGCGATGGATGTTTCCTGATGTCGGCGCAAGAGATCTCGACGGCGGCCCGTGAAGGGCTCCCAGTGAAGTTCTTCGTCCTCGACGATCATGCATACCACTACATGCAGGAACTTCAGCAGCAAGCGTATCTCCGAACGACGGCCACCATGTTGGCTCGTATCGACTATGCAGCGTTGGCGACAGCGTATGGCGTCGGCTACCGTGAAGTCCATGCGAACGATCAACTCGACGGCGTCATCCGCGCGACACTCTGTCAACCTGGCCCCGTCCTGGTGCGAGTTGTGACCGATTACGGACAACGACCCATTCGATGGATCGAGACCGTTCGCAAGCGGTTCCTCGACGAGCTGTCGTTGGATCAGAAGATTCGGTTTCTCGCCCGCGTCGGAAAGCGCGGCATCGACCCACGTCCCGAGGTCAACGACTGAACGACTTGTGAGCCATCGATCGCTGGTCGTATACTCAATGGCATCGTGTGCCATCCGCCCAACCCGACTGGACCCAGCGATGTCGAGTCACTACCAGCCATTGTCGCTTGTTGCCTTGGTCATTGCAGTTGCGCCCATCTTCAGCGACCAGCCGTCACCAAGTGCAACGGACGTTCGCAAGCTGCAGACCCTATTTCGCACGGAGCGAAAGCAGGCGGTCGAAAGTGGTGCCACCAAGGTTGTCGCCGAGAAACAGTCGCGCCAAGCCGACGATTTGGCTGCCCAAGCCGACGACGCGCTGGAGGCTGGGCGACTCGACGAGGCCGCACGCAAGTTTCGCGAAGCGCGGTGGACCTTACCCGGGCTCCCCACCAAGTTGCCCTCTCACCTCGTCCGCGTCTTTGGATCGACGCGGCTCCGGCACAGTCAGGAAATCAACGCATTGGCGTACAGCCCTGACGGCAACAGGCTGGCCTCTGGTTCTCGCGATGGAAGTGTCAAGCTGTGGGACCTCGGCAACGGGCGCGAAGTGCTGGCTTTTCCGAATCACGGAGAGTCAGTCCGGGCAGTTGCGTTTTCGCCTGACGGAACCCGAATCGCCTCGGCGGGAGGCAAGGTCATCAAGGTCTGGGACACTGGCACTGGTCACGAGTTACAGTCGCTGGCCGGCCACACCGAGCACGTTACGTGCCTGGCATTTCGTCCCGATGGCAAAGTGCTGGCGAGCGGTAGCAGCGACCGTAGTGTCCGGACCTGGGATGTCGAATCCGGCAAAGAACAGCACAATCTTGGCCGACAGGGTGCGATGATCTACGCACTGGACTTTAGCCCCAGTGGCAAGCTGTTAGCCTCCGCCAACGGCGATGGACTGCTAACGTTTCATGCGGTCGATGCCAATGGCCATCGGGATGTCTACTCCATCCCGAATGCGCATGTCCGAGCATATGCCGTTGCGTTTTCGCCGGATGGGACGCTCCTGGTCAGCAGCGGAGAAAGCGATCGCGTTCTTGCCCACGTCGCTCCCGGCCCAAATGGGGAACCGGTCGATGGCATGGGTACCTTGCGAACGACGTTTCGTGGTCATTCAAAGGCCGTAAATGCGATCTCATTTGCCCGCGACGGCCGATACTTCGCGACCGGTAGCCAGGATGAAACGGTTCGCGTTTGGGATCTCGCCAGTGGAGAAACGGTCCGCACGTTTCTCGGACACGTCACAAAGGTCAATACCGTTGCGTTCGCGGCCGGTGGACGACAGGTCGCTTCCGCCGGACTCGATGGCGCGATTCGGCTATGGACCATTGATGCGACAACGGCACAACACAAGCTAAGCGGTCACACTGGCCCCGTATGGACGGTCGCCGTATCTCCAGATGGCCAGCATGCCGTTAGCGGCGGGGCCGACCGGACAGTCCGCACCTGGGACATCGCACGTGGCATCGAGCAAAAGAAGCTGACCGGCCACAAACAAGCTGTGACGGCGGTCGCCTACGCACCGGACGGCAAGGTCATCGCATCGGCTGGTGGTGATCGAGTCGTTCGCATATGGGATGCCCAAACCGGGCAAGTCATTCGCGAATTGACCGGGCACGATGCGCCGATCCTTGCAATTGCATTCCTGCCGGGCAACAAGCAACTCGTATCCGCGTCCGGTGATCGCACGGCGATCATCTGGGATGTCGAGACGGGTCGTTCCACGGCAACGCTCACTGGACATGCGTCGGCCGTTAGTGCCGTCGCGGTCAGTGCCGATGGACGGATGATTGCGACAGGTGCGACGGACGGTACTGCGAAGCTCTGGACTCTTCCGGCCCGAACCGAGGTTACGTTTCGTGCACACGAGGCCGGCGGGATCAGCGCACTGGCTTTCTCGCCGGATGGGCAGCGGCTAGCCACCTGCGGGGCTGATCGCAAAGTGCGAATGTGGAACCTACAGGCTCAACCAATCCACGACCCTGTGGCGCAACTGGCGGGCCACGTCGGGCCATTGAGTTCACTCGCGTTCAGTCCCGACGGTCAATACCTTGCGTCCGCCGGCAGCGATACGACAGTGAAAGTCTGGGATTGCCGGAACCAGCGAGAAGTGCGCTCGTATCGTGGTCATACCGACTGGGTCACGTCAGTCGCATTCACACCCGACGGCCGAACGTTGCTTTCCACAGGTGTCGATGGCAAGGTCATGGTCTGGTCATTCGCCAGCGAGGAGGCTTCCGATTCCCAGTGGGTTGGGCATCTGCGTCCGGTCGAGGCGGTTGCGGGATTGCCCGACGGCCGCATACTTTCAGCCGCGGACGATCGAACCTTGCGACTGTGGAATAGCGTCAACGGAGCAGATCTACGCACGCTGGTTGGCATGACCGGTAGCTTCTTCGCAATGGCGGCGTCATCGGATGGCAAACTCATCGCGGCCGCCGAGGAACGGCGACTACACGTCTGGGATGCAACCACGGGTCAACTCATTGTCGAACGCGATCTGTCCGAAAAGCCGCTGTTGCTATCATTCTTACCTGACACGAAGTCCATCCTCGTCTGTACCCGACAGTCGGGCGACGACGGGGCACCACATTCCGTCACGATGTACGATGCCACAACGCTGAAGCCCGGCAAGACTTTGACCGACACAGGTCGTTCCGTTAGTTGTCTTGCCGCAAGCGCCGACGGCGAACTCGTCGCCTTCGGGGCCAATGACGGAAGCGTTCGCATTTGGAATGTCGCAAAGCATGAGCGACTCGGCGGAGACCGACCTGCCCACATCCAGGCCATTCAGGACCTGACCTTTACACCCGATGGCAAACGGCTCCTTACCGCTGACCGCGACGGCAACATCAAGGTGTGGAAAGTCGGCAAACCGGACGTGGAGCGGGCCTGGAAGATTGGCTCGGGGCCGCTCCAAACCCTGGCTGTCGGCCCCGACGGATCGCGTGTCATCACTCTGGCGGGTAACCGAATCGAGCTATGGGAAATCGAAAGCGGTCGATCACTGCGATCGTGGGACATCGCCGTTGGCGCACGTTCCATTGCGTTTGCCAGCGACGGAAAGCATGTCATTGTCGGTAACGAAGACGCTACGATCTACCTGCTGACAACACCGTGATTGTTGCCGGGAACCACGCACCGACCGCTTACGTCGAATACCCGTACATCGCCTATCTCGCATACCGAGGTGTAACGAATGCGCGCACGCGTATGGGGACTACTTGTGCTCGGTCTTGTCGTACCTTTGGCGATTCGTGCGGACGACAAGGCCGACGACCCAGGCAAGGCGGCTCTTCAGGCGCTCAATGACTTTGTCGGCACATGGAACGGCACTGGTGGCCCCGACAAACCGCGGCCGGACCCGAAGGACCCTGTGTGGAAAGAGACGATCAGCTGGAGTTGGCGATTCAAGGGCCGAGATGCATGGTTAACCTTCGATGTTAAGGACGGCAAATATCTCACAAACGGTGAACTGCGCTATTCGCCCGAGAAAAAGGTCTATGCTCTCACCGCTACGGATGTGAGGAAACAAAAGCTCGAGTTCGAAGGCAAGTTGGATGCGAAGGGCTACCTGACGTTGGAGCGGACTGACCGTGGCACCGGCGAGGTACAGCAACTGGTGATGAACTCAGCCGGCGACGGGGTCCGATTCGTCTATCGCTACGCCACCAAGCCAAAGGGTAAAACGGTCTTTACGAAGGTCTATCAGGTGGCTGCCTCGAAAGAAGGCGAATCGCTGGGTAAGGCGGACAAGAAGAACGAATGTGTCGTGACAGGCGGCCTGGGAACGATGCCCGTTACGTACATGGGCGAGACGTACTATGTGTGTTGCACCGGCTGCCGCGATGCCTTTAACGAGGAGCCAGCCAAGTTCGTGAAGGCGTACAAAGAAAAGAAGGCCAAGAATCCGTAACCGACACGACGGCCAAACGAGAATGGGGCAAGCGCCGAGTTTGACGCTTGCCCCATGTTGTTTCAACTGCGTTGATTAGGGCTGCTGATCCCGACCGCCACGGTTTCGGCCACCCTTGCCATTTCCATTGTCCTGACGGCGGGAATCTGCTGGTTGGTTATTGGCCGGAACTGGCTGGGGTCCCCCCGGAACGGCCGACGGAACAACGTTGCTCCCGTTTCCGCCAAAGCCATTATCTCCGCCACGGCCGCCCTTGCCGCCCTTGCCGCCACCGCCGAAGCCGCCACCACCGAAACCGCCATCACCCTTGCCCATGCCGCCACGGCCGCCACCGAAGCCGCCGTCACCCTTGCCCATGCCACCACGGCCGCCACCGAAGCCGCCGTCACCCTTGCCCATGCCGCCACGGCCACCACCGAAGCCGCCGTCACCCTTGCCCATGCCACCACGGCCGCCGCCGAAACCACCGTCGCCCATGCCGCCGCGGAAATCGGGACGACCGCTCATATCTCCGCTACCCTTACTCATACCGCCGAAACCGCTCTCGCCGCCACGCCCTCCGCGGAAGTCGGGACGACCGCCCATGTCACCACGACCCCCCATACCCATACCTCGCATGTCGCGGCCATTGTCGCTACCTGCACTCGCCACGCTTGTCCCTGCGACGGCCTTGCTGCCGTTGCGAACGTAGCCCATCAGCTCGTCGATGGTGACGAAGCCATCATCGTTTCGGTCCATGGCACGGAATTCATCGATCTGCCGATTGGCTTTCACCCATTCGTATAGGCCAATCTGCCCGTCTTTGTCGGTGTCGATCTGCTCGAACCAACTGGGAATGTCACGAGGCAGCTTGCCAGCGCGAAACACGGTCGCTCGCGAATCGTCTTCGGTCTGTGCACTATTGTCGTTGGCAGGCGCGACCGCACCCGGCGTCAACGCAATCGTGGCCTTTCCATCCGCACCCATGATGATTGTCTGGGAGTCGCCACCGCCACCGCCCTGGCGCTGAGCCATAGATGTTCGCCAGAAGCTCTTGTATTCGTTCTGGTCGATCATGCCGTCTTTGTTCGCATCGTACTGTTGCCAAACAGCCTTCAGGCTGTCGGACATCTCGCTTTGATCCAGGAATCCGTCGTTATTTCGGTCGCCACGTCGAAACCGCTCCACAGCCATCTCGTCAATTTGCTGCGGCGTCATGCTTCCGCCACCTGGCCCACCTGGCCCACCGCGACCACCAAACCCGCCGCCAAACCCACCACCTCCACCACCAAACTGGGTGCGCATCTGCTCGGCACCCTTGATGAACTGATCGCGGCTAATCTGGCCGTTAGTCGCACCCATCGTTCGGGCAAACATGTCGAACATGAACTTCTGGCGGTCGTCGAGTGCGTCGCGACTGATCGTATCCTTGCCATTCGACAGGCGGTTAAAGAGCTCGGTGGGGTCGGTACTCATCATGCCGCCCATGCGGCCGCCAAATCCACCACCGCCGTCGCCGCCCTTGCCGCGACCAAAGCCGCCGCCATCGCCACCCTTGCCGCGACCAAAGCCACCCCCTTCTGCCGGAACCGGAGGCGGTTGGGCCGTGGTTACCTGCCATAAGATGACAGCCATCGAACCGGCAACCATGAACTTCGTATGCCGAAGCATGACGCTTCTCCGACCCAAGGTGTGGCGGCGCGCAATTTGCCCGCAGGACGTAGTGATTATGCACTATGCGCGATTAAGAACCCCTGAGAGTTGCCATTAAGGCTCATCTGCAATTGCCATAAGGAGTTCCAGCACGCCTGGCCCGATGGAATCCGCAAGGAAGCGCCAAGACCCGTCTGCAAATGCCACGTTACATCCGCCATTGTGCAAGCCGCCGAAGGGTCGATCGAGGCCGATGTAGGGCGTTTGCGATCGGTCGAGCGGGCGCAATGTCCCTGGACCGCCAGCCATCCAGGGACCCGTACGGTCCGTCGTTTCCAAAAGCAGCAGCGTATTCGACATGCCGTCCTTGAACGCAGTCAGTGGTGTCGGCGCGTCGTATCGCATCGCCCCTGCTCGGGAATTGTCCGCCGGGAGGTTTGGAGCATCCAACCCGATGCCCCCGCCGGCAACGTAGTCGGTCACAGCTGCCGACGAGTCACGAGTGAGACGAGCCGTCGGACACATGAACAGCGGAATCGTTGTTCTTGCTATTGCCGCATTCGGGACCTCATCCCAAGGTGTTTTCCAGTCAATCTGATCAGCGACTGGCTTTCGATTCAGCGGCGAAAGCAGCAAGGCGTACCAACTGAGCCGCCGCTCAACGGGGATCCCGGAGACCACGACAGTTGCTGCGGGGAATGCCTGCGCATCGAGGACCATCAATCCGGCAGCTACCCGGCGAAGGTTTTCCTGACACTTCGCCCGATCGGCCAAGGCTCGATGCCGGCCGATCAACGGCACGAATACGCCACACGACAAAAGGACCATCGCCACGACAACGAGGCCGCTCACGATCTTCGACATGCGTCACTCGCTGCGTTGAAACACGACGCGACCGCCGACGACAGTCATGCGAACGGTCGCCCCAGCCAGAGCATCACGAACGCTTGAGTCGAGAATGTCGTGTGAAAGCACGACAAAGTCCGCCAGTCGGCCCGTCGCTAGGGTCCCCCGGTCTCTTTCCTGTCCGGCAGCCCACGCACTACCGAACGTGTAAGCTCGCAGCGCATCGACGACGCCGATCTTCTGTTCCGGGAACCAACCGCCAGGGTGCTTCCCGTCGAGCGTGCGCCGATTCACCGCAGCATCGATACCAAGCAGCGGGCTAAGCGGCGCGACCGACCAGTCTGACCCGAACGCCAATGGTGCCTTGGCCGCCAGCAACGACCCAAGCGCATAGGACGACGAACAACGAACGCGGCCAATTCGTCCCTCAGCCCAACGGCCATCGTCGATGATGTGATACGGCTGCATCGACGCAACGACGCCGAGTTGCGCAAATCGGCCGTAATCCTGCGGCCGGAGGTGCTGAGCATGTTCGATGCGAAAACGACGGTCCCGTGGCCCATTAGCCTGGGCGACCTCGGCAAAGACATCGAGTACCTCGGCATTGGCCCTGTCACCAATTGCGTGAATGGCGACCGACAGCCCAGCCTTGTCTGCGGCTGCCACCCATTCTCGCATCTTGTCGCGCGGAGTCACGAACACACCGGTACTGTCCTTTTCATTGTCGAACGGCTCAAACATCTTCGCCGTACTCGACCCGAGTGAGCCATCGGCAAACCCTTTCAACCCGCCGATGCGAAGATAGTCGCCACCGAAGTTCTCGGTCGCACCCAGGTCTGCAAGCTCCTTCCAGGACGCCAACGGCCAACGGAGGTCGATTCGACACGTTAGCTTGTCGTTCTTTGCAAGCTGCTGATAGATCCGGAACAACGTCCGCCGCGTTCCACTGTCACTGCCATCCATATCTTGAACGGACGTCACGCCTACGGACCGGGCTTCATCAAGGGCCGCGCGAATGGCCTCCGCGATCTCACTTTCTGACGATGCCGGAACCAATCGATCGACGAGGTCCATCGCATTGTCGCGCAGCAACCCACTCGGCTCGCGGGAGCCAGGCTTTCGGAAGATGACGCCGCCCGGCGGGTCCGGTGTCGCCGCGGTAATTCCAGCCATCTTCAGCACTCGGCTGTTGACCACGGCCATGTGGCCGTCGTACCGGCGCAGGAAGACCGGGCGATCCGCTACATACTTGTCGATCAACTCCGCAGTTGGCAATGCACCCCGCAACGCACGATCGTGATCCCATTCGCCACCCAGCATCCAGCGATCGCGTGGCAACTTGCGGTCGAACTCCACCAGAAGTTTGCCGAATGCGGCCTCATCAGCGGCGTCCTTGAGTGCCACCTGGCTGAGTCGCAATCCCGACCCGAGCATGTGAACGTGACTGTCGTAAAAGCCCGGCACAACGCGCCGACCTTGGAGGTCGATCGGCGTTATGCCGGGTCCGGCCAACGACTGAATGCGGCCATTGGTACCAATCGCCAGAATGCGACCGTTGGCAACTGCGATGGCCTCGGCTTGCGGATTCGCCGAATCGCCAGTCCAAATCTTGCCGTTAACGAATGTACTTACGACAGGCCCTTGCGCAGGCGCATTCGCGGCCAACACCACAACGATCATCATGCAACGGAACATGGAACATCCTCGGGATTCTGAGGCAGCGTACCGGTTGCGGCCTTACTGGCAAGCATCCGGGAATTCTCCCTCGCAGGCTACGGGCGCATCGCTTAGAATGACCGCCGACCCGATGTCGAGTCGCTGAGGATGCGCCGCATGTCGAATCTCAAGGGCGGACTAGTGCCTGTGCTCGCTGTGGTCAGCGTATTGCTCATAGGCTGGTCTCTCGTCATGCCACATCTCGGAACCAAGGCTGAGCCACCTCCAGCCAAGCGAAGTCGCGATGTATTTGCCGGTGATCGCGAGCCCGCACCGAGCCTCGCGACCGTCAAGTTCGATGGACAGCGCGCGCTCGGTTATCTGAAGCAACTGTGCGACCTTGGCCCCCGCGTCAGCGGCAGCGAGGCCATGAAGAAGCAACAGGCCATCGCCAAGGCCCACTTTGAGAAGCATGGTGCCAAGGTCGAACTCCAGAAGTTCACAGCCTCGCAAGTAAGCCAGTTTCGACCCGTCGAGCTAGTCAACGTCATTGCGTCCTGGCAGCCCGAGCGCGATAAGCGTGTGATTATCTGCACCCACTACGACACGCGACCTCGGGCCGATCAGGAGCCAGACCCGAGTAAATGGGAGGAACCATTCCTGAGCGCCAACGACGGGACCGCCGGCGTTGCGTGGTTGATGGAACTGGCCCACCACATGAAAGACCTGCCAACGAAAGTTGGCGTCGATTTCGTCCTCTTCGACGGCGAAGAGTATGTCTTTGATGGACCGTACAATTCCAAGGACAAGTACTTCCTTGGCTCCGACCACTTTGCTGGTGAATACAAGCGTGTGCCTCCCAAACATCGGTATACAGCGGCGGTATTGCTCGACATGGCGGCGGGGCGAAATCCCTCGTTCCCGTTCGAGCAAAACTCGTACTTCAAGGCCCAGGCACTCGCAACCGAGATTTGGGGCATCGCCGCGGAACAAGGTGCGGCCGCGTTTAAGAACCAGCTTGGGCACACAGTCAGCGACGATCACCTAGCTCTCAACCGAGTCGGTATTCCCGCCGTCGATATCATCGACTTCGACTATCCCCATTGGCATCGGCTGAGCGACAAGCCCGAAAACTGCTCGGCGAACACAATGGAGGAAGTGGCGAAGGTTCTGACCGTCTGGCTGCAGCGGACTCACTGAGGCGACACCGTGAACTCGTTGTCACCGCTTGTGGCTTGGCTATTAGTAACCGGCACGTTTGCAATCGGCGTAGTGTTCTCAGTGCAGCAGTGGCGCTGCTTGCGGTCCCTGCCCGGGCAAACGGATTTGTCCCTGGACGACGCAACCTATCTTCGGCGACAGGCCTATCGTCGGCTGGTTGGATGCGGTTTGCTGTTTGCGATCGCAACAATGATCGCTGGCTCGTACATCGGTGGTCTTGAGGAACGAGCCGACCGCCTCGGCAACGAACTTCGGGCCAAGGCTGAGGCGGGCGATCGAGACCGCACTCCCGAGCAGGACGACTTCAAGCGCACGTATGCGAGTTACTGGATCGCCGTATTGCTACTGCTATTCGCGCTACTCGTAGTCGCTGCCATCGATTTGTATGCGATTCGTCGGTTTAGCGCTCGTCACATGAAGCGAATTCGCGACGATCGTAAGGCAATGATCGAGCAGGAACTCGCCGCCTATCGCCGTGAGCGCGCTCGGCGGAATGGTTCGAACGGTACACCCCAATAGATGCCGAGCGGAGTATTGGGCGTCACACTCCGCTCGCGGGCTGCCCGCTACTCGGTCCGGAAGACCGCATGACAGGCCGCACAGTTGCCTTCCAGTTTCTTGAGCGCTGACTTAAGGACCTTGTCATCGGGCTTCGCCTGTCGGGCTTGCTTGGCAGCTTCCTCCGCCAACTCACCCATTTCCTTCGACCATTTCACCCAGGCTTCGCGTGTCTTCTTGCCTTCGTCCGCGGTCGGCGCCATGGCCTCCGTCACCTGAGCAATGACTGCCGTGCGCAGAAGGAGCGGGAGTACTTCCTTCAACTCAGCTTCCTTGAAAGGCGCAGTCCCTCGCTTGTTCCAGAACTTCGTGAGGTTGCGTTCTAGCGAGATCCCGCCGGCTGCGTCGGGCTTGAACTGAGACATCAATTCCTTCAGATCGAATTGCTTTTCGACGGCCACCGCATCTGGCTTCGCGGACGAACCGCCCTTGCCGGCGACCTTGATGTCGGCAGCAATCTTCTTTGCCTCATCGAACTTGTCGTCCTTGATGGCTTGAGCCACCGCAACCGCGTTGTCACGCAGGGCACTTAGTTCTGGCGCTTTTGCTCCATCCTTTGCCATCGCTCCCTGTGCATAGGCCGCGACCATCAGTGCCGCAGCTCGCGCCTTGGCAACACCCTTCTTGTCGGGCTTTCCTTTGGCGAGCGTATCTCCAATCGTCTTGGCATCCGCGGTCACGAGTGTGCTGAACTCATTGTCGAGCAGGACAGGTTTCCACCATCCCGACTTTGAATCAGCCGCGACGCCTCCGACAATCATCGTGACCAGCACCAAGGCGGTACCTAACGTACGTCGTGAATGTCCGTTCATGTGCTTTCCCCGTGAATGCGACTCGCGTTCTCTCATCTGCCGCCATGATAAGTCCGGTAACAGGTGATGCAAGAGGTCGGCGCAGGCTCATTTGCCACACTCCGGTTTCGGACTTATGGTTGCAGCAAGCTTCGCTAGCACGGTCGCTAGCCGGCGGCACTCCACACCCAACGTGACACTCGTGCCGATTTCCCACCCGCCCACACCCGCCAGACGCATTGGGCCACAGTCAGGTCTACTCCCGGAACCAGCGCGCGACATGCTGGACCGATTGGTGTCGCTCGGACTGATCGACGCGTCTGACGTGACGATGTTTGCGAATGCCTACCGTGGTCGATTCGATGCGCTTGGCGATCTCGCCGTGCTGGGCAACGCCGTGATCAACTCGGGTCTGGTGACGGCATACCAGTACCACCGTGTGCGGGCCGGGACGACTCATGGCCTGGTACTTGGTTCGTACCGCATCCGCGAGCGCCTGGGTGGCGGCAGCGTGGGCGTCGTATTCCTCGGTGAACATGCGGTGCTCAAACGCAAGGCGGCGATCAAGGTCGTACCCGTCGATCGCGGGTTTCCCGTAGCGATCCTCGACCGCTTTTATGATGAGATGCGTGCAGTCGCGGCGCTTCACCATCCTAACATCGTCACGGCCTACGATGCGGGACGCTTGGCAGCGCCCAATGCCCAACAGCCGGACCTACACTACCTTGCGCTGGAGTGGCTGCCGGGCGGCGATCTGGAATGCTACGTCACCGAGCACGGTCCCGTGCCAATTCCAGTGGCATGCGCTTGGGGAGTGCAAGCGGCCGCAGGCCTCAAGGCAGCCCACGACCGAGGCCTCATCCACCGCGACGTAAAGCCCTCAAACGTCCTGCTCGCGGCGGACAACCAGGTCAAAGTAGTCGATTTCGGCCTCGCTCGTCAGGCGTTTAGCAACAAGACAACGCCAAACGCCCTGCTCGGCAGTGTCGAATTCATGGCCCCCGAACAGAGCATCGATCCGACCACCGTCGGAGCCCAAGCGGACGTGTACGGGCTCGGCGCAACCCTCTTTTGGTTGTTGACCGGCCATACACCACAGCCCGCGGAATCCAGCGTCGCGCGAGCAGTCCACAACCTGCAGTTTGCCACTCCTCGACGCCTGCGTGACTTCCTGCCAAATGTCCCTCCCGAACTCGATGCGATTGTCGATCGGATGCTAGCCCGCGATTTGCCCCGCCGACCGTCATCGCCGGCGATCGTCATACCGCTATTGAGCCGATTCGCGGCATAGTCGCGATCGCACGCACATTGCTATCGTTCGATCGCGTCAGCAATTCGGATGAATCGACCGCATTGTTCAATTCTTGATCTAGACACGTCGCCAATCGGATCGTATTGGCCGCCCTCTCACAAATGACCGAAGCGATGGTTTGACCGTCGTGTATCGCATCGACCTGGCTGGTGGGCGCGGGGAGAACTCGCCCAACCGAGTCCGATCGATGAGTGCGCGGCGAAAGGGATTTCGCCATGTGGCCGCAAACACCGAATAGCTGGGAGAATCGGAATTTCCGGTCTTTCCTTCCAGCGATCCGGTGGCTTCGGCCGATGAATGGGATTGAGTCGGTCGGGCCATGTCTCGGCTGACGGGGACGGGGGGATTGGCGGTAGTTGCGCGGCGTCTTCGCGCAATTCGTCCGCGGGTTTGCTACGGCAAATGACGATCGCGAGATCGAGCCGGGGGGCTGGACTCGCCATCTGCGGAAACGAGTTGCGGGAGGAACACCCGGGGGCGGTGGATGGCTCGTGCCGGCGTTTCGGCGCGGGATGTCTGCCGGGGTGAAAGCGCGGCGACCCGCCCGACATCGGGGAGGGAGCCCATGACGACACACGTCGAAACGGATATCGCGCAAGTCTGGCAGTCGTACCGAGCAGAGCCGACGGTCGAGCTGCGTAATATCCTGGTCGAGCGCTACCTGCCTCTGGTGAAATACAATGCCGAGCGCATCTGGTCGCGCTTGCCCGACGGCGTGGAGCTGGACGACCTGATCAGTGCGGGCGTCTTTGGTCTGATGGATGCCATCGACGCCTTTGACTTGAATCGCGGCGTGAAGTTCGAGACGTACTGCGTCCCGCGCATTCGCGGGGCGATGCTCGATGAACTCCGCACGATGGACTGGGTTCCGCGTCTCGTTCGCAGTAAGGCGAGCAAGATGGAGGAAGCCCGCAAGTCACTCGAAGCATCGCTCGGTCGTCCGCCGCAAGCCGACGAGATGGCGACCAAACTCGGTGTGTCGATCGACGAGTTTCAGAGCATGGTCGCTGAGGCGACCGCGGTCAGCCTCGTCAGCCTGAACAAGAAATGGTACGAGACCGACAGTTACAAGGATGTACGCGAGATCGACATCCTCGAAGACAAAAAATCTGAGGACCCGACCCACCGCATTCAGAACGGGGATCTGATGCGGTTGGTGACTCGCGGCCTGAACCGCAACGAACGGCTCATCATCATCCTCTACTACTACGAAGACATGACGATGAAAGAGATCGGTGCGACACTCGATCTCAGCGAATCGCGCGTCAGCCAAATGCACTCGAGCATCGTAGCTCGCCTGCAATCGCAACTGGCAAAGCGACGGCCAGAATTCAGTACGTGACCGGAAACACAGCCGCGCCCAGGGGTGGCAGTTGAAGGAATGAGATTCGCAACATCTCCTTCCTTCAACTGCCACCCTTGACTCGTCTTTGCTCGTATAATCTCCGTGCCCACCAGCCGGAGGTACCGCATGGCGGAGACAGCCCGCGTCCTGATCGCTGACGACAACCCGCAAGGGCTGGAGCTGCTCGAAGCGTACCTCGCCGCCACGGACTACGAAGTCGAGACGGCGGCCGATGGGGAAGAGACGCTACAAAAGGTCCGGGACTGGAAGCCCGACCTTATCCTCCTCGACATCATGATGCCGCGCATCAGCGGCTTTGAGATTTGCAAGCGTCTCAAGGCAGATCCAGCGACACGCAATGTCGCTGTGCTGATGATCACTGCCCTCGACCAACCGAGCGATGTCGATCGCGCTGTCGATGCGGGAACTGATGACTTCCTGACCAAGCCCATCAACCAAAGCGAACTGCTAGGTCGGGTGCATGCGATGCTAGCATCCCGAGACAAGCCATCCGATCTCGAGCGGACGATTACGTACATTACAGCTGTGCAGCAGACGTCGTGACCACTCCGCGCATTATCCTGAAAGCACGTCGCGCCCAGCCCTTCTTTGGCCGGCATCCCTGGGTCTTTGCAGGTGCCATCGACGCCATCGATGGATCACCGGCCGATGGTGATGAAGTCGATCTCGTTTCGAGTGCCGGCAACTTCGTTGCCCGTGGTCTGTTCAACGCGCAGAGCAAGATTCGGGTTCGGTTGTATTCATGGGAGTCCGGGCGAGCACTTGATCGTACGTTTTTTCGGGATCGACTGGACGCCGCCATCCGGCTACGTCGCGACGTCCTCGGCCTGGTGCGACCGCATGGCGCGTGCCGCCTTGTTTTCAGCGAAGCCGACGGTTTGTCGGGACTGACGGCCGACCTTTACGATCACACGATCGCGGTCCAGTTCACATCGCTAGGCCTGGCGATGCGCCGCCAGATGTTAGGCGAGTTGCTGATGGAGTTGACGTCCGCCCAAGGCGTCTTCCTTCGCACTGAACGCGGTATCGGCAAACTGGAAGGCGTCGAGCTTCGCGATGGGCCGCTCTGTGGAAGCGTATCGTCGGACCCGATCATCGTCGAAGAAGACGGCGGACTTCGATACCTGGTCAATGTGGCGGAGGGGCAAAAAACTGGCTTCTATCTCGATCAGCGGGCGAATCGCCGAGCGGTCGCTCGCTACGCCACCGGTCGAAGCATGCTCGATGCCTTCTGTTACTCGGGGGGCTTTGGCCTCTACGGTGCCCGCGCTGGGGCGATGGACGTCGAATGTGTTGACTCGTCGGCAAGCGCGCTCGCTCTGGCCCGTCGCAATGCCGAATTGAATGGCATTTCGCACATGCGGTTTGTCGAGTCCGATGTCTTCGATCGCCTCACCGAACTCGTCGCGGAGGGTCGTAAATTCGGACTGGTCGTCCTCGACCCACCGAAGTTTGCGCGGGCTCGACACGCGATACCTGAAGCGATCCGCGGCTACCGCCGTCTATACAGCTTGGCGTTGCGGCTCCTGGAGCGGGACGGCATACTCGTAACGTGCTGCTGCTCCGGACTAATCGAGGCAGCCATGCTCGACGACCTGCTAGCCCAAGTCTCGGCTGCCGAACGACGAGATGTGCAGATCCTTGAGCGGCACGGTGCCGATGTCGATCACCCAGTCGCGGTCTCGTGCTTGGAGACCAACTACCTGAAGTGCATTATCAGCCGTGTCGTTTGATCTATCGAACGAAAGGACCTCGCAAATGAAGCGGGCCACGATTCTCGCTGTCGCTCTGGCAGTTACGGCTGGTGCCTCCGTTCGCTCGGAAGTGACTGACCTGTTTCCGGACGACACCGCCTACGTTGTACGTCTGAACGTCAAAGCGGTCGTTGCCCAACCGACGGTCTTGGGTGATGCCAAGTCGATCAAGTCCGCGATGGGTGAAGCGGCCAAGGTCATGGAATCGTGCGGAATCGATCCCATTCGCGACCTTACCCAGGCGACGCTAGCCGTTGGCGGCAACGCCTCGGGCCGAACGGCTGTTGTCTTGATCGAAGGCACGTTCGATCCGACTAAGATTCGGGCTCGGCTCGCCCAACTCGCGACCGAACGAAAGACTGAGATCGAAGCTCGCTCGAACGGCGTGTTCCAGTGGACGTTGCCGGCCGACAAGACACCTGCAGCAGGAGGCATGTCGCTGCCGAATCGCTTCTATTTTTCGGTCATCGACGAGAAGCTCGCTGCCTGGGCAATCGACGAAGCCGCGATCAACGATGCCATCGACAAAAAGGCGGGGCGCAAGCGCGGCACACCGTCAAAAGCCGTGAGCGATTTACTTGGACAGGCGAAGGCCGACCGTGCCTTGGCGGTCGTCGCAGTTCCACCGCCCGGTGCTTTGGGTCGATCGCCGGCCGCGGGTATGTCACACCTTGTTGGCAGCGTCCGAGCTACCGACGCGATCAACCTCGACCTGATATGTACGACGAAGGATGCCAAGTCAGCTCGGGCATTGGCCGAGTATATCGGCGACGGCGTCGCGTCGATCAAGGAGCTGGCGGTCCTGGTTGCGACTCAGTCCAAGAATGTCACACCTGCACAGCAGGCCATGCTTCGCGAGTTCTTCGACACGATCAAGACAACGGCCACGCCGACGGGTGTTTCGGTGACGAGCGTCCTCAGCAAGGAATTCTTGGAGAAGAACGCAAAGAAATAGACACCGCGCTTCGTTCGCCCGAAATCTCATGAAGGATGCTACGATCCTTCTTTCGAATCACCCTTCTTCGCGAACGGTGGCGTCCCGAGGCGGTTTCTGAGATCTTCCCGCGCCTTGTTCAATGGGTTGGGGAGCGGCTTCGCCTTGGCGTTGCGATCGAGTGCCTTGGCGATCCAGAAGTGCAGTTCGATCATGTCGGACTTGCCCAGATAGCTGGCAGGAATGAGCGGGCGAAACGTGCCGGCCGTGCCCTTTGCCTCCTGGAAGAGCCGATTGGACTGCTCGACTTCGTCCTTCAGCGACGCAACGATTGCCAGGCCCAGCGTGCCAAACGTCTTGTAGACCGGAACGACGTTGGGTCGCTTGGCGAGATCCTCGAAGAACTTCGCTGCCTCAGTCAGGCGCGATTCGGTGAGATACAGCAAGCCCAAACGAACGTGATGAGTAAGCCCCTCGGGAACCTTGTCTGGCTTTGGCTCCGCAAAGACCTTCACGCCTTGGAGTAGCAGTTTCTCGTTCTCACTGACGATTGGGAGGCGGGCAACCGCTTCTTCGGGTGGTTGGATGGCGGTCATTGGCGGCTTGGCAAACGCACTATTCCACACCAGCCGCAGCCCAACACCGACGACCAATGCCCCGAGGAGCGACAGTCCGAGGTAAACGGGCGTTCGGGAACGCCCAGGTTCAACCATAGTGGCAAGCGGAATCGATGTCGGCGTGTCATCTGCGGGCTTGATTCGTGGTGTGGTCGGCGGTCCAACCGTCAGCCCGGCAAACGGGTCATCCGACATCGTTGGCGAACGCCCGATTGCAACAATGGCCCGCAGGATATCGCGACCTGTCTGGGGCCGCTGACCGGCATCTTTGGCCATCATGGAATGGACGAGATCGACGAGTTCCGCGGGTAGGTCCGGCCGAAGTTCACGAAGTGACTGGGGCGTCTCTTGTACGTGCTTGAACGCCACTTCGTAGGAATTCTGGCCGCTGAACGGTGGCTTGCCCGCCAACATGTGGTAGCAAGTCACACCGAAGGAGTAGATATCGGACCGCGGATCGAGCTGTTGTCCCTGGACCTGTTCCGGACTCATATAAAGCGGGGTGCCCATAGTCACGCCGCTCTGTGTGAGGTTCAGTTCGTTGTCGTCGCCGAAGACACGAGACAGGCCGAAATCGGCAACTTTGACCTCGCCTTTTCGGGTCAGGAGAATGTTCTCGGGTTTGATATCGCGATGAACGATTCCCGATTCTCCAGCGCGTTGGAGTGCCGCGGCGACCTGACGCATCACCGATAGTGCCACCGGGGCGTCCATTGGACCTTTGCGATTGAGATAGTCGCGGAGGTTGCGGCCCTCGACGTATTCAAGGGCCATGAACTGCCGGCCATCCCACTCGCCGACGGCGTAGACCTGGACGATGTTGGCGTGGGTGACACGCGCGACGGCCTCGGCTTCAGCGCGAAATCGCTTCAACGCGACCGGATTTGCGGCGAGATCGGGCCGAAGAAACTTGAGAGCAACCTTGCGCTTCAACGAACTTTGGTCTGCGAGGTAGACCTGCCCCATCCCGCCTTGGCCGAGGCGTCGGACAATACGGAAATCGCCGATGGTTCGTCCAAGCAACTCGTCGGGCGCGGCCGCAGTTGTACCGACGGCTGTACCGACGGGTTGAGTCGAATCGCTCATTCACAGGCTCCCAGAGGGGCCGGGGCCGTGGGGGTGAACCGTCAAGCAATGTACCCCAAGCCAAGGGCTACTCGCTCGATCCGCACAGGTTTCGTTCAGTCATCCAACAGTCGTTCGACGGGTAACGCATCGCAAGTCGTGTTGCCATTGCCCGTGAACAAGGTTGTTCCGTCCGGGGAGAAGCGCAATGCTCTCACCGGCGAGTCGAGATCGACTACACTGATCGACTGCCCTGTCCGAGGATTCCACAATCGGACGGTGTGATCCTCACATCCGGCCGCTAAATACTGGCCGTCGGGGCTAAACGCCACGGCCGAAGCATCCGCCTGTAGGCCTTCGAACTCGTGAATCGGCCGCTGACTTGCAATATCGAAAATACAGACCGTCGTTTCGGGCGATGCAATCGCCAATGTCTGGCCCGACGGGTCAAATGCAAGCGCTGTCGCGCCACCGACAAAGGTTGCGACCTTGACGCGATCGTCGACGTTCCAAATGGTCACAGCACCGTCGGACCCCGACGTCGCCAACCAGTCGATGCCGCCGGCGGCCAACCACACGTTGTTGGGATGCCACGCAACGGCCTCGACCGTACAGCCTTCCGCAGCCTCGGGGATAATCAACAGCGGTTCGCCGTCGAGCGGATTCCAAAGCCACGCCGTTCCGTCGGTCCGGCAGCATGAAGCAAACCGCTTGGAATTAGGCGAAAACGCCAAGTGTGTCATCGGGGCGCGCGGTCCTTCAAATGGGCCTCGAAGCTGCTTGGCCTTGGCGTCCCAAATGTGTAGTCGCGAATCGGGATTGGCTGTCGTGAAGGCAATCCACTGTCCGTCGGGACTGGCCGCGATGGCCAACGGCCGCGGCATTGCACCGGCCGGCGGTCGCACCTGGCCCGTCGCAGTGTCCCAAACCTGGAGGTCTGTCCCATTCGCGTTGCTAACGAGCAACTGCGACGACCCTTGCGAAAGCAAATCGATCGCGTGGCCGGCCGACGCCCCTTGCCCAGCAACCAATTCACCCCGCCGCGGATCCCAAATGTGAATGACTCGATCCGCCCCACCGACCGCGAGAAGACTGCCATCGCGCGAAAACGTCAGGCAACGAACTTCATCGCGATCGCCGGGGATGACCTGGATCTCTTTGCCTTGGGCCACATCGCTCCAGATGTGGATGTTCGCCGCCGAATCAGCACACGCCAACAACGAACCGTCCGGGCTAAACGCCAACGTCACGACCTGGTCGGCATGACTGTTCAGCAGCATCATTGGCTCGCCATTGTCGATATCCCACAGGCGTGCGGACGTATCCCAGCCGGCTGACACAAGCGTTCGCGTGCCGGGCTTCCACGCTACAGCCGGGATCCGATCCGTGTGACCAGACAATGAACGCACCAAGGTACCATCACTCGTCCAGACGGTGATCGTGCGGTCCTCGGCAGCAGCGGCCAACAACTCGCCGTCCGACGTGTATCGCATCGCAGAGATGGGCTGCTTGTGGCCGGTGAGGACCAACTTCTCGGTCTTCGTCGGCAAATCCCAGATGCGGATCGAACCGTCGTCGTGACCAGTCGCAACCAACGTATGCTGCGGATGAAACGCGACTGCCGTAACCCAGGAGGGCTGGGGAATCGCCGCAACGCAGTTGCGCGAGGCGACATCGTACACCACCAACTCATCGCTCGCCGAAGCCGCATATCGCGCCGATGGTCCGAGGACCCAGAGCGTCTCGACCTCGGCCAATTCGTAACGACCAAGCAGTTTGCCTGCGGTATCCCACTGCTTTAAGACACCCGGCTCTTCAATGGACCAGAGTGCCCCATCGGGGGCGAACGCCATCGCCAGCAGTTCGCCATCCGCTCGCCATTGCGGCCGGCCAAATCGGCGGCTCACAACGGCGGGAAGGCTCTCTCGCTCGGTGGTGACGCTTAGGTTCATAACAACTCTCGCGACCGACGCAGGGCAAATTTACTCTAGCTTAGCTTACAATACTCCATTCCGCAGTGCGAGTACCGCACGAGGTGGAACCATCAGCAGAGCCGGAATAATCGGACCGACATGACCGCACCATCGGGCGAGTTTGCCTACATTCACTGGCTTCGCTCCCAGGTGCCTGGTTCCTCGCGCGTTGCCGTGGGGCTAGGCGACGATGCGGCGGTCATCCGCTGGGCGGATGGCCGCGATTGCTTGGTCACGACGGATATGCTCTTGGAAGGCAGCTGCTTCCGACTCGCGGAGGCGGGTCCGTTCCGGGTCGGCTACAAAGCAATGGCCGCCAACCTCAGCGATATTGCGGCGATGGCGGGCAAGCCCGTCTCCGCGGTCGTGAGCCTCGGTCTGCCGCGACACGGTGGACGACATCTCGCCGAGGAATTACACCGCGGCATGCGCAGGGTCTCCGACGAATTCGATACGGCCATTGTGGGTGGCGACACAAACAGCTGGGATGGGCCTCTCGTTATCTCAGTGACCATCCTTGGAGAACCGACCGGCACTGGTCCCGTTTTGCGCTCGGGAGCGCGAGCGGGCGACTGGTTGATGATAACCGGTCCGCTTGGAGGTAGCATTCTGGGCCACCATCTCGACTTCACACCGCGGGTTCGCGAGGCACAGGCGCTTCACCAACTCGTGCACTTGCGTGCGATGATCGACGTGAGTGATGGACTAGCTGCCGACGTTTGGCATCTGTGCGAGGAAAGCGGCTGCGGAGCACGCCTCGACTCCGCGCAGATTCCGATTACGGCGGCAGCACACCGCTTCACCGATGATCGAACGCCGTTAGAACACGCGATCGGCGATGGCGAAGACTTCGAACTTGCGTTCGCTGTTTCGCCCGAGGACGGCGCACGGCTCATCGCAGATCAGCCCATTGTGGGTGCGACGCTGCACCACATCGGCGCGTTCGTAGACGCAGGTCTTTGGCTCGATGATGCGCCGCTCGAACCGCGTGGGTATTCCCATCCCATGTCCTGACCTGCGACACCACTTGCGGCTGCGCGAAACCGCAAGCGGTGTGCTGGTCGAAAATCCTACTTTGCAGGTACTACGGCGATCGAGCCGGTTTCGGAGATGTAGATGAGGTGACCGTTGTTCTCGTCCTTGTAGACTTCGATCCCAATCTTCTTCGTGTCCTTGTTAAAATCGGCTTCATTGCCGCCGCGGACGCGCGTTCCCAGGCCGTACTGCCACTTCGGCCCCTTCACTTGCCCCTCTTGTGCGTACAGCGCGGGCACCCAATGTGACGCCACTGTCCCGAACGCGAAGGCCACCGCGGCCACTGCAATCAAACTCATTCGCCTCGACATTGCCATCCTCACGGTCAGAGAAAGTGGGCACTTGATTCGACCCGGCAGACGCACCAGTGTCAAGCGCCTAGGCAGTTTTCTACCGACTCGGGACTTGAAAGAAAAAGACCTTGACCATTCTCGACACCAAGACTAATGTCCCGCCGCTTTCCAGCCTGTACGCGATGGCATTGACTCCCCGACGCAGTCGGAACTCTGTGTCGGGGCCATAAACGGGGGCTACCCGGTCGGAAGCCGGGGGTCGGCTTTCGGCCGGTCAGAACCGAATTCGGTCGCTGCCAGCCGATCGGGGTTTGAGGGGGGGAAGGAGGCCATGGTGTCTCGCGCGACGAAACGATTCTGGAAGAGCGTTGCGATCGGCCTGGCGCTGTCTCCAGTGCTGGCGGTCGAGAACGCCGTGCTGGCCCAGACGCCGGCACCGACCATTTCCGCGGTCAAGGACGACGCCGGCGCTGCCAAGCCGAGCGATGTCGATACCGTGCGGCAACTCGTTCGCGACGGCCGAAAGGCCCTCGCCGACGGCGACAAAGTCAAAGCCGAGAAGCTGGCCCGGCAGGCGGTCGCGATGAAGGTGACAATGCCCTTCTTCGAGACCGACACACCGGAAAAGCTCCTCATCGAGATCGGGGTTAAGGCGACTCCGCCAGTCGCGATTCCGGCGAACGCCGACCCCAAAGTGCTCGTCAAACAGGGTTACGACGCACTCAAGGGTGGCCATCTCGACGAAGCTCAGAAGCTTGCTACGGCGGCGAGCGCCAATCGCACCGTCAAGTGGGGCCTGTTTGAGGACACGCCGGCCAAACTGCTCGACGAGGTGCAGAAGGCGCGGACGGCCCGCAACAAGGCCGAGTCGACAAAGGTCCTCGCCGACGCCCGCAAGGCGTACGACGCTGGCAAACTCGACGACGCCGAGAAACTCGCCTACAAGGCCAGCAACCTGCACGGTCCCTACAGCGTCTGGGACCTGAGCGAGCGCCCGGAGAAGCTCATCGCCGAGGTGCAGACGGCCAAGGACAAGCAGCGCAAGTTGAAGGTTCCGTCGGTTCCGGGTTCGACCGCGGTTGCTTCAGGCAAGGCATCGGACAAGAAGGCCGATGCGCCGAGCAGCAAGCCGGGCGAAATGCCCGCCGCAGTCGCAGCCAAGTCCACACCGCCTGCGCCGAATTGGCCGACTGAAGTCGCGACGGCTGATCTCAAGAAGCCAGCCGGTGGCGTCACGACCGCAGCCGCGACGGTGGCTCCCAATGCGCCGAGCGGTGTTGTCCAGGTGAAAGCCGACGCCAACCCGGCCAAGGCCAAGGCGACGGCGCTCGTCAGCGAGGGCAAGGCTCTCCAGTCGTCGGGCCGTTACCTGGAAGCCCGCGGCAAGTTCGTTGACGCCCAGAAGTGCAGTGCAGAGTTTGGGCCGACGGAAGTCAGTCCGGACATGTGTCTGATCGAGCTGGCATCGGCCGTCATGCGGCAGATCGACACAACGATTCGCGAGGCACAGATCGGCGGTGCGTCGCCCGACAAGATGCACGAGTGTGAAAGCAAGCTGAAGTCGTCGCAGGAACTTGCGATCGGCTTCGGTCTCGACACGCAGCCGATTCAAGCGCACCTGATGCTCCTGGCCAGTGCCAGCGGTAAGCCCACCATGCCAGCGGCACCGTCGGCTGACAGTTTGGTGCAGGGCCAAGGCTTGCTTGAAAAGGCCCGCATGGAGCTGAAGCGCGGTCAGTGTGAAGCGGCTCGCCAGTTGGCTACCGAGGTCTACAACGGGCCGTTCGGTCAGCAAAACGAAGCAACCGCTTTGCTTCGCTCGATCGACGTTGAGGAACACAACCAGCGCGTTCTTGCTGCGAACCGCAACTTCGACGCCGCGATGGCCGCGTTCCGCGGCAAGGACAACGGCCAGTGTCTAGCGGTCCTGCGTCAGGTCGACGCAAACCTTCTGTCTCCGGATAAGCGTTCGCAGATGAAGGAGGTTCTGCTTACCTGTCAGAAGTCCGAGGTCGCGGTCGCCAAAGCTCCGGCCCTGCCGGCGACTCCGCCAAGCATGATGCCGGTAACACCATCGAGCCCCGTTCAGCAGGCCACGGCGACGGGCACGCCCGTCGCGGGGATCCAGCAGGTCGGCATGACGGGAACCGCGGTTGCACAAGCACCGAAGCCCATGTCGCCGACTGCCGAAGGCGACTCGCTGGCTGCCCAGGTGCAGGCGATGCAGCAGATCGAGTACCAGCCGCTTGCGGGCCGAGGGTCTCGAGGTCCAGAGCAAGGCGATGGCGCAGTTCGAGCGTGGTGAGACCGACGTCGCGATGGAGACGCTCGAAGCCTACAGCCGCCGGCTCAAGGCATCGAAGCTCGACTCCGCCAGCATCGAGCGGCTTCAACGGCCGATCGACGCCCGTGCGAACTCGTTCAAGCTGCTGAAGGCCAAGGTGGACTTCGACACGAACGTCGTCAAGAAGAAGGAGAAGTTCAGCCAGGAGATGTCGAAGGCGGCCGAAGCGGAGATGAAGAAGCAACAGCAGATCAAGGATTTGATGAAGCAGTTCAATGCTCTGTACAAGGAAGGCAAGTACAAGGAGGCTGAGGTTGCCGCGGCCAAGGCGCACGAACTCGATCCGGACGATCCGTCCACCGAGGCGGCACTGAAGCTCGCGCAGATTCACGCCAAGACGACGGACTACGATCACATCCAGAAGGACAAGGATGAGATGTTCGTCAAGGGCATGAACGACGCCGAACGCGTCGGCCCGGCTGTGGACCTGAAGAACCCGGTCGCATTCGACATGCCCACGCTCAAGCTCGCCAAGAACCGCGAGAAGGACAAGAACGGCATCTCGATGCGATCGATGGGCGAGAAGGAGAAGGAGATCAGCGCCCGACTGATGAAGTCGCTCAACGTGTCATTCACGAACGTACCGTTGCGGCAATGTCTCGACGATCTCCGCGCGACCACGGGCATGAACATCTACACCGATGTTGCCGCCCTGCAAGCGGAGAGCGTTAGCGCCGATCAGCCGATCTCGGTTAAGGTCGATAACGTCTCGCTCAAGGCCGCGCTGAACCTGATCCTCAGCCAGGCACACCTGACGTACGTGATTCAGGACGAAGTTCTGAAGATCACGACCGAGAAGGCTGCCCGCGGCAAGCTGACCCAGCGGGTGTATAGCGTCGCCGACCTGGTTATCCCGGTGGACGACTACATCCTTCCGCAGAGCGCGAACCTTCAGTCCACGCTCGATCGCGTAAGCGAGCAGCAGCGCGTCAACCTGACGGGTGGAGGCACTCCGTTCACGAACATGAAGAACGGTCTGCCGAATGGGACGCAGGTTGGCAACGGGTCCAATCCGTTTGGCGTGAGTGCTCTTCGCACCTCGCCGGACGGCAACAACGGTGTCCAGCCCGGCAGCACGGGCAGTGCGATGTCTTACTCGGCGTCGGTTAGCCCGACGAAGCAGACGATGCAGGACATGCTCATCAAGCTCATCACGAATACGGTCTCGCCCGATTCGTGGGCGGCGGTGGGCGGCTCCGGCACGATCGACTACATGCCGATCGGCTTGGCCCTGGTCATCAACCAGACGCCAGACGTGCAGGAGCAGGTCGTCGATCTTCTGGAGGCGCTGCGAAAGCTCCAGGACCTGGAAGTTGCAGTCGAAGTGCGGATCATCACACTTGCTGAGACGTTCTTCGAGCGGATCGGCCTGGACTTTGCTCTCAACCTGAAGACCGACCACGGGACGCGCCAGTATGAACCGCAACTTGTGACTGGCCAGTTCAAGCCGGCCGGTCAGGTGAACGACTTCTCGCCGACACGGTTCCTGGCCGGTCTCACACCGGCGACGAACGGCAACGTCGGAGCGTTCACAAGCGACCTGGATATTCCGATCCGCAGCACGAGCTTCCAGTACGCGATCCCGCCCTTCGCGTACCCGAATAACCCAGGCTTCAATGGCGGCCTGTCCCTGGGCCTTGCCTTCCTGAGCGACATCCAGGTCTACATGTTCATGGAAGCCGCTCAAGGCGACCGACGCACGAACGTCATGCAGGCTCCGAAGCTGACCCTGTTCAACGGCCAGACTTCGACGCTCACCGTGAGCGATCAGCAGTTCTTCGTGACCAACGTGAACGTGGTTGGGTTCGGCGGTCAGATCGTGTTCGTTCCGCAGAACAACGCCTTCCCGTTGGGCGTCAGCCTGACGATTCAGGCGGTGGTCTCGGCCGACCGACGCTTCGTCCGCCTGAATATCGCCCCGACGCTATCGAACCTGGCCAGTGCAACGGTTCCGTTGTTCCCGGTCACGACCTTCATCACCCCGGTGTTTGAGGGCGGTGCCCAGGGTCAGCCGATTCCGTTCACGCAGTTCATCCAGCAGCCGCAGTTGGCCAGCGTGACGATCAATACGACTGTCGCGGTGCCGGACGGTGGCACGGTCATCATGGGTGGCTTGAAGACGCTCTCCGAAGGCCGCAACGAGTTCGGCCCACCGGTCCTCTCGAAGCTGCCGTATGTGAATCGGCTCTTCAAGAACGTCGGTTATGGCCGCGAAGCTCAGAGCATGTTGCTGATGGTGACGCCTCGCATCATCATCAACTCGGAAGAGGAAGAGCGGCAGACCGGCTATCAGAGCATCACGGTCCCGCAGTAACCGGACCGAGCAGACTGTCGAAACTCCGAGGGCGGGTGCGAAAGCTCCGCCCTCGGTCGCTTTTTTGAGGCTCTACGCGTTGCCAGTCGGCAATGCCGCATCCACAACGGCGATTGTCGGGCGAACGAACTCCGCGTGGCGAAAAACCCGTCGCAGTTCGGCCTCGTAGTCGCCCGGGCCGAACGCATCGCCGAATCGCGATGGCGGCGCGACCGGCAACTCGGCCATCAGACCACCAATGAAGTTTGCCTTGGCGAGTAACTCAGCGTGTACAAACTCGCCGTCCGATTGCAGGGCAATACGCTCCATAATGGTGCGGCGGAACACCTTGAATGCACACAGGGGATCCGTGACGCGAATGCCGAAGAGCCAACGAAGCCGCTGGACCTTTCGCCATTCGGTCCATCCGCGCCAACTGACCCGTGGCTCAAGCGTCAATCCGAAAGCGATGAGAACTAGCTTGCGGTAGACGCTGCCCGTGCTCCGAAGCCAGTTTGGAACTGGCGACGTTCGATAGCCAGTCACGATGTCGGCCTGGTCTAACATCTCGACGAGAGCTTTCAGGTCGCTGGGCGAATAGCCAGGGCCAGCATACACGACGTTGGCCAGGCTCGACTCGTTCAAACCCGTGTGAATGCTGGCTCCGATTCCGCGGCGTGAGTCGTGGCGAACGACGCGAACAACCGAATGATGAGCGGCGAGCGCGAATGCCTCTGTTGGCGTCGCATCGGTGCTTCCGTCGTCGATGAGTAGGATTTCGTATTTGTGGCCGAGCTTGTCGAGAGCCTGCTGCCAACTATTGATGGTCGTCGCCAACGTCCCCGCTGCGTTGTGAACCGGTAGTAGTAAGCTCAGCGGGTCGCGCGAGTACTTTGGACGGTCGGTTGCTGGCATGGTCATTGGGATTTGGCAAGTCGTTCCGAGTTCGCACGAGGACCAGGTCGCGGGGCCGGCTGCGTTCCGTCCGGTCGGTCCACCGGGCAACTTCATCCAAGCACCCGGTACTAATGTATGAACGCCAGACCAACGCGCAATCGGCCGGCATCACAACGTATCGTTCACCGGGGCGACCGACCCACGTATTCAGGTTCTCCCACTCCAGAAAGGTGTTGACCGGTCGACCAAGGTGAAATGCCAGCAAATGATCCTCGACCCGAAACATGAGGATCTGCTGAGGCCGGGGAGCTAATGCCCGAATCTCCGTTGCAAACGTGCGTTTCTCGCGATCGGCATCGAGGTCAACGACGATTGTGCGAAGAGAAACAGCCCATGCGAGCGAGCATATAGCCAACGCGCCGATGGCCGAGCGTCGGACCAACGTCTCGGGCAACCGCTCGGCCCAACAGCCCAGCCAGATGGCCGCGCCGGGATAGGCAGGCAAAAGGTAATCCGCTCGCTTGAATCGCGATAACGACAGGAGGACCGCGATTCCCATCAACCAGGCCAGCCCCAGCTGTGCGGCACGATCGGCTTGAAACTCCGAAGATCGCAGGAAACGCCAGCCGGCGAGAAGAAAGAGGGGACTCCACGGAAGCCAATCGACTGCAAGACGGACCGCGTAGAACCACCACGGATGGGATGCAAGCGCCTCGGATCCACCAGTTGCCCGCTGCACATGGTGATACCAGAAGAATACCCGCGTAAAGTCGCCGTTTGTCGCAGAGTGTGCGTAGGCAAACCATGGGACGGAAAGTGAAACGACCAACGGCAGTCCCCATCGCAGGGAGGACCAATCGGGGCCGTCTGTCTCGACCAACCGCGCTCGCAACAGGCTGATCACACGATCGAAGAGCAAGACGACGCCCGGCAGGATTGCTCCGAGTGGTCCTTTGAGCATGATGCCGGTCGCGATTGCAAAATAGCCGATCAGCGCAATGCGCCAGGATGAGGGTCGCCACAAGCTGACAATCGCCACTGTGGTCGTCAGCGTTAATGCCAAGTCAATGCGACCGGTTCGGCCAATCCAAGTAAAGTGCTGGGCTGTAGCGAGGACCACGGCAGCGACGAAGCCTGCTCGAAGCCGACCGCGAACGGCCAAGAATGCAAACACCAGTCCAATACATGCGAGCGCAGAGAGCGTCGCCGGCAGGCGTACCGCGACCGCATCCACGCTGCCACGGATCCAACCGACAGCCGCGACGCACCAATAGTACATCGGCGGCTTCTGAAACTCGGGCGTCCCATCAAAGAGACGAGGTACAGACCAGTCGCCGGTGTCGAGGATGCGCTGTGCGTTCTGACCCGCACGCGCCTCGTGGCTACCCCACAAGTCGCGATCGCCGAGTCGATTGAGGTACAGGAAGTACAGCGAACCGGCGACATAGATCGACAGGCTCAGTGTGGCCCAAACCCGCTTGCGGTCACTAGTCATCGCATGAAAGATTGACAAACTCAGGCGACACGGCGTTGGAAGTGCGCTTCGTTCAGACGCTGATAGACTTCGCAAGTACGCATGAGGTCTGCGTGGGTGCCAACGGATTCAATTCGCCCGTGATCCATGACGACGATTCGATCGGCGATTTCTAGTGTGTTGAGCCGATGCGTAATGACGAATGACGTTCGGCCACGCAGGAATTTGCGAAGTGCTTGGTGGATCAACTGCTCACTCTCGGGGTCGCACTGACTGGTAAACTCATCGAGAATTAGGATGGCGGGATCACGGAGGATCGCACGAGCCAAAGCGATGCGCTGCTTCTGTCCGCCAGAAAGTTTGGCTCCCGCATCGCCCACGCGCGTGTCGTAACCTTGGGGCATTCGTTCAATGAAGTCATTCGCGAACGCTTGACGTGCTGCAGCCTCGACCTCATCGCGACTGGCGCGCCGCTTACCATATGCGATGTTGGCGAAAACGGTGTCATCGAACAGGATTGTATCCTGAGTGACGAGTCCGACCTGCCGACGCAGACTCCGCAAGTGCGCATGCCGCAGATCGATGCCATCGATCAGAACCGCGCCGTAATCCGGGTCCATAAACCGTGGCACAAGGTTTACGAGCGTACTCTTGCCGCAGCCGTTCTTGCCGACCAGCGCGACCGTCTCACCCGCACGAACATCGAGCCGAATGTTCGCGAGTGTGGGGCGACCCGGTTCGTAGGCGAAGCAGATATCCCGAAACTCGATTGACTGCGCTATCCGCGGCAGGACTGCTCCATTGCTATTGACTGTTACTTCGGGGCGTAGATCGATCCCGCTGAAGATTCGGTCGGCGGCAGCAGCTGCGGACTGGATTTTTGTGTACACGCTCGACAACTTGCGGACCGGGTCGGCGATCGCAGCGAGAAAGGCATAGAGTTGAAGGAGCATCGGGATATCGAGTGGGTAGTCGCTCATCTGGAGGCCGAGCAAGACGGTTTCCTTCTTGAGAACGAGGTACGCCCCGGCCAACAACGCGGCAGTGACAGCAACGACACCGAGGAGTTCGATAACCGGACTGGTGAGTGCATCCAGGTTGATGAGTTGCATCGACTTGCGGTAGTAGTCGCGCGACGCGTCCCGGAATCGGCGACGCTCATGGGCCTCGGCCGTGCAAGACTTGACCACTCGGATTCCACGAAACGTCTCCTGGAGGAGCTTGTAGATGTTCGACATCCGCTCCAGGAGTCGGCGGCTCGCGCGTTTCATCGCCCGGCCGACTTTCGTCAACACGACAAGTGCGACCGGCACAAGGACGAGGAATAGCAGTGTCAGTTGCCACGAAATGTAGCAAGCAACGACGACGCATGCCAGCGCCCGCAGCGGCTCGGCGATCACCTTCCCATACAGAGTCTTGATGCCGATGCCGAGTAGCTCCATGTCATTGGTAAAGTGGGCCATCAGGCCGTGCGTGCCTTTGTCGCCGAAGTGGCCAACATCGAGGTGAATTACATTCTGGAAATAGCGGTTGCGCAAATCGTACAGCGTGAGGTTGGTCACACTGCCAACGAGCGATTCCTGACAAAACTCGAACACTCCTTTGAGCGCCACGCCAATGATGACCCAGACGAACAGCCAAACCAGGCACTCGAACGGCTGCGTCGGCAGCATTTTCGAGACGACAGCCTTGAGGAGCTGTTGCAGATAGATGGTGCGGCTGAGAGTCGAAAGACGACGGTCATCACGGGCAATTCGACCGGCCAGGTCGCGTTCCTTCCGCTCCTTGGTCGGGCCCTCGGGCCAGAGCGTCGTAACCTGGTGCAGCTCTTGCCGCTTAGCGTCGAGGGCGACGGCTTTGCCGTCGTACTCGCGCTGCATGCGGTCAATCTCCTCGTCGATTTGGTCCGGCCAGCTCTTATCCCTCTCCAAGAGCCGAAGCGTTGGGTATATGACCGAAAGATTCGCGCCCCAAAGAACCGCGGCCATGAGAGCGCAAACGATGGAAAGCATGACGCGGCCACGATAGGGCCAGGTCCAGCGGAGTCCTCGCAAAAAGTTCCTCATCCGCTCTACCCCGTCCCTGGGATGGTCGCTCGACCGGTTGTCACCGTGAGAGTCTAATCGAAGCAATCGTTACGGAGCAAGGCAGCTTCGCGCTGCCAATCGCATCCCAATCTTTGCCACTTCGAATGCGATTCTCGAATCCATTGGCAGGATTAATGCATCGAAGGGCTCAGACACAACGGCCCTGGCTCACGTTGCCGGGCCGTGTAGAATGGCGTCACAAAAACCTATGCTGTTCCCCGCCGGGCAGCCGCGACCGAAGGAGAATTCGATGGCCAGTCAGAATGTTGCCGAGTTTACCGTCGATAACTGGCAGAAAGACGTGGTCGAAAGCGACCAGCCAGTTCTCGTCGATTTCTGGGCACCGTGGTGTGGACCTTGCCGAATGCTAACGCCAATCATTGACCGCGTAGCCGATCAGTTCGCGGGCAAGGCCAAGGTCGGCAAAGTCAATGTCGATGAGAATCCCGACCTGGCCATGAAGTATGATGTCACGACGATTCCGCGCATCATGATCTTTAAGGGTAGCGACAAGCCGCTCCATCAGATCGTCGGCCTAACGCAAGAGAGCGAATTGGTCCGATTGCTCAAGGGAGCCAGTGCGTAACGCAGGGTAGCGCTTCGGATTTCGACCTTCGGGCGATGGCTCTTAAAGACAAGCCATCGCCCGAAGGTCGAAATCCGGGCCGATACACTCGTCGTGATCGCTGTCGCTGTGACCTCGGCGTGCCCCGATGCTGGGCGATCCGTGGGCGACGACAATGCCGATTCAGTCACAACGTGCGTCTACTCCGCTCACCGCGGCGATACTGGTCGTGGCCGTTGTTGCGTGGACGGCTCTCGCCATCGCACTTTTTGTCTGGATTCCCCACCAAAAGAGAAACTTAGACGATTTCGGCCTGGCACCTCCCTGGCTAACTCAGCAGGTAATCGAGTTCACATTCTTGGTGTCGCGCTATTCTTTCATTGCGATCCCAGCTCTCGTCCTGACGTTGGGGATACTCGCCGCCCTGTTCGTTATGGCACGGCACAAGGCGCGGGCACCGATCCTGGCAGCCTTTCTCGCGCTGCTCATCGTCGGGACGCCAATTCTTGGGCTGGCCTTCGTCGGCTCGACGATCGGGCTAGGTGAAGCCAAATTGGCCGAAGCGCTTTCCAAATAGGCGCGGCGGTATCCCGGCCGTTTCCGCGGCTAGTAAGAAAGGGAGACACTGCGCAACGAGGGACCAAGCGGTGCCAGCAGACGGCCAACACTCCGATGATTCGCGGCTCGCTTCGGCACTGCGCGAGTTTCAGGACGCAATAGACGCTGGCCGGCCACTCGATCGATCCGCGTTCCTTGCGTGCCACCCGGCTGTCGCTCACGAACTGCACGACTGCCTGGACAGTCTGCTTCTCATTCGGGACCTCGTGGCTCCTGTGAGCGATACGCCGGTGCCGGGCCTGCCTATTGGTGACTTCCGATTGCTGCGCGAAGTCGGTCGCGGCGGAATGGGTGTCGTGTACGAAGCGGAGCAGCTATCCTTGGGTCGCCGAGTTGCCCTCAAGGTTTTGCCATTTGCAGCAACGCTCGATGCACGCCGACTTCAGCGATTTCGTACCGAAGCCGCCGCCGCGGCCCATCTTCGGCATCCACACGTCGTTGCCGTTCATGGCGTGGGTTGCGAGCGAGGTATCCACTACTACGCGATGCAGTTCGTAGATGGTCCGTCACTCTCCGACGTACTTCGTCGCTTGCGTTCACTTGCCGAAGACGATTCGCCGCCGGGCCAAGGCGTCGCGACGCGCGCGGGACTGACCACACTTCCCGCAGCCGATAGTCGCGACTACTATTGCACGGTCGCACGGTGGACGGCCGACGCGGCCAATGCTCTCGATCATGCTCACCAATTCGGCATCGTCCATCGCGACGTGAAGCCCGGCAATCTCCTCCTCGATGCCGATGGAACGCTCTACGTCGCCGATTTCGGCCTGGCCCAAGTCAACGGCGACGGTGGAATCACCCGAACCGGAGACATGATCGGCACACTCCGGTACATGCCGCCGGAACAAGTCCGCGGCGATCGCGCCCTCGATCCACGAGGCGACGTGTATTCGCTAGGAGCGACGCTCTATGAGCTGTTGACACTTCAGCCGGCATTTCCCGCGCTCGAACGCCCGGCTCTTCTGCGTCAAGTGCTCGATGAGGAAGCGGCCCCCGTTCGACGCATTCGGCCGGCAGTTCCGGCAGAGTTGGCCATCATTGCCCAGAAGGCAATGGCGAAGTTCCCGCCAGATCGATACTCCTCGGCCAAGGCACTCGCCGACGACCTCCGGGCCTGGCTGGACGATCGGCCCATTCGCGCGAGACCGCCGACCCTTGTGCAGCGAGCTGGCCGCTTGGGACGCCGATACCGTGGTGCCGCTGTGGCAGCGGCGATCGGGCTAGCCGTGACTGCGACAGTCCTCGCGATCAGCACCGTATGGGTCGCCGCGAAAAACGTCGAAGCCAATGCTGCCTTGGCTCAACGTAACGATGCCTTGGCCGAATCCAAGCGACTCCAACAGGAAACGGCGACCGCCCTCCGCCACGCGACTGCGGCCAAAGCCGATCTCGCTCGCGCCTTGGAGCGCGAGACCGTGGCAGCCTACAGTTCGTCGGTGGCATTGGCCGACCGCGCGAGTCGCGATGGCGATGTTGTGAGGGCCACGCGACTCCTGGCCGCGTGCCCGGCCGAGCGTCGAGGCTGGGAATGGCACTACCTGAACCATCGATTGCAACGTCCACACTTCTCGGCAGCCGAATCGGGAGTACTGAACCGACTTCGCTTCACCAACGACGGTCGGTCCATCTTGGCCGTCGCGCCGGCCGGACAGCGCCGGTCCGCCACGGCCTTGCGCTGGGCGATCGATGGCTCCCAGCCGACCGTGCGTTTTACCCCGCCAAACGACTCCGGCCGCGACATCATCATGAGTTGCGATGGTCGACTTGCCGCCGTTTTCGATCAGGCTCTTTTGTCGGAGTCACCACGAAGCGAAGTTCGCCTTTTCGATTCCGAGAGCAGTCATGAGATCGCACGAATCCGCGGTCCGGAGGCCGGCATTGGAGCCGTTGCCTTCTCGCCACAAGTCGATCGAATCGCAATCGTGGGCTTGGACGGATCGGTAAGCACTTGGTCAGTTGGCTCGGATACAGCAACCTGGACCGCGCAGGCCGATGGTCCGGGACTCGATGTCGCGTTTGCACCAAATGGCAATGAACTTGCGATTGTCTCGGTCGCGGCTTCGGAAGATCGAACCGAAGTTCGCCTCTACGATGTTCGCGACGGCAGACTTATCAGGACCACAGCTGGTGCGAATCGTGAAGCATTCCACGAAACGACTCGCCAACTCGCCTACAGCCCAGACGGTTCGTACCTCATCGTGCCCGTCGGCGTGACGGCACAGCCCATTGTTGTTCGCACCGCAGATGGGCATCCGGCTCGGCTGCCCCGAGACGCAGCCGTTCGAGCTTTCACTCCCAGCGGCCAGTCGGCCATCGCCCTGATGAGCGACGGGTCGGCGGCAATCATCACTCTGGCGACAGGACGAGTGTCTGCTCGCTTGCCCCTCCGACAGCCTCGCGAAATCGCCACCGATTCGTGGACGCTCAACCGAACTCGTTGCCCCGTCGCCGTCAGTCCCAACGGTCGGGTAGTCGCCGTTGGCCTTGACGATGGCCGGCTGAGCATCTGGAGCCTCGATTCGGGTCGGGAGATCGCGTCACTGCCGCGTGGCAATAAGCCTAACGACATCGCTTTCTCCCCGGACAGTTCGAAACTAGCAGTTGCGGCGATCGATAGTGGGGTCAAAGTCTGGGACCTGGCATTGGTCGGTGAAGCTCGCGAGTTGGTCGCTGGTGGGCCCGGACGAAGCGTTGCCCGACTGACCCGCAGTCCCAGCGGTAACATCGTCGCTGCGCTTACGGCGTCGCCCGATCGGGCTTTGGAACTGGCAGTCTGGGATGCAACGAACGGACGCGAGCTACTGCGCCGTTCTGCGGCTGCGTTCGGTGCCGGATGGGCCGGCCCGACGCCCGGATCACTGGTGATTTCCGCTGATGGCCGACAAATCGCGGCCAGCGGGTACGTCCGTCTGATGCTTCCTGGCGAATCTCGGTATGCGCGTGGGACGGTTGTCTGGGGCCTCGATGATACACTGCTCCGCATTCGGCACGATCCGCTAACGTGCGAGGAAACACTCGGCGTCACTCGCGGAGATGCGTGTTTCGCGCAGTACGACTCAACGGGTCGCCTGACTACGATCCTCGTTCCACGTACACTTCGCAATCAGGCAGGAACGCCGCTATTGCGTCTACTCGATGCCGAAACGGACGAATTGCTGTGGCAGCTACCTGTAGCTCCCGTCACATCCTCGTCCGCAAGCGCGAATGCGGGGCGAATCGCATTGGCATTCGCTGGCCCCACCGCTTCCATCCAGGTTTGGGATACCGCAGCCCATCAGATGCTGTGGCAACTCGCATTGTCAAATGGCAATCGCCTGAATGTCACGCTGAGCCGCGATGGCCGTTATTTGCTGACGGTCCCTTCCAAGCCCATTGTCAGCGATAGTTGTCCGATTTGGGAACAGCGCGCTGTCGTGTGGAATGCAACGACGGGCCAAACTCTGTGCGCGCTCGACGCGCCGGCTGTTCCAGGAGCGTGGGGCAGTCGCATCACATCGAGCTTTGCGTTTAGTGACGATGGCCGGCGGCTAGCGTCATATGGCGGCGTGGCAGGGCTGAAGATCTGGGATGCCGCGACCGGATACGAACTCCTCACACTTGGCGACGACGGCCCGATTGTGATCGAGGCCGTATTCACCGCCGACGGCTTGTTGGTCGCCGCCGACGAGTCCGGAGCCGTGCGGATCTGGGACGGCCGAGCGATACTCAGGTAGCGCCGCGATAACCTTTTTCTGCCACAGCCCTCCTACACTTTGGACACCAGCTTTGTTGTGTGCCGGAGTGTATTCATGCTTGAACTTGATGGCTCGCTCGGCGAGGGTGGTGGGCAAGTCCTACGCAGTTGCCTCGCGCTGTCATTGTTGACTGGTCAGCCGTTCCGCCTCGCCAACATCCGGGCCCGTCGGTCACGACCAGGTCTCCAACCACAGCATCTCACGTGCGTTCGCGCTGCCGCAGAGATTGGCTCCGCCACGATTCGGGGAGCGTCCGTCGGCTCATCAGTGATCGATTTCGAGCCTTCCACGGTGCGGGCAGGCGAGTATCACTTCGCCATCGGTACGGCTGGATCGACCGGACTGGTACTGCAAACGGTCTACCTTCCGCTCGCCCTCGCACCGCAGCACAGCCAGGTCATCCTTGAAGGCGGCACCCACAATGAGCACGCGCCATGCTTCCATTTTCTGAGCACGACTTGGCGTGCCTACATGGCTCGAATTGGCCTGGAGATCGCGATGTCGATGGAGCGCCCCGGCTTCTACCCGCGTGGTGGTGGCCGAGTCATTGCGCACATCGCCGGCAAGGCGACACCACGCGGCATGGCATTGAATCACCGCGACAACCTGACTCGCGTTACGGGGTTTAGCGCTGTGGCAAGCCTCCCAGAACACGTGGCACAGCGCCAGGCCCGTCGTGCGATAAGCCGATTGAAGGATGCAGGCTACTCAGTTGCCATCTCACTCGAAGAATGGCAGGGCGGCCCCGGTTCTGTGATCGCGCTAGTGTTCGATGAAGCGCCGGTTCCGACGCTGTTCTCCGGACTCGGTGCTCGTGGCAAGCGTGCCGAGGCCGTGGCCGAAGACGCCGTGAAGCCAGCCATCGCCTACGCTCATACCGATGCTCCTGTCGACCCATACAGTGCCGATCAGCTTGTGTTACCGCTGGCGTTTGCACCGGAGCCATCGGAATACCGTGTGAGTCGTATCACTCAGCATTTGCTGACGAATATCGATGTGGTACGACAGTTCGTGGATCGCGAAATCACGTGCGATGGCTCGGAAGGCGATATCGGATCCGTGCGAATTGGACCACGTAACCCATCATGAAACCCGTCACGGCATAGTCACGGCTGATGTCTCGCGGAGCCGATCGATGAATGATGCCAACAGGGATTGGCCATCTTTGCCCGAAAGCTCTGTTGGATCAATGGTGACTCCGATCGACAACTGCCCCGCGTAGGTTACGGCCACGAAGGCCACTCGCGTCAATGGGCGGACTGGTGCGAGAAACGTTACGTCACACAGTGCCGAGTCGCCGATTCGTACCGCGCGACCGTCGAACAGAACACCGACGTTGGAAATCACGGAAGTGCTATGGCATCGCGGCGACCCATAGACGCGGCGGATGGCACCTGGCACGCGGCCGAGCAGATTCAATGCACGCAGCAGCGCCGCTTCAAGGCGCTCCCGCCGAACGAGTGACATCTCTGCGGCGATCGATCGAAGTAGGTTGTCCGAATCGTGACGGCGCGTGCGTCGATCGAGAAAGACCATGCTGACACTGTTGGCAATATCCTGCGATGTACCGTCTCGCGTGCTCATCGGCACAGCCAGGCGAATGTTACCACCTGGTTGGTTCGCCGCTGCGTTCCAAGCGGCCAAAGCGAGAAACAGATCGCGAATGAGGAGATCGTTGACCGTAACCTCAAGACGCCGGGCGACCGCACGGAGGGCATTCGTCACGTCCGTCGAGAGCGTGCCACTATGCCATGCAGGGCCGCCCCGCCTTGACGGGGCTATCACAGCAAGCGGTCGCGGCCGATGCCGGTAAAACGTAGCAACGCGGCGCAGGGCGAACGATAGCCGGTGAAGGACACTTCCCGTCCGCAGCGTCGGTGCGCAAGCCGTGCCACGGTTGTCCTTGACTTGTACGCCGGCAGGTTCGGGATTCGCGGAGGATCGCAACTCCGCAAACAACTCACTGAGAAAGTGCACGACACCGAGGCCGTCGATGCAAGCATGATGAAACTCAAAGAGAAGCTCTCGGTCCCGCCACGTCGCTCGTAAACCAGGACCCCGTTTCAAATCGACGGGCCGCGGGCGATCGGGCAACTCGGCGGCTTCGCACATCATGTCCGCCGACGATGGCACCCACTTCGCTTCTGCCGGCCGCGCTGCGTCAATGCCCTCGACACGGCCAGCAAGCCGTGGATGGCGACTCGCGACAAGGCGAGCGGCAGCTGCTATCGCGGCGTAGTCCGGCGGCAGGTCGAAACGCAGTCGCACACCAAATGTCATTGGATGCGACGGTCGATCGTCGATGAGCATCGCAAACTCGAAGGGCGTCAGCGGTATCGCGAAGTCGCCCCTCATTTCGCAGTGAGCCGAATGATGCCATCCCAGTCCTTGGGTGGACCGTCGGGAAACCGGTCGAGAAATGCCTCGAGAAACTGGCTAGGCCCATCGCTCGTGGCGACGAGCTGGCGCAGGTTCAATCGCGCATCGGACCATCGGCCAACGCGCACAGCTTCGGCCGCTGCCTCAAACGTCAGGCGCTGCCCTTCGGGCAGTCCGGCCGTCGCGTCGCCCACGGGCGGCATTAATTCGTGAACCACCGTGGTCTTCTTCATTCCTGCGGGCTGTACGATGCCAATGCGGCGAAGCCGTGCGAACTTGGCACCCACAACGGCCTGGGCGACGTTGTCATCGATTAGCAAGGGCACGCCGAATTGCTTCGTCATCGTTTCCAGCCGCGCGGCCAGGTTCACAACCGGCCCAAACACACTGACCTTGCAGAGGTCGAAATTGCCGATTCGTCCGGCAACCGCGGCCCCATGCGCAACGCCAATGCCACAGGCCAACTGGCGAAATCGCGGATCGGAATGGAGCGATAGGCGGGCAAACTGCCGGCGAATGCTCAGAGCTGCTTTGCACGCTTTTTCGATCTGCTGACTGCTCTCTTGCGGCCAGCCCCAAAACCCCATTGTCGCATCGCCTTGAAAGTCCCCGATCACGCCGTCCTGATCGACAATGGCGTTCGTCATGATGGACAGGGCGTCCGCAAACACACTCCAGAGTCGTTCGAGGTCGCTCTCGCCTTCCTCTGCAAGCCGACTCGACCCACGTAAATCGCAAAACAACACTGTCACCGGCCGACACTTCGGTTGCAGGATTTGCTCGAAGTCCCGATCAACGACCGACGGAAGAAGAGCAGGCGACAAAAACCGCGATAGGATCGCGAGCCGCGAATCCATCCGCTTTGTCGCCCGAAGAGCGGCGAAGATGTCGGCGGCCAACTCGGCGAATTTCAGGTCGCTCTGTTGCCCGAGCTCACCTGGCTGCAGCGCCTTGGGAGTTCGGCCAGCAGCATACAGGCCCCAGTTTGGGTCGTCGTCATCGCGCAACGGAGTACAGAGCGACCAATCCGTTCCTGGCAACACCGTCACGTCCTGAGATTCCTCGTGCAGGTACAGCACGCTTTGGCGGCGTTCGCGGAGCGCGGCTCTCGTGAGGCGACGCGACGGGCGGAATTGGTCGACGGGACCCGCTGGGCCCTGAGCCGTCGTTGCGACCGGGCTTTCGGGCTCGGTTCCACCGGGCGTCGGTACAATCCGCACGATTGCCGCGACCGTCGCATGAGGAATTCCTGCCAGGAGAACCTCAGTGACGTGCCGTTCCAGTTGCTCATCCGTCGACGCCATCCGGATCAGGTCTGGCAGGCGAGCCAGCGCATCCAGCCGCCGGGTGGCGTCGCCGTAGGGAACGGTACGAAGTTCACTGCGTGCGTATGTTACTTCAGCCCGCGGTGCCACATCGGTCGTGAGGACGGTGAAAAGTGTGTCGCCAATCTGAAACCACTGATCAGGTGCCACGACAAACCGATTCGATTCGGCACCCTGAAAGAGGATTGGATTAGTCGTGAGTTTCGGAACCTCACGGCGACGGACCGTGAGGGTGGCTCCATCGCACGCGAGAAAGGCGTGGGGTGTGGAAACGTAGCTGTCCCAATCGACGAGCCAAACGGCCGCCCCGGGCGGCACGGCGTCCGGCGTATGCCGGCTCAAAATGGCCTCACCGGCCGGGAGCGTATGCCTCCAACCCTTCGATGGATCGCGAGTCGAGCGAGCTTCCAGTTCCAGCATGTGCGTCACTGTACCGAGACCGCGGGCTTGAATCAATTTCGCCGTACGACATCGCTTTTGCCGAATGCACTCCGGTGCGACGCGCGAGCCGCGTGCGTCCGCTGCGGACATGGCGACCCGTCGTGGGATCGCGAGTTTTCGCACCGGATTTCGAGCGGGCGGCCGCACTCGTCGGAGATGTCGGGTACAGTTGCCGCAGACAAGGATGCACTCGATCCGCCATCGGATCGGTCTCACCCCAGGAGGTCGCGCATGTTCCGCCGTTGTCTGCTCGGTCTGGCTGCCGGGCTGTGCCTGTTCGCCCCAATGGCGAAGGCCGCCGAGCCGCCGCTGCCGCGGTTCTTCTACTACCCGTACTACTACTACCCCCACAGCTATTGGCCGACGAACAGCCCGCGGTGGCCGGAAGCTCCGGGTGAACCGTACATGCGACCGCCAGCGTACATGGCGTACCCACCGTTCCAGGAGCGACACTGGCATTACATGCTGTTCGAATCGCACCGCTACTACAACGGCAATCACTTCTGGCTCGACCAGTTCTGATCGCTGTGCCAAGGCGCATTAGCGCGCGATAATGAGAGCGAAACTTGCCGCGTATTGCCAGGCGCTCTGGCAATACGCGGCAAGTTTCGCCTGTTTGTTGCGCTCCGAGAAAGCGAGAGCATGTTTCGGGTGACCGTAGCGGGTCGTCAGTGTAGTAGGCACACCCGTGTGCCGTCTCTTACGGCACACGGAGTGTGCCTACTACACTGACGACCCGCTGCACCAACGTAAGGCATGCTCTAGCGGCGCAGCACAAAGTAGAGTACGTCCGCGGGGAGTGCGACCTGCACTTCGCCCTGGCCTCGTTCGACGGTTAACTCACGCAATGCGTTTCCATTTGGTCGAGGGCCGTCGCCCTGGTGAGCGCCGCGTTCCGTATGACGAGTCGGCCCATCGCGTTGACGACCGACCACGGTGCCGACCCGATGGCCACGACCTCGGACCCATCGACAGTCGGCGCATTCCGGATTTGGATTCGTGCCGGCTTAGCCTTCCAGTTCGTTGGTCTGCTCTCCGTCCCGACCTGTACGAGTACGTTGCTGGACGACGCCAGCGGCTTGCCATCGAGGCTGACCGCAAGGATTGCGGCGTAGTCGTTGTTGGACACTACGGTCAGGTCTCGGAGGCCAAACGACCCACCGGCTGAATTCAGATAGCCACAAACGCCCTGAACCTGTGGCGCATCAATCGTTGCCACGCGCCGACCCCAGTCAAACGCGATCTCACCCGTATTCGAACGCACGATCTTCGCCTTGCGGTCGATGTACCGCGAAAGGTCGGATACACGCGTTCCACCGTCTGCGTTTCGGAAGGACACTTCGACGGGGCCGACCAGAAATGCCAGCGGGTCAACCTTCCCTCCAACCGTGCGATCGGCTGCATCGCCAACATCGCGATTTGGGTCGAAGCCTGCTTCCTCGACGATGAGGGGTGGCTTGCGGTTCCAGAGATCGTCTGGCAACCTCGATTCCAACAGGGCTGGTGTTCCGCGAGCAATCAGGCCACGACGGAAGGCCAACGCCGCCGCGGGGAACTGGCCGACTTGTTCGGGCGTGGCGATCACCCACTTGCCCACCGTATCGCGTGCGAAGCCGTTCGCGGCCATTGGTTGTTGCCATTCCGTCGCTCCCGTTGCAAACCAGTAGACGGCATCGACGCCCGTCAGCGACTGGTATGCTGCAGCCAGGAATGCCGACTCGGCTTGTCGGCCATTGGGGCTGGTCCACGAACATTCCGAGATGATGGTCGGCAGCCCTCGAACCTGACGCAGTGCGAGAGGCAGTTCCCAGGGTTGATCGAGGATCGACGCGTCGGCATAGCGGTCACCCGCCATGATCGCCCAACCACGGCGCTCGCCAACGTGGGGCGAACCGAAGTACCGATTCACACCAATGACATCGCCGGCCGTGTAAGAGTAGCGCTCGGCGTCCCCAAGCGCCGCGGCGTCGGCCGTGCGCCAGTTGCCACAGTTGACGAGCTGCTTACAGCCGAGATCGTTCTTGAGGTAGGCGACGGTTGCCGCATTGAACTTGAGCATCGTCTCCGTCAGAAACTGTGTCTGATCGGCGAGGCGCTTTGCCTTTCCTTCGCTCGGCTTTGCGGCTTTTGGGGTGAGGTCATACAGGTTGAAAAAGCCGTACGCCACGTCTGTGTCGCCGGCGATGCGGGTCCCACCCCATGCGGCCTGGGCCCGGTGAACAGTGCCATACTTAGCCATCACCCAATCGCGGAACTGTCGGGCCAACAAGGCCTTTGACTCAGTCGAAATCGCGTTGAACGTCCAGAAGAGTAGACTATCTTCGTTTTGAAGCTGAATGATGGCGACAGCAGGCTCATTGGCGAGAGGCACTCCTGTGTAGGGATTTGGCTCGGTGAACAAAACCCGAAGCCAGGCATGATAGGCGGCCTGCATCTTCGGATGAAAAAAGAGCAGGCCATGGGCATCTTCCTTGTCCGGGCCACCCAGGCCCCAAGTGGCTGGTACTTTGAGCGCATTCGCCCAGTAGGGCGAAATCGTCGTGTAGATCCCTTCCTTTTTCATCGCGGCAACCAGTCGCCAAAGGCCATCGAGTGCCTCACGGTTCACGGCCATCGGATCGTCGCTCGCCCCATTCTTCCCGGCCAGGGGATATTGCGCGCCGTGCCAACGCACCATGTTGACGCCGCGCTTGGCAAGCCAGCGTGCATGTCGTTCCAGGTCGCGCTTTGGGAACAGACTGTGCGGCGGCAATGGGTCTTGCACGCTTGTGTTGACTGCCCAGAACCGTAGGGGTTGCCCTGCGGCATTCAAAAAATCGCCTTCCGGCGAGGCCCGGACGAACCCTGTAATCGGCTCATTGAGCGATCGTAGGTCTAACAGAGCGTCGGGTCGAAATTCGTCAGGCTTTGGCTCGAATGCCCATCGGCCAGGTTCGGCCGCGATGGCAGTGCTCGCCAATACGAGCGCCAGGACGGACAAAGTGCGATGCATAGGGTAGGTCCGCGAAGGAACGGGCGTTCGCGGACAGTGTACCAACCAAAACGGACTACGTTATAAAACCTGAACGGCCGCCAGGATTAGCCCGGCGGCCGCGGTCAAAGGTCAATTCCGACTCCGGTGCTCATTCCGCCGTGCCCGAATCGCCTTCAATGTTCAACGTCGGAAATCTATACCCCAACTATACAACATTCGTCAAGGCCTGCTAGGAATTCTGCAGAAATTGTCTCAATGCACTTCTTCGGCCTCGGACAATGCAGCCGCGGCCGCAATCGCCGACCGGAGATCGCCTAGCTTGCTCGCAACTGGCAGCGGCGTTCCAAATGCCACGCGAAAGGTCGTAGCATCGGGGCCAGGGCCAAAGTACGTTGGTAGAAACGTCGCACGAACTCGCTTCTGTAACACTTCGAGCAGTTCGTTCGCATCCCCTGCCAAAGCGATGATTGTCTCGTTCTCAATCTTCGCCACCGTCGCGGCCATTTGCGACTCGGACAGTTTCGTCACCACAAACTCCACATAACGGTCCGTAGCCGACACTACGTTGCGACACTCGACAGCATCGCGGCAGTTGGTAATGAGCACGACGGGGCCGTCGCTGGGCAGATTGCCGGTGCCGACAACGTGCATTTTCGTCTGGCGGAGCGAATGAAGCGCCCAAATCATGCGTGACGTCAGGTCGGGCATCTGGGACTTCAAGAGCATGAGCGTTAGGATCGCCATGATACCGGCCCCGGCGAAGAGATACTTGGGAAGGTGCGACTGATCGTGAACCACTTCGAGCGGTTTGTTCGCAAGGCGCAACACGTAATGCTGGATTCCGTGCAGCTTGTAACCGGCCACGGCGACATCCGGTGGATCGTCCGGATCGATACGAGCCGGGATGCCCTTACTCATTTCGATGTCCACCTGTTTCGTCTCGGTGGAGATCTTGAGCGGTTGATCGCCCTGGACGTCGAACGAAACCGCACGGCCATTCTGCGTCTCGTAGGACACGAGGGCACCGGTCGTCACGTCGGTCGGCGTAATGACGTTGGTCAGGCCGAATTCCTGAAACAGATAGACAACGGCCCCGAACACAAACGACGCCAGAATGGCCCCAATGACGTTCACGAAGTTGCTCGCCGCCACCACGTCGCCCTTGCTGCGCTTCGGTGCACGATGCTGTTGAAGTGTGAACAGCGGAACCAGATAGAAGCCCGTGAAGAATCCGATGGCAACAATGCAGGCGACCAAGCCAAATAGATCGTCGATGAAGACGGCGGCCAGTACGGCGGCGATGGCCATTCCATAGGCACCCAGTGGTACGAGGCCCAGTTCAACCTTGCGACCCGACAACCACCCAGCCAAAGGAGCACCAAGGCCAATGCCCAACGACGTCGCGCCGACGATCGCGCTTGTCTGAGCCTCTTCCCACCGCGGAATCTGCGATTCGCCAAGCATGTAAACCGTCGCGCGCATGAAGGCGACCATGAATGTGAAGAAGGCGATGCCGATCATCGCAAGGCGAAGCGGTCGCGAGCGGAACAGTGTCTTGAGGCTGGCGTACAAAGGGCCATAGACGAACGCAGGGAACGGCCGCGCAACATTGGCAGGTGGAATTGGGCGGATCAACAGACTGGCGACCGCGCCAACGATCGCCAGTCCCAGCAAGACCAAGCCGACACAGTATTCCCTGTCGGTATCGTCAAAGTACCCATACATGACGCCGCCACAGACCGTTCCGAGGATGACGGCAAGGAACGACAGTGACTCCAGAATGCCGTTGCCGCGCGAAAGCAACTGCGGCTGCAGGATCTCGGGCATTGCGCCGTACTTGGCAGGAACGAAGAACGCGGAGTGCATCCCCATGAGGAACACGCACGCCAGAACAATCCACGGCCCGACGCTCGACCCATGAGCTTCGCTGAAGTAAAAGCCGACCGTCGCGACGACCATGATGCCAACTTCGGCAAGCTTCCAAAACACGAGCGAAGTACGCTTGCTGTATCGGTCGGCGAAATAGCCAGCGAGAGTGACGAAGATCGCCCACGGAGCATAAAAGAGGATCGGCATGAGCGTGATTGCCGTGCCCTTCGTCAGCGCCTTCTGGTTGATCGCAAAGAACATCGCCGAGGCGTGAATCGCCTGATCGTTGAAGGCGGCGAAGAATTGCGCGATCAGCAGTCCGATAAACGTGCGGTTGCGAAGCGTGTCAGCCGGCAATGCCATCGGGTCGTCCTTTCGATCCCGACAATTTAGGGATTCGCGGTAGACCCGACGAGCAACTCTGTTGCCTTGCCAACCGTCTGCGGAAGACTTGCTGCCGTTCGGTTCGCCAGCACGATCACGGCGGCCTGCCGTCTCGGAAGGAAGCGGATCAGACTGCCGTACCCCGATCGCGAGCCTGTGTGTTCAATGATTGGTTCGCCCTTCCAATCCGCGATGACTAAGCCGTAGCCGTAGTGTCCTTTTCGAGTCGGCACCGCGACGTGTGGCGTGGCGATCACTTTGAGAACGGTCGCGGGCACGGCTTGACGACCATCGAGATTGCCATCATGCAGAAACGCCATGGCCCAACGGGTCAGATCGTTAATGCTTGAGAAGATCGATCCTGCTGGCCACGAGCCTGCATTGTCGGCCATTGGACGGATCACTTTGCCGTCGGGCCCGTGCCCCAGGGCCAACGGGTATGTCATCGCCAATGTGGGCCGAAACGTCGTTCGCGTCATTCCCAGTGGTCGAAACATGCGATCCGCCACGGCATCGGCGAACGGCTTGCCGGACGCCTCCTCGATGGCGAGGCCTGCGAGCCAGTAGCCGGGGTTCGAGTAGGCGTACGTCTTGCCTGGTTCGCGGACCAGCCAACTCCTGTCCCACGATCGAATGCCGCGTCCGAGTTCGGCGTCATCATGCTTGCCAAACATCGGGGCCACGTCCCTGATGCCGGATGTATGCGACAGAAGTTGGTGCAGCGTTAGCGGCCTCAGGAATTCAGGCAAGTCCTTGATAATGTCGCCGATCGGAGCATGAAGCTTGAGCTTGCCTTCTTCGGATAAGCCGACAGCCGTGGCGGCAGTGAACATCTTCGTCGTGGAACCGAGTCGGAAAAGCGAATCGGGTGTGACCGGCGTGCCAGTCTCAACGCTTGCCACGCCGAACCCCTTCGCAAACATGACTCGCTCGCCACGCACAATCGCGACTGCCAGTCCGGGGACGCCGAGCTTGCCCATCTCCTCGCGCGCGACAGCCTCGATCGCGGCTGTGTCGAGCGGTGGGGCGTCAGCGTAGGCAGTTCCGCCGGCCAGCACGACCGCGATCAACGCAGCAAACGAGCGAACGGTCACGCGATCACCTCAGAATCCGAATGTACTTGGCCAGCGACTCCATCGGCAATCCGACGACGTTGCTCACGCTGCCTTCGACTGTGAGCAACGGGTCGTTCTCCTGCACCGCGTACGCCCCGGAGCAGCCGACCCATTCGCGAGTTTGCAAGTACTCGTCGAGTTCAGTGTCGGTCATCGCCTTGAGGAACGTGCGACTCCGCTCCTGCCACGCGACTTGTAGGCCGTCCGGCTGCCGCCACAGGCAGACACCCGTCCACAACTCGTGCCACCGTCCGCCGAGCAAGCGTAGGATTCGGCGGGCGTCGGCCTCGTCGTCCGGCTTCAGCACCGGGCCGCCGTCCACCCAACCCACGGTATCCGCGGCGATGACGACGCCGCGCTCGATCCGTTCCGAGGCCGCCGCCGCCTTCATCCACGCGATCTGCTGGACGTAGCTCCGCGGGTCGCCGAAGCCGGCTTGCAGCGGCTCGTCGATGGCGGCCGGTTCTACGGTAAACGCGTAGCCGTGCTGGGTCATCAACTCGCGGCGGGCCTTCGAACCGCTGGCGAGGATCAGGCGGAGCGGCTGAGGGTCGGCCATGCGGACAGCGCCTCGAAGAGTTTGGGCCGGAGCCGGTCAGGTGTCAGCTCGGCCATGCACGACAGGTGCGGGCAGGTGCGGACGTAACTGGCCCGGCACGCGACCGTCGTCTCGGCGGTACCGCGCTCCGCCCCGTACGGGCCGTGCAGCCGAACCGCGGTGCAAGTATACGGGGCGACGACTGGCCGGCCCAGCGCCGCGGCCAGGTGTAAGGGGCCGGTGTCGTTGGCCACGACGACATCGGCCCGCGCCAGCACGGCGATCACCTGCGGCATGGTCGTTCGACCGCTGAGATGGCGGACGGGACCGGACAAGTCGGCCGCGGCGGCGACGGCCAACGGCTCCTCGTCGGCCGTGCCGATGAAGACGACGCTGCCGCCGTGCCGTTCCTGGGCAGCGCGAGCGAGGGCGGCGAAATGCTGCGGCGGCCAGCGCTTGGTGAGCCACCGCGCGCCGACGCCGAAGACGAGCCACGGTCGCGGAAGTGGCGCGAGCTCGGCGTCGACCCACTTCGCTGCAGCGGGGTCGATGGGGAGGTGCCACGTTTTCGGCAGGTGGCCGACGCCGAGCGCTTCGGCCATTCGCCAACAGCGGTCCACCGCATGGGCGGCGTCCAGGCCCGGCGTCGGCACAACATCCGTGTAGAAGTGTGCCGCCCCCTCGCGGGCCGTCGAGAGGCCGACGCGCCGTGGGGCGCGGGTCGCCGCCGTCATCAGGCCGCTGCGGAACAGCCCCTGTAAGTCGAGGACGAGATCGAATTCGCCGGCCCGCAGCGACTTCGCAAATGTGAGCGCGGCGCGGGCACCAGCCACGACGCCTCGCTTCAGGGAGCCGCGATCGAATGCGAGCGTCGCGTCGAGGCCGGGATGGCCCGTCAGCAGCGGCTCGTAAGCACGGTTGACGACCCAGGTGACGTGGGCGGCCGGGAAGCGATGACGGAGCGCCGGCAATATCGGCAATGCATGAACGATGTCGCCGAGCGCACTGGGCTTAATGACGGCGATGCGTCGGGCGTCGATCTCGGTCAGCGGCGGTCGGGGCACGGGTGCGAGTCCTTTCGCGCAGTTCGCGATGCTTCGCAGAATCGTTCATGCCTGAAGGCGCGGCGTCATCGCCAGCACGACCAATAACAATCCCGACGCAACGGCGTACGGCAACACATGGCTCGCGAACGGGAACAGAGCTAGCCCGACAGTCGGCCCGAGGATGCGGGCCAGCGCGTTCGCCGATTGGTTCACGCCCAGCACCTCGCCCTGCCGGTCGGCGTCGGCCCGACGGCTGACCAGCGAACTGACCGACGGGTTCAGGAACGCGAACCCCGTCACCGCTACGGCCAGCGCGATCAGGAACCCGACGAACGACCCGCGGTCGCCGTGCCCGCCTTCACCGGCCGTCGCCACCAGGACACCCAGCCCCGCCAGCCCGAGCAGCATCAGGGCGACGCCCATCCGGATAAACGTCACTTCGCCGAACCGTTTCGCCAACGGCCGGTAGATGCCCCCCTGCACTAGCGCCAGGACGAAGCCGACGTAGGCAAAGACGAGGAAGTTCTCGTCGTCGGTGAAACTGAACGCGGCTTTCGTCAACAGCGACAGCGTACTCTCGAAGTTCGCGAAGCCAAACGTCGCCAGAAAATACGTCAGCACCAACAGGCCGAGCGTCGGCGTCCGCAGCACGTCGAGCGTACTCGACCAGTTTAGCCAGCCACGGCGCTCACTTGGCCGGCCCGGCACCCGCGTCTCCGTCAGTAGCGCGATGCCCAGGCCGAGCGCGACGGCCGACAACGCGGCCGCGACGTAACCGACCGCCCCATGCCCCTGGTTCGGGAATTCTTTGATCGCCGCGTAGGCCAGTAGCGGGCCAAACGTGAAACCTATGCCAAACGCCGCCCCGATCAGGGCCATACCGCGCTTGCGGTCGTGGCTGGGCGTACAGTCGGCGATGACGGCCGCGGCCGTCGAGATTGTCGCCCCGGCGATGCCGGCCCCGATCCGGGCGGCGAACATCAGTGCGAGGGCAAGCGTCGCCTGCTCCGTCGGGATCGTGGCCGCGTAGCCAAACAATGTGTAGAAGACGACCGACCCGGCCAACCCGACCAATAGCACGGGCCGACGGCCGATCCGATCGGACAGACGGCCCCATAAGGGCGCGAAGAAGAACTGCATCAGCGAAAAGCACGAAAACAGGAAGCCGATCGTGCTGCCGACGACGATCTTCGGTTGCCCCTGCAAGTACTGGTCGGCGATCCGCGGTAACAGCGGCAGCACGATGGCAAAGCCGAGCAGGTCGATAACGACGACAAGGAAGACGACGAGCAATGCCGAGCGCGGTGCAGCCGCGGTCGACTCCTGGGATGGAACGGGTACTGCGGACAGTCCGAGAGCATACCAATAACCGGTCCGATCCGGCCACCCCGCATAATCGATACAATCCAAACATTCTCGGCGATGGGCGCGATGTGGCCTCCGTTCCGACATGTGGCGGCGTTGTCCGTGGCTAGGGTCGTCGTCATGCTGCACAATGGTAACAGACCGTTCGGCCGCTCAGGATGCCGCCACATGCCGACGACTGAACTCACCGCCATCCGCGCGTCGACCGAGGTTGGCACACGCACAGCGTTTCTTGTCGTCGATACGGAAAGTGTTCCCGACGGCCGGCTGCTCGCCCAAGTGAAATACCCGGGACAGGATATCGAGCCCGCCGACGCCATCGAGCGCGCCCGCGAAGAGGCCCGGCAAACGTCGTATAATGGCTCCGACTTCCTGCCGGTTAGCTTCCAGGTGCCGATTGCAGTCGCCGTCGTCCGTGTCGGCAACGACTTCAGCTTGGAACAGGTCGCTTGTCTTGACGCGCCGCAGTTTCGGCCGCGAGAGATTGTCCGCAAGTTCTGGCTCGGCGTCGATCGCTATACCAAAGCGAAGCTCGTCACCTTCAACGGCCGCGGGTTCGATATGCCGATGCTGGAACTCGCGGCATTCCGCCACGGCCTATCTCTGCGAGACTACTGCCAGAAAAGCCGAAACCGCTTCGGCGGCAACCACATCGACCTCCTCGACTGGCTGACGAACTTTGGTGCATGCCGACTTGCGGGGGGACTGAACCTGCTGTCGAAAATGCTCGGCAAGCCCGGCAAGATGGAGGTCGCCGGCGACCAAGTGTACCGCATGTTCCTCGACGGACGGATTCAGGAGATCAACGACTACTGCCTCTGCGATACGCTCGACACCTACTTCGTATTCTTGCGCACGCGGGTCATGACCGGTGACATCTCACCGGATCAGGAGACCGATCTCGTTCAGCAGGCCCGCGACTTTCTCGAACGCAAGTCGCTGGAACTGCCGGCGCTTCGCGGGTATCTCGCCAACTGGGCGGACTGACCCCGGTTCGCGACGCTTCGCAGAGCGTACGCTTCGGTGAAGCGTCGCGAACCAGCTTGCGATCGCGATGTCGTGGTCGTTACCGCTTCCTGTGGGTAGGCTGCACATTGCCGCGAGGGAGGTACCCATGATCCGTCGAATGCACGTCGTCGCCCTGTCCGTCGTCGCGCTGGTCGCCGCCATTACCGGTCGCGCCGACGACGCGGCGTGGAGTCCCCAACGGGCGGCGGCCTACCTGATGGCCGCCGACTGGTGGCTCGATGGTCGTCGTCGGCCCGCGGCCAGGGACTCGCCTGTATTCCCTGCCACACTGCCCTGCTCTCGCTCGCCCGTCCGGGCGCCTGCTCGACGCCTACACCGGCGGCAGGCGTCACCGAAACGCGATGCTCGATGGCGTCGTCAAGCGGGTCGAAAGCTGGGACAAGATTGCCGCGAGCTCGACGACAAGGACTCGTTCCGCCCTTCTATGGCAAGGAACGCAAGCCGAGCGTTCTCGGCACCGAGTCGGTCGTGAACGCCCTCGTCGTCGTCAGTATCGAGGCGAGCCGCGGATCGGACGGTATCCGAATCGGCCAGGAAAGCCTCGGCAACATGTGGGCGACATCAAACGGACGCCGCAACTGGCCGTGGCTGGAGTTTGGCCTGCGGCTGCGGGAGAGCGACGGCCAGTTCTACGGTGCTGCCCCGCCGCCGCCGCGGTGGGGCACGGTCGGGCCGGAGCTACCGTGAAATCTGGACGTTCCTGGCCAAAGGTCGCCGCCCTAAAGACGTACATGAAGGCACAGTTCCCGAGTCATCATTGACCGCACCGTGGCCTTCGGCGTCCGGCCGACTGCCCGACATACTGCTGGCCGGACGCCGGAAAGCAACTGACCGCGAACCACCTGGGTGGCCCAGGAAGCCGACGGCGGTTGGTGCGCCGCCCGACTCGGCAAGGCGGGGGCCGGCACGTGGAAGTCGTTCGGTGTGTACCTCGAGGCGACCGCCGACGGGCTACGCGACGGGTCTGGCCGTACTGGCGTTGCGCCGGGCCGGCATCTGGACGACGCGCGGCTCAAGCGAGCCGTCGCGTGCTCGCCGCCAACGATGCGACGGAACGTGGCCGATCAACTACCTCAACAAGTCGCGGGACCCGAAGGACAACGTTGGCAAGTTCATGCGCGACGCCGCGACCGGGTTCGCGGTGCTGCTGACTGAGCCGAAGCGGAGCGACGGTCCCTCAGGTAAAGGACCGTCGCTCACGCTTCCGGCTCGGATTCAACGTAATTCCAGCCTGATGTCCTTGAACCGCACCTCCATTGGGCCGCCGGAGTGAATCTGGAACGCGAAGATACCGCGGCGAGCGTAGTCCCTGTCGGCTCGGTCCACGCATAACTGGCCGTTGATCCACGTCTTGACGCTATCGCCGACGGCCTCGACGACGTACTCGTTCCAGTCGTCCGCCTTGACGTGCTGTTCGCCGGACTTGTTCCAGAGAATCTCGCGGCCGTGTTCCTCGTATAGCTTGCCCCACCAGCCGGCCCCGACGTCGGCCTGCAAGCCCTTCACGTCGCCGCTCGACAGCACTTCGCTGCGGAACTGAATGCCGCTGTTCTCCTTGTTCGGCGTCAGCTTCACCTTGAGCGTCAGCTTGAAGTCGCCGGCCATGAGATGGCTCTTGAGGAACTCGTTCTTCTTGATGCCGGGCGACCGGCCGACGATCTCGCCGTTCTCGACCGACCACAGCTTCGGGTCCCCGTCCCAGCCGGCGAGGTCCTTACCGTCGAAGAACGTCGCGGCCGTCTCCGGCGTCGCCAACTGCGGCGTCTGCACCGGCGATTGCAGGTACGCGAACAGGCCGCGGACCTCGGCCTCGGTCATCGGCTTCAACTGGTCATCCGGCATCATCGATTGGTCGCTCGGCTCACGGGTGCTGATGTCGGCCTTGGGGACGGTCAGCGTCTCCGTGGCTGTGACGACCGTCAGAGCCGCCGGCGTCTCCTCGCGGACGATGCCGAGGACCAGCCGGCCGCTCTTAAGCAGCAGACTCGTGACCGCGTATTCCTTCGGAATAACGGCACTCGGGTCGAGGACGTTTTCGAGCAGGTATCCGAGGTCGCCGCGGTTCGCGCCGGTGATCTCCGGGCCGACCTTGCCGCCGACGCCGAACAGGACGTGGCACTGCTGGCACGTCTTCGCGTAGACGGCCCGGCCGAGGGCCACGTCCGCCTTCGGTGCGTTCTTCGCCGTTAACATCCGTCGATATGTTTCGATCTGCCGCTTCCGATCCGCTTGCGTTTCACGGACGACGCCCCACACCTTCGCGAGCCGGGCGTCGAGGGCCGCGTCTTTGAACGCCCGCAGTTGCCGCACGAGGTCGGCCGGCACGTCGGTCGAGGGCACTGCCCCGCGCTCGACGGCGGCGAGCAACTCGTTCGCAAACTCGCGGTCGGACGACAGCGTGGCCACGGCGTCGCGCTTCTCGGTCGCCGGCAGCTTCGCGTACACCGCGAGTATCGCGGCTGGCGTTTTGGCGTCAGGCCGGACGGCCAATCCGCGGATCGCCGCCGCCCGTAGCACCGGGTCGCCAAGAAGACTGCGGAGGATTTCCGGTAGTTTCGCGTCGTTTGCCTCGATCAGCGACGCGACCGCGGCCTGTCGCTTGGCCGCAGCAGCGGTCGAAACGACGATCTCGCGAAGTTCGCTCAGTGCCTGCGGGTCTCCGAAGGTGACGGCCACCGCCATCGCCGACTCGCGCACGTCGCCACGCACGGAGGACGCGAGTCGGCGGTATGCCGCCGGCCACTCCGCGGGCATCGCCACGTTGCGCCGCCCCTTGAGCGACTGTCGCAACCCGTCCAGGATCGTCGCCTGCGCGGTCACGTCGTCGGTCCGGCCCAACCGCTCGACGACCGTGGCGAACGCCTCGGGCGTACCGACCGAGCCGATGCGACGGACCATGTGTTCCAACAGTTGTCCCTTGGCGTGGGATGCCATGTGCAGCGCCCGGTCAGCGTCCTGCGCGGCAAACGGCTCGGCCGCGTACCAGACGAGGTACGGCAGGTTCGGGTCGTCGCCGTCCTGTGCGGACTTCAGGAGCACAATAGCGGCCTCCCACGCCGTCGATTGCGAACGCAAAGCCGGGCGTTGCAGCACGCCGGCCACGGCGAGCCGCACGGCCGGTGCCGTGTCCGCCGCGAGCTTCGGCAGTTGTACTGCGAGGGCTTGGGTCGCAGGACCGCCGGCGTCCGCGGCGAGCCGCACGGCCCACGACCGGACGTGTCCGCGGTCGTTCGCTAGTGCCTGGTCCAGGCGTTCGCCGGTCAACCCGCCGACAGCCGCGAGCGTCCACAAGGCCCGCTGGCGGACGCCGGTGTCGGCGTGGTCCGTGACGAGTTTGGCGAGTGCACCTTTCGTCCGTTCGCTAATACTCGCCGCCCGCTCCTGCAGGATGCGTCGCGCGTGCCTGGCGTACCACTCGTTGGCGTGCGTTTGGTACTGAACCAATTCATCGTCGCTGCACTTCGCCAAGTCGAGGGCGGTCACCGGCTTGGTGCCACGGTAGCTGATCTTGTAGACGCGACCGTTGGTGCGGTCCCACTTTCCGGGCGTGCGATCGTGGCACGCCTGCTGGTCGTACCAGTCGATCAGTGCATGACGCTTGCCGTCGGGCCGTACTTGAGGTTGATGAATCGCGCCCAAGCGTCATTGGCGAGCAGAAAATCCTTGCCGTGGGACGCGACATAACCGCTGCCCTTTGAGATCAACACGTCTGTATTGATCCGCCGGCCGTGGATGTTGCCCATGTACAGCTTGCCGCGGTACTCTTCTGGCCAGGCACCGCCGAGATAGCACATCAGACCACAATGCGCATGGCCGCCGCCGGCCGCGTCGGAGCGGTTGTTGCCTCCGTGCGGGTTCGCCCCGAGGTAGTGCCGGTGGTCCGCGATCGTCTTGATGTCGGCGTAGGTGTACGGGTTGAAGTGGCTGCCCGCCTGCCGCTCGTACCGCCCGCCGGGGACGATGTGGTAGCAGTGCGGGATGACACACGCCTCGATGAACGCTTCGCCGCGCTCGTTGAAGTCGAGACCCCACGGGTTCGACGTGCCATGGGCGACGACTTCGAAGACGTGCCGGGTCGGGTGGTAGCGCCAAATGCCGGCGTTGATCAGCGTCCGCTCAGCGTCCGGCGTGCCCGGCTTGCCGACCTTGGCGTGCGTGAACACACCGTGGCAGCCCCACAGCCAGCCGTCGGGTGCCCAGGTGAACGTGTTTAGCGTCTCGTGCGTGTCCTGATAGCCCCAGCCATCGAGCAGGATTTGCGGCTTACCAGCCGGCTTGTCGCCCGACGGGTCGAGTGGCACGTACATCAGGTACGGTGCGGCCCCGATCCACACGCCGCCGAAGCCGACCTCCAGGCCACTAACGAGGTTCAGCCCCTCCATAAACACGGTACGCTTGTCGAACTTGCCGTCGCCGTTAGTGTCCTCGAAGATCAGGATGCGATCGTGCCCCTTGCCCTCCGGCTGCCGGATCGGGTAGTCGTAAGCTTCCGCGACCCACAGCCGGCCGCGATCGTCGATGCAAAACGCGATCGGCTGCTTCACGTCCGGTTCACCCGCGAACAACGTGACGGTGAACCCTTCGGGCACGGTCATGGCAGCGGCTGCCTGTTCGGGCGGCAGGCCGGCGTGCTTGAACTGATCTGTCTGCCCAAGCAAACTCTCGCGCGGCTCCGGCCGTGGTGGCAGTTTCGGCTCCTCGGCGTGGAACCGAAAGTCGTCGAAATTAACGTGTCCCCAGTGCCCGGTGTGCCGGTCCACGAGGCGGACGAAGATCTCCTTCCCCTGATGGTTACGCAGGTCCACGGCCACGCGGCGCATGTCCTCCTCGGCCAGCCCACTCGTCCGCGAGAAGACGGCCGTCGTATCCGCTCGCCCGATCTCGACGGCTGTAGTGGGGTACGGCCCACCACCGACCAGGAAGCTGCACCAGGGGTGCGTGACTTTGAACGGAATCGAGGTCAGAGTGCCCTGCCCTTTGTCGCCGCCGCCTCGCTCCCATCCGCCGATCCAGTATTTGCCCTGGTGACGGCTCTTCATGTCCTTGCGGCGCACGCTAACGGTGTCGCCCTCGATCGGCTGCCGAGCAAAGGCATCGCCTTCGACGATCCAATCCTTGAGTGTGCCAGTTTCGAAATCGAGATTGAGCGGCTTACCGTCGGCCCCGACGGGCAACACGCCGTCATCGGCGCGCAGGACGGACGCGAACATGAGAAGAGCAACGGCAGACGCGAAACGCATGGGGAGGGTCTCCGGGGTGGGATTGGAGACGATTGTCTGGGAAGTGGGTCGCGATGTCTACACCGGACCGTGCAGCTTGTCCGAAGTTGGATTCACTCGGCTAGCTGTCTCAAATGGTGCCAGCGCCTTGGCAAATGCATTCACGTGAGGAAAGCGTTCGTCCGGCTTCTTCGCCAGCGCTCGTCCGGCGGCTTTACGTCGCGGAAGCTCGTCACCTGCTCCGGGGCCATGTACAGCGGCGTGCCGCCGAAGTCTGCCAGCTTCAACGACCGTCGTCCATCGGGACCGACGGCGAGAAGCATGTTATGCTGGTTGATGTTGTCGAGCAATTGCCGGGTGAGCCGCACTTACTTTCCAGGTCGAGCAGGCGGACAAGTGGTGGGTTGAACTTCTTCCGCGCGGCCCACGAGGAAGATGTCGTGCTATTTGAACGCGACGTCCTACCCGGTGGGCGACTGGTTCCAATGATGGGCTTTGGCCACAGATGAACACGGATAAGATGCAGTTGATTTGTCTTATCCGTGTTCATCTGTGGCTGACATCTCCGTGCGGTGAGAAATCGATTGCAATCCCGCATCATCATATCGACGGCGACGCAACGACCGCGGAGGACTGACAGGGCGGTCACCGCCGTCGGGAGGACCGTTATCGTCTCGCTCATGCACAAGTAACCTGCAACATGTAGCGCAACAACGTGGCGGTCAGTAACTAAGAAATACGAAAAAAGCGCAAGAAACTTGACGTCGTCGCTGCTATGTGTTTCAGGCCAGACATGAGTTCCATTGTCGAAAACGTCGTGTAGGTCACCTGCGACCAAGGATAGGTCGCGCGCACCCAACATATTATCCGTGCGATCTTTGCGACAAAACGCGCGAGCGACCGGTTGCCACCGGTCGCTCGCAGGGTTCGATCTTATTCGGCCCCTTCGTCGCCCTGGATGCCGATTTGAGCCACTTCCGGCGTCGCCGATTGGTACGACGGCTCGCCCTTGTCGTCCTTCTCCGGCACCAGCACGAAGTCCTTGTCCTTGAACTGGTTCAGCTCCTTACCCTTCTCGGTCACGACACTGAATCGCACCTTGGCCGCGTTCACGCGCCAGTCGCCGTCTTTTAGGTCTGCGACCTCACCGGGTTCGAGCTTGTATTCCAGCTTCCGCGGGGCGTCGACCTTATTCTCCGGCGCAGTCGGAACCTCGACCTTGAGGGTGACCCGCTCCTTTGAGTTATTCGCAAACCGCAGATACCGGGAAGACTGAGCCACCTTCAGGTCTGGGGCCAGAGTCCCGAGATCTGCGGACGGATCATTGGCCGCCACAGCCTCGTTCGGCAGACCGCTCGGGTACACGTCGGTCAGGAACTTGCGTATCTCCTCTGGCGTCATCGTCCGCAGCACGTCGGGTTTCTGCGCGGACTTGAGGATGTCGTCGAACGCTGCTTTCTCCGTCGGCGTCAGCACGACTTCCGCCGTGGCCGGGGCTTCGACTGCTGGTTGATCGACATATGCGACTTGCTCGTCCGGAACAACAGTGCAGGCAAAGCCCGCCCCCTGCGGCGGCAGCCCAGGAGCGACCACGACAGTCGGGTCGGCCGGAATCCAGACTGTCGGAATCGTCGGCACACAGCCCGGGTAGATGACCACACCGCCGACCGGCAGGATCACACAGCCGGGTCCGCCGAACGTCACGAAGCCGTTCAGGAATGCCAGCCGCGTGCGGGCGTACAGTTCTTCTTCGATCATGCGGTAGATGCATGCCCGCAGGAACGGCGGCAGCGGCGCACCCAGACAACGACGAATGACGACGATGTCATCGCCGACCCACGGCGTACCATCGATGAATCGGCTGATGACGATTCGCTCGCGGACGCTGAACGCGACACTCGTCCGAGCCTCGAACAGGCCGAGCCAGTGTCGATCGTTCAAGCGGAACGACGGGGCTGTCGACTTAATGACCGCCAGTCGGGCTTGCGGGTCGTTGATGGACCCGAGCGTACCCCGAAGTGTCACGAGGTCCGCGGGCCGCATGACTCGCCGCTCGACAAGTGCCCGGGCCGCAGCATTGTCGCGGGCCAGATTGCGTAACGCGAGCGATTGGGCGTCATTGAGTGCAGGGCCAATGGGCGTGCGTACGCCAGCACCGATGTTGCCGGGAACGATGACAACCTTGTTCGGCTGCGTCGGCTCTGTCGCCTTGGGCGGCGGGAGCGTTTTGGCCAATTGTTCGCGCAGACGGCTCTGAGCCTGGTCGAGTCGGGCCTGGTCCCCGGCATTCGACAGCACAGGCCGCTTATCGGCCAATTTGCTCAACTGATCCTGAGCGAGCCGCCGAGCGTCGTCGACAGCGTTGGGCAGTGTCTTGTTCAAGGCGATTCGACGATCGAGTTCGGCACGCGATTTCTGTTGCACAATGGTCGGTTCGGTCGGCTTGGTATCCGGCACCTTGGATGTTGACGGCTTGTTGTCGGGAACCTTTGCCGCCGGCAACTTGGCGTCGGGTACCTTGGGAATAAACGGCTTGCTATCCGCCACCTTCGGCGTCGATGGCTTGCCTTCCGGTAACTTCTGCGTCGGCAGTTTGTTTTCGGGTACCTTTGGGACGAACGGCTTGTTCTCCGGCACCTTTGGCGTCGGCAGTTTGCTTTCGGGCACCTTTGGAGTAGACGGCTTGTTCTCCGGCACCTTCGGCGTCGGCAGTTTGCTTTCGGGCACCTTTGGAGTAGACGGCTTGTTCTCCGGCACCTTAGGAGTAGGTAGTTTGCTCTCCGGTGCTTTTGGCGTCGATGACTTATTGTCCGGTACCTTTGGCGTCGGCAGTTTGCTCTCCGGTACCTTGGCCGTCGATGACTTGCCCTCTGGAACCTTCGGTGTCGGAAGCGGCTTGCTTGGAACAGGCGGAGGGCCTTTATCGGGTTGCTTAGGTGCCGGCGAGTCCTTTCCTTCCGGTGCCTTGAGAGGGACGCCCGGCGCTTTCACAGGTGGAAACGACTTGCTTTCGGACGCCTTCGAAGGCGGCGTTGGCGACTTGGAGCCTGGCAGCGTTTGCGGTTGCCTGGGCTGGCCATTCTGTAGCCGCAATCGGTCCGCCTCTTGCTGTTGCCGCGCACGTTCCGCCGCTGCCAACCGTTGACGGTCCGCATCCGCTAGCCGCGCCTTGTCAGCGGCCGCTCGACGTTGTTGTTCGAGGGATTGCTGCCGCAGTCGCTCTGTCGCCTGCTGACGCGCCTTCTGGGCCTCCGCCTGTTGCCGAGCCTTCTCGCTCGCCAATTGCCGTTGACGTTCAGCCTCAGCACGACGTTGTTGTTCAATCGCCTGCTGGCGTGCCCGTTCGGCTGCCGCTCGGCGCTGTTGCTCGATGGCTTGCTGTCGCGCACGTTCGGCTTCCGCCCGGCGCTGTTGCTCGATCGCCGCTTGCCTCGCTCGCTCTTGCGCCAACTGTTGCTGGCGAGCCGCCTCGGCCTGTCGTTGGCGTTCGATCGCCTGTTGTTGTGCGACCTGTGCTGGCGACGGTCCCGGCGGAGGCTGTGGCGGGCGAGGTGATGGCGATGGTTTCGGCTGCGGGGTTGGCGCGCGGTTCGTTGGCGGCTGAAACCCAGGGCGCTGAGCAAATGCCGACATCGCCAGCACTAGGGGACAGAGAACGGCGGCGATGGAGCGTTTCACGGATGTGTCCTCAGCGAGAGGGGCGTCAGCCTGCGCGGGTCAGCGGATGAGAGCCGCCATCAAGCATAACGATTGCAACGTCTTGCGCGGACAAAAAACTCACGCAGATTGCCGTAATTGTCACCGAAATCCAACGCTTGAAACGTGGATCCCGTCTAAACGGGACAACGGGCCGCACGCCGATTTCGTCTCACAAAATGTGCCTTGGCCACCAGCGGCTGACCTCCCTATACTTAATGGAGTTTGCGCGGCCAGGATGTGCCTCAATGGCTCAGGCCCTTACTCGTTGAGAGAACACGTCTTATGGCTGATAGACTGGCGAAGCTCGTACTCGAAGACGGAACGGTCTACACTGGGCGAGCCTTTGGCTCAGCAGGCGAGCGGTTTGGTGAGGTGGTCTTTAACACCAGCATGACGGGCTATCAGGAAATCCTGACGGACCCCTCGTACACCGGCCAAATCGTGGCGATGACGTATCCGCTGATTGGAAACTACGGCGTCAATCGCGAGGACGAGGAATCGCGCGGCCCTCGTGTCGAGGGTTTTGCAGTCCGCGAACTTGCACGGCATCCAAGCAACTTTCGGTCGAACCAGTCCCTCGACGACTATTTGCGCGATCGCGGCATCCCCGGCATTGAAGGAATCGACACCCGAGCCCTTGTCCGCCACCTGCGAGTTCGCGGTGCTATGACAGGGGTTCTATCCACGGCCGACCTTAGTGACACTTCTCTGCTCAACAAGGCTCGGACGGCACCAAACATCGTCGGTCGCGATTTGGTGAAAGAGGTCGTTCCAACAAAGGCCTATTCGTGGTCGGAAGGCACAACCCATCCACTGACAACACACGTCGTTCAGGTCCATCCCGCTCGGCACAATGTCGTTGCCATCGACTACGGCATGAAGTGGAATATCCCTCGGTACCTCGTTCAGGTCGGCTGTCGAGTCACCGTAGTGCCCGGTACGGCGACAGCCGACGAGGTGCTGGCGCACAAGCCCGATGGTGTATTCTTGTCAAACGGTCCGGGAGACCCGGCCGTACTCGGCTACGCGATCGACACGATCAAATCGCTTCTCGGGAAACTCCCGATTTTTGGTATCTGCCTGGGGCACCAGTTGCTAGGACAGGCACTGGGAGCGAAGACTTTCAAACTGAAATTCGGTCACCGTGGTGCAAACCAGCCCGTACTGAACGCACGGACCGGGGCTGTCGAGATCACGACCCAGAACCACGGCTTTGCCATCGATCCAGCCACTCTTCCTCCCGGTGTCGAACCGACGCATACAAACCTCAACGATGGCTCAAATGAAGGATTGCGCAGTGACCGGCTGCGGGCCTTTAGCGTCCAATACCATCCTGAATCCTCGGCTGGTCCCCATGACTCGACATACCTGTTTGAAGAGTTCACTCACCTGATGACCTGACCAATACGGTCGCAGCATCGGCAATCGATCCAGCCCGGAGATAGGCACTCCATGTCAAACGGAAACGCCTTTGGCCCGTTTCGAACCTCTGGCCGAACCAGTGGTGGCATTCGACTCGCGCCCATCATACTCGGTCTCGTTGCAGTCGGTGCCTTCCTCATCAAGAGTTGCCAAACGGGGCCATTCGGTCGCCAGCAGCTTGTGGCGGTGAATCCAGCGCAAGAAGCTCAGCTTGGCTCGCAGGCGTTCCAACAGGTACTCGCTGAGGAGCGCGGAAACGTCCTTCCGGCCGATGTACCTATCTCACAAGCCGTCCAGCGCATCGCGCGACGACTCGCCGCTGTGGCCAACGATCCTCAGATCCTCGCCGCAACCAAGCTCCAACAGCAATCGTTCGATTGGCAGGCTCGCGTTGTCCGCAGCGATACGGTGAATGCGTTCTGCCTTCCCGGTGGCAAGATTGTTGTCTACACGGGCATCGTGCCGGTGGCGCAGACATCGGGCGGCCTGGCCGTTGTGATGGGCCACGAAATCGCCCATGCTCTTGCGCATCACGGGGCGGAGCGCATGGCACAAAATCAGATTGTGCAGATTGGCGCGTCGTCGGTCGCCGGGTCGCTCGGCGATATGCCGCCTAACCAACAGCGTGCGGTCATGGCGATGTTTGGGATGGGTGCGAAGTTCGGCCTTTTGAAGTACAGCCGATCGCACGAATCGGAAGCGGATCACATCGGACTATTGCTGATGGCTGCGGCCGGATACGATCCTCGCGAAGCCACCAGCTTCTGGGCACGGATGGGCCAAGTCTCGAAGGGTGCGGCCCCACCCGAGTACCTGTCCACTCACCCCAGTCATCAGACACGCATTGCCGATCTCAAGCGATGGACGCCCGAGGCGCTCCCGCTCTACGAGCGATCGAACCATGCACCGGAAGATCAACAGGCCCTCCCCGGAGTCCGGTAGATGCCTTTTGTGTCATTTGTGCGCGCGTCAGTTGCGGTCCTCTTTGCGCCGACCTTGGCCTTCACACAGCCGACGGCAAAGGTCGAGGATTTCGTGACCGTCCGCAAAGGCAGTTTACCGATTGTGCTCTCGTCGCCGCACGGTGGCCGCAAGTCACTGCCGGGGATCAGCGAACGGGTGGGAGCTGGCGTCGACAAGTTCGTCATCGCTCGCGACGAAAACACGGCCGAGCTGACCGAGGCCATTGCAAGTGAATTGGAGAAGGCGTTCGGCGGCAAACCATGGGTCGTAATCGCACGATTCGAGCGCAAACAGATCGATGCCAACCGCGCCGCGGACGCAGCCTACGAATCGGAAGCAGCCAAGCCGCACTACGAGTACTATCACGCCTCGCTGGTCGAAGCGTGTAAGATGGTCAAGGATCGATTCGGTCGCGGAATTCTGCTCGACATTCACGGCCAGGCGGCGTTCAAAGACTCAATCTGCCGCGGCACTCAGAATGGAAAGACCGTCAAGCTCCTGACGGACCGATTTGGCAAGCCAGCGATCTCCGGTAAAGACAGTCTACTCGGCCACCTGCAAGCACACGGATACGTCGTGCGGCCAAGTGGTGACTCTGATGGACCAGAAGAACCGAAGTTCAACGGCGGCTACATTGTCGGCACCTACGGTAGCCATACCGGATCGGGCATCGATGCGATTCAACTTGAGTTCGGTACGGACCTGCGGAACAAAGACGTCTACCGGAAGACGGCCCGAGATACGGCCGCTGCCGTAAAGGCGTTTCACGCTGCGTATCTGAAATAAGGTCATCGTCACAGCAAGGAGATCTCATGCGATCTACGCTGGTATCGATGCTGCTGACAGCGACTTGGGCAACAGCTCAAGAAACCGGCGCCGTTCACTTCAAGCCGGCCGGCGATCAGGCCAATGTGCCGGAGCGATTTCGCCTGGTCGGGCGAACATTTGATTTCGAACTAACACCGAAACGTGAGTTGCCCGCTAGCGGCCTAACGATTCACGCGTTGACCTATCCATCCCCTGTGACCACTCCGGTACCTGAGAACAACACCGTCTACGCCGAGTACTATCGGCCAAAGGGACCCGGACCGTTTCCCGCGGCCATCGTCCTCGACATCACGGGTGGTGATCAGAGCTTGTCGCGAGGAATCTCCCTTGTGCTCGCACAGAATCGGATCGCGGCACTTTTTGTGCAAATGGCCTACTACCCGCCCCGCCGCCCCGCGGACAGTCGGCTGCGACTCCTGTCACTCAACTTCCCGCGGACAATTGACGCGGCGACTCAAACAGTTCTCGATTGCCGTTATGCAGCTGCGTGGCTGGCGGCGAGACCGGAGATCGATCCCAAGCGTGTGGGCATTCTCGGCACCAGCTTGGGTAGCTTTATCGCTGCGCTGACAGGCGAGATGGACGAACGGATTGATCGTGTCGCGATCATTCTCGGCGGCGGAGGGCTGGTCGATGCCTATTACGATCACCCGCTCGCGCAACCGTACCGCAAGCCATATGAAGCGCTGGGAGGCACGAAGCAGGCGGTCAAAACTCTGATCGCGCCCGTCGATCCCCTGACCAGCGCTGCGAACCTGCGCAATCGCAAGGTCCTGATGATCGCTGCCAGCCGAGACGAAGTCGTGCCACCATCCGCAGCGAACGCCCTCTGGCAGGAGCTAGGCAGGCCCAAAATCGTATGGTACGATACGACGCACTATGGGGCCGCGTTCTTCATCCCCGCCGCTCTGACGCACGTCCTTGCCCACTTCGGAGCCGAGTGAGATCCACCATGTCGAGTCGAACCACGCAAACCGTGAAAGCAGTCGCCTGTCTGCTATTCGCCGCGGTCGCCCTTGCGGCTCCTGTGGGCGACAAGAAACGCGAGACTACGCTCGATGGCATGCGTCGCGCTCTCGATCAAACGACGAACCTCGAATTCAACAATGTCCCGCTTCAGGATGCACTGACGCAGTTGGGCGAACAAACGAAGCTCAACATCGTCCTCGACCGCGCTAGCGCGATGCAGTTGGGCCAAGACCCGAGCGAAATGAACGTCACCGTCCGCCTCAAGGATGTCAAACTTAAAACAGGCTTGCGCAACTTGCTATGCCAATACAACCTGACCTATGTCGTCCTTGGCGATGCGATTTTGGTTTCGACCGAGGACAATGCGACGTCCCGACTTTTGCGGCAACCCGTCGATATCGAAGTCGATAATCAGCCGCTTGCGGAAGTCATCAAGCGACTGGGCCGAACAACCGGTGTGAATGTTGTCATCGATCCGCGGCAAGCCAAAGTCGCCCAGACGGTTGTGACGTTGAAACTCGATGACGTACCGCTCGAAACAGGAGTCCGGCTACTCGCGGAGCTTGCTGGGCTGAAACCAGCCCGGATGGGTAACGTCCTTTTCATTACAACCGAAGACCGAGCCGATCGACTGCGCGACGAGGGCGGCATGCAGCCGCCGCCGATGCCGGCGGTCGAGCACATCATGCGGAATATCAACGCTGCTGGTGGGCCCGGTGGGAATGGTGGCGCGGTACCAGTACCCGTCGTACCCCCCGCTGCGCCGCCGCCAAACAACCCACCAGTGGCCCGCTAGGTGTAAGGAACGTCACTAATCTGAGTTCGCATGCAGATACGGCCGAACGACTCGACGTTGTCTACGGCCGCGTCCGCGAATCGCGATCTCGGCGGTTGGGTCAACTAGACATCGGATGCAGTAAGGGGTATAAATCAGATGGTTTGGTTGCATTCAGCACGACTGAGGGGGCCAGGCAATTGGCCCTCGGGAGGCTTGTTTGACCGCCGCTACGTTGGCGGAGCCGGCGTCTAGCTCGAAATCGAGCTTTGGCGACCTGCCGCTCCGCTCTGCACTTCTTAAGTCCCTCGCACACGCCAAGTACATTACGCCGACACCCATTCAGGCCGCGCTGATCCCGCACGCGCTCGAAGGCCGGGATGTCATCGGACAGGCGCAGACCGGAACTGGCAAAACCGCTGCGTTCGTGTTGCCGTTCCTGAATTCCTGGCGCGAGGATGACGGAATCGGTCCGCAGGCCATCGTCCTCGCCCCAACCCGGGAGTTGGTTGTCCAAGTCGCCGATGAGGCGAAGAAGCTCGCGCCCAGCAAGAAGTGCGAGTGCGTCCCGATTTATGGTGGTCAGCGTATTCGAAGCCAGTTTACGGCGCTCAAAAAGGGCGTTCACATGGTCGTCGGGTCGCCGGGGCGCGTCCTCGACCACCTGAGTCGCGGAACCCTGGTGCTCGATCGTGTGCGCTATGTAGTCCTCGACGAGGCCGACCGGATGCTCGACATTGGGTTTCGGCCCGATATCGAGAAGATCTTGCGGCGATGCCCAAAGCAACGGCAGACCCTGCTGCTGTCGGCCACACTTCCGCCGCCCGTCCTGCGCCTCGCACAGCGGTACATGATTGATCCCGTCGAGATCAACATCACGCCAGATCAGCCGACGGTCGAGAAGATCAAGCAGTCGTTTTACACCGTGGATGAGGACCGAAAGTTCGATCTGCTCCTTCGCCTGCTGGTGACCGAACGTCCGCGACAGTGCATCATTTTCACGCAAAGGAAGCGGACGGCCGACAAACTTGGAATGAAGCTCCAGTCCAAACTTCCGGGACTCGCCGAAGCGATGCATGGGGACCTCCCACAGACATCGCGCGATCGGATCATGAAGGGGTTTCGAGCCGGCAAGATCGCAATCCTGATCGCGACAGACGTCGTCGGTCGCGGCATTGACGTGACCGGTATCTCCCACATTATCAATTACGACTTACCGGAAGACATCGAGAACTACGTTCACCGCATTGGTCGCACGGGACGCATGGGTAAGGATGGGGCGGCGATTTCGTTGGTGACACCTGAACAGGGAGACCTGCTGACATCGATTGAGATGGCCATCAACAAGCTCATCGAAGAGAAGCGCTTCCCGGGTTTTGAGGCATACGTTCCGCGTGCTAAGCCGGATGACGGCCCAAAATCAACCGCAGCACAGCCTGTGTTTGGCCGAGCGCCGAAGCGGTATAGTAATCGGCTATAGCTTTGGTTCAATGACGATGGCAGGATTCTGCCATTCGCCGCCTGTCGTTTTCACTCGCTTGATTCACTCTTCGCTGACACGACTTCACGCTCGTCATGCCAGGCGACGCGTCTAATATCGGCGTCGACGACAACCGGCTCCAAATCCCCTTCCGTCGCCCTAATGGCACTGAGTATTCGCGTACACGTCCGCTCATCGACGAGATAGGATGGGGGAATTGTTCCAATCCGCTGGGGAGGACACGTTCCGATGTTGCCAGTTCCGCACAAGCTGGACCTTGCTGACCATGCCTCGGTTCGTCCCGCGCGGGCGCGGGTCTCGCAGGTCATTGCCGGTCTAGGCTGGTTTGGCGCGGTCATTGGCCTCCAACTGCTCTTCGCATTGCCGTGCACGTATGTCGCGTTCGCGCTGGATTTGAAGGGTAAGCCATGGCTTCCATTCGCCGTTGGAACCACCGCTTTCTTCCTCGCGACGGCGGTTTTGATCCGGCGGGCTTCACGTCCACTTGGCATCCGATCGACATTGGCCATTCGTGGATGTCGGCCGATCCAACTGATACTAGCACTTCTGCTTCTGCCCGCTCTGGCTCCACTCGTCGCGATGGCGGCGGCTCTCGCTCGCTACTACTGGGATGGTAATTCGACGATTCCGCTAGCCGTCGCGACAACCCCAGTCGATCGAATGGACGACCCGTATTCTGGATTCGCCTCGCTTCCGTGGTCCTTAGCTATTCTTCTCGGATGCCTCGCGCCTGCTCTGGCTGAGGAAGCGGTGTTCCGAGGCGTTGTTGGCCGTCGAATGCTTGCCGGTCTTGGCACGACGGTGGGTGTCTTGATCACTTCCTTCCTGTTTGGGGTCTCGCACATCGATCCAGCCCGGATCGTGGCGACGTTCATTCTTGGCGCTGCATTTCACGGAGCGTACCTCGCTACTCGGTCGTTCCTGGTGCCCGCGACCATGCACGCCACACAGAACCTGATGACGATTTTCGGCGAGACTTGGGCCAGTGAGTCGGGAATCGATCTGCTCGGCCGTAGTGACACGGGCCTACCGGTGCCAGCAATCGTTTTCCTCGGACTGTGCACCACGTGTGCGATCGGCTGGACGCTCTATCTGTGCCGCACTCGTTGGGAGCTACCAAACGGGACCGAATGGCAGTCTCAATGCGGCGAGGTTGCCCCACCAATTGATCTGGTCGCTTCGCCACGAATCGCTTGGCCGGGCTTCACTCCACTTGCAACAGTCGTCATCTCAGGTGCAATTCTCGTTGTCACTTCTGCGGGTTTGCCGCGGAAGTCACTCGCCAGATCTACTGCGGAAGACCAGGCCCGGCTGCACAGAGAGCACGGTGACGAACTACGAAATCGGGGCGATACCGTTGGTGCTATTGCGGCCTACGGTGAAGCTCTTGCACTCGTACCCAACGACCCAGGTGCTCGCGGTGGCCGCGGCCTTGCCCACGCAGCGCGCGACGACGCAACCGCCGCGGCCGATGACCTGGCGGAAGCGGTTCGCCTCGTGCCCGATCACCTCGACTATTGGCGGTACTTGGGATGGGCGCACATCGTTTTGGGACAGTACGAACAGGCCCTGACTGACTACGCGGAGGTGCTGCGCATAGAACCTGCGGACGGTTATTCCCTTCGCCAGCGGGGACATGCTTTCATGCGACTTCAGCGATACCGCGAAGCTCACGATGAATTCGATCGTGCGATTCGCGCCGCCAAGCCGACGAAGCGAGTATGGACGGGCAACGAAGGGCGTGACGAGGTCGATCCGTCGGAGCTGGCCGACCTTCGCGCACTGCGCGGTCGAGCGCTAATGCGACTGGGTCATTTCGATCAGGCTCTTGACGACTTTGCCGATGCCCTTCGGCTCGCTCCGCATCACGGGGAAGCGTCGTACGAAATCATCTGGCTACGATCGGCAAGCCCGGATGATCGATTGCGCGACGGGAAGACGGCGGTGACGCTGGCCCGCCAACTATGCTCTGGCGAAAACGGGCGCACGGCTCCGAATCTCGCGGCACTCGCTGCCGCCCTGATGGAAGGCGGTGACGCGATTGCGGCCGTTCGCACTCAGGAGGAGGCCCTGGCACTCGCTGGCGCTGCCAATCGCGAATTCTATGAACACGCTCTCGAACTCTATCGCGCCGGGCGGCCGTACCGCTTGTCGGCGACAGGTCAGTAGCGAGGCATCGTTGGATCGACCAACTGCGACCAGGCATCGATGCCACCCGTCAAGGACGCGACAGGCGAGATGCCGCTCGCTTCGAGGAATGCCGCACCCTTGCGACTACGGATTCCGTGATGGCAGTACACAACAACAAGTGCGCCGGCCGGAGGGTCGATTTCGGCAGTCCGCACTGGTAGCTCGCCAAGCGGGATGAATTGGCTGTTCGGCAATGCTACGAATTCGTTTTCCTCCGGTTGCCTGACATCGATCAGGACAACGGGACTGCCCGCCTTGAGCATCGCGTCGAGGACTTGCGGTTGAATTTCAGCAACCATCTCACGGTCCCGTAAGCCAAACAATGACAGCGATCGCACACACGGCGATTGCAAATGTCCCGGCGATGGTAAGCACGAACATCGCGACGGGGTTATCGAAACTGACGAGTGGCGAGCGGCCGTCGGCGGCGCGGCGCAAGGCTGCGCTAACACGCCTGTAGTCAGTCCAGTTTTGATCGAAGACGACCCGGCCGTCATCGGTCGTGACGGTTGTCGAGGAGCCGCGATAGGTAAATGAGAACACGGCGCGAATGTCCTCGAAGTTGCAGAGTTTCTCCGGCGCAGGACATCGCGGAACGAAACCACTTGCTTGCCAGCAATGGACGAAAAGTACCTGCCTCGACACCGGATCGAGCACGATTCTTGGTTGTTCGCGGGAACGAACACGGTACGCCAATGCCAGGGCAACCGGTATTGCGGCAAAGGGGAACGGTGCGAGGAGACCCCACGGGTTCGCGCCACGTACGACAACCGCGACAAGGATAAACCCCAATGCCAGGATGGCCGGAAGCGAGCTCGCTATGATCGCGAGCCCGAGACTGCGACCCGTGTCAGCCGGCATTGGCCCGATGCTAACCAGCGGCTCATCGTCGGTCATATGCCGTCCCCGTCTTCGCCGAAGTCGGGACCGAACAACTCTTGCATCGCCGCATCGCGGTCGAGATGCCCGAAGACCGAGTTCCAGTCCGTGCTAGCGTCTGTGATTGGCTTCTCCGGATGCAACGTCCTTGGCCTGTCTCGTCGCCGTTCGATCCAATCGAGGTAACGGTCGCAAGTCCACGACTGGCACCGCCGCCGCTGAGCGGCCTGCTTTAGTCGGCGGTCGTCGGAGACGACGACGAGACGGCGTGGCGCACTCTCATGCGCAATGATCTCCTCAATGCGGTCATCTGCCTCTTCACCAACGGCGAACACCACCCGAATCGGGCCATGGTATTCGACATGCTTCACTCCCGGCGGTGCCCGACGAGCATCGAAGACGACGGTAACCTCGACCGCTTCATCCGCATGGGCGGCAGCAACTAATCCCAACAGCCGATTGCGAGCCTGCTCCAGCCCTCTCGGCCCAACACGTCCGGCAAGGAGGCCGATGGCGTGCAACAGATTGTAGCCATCGAGAACAAAGTCCATAGGCGTCAGCGTCCTGCCGCGACCTCCTCTGCACGCTTGAGCGCCCGCAGCGCGTTGCCGCCGAGCACCTTGCGAATCTGGTCCGCTGTGTAACCACGATCGAGCAAGACCTGGGTAATGACCGGGTATTTCGACACATCGTCGAGTTGCTCGGGAACGGCACCAATGCCGTCATAGTCCGATCCTAGTCCGACGTGGTCGATGCCAGCGACCTTGACGATGTGGTCGATGTGGTCGACCACGGTATGAACGCTGCCCCGCGGCGACGGATGTTCCTTGCGGAACTGGGCCAGTGCGTCCTCGAGCCTCTGATCGTCATCGGCATACTTTTTCCGTAACTCGCGGTATTGCTTGGTCTGTTCCTCCATCGCTCTAGCACCTTCGGGCAAGATGAAGCCCGGGTAGAAATTGACCATCACAACACCACCGTTGGCTGCTACGAGCCGCAACACGTCATCCGGCACATTGCGCGCATGATTGGCGATCGCATACGCCGACGAATGCGAAGCAATTACCGGGGCCTTTGTGACGCGGAGGACGTGCTTCATTGTTTCAGCGGATACGTGCGAAATGTCGACCAACATCCCAAGTCGGTTCATCTCAGCCACCACTTGCTCGCCAAACGGTGACAGACCATGTGCCTTTGGCTGGTCTGCGCACGAATCGGCCCACGAGAGCGACTCCGTATGCGTCAGTGTCATGTACCGCACGCCCAAATCGTAGAAGGAGCGCAGGACACCGAGCGATTCATCGATCGAATGTCCGCCTTCGACACCGATTATCGACGCGATCTTGCCGGCCTTTCGCGCCGTGGTCACTTCGTCAACCGTTCCACACAAGGCGAAGGTCTCCGGATAACGGCGTACCATGCGCCGGATAATGTCGATCTGCTCGATGGTCTTGCGGACGGCAGTTCCTTCCTTGATCGTGCTCACGGGAACGAAGGCTGACCAGAATTGGCAGCCGACGCCACCGGCACGCAGCCTGGCGATGTCGGTATGCAGTCGTGGCTGCGGTTTGGAGATGTCAAGGTTGACGAAGTCCAACTTGCCGCGACTCCGGACCATCCAGGGAAGGTCGTTGTGTCCATCGACAACGATCGCCGAATCGTGAATCCGTCGTGCCTCATCCGACACGACTACGACGCCTCGCTTCGTCGGCTTAGGTTCGTCGGCACATATAGCCAAAGACACTGCGAGGACCGCAATGCAACTTAAGGTGAGTCGTGTCATCATTTGTTCTCCGGTGGTGTATGGTCATCGTCGCAACTGTAGGCCACTACGTCTACCGCCTGGCATCTCTCGACACTGAGAGGTACGATGGTGTACGTCATGCCCGTGGGGATTACCGACATGCCCACTCCGCAACGGCCATCGGATGAGCCGTCGTTGTTTGATCGTACGCAGGTCCAAGACACCGCCACGCCGCTTCCTTCCGTCACCCCCGCCGACGAACCGCGGGCGGGAGACAGCAGCAGTCGCTACCGGATCATCCGGACTTTTGCCACGGGTGGACTCGGAATCATCTACATCGCTGAGGACACCGAACTCCGACGGCGCGTCGCCCTCAAGGAGATCCAACTCCGCTACGCGGACGATGCCCGGAGCCGCCACCGGTTCCTGCTCGAAGCAGAGATCACCGGCCGACTGGCACACCCTGGAATCGTTCCCATCTACGGTCTCGGACAGTACGCCGATGGCCGGCCGTACTACTCCATGCGTTTCGTCGAAGGCGAAACACTTCAAGATGCGTTATCGCACCTGCACGCCACCACCGTTCAGCGATTCGACAACGTCGAGATGCGAACGTTGCTGCGGCGATTCATTGACGTGTGCAATGCCGTTGCCTACGCCCACAGCCAGAACGTTATTCATCGTGATCTTAAGCCCGCCAATGTACTCCTGGGTCGCTTTGGTGAGACGTTGCTGATCGACTGGGGCTTAGCCAAGTTCGTCGGGCAAATCGGCGAACGCCCAGATCCCTTCGAGCCCGCCGGACCAGCGTCAACGGCGGAGCCTCATGACCCGTGCGGATTTGCGGCGACGGGGAGTTGGACGCTGCCTGTTGGCGACGCAACGCAAATGGGTACGGCAATCGGTACGCCAGGCTTCATGCCGCCAGAACAGGCAGCCGGACGATGGGATGAGGTCGGCCCGGCGAGCGACATTTACAGCCTTGGAGCAACGCTGTTCGCAATCCTGGCCGGTAAACCGGCGCAGACGCTCCCAACTGGCGACGCGACGACACCGCAAAGCGTCAACCCGTTAGTCCCATGCTCACTCGATGCCATCTGTCGCAAGGCAATGGCCCAACGCCGCGAGGATCGCTATACCTCGCCGAGCGAACTCGCAACCGATATCGAGCATTGGCTCGCTGGCGACGCTGTTTCGGCGATGGCCGAGGGACTTCCCACGAAGGTGGGTCGTTGGGCACGAAGACATCAGACGCTGGTTACAGGGATTGTTGCCTCGGGACTGGCCACACTCCTTGGATTGGCGATTGTGGTGTGGATCCTGAGCACAACCAACGATCAGCTTCGCGATGCCAACGCCATGCAAGCGGTGCTTCGTGAACGTGCCGAGCACAGCGTCGTGCTGGCTCAGGCTCGGCAACGCGAAACTCGTCGAGCCGTCGACGCCTTCTTCACGGAAGTGAGCGAAAGCCCTCGTCTATTGCGGAAAGAACCTGGCACTCAAGAACTTCGCCGAGAACTTCTAACCCAGGCGCGCGACTACTACGAGCAGTTCCTGCGTGAGAACAACGGCGATGCCGCTCTGCAAACCGAAGCTGCATCGGCGTGCTTTCGCTTGGCCCGGATTCTCGACGAACTGTCGCCAGGTCAAAGACCGCTTGAGCTGTACGAACGAGCCCTGGCGATGCAGGTGGCCTTGCTGGCCGCTGCACCCGATGATCCGACTCGCATCGAGCACCTGGCTGAAACTGAGAATCACATCGGTACTCTGCGTCAGAACATCGGTGATGCGCCCAAGGCGATCGAGTCATTCACACGAGCGAGGGTACTCTACGAACGGCTAAATCGCAGCCATCCCGCACGACCACGACTTCCGCTCTACCATGCTCGAACTCTCGACAATCTTGGCGTAGCAACCTATGGGGTGGGGTCACCCGATGCTGCGATGGCAGCGTTTACCGAAGCACGCGGAATGCTCACGTCAAACGTGGCCGATCCGGACTATCGGCGCGAACTTGCACGAACCCTGTTGAACCTCGGTGGCGTCCAGCGGGCGACGGGCCGGGCCGACGATGCTTGGGTGACACTCAAAGACGCGAAAGCCGCCATGGAACCGCTCGCCACAGTCACGACTCCCCGACCGGACGACCTGCAACGTCTGGCAGGAATATGCAATCAATTGGCAAATGTTGAGTTGTCGCTCGGTCGCGCCAACGCGATGGACACGTACGATCGTGCCCGCGCCCTCTGGGAACGACTGTCGCACGATAACCCTGGCGTGGACGAGTTCACGCAGGAACACGCCCGTACCCTGGGCAATATTGGAACCGCCTTGTTTCAACGAGGCGATGCGATCGCGGCACTCGATTCTCTACGCAGGTCGCTTGGCATATTGGAAGCACTGGCTCGGTCACGATCCGACATCCCGTCGTATGTCCAAGACGTCGCGCGGACGCACAACAACCTGGGGCGATTGCTCGTTTCGCTGGGACGGCGAACCAATGCACTGAGCGAGTATACCCTTGCAATTGAGGCGCACTCAAAACTCCTCGCCACATCGCCTGGCCAACAGGAGTTGAGTCATGAGTACGCGCGGTTCTTGCGCAATCGCGGCATTCTGCTCACGGAACTTCGTCGCCACGACGCAGCGCGATCTGACATCGAGCAGTCGTTATCCCTCCGTGAGCGCCTTCCGGCTTCACCAGCGACATCGTCGGACATTGCTGAATCCCTGATCGCGCTCGCGGACTTGACTCGCCAAACCGGTCGCGCGGCTGACTCGCTGGCCGAGTACCAAAGGGCTTTGGCGATCCTCGTCGCACAACCGACTAGCTTGACCAAGGATCGGCTGATGCGTGCGGCACACTTCGGACGTGCCGAGTCGCTCGCACTCCTCGGCCGATTCGACGATGCCAAGGCCGATTGGGACGCCGCGGGGGCATCGTCGCTTGTTCAACTTGGACGAGCCGCTAGCGAAGCACGAGATCGTCGGGTCGTCCGTTTCGATGTGGTTCGCGATCTGTCCGGCAGTGATGCCAAAGGTGAACAGTTGTTCGCCGCGGCCCGCGTGTACGGATATGCTACCAAGACCACGCCAGATGCCGCCGCGCGAGCCGTGGAGTTACTTCAGCGATCGTTTGCGATCCGGTATTTGGCCGACCCAACGTGGGCGGACACGCTGGCATCCGATGATGCCTTCGTTGGATTACGCGAGCGCCCGGAATTCTGCGAGTTAATCGCCAATCTCCGGAAGCTACCGGTCGAAAACTGAGGTTCCCCACGAGCGATGGCGAGTACGAGCCGCATAGCCCGCGTTTGTCGGCGTCGCTATACTTTCTCAACCCGACGTTCAAACGTCGCCCGTCCGAAGGTAGCGTCCGATGCCGCACGGGACTGAGCCCACCGACCGCACCAGCCCGCGTCCGCGCTGCCGCAGTCTGATGGGAATCAAGGTCGTGGGCGTCGGTAGTTACGTCCCGGATCTTGTTGTCACTAACGACCAACTTCACGCACAATTTGGATTCGATTCTGACTGGATCGTCAAACGCACCGGCATCTATGAGCGTCGGCATGCTCAACCCGAGCAAGCGACAAGCGACCTCGCTGCAGTTGCGATTCAGCGGTGTATTGCTAACGCCGGCATCGATGCTCGCGACATCGATCTGCTTCTCTGCGGAACATTCACACCGGACTGTTCGTTCCCTTCGACAGCTTGCATGCTCCAGGACCGGTTCAAGTTGACTTGTCCAGCAGTCGATCTCCAGGCCGCCTGTGCCGGCTTCATGTATGCCTACATTACGGCCGCAACGTACGTCCTCAGTGGTGCGAGCGACATGGCCCTGGTCGTGGGGGCGGACTGCAATTCCCGCATCTTGAACCCGAACGACATCAAGACATACCCGTTGTTTGGTGATGGAGCAGGCGCATTTCTGATGACTCGCGGCAACGCGAACCAGGGCATTCTGTCGTATAGCATGGGGTCCGATGGTCACGGTGCCGACCAGTTGATCCGTCGTGCTTGCGGCAGCCGTCTACCGCCAACGCCAGAACTGCTGACCCAGGGGCAGCATTACATGTACATGGATGGCCGCGCCGTTTTTCGATGGGCCGTCGCCATCCTCTGCGACACGATTCAGGATGTTCTCAAAGCACAGCATCTGACGCCCGGTGACGTGGACCTTTACGTGCCTCACCAGGCGAACATTCGCATCATCAACGCAGCATGTGATGTGTTGCACATCCCGCGCAACAAAGTGTTCACGAATCTTGACCGCTACGGCAATACCTCGGCTGGGTCCATTCCCTTGGCAATCGACGAAGCCCTCGCCACAGGACGATTGAAAGACGGTGATCTTGCCGTTTTGAGCGGTTTTGGTGCCGGCCTGACTTGGGGTACGGCGCTCGTTCGTTGGTAACAGGTCGGGACGTTGTCGCCGATCACTGACGGATTCTCACGCTACGCAACCATTGGTGGCTCTCGCATTTCGCTGCGATCCTGGTCGGCCGACACGTTCATGGCACCCACGATCGGTCCACGGAAGTGGTTGACCCATCGAGTCCAAGCAACATCACCGCTGACGTTAGTCAAGCAATTGGACGCCTGACCTGCAACGACCAACGCCAAGAGCGAAAGACTACCAACCCAGGCAACAGCCAATTCCGCCGCCTTCGAACAACACCAACGCACGTCGTGCAAACGGCAGCTTCAGGTAGTCGGCGCGATCGAAAACGATCTGTCCATCCATCAGGGTGTGGGTCACGTGTGTTGCATGCTCGAAAGGGTCGCCGTCGTACAAAACGAGATCGGCGACCTTTCCAGTTTCGAGCGACCCAAAACGGTCACTGACGCCCAAGAGTTTGGCCGCGTCGAGCGTCACTGCACGAATCGCCCGTTCGACCCCAAGTCCGTTCGCCGCAGCAATCGCGGCCTCGTGGCGGAGTACGCGCGTTTTCGGAACGTAGCCCTCGAATCCGGTGCCGATGGCAATGGGGATGCCCCGATCGGCCAAGGTCGCAGCGTTCGCAATGTGAGAGTTGAGAGTCTCCATCGAACTTCCAGCCCGTTGCATCGTTGGATGAACGACGACTGGCGTCTTACCAATGCGATCCGCGATCAGGTATGCTTCCGTCGCAAGATCGAGGACCGGTTTCAACTTGAACTCGTCGGCAATGCGCAGACCGGTCAGCAGGTCGTCACTTCGATGGGCACTGAAGTAAACGGGCATGCTGCCGGCGAGTGCTGGACGTAAGGCCTCAAGCTTTGGATTGGTCCCGCGCTCCGCCTTGTAGTCACGGGCCTGAGCAAAGGCGGTTCGGAGCAAGGAAGCCGTAGCCATGCGCGTGGATGGCCCTTTTGCTTGAAACGCCGCCTTCGGTACTTCGCCAAGATTGACGAGCAAAGCATGCGGAAAGTGGAGGGCCATGTGCTGTGCGGTATGGCCCTTGGTCCGGAAAACGCCTGTCTGTCCTGCCAGGACGTTGACGCGACCGGGAGCGGCATGAATGACTGTGACGCCATTCTGTCGAAGGAACTCGAGCAGCGGTTCGTCCGGATGGAAACCATCGAGCACCCGGAGGTCGGCAGCATTTGCCTCCGCTGGCTCGTCCTGATCCTGATCGGCTGGGACGTTAAACAGTCCAGACAAACCGACGACGGCGTGGGCATCGACGAGGCCCGGAGTACACGCAGCGGCCGTAAGGACTTTGGCATCGGCAGGCCAGTTGAAGCCGGCCCGCGGGCCAACGTATCCAATCTTGCCATCTTCCACGAGTACCACGCCGCCCGGGACCATGCCACCCGAGACGGTGTAAAGACGTTCGGCGACGATTACGAATTTGCCCGCCTTTGGATTAGGTGGCGATGGAGGAATCGCCGCCGCAGTTCCAGCGGCTACCTTGGTTGGTGTGAGCGGGACCGGCTGCCGCGGCAGCCGGGTTTTGTCGGCAATTGCGAAACCGCCCGTTTGGTAGACGCCGTCTTTTGCTCGGTCGTAGACTTTCGCGCCTTCGATGTAGGTCGCCAGTACTTGGGTGTAAACGCTAAATGGTGAACCCGTCAGGATTGCGAAGTCGGCGTCCTTCCCAGGTTCGAGGGAACCGATGCGCTTTTCCAGGTGCATCATGGTGGCCGGGTTGAGAGTCAATGCCCGGAGTGCCGCCGCTTCGCTCAAACCGCCGCGGACTGCTAACGCCCCGCTGCGCAGGAAGAAGCGCGACTCCGTGATATAGTCGTCCGTGTTGATGGCGATTCGCACTCCGGCCTTGTCCAAGATCGCCGCGTTCTCCTCGATCAGAGCCGATGTTTCGTGTTTACCGCCAGGACTATCGACCAAGGTAAGCGACACCGGAAACTTGCGCTTCGCAAGCTCGTCGGCTACGCGATAGGCTTCCGTCCCGTGCTGAATGACTAGCTCGAATCCAAACTCCTCGCTGAGTCTCACGGCCGTCATCAAGTCGTCGGCCCGATGACTGTGGAAGTGGACGGTTCGCTTGCGTTCGAGAACCTCAACCAGGGTCTCCAAAGCCAAGTCCACATCGGGTGGTGGCGTCTTCGCCTTCTTGGCGAGGTAGTCGCGTGCTTTGAGGAATTGCTCGCGCTGGAGCGCCGCAACCTTCATGCGTGTCGCGGGTGCTTGGCCCTTCCGGCCGTAACCCTTCGGGTTCTCACCGTTTGCCATCTTCAGTCCGCCGACAGTGTCGGCGATTCGCATCGCCTCGACCGTCGTTCCGCGGAGTTTGACGTAGATCGTTGCTCCACCAATAACGTTGCCGCTGCCGGGCATGATGTTAGCAGTCGTAACGCCACCGGCCTGCGCCATGCGAATACCCGGATCGTCAGGCCACACAGCGTCGATCGCGCGCAATCCCGGCTGAACCGGCCCTGTCGATTCGTTGCCATCGGCATGAGCTGGGACCGTTGGTCGCTGGAAAATGCCAACATGCGAATGCGTATCGACCAACCCGGGAATGATGACGGCCCCCGAGACGGTCTCGACAATCGCATCGCCAGGAATTGGCGTGGACCTGTTCCCGACAGCGATGATCTTGCCTTTGTGGACGACAAGTACACCGTCTTCGATCGTTGGCCCCACGACTGGTAGTATTCGGCCTCCCACAAAGGCGAGTGGGCGCTCCTGAGCGCCGAGACGTGGGATGGCCAACGCAACAAACACGCAGGCAAGGAGGCACAATCGCTGCATCGGGTAGTCTCCGGCTGGTCGGTGGGTGTAACCTACAGACGAATACACCCCATCGCCAACTCAAGTCGAGATCCTACTCGATCGCGCAAAAAAATGCGTGCCGAGGCGAATGCCGTCTAGGTGTGAATAGCGTCAAACATGGCAAACGCGAGCGGTCCGAAGAGCAGGACCGGCATCCAAGCTGCCAGTGCCGGCGAGAGGTACTCGCTATCGCCGAGTTGCTTACTGGCGAACACAGCTGCAAAGAATAGCCCGCACATAATGAGACACAGCGCCGTACCGATGAAGACGTTGCGATTCGTATCTCGCAGGATCAGCGACAGTCCCATGACAACGAGGAGAAACCCAAGCAGCGGTCGCGTTAGTCGCTGATGGAACAACACAGCGATCGCCGGTTGGCGCTTGCCGTCGGGCCGGTACAGCATCTCTTGAAGGCGGACAGTGGAAGCGAACATGTACCAGTTCGATTTGCGGGTTACCGCATCGAAGTCCACCTCCTGAACGCGGAGGAAGAACTTGCCTGGATCGATTGGCTCCAACACACTCGGACACGGATCGAGTGTTGTTGGTACCGTCCCCGTCATCAGCCATCCACCGCGAAACGGCCCCGTATCTTCCGGAGGCACGTAATAGGCGCTAGCGGCGTTCAGGTGCCAGAGGCTTCCCGTCATCGACTCGGGCAGCGTCACGTAGAAGGGTTGTACGACGCCGGTACGGCGCGACCCACGTGCGCCCTCGATATGGACTCCGTTCGGTTCGAACGCACCTTGCACGGGTAGCATCTTGTCGCCGGCGGGATCGTCGCGATCTGCCAGCAGTGCGTCGGCGACCTTCGGTATCGCCATTTCCTGATTGAGTACGCCCAGCGTTAGCATCAAGCATGCACCGATCAGCACCGGGCGGATTGCCCGGCGCGTCGGCACGCCCGACGATAGCAATGGCAACAGTTCGTTGCTTCGCTGCATCCACGCGACAGTAAACATGGCCGCCAGCAAGGTGATAGCCTCGCAAAGGCGGTCAAAGTACTGAAGCACCCGATAGCCGTAGTACCGTGCGATATAGAGCAGGACGTTGCCCAATCCGTGGACGTGCTGCGCGAAGTCCTCGATATTTGTGAACAGGTCGATGATGACGTAGAGACTCAGCAGGCTGACCAGAACGATCAGATACGCCCTGATGTATGCGAAGAACAGTAGCCGGTCGAGGATTCTCACGGCAGTTCCCCTACGGCTCGACCAATGCGGTTCGGTAGCCTACTTGGCCCCGTACTCGCGGCACGAAGTTGAGGATGTACTGGCGAACATAATCGTTGGCCGACGTGGCCGCGGAATCGCCAAAGCCATGCGCCTTCAGCTCATCAAGGGCCCGCCGCGGTCCCCAGCCGTCGTACTGCATTCGATAGATAGCAGCCAGGCACCCCGTGCGATGTAGGCCGGCTTTGCAATGCAACAATACCGGGTGATTGGCTGGGTCGTCGAGGATGTCGAGATACCGATCAATGACATTGGGTCTCGCCCGGGGATCGAGCCGATGGTCGCACAGGTCCGGATCGAGATGGACGTAGCGAACGCCTAGTTCTCGGCACAGTTCGCTCTCACGGATCGAATTCCGGATCCAGTACGATTGCGGTAACACCGGATCGGGAAACTCGTTTTGACAGTTGATCACGGTGCGAATGCCACGGGCACGGATCGCATCACGAAAGCCCTCGGCCGTCATCTCGCCCGAGCGATAAAGGACACCCACGTCAACATCGCGCAACCGCTTGTGGTGGGCGTAGTTGGCGCGGTAGTTCAAAAACGGCACGCCAACGATGGCGAGCGCGACCAAGGCGACGAACGCCCACTTCCAGACCGGCCGCATGGACCGCCCTCCGTGGCGGATACGCGGCGCGCAGCGGTTGCGGCCGCGACAAGTGGTTGCGAGCGGGGGAGTATGCCGAATGGTCGCAAAAGGTGCAATACCGACAGCAAATGTGAACCTATCCACCGAAAGGTCTGCGCCAGATCGCTCTAGTCGTTTTCGTACTCATCCTTCCATTCGTCGTACCACGCCATCTGGATGGCCTCCAAGATTCGTTCGTTTGACTTCTTCGGATCGTCGGCGAAACCAGGCAACTCGCAGACGGCCTTGTGCATATCGGTGAACCGAACGGTGAGCGGGTCGGTCGCACCGAACTTCTCAAGCAACGCCTCTCCAATCGCGCGGGAATCTTGCCAAGTCAGGCTCATGACTTTTGCTCCACTAACTCCGGCGTCACTTCCTCGACCGACTTGCCCCCAAGCGTCGCGGCAACCACCGCATTCATTAAGCGCTCGGCCAAGGGGCGTGTCGCGCCTGCAAGCTGGTCGAGCGCCACTCGGATGGCATCGGGATCGGTTCCGTCGCGAACGGCTTTGACTGCGGAGATCGCTTCGGCAATGGGTCGATGTTCCTCGGGCGTCAGCGCATCGCCGGCGGCTGCCAGCCCCTTTTCAGTGTGGCGCAATTCCGCGTCAGCCTTGTTCCGAAGTTCGATCAAGAGTCGGGCGCGAAAGTCAGTGTGAGCGTGCTGGACCGATTCCAGCACGAGTCGCTCCACCTCTTCCTGCGTTAGCCCGTGTGCCGGCTGCACAACAACGCTCATCTGCTGACCGCTCCGCTGCTCCTTCGCCGAGACCGTCAACATGCCATTCGCATCGACGAGAAAAGTCACATCGACTTGCGGCAACTGTGCGGGCATCGGCGGAATTCCACCGAGCTTGAACTGCCCCAGCAAGCGACAATCGCGTGTGAGTTCACGCTCGCCTTGATAGACGTTGATGTTCACGGCCGTCTGATTCTCGACAAACGTCGTGTAGCGGGTAGTCGCTCTCGCTGGCACGGTGCTGTTGCGGTGAATGAGCTTGTCCACCACGCCGCCCAGCGTCTCAATCCCCAAGCTGAGCGGCACCACATCGAGTAGCAACATCGACGTGTGGCCACCGGTCAAGATGTCAGCTTGAATGGCCGCACCTATTGCAACAACTTCGTCGGGGTTCAGCTCTGTATGTGGCTTCCGGCCAAAGTAGTCTCCCACGCGACGGCGAACGTAGGGAATCCGCGTGGAACCGCCGACCAGGACGACTTCGTCAACCTGCTCGGCCGTCACACCGGCATCGCGGAGCGCCGACTTGCACTTTGCCAAGGAACGATCAATGAAAGGCTGCAACCGTGCCTCGAACTCATCACGAGTGATGGTTCTCCGATACTCGGCAGCCACAAACTCGACCGACTCTTCGGTGGACAGGGCGATCTTGACCCGCTCCGCCGCGTCGCGAAGAGTTTGTAACAACTCCGACGATGGTGACTCAATCTGCATCTCGTCGAGAGCCACTCGCATGATCGCCCGATCGAAGTCGTCTCCGCCAAGCCGCGTGTCGCCGTTCGTAGCCAGGACGCGAAACACACCGTCGTCGATGGTCAGAATCGAGCAGTCAAACGTCCCGCCACCGAGATCGTACACTGCGACAGTTCCACGCTTGCGCTGGTCCAATCCGTAGGCGAGTGCCGCGGCCGTCGGTTCGTTGACAATCCGGAGCACATCCAGTCCGGCGATTCGGCCGGCATCCCGGGTAGCCTGGCGCTGCGTATCGTCGAAATATGCAGGAACGGTGATGACCGCTTTTGTCGGGTTGCCCGCACGCCGACGCAATTCGCGCAAGATGATCGCAGACAGCTCCTCGGGCGTCAGTTCGCGATCCCCTATACGAACGTGAAGCACCTTACGCCCATCGGTCGTTTCGCGCTCGACGATTTGATGCGGGATCAGGGGTAGTTCTGTTGCCAAGTCGGCAAGTGTTCGGCCCATCAAGCGCTTGACGCTGAAGATCGTGTGGTCGGGGTCCGACAGTGCTCGCGCTCGGGCGGCCGAGCCTACGAGGACCGACCCGTCATCGTGAAAGCTGATGCAACTCGGTACCAGAGCGACACCGGACGAGTCACGAACGACGCGCGGTTCGCCGTTTTCGACGTACGCGGCCAAGCTGAAGGTGGTGCCAAGGTCAATGCCAACAACATTCGGATGCGACATGGCAGAGTCAGCGCGGTTGGCGCTGTAACAACTCCTTGATTTCGCCGAGCGACTCATAGATGCGGAACGCGATGAGTGTCAGCTCACACGAGATTCGGACAAATATCGGGCCAACGATCATGTAAGCGAGTCCCATCACCACGCCGATGACCGCCGTGCTCGCACCGCCCTGACTTGCGGCCATTAACCCCATTACGATGGTGAACGCACCAGCGACGATCGATCCGGCGACGCCGAGCCAGAAGAGCACCTGGATCACGACGGGAACTATCATTTTGCGAAAAGTGAGGTAGTCCGTGAGGGTACCTCCGCTTTTTGCAGCGCGATAGGCTCCGGCGAACTGGTCACCCACGGTTTCAAATGATGAGCCACCGGGTAGTGGCGACTGAGGCACACTCGATGGGTTGCGGCCCGACCGGAGCCCGTCGGCAGTCACGAGTAACGTATCACCGCACTTCTTGCACGCGAACTGACGACCGATGTGAGCCGCCGTCAGGTTGTAGCCCGAGCCACATGTAGGACAGGTATTGTTCACAACCGGGAACTCCGCGCGGGTCGGAGGAGTTGAAGCCGGCGGTATCCTATTCGAGAAGCCGGGTCGAGTACATTTGCAATGGGCGCTGAGGGATTTGAACCCCCGACCAACGCGGTGTAAACACGCTGCTCTACCACTGAGCTAAGCGCCCCAATGTTCCTTAGGAAGCGATGTCAATCATCGTGTTGTAGCTCTCGCAGCAGCCCTTGCACATACTTGCACGCATTGAGTGCCTGTCGGGCCTGCGTCATCAATTCGCGTCGCCTTGCATCGTCGGTTTGGAGTTCGTCGTAGCGGTCCAAATGCCGGCCGGCTTCTCCGACTAACGCAACGCGACGGGCTAACAGCGAATGCTCCAATTCCGCGCGAGCCGCGGCGTCCGCTTTCGCCATCTCGACTTCCGCCCGCAGCTCTAACATCTCTTCCAAAAACGCCGGTGTCGCCTGCCTCAGATCGGCTGCACTGGGACCACCCCCGAGGGCGATCAGGTAGTCGGCTCGCCGAAACGGATCGCGTAGCACCGAATACGCCTCATTCAAAGCCGCGGACGCATCGAGCGATTCTGCACTATCGCCAGCGCGATCCGGATGGACCCGCCGACTATAGTCAAGATAGTTGCGATCCAGGGCGGCAACGTCCAACGAAAAGCGCCTCGAAATGCCGAGGCGCTCGAAATGCGTCGGCTCGGGCATTGTGCTACATCGAGAAAGAACTGCCGCAACCGCAGGTACTCTTAGCCTGCGGATTGGAAACACTGAAACCACGCTTGTTGAGATCGTTGTGGAAGTCGACCGTCACGCCATCGAGGTACAGCAGACTGCGCTTGTCCACAACAACATCGACACCGTGGATCTGAAACACGTCGTCCAGCTTTGGGCTGACTTGCGGGTCGAGGTCGAGCTTATGCTGAAAACCGGAGCAGCCGCCACCAACGACCCGTAAACGCAGGTACAGCTTCTCGGCCGCGCCGGCCTGCTGCTGGTCGGCGATGATTCGCTTAACCTCTTCGGCTGCCTTTTCGGTAATGGTCACATTGGGTGCGACCTTCGGCGCATCGACCTTCAGGCCTAAAGTCGGCTGCTCAGTCAAAGTAGACATCGAGATCTCCAAGTTGGGCTAGAGTATGATACCGTGTTTGCAACGAACGTTTACGCGCCGGCACCGACGGCCTCTTCCTCGGCGGGTTCATCCGCTGTCTGCTTATCCTGGAAGTTCTTGATGGCGGCCTTAATGGCGTCCTCCGCAAGGACCGAACAATGGACCTTGACGGGCGGCAACGCCAACTCTTCGACGATGGCGGTGTTCTTGATCGCCATGGCCTCGTCAATTGTTTTGCCCTTCAGCCATTCAGTCGCTAGGCTCGACGACGCAATGGCGGAGCCGCAACCAAACGTCTTGAAGCGAGCATCCTCGATCATGCCCGTCGCTGGGTTGACCTTGATTTGGAGCTTCAAGACGTCACCGCACTCCGGCGCGCCAACCAGGCCCGTACCGACCGTCGTGTCTGCCTGGTCGAAGCTCCCGACATTGCGCGGATTGCTGTAGTGGTCGAGAACCTTTGTGCTGTATGCCATTTCATTCTCTCCCCAAACCCACCGACGACAATCGATAGGCTCCGATACGAAAACCTAGTGGGCCGCCCATTCGATCGTCTTAAGGTCGATGCCCGCCTGAGCCATCTCATATAGTGGACTCATTTCGCGCAGCCGCGTCACCTCGCGAACGACCAGATCGGCCGTGTAGTCGACCTCGTCTTCGGTCGTGAACCGCCCCAGACCAAACCGGATCGATGAATGGGCCAATTCGTCGCCCACGCCGAGGGCCTTGAGGACGTAGCTCGGCTCCAAACTCGCGGAAGTGCAGGCCGAACCGCTGGAGACCGCTACGTCCTTGATCCCCATCATCAGACCTTCGCCTTCGACGTACGCGAAACTCAGATTCAAGTTGCCGGGAAGCCGCTCGATTGGATGGCCGTTCAGGTACACATCCGGCAATCGAGACATGATCGATTCCTGCAACCTCTCGCGGAGCCGCAACAGCCGCGGTGCCTCGGTCGCTAGCTCGGCGTTGGCCAGCTCGCACGCCTTTCCGAGGCCAACAATTTGCTGCACGGGCAGCGTTCCCGACCTCATGCCGCGCTCGTGGCCGCCACCGTCCATCATCGCTTCGAGCCGTACTCGCGGATCCTTTTTGCGGACGTACAGAGCACCGATGCCCTTCGGTCCATAGATCTTGTGCGCTGTGAGCGACAAAAGGTCGATGCCCATCGACAAAACGTCAACGGGCACTTTGCCGACACCCTGAACCGCGTCGGTATGGAACAGGACGCCGCGAGCCTTGCAAACCTGGCCAATCTCGGCGATGGGCTGCACGGTGCCGATTTCGTTGTTCGCGACCATAATCGAAACGAGAATCGTTTGATCCGTTATCGCATCCGCAACCTGCTTCGGGTCCACACGCCCAAACTGATCGACGGGCAGGTAGGTGACCCGATATCCATCGCGCTCCAACCGCTTGCAAGGATCGATGACGGCTTTATGCTCGGTCACCTGGGTAATGATGTGATTACCCTTCTTGCGATACATCGCGGCCACGCCTTTAATGGCGAGGTTGTTCGACTCCGTCGCCCCGGACGTGAAGATGATCTCTGACCCCTTGGCCCCAATCAGTCCCGCAACCTGATCGCGAGCTCGATCGACGGCTTCCTCGGCTTCCCAGCCAAAGGAGTGATTTCTACTGGCGGCGTTTCCGAAGTGCTCACCGAAGTAGGGCAGCATCGCGTCCACCACCCGCGGATCGCAACGGGTTGTGGCATTGTTGTCCAGGTAAATAGGCAGCTTAGCACTCATAGCAACGATCAATCCCTGTTACACGCCGAGGGTCAACAGCTCCCGCTCCGCTATTCCTGCCGGCCCAAACAACTCAGCCAGCGTCACACCGTTCAGAACCGCACGCAGACGGCGATGAATCTCTGCCACTGGTTCGCGCACTGGGCAGCCGATGAACAGCGAGCAACCATCGCCGGGTGTACCCTGGTTGCAAGCCGCCAACTGAAACGGGTGATCGTCCAGCGCCTCAATGAACTCTGCGAGCGTCACGCCTTCCACGGGCCGTGCCATTACGTAGCCGCCCTTTACCCCACGGTGGCTTGTCACAAAGCCTTTCTGGCAAAGCTCTTTAAGGATGTTCGCGACAAACGCTCGGCTTAGACCGAATTTGTCGGCCATCTCTCGCGCGCAGCCACCCTCGGACTTGCGATGCAAGAACGAGAGAACCAGAATCGCGTAATCGACCTTGCGCGTAAGCAGGGCCATAACGCACTCCCGGCGAAAGAGAAGTAAGGCACTTCTATATCAGTATAGAGGATTAACCGCACCTGGCCAATGCGATTTCGGGAATACGGTGAATTCGGTCCGTACGGAGCGGGATTCCATTACTGTGTGAGTCGCTCCAAGAGCGACACGCCGATTGCACGCAGTTGCGCCAGGACTTTGCCCGCGCCGCCAGTTTCGGATCCCAGGGCGCGAACAAACGCGGTGCCACGAGCATCGTCCATTCGTGCGACGAGCACCGGGAGCAAGCCTTCCATCACGTTCCAGACCCGGCCGGACGCCGTACAGACTGGGATGACTGCATCGATGCCATTGCCAAGCGCTTCGCGTGCGGCAGACACCGCTTCAGCCATGGCCTTTTCCTTCGCGCGTGTTCCGTGCTGCCAGTCGTAGGGCGGCGACCATTCGAGCGCCGGACTCAACAAATCAACGTGAGTCAGCACGGCGATTACTGGTGGGTGCTTGAGATCCGGTCGCGATGCAAAGTACTTGGACAGATGGGCGAGCGTCGTCACGTCGGCCGCGCGGGCCGCGGTGCGACCGTGGAGCACTAGGATCAGTACATCGGCTTCCCGTGCCGCCGCAATCGTCGCCTTCCAATCATCGGCCCTTGGTCCTTCGTGCGCATAACCAACCGTATCGAGGATGATCAACTCTCCCGAGCCATCCGGTGACCGTGCTCGATAACGCCCGACGGTGTCGGTTGCGGGCAGGACATCCACCTTGGCCGGCGGCGAGCCGAGCGATAACGTGGACTGCGTCAGCGCATTAATGAGGCTCGACTTCCCAGCTTTCACCTGTCCGAACAACACAAGTCTCACAGGTTTCAGCGGTTGGGCCTCAGTCAACGCACGGTATTTCGCCGCGCCGACACGTAGTCGGCCACTGTACAGATCGATCAGGTACGCCCCGGTACGATGAAGGTATGCCACGTATAGCCAATCCACGATGTCCTGCCGCAATGCATCCATCGGCTGGCCGATCCCAATCTGCGAGGCCGTATAGCGCAGGCCAGTCGCCAACGGATCGAAGAGCGCGCTGACGATCCAATAGGCGGCCCGGCCACGCTGATACCAGTCCACAGCCTGGCTGGCACGACGCCAGTCGCCAACGGTCAGCAGATGGCCACCGGGGACATAGGCATCGACCAGTTCACTCAGGTCGCGAGTGGCCAATTCGAGTACAGTCAGCAACTCAGGGATGGTGACACGGCTAAACGGATCGGAGGCCTTCGGATCGTAGTGGCGCGCCAACTCATCAGCCATTTCGCGGGCTGTGGCCAAATAGGTCTCGGGTTCCGCGAGTCTCTGGACTGGGACGCTCTTAATCCGGCTCGCCCGATTTTGGACCAAGGCCCAGGCGGCCCTGTCACGCTCCGTCCAATGGCTGCGTGCGACGTCGGGCTCCGGCATTAGCCTGCGGCGACGGTGCCAATACCAACCAAGCAAGTAGGCAATCGAGAAGCAGCCAGCGATCGGCCACCACGTGTAGCGTGCCCAGCCCGTTTGGTACAGGGCATAGCCACCCACCGCTGCCATAAACGCGAGCGGCAATACGAACAGGGCCACAAGGACCGCGAATCTCCAGCGGTTCATTTCCCCTTCCAGAGTTCTTGGGCCTTCGCCAGCTGCTCGGCATAGACAGCACGCAGCTCATCTGCGGCCGGAGTCCGACCCTCGGCAATCGCGCGATCGTAGTGGCAGTATGCTTCGCCCAGGGCATACGTCGAAGCCGCAGCGAGTGCCGCGGATGCGACCGACCCAACATAGGGAATGAACTTTGCCAATTCCCGAACGGCTTGCCGAGCGACCAGGCCTAGGCCAAGTGCCGATGCGACCTCCGCGAACCGCCGAGCTTCCAGTGGCCGGCCGAACCGCTTGGCCAAATGTGCTACCATTTGCGACTGAAGTCCGGGAAGGACAAGCAGGTCCAACCAAGGAATGGGAACCGCGCCTGCAGCTGCGGCAGCTGCCGCGTAGCCAAGAATCACCGGCCGTGACTTCCGATCTTCACCGTCCTCGGGTTGTGCTAACGCACGGAACGCCTGTCGGTACGCCCGCGGCAATTCGTTCACAACTGCGGACTTCAATGCCTCCCCGCCAAAGTTGACCTCCGTGAACCCCTCGTCTGGCCTGGTTAGATCGACGGGGACGCAGGCATCGTAAAGTCCTTCGAAGCGCCGCCGATGTTCGGCCAACGACCGTTCCGCGTCCGGCGGAAGCTCAGGCGGGTGCTGTTGCTGAGGATAGGCTTCGTGAAGGCAGGTCACGACTAGAATCACCGGTCGCGACTGTCGGGCCGACCGAAGCTTGCGAAGCTGGGCAACGACGTTTTCAAGTGCATGGTCGAGCAGTTTCACCGTAACAAGTACGAGATGAGTCTCACTGTCGAACCGCGATAGATCGTCGGTCGCGTCGTAGCCGGGTTCGTCGAGGCCCCGCGTGTCGAGAAATGTTACGAGCGGCGCATCGTCGTCAGGAAAAGCGAAGCGTCGAGTCGTACGGGTACAGGGACGGAACCCTTCGCCGACCTCGGCGTCCGTCGCACCGGTCAGATACTTAATAACGCTGGTCTTCCCACTCTGGGTCTTGCCGAAGAGCCAGACAATGGGAGGTGGTTGACGTGCAGGCATGGGGTATGCTCCGGACGGGCGCAGTCGCCCCCTTGTCCGTATAGCACATCCCGTTCCCGATTTCTCGCGTTAAGCGGCAATTGCAATCGGCTTACTCAATGCAGCACTAAGTGGCTTGAACGCCTTCAATATGAGGACCTGCCCGATCAGGCGTTCGAGCAAGGCCAACGGCAGCAGCCGCCAGAGTTGTGGCAGGACCGCCCGCCGTAGGTGCCGTTTCGACACCTTGTGGTCGCGGAATTGTACAAAGTCGCGTCGCAATTGCCGTGCAGTGGCCGCCCGCGCGGGCGATTCGGACGTGCGGTCCAGCAATCGCATCCAGGGATACGCAATGCGCGACCAGAACGCTGCGTCATAGTGCGCCGGCGCCAGGGCAATCACTTTCCCACCGGGCCGCAGAACACGATATACCTCGGCGATCACCGCGGCCGGGTCATCGATCTCATGAAGCAGCCCTTCCAGGCAAACGACGTCCACGCTCGCCGCTTCGATCGGCAAGGCGTGAGGCGGTGCGTGATAAAATCGCCCCGGCATGTCACGCAGTTCGAAGTGCCTCTTGACCAACCCGAGTTGCTCCTCGGAGGGGCTACACGCGATCACGCTCGCTCCGCATTTGGCGTATTGGAGCCAGTCCGTGCCCAGACCTTCACCAAGGCCGAGAATCGTCTCGCCCCGATGTCGGGTAAACTCGAGCGTTCGTGGAATCCACGCACCGTGCCGGCCATATCGATGGCGTTCAATCTGCTCAAACCATGCGCAGCTATACGGTTCGAGTGGTTCGCGGCGACGGCGCGACGGAGCCCGGAATGACTCTCGGCGGTATAAGCGTTCTGCCACCGACTCGCCCATCAGAGCGGGGTCGAAGGCGGGACCGCCTTCGTCGGCAAGCACCAATCGCAGCTTATTCGAAGCATCCACCATCGAACCGACCCTCCGTGGTCGGCGTGGGGAGATAGCTTGCCACGGTAATGACGTCAAGGCGAGTCTGCGCAATTCGACAGCTCTCACCCAGCCGTGGGTATTGCGGAGCTTACCCGGCTCCCGGCCGTCGCGCCAACGCCAACCGAGCAGCGATGCGGGCCGCCTCGATTAAGCTCGTTGGATCGGCCAGGCTTCGGCCCGCAATGTCATAGGCTGTCCCATGAGCAACGCTGGTGCGCACAATGGGAAGGCCGGCCGTGATGTTCACGAGACGTCGGCCGCTCCGCATCTTCATGGGAATGTGGCCTTCGTCGTGGTAAAGCGCGACAACGCCATCGAAGTCACCTGCGGCGGCTTTGACCCACAACGCATCTGCGGGAAGCGGACCAACGGCATCGATGCCTTCCGCACGCGCAGCCGCCACCGCGGGCGCAACGATGCTCGCTTCCTCGTCGCCGAACAGACCACCATCACTCGCGTGAGGATTCAGCGCACATACACCGATCCGAGGCGATAAACGTCCAAGCTGAGGGATGATTCCGACTAACAGGTCAATGCAATCCCGGACGCCCCGCGTCGTTATGCCATCGACAGCTTTGCGTAGCGACATGTGCAATGTCACGTGCGCGACCGTAATGCCATCGCCATGCAGGAGCATGGCGTGCCGCGGCGCATGCGTCAGCTCGGCCAGAATCTCGGTATGCCCTGGATAGGAAAGACCGGCCCCGCGAAGCCCTTCCTTATGCAGGGGACACGTCACAATCGCATCGGCGTTGCCGAACTGGGTTTGATGAATGGCCTCGGCGAGAAAGTCGTATGCTGCGCGTCCCGCTGCCGAACTGACGTGCCCGATCGTTACGCCACTGAGATCGGGTGCCTTCGTCGTCACCACAGGGATAATTGAGTTCGAAGGATTGACATCGCCCGCCGTCCGGATCGGCACAACCTGCGCCGATGACCCGATCAGGTCCAAACCGTGGCGCATCCAGGCAGGATCACCCACGACCGAGGGTGAGCCAAATGCCAGCAACTCTCGCCATGCCTTGGCAATGATCTCCGGCCCGATGCCGGCCACATCACCGTGCGTAATCAGAAGCCGTGGGGGATGCATGTTGGCATTGTAGACGGTACAGTAGCGCGGATGGGCGATGATATCGCGACATTGATTGCGGCGGCCCGTAGCGGCGACTCGGCCGCACGGGAGCGATTGTTCGCGCGCTGTCGCGACTATCTTGGCCTCGCCGCTCGGTCACGGGTCGAGAGCTGGTTGCGAGCAAAGGTCGACGCTTCGGACCTCGTTCAGCAAACGATGTTGGACGCCCATTGTGGCTTTGCCGCTTTTCGCGGTGGCACCGAAGCTGAGTGGCTTGCATGGTTGCGGATGATCCTCGACCGTAACGCCACCGATTTCGTACGCCACTACCGCACGGCAGGTCGGGCCGCCGGCCGAGAGGCGGTGATGGAATCCGACCCCGTCGCTGCCGGCGACTCGCCGAGTTCGGCGGCGATCCGGCAAGAGGGCGAGTTGCAATTGGCCGAAGCGCTGAGCCGACTATCCGAGGATCACCGAACCGTGATCGAGCTCCGGAATCTACAGAGATTGCCTTTCGACCAGGTTGCGGCCCGCCTAGGCCGATCCCGTCCCGCGGTGCAAATGTTGTGGATGCGAGCGATGCAGCGACTCCAGGCCGAGATGGTGTAGCCACGTGGATGATGCTCTGACTCTCGAACTGCTCGATTCGTACCTGGCCGAGCTTCACGCCGGCCGTCAGCCCAACCGTGCACGCTGGCTTTCCGAACATCCCGAACTCGCCCCTCAGCTCGACTGTCTCGACCAGTTGAACTCGCTGGCCGTCCCGGTCACCAGCGCGTGGCACGACGAAGCACCGACACTCGCTCCCTCCGTCGGGCCTTCCTCGACAGAATCATTCGCCGACGGGCGTTATGAGTTGCTTGGCGAACTCGGTCGCGGAGGTATGGGTGTTGTCTATCGAGCACGACAGGTTGCCCTGAACCGGCAAGTGGCCCTGAAGATGATCCTGGCCGGCTCGATGGCCAGCGGCGAACAGCAGAGACGATTCGAGTCGGAGGCCAAAGCGGCCGCTCGCGTACAGCACCCGCACGTCGTGCCCGTGTTCGAGAGCGGTCGTGTGAACGGCTTGCCTTACCTGGTGATGCCCTTCATCGAAGGTGAGAGCCTGGCGTCGCGTTTGCGAAAGGCCCGTCTAGCAGTCGATGAGGCCGTTCGGCTCGTCGCCGCAATCGCACGCGCGGTCGCTGCACTCCATGCAGCGGGCATCGTTCATCGTGACCTAAAGCCATCGAATGTACTACTGGACCCGCGCGGCGAGCCGCATGTCACCGATTTTGGACTTGCGAAGCTCGTCGAGGGCGGTAGCGAGGAAACGCAATCCGGAGCGGTCTTGGGGACGCCGCAGTACATGGCCCCAGAACAAGCATGTGGCGGCGCGAAAGCCGTTGGGCCCGCGGCCGATGTTTATGCGCTCGGTGCGATTCTCTACGAATGTCTCACTGGTCGACCGACCATTGTAGCCGAGACGCCCTTCGACGCTCTGTTGGCCGTGCTCGAAGGCGAACCGCCGTCGCCGCGATCGCTAAACCCAAAGCTTCCTCGATCCCTGGAACGGGTCATCGTCCAATGCCTCGATAAGGAACCATCACGGCGTTATCCCTCCGCGGCTGCACTGGCGGCGGCGTTGGAAGCGTATCTGAAAGGCGAATCCGTCCCAACACGAAGGGATAGCTTGATCGAGCGGCTTTGGCGTTGGGCGCGACGCGAGCCGGCGCTGGCTTCGCGCCTCGCGGCATTGATCGCGTTCGGGGGCCTTTGCACGTTTAACGTCTGGGCACTGCCAGCCGATCGGCCAATGACATTTCAGGTGATGGGCCTTCTCGCCATCTGGGCCGCAACGTCGGTCTTTTTTCAACGCCTGTTGGCGTTACCTCAGTGGTCGATGATCGCTGCCTGTCTATGGAGCGCTGCCGACGTCCTGCTTCTGACTGCCGTTCAATTGGCGGTTGGCGCCTGGCAAAGTCCACTACTCATTGGCTATCCGTTTCTCGTTGCCGCATCCGGCCTCTGGAGCCGCGTACCCATCGTCTGGGTAACAACCGGCTTTACGGTCGTCGGTTACATCTGGCTCGTCGCAAACGACCCTACGACGACCGATCGTCAGTCTGTAACTCGCCAAGTCGCCTTCCTCATCGCGTTGACGGTGCTTGGTTTCCTGACCGCCTATCAGGTTCAGCGAGTCCGGGCACTTAGCCGTTACTACGAAGGACAGTAGTCAGCCCGATCGGCCCCGACTTCCTGACGGCGCTGATTCGTCGCCCCACCTCAGCCTGAAGACCGTTGGCGAATCGAACGGCGGCCCATCAGGAACGCGTCGGTCTTTTGGCCCGCTGAGCAACCGAGCAACCAATGTGAGGGGGAAATGAGGATTTTTGGGTAACCCCCTTCCCGATGACCGATACGGGATGGTAGAATCTTGGCCAGTATCCCCAACCCCCATTAGGAGGGTAAGATCGCCATGCGCGTGCTATTTGTACTGAGTTGGCTGCTAGTCCTAGTCGGTGGCGCAGCTTGGCACTTTGCTGGGCCAGGGCAGGATTACCTCCTGCTGGACGACATTGGTCGCTCGCTTAAGCAAGCGCGTGCGGCAGCCGGATCCGAAGATTGGGAAGCAGCGGTCGAACTTTATTCCGAAGCGCTCAACGCACTGCCAGCCGATCGCGTCGCTGATGCACGCAAGATCCGAGTCGAGCGTGCCAAGGCCATGATGCTGGCCAAACAACTTCCTGAAGCGCATGCCGACATGAAGGCCCTCGTTGGCGACATGCAGGACGATGCGACGGCTGACTCCAAGGTCTTGGCGGACGCACGTTCGACACTTGCAAACTCGCAATACTACATGACGTGGCTGATGCGACTCGAAGGTCTGTCCCGCGAGGAGTGGGAGCCAGAAATTGAGGCTGCGCGGCAGACGTACCGGCTGCTCGCTGAAGAAGCAAAAGCCAACGGCGATACCGTCGCGGCGAACGCATACGGCGAGGATTTGGAGTCCGCCATCCGTCTGGAGCGAATGGACTTGAGCGAACTCCAGGGCCTGAAACTGCCATGCCAGTGCAACTGTAACGGAAGCAAGTGCAACGGAAAGTGCAACTGCAAGGGCAAGAAGCCGGGCGGCAAAAAGACGGGCCAGCCCAAGGACGCGCGTGGTGCTAGCTCTGGGCCGCCGCCGGACACCGGCGGGCACTGATCCGATGCGTAGCCGACACTTCGCCGACGCACCATTTGGATTGCCTCGGCGAAGTGTCGTGACGCCCTAGCACCTCTCAATGCCCACCAATTGCCGCCCACAACACCTAAATCACCAGGACGCCACGAACCATGTACCGGCTCGGCCTAGCGTTGCTCGCGCTCGCTACTTCCCTTTGCACCATCGCTATCGCCCAGACGTCGGCGGTGCCCGCAATCCCGGTCAAGGCAGTTGCCGGGCGGCTCACACCAGCGGGTAAGATCGAAGACGGCGATACGCCCGCAAAAGCAGCAAGCCGCGCCAAAACAACCGCGGAAGGTAAGGATGGTAAGAGCGCTACCGATGAGGCAAAGGCACCTGAAGATAGTCCGCGGATGAAGAGGCTCAAGGAGCTGAAGTACGACCGTCGGCCTTCATCGGTGCTCAAGACTTGGTCCAAACCCGTCGAGAAGCGAGATCCGCGGTTTGTTGGACCGATCAAGCCACCCGAGCCACTCGATGTTGAGGCCGAGACGTTGCAGGCCAACGTCACACTCGGCAACTGGCCGGCCGTCAAGGCCTACTTTGCGAGCATTCCACCGGATGAGGGGAAAGCCGGCTATCGAGCCATGCTCACCGCACTAGCGCGGGGCCCAGATCAGCAGGAACAAATGCGATCCGGTGGCAACCCAAACATGATGCAGTGGGCGGAGAAGTTCGCCTTTTCCGTGGACGATTTGATGGGAATCGTCGCGGCCGCACCCTCAGACGGACTCGAGAAAGAGTCGCCAAATACGCTTGCGGCCATTCTCTCTCAAGGGCTCGCCAGTGGCACTGTTTTGGAAGCGGTTCTCGACCGATTTCGAGCCGAGGCAAGCAAGCCAACCGACAAGGCGCTCTTCTCAAAACGCCAGATTGCTCAAACACTGATGGCGTCGGGCCATGCCAATGAGGCGGGCGAGTTCCTGCCATCGGCTGAGCAAGCCAAGGCGGACGACGACCTTGAGGCTCTCAATCTGTTGGCCCGCCACTATCTAGCCGTCAATGCCAAGGACAAGAAGGCGTCTCAACTCGAAAAGGCGTGGGATGTAACACAAGCGATTCTTGCATCGCGAATCAGCACGCCATCCGAGAAGCAGGAAGCACTCAAGCGCGCCGTGGACCTCGCCCCCCGCCTCCGCGAAGAACTAGGCCAGCGATGGCTCGACGACGGGTTTAAGACGCAGACCGAGCGCGGCAAGGAGATCCTCGCAACGCTTGGCTCGCTGGCGTCCACGGGCCTGGTCACAAACGCCTACAACACGGACTACCGCGTCAAGGAACTTCAACTGCAGAAGACAGCCGTGGAGTCGCTTCTGAAGGCGGCACCGGAGAAGGCGAAGGAGTGGAAGGGCCCGCTCACCATGCTTGCCGTCGCCTGGCTGAGGGAAGCCGATTTCTCGCGCCAATATGCTCGGTCAACGAGCCTGAATCCCGGCATGCGGCGCGATCGGTATGGCAATATCTACTGGATGAACCAGGATTTTGAAGACGATGGCAACAACCCATACATGATGAACCGCCAGCAGAATCTGCCTCAGCCGGTGAATGCTGGCGATGTTCTCCAAGCCCAACCCTCGGAAGCCTGGCTGGCCCACGTGGACGAGGACTTGCGGCCCAAGATCGCGATGGCCCTGGCTCAGTTGTACCTCAAGGTTAACGAGGAGACGCAGGCGTTCCCCTACATCGAGAAATTGGCGACTACTCATCCGAACAAGGCGAAGGATCTGGTCAACGAATTCCTCCGGGTATGGATCAAGAACCACGATCCGAACGATCAGCGTCGGATGACAAACCCCTACATGTTCATTTTCGGCTTTGAACAACGTGCAAGCGGGATTCCGCTCACTCGGTCCAAGCAAGAGCGTAATCTGATCGATCTTGCTGAGGTCATCAAACGACTCAAGCAGCTACCTATTGGTGACCCAGACGAGGAGTTGCTCGCCAAAGCGTTTACAAGCAGCCATTCGACGGCCGAGGTTTACAAGATCGAGGCCATTGAAAACGTGTTTGGCCCGCTCGGGACGCTCAAACCAAAAACCCTATCCGGGCTGGCCCAGAAGATGCGCGAAAACCTGGGTGGCTTGTGGCGCAAGCCCGCCGAACAAAAGGCAAAGGGGACCAACCGCAAACAGAAGGATATCGAAGCTGAGGTCATGCGCGGCTACGCGGTGGCCCTGTCTGTCGTAGACGGCGCGCAAAAGAAGTTCCCGGACGACTGGAATCTTCAGCTGGCGAAGGCCGCCCTGATCCACGACGAGAACAACTTCCGACAGGAGCTCGCCAAGTCAACTACGTTCGGGCCGGCTCGCGTAGCGGCAATGGCCGAATTCAAAAAGGCTGCCGACCTCTACGCCGCGAAGGTGCACGAGATGACCGAAGACGAACTCTCATCCAATGTGTATGAACAGTGGTTCTACGCAAGCCTGGGAGCCGTCGATCTTGCACAACTCAAGGAGGAAATGCAGCCCGATGTATTGCAACCGCCGAAAGTCCGCGATGCGATTCTCAAGCTCCCGGGAGAATTGGCTGAGAAGCACGTGGCGAAGTTCGCCAACGGTCTGTTCACGAAGATGAGCGCCGTCAACCCAGCATGCAAGTACACCTACCTCAAGGGTGGATTCGCGATCGTCGGTGACCACAAGGCGGCACACGAAGCCAAAAAGGTCTACGACTACTACAAGGACCTCGCGTCCGAAGTGAAATTGGAGGCCGTGGTCGATGGTTCGACCGACATTGGACACGGCAAGCCGTTCGGCGTTTTTGTCAACTTGAAACACACCCGCGAAATCGAACGCGAATCGGGCGGCTTTGGCAAATACCTCCAGAATCAGAACAGCGGATACTCCTTCTACTACAACTATGGCCGCCCAACCGCTGACTACCGAGACAAGTTCCAGACTGCAGCTACGGAAGTGCTCAAAGAGCAGTTCGAGATCCTCTCGTGTACGTTCCAACCGGAGGGCGTCCACTCGCAGGCGACAAAGGAATACGGTTGGCGTGTCACTCCCTACTGCTACATGCTCCTAAAGGCGAAGGGACCACAGGTCGACAAGATCGCGCCGATGCGCATCGATCTCGATTTCCTCGATACGTCGGGCTACGTTGTTCTGCCCGTTGAGAGTGCCGCTGTGCCGATCGATTGCAAGTCCGCGACCCCGCCGGTACGGCCGGCGAAGAAGATCACCGTGACCCAGACGTTGGATGAACGACAAGCGAAAGATGGCAAGCTTATTCTCGAAGTTAAGGCATCGGCCCGCGGACTGGTGCCGGATTTGGAAAACCTGATTGACTTGAAGCCAGCGGGATTTGAGGTGGCCAAGTCGGAGGATCAAGGTGTTTCCGTTGCGAAGTACGATCAGGAGACCGAAGAGACATCAGCGCTCACCGAACGAATCTGGCTTGTCACATTCCAAGCACAGAAGAATCTGAAGGAACTACCCGCGACGTTTGTGTTCGGTAAGCCGCGCGTACAGAACGTTGACATAACGTATCAGCGGTACGCTGACGCCGATCTCATACCGGTCAAGGAGCCGGAGATCTCGCTCGAAGCTCGCTACGGCGAAGTCAAGAGCGCGTGGAAATGGTATCTCAGTGGCGCAGGCCTTATTGGTCTTGGACTGATTGGGGCGATCGTCGCCCTGCTTCGCAAGCCGAAAGCCATCGAAAAGTCGGCTTTCCAAGTGCCCGAGCATGTAACTCCGTTCTCAGTCATTGGGCTGCTCGAATCCATCGAACAACGCAATGGCCTGAGCGCCGATCGGACAACTCAGTTACGCGACGACATCCACCGAATCGAGCGTCACTACTTCGCTGATGAACCTGGTGATGCTCCGGATCTCAAGGGGGTCGCCGAGCATTGGGTTTCCATCGCCAGGTGAAATCGCATTGGCGACCAGGCCCGCGGACTTCGACCGAGGACCGCGGGCCTGCGGTTTTTTGCTACGCCAGAATGGCGCGAACAACCTCGCCGTGAACGTCAGTCAGCCGCATATCCCGACCGCCGAAGCGTACGGTGAGCCGCTTGTGATCCACGCCGAGTACGTGCAACATCGTCGCGTGCAAGTCGTGGACCTCGACTTTGTCTTTGATGGCGTGATAGCCCCACTCGTCGGTCTCACCGTACGATGCGCCGCCCTTAATGCCGCCGCCCGCCAACCAAACGGTAAACCCGAACGGATTGTGGTCCCTGCCATCCGAACCCTGGGCGAAGGGCGTACGTCCGAACTCACCTGCCCATACGACCAGGGTTGTCGCCAGCAGCCCCCGGGCCTTTAGGTCTTTGAGCAGAGCAGCCACGGGTTGATCGACAGCCCGACAGTTCTTCTCGTGCCCCTCCTTGAGCTTGCTGTGCTGATCCCATCTATCGAATCCGACATTGGGACACGTCAATTCGATGAAACGAACGCCACGTTCGACAAGTCGCCGAGCGATCAAGCACTGTCGAGCGAAGATCTTTGTCGGTCCGAATTCGGCGTCGAGGCCGTAGAGCTTCTTTGTCGAATCCGACTCGCCGGCCAGGTTCGTGAGTTCGGGAACCGCCACCTGCATGCGAAACGCTGTCTCATAGTTGGCAATTGCCGATTCGATCGCGTCGCCACGGCGATTCGCGGCGCGGTCGAGGGAACCGATCAGATCGAGTTTTGCCTTCTGAGCGGCCACGGACGATTCGAGTGGCCGGATGTTGGCGAGCGGCGGATCGCTTGCGCGAAAGATCGATCCTTGATAGGCAGCCGGTAAGAAGCCGCTGCCAAAGCACTCCATCCCTCCCGGTGGAATCAACCCACCGTTGAGTACTACGAAGCCTGGCAGGTCTTTCGATTCAGTGCCAAGGCCATAGCTAAACCACGCACCAATGCTTGGTCGGCCGGCCGACCCGATGCCGGTGTGCAGGAAGTAATTCGCGCTCGTGTGTTCTGGGAACTTCGCGACGACCGATTTGACGAATGCGATGTCATCAACGCACGTTGCGAGGTGCGGCAGCAGATCGCTGACCCACGCCCCGCTTGCTCCATATTGGGAGAACTTCCACGGCGACTGAAGCACCTTGCCGACATTGTCGAACTGCGTGGGCTGAACCTTGAGCAGACTGAAAGGGTCGCTTCCGTGATGCTTGGTAAGTAACGGCTTTGGATCAAAGGTGTCGATCTGACTTGGCCCACCGTCCATGTACAGAAAGATGACACTCTTCGCCTTGGCGGCGTGATGCGTGCCGGCTTCCGTGTCTTCGGCTGCTATGGCGGTGAATGCCACCGCACCAAAACCGTTGGCGCAACGAGACAGCATGGCACGCCGTGTGATCATTCGCCGCCTTTCAATCGCTAAGGAATATGAATTCCTTCACATTGACGAGTGTGTGAGCCAGGTCGGCCCAAACGCCCATATCTCCCATATCCACCCCGCGATCCATCGCCTGCTTCCTTACGAACTCCAGGCACGCTGCACGTTCACCCTCGCTCGGCAGTCGAGCAAACGCCTGGCGGTACATCGCGTCAATGCGCGTGGTAGCATCGGCGCCGATCGCACTCACCCGCTGGCCCCACCGCCTGGCTTGCTCATGAACGAACGAATCGTTGAGCAACACGAGGGCTTGTGCTGGGACGTTGGAAACGCTGCGTCGACCAACCGTCGTAGACGGTACCGGGGCGTCGAACGCCAGCAAAAACGGCGACAAGAAATTCCGACGCACTTCGCCATACACACTGCGACGTCCACCACCATCGACTGGACCACTCTCCTTGGGCCTACCACGACCGTCCATGAACGGCGTTAGGTGCATTCGCACCGAGGGACCGTACATTGTCGCGCTGAGATTGCCACCCAGGCTCAGCAACGAGTCCCGTATCGCCTCACCATCGAGTCGTCGCGGCTGGTCTAGCGCAGATCGATACGTACTCGACAAGACGAGCGCGCGGATCAGCGACTTCACCGACCAGCCACGACGGACGAAATCGTCAGCAAGCCAATCGAGCAATTCGGCATCGGAGGGTGATTCGCCAAGCACACCAAAGTTGTCGGTTGTTGCAACGATGCCGCACCCAAACAGATGATGCCAAACGCGGTTTACGATCACACGCGGGACAAATGGCGTCACAGTCCAATCCGTCATTCGATCGGCGAGTTCCAGACGGCCACTACCCGGTCCCGGAAGTGGATCGCCGGAGAGGGCTTCGAGGAAGCGTCGAGGAACCTCGTCACCGCTCGCCTTGGGATTCCCGCGAATGGCGACGCGTGCGTTGACTCCATTGCCGTCCCAGAGTGCAGGTGAAAGACGTGACGTCCAGTCCTGCCCCTCGAGGACAGCCTTTCGAGTAGCACGGTATTTTGCAAACGATGGCAGGTCCGGATCGATGGTCGTGAGCATCCAATTCACGATGCGTGCGGACACTGCATCGTCGGCCATTCGCTCGAGCGCTCGATTGAGTGAGGCTGTCGTTAACTCAGCCGTCATGTCGATCGACCGCGGCGGGGCGTTACCTTGAACCACGGCGGCAATAGCGAAGTTCGGCGAGGTCGGGGTGAATTCGACATGCAGCCGACAATCCGGATATCGATTCACATCGTGTTCGACCCAGCGGAACTCGTCGCTACCAGTGACCGAACGAACCAGAGTCCGGTGCAAAGGCCCCTCGATCATGGTGTGCGACTGAACCGCAGCGTACGCAAGCCCTTGACCCCGAATCAGGTAATAGAGCTTGGGGGACTTCAGTACGAACTCAGGAGTTCGAAGTGTACGACCAGCGCGAACGACCTTGCCAAGATCGCCAGGATCATTGTCTGATCCGGCCGCTACAGACAGCCGGTCCCAAAGCGGATCGGCGTACGCTGCCTGGCGTGTGACGATTCGTGGACGCGGTGACGTAGGGTCGAAGTCGCCCGGGTATCGCGGAGCGATGCCGAACACCGGGCCATCGGAACGCCAGTCCGTTACGGGTGCCGTTGAGTAATTGACAATGACAGACTTGGGATCAATTTCATACTCGGCCAGTGAGGGTCGCTGGCGATTGACCTTGTCGGCAAGTGCCGCAAGGTGCGGCCGTAGTGCTGCGATCACCTCGCGTTGAAGGATTGGAGCAAACTGAACGTCGATCTCGCGGAGTCGGACCGCAGCCGCCCTTTCGCGCTCGACAGTGTCGAATCTCGCCAGGCGATATGCGCTGCTATGCAACACGGCCGAAAGCGAGTAGTAGTCCCGCGTGCCAATCGCGTCAAACTTGTGATCGTGGCACCGGGCGCATGCAATTGTCAGGCCCAGAAACGCCTTGCCAAAGACATCCAACTGATTGTCGATGTGGTCCGCTTCGTCCTGTCGCAAGTCAACAGGCGAATGAATCTGCTCACCGAAGAACCAAAACCCTGTTCCGAGGATGGATTCATCGAACCCCGCCGCCAGGTTCCGCCGCGGGTTTGGTAGAAGATCGCCTGCCACATGCTCACGGACGAACTGGTCGTAGGGCACGTCGGCATTCATCGCGCGGATGACGTAGTCACGGTAATGATGGGCGTTGGGGTTCGGATAGTCGAATTCGTGACCGCGGGTCTCCGCATAGCGCACCAGATCGAGCCAGTGCCGTGCCCAACGCTCGCCAAACCTCGGACTCGAAAGCAATTGATCGACATATCGCGCGAGATTTGCGTCGGAAGGATGAGCGGCATACGACTCAACATCGACGGGATCGGGCGGGAGGCCGATCAAGTCAAAGGTCAATCGCCGGATCAGCGTTCGCGGATTCGTTGACGGCCGTGCCTGCTTCCCATTCCTTTCGAGCGCCGCCAGCACAAATCGATCCACCGGGCCACGAGGCCAAGCCGAGTCTTGTACCGATGGAACCGCGCGGGACTGTATTGGCTTCCAAGCCCAATGCGACGATTTGCGCGCTGCGAGATCGAACTTGCTCTCCGTGTTCGTCACTTCCTTGACACGCGAGACTGGCCAAGGCGTACCTTTGCTCACCCACGCGGTCAATGTTGCGATGGTAGCTTCCGGGAGCCGGCCCTTGGGGGGCATCTGCAGTTCGGGATTCTTATAGCCGACGGCTTCGATAAGGCGGTCCGCAACGGGGCCATTGTCGCCGCCCTTGATGAAATTCTCGCGGCTATTGAGGCGCAGACCGCCCTTTGCCTTTTCGCTTCCGTGACAGGCGTGGCAATGCTCGACGAGTATGGGCCGTACCTTGGCCTCGAAGAACTCGTCGTCTGTCGAGTCCGCGATGGCAGCGGGCGTCAGTAGCAGTAGGACAATCCAGGCGGGCCGGAACATTGTCGAGTCCGGTCATGGCGAGAGGCGAACCTGCATCTAACATAACGCGCGGCCAAGATATGGAAAAGCCGCTAAAAGGTTGATGCGTGTACTCGCGAACTCAGCGAGGTCACAACCAGCCGAGGCCTCGGACGATGTATCCAAGCCCAACGAAATGCGTCAGCGTTTCCGCCGCCCCCAACAGAACTCCCGCGGTTGCGAAGTTTGCGCCGCCGCACTCCGGTCGTCGGAGGCGTCGCGACCAACCGCCTAGGCCAAGTCCGAAGGCCAACGGGCCACAGACTATGCCTGCGAATGGGATTAAGCCAATCAGTGACGTGGAGTACGAACGAATCGCCAATGGGTTGTCTACAGGCTTTAGGCACCCAAAGCGTTCACTCTTGGCGGCAGCGCTTCGCGATTGCAGTCGTTTCGGACGGCGGGAGGAGGTTGTTTGTGGTTTAGCGGTGGCCGTCGCGCTCATCGAGTATGGTTTCCCGCGCAGGCGATAATGCGTCAGGGTGCGAGACAGTAGAAGTAGGAGATTGTAATAGCAGTTCCGGGAAGTTGGGTCAAGCCGAGAGGTTGGGAAATGGGCGGGCCACATTTGAGGACTGGCATTCGGGCCATCGTATTTGATGCTGTTGGTACAATCATCATCCCCGCGCAAAGCGTCATTGCACCGTACCGCGACTGTGGACGTCGTTACGGCCTTGATATCGATGAACCAAGCCTACACCAGCGATTTCAAACCGTGTGGGCTCAACAAGAAGCAATTGACCGGAAAGACGAATGGCGTACAAGTGCGGCCCGCGAGGCCGACCGATGGCGTTCTATCGTTGGATACACTTTGAACGGCGTCGACGATCCTTCCGCTTGCTTTCAAGACCTTTGGGATCACTTTGCCCGACCTCAGGCATGGCAACTCGGGCCGGCCGCGCGGTACTTGCAGGCCGCGATATCGGCCGCGCACACCGTCGCAATAGCTTCCAATTTTGACACGCGCCTTCATTCCGTGTTAGCCGGCGTTCACGGCCTTCCGAGAATCGATCGAGTGATCGTGAGTTCGGAAGTCGGTTGGTGCAAGCCATCTCCTCATTTCTTCTCGACCGTCGCACGCTCAACTGGCTGCGACTCCAGCACGATTCTGTTCATCGGAGACGACCGTGCCAACGACTACGAAGCGGCTCTCGCTGCCGGGATGCGTGCGGCTCTCGTTGATGACCTTCAATGAGATGGCTTTCGCTTTCGCTCATCCAGATATGCTTCGATCGCCTCGTTCCAGGGGCGAGGCATCGGGACGCCTGCGTGTCGCAAATCATCCAGGGCGAGAACGCTGTAACCCGGTCGTTGCGCCGGGGTTGGATACTCCGAGGTCGGGATCGGCGTGAGATCCGCGCGAATTCCGGCCAGCTCGAATGCGCGGCGAGCCAAACTGTACCACGTTGTCGCGCCCGAGTTCGTGATGTGGTAGAGACCGTAGCGATCACTCAGAATGAGCTTCAATGCTGCATCTGCCACGTCGGCCGTATAGCTCGGCGTACAGTGTTGGTCATTCACAACCCTCAGTGGCTTTCCTTGTCCAGCAAGTCGCAGCATCGTTTCGACGAAGTTGCCGCCCTTCCCACCAGACCCCCAAACGCCATACAGCCCGCAGGTGCGAATGACAAAGTGCTTGGGGCAAATGGCCCGAACCGCATATTCGCCTGCTAATTTGCCGATGCCGTAGACGCTGACAGGTCCCGGGGCATCGCTCGTGGCATAGGGCGCATGGTGTGCCGTATTGAGGCCAAATACGTAGTCCGTGCTGAAATGAACCAATATCGCGTCGAGATTGCGGCATGCCAGTGCCAATGCTCGAACGCCCCACGCGTTCACTGCGGTAGCCAGGTCCGGCTCCGCTTCGGCTTTATCCACAAAATTGTAAGCTGCACAGTTAACGACTATGTGTGGTCGAATCTCGTCGAGCGCCGTGGCGACTGTCTTCGGTTGAGTTAGGTCGATCCGGGATCGATCCAGCGAGACCACATCTCCCGGAAGACGCGGGGTCAAGTCCCGGCCAAGCTGCCCGGCAGCCCCCAGTACAGCGATTTTCATCGGCGGTAGATTCCACGTCCCACGGGCGAAGACTGCTTTAGTGCGTCATGAGCCGGTGGAAAGCCCAAGTGTAGGCGGCCCACATTGACCAGATGAAGCGGCTGGCTTAGGATTTGAGAATAATTGACGCCTTCAGATAGCGGAGGTTAGCTATGACGTTTCAGCGCGGCCGGACGAGCGGGTGCCAGCTTGTGGCCGGTATCGCGGTATTGCTTGGCAGCCTGGCAGCATCAGCACAGGCACCGGCGACGAGTAAAGACAAAGACACAAAAGCACCTCGCGATGATTCCAAGATCACGGTCCCCCTTCCGACATTGGATGGTGCCGAGCTATCGGGAACGTTTTACAGGGGTAATCGAGGCCGCGACACGCCCTGCGTGTTGATGATCCACGACCGGGGTAAGGACCGATCAAAGGCGGAATGGGATGCGCTAGCCCGAGCACTGCAGGCCGATGGATTCGCCGTCTTGACGTTCGACCTTCGGGGGCATGGTGCAAGCACGGTCGTGAACAGGGATTTCTGGAATCCGGGGTTTGCAAACCTGAAGAGCGGCTTCAAAGGATCCGGTTTAGCCAAGACCACGACGATTAACTCAGATTTCAAACAAGGATATTTCCCTTGGCTCGTGCAGGATGTAGCAGCGGCGCGCCGGTACTTGGATCAGAAGAACGATACCGGCGATTGTAATTCCGGGAGCCTCATTGTGATCGGTGCGGGCGAAGGCGCAAGCCTCGCTCTTCTCTGGGTTTCGACCGAATTCAACCGCTACTACAACGTGGGATTCGTACCACTCAAGTCAAATGGGACACCGAAGCTGGCTGGCGACGACATCGCCGGATGTGTGGCACTGAGTGCGGTGAGTCGACCGGCCTCCGGCGGTAACTACAACCTCAATGATTGGGTTCGAGCCCATCCCGCGATTCGTGAAAAAGTGCCGATGGGCTTTATCGTAGGCGACCGAGACACGAAGGCCAAAACGGATGCAGAGGCCTGGGTCAAGTTGCTCAAGACGTTGCCGAACGGCAAAGAAAACCCGAAAGCCGCCAAGCTCATCGAGATCAAAGGCACCGAATTGTCTGGTCAGAACTTGCTGGCCAATCAACAGTTCGGCGTCAAGGAAAAGATCGTCGAGTACTGCAACGACTTCATCAAGATGCGCAAGGCGATTCCGTGGATCAAGACTGAGGTCGACACCAATCAGCCCCAACTCGTAAACGTTAGCCGATTCGGGTTTCGGCTTCCATGACGACCTGACTCTGGCGGGTACGAGCGAGGCCAGTTCTCGATCGTACCCGTTTTATCCTCGCGGATGGAATTGCCGGTGAATCGCTTTTAGGCGATCGCGATCGACGTGCGTGTAATGTTGCGTCGTGCGAATGTTGGCGTGCCCGAGCATCTCTTGAACGATTCGTAGGTCGGCACCGCCCGCGAGCAGATGAGTCGCAAAGCTATGTCGCAGCGTATGAGGGCTGACTCGACTGCTAAGCCCAGCCCGACGTGCGTACTTCTTTACGATCATCCATAGCATCTCGCGCGTTAGCCGACGTCCAGCACGACTGACGAATACCCACGGGGCGGTATCGGCCTGGCGGCTGGCTAGGTACGCGCGCAACGCAGCAATTGCTGGGGCATTTAGCGGTACGATTCGCTGCTTGCTCCCCTTCCCAACGCATTTACAAAACGCAGAATCGAGATGCAAATCGTCCAGGAGCAGCCCGACCACTTCCGAAGCCCTTCCCCCGGTCGCATAGAGCGTTTCGAGTATCGCCTTGTCCCGCGCAAAGAAGCGGTCTTCGGCCCGCGGTGCCGCGAGAAGCTTCTCAACGCTCTCGGGAGACAGGATGAACGGCAGCCGTTCCCATAACGTCGGCGATGATAACAGTTCGACGGCCGCGGGATCGCCGCGGTCGTCGAGTCGGAGAAAGCGGTAAAATACCTTGAGCGCGATCAAGTGACGTGCGGCGCTTGCGGGGGCAAGTTTGCAATCGTGCAGAAAGGCCACGTAGTGACTGAGTTCCAGAAGCGTCGGCTTTAGGTAATCGCGTAGACCGTCGATGGCCCAATCCGCGAAGCGGTCGAGGTCGCGCCCGTAGGCAAGAATCGTGTTGCTCGCGAGTCCTCGCTCAGCTCGCAGGTAGCTTCGAAACGCCCGAACATCGTCGGTCAATGAAGCCAGGTAGGTGGCCCGCGGCGTCATACCATCGCTTTCGGCAGGTGTACGCACTGCCGTTGATCGAGTGCGCCGAGCACGGGCTATTCGAGCAGGCGAAGCGGCCCTATAATCACGTCAACCGTTCCCCGGAGAGGTGCCAGAGCGGTTGAATGGGCCGGTCTCGAAAACCGGTATAGGAGCAATCCTATCGAGGGTTCGAATCCCTCCCTCTCCGCTCCGCATTTCATGGCATATCTGGCCACGAGTTTGCCTCATTTGTCTGCATTGCAGGCCAAAGTTGGTACGTCGATCTTGCGAAGCACGCGGCGAGCCGCCGAGCCCGATCGCACGTCCGAGCCAACCCTTGTCCTGCCGCTACGACAACGACACGTAGGTGGGGAATACCGATGCGACTCTTCCGGATCACCACGGCATACCTCGGGATCTTTGCTTCAGCGGTTTGTGCTCAGTGGCGACAGCAGCCAATCGAATCCAAGGCAGATTTTCGCGGCTTGTGCGCCGTTGACGCACAAGTTGTGTGGGCCAGCGGCACGACCGGGACCTACGTGCGCACAACGGACGCCGGAGCGACCTGGACTGTCGGAAAGGTGCCCGATGCTGACAAACTCGACTTCCGCGATATCGAAGCGTTCAGCGCGAATACGGCGTACGTACTGAGCGCTGGGCTCGGCGAAGACGCCCGCATTTACAAAACGACTGATGGTGGCAAGACCTGGTCCCTTCAGTTTAAGAACGCCGACCGCGACGCCTTCTTCGACGCCATGGCCTTCTGGGATAGCACAAGCGGTATCGCGCTCGGCGACCCCGTGAAGGGCCGGTTTCAACTGATTGCAACGGACGATGGCGGTGCGAACTGGAGACAAATGCCGGCGATGCACCTTCCGCCAGCCACGCAAAACGAGGGAGCGTTTGCCGCCAGCGGGACGTGTCTGGTAACTCATGGCGCGAACGACGTGTGGTTTGTCACTGGAGGGGCCAAGACGGCAAGGGTCTTTCGGTCATCCAATCGTGGTCGGACTTGGACAGTCAGCGAAACCCCGATACAGGCTGGCGTCGAGTCGGCTGGGATCTTCTCGATCGCCTTCCGCGATCGGAATCATGGCGTGATCGTCGGTGGCGACTACCGCAAGTCCAATGACGCCGGTTCCACAGCCGCAATCACAACTGATGGAGGAACGACCTGGACCTTAATCGACAAGTCACTTCCTTTCCGCTCGGCCGTCGCATGGGCAATGGATCGGTGGGTCGCAGTAGGTACGAACGGTTCCCATTTCTCGCTGGATGACGGCAGGACGTGGAAGCCGCTCGATCGCGAGAACTACAATAGCGTCGCATTTACGTCGACGGGTCAGGGTTGGGCGGTCGGTCCAAAAGGGCGAATCGCGAAGTTCACAAGGTAGGCGACGAAGTGCCTGGATAAGCCAATGTCGCCGCCGAACTGTCGTCCGAGATGTGAACCGACTCCGTCCGACAATCGATGCCGGCTCCGTCCTTTCGAGCCACCTGTGCCAACTCAATCAGACGTCGCGGCAACCGTATCTATGGAATGACCGGTCGTATCACGGATTTGGTCGGCCCCTTCGAAGCGTAGCAAGTTTCTTATGGCGTCTGTTCCGGCCTGCCAGTAGAACGAGACCGTGACCGACTGACGAGAGGTGCCAACGTGTCGCTAGCGATTCGCAGAAAGCACTGTGTTCCGGCCACGGTCGGAATTGAGAATTGGACGAAAGGAAACCAACTATGAGTGTCTCGCCGAAGGCGGACGGCGAGCAACGGAGCTTCGCTGAGACGGCCCTGCGGCTCGGTGGCAAGTCGGACGAAGAAGTCCGCCGCACCGGCGCCATCGACAAAGCCGACGAACAGGTGGAGAGCCTCTACGCCGAACGACTCCGCACGACCAGCAGCCCGGCTCACCGGGCGGTTTGGGATGGTAAGGTTCCCCTCGAAACATTCATGCCGCCGCCATTACCGGCCGCCGCCCCCTGCGATGCAGCGATGAACCGTTCCCTCGATGTCGTCCGACAACATCGCGACGCGGGCACACTTTACGACGACCAGGGCAAAATCTCAGCCGGAACCGTGGATGACCTGTCCTCGGCCGGGTATTGGGGAATGTTGATCGACCCAAAGTACGGCGGCCAAGGTGCCTCGTTCGCGCGCTACGCTCGCTTCCACACGCAGATGTCGGCCATTGAAGAGATGGTGGCCGGCATGGGGTCGGTCCACGGGTGCATTGGTGCCGTCGATCCAATCCGGGCGTTCGGGACTCCGGAGCAAAAGCAGCGCTTCCTGCCCCGTATGGCCAGCGGCGAGGCGCGGTCGGCGTTTGCCTTGACAGAGCCGTGGGCAGGGTCTGATCTGACAGCGTTGCGCACAACGGCCGTCGATGCCGGTGATTACTTCGAGGTGAACGGCGAGAAGCTGTTCATCACGCATTGCTTACCCGGCCGGACGATCGGGCTTGTCGTGATGTTGAAAGGCCAACCTGCTGTCGTCATTGCGGACCTCCCGCCGCACGAGAACGACCAGTTTCAAATCGTCCCATACCAGCTTCACGCCCTGCGCCGTGGGTTCAACAACGGCCTGCGGTTCAAGGATTTCCGGATACCCCGCGAGAACCTGCTGACGCCACCTCAGGGTAACGGCCTAACCATCGCATACCACGGGCTAAACCTCGGCCGCGTAGCTGTGTGTGCCGGTGCGGCTGGCACGATGCGAGTAATGCTGGCAAGCATTTTGCCTTGGGTCGAGTTCCGAAGGACATACGGTCAACCGATCAGCACACGCGAACTCGTGAAGAGGCGCATTGCCCGACTGGCTGGCCTGATCGCCGGTTCAGACGCTCTCGTCGCTTGGTGTTCCTGGCTCATTGACGAGGGCTATCGGGGCGAACTTGAGTGCATCGTTGCCAAGATTTTCGGCAGCGAGTCGTTGAAGGAAGCTGCCGTCGAATTGCTCATGAAGACGCATGGCGGCCGGTCGTTCCTCGCCGGACACCTTTTCGGCGATAATGTGCACGACCTCCTGGCCCCGTGCATCTACGAGGGCGAGGGTGAGATGCTCGGCATGGCGTTTTTCAAGTCGATCGTCAAGGAGCACGGCAAAGCGTACTTCGAGCCGATCGGCATGGCCCTTCAGCAACATCGGATGAAGTCGTTGAATCCAGCCAACCCAACACACTTGTGGCGGCTGCGACGCGAGCTGTGGTCGTATGGCAAATGGAAGGTTGGTCAAACGTTCGCCAGTCACGACCGAGAGCCGGTCACTGGCCTGAGTTCCCCATTGCAAGCGCATGTTGATTTCGCACGTGAGAGCTTCGGCCGGCTGCGCAAGGAGATCAGCGCGACCATGGTCAAACACCAGCTCAAGCTCGCGGACCGGCAATGTCGCATGACCGAGCTGTCGCAACGGACACAGGACACGATCGTGATGCTGGTAACCGCCCTGTGGGGACATCGGCAGGCCAGCGAAGCAGCCAAATCCTCGGCGGACATTCTTTGCCAAGACTTGCGTCGAAAGATCACGGGCGAACGGCCCAGTGATCGATACTTCCGCGATGTGGGCCGGCTGGCCGACCTCGTCCTCGCAGGTGGATTTGAGGCGCTTGCAGGCGTATCGCGTGCCGAGATCCTAATGCGGTACGAGAACAAATGACCGCTCTACCTCTGCCCGGTTGGCGTTGTGCGGCGAAAGTGGTCCTTTGCCACGGTTCGGGACGCCATGAATAGCACGACGACCAGTGCAGCGTCCAAGATCGGGATGAGGTACATGGCATCGTGCAAGCCAATGGCCCTGTGCACTTCGATCACAGAAGAGGAACCTTCGGCTGCGGCGGCCCGGCGAGCGAAATAGTCGCTGGTCCAACCCGTCGCTATCGGACCGAGGACGGCACCGAGACAGTACATCGCGAAGAAGTAGATCGCCATTGCTGTGCCGCGCATCGACGGTTCGACGACATCCTGAATCGTCGCATAGACGGTGCCGTAATATGTGTAGAGCAACAGGCAACCAGGCAATAGGCCGGCAACGCACAGACCGACAGCGCCGCGAGGAGCGGCCAAGGCTACGAGCAGGCACGGAATCGCTGTCGCTAATCCGATCCACGCCACATGCAATCGGCCGCTGACTCGGGACCGGTAGGCCCAGTCTCCCAACCATCCGCCTGCGAAAACTCCCAGCGCGCCAACCCCGTAGACCAAACCACTGATGGATCCAGCGCGCGCGATACTGACCTCGTGGTAACGGATCAAGAACGACGAGATAAATGTGCCCAGGGCATACATGTTGAAATTGTGGAGCGCCCCAGAGGCGATGATCCACCACATGGTGGGAAGGCTCAATACGCATCGTGCCACATCGGAGAATGAGGGGGTTGGCGGTGGCTCAGCTACCGGAGTGGGAATGTCAGCGCCGCCACGGATGGGATCGGCGATGAATAGTGCTGCAACCGCCAGGAGCACACCCGGCACGCCAGCGACAAAGAATGCAGCAGGCCAGCCGTAGCGTTCCGCAACGGCTGAGCTAATGAAAAAACTCAGTGCCAGTCCGACCGGCAGGCCGACCATGAAGACGGACATGGCCCGTGCACGGCGCTCGGCCGAAACCAGGTCGCCGATCAAGGAACTGGCAGCAGGAGCGCAACTCGCTTCACCGATCCCGACGCCGAGCCGAAGAGCAAATAGGGTCCAAAACCCCGCGGCGAACCCAGACGCGAAGGTAAACACGCTCCACAAGCCAACACCACAGGCCAAGATCCATGTTCGCCGTGCGCGATCGGCCAGTCGCCCGAGCGGTAAGCCAACAAACGCATACAACAGGATGAACGCGGTTCCCAGACTACCAAGCTGGCTATCGGAGAGGCTCCAGTCCCGACGGATCTTCTCCTGCACGGCCCCGAGCACCTGTCGGTCGTAGAAATTCACGGTGTTGATGCCGACGAGCACACAAAGCGTGAAGATCAGATTGGACCGTCTCGGCATGGTTGTGGTTCCGGCGGCCCGCGTGTGCAGCAGCGTCCGCGAATCGAGTCGGTCGAGTATGCTCGTGTCGGTGTCGAGTTGTCAATGAGCCGCGTACCATTTTGTAGCGGGAGATTGTCGTGAGAGAGGCCGTCATTGTCGCCAGTTCGCGGACACCGCTTGCAAAGTCGTTCCGCGGTTCATTCAACCTGACACGGCCAGACGACCTGGCTGCGCATTGTGTCGCGGACGTCTTGCGGAAAGTGCCTGCGCTTGACCCGGCTGAGATCGAAGACGTTGTACTCGGTTGTGGCTTGCCCGAAGGTTCGCAAGGGGACAACGTGGCCCGCATTGCGGCTGTTCGCGCCGGTCTGCCAGTCAGCGTCGCTGCCATGACTGTGAACCGCTTTTGCTCATCGGGGCTTCAAGCCATCGCCTTGGCCGCGCATCAAATCATGCACGACGGCGCGGAAGCCGCCCTCGGCGGTGGCGTCGAGAGCATCACGGCAACCGCCAACATTCGGCGCGATCCCAACCCTTGGGTCCAGGAGCACAAGCCTGGAATCTACATGGTCATGGGCGATACGGCGGAGGTTGTCGCCAAGCGTTACAAGATCGGCCGCAAGGTCCAGGACGAATATGCCCTTTCCAGTCAACAACGCACGGCTCGGGCACAACAGGAGGGCTTTTTTCAGGAGGAACTTGCCCCGATGCGCGTCAACCGTGGCGTTCTGGACAAGAAAACCGGACAGGTCGTCGACAAGGAAGAGGTTACTGTCGACCGTGACGAATGTAATCGTCCCGATACGACGCTAGAGGGATTGCTATCGCTTAAACCATACTTCGATCCCAAGAGCGGCCAAGGCACGGTGACAGCGGGGAATGCGTCGCAACTGTCCGACGGCGCGTCCGTTGCCCTGCTGATGTCGCGGTCGCGGGCCGAGGCACTCGGAGTCGTCCCCAAAGCCGTCTTTCGCGGATTTGCCGTCGCTGGCTGCGAACCGGATGAAATGGGCATCGGCCCTGTTTTCGCCGTCCCGAAGTTGCTGAAGCGACACGGACTGACCGTGGACGACATCGCCCTGTGGGAATTGAATGAAGCGTTCGCCGTGCAGGTCGTGTACTGTCGCGATCGGCTGGGGATCGACCCGGCGAAGTTAAACGTTAACGGCGGCTCGATCGCGATCGGGCATCCCTTCGGAATGACCGGGGCGCGATTAGTCGGCACAATTATCAACGAGTTGCAGCGACGCAAGGCGCGGTATGGTGTCGTCACGATGTGCATTGGCGGAGGCCAAGGGGCGGCCGGCCTGTTCGAGTTGTGTTAGCCAAGCGGAGACTCTCCAATGACTGATTTGGTATCTGTGACTCGACATGGCGACATCGGCGTCATCACGATTGACAATCCGCCCGTCAACGCAATCGGTCCAGGTGTACCGGAGGGCATCCTTGCCGCTCTGGAATCACTGCGCGGTGACGACACAATTCAGGCCATTGTGCTGGCCGGTGCCGGCCGGACCTTCTGCGGCGGGGCGGACATCAAGGAGTTTGGCAAGCTCACCTCCGGACAGAGATCGCTCGATATTGGCTTGGACCCAATGCTCGATGCTCTGGAGAGTTGCCCGAAACCAGTGGTTTGTGCCATCCACGGAACTGCGTTTGGCGGCGGTTTGGAAATGGCGATGGCGTGCCACTACCGGGTAGCCGTCCCGGGTTCGCAGGTCGGCCAGCCGGAAGTCAAAATCGGGCTAATCCCTGGCGCCGGCGGTACACAACGGTTGCCTCGCTTGGCGGGTGTTGCAAAGGCCGCGGAGATGTGCGCCGGTGGCGAACCGGTCCGTGCTGCCGACGCGCTTGCGTGTGGCATTCTCGACAAACTCATTGAGGGCGACCTCGTACCTGGTGCCATCGCCTTCGCGCGCGAGTTCCTCGGCAAGCCGCCACGCCGGACTCGCGACCTCACAGCCAAACTGGGCACTGCCGCGGCCAACGCCCCGATCCTGGCCATGGTGCGCGATCAAGTTGCGAAGAAGGCGCGTGGGATGATCGCCCCTGCCAAGGCTGTCGATGCCGTCGAAGCGGCGATCGAACTCCCATTTGCGGATGGTCTTAAACGGGAAGCCAGCCTGTTCCGCGAATGCCTGTTTTCGGATCAGTCGAAGGCACTGATTCACGTCTTTTTCGCCGAGCGCGAAGTTGCCAAGGTTCCTGGAATCGCGAAGGATACGCCCCGCATCCCAATCCGCAGGGCAGCGGTCGTTGGCGCTGGCACAATGGGTGGCGGCATCGCCATGACCTACGCAAATGCGGGGATTCCCGTCCTGCTCAAGGAGGCTGACCAGGCAGCCCTTCAACGTGGGCTTGACGTCATCCAGAAGAACTACGCCGCCACAGTCCAGAAGGGACGGCTGAGCCAGGCACAGATGGACGAGCGCCTCGCTCGCATCGAGCCTACGTTGAGCTACGACCGATTCGCAGAAGCCGACATTGTGGTCGAAGCGGTGTTCGAAGGCATGTCGCTAAAGAAGCAGGTATTTGCCGAACTGGACCGAGTAGCCCGGCCCGACGCAATCCTCGCCACGAATACCTCGACACTGGACGTGGACCAAATCGCGTCGGCCACGGGTCGACCGCAACAGGTAATCGGCCACCACTTCTTCAGCCCGGCGAATGTGATGAAGTTGCTGGAAATTGTGCGCGGCAAGCAGTCCAGCCCAGCTGTGATCGCGACGTCAATGGAGTTGGCGAAACGGCTTGGCAAGGTCGGCGTGCTCGTTGGCAACTGTCGCGCATTCGTCGGCAATCGGATGTTCCTTCCGTACGTCCGCGAGGCGCAATTCCTGGTCGAGGAAGGCGCGAAGATCGAGGAGGTCGATGCGACTTTGGCAGCATTCGGTTGGGCGATGGGGCCGCTGGCCGTTCTCGACCTGGCTGGGCTGGACATTGGCTGGCGTATCCGCAACGAGTACCGACACCTGGAGCCGCCGGGGCGAAAGGCGTTCCGGGTCGAGGATCGTCTTTGCGAGCTTGGGCACTTCGGACAAAAGACCGGGATCGGCTGGTATCGCTATGAGCCTGGCAGCCGCACACCAAATCCTAACCCGGACGCTGCTCGATTCGCGCAGGACGCAGCCGCGGAGGCGAATATCGTTCGCCGCTCACTCTCGGCGGAGGAAATCGTCGAGCGGACGGTTTACTCTCTCATCAACGAGGGCGCGAAGATACTTGACGAAGGCATTGCCCTTCGAGCCAGCGATATCGACATCGTCTACGTCTACGGCTATGGTTTCCCGCCCCACCGCGGCGGGCCGATGTGGTACGCTGACACTATCGGGCTGAAGCGCGTCTACGATCGCGTCTGCCAATTCGAGCAGCAGCACGGAGACTTGTGGGCACCTGCCCCACTGCTCAAGCGCTTGGCCGCGACAGGTAAGACGTTTGCGGCCCTCGATGCAGAACGTGCCATGACGCCGTGAGGGCGGGATGATGGATTGGATGTCGCTACCGATCACGCACCGGGCCGTGATCCCCGATGCCTACATGGATGAGATGGGCCACATGAACGTCATGTGGTATACCCACCTGTTCAGCTTGGCCGCCTGGGGCTTGTTCCAGATGGTCGGCCTCAACCGGGAATACTTCTCGGCCAATCATGCGGGGAGCTTCGCGCTGGCCCAGCACTTTCGCTACCTCAAGGAAGTGCGCCTCGGGCAGCACGTGACGCTTCGCAGCCGCGTCCTCGGCCGATCGGCCAAGCGCTGGCATTCGATTCACTTCATGACGATCGACGAACTCAATGTGTTGGCCGCCACCGCTGAGGTTGTCAGTACTCATGTGGATTTGACGGCACGCCGTTCGTCGCCCATGCCTGCGACCATCACCGATTCGATCGATCGGCTACTGGCGGAACACGTCGCCCTGGGTTGGAACGCGCCGGTCTGCGGCGATCTGAAGCCGTGAAGGACGGGCCGATGATGATTTACCGAAACCTTGCCGAAGCCCATCGCCGCCAAGCCGAGCGATTCGGAACGCGAGTCGCTGTTCGATTCCCTCGCAATGGCCATTACCAGGATCTCAGTTGGTCGGAGTATCGGAACGCCGTGCGGGCATGTGCCGCGGCACTTGTCGATACCGGCATCCAGCCCGGCGATCGCGTTGGGCTGTTGGGTGAGAACCGTGTCGAGTGGTTGTTCGCTGACCTGGGAATCCTCACCGCTGGGGCCGTCACCGTATCGCCGCACGCTGCGCTGAGTGCCAGGCAGATCCACTTTCAGTTGCGCGATGCCGGTGCCCGCTGGCTGTTCGTTTCGACCGCTGCGCAACTGGAAAAGGCACTTCACGTCCAACGAGAATTGCCGGACTTAACCGGCATTGTCGTCTTCGATTCACAAGCAGCCAGCGACGGTGCAATCGCATGGGACGAGTTCCTCAAGAAAGGTCGAGACGCCCAAGACCGCCTCATGACCGAATTGAACAATCGCGAGGCTGCGTTGGAGCTAGATGCCCTTGCGACGATCATGTACACGTCAGGGACCACTGGCGATTCCAAGGGCGTGATGCTGTCCCACGGAAACATTGTCAGCAATGTCACGGCATGCCTCGAAGCGGAGCCGGTTCAGCCCGACGAGCTTAACCTCTGCTGGCTGCCGCTAAGCCATATCTATGCCCGAACCTGCGATTTCTACGAATGGATCGTGGCAGGCGCGACCCTCTGCCTCGCTGAGTCACCGGAGACAGTCGTGGCCAATCTCGCCGAGATTCAGCCGCATTGCCTCTCGTGCGTCCCGCGATTCTACGAGAAGGTTCTGGCAGCCGTCGCTTCACCCGACCCGGCTATTATGGGGGAGCGGCTACGCCACATCTTCGGCCCGCGCATCCGCTTTCTCGGAGCAGGCGGCGCCCCATTGCCCGTGGCTCTCGAACGTATCCTTCGGGATGCTGGGCTGCCGATCCTAACCGGCTATGGACTCACCGAGAGTGCGCCAGTGTTGACGTTTAACCTGGCAGGGCAGTGCAAGGTCGGCACCGTCGGTCGGGCATTGCCCGGCGTCGAGCTGAGAATCTCGGCAGACGGCGAAGTGTTGGCGCGCGGGCCGAATATCATGCTCGGATACTGGAATAACGCACAAGCAACCGCTGAAACAATCTGCGACGGCTGGCTGCATACCGGCGACCTCGGATCGCTTGACGCGGACGGATACCTGACAATTACCGGGCGCAAGAAGGACCTTCTTGTCCTCTCAAACGGCAAGAAAGTCGTGCCAACCTACATTGAAGGCTTGCTCGTGGCCGACGACTGTATTGACCAGGCCGTCGTGTATGGCGAGGGGCGACACTTCCTGACTGCCCTGCTCGTACCCCACTGGGACAGCCTTCGGGCAGCAATCTCAATTAATGGACCTCCGGTTGCCGATCGCACTTCAAATCGCGATCTGGCCCGCGACCCTGCTGTCCTGGAAACCCTCCAGAAGCGTCTGATGTTACGCTTGGCCGATGTTGCTAATTACGAACAGGTGAAAAAGTTCGTTGTCGTCCCGGAGCCGTTTTCCGTGGCGTCCGGTGAAATGACCGTCAGTCTGAAGCTCCGTCGCAACATCGTCTTCGCGAAATACGCCGCCGAGTTGGAAGCACTGTACCGCGAGTGAGCCGAGGTTTTCATGTCCGCGTCGATTTCATTGAAGGGTAAAGTCGCCATCGTCACCGGCGGCGGACGTGGGATCGGCAAGGCCATCGCCAAGCGATTTGCGGAGGCGGGTGCAAGCGTCGCTATCGCCAGTCGCAAGCTCGAGACTCTACAGGCCACGGCCAACGAGTTCGCCGCCTTACCGGGAAAAGTCGTTCCAATCGCCTGTCACGTCGGCAGGGTGGATCAATTGGAGAATCTTGTCCGCGAAACCGAAACGAGGTTGGGGCCAATCGACATCGTCGTCAACAACAGTGCCACGAATATTGGGCAGGGACCATCCCTGAATGTGACTGACGAGATGTTTGACAAGATGGTGGAGATCAATGTCAAGAGTGCTCTCCGTCTCGTCCGGCTGACGGTGCCCAAGATGATCGAAGAGAATCGCAGCGGATCGATAATCAACATTGCCTCGATCGCGGGGCTCCAGCCTCAACCGGGCAGTCTGCTCTACAGCTTCACCAAGGCTGGGCTACTGATGATGACGCGGAGCTGGGCCCGGGAATTCGGCCCGCATGGTGTTCGCGTTAACGCCATCGCGCCTGGGCTGATCCAGACGGATTTCAGCGAGTTCTATTGGAAGGACGAGCAGTATCGCGCTACAGTCGAATCGACCCAGCCAATCCGGCGTATTGGCCAGCCGGACGAGATTAGCCACGCCGCACTCTACCTGGCCTCGGATGAGGCATCGTTTGTTACGGGACAGGTGTTCGTCATCGACGGCGGTGCGACGGCGTAGAGCCAGAGGCGTGTTCCGGACGGCCTAACCTCATCAAGAGACTGATCGACGGACCATTCCCGTTCGACCGGCGGCCCATGTCGCAGCAAATTCTGGCCACCGCGACATCCATTGGTTACAATCGACGGCCCGCCCCGGACTCTTCGACACCACTCCGGAGACATATCCGTGCGCCACGCCATTCCCATCGTATTGCTTACTTTCTCTGTCTTGTCTGCCGCTGAGCCCACGACAGGCTTCCCGCTCAAGGACGGTGACGTCTGGGTGATGGCCGGCGACAGTATCACCGCCCAGCACCTGCACTCGAATTACTTCGAGGCATTCTGCTTTGCGCGCTACCCGAAGATGAAGTTTGCGTTTCGCAATTCCGGCGTGGGCGGACACACCATTCCCACGACTCTTGCCCGGTTCGACTACGACATTGGTGCGTGGAAGCCGACCGTCGTCTCGGTCGAACTGGGGATGAACGACAGCGGCGGAACGCCGACCGAACGATTCATCGGCAACATGGGTACGATGGTTAGCCGTATCCGCGCCATTAATGCCAGGCCGGTCATCCTGTCCGCAAGCCCCGTGAACGACGGTGTGACCATGGCAAAGCTGAATGGTCGGAACCAGCGGCTCAGCGAATACGCTATCGGTCTCAAGAGCTTCTGCGCGAAGGAGGGAATTCCATACGCCGACCAGTTTCACGCGCTAATCGATATCTGGGGTAAGAACAAGCCGCGCGAATCACTGGCCAGCGCCCTATCCAACCTGAAGTCTGCAGCGGCAGATAACTCCTTGGCAGGTGCCGAGCACCTGCGCGCATTCCTGGCGGCACAGGACAGAAGCCCAGACAAGCCCGTGTCGATGCAAGGGGATCCCGTTCACCCCGGCCCGCCCGGCCAACTGATGATGGCGGCCGCACTTCTCAAGGCGCTTGGGGCCAGTGGGTTCGTCAGTAGTGCCACAGTCGACGCAGGCGGCACTGTGACTGAGGCCAAAGGATGTGCAGTGACCGAAACGAACAGTAACGGCACCTACCTTTCGTTTGCCCGTCGGGACGAGTGCCTGCCGTTTCCGATTGCCGACTCGGCACGGGCTGTACTCCCACTCGCACCCGACGTGTTAGAGCTAAGCAGCTACACACTGCGGGTTACTGGACTAAAGGACGGCGATTACCAGCTCAAAATCGACGGCATTCCTGGCGGGCGATTCTCCTCCAAAGACTTGGCCGCCGGAATCAACCTGACCGCGTTACCAACTGACCCACAAGCGAGGGCGGAAAACCCGATCACGGCACAAGCTCGCGCTGTGCTGGCGGCTGTGTCTGAAAAAGAAGGTGTCGTCGGTATGTGGCGATCGCTGTCGCAGAAAGCGCACGCGCAAGGCGCGGCACCGGAACTGAAGGACCAACTGGCCTCACTGACGGTGAAAGTCGAGGAAGCCGACTCGCGAATCCGCGACGCCGCTCGGCCGAAGAAGCTTCGGTTTGAATTCAGTCCCGCAGCGGTGCAATGACCAAACACCGGACTCCTAAAGAGGCACGTGCGTTCGATACCGACCCTACGTGTCTGTGAATGTTGGGTAGGCAGACACTCCTCGGGGGTGCCTTTAGACCGTTGACTCGTCGGCACGGTGCACTGTGCCTGGCCATTCAGGCCGTCGCTGTGCCTCGAACTCACGGCCATCACGGGTACGGATCACGTGAGTAGCCCCTGTACTACCGACCCGTGGACGTCGGTGAGCCGGTACCGCCGGCCCTGGAACTTGTACGTCAGCCGCTCGTGGTCGATGCCCAGGAGGTGCAGGATCGTGGCCTGGACGTCGTGGACGTGGACGCCGTTCTCGGCCACGTTGTAGCCGAACTCGTCGGTCGCGCCGTAGGTCAGCCCCGGCTTCACGCCGCCCCCGGCGAACCACATGGTGAAGCACCGCGGGTGGTGGTCCCGGCCGTAGTCAGTCGCGGTCAGCTTGCCCTGGCTGTAGTTCGTCCGGCCGAACTCGCCGCCCCAGACAACCAGCGTGTCCTTCAAGAGCCCCGTCCGCTTCAGGTCCTCGATCAGCCCGTAGCAGGCGCGATCCACGTCCTTCGCCTGGCGGCGGATGCCGGCCGGCAGGTTGCCGTGGTGGTCCCAGCCGGGGTGATAGAGCTGGATGAACCGCACGTCGCGCTCGGCCAGCCGGCGGGCCAAGAGGCAGTTGGCGGCGAACGTGCCGGGCGTCTTCGCGTCCGGGCCGTACAGGTCGAAGACGCCCGCCGGCTCGCGAGACAGGTCCATCACGTCGGGGACGCTGGTCTGCATCCGGTAGGCCATCTCATACTCGGCCACGCGGGCCGCGACCTCGGGGCTGCCGCCGTCGTCGCCGGCGGCGTGCAGTTCGGCGAGCCGGTCGAGCATCTGGCGGCGGGACGCGGCCGTCACGCCGTCGGGGTTTTGCAGATACAGGACCGGGTCCTTGCCGCTGCGGAAGCGGACGCCCTGGTGCTGGCTCGGCAAGAAGCCGCTGCCCCACAGGCGGGCGTACAGCCCCTGCTCGGTTCGGTCCTTCGAGACCAGGACGACGAACGCCGGCAGGTTCGCGTTCAGGCTGCCGAGGCCGTAGGACAGCCACGCGCCGAAGCTCGGCCGGCCGGCCAGCTCCGAGCCGGTCTGCACGAACGTGACCGCCGGGTCGTGGTTGATCGCCTGGGTGTAGGCCGACTTGACGAAGCAGAGGTCGTCCACGACCTTGGCGACGTTCGGCAGCAGCTCGCTCACGTCCGTGCCGCACCGGCCGTGCCTAGCGAACTTGAAGACGGAGCCGGCGAGCGGCAGCGTCGCCTGGTTGCCGGACATGCCGGTGAGCCGCTGGCCCATGCGGACGGAGGCCGGCAGGTCCTGGCCGGTCATCGCGGTGAGCTTCGGCTTGGGGTCGAACAGGTCGAGCTGCGACGGCCCGCCGGCCATGAACAGGTAGATGACCCGTTTGGCCTTAGGCTCGTGGTGCGGCTTGTCGAGGACGCCCTTGAGCGGGGCCGGCTCGGAGCCGCGGGCGAGCAGGTCGCCGAGGGCCAGCCCGCCGAGGCCGAGGGCGGCCCGGCGGAGGAACAGCCGACGGTTGGCAGGGGGCAGGATGGTGTGCGTCATCGTCGGTGTCCTTTAGTAGCCGGCACACTCCGTGTGCCGGACGGCTCTGCACGCGGAGCGTGCCGGCTACCTTAAAGCCGAGTGGTCGGCACGCGGAGCGTGCCGGCTACTCTAAAGCATGTCCTCGCGGCGGTAGTACAGGTACTCGCCCGGCTGGAGGCCAGCCGCGGCCGGGTTTTCGGCAATGTAGCGGCGAAGGTACTCCAACTGCTCCGGACTGCGGACGAGGTGGTCGAAACTCTCCTCCTGCCAAAACCGCCCGCTGCGACCGAGCCGCCGATTGATCTTCGTCGCCGCGTACTTCTTCCACGAGTAGCACTGGCGGACGATGTCCAGGCCGCCCCGGAGGCCGACGAGCAGGTGGATGTGGTTCGGCATCACGACGTAATCGCCGAGGTCGTACCGCTCGGCGTCGAAGTGCGCTAATGCCGACCCGACGATCCGGGCGAGGTCCGGGCGGCGAAGAAAGCACCCGCCGTACCCGCGGTCGAGGTACGCGAGGAATTCCGTGGAGAACGTGCGGTGGTATTCGCTCTGGCGTGCGGACGGTAAGCGGGCCAACGCGCGTGACCAGTTCGGATCGGTCGGGCGGATGCCGTGTCGGGCCAGCCAGTCGTTACGTCGCCAATACCATTCATCGGCCAGTTCCCGCGGGACGGAGTCGGCCGTTCGGATGGTGACGAAGTAGGTGACGCCGGGCTGGAACCAGTGGGGCAGGCTGCCGCCTTCGATGACGTGCAGGTCGCCGGACGGGTCGAACAGGTCGAACGGCACGGCTGGTTCCCCTCGCAAAGTACCGACTAAAAGTAGCCGGCACGCTCCGCGTGCCGGACTCCGGCACACGGAGTGTGCCGGCCACCATAAAGACAGCTACTTCCAAGACAGCTACTTCCGGTTCGCCGCCTCGTGGTGGTTCAGGATCGCCAGCCCCAGCGCCACCGCGGCGGCGTGGTCGGCCGGGTCGAGCGACGGGTCGCCGCGCGTGTCGCCGACGGCGAGCAGCTTCGCGGCGTCCGTCGGGTTCGCCGCGAACGCGGCCCGCTGCTCCTCGAACAGCTTGACCAAGACGGCCGCCTCGCGCTCGCTGGGTGATCGGCCCGTCACCGTGCGGAACGCCCACGCGGCCCGCTCCGCCGGCGTCGCGCCGCCCTCCTTGAGCGTCCGCTGGCCGAGGAACCGCGCCGCTTCGACGACCTGCGGGTCGTTGAGCAGCGCGAGCGCTTGCAGCGGGCTGCTGGTGACCTGTCGGCGGACGGTGCAGACGCTGCGGTCGGCGGCGTCGAACGTGGTCATCTGCGGGTGCGGGGCGGTCCGCTTCCACACCGTGTAGACGCTGCGGCGGTAAAGGTCGCCGCCCTTCGACCGCGGGTACTTCGGCCGGCCCATCGCCTCGTCCCACAGGCCGTCCGGCTGATACGGGTACACGGCCGGCCCGCCGCGGGTTTCGGACAACAGCCCGCCGACGAACAGCGCCTGGTCGCGGAGCATCTCGGCCGCCAGCCGGCGGACCGGGAACCGGGCGAGCAACTGGTCGTTCGGGTCGCGCGCCCGCACCGCCGGCGTCGCCTGCGACGACTGGCGGTACGTCGCCGACAGGGCGATGAGCCGCAGCGTCCGCTTCACGTCCCAGCCGTGGTCGACGAAATCGCGGGCCAGCCAGTCGAGCAGTTCCGGGTGTGTCGGCGGGGTGCCGGTGGTGCCGAAGTTGTCGCTCGTCTCGACCAGGCCGGTGCCGAACATCTGCTGCCACAGCCGGTTGACCGCGACGCGGGCCGTCAGCGGGTGGTCGGGAGCGGCGAGCCAGCGGGCCAGCCCGAGGCGGTTCCGCGGCTCGCCGGCCGGGAACGGCGGCAGGGCCGTCGGCGTGTCGGCCGTCACCCGCTCGCCGGGGGCGTCGTACGCCCCGCGCTTCAGAACGTAGGCCGGCTTCGGCGTCGGCAGCTCGCGCATCGCCATCGCCTCCGGGATCGGCTCGACGTACCGCCGCTCTTCGTCGCGCAGGTCGCGCAGCCGCTTCCGCCACGCCGCCGCCGGTTCGTGGACGGCCGCCAGGAAGTGGTCGAACAGTAGCTCGCGCTCCGCGGCCGACAGGTCGTCCGCCGGCTTGGTCCACACGCGGGCGTCGGCGGCGTCGGCCAGCACAAGAGCCTCGACCGCCGAGATCGCGCGGGGCAGCACGGCGAAGTCGCGCACCGCGCCGCCCTTGAAGCCGTTGTCGCGGAAGCGGTAGCCGATCGCGAGGTCGGGCGGCCCGCCGTCGTAGGCGATGTCCTTGGTCAACCCGTCGCGGATCACCTCTAGCTCGGCGCGCTTGCCGTCCAGGTAGATGCGGACGCCGACCGCCCGGCTCGACCCGTCGTAGGCCGCGGCGACGTGCGTCCAGGCGTTGACCGGGATCGTCGCCTTCGTCCGCACCTTGAGCGAGTTGCCCGGCCACATATGGTGCAGCCCGACCGCGACCCGACCGTCTTCGAGCAGCAGTTCGTACCCCCGGCTTCCGGCGTCAACCGGGGCCTTGCTGTGGTGGACGACGACTGCGCGGGGGGCGTGGGCCGACGGCCGGATCGTCAGGGCCAGGGTGAAGGCATCCGCCCGCGTGAAGTGGCCGACGCCGGGGAGCGTGAACCCGTTCTCGCCGCTCAATTCGGCGAACGCATCATCGACGATCCGCGGCCCCTCGTGGGCCTTGCCGGGCTTGGCGGGATCGACGCGGTTCGCGACCTTGCCGCCCTCGACGTGCCCGAGCGCGTAGTCGGCGACCAGGCCGGCCGGCCGCTTGGGCAATTCGCCGCGGGCCGCGAGCCACGCGGCGAACGCCGGCCGGGCCGACTCCCGCAGGGCCGGCCACTCGGCCTCGGTCGCGGCGACCTTCGCCGTCAGGGCGGCGAGGCGGGCGTCCTGCTCGGCCGTCGAGAGCAGCAGCGTCGGCACCGGCATCGCGGTCGTGAAGTAGCTCGTCTGGCCGGCCTCGTCGATGTTCTGGAAGAACGCGAACAGCGAGTAGAAGTCCTTGATCGGGATCGGGTCGAACTTGTGGTCGTGGCACCGGCAGCACTCGAGCGTCAGGCCGAGGGCTGCGGTCCCGAACGTCGTCACCCGGTCCACGAGGCCGGCGACGCGGAACTCCTCCTCGACGACGCCGCCCTCCTCGTTTTGGAGGTGCAGCCGGTTGAACGCCGTCGCGAGCCGCTGTTCCTTGGTCGCGCCCGGCAACAGATCGCCGGCGAGTTGCCAGGTCAGGAACTCGTCGTACCGCTGGTTCCGGTCGAACGCCCGGACCACCCAGTCGCGGTACGCCCACATCGGCCGGAAGCGGTCGTTCTGGTAGCCGTGCGTGTCGGCGTAGCGGGCCGCGTCGAGCCAGTCGGCCGCCATCCGCTCGCCGTACCGCGGGCTGGCGAGCCGTCGATCGACGACCGTCTGATAGGCGTTCGTCGACGTGTCCGCGAGGAAGGCGTCGATCTCCGCGAGGGTCGGCGGCAAGCCGGTCAGGTCAAGCGTCACACGGCGGAGCCACATAGTCCGCGGTGCGTCCGGCGCGGGAGTCAGCCGTTCAGCATGCAACCGGGCGCGGACGAAGGCATCGATGGGATGCAGAGCGCCAGCGACCGCCGGCACCGGGACGTGCTGCGGCAGCGGGACGAACGCCCAATGCTGATTCCAGTTAGCACCACTTTCGACCCAGCGCTTGAGCGTGTCGATCTGCCGCGGCGTGAGCTTACGGTTAGCGTCCGGCGGCGGCATCACCTCGTCCACGTCGGTACTCGCGACCCGGCGGACGAGTTCGCTGTCGCCGCTGTTGCCGGGGACGATGATGGCCGCGCCTTTGCGTGGGCGGAAGGCCCCCTCTTTGGTATCGAGCCGCAGCCCGGACTTGCGAACCTGCGGGTCGGGACCGTGGCAGTGAAAGCAGTTGTCGGACAGGATCGGCAGCACGTCGCGCGCGAAGTCGGGACCTTCCGCCCGAGCCGTGCCGAGGGCGAAAGCAGTGACCAGGGCAAGCAAGAGAGGCAGTCGAATCATCGCGACGGTCCCAGATCGGGCAATACCGTCAGTGTAGCAATGGCCGACTAGGACGGTTCGCCGACGGACTCCGTCGCAATCGACGAGATGCCGTCAGAGCAGTTGGGACAATACCACGGGGCAGGAGTCTTGACTGGCCGAGGACTGCGCTTCCTACACCGAGCACAACGGTATCGCTTTCCCTTGATGGCTGTCCGTGCGCGCACCTGCTTTCCTGACCTGGGAATGCTCTTCGCCATAATCGCTATCCCCATGATTCAACGGATCACCGACACCGTGACGGAATCTGATTCGCAGGTGTCATTGCCGTCCGTCCGACGATTCCGTCCTTTCGAGACAAGTGCGAAGTTCCTGGTGTCCGTCACTGTAACGACAGTATTAGGGTAGTCCATCGCGCCCTTGTAATCATCCCGGGCACGCCGATCCCGGTCGCCATGTCGCAAAGCCGCCTGGCAGCGACCACCGAGCTACGATCGCAGCCAGCGCATCGGCAAAACCTCGAGGCCAATCGGTCCAGCGGATTCCCTCATCACGGCCATCCGCAGGCGTCACGTCATCGAGAAGCTGTCCGAGAAATGACGGTACGGGCAAGGCTGCTATTAGCTTCGAGGCACTAGCAGGAAGACGACCACTGCTACACCAATGACCGCCAATACCATGCCAACGAGAACTTCAAGCGGCCAGCGCGCCGGCCGGTAGGGTTCGCCTTGCGAGAGGCTGCGACGGAACTTCATATGCAGGGCGCAAGCGGACAGATTCACGATCACGCCAAGTACGACAAGACTGGTCCCGAAGACCATGGAAAGGCCGCTCGGAGGTAGTGGACGCGACGGATCGGCCGCGGTCAATTCGCGGAGGAACCATCCGAAACGGGCGACAACAAAGCCAAAGCCCATCATCGCAAGACCCGTGCGAATCCACGCCAGCAAGGTTCGCTCGGCCGCAAGCCAAACTCTCGCGTCATTTCGCCCGTTGTCGGATTCGCCGACACTCATTCGTATGCCCTCAGTATCGCGACATAGTAGGTTTGGTGACTGAACTGTAATGGCGAATGACACATGAGCGAGCTGCTTGGCCACTCATCAGTTTACGGCCGGCGAAAACCTTACTCGTCCTAGCCCTTCCTATCACCGCGTCGGTATTGCTCTCGGCCTCTTCAGTTTTGAGTCGAGACTATTGGGGGTGACCGGCAATACGCGAAAGAGGCGTGACACCGTTGCTCGACCGCGATTCCCGGAAAGGGCATGTGAAACGTCCGACGCCGGCAGTCGAAAACTATCGGGTGCAGGACTCTGTGAATGTCGGTTAGGTGTTGTCGCGAGTCCAACGAATCGAGCAAGGTCACACAACAGTAGCAAGCGATCCGCTTAATTGACTATATGCGTCGCATGTTGCTGTTTTGAGTCAGGCTTCAGGTTCTGCGCCTCCTTGTTGAGCACTCATCGGCTTCGCAGAGAAGACATGGACACGGAGCCGCACGAGCCTGGCTCCAATCGTTGGCCCGCTATTCCAGGTACGGTCGCCCTTCACGTTATGAGGGAGTATTCCCATTGGGATTGGGCGGTGGCGTTGGTGCAATGCTCCGACGGATCCTGGGAGGCATCTTGATGTAAGCGGCCAGGTCCTTGGCAGCTTTCGTTTCCACTCCGGGACTTTGCAGGAAGCCCAGGTCGCGGAACCAGTCAATGAAGCGATGCTGCCAGGTCCCGAACGGTGTGCCCAGCCGATCGGTCAAGCCGCCCGTAGAGCCACTGCCAGGATGATAGCCATTGGCATAGATGTGCATCTCGAGGTTGGGTGCGCTTACGGCGAGCATGGCGGCAAAATACTCATTCGCCCACACAGCATGTCCCTGATCGCCCGAACCGGCGCATGTAATGAACGACGGGGGAACGTTCCGCGGAATCGTCGGCGTTGCGCCGCGCGCGAAGGGCGTGGGACCCGGATAGACAATACCGACGAAGTCGGGCCGGGAAGGCGTTCCTGCCAGCGGGTCTGTGATGTCCTTGTTCTTCTTGTCAAATTCGTCGAAGAAAATGGCTGCCGGTGCCGCTAACTCGGCACCGGCCGAAAAGCCCATGATTCCGATCCGGTTCGGGTCGATCTTCCAATCCTTGGCGTGAGCTCGGACGAGCCGAATTGCCTGCTGAGCATCACTAACCGCGTCGGTTTTCGGGTTGTAGCCGTCGCTCCGCAGGCGGTTCCGAAGGACGATCGTGTTGACCCCGTAGTTGTAGAAGAAGGGAATGAAATCCGCGCCCTCAGTGCCGACATTCAGCGTGTTGTGTCCCCCTCCGGCTGCCAGGATGATGGCTGAACCAGTGTTGAGGCTTCGATCCACCAGATGGACTTCGATCGATGGGTTGTGGATGTTCACGATACTACTAACACGGCCGGGTACGTCCCGGTTCATGTTGTACTTTTCAGCTTCCTTGATTCGCTCCTTGCGAAGGTATGCCGACTCAGGTGGGTAGAGCGTGACGACAATGCCGCCTTGCACGATGGGTTGAGGCGCATAGGGCGCGTCGGTCGCCACCGCCGGTCTCGGCACACCTGCCGCGGGCGGTACCGGAGGTAGCGGTGGGACCTTGGTTTCGGGTGGCGGCTGGACGTCCTGAGCGGCGGCGAAGTGGTTGGCCGCCAAACTCAACAACACCGCCGCTACGACAGTCGCCATTGGGCGTATTGCATCAAGGCGTGTGCCGACCATGTAATCACCACCTGATGCTGGGCAGGATGAAACGCTGTCTTGGACTCGCGCCCTTCAGCTCGATCATGCAGTGCCGAGTGTCCCAACTCGGCACTGCAACGACTTGGCGTCAATCAAGCGTCCAAAGCGTCACGGAATTGTCGTCCTTGATGTAGATGCGATTGCCGGAAACGATGGGATACGCGTAGGTTTTGCCGTCGGAGACCTTGTAGCTGCCGACCTGCTTGTATTCCTTGGAACTCGGCTCAAACGCGACGAGTTCGGACTTTGTCGTCAGAGCAAACAGGACGGACCCAGCGTCCACAATTGACCCATAGCCACCGCCCATGCCGCCACGACCACCGCCTTTGCCGCCGGGGCCGCCCTTGCCACCGCCCTTTCCTCCGCCCTTCTCTGCGCCGCCTGCGGGCGCTGCAGTCGGTGGAGCCGCGGGGACACCTGGAGATGGTGCAGTCCACGCAGTTTTGCCCGTCTTGAGATCCACGCAGAAAAACTGGCTCCCAGTCGTCAGTCCGTACAGCAAGCCGTTGGCAACCACGGGCGAATTGTAGATGACCGTACTTGCCGAGTTCGTCCACAGATCCTCGGCCACAAACTTGTCACCTTTCTTCTCGATGCGCACAGCCTTTTCACCGGGATTGCCACCTTCGTAGGCAAGTACCTGGCCATCGATTACAGGTGACGAAGCGTTGTACCGCGTCTTGCATGGTGCCTCCCAGGCAAGCTTGCCATCGGCAGCGTTGATTGCGACGACCTCGCTGTCGGTTTCGGCGATCACCAAAGTTGCGTCGCCGACTGTCATCAGTGCCGGCGATGCATATGCCGGACTCCCTCCCAACCATTTCCACTTCTCTGCACCTGTGGCTAGATCGTAAGCGATCAACGCGCCGTCTGTCGCTCCACGACCTTCTTTCTTGCCACCAACTTGGGCGATACAAACGCCTTTGGCGATGAGCGGTGAGCTCGCTGCAAAGAAACCTGGCCAATAGCCTTTGATGTCGTCCTTCCGCCAGGCAAGCTTGCCACTCGCGGCGTCGTAGCAGGATAGAACGCCACGCGCGTTGAGTGCGACCACTTTGCCATCGCCAACCGCCGGCGAACTTCGCGGGCCCTCGAAGTCTGTTCCTCCAGGCGTTCGGGCAATGTCAGTCGCAAGCGTTTCCTTCCAAATGTCCTTTCCCGTGGCAGCATCAAGACATCGCAAGACATCGTCGCTGCCCTGCCGCGTGTACACGTAGATCTTGTCGCCAACAAGTGCCGGTGTCGCGACGCCGGCCCCGACCGAGACGCTCCATTTCTTCGTCAGCGCCTTCGGCCATACCGACGGGGCCGTAAACCCACTCACCTTGGCATCTCGGTTCGGGCCGCGCCATTGAGGCCAATCCCCGGCACTGATTGTGCTCGTTGCAGTGAAGATGAGGAAGCCAGTTGCCGCGATGCTCCACATACGCGCAGGTTTCATTGTGACTCCCCTTGTCTGGCATGGCAGGTTGATCGAATGGCTCGAAGCGGTGGTAGGCACCCAGTCGAACCGACTGAGGGTATTAGGGACCGGGTCCGCGCCACTGGCAAGGCCCCCACGTTCATTCTCATCGCGGTCTCACAGACAGCTGGGCTGTCGTTCTCCTCGGCCCCACTGGAAATACCCGATTCGTCGTAATTCGTCGGCCAGTTCATTACCGTTCGTGAACGTCGGTAGTGGCAGGCGCGTTGGCCCGCACTCGCAGCCGATCAAACCGACGATCGCCTTCTGCGGTGGCACGCCGCCGGGAAAGCGCGAGAACGCCCGCACCAATTCGACGGACTTCGCCTGACAGGCAGACGCAGCCTGGGAATCGCCTCTCTCCCACGCATCAATCATCGAACGGTAGAGCGGTGCCGCGTAGTTGTAGGTGCTTCCGACCGCGCCACGACAGCCCAGAACCCAGACGCTGAGGAGCATCTCGTCCGTGCCCCAAAGGATGTCGAATCGGCCATCGTCGACCGCCAGGCACGCCTGGTACTCGTAGGCCAATGGCGAGGTGAACTTCATGCCGGCTAGAGACGGGATACGCCGCGATCCTACTCGCAGCAGTTCGACGGTATCCACGGCGACGCCCGTCTTGGACGGGATGTGATAGTAGTAGAACGGCAACTCGGGCGCGCCAGATGCAATCTCCGCGAGGCAATCAACGAGTCCGTCGAGACCGTGTGGCAGGAAATAACTCGGCGGCACGGCCGAAATGGCCGTCGCTCCAATTCGCTGGGCGTGAGCCGCCAAGCGCCGAGCATCGCGTAAGCTATTGTGTCCAACCTGAACGACGACGGGGCAGCGGCCGTTGGCTGCCGCAACAAATGCCGCCGCGGCCGCCTCGCGTTCCTCGCTCGTCAGCGAGACGCCTTCGCCCGTGCTACCGCAAACGTAAAGCCCAGACACGCCGTCGCACAGCAAGTGCTCCACATAGGGACCGATTCGCCCCAAGTTGAGCGACCCGTCCTCGTGCATTGGCGTAAAGGTCGCCGCGATCAAGCCGCGAAGTCGCAAACTCACAGAAGCCTCCGATTATTGACTGGCGACCAGCCACTCAGGCCGGAACCGCGCGACGCAATGCGATCCGGTGCGGAGTGCGTTGCCATCACCGCCACCGCGTTCGTAGGAGCAAAGATCGGTCCGATCGACCGCCACAACGAGGTCCGACAAAGCGATCGGGACTTCCCAACCGGGATCGCGGCAAGGAGTGCAAAGACATGGCCGCCACTCGACACATCATCGCCAACCTGCTCGTGCCAAACGCAATCTGCTGAATCGCACCGTTAGCTTTGGTATCATTTCCGCCGTCGGTCGTCTGCCACGCAAACGGCCGGTTGGAGGACCCCGTTGAACCTACTGGACCTGATCCATCGCCGTGGGCAGATGGGCCGACTTGCCGAAATCGTGCGTGTCTTGGCACGATACGGCCTTGCGGACTGGCTCAAACTCGTGCCTCGCGAGGAGATTCGCAACCTGATTGCTGCCCCTCAGACACGGGCCTTGGCCGAATTGACACACGAGGCTCGGATCCGCGAAGCGATCACGGAACTTGGCCCGACGTTCGTAAAGCTCGGGCAGATCTTGAGCACACGGGCTGACCTGATCGGACCAGATCTCGCGACTGAACTGAGCCAACTCCAAAGCGCAACCCCAGCCGACGCTCCAGCAATCGTACGCCGCATCGTATGCGAGGAACTGGGGGCGGACCCGGAACGGCTCTTTGCCGAATTTGAGCCAACTGCGTTTGCATCGGCGTCACTAGGCCAGGTGCACCGGGCGAAGCTGCGCGACGGGCGCGCCGTTATCGTCAAGGTGCAACACGATGGCACTGAAGACCGTGTCCGCCTGGACCTCGAGTTGGTCCTCCTCCTCGCCGGATGGCTACAAGATCATGTCCCTGCGGCTCGGCCATATCAGCCCGTGGCAACGGCTCGCGAGTTCCGCCGCACGCTGCTTCGCGAACTCGACTACACGGCGGAGAAGCGCAATGCTGAGCAGTTTCGCCGCAACTTCCAGGGGGATGCGACCATTCACGTGCCCCATGTCTTCAGCGAACTGAGCAGTCGCCGCGTGCTAACCATGGAATTGCTCGTCGGCGTCCCAGGGTCAGCACCTGAGCGCCTTCGCGAGACCAACGTCGATCCATCCCAGTTCGCTCGGCATGCGGCCAATATGTACCTGGAGATGATCTTCCGCGACGGCTTCTACCATGCGGACCCCCATCCGGGCAATGTCATGGTCCTGCCAGGCGGCGTGGTTGGCGTACTCGACTGTGGCATGATCGGGCGCATCGATGGCCATCTCCGCGAGTCGTTTGAAGAGCTTCTTCTGGCGCTGGCCGAGCGCGACTCCGAGGGTCTGTCCGAGCTGCTGCTTCGCTTAGGGGCAGCTCCACCCGATGTGGACCGAACGGCCTTTCGCTCGGACGTCAGCGAATTCCTGGCCGAGTATGGCTCGCAGTCGCTCAAAGAGTTCGACCTGGGAGGCGCGCTCCGTGAACTGACGGCCATAATCCGTCGGCACCACATTCTCCTTCCATCGTCGGCATCGCTGCTGCTGAAGACTCTGATCATGCTCGAGGGCACGGCCCGCCAGTTCAGTCCCGATTTCAACCTGGCCGAACTACTCGAACGTTATCACGTGCGACTGGCCGCCAATCGGCTCGACCCGCGGCGTTGGCTCATCAAAGTCCGGCGCGTCGGACGCGACCTCGATCGCTTGATTGCTCACGGCCCACGAGATTTGGCGGACATCTTGGACCGCGTGCGTGACGGCACGTTCGAAGTTAAGCACGAACACCATCGCCTTGAAGTGACCGTCAACCGACTTGTCGCAGGCCTGCTAACGGCTGCCCTCTTTGTCGGTTCGAGCCAAGTGCTGAGCAGCGCCGTCCCGCCTTTGGTCTACGGCATCTCATTTCTAGGAGCGCTTGGTAGTTTCACAGCGGTCTTCATGGGCTGGCGATTGCTGCGCGCTGTGACCCACAACGATTGGTCGGGACGACCTCGATGAGAGAGAGGAGTCTATCGTGATGCGAATTGGTGCCATGTTCGCCGTGATCGCGTTCGCCGGACAGCTACATGCCGCCGACCCGGCGCGACCCAATGTCGTGATCATCTTGACGGACGACATGGGCTTCTCCGACCTGAGTTGTTACGGCGGCGAGATTGCCACGCCCAACCTCGACGCTCTTGCCGCAGCCGGATTACGGTGCACGCAGTTCTACAACTGCGCCCGATGCTGTCCGACGCGGGCCAGCCTATTGACCGGACTCTATCCGCATCAAGCGGGGGTTGGCCACATGATGGACGACAAGAATAAGCCTGGCTACCGTGGTGATCTAAACTCTCGCTGCGCCACGCTCGCCGAGGCCGTCAAGCCAGCGGGCTATCGCGCTTACGCTGTCGGCAAGTGGCATGTCACTCGCCACCTCAAGCAGGACGGGCCGAAGCATAACTGGCCTCTCCAGCGCGGCTTCGACAAGTTCTATGGCATGATTTCCGGCGGCGGCAGCTACTTCGACCCCTACACGCTTTGTCGCGGCAACGATCTGATCTCGCCATTCGCCGACGCCGAATACCGACCCGAGTCGTACTACTTCACCGACGCCATTGGCGACCACGCCGTCCGGTTCATGACCGATCACCGGGCCGAGAACCCCAACCAGCCGTTCTTACTGTACGTGGCCTTCACGGCCGCTCATTGGCCAATGCATGCGCTCCCGACCGACATTGCAAAGTACAAAGGCCGTTACGATGGTGGCTATGAGCCGATACGCAAAGCGCGCTTTGACAAGGCGGCGAAGCTCGGCGTGATTGATGCTGGTCAGGGAATGTCGCCTGCGGCCGAGGATTGGGTCGCGGTTGCCAACAAATCGCGGGAATCTGCATGCATGGAGGTCTACGCAGCCGCCGTCGAGCGGATGGACACGAATGTCGGCAAGATTGTCGCTGCGTTAAGACAGGCTGGGCAGCTCGACAATACGCTGATCCTCTACTTGCAAGATAACGGAGGCTGTGCGGAACAGACTGGACGCGCGGTTGCAGCGGGACGCGTTAACGGCCCCCGTGCCGATAGCCCATCGTTGCCTGTCATCGCCGCGTCAGCACTACCGGCCGCGCTGATGCCGCCGCAGACGCGCGATGGATATCCGGTGCGCATGGGCCCGGACGTCGTGCCAGGACCAGCGGACACATACGTCGCCTACGGTCGTGGCTGGGCGAACGTCTCGAACACGCCATTTCGCGAATACAAGCACTGGGTCCACGAGGGTGGCATTGCAACACCACTGATTGCTCATTGGCCTCTTCGCATCGCGGCCAAAGGCGAACTGCGCCACCAACCGGGGCACCTCATCGACATAATGCCCACTCTACTCGAACTTGCTGGTGCGACCTATCCGTCGCAACTGACCCCGATCGAGGGAAAGAGCCTTGTCCCTGTCTTCACGAACCAGCCGCTTCCAAGCCGGACCATCTATTGGGAACACGAAGGAAACCGAGCGGCCCGATCCGGCGACCTGAAACTCGTTGCCAAAGGCCCGGCTGGTAAATGGGAGTTGTACAACCTTGGGAAGGACCGAACCGAATCGAAAGACCTCGCACCTGAGGAACCGATCCGGGCAAAGGCGATGATCGATGCTTGGGAGGCGTGGGCACAATCAACCAACGTCTTGCCTTGGATCTCCACACCGGCCTACGGCGAAGCGACACCGGTCCAACCCAAGGGGAAAGGCAAAACGAAGGGTAAGTCATCAGACTAGCGCCGCACGTGGCCTAACGTTTCGACTGCCCGTGACACTATCGCCGGACACGAAGTGAGCCATCGCGCAGCAACTCGTCGAGTTCGCGGCGTGTGATCCAAAGCGAATCGCCGGGCACCGTGTGCTTGAGTGCGGCCAGGGCCGTCGCCTGTTCGACCGCACGACTCGCGTCACTATCGAGCAGGCCATCGATCAATCCTGCTGCGAATGCATCGCCAGCCCCGATTCGGTCGACGACTTCAATGTCGTACTCGCGTGCTGAGTATTCGAGACCTTGGTGGAATAGCAACGCACTAAATCGATCTCGCGTGACCGAGGTGCCGTCTCGCCGCGTGAATGCAACGGTTGTTACTCCGTAAGCGTCACAAAGTCGTGCGGCAATCTCCGCAGACGAACCGGGTGGGATATCGAGTAGTCGGATGGCGTCGGCCTCAGAGGCAATGAGGACATCGACCGAACGCATACACTCGCGAAAGACACGAGCCGCTACGTCGATCGGCCACAGCTTGGAACGGTAGTTTGGGTCAAAGCTGACAGTTAGCCCCGCCCGCTTGGCCGCGGCTAGCGCCTCACGCGTCACTGCCGCGGCACTGTCGCTCACAGCGAGGCTGATGCCCGAGACATGGAACCATCGGCTACCGGCAAGCACTTCATCCCATGGAATCATCCCGGGAACAAGTCGCGCAAATGCCGAACCAGCACGATCGTAGACAATTTGACTCGGTCGCGGAGCCGAACCTTCCTCCAGGAAGAACAGTCCAACGCGGTCCTCCGCCGTCCAGACGATCCGGTTCGTAACGACGCCGCTAGCGCGTGCTCGGGCGGCAACTAACCGGCCCAAGCTGTTGTCGGTCAAGCGCGAGACCCAGGCGGTCGACCGACCAATTTGAGCCAGTCCCGCCGCCGTATTGAGTTCCGCTCCGCCAACCTGCACGTCGAAAGACGCCGTCTGTTCAACGCGAAGCCGACCTGGCGGCGTCAGACGAATCATCGCTTCGCCAAATGCGACGACTTCATTTGCCATCAGTCACCCGCGCCGAAAGGCGTCCACGACATCGCGATACTGCGTCGCAAGCGCACGAAGACGTGCGAAGTCGCCCGAAGCGATCGCCTTGGGTTCGACGAGTTGCGACCCAATGCCCAGGCAGCAGGCGCCCGCGGCAAGGAAGTCGCGCGCCGTCGTGAGATCGACGCCACCGGTCGGCATCAAACGAACTTGCGGCAAGGGCCCGCGCATCGCTCGAAAGAACGCTGTCCCTACGACCTCGGCGGGGAATACCTTGACGATATCGGCCCCCGCCTGCCATGCCGCCAGCACCTCGGTTGGCGTGAACGCACCCGGCATGACCATCTTTCCATACCGCTTGCAGAGCCGGATCACATCGAGATCGAGCGTTGGCGCGACGATGAACTCTGCGCCGGCCAACAAGACGGCGCGCGCGGTTTCCGTATCGAGGACGGTACCAGCGCCGAGGAGTATGCGATCCCCAAGTTCCTGCCTCGCGCGCCGAAGCACGTCCAGCGCATCGGGCACGGTCATCGTCACTTCGGCGACGGTAACGCCCCCGTCGGCGAGAGCACGGATGACGTCGACGAGTTGCCGTGGGTCGGGAGCACGGACGACGGCAACAATACCGCAGTCCAAAACTCGCGCAAGGGGAGAAAGAGAAACCATAGTGTGCTTTGTGCACACCGAGCCAGCCGTTGGCAATCGGAAGATCGGGCCTGCGATCGATTGCTGGTGGTCGCCCGCGTCTGCGGATGGCTACTTTCGTTCGATCAGCGATTGCGTCTTAACGACAGTATGCTCACTCGGAAACGTGTGGAACGACGAAAGTAGTAGGCAGCCGGCCCACGCCTCGACGGTGACGTAACCCAAAGGAGCAAGAGCCAGGCGATGATTGGGCTGGAAGTTGTGCAGCAAGCCTCGCTTCGATCCGTCGCGCAAGATTTCGTCATGGACGTGCAGAAAAATCTCTTGGGGCAACGCTTCGACCTGGAAGCTGGTTTGATAGTGCAGGCCCGGCCCGAGGGGCACTGTCGCGCAGTGTTCGCCATGAATGCGCTGATTCAAGAGTGCACGATGTACGGGCAACACGAGGTCACCGGCCGCCGTGACTTCGGTGACGTGGATCTTGCGCGTCTGCCAGGTAATCGCATGGCCGGTGCGCGTGATGTGAACCGTGAGTTCGTAATCGTCGCGACGAACCGTGCGAGACGCAAGCGTATCGAGTAGCTCCGGGTGAAGCGGGTGGTCGTACAGGTGGAACACCAGGTCGCCGACGCGTGGTCTCAAGTCGGTCGTATTCACGGCGCGCTCCCGGATACGGTCGCGGATGGAACAATGCTCATACGGCGGGGATTATAGCAAGCCGACGCTACCCCACAATGCGGATTGCTGGTTGCGGTGTCCCAGGAGCCAGTCAGCGCGCAAGTTGTGGCGTGCAAAAGGTTACTATTGTGGGCGCGTGTGTCCTTGTGCCTCACAGAAGGCTCGTGTCGGTCGAGTTGGCCTAGCACCTTTCGGGCGATGGTATAAGTTGTCCGTAGTTTCGAGACAATCGATTGGGAGAAACGTCGCATGGCCAGTCACGGCCTATCGAATGGGCGTAGCAATGCCGCCAGTTGGCTTAGCGCGGTGACGGGACTGAGTCTCGCAGGATTGGGGGCACTCCTCCAATTTGCATTGGCCCGCGGGACACCGATGGACCCCTACCCATCGGGAACTGGCAGCCTTCCGTTTATCGCTGCGTTGACGGCGCTGGTGCTCGCGATCATCGGTTCACTCCTTGGCGCTTGGAGCATCTCGCAGCAACCGTCCGATCCCAAGACCCTGGCGATGGCCACTGTCACAGCTGGGGCCGGTTGGCTAGCGATCCACGATGACTGGGATTCGATTCAACTGCTGTTTCTCGTAATGTTCGGGGCCGCAGCTGTCGCGACCCTGCTGATGGCGGTTCCGCGCCCCGTTCGATGGGCCATCGTCAGTGTGGGCATCGTTTTCCACTACTGCGGTATTCTCTCGGCGATTACATCGCCACCGCCGACACCTTGGCTCACCAGCCGGGCGTGGGTCCAGATCTTTCGACCGCATCTGGAATTCTGTTATGTGAATAATGCCTACCAGTTCTATTCGCCAGAACCTGGGCCCGCGAATGTCCTGTGGTTCTGCATTACCGGCAAAGACAATCAGATCCGCTGGATCAAGATGCCTCAGCATCGAGCGCCACTCGATCCATTGCAAGTCGAGTACTACCGCCGACTGTCGCTGAGCGAGCGCGTCAATGCCAACGAGAACCTGCCAAACGGCCCACCGCCCGAAGTCGTCCAGAGGCGGATGTCGATGGCTGCGGTGTATCCGCAACACCCCGAGGCCATGTTGGTCCAGCAGTACCGCATGCCCGACGAAAACTCGCGGCAGTTTCTTTCCAGTTACGTTCGGCACGTGGCCGCCACCTACGGCACGGGGCGTGTCGACGCCGACGGCAAGCCGGTCGAGGTGAAATCAATCAAGGTCTATCTGGTCCAGCACCGCATGTTGAGTCAGAAGCAGTACAGTGATGCGTCGATCGACCCCTACGCGAAATGGACGTATTTGCCATTTTTCATTGGCGACTTCGACTCCAATGGAAAGCTGCTCGATCCGCTGGATCCGATGCTGTACTGGATCGTCCCCATCCTGCGCGACCCGTCCGCAACGGGTGTCGGCGGGGCCGAAACCGTTCATAACTACGTCGAATTGCATGCCGGAAGCGATCCGTTTCAGAATTGACTTCGCGTGCTTAGCCCAAGTGCACTCGATTCGGGCGGATGGCAAAGACGCGAGGACGCAAATGACCGATCGAATTGCAACACGACTTTCCAATGGTTGGAAGGCTTGGACAGGATTTTGGTTCACGCCGGCAGATCCGACGCCACTATGCTTGATGCGCATCGTCGCCGGCTTGCTGACGCTCTACGTCCACGTCGCGTATACCTTTGACCTTCAGGCCTTCTTCGGTCCCAAAGGTTGGTACGAGCGCGAGCTTGCAGTCCGAGCCCGGCGTGAATTTCCGAACCTCGTCATGCCACCCGATTGGGATGGGTTTAAGGACCATTTCAAATTCCCGCCTTACCTGGAAATCCGCAAAGCGCTGCGCGAGTTCGTGACGAATCTCGCGGAGCGGAAGGAATCCGGCGAACGGGTCATGAATCTCTTAGGCAGCCTACCGCCTCAGGCCGACCAGCGCACAGAGTTTTTGACCTACATCCAGTACGCGCTGGGCAACGCAGCCACTCGCGATGAGCGACTGAGCGAGATGGTCGAGGGCAAATCGCGCGAAGGAGAGCGCCTGCCTGCATTCGTCCTCAACCAGCCCAAACTTGGACGCGAGAATCTCCGAGACGATCTCAAGCGACTCTTCGATACCCTGCCAGCGGACAAGACTGTTAGCAGTCACATTTTCACGATCCTGAGTAGCTATGGTGACCGCGACATTAGCGCGCTTCGCCGGTTCATGGACAAGCTGTTCAAGATGTCGTCCGACCAGCGCAAGGAGTATCTCGACTACGTCGAACATTGGGGCTTCACCCCCGACATGGCGTACACTCTCGGACATCGCTACTACTCGCCGTTTTTCCACACGCAGTCGACGACGGCGGTCGCCATCGTTCATGGGCTCCACCTGCTAGTCATCGCTCTCTTTGCTGTTGGCTACCAGACGCGAATCACGTCGGTGTTAACCTGGCTAGCAGGACTTGCCTATTTCCAGCGGAATCCGCTTGTGCTGTTCGGTCAGGACACGATGATGAATCTGTGCCTCTTCTACCTGATGATGGCACCCTGTGGGCAGGTCTGGTCCGTCGACGCCTGGCTGGCGAAACGTCGTGGCACTTACAAGGGGACAGCACCGTCCGTTTCAGCTAACTTCGTCCTGCGCGGCCTTCAGATTCACTACTGCCTGATGTACATGTCCGCAGGGCTATCGAAGCTCAAAGGCCAGTCGTGGTGGAACGGCACAGCCCCGTGGGGCACGATGACCAATCCCGAATTCTCACCACTGTATATTCAGCCGTTCATTGGCCTCCTGACCTGGCTGTGCCAAACCGAAAATCGGTGGCTTTGGGAAGCGTACATGAGTTCCATTGTCGTATTCACCCTCGTCCTGGAGATCGGTTTCCCCTTCCTGGTTTGGACTCGGCTACGGCCCATCATGGTCGCCGGGGCGATCTTGCTGCACCTCGGCATCGCCATCTATATGGGTCTCATTGTCTTCAGCATGTTCATGATGGCACTGCAGTTGTGTTACATGACGCCGACTTCAATCAAACGTGTCTTTGGTTCACCTTAACGACTTGCCGAGGAGCAGCGTAAGATAGAGGTTGTCGGCCGTACACTCTCCTGAGGACGCCACCATGCGAATCGATCATATCGCCTTCCGAGTTAAGGACCGACAGGCAACCGTTCGATTCCTGTCGGAAGCACTCGGCTACAAGGTCCAACAGGAGTTTCCGATCCTGTTTAACGACGAAGGTACCGATCGGGCGATGTGCACGGCTCTCGAACCGCCGGAGAAACTCGATTCGCCGGCGCCTTGGGTCATGTCGGTTCCCGGAAACGATCAGGAATACCACATTCCTCCCGAGATCTTCGTGTCGGAAGGCACACCCGGAAGTATCGTGGACGATTGGGTTAAGAAGAACGGTCCCGGCATCCACCACATCGCCATTCAGGTCGATTCTGTGGCGGACACAATGGCCGAATGGCGGTCCAAGGGCTGGGCTGAGTTTAGCACAGATGCTCCCCTGCACTGCGAGGGGCTGACTCAGGTATTTACGAAACCAAGCGCGCTGACAGGCGTGATCTTCGAGTTCATCGAGCGCGGGACCTTTGGCTTCTGCAAGGAGAATGTCAAAGCGCTCATGGAAAGCACTAAAGGGAACTAACGGTCGCTTTCGATTATCCGCCAGCCTCCTCCAGGCTCGTGCCAGCCACTAGAGTATCCAAGTGGCTTGCCCGCGACTGGGCACACTAGCCTGTGGGGATGGCTCATGTCACGCTCGGCAATTCTGCTAGTAGCGATCTTCATTGCCTTGCTTCCCGCGATGCTGCCCGCTGCTTCGCGCGGGAGATCTGTGGTCTTCGCCAAGCACGGAATGGTCGCGACAGCTCATCCGCTCGCAACCCAGATTGGGGTTGATGTTCTGAAGGCCGGTGGCACTGCTGTCGATGCCGCCATTGCCGCAAATGCGGCGCTCGGCCTGATGGAGCCGACCAGTTGTGGAGTCGGTGGCGATCTCTATGCCCTGGTCTGGGATGCGAAAGCGAAGAAACTCTACGGCCTAAACGCGAGTGGCCGAGCACCCTACCGCGCTACGCGCGAGTTCTTTGCCAACAAATCGCTGACCTCAATTCCGGAAACAGGTCCATTGAGCTGGTCGGTCCCTGGCTGCGTCGACGGATGGTCCGAACTGGCGAAGCGGTTTGGCCGCAAGCCGCTTGGTGACTTGCTTCAGCCAACGATCAACTACGCCGAAGAAGGCGCGCCCATTCCCGAAGTCATTGCCGCAGCCTGGCAGGGATCGGCCCGGCGCCTGCGCGAAGACGCAGGTTCCGCGGCGGTGTTTCTCCCCGGCGGACGAGCACCGCGTGCGGGTGAGCCATTCCGAAATCCGGCACTCGCCCGGACCTACAAACTCCTCGCGGACAAGGGCCGCGATGGTTTTTACCGTGGCCCGGTTGCGGCCAATCTAGTCGCCATCTCCGACCGTGTCGGCGGGCTGTTTTCTCTGCGGGATTTTGAGGAACACACGGCGACCTGGGTCGAGCCGATCTCGACAAACTACCGCGGCTACGATGTGTGGGAGATTCCGCCACCAGGTCAAGGCATTGCGACGCTTCAAATGCTCAACATCCTGGAGGCATACGATCTTAAGAAGCTCGGGCCGGATTCGGCGGACTACTGGCACCTCTTCCTTGAAGCCAAGAAACTTGCCTTCGCTGACCGTGCCCGGTACTACGCGGACCCGGACTTCGCAAAGGTGCCCGTCGATGGTTTGATCGCCAAGCCGTATGCCGCCGCGCGACGCAAGCTGATTGACGAACGGACGGCTCGCACAGACATCGACCCCGGCGATCCCAAGCTAAGCCATGCCGAGACGACGTACTTATGCGCGGTCGACGCTGATCGAAACTGTTGTTCACTGATTCAGAGCAATTACATGGGATTCGGGTCGGGGATCGCCTCGGCTGAGTTTGGCTTCGGGATTCAGAATCGCGGCTGCCTATTCGCGCTCGATTCGAAGCACGCCAACGCACTCGAACCGCACAAGCGACCATTCCACACCATCATACCAGCATTCGTGAGTCAACGGGGTGAACCCCGGTTCGTCTTTGGAGTCATGGGCGGCGACATGCAACCTCAAGGACAGGTCGAGGTGCTTGTCAACCGTATCGACTTTGGAATGACAATCCAGCAGGCCGGTGAAGCAGCGCGCCTGGAACACGTCGGTCATCCCACGCCGACGGGTAAGCCGGGAGCGAAGGATGGTGGGACTGTGCAGGCAGAGCCCGCAATCCCGGACTCCGTTATCGAGGAACTACGCCGCCGCGGCCATCAGATTCGGCGTGTGGCAAAGAACAGTGGCGGCTACCAGGGCATCTGGATCGACGCGACCACCGGCGTGCTGCACGGTGCCACAGAGGTACGCAAGGACGGTAGCGCAGCCGGGTACTGACAGCCTTACTTGCGTCGGATCTCGAACGCTAATGCGGTCTTGCCGACTTGATCGATATCTTTGCCGTCCCACAGCCGCGTTGCAAGCGTGTGCCACGGTGGTGAGAGGTTGGCATCGAGCGCCAGAGTGTTGAGATTCACGCCCACGGCCAGCGCGTCAGAATGTACCTCTCCAACAAGCTTGCCATCGCAAGTTACTGTGTATCGACCCGCTTGTAGGCCCTTCACGGTAAGTCGGTAAGGAGACAATCGCTCAAGCGGCACATGTCGCCTTGGCGGCAACGGGACTGGCGGGACAAGTGGCAGGATTTCGTCGTGCCGCGTGAATCGCAATACGCCGTCCGTGGCCGAGACGTCTGTCAGCTTGCATCGCGTCATCGCCGTGATCCTGCCATCGGCCGTGACCTCTGCATGGCAATCGCACGATGGTGGGTTGAATCTCTCGTAAAGAAAGTAACCCCACGCAATGTATGCCGGGTCGGTAAGGTGAATCGTATCTTTGAGGATGGTGTATCCATCGTCGTCGGCTCGTCCGGCCGCTTGCAATGTGCTCAGAGGATGAAAGACATCGTAAACTGTCCATCCCTTCGATCGACCAAAAGCCAGCAGATCATTCGCGTAACGCTCGCGTCGAGTGGCGGCTTCGATTCCCGACTTACGAGTATCGGCCGCCTGAGGTGAAGTGAACAGAACTCGTGCCCACCGATCCTGGGCCTTGGCCACACACGCCTCCACATTCGCATGAAAGCGATCGATACCCGTATCACCTGCAGCCGCATCGTTGCTTCCGTAGTTGAACAGGACGACTGTCGGTTGCGACTGGTCTAACCATAACGTCAGGTTCTCAAGGCCGGTCGCAAATGTGCCCCCACCCGTCGAGTGTCGGCTGAACGTCAAGCGCAGTTCAGGATGCCGAGTTCGCAAAAGGAACTCGACAGTCTTGGGCCAGACACCGATCCTCGTCGATGAACTGCCGACCCAGGCGACACGGTCTTCGGGCCAAAAAGGAAAGGACGGAGGAGCCTGGGCAATGCTACGCTCGCAAATTGCAAGTATCACAATCGCCACGAGCGTCCGCATGTTGGCTTCCTCTAAGTCTGGTTGGTGATTCCGAGCGGTATGATACGCCTAATTGCTCGACACTGCGACCTAACTACTAGCGAGGAGTTCATGGCAGGCGGCGTCAAGCATGCGCAGGCGGCACGGTTACTAATGCAGTACCGAACGTCGCTGTATGCGTTCATCCTTGCAGCCGTCCGAAATCACGCGGATACCGAGGACATCCTCCAAACCGTCTCCGTCGCAGTCATCGAGTCGATTGGTCAATTGCAACACGAGTCCGGATTCCTGCCGTGGGCTAGAGAAATCGCGCGACGTCGCATACATGCGCACCGTCGAACGGCCCACCGCATGCAATCGCTCGATCCCGAACTGATACTGCGTCTTGCCGAAGCCGCAGAGCGAGTTGAGTATGACCAGCCCAGCGAAGACCGACGCGCGGCCCTGTTGGCATGCCTTGGCGGGTTGCCAGACGACAGTCGACGTATCCTGTCTCGCCGTTACTCCGGCCAGAGTGCCGAGCAATTAGCCACGGCCTTCGGCCGCAGCGTACAAGGAGTATACGCCCTCATCAAGCGCATCAAGCAGGCGCTGCGGGAATGCGTCGCTCGCCGTCTGGCATCGGAGCCGATTGCATGACACCGTCCGAAATCGACCAGCTCATAGCGTACCTTGATGCCAGTCTGCCTGAGGCGGATGTGCCGGCACTCGAACGCCGGCTCAAGGCCGAGCCGCTTCTCGCCGAAGCGCTGGTCAGCCTCGCAAGCGACGAAGCAGTGCTTCACGAATGGGCACTCACCGATCAGGCTGCATTGGCTCCAAAGCGTCACCACAGCACAACGGCAATCCGCTCGGTGGCCATCCTTGTCGGCATGGCAGCGGCCGTCGCATTTGCGATCGGGATCTTGCCGGGACCGAACGACTCGCTCGCGCGACTGGAAGACTTTCACGGCGACGTACGCGTGCGCGCACGACGCGGCGACGACCGGCCAGCGCGACTCGGTGAAGCGCTCTTTGCGGGCCAGCAAGTTCACACGGTGGGCACGGAAAGCACTGCCGTCGTACGCTACGGCGACACCACCCGTCTCGAATTGGGTTCTGACACTCGAATTCGGATCGACGAAGCGCTACGCCGCGTTTTCCTGAGCGAAGGCGTCGTGGTGGCCGATGTATCAACGGAGCCTCGCGGTGGGCCGCTCGTATTGCAAACACCCTATGCCGAAGCGTTTGGTCTTGGGTCGCGCTTTCAATTCTCCAATGTCGCCGATGCAACGGTGGTCGAGGCCGGTAGCGGCGGCGACATCCAAGTCACTCGCGTCAGCGACGGACGCTCGATTGCCGTGCCCGCGGGCACATACGCCATCGCGAGATCGGCCACCGAGCCGTTCACTCCACGCAATCTGCCCGAGCGTCTCTCGTCGTCGCGTTTCGTCATCCTTGAGCCAGCGGTTTCCGTGGCGTATTCGCCCGATGGAGAATGGCTTGCAACAGGTGCGAGCGACGGTTCGATCAAGCTATGGGATGCCCGCGACGGCCGCCCTATCCGAAGCGGCCCTACGGCCAAGAAACCTGTCCGCTCCCTGCAGTTTTCACCCGAGGGCCGGTACGGTGTCTTTATCGCCGACGAGCGGACGCTGCGACTGTGGAATGTCCGGGACGAAGCCGCATCTGTGGCCTTGAATCGACTGCCCGCTAAGGGCGAAACATATGCATTTGCGATTGCGAAAGACGGGGTTTCGCTCGTGACCTTGAGCCGTGCTCGCGATGGGACTGAGATTCAGAGGCGCAACCTTGTCGCGCTCGATTCCGCTCCGCCGGTCGTGTACACGGGCCGTTTGAACTGCATTGCTCACGACCCCCAAGCGAGCGCCTTTGCCGTCGCTGGGGCCGATGATCTCATAAACGTGCTGACGGGCGACGGTATCTTGCGAGATGCCTGGTCGTCTGGACAGCGCGACATCCGAGCCATCGCCTATTCCGCAGACGGTCGGCTGCTCGCGACCGCGGGAATCGATGCAACAGTCAAGGTCTGGGATGCTGCGACGGGCGAACATCGTGCAACTTTGTTGGGACACCTTCGCACCGTTCACGCGATCGCATTTTCGCCGGATGGCCGCTTGTTGGCCAGCGCGTCGGGCGACGGCACAGTCAAATTGTGGGACGTGGTTGCGGGAGCCGAACGGACGACGATCCGCGGGCCGCGACATGCAGTCGTTGCGATGGCATTCGCCCCGGATGGCAAACGCCTTGCGACGGCAGGTACAGACAAAACGGTCCGTGTCTGGGATCTCGCTCGCTAGGCAATTTCGCGAAGTCGAATTGCCATCTACCGGGAGCCACGAAGCCAATTCCAGGACGCCTGAATCCGCCCCTGCGCCGCGAGCCACGCCGCAAAGAGTGCGACTCGCCTACCGTGAAATGGCCTCATCTCATCACAGATGTCCCGGGAAAACGCCCGCCAGTTCGACGCGTTGACCGTGTTGATGGATACCGATATCGACGCACTGAGCATCCGCGTCGTATGCCACCAACCGCCGGGGACGAACAGCAGGTCACCCGGTTCGAGAATTGTCGTAAGCGGTCGGGCCTCGGCAAATCGCGGAAAGCGCATCAGGTCCGGATGTTCGACATCTCGAACGGACGAGACATACGCGCGGTCGGCCGTCGGATACATGACTGGCGACTGCGCCGGCGAGTAGATGAAGAACTTCTTCCGTCCATAGACCTGTGCCACAAACGCGTGATAGTGGTACTCGTCCCAATGGAGGAAGGGAAAGCCCGCATCCTTACCGCCGATGAAGATCTCCAAGTTGCAATGCTCGTGGCAGCGTTCGCGTAGGCTCTTCGGAATGAACCAGCCGGAGAGCCAATTGGGACTGAAGTAGGCCGGCAATGGGCGCACGTCATCCAGTACCTCGGGAAACAGGTGCTGAATGTGCTGCGAATGGAGATAGGGGCCGGGACGACCCGCATCCGACACATCAATTTGATCGATCAGTTCCGCGACCGTGTACTCCCGGTCGATCACTACTGTCCGATCTCCAAACCGATTCTTAAAGAACTCGGGAGTCCATTTGCCGACGGCTGGCCAGTCGTGCAACGCACCACCGACGACGACAGGGACGTGTGGAAAAAGGTAATCTCGACAGAAGTCGTCGTACGACAGATTCGCGCGGCGCGCGATACCGTTAACGCTTGGCGCAATCGGCGGAGGGACCGTTGTCATGGCGGGGCATCCGAAGCGGCAAGGCACCGGAGTCATTAAATCGAAGAGCCGACCCGCAGCCACGGGTCGGCTCTAGGATTTTGTCAAGACTCACTGCGAAACCGCCACGACTTCGGCTTCGAGTGGCGACCCACACAATCGCTCGTCCCTTAACTCGTTTCTCTCTTTCCAGAAGCACGCCAATGCGATCTGGCCACAGCGCTCCTGAAACTGTGCAGGCGTTTCCTGCAACTGCGGATACCTGTCGACGAATTCGAGCATGTCCAGATACTCGGACTCGTAGGCACCGAGGATGCGCTTTGCCAGGCGCTTCTTGTCTGCAGGCTCCATGTAGGACAATTCAACGGCCTTATCGATTCGGCCCGGGCGGGTCGAGATAAACTCAACTGAGCCGTCCGGCAGAACCCGTGGCTGACCCAAGGCCGGATCGATCTTCGCGATGTCGTTGGTCGTAATGATCGTGAAGATACCGTCCGATCGCTCGACGCCATCAAGGCAGTTGAGCAGGCAGTCGAACGTCAGTGGCGAAAGCAGCGAAGCGCCTTTATCGCTGTCCTCCTTTTTCTTCGGGCCAAACATCATCCCCATCATGCCGTGCTTGCGCGCCACATTCTCGCGGCCGTGGAAAACGTTGTCGATGTCCTCAAACAGGGCAATGCACGGAACGTTGACCTGCATCTTCGACCACGCCGCAATCAAATCCTGATTGCCCATTTCGGCGAGGTTGAAGACGTAGATCGGCATGTTCAGATCTTCGGCAAACGCGCGGGCGAGTGCTGTCTTGCCGGTGCCGGGTGGACCGTACAAGAGCCAGCCGCGCTTCCACGGGATGCCCTTCTCGCGATACCACGATTGGCTCTTTCGCCACAGCTCGATCTCGCCGATTAGGTCCTTGATTCGGCGCGGGAAAATCAAGTTATCGATCGCTCGACCGTTGTGGTTCGGAGCCTTACCCAGTTCTTCCGGCTTGTGAGCGAGTAAGCGATAGTTGCCTTGCTGATACCAGGCGAGCCCGTTCGAGCTGGAGCTCCAATCCTCGTCCTCAGTACTTCGGTCGGGGACGTAATGGATGCGGAAGCGCGTCTTCGCGACCTCTTCAGCATCAGCAACGCTCCAGGCTAACGAATTCCGCTTGGCGCAGGCCTTTCGCAACACGTCCTCCAGGTTGAGTGTCCCGCGAAAAAAGGTGAGCGTTGAATAAATCTTGGTTGCGTTCGACGAACCGCCCTCGCCGTTGCCCTTAGACTTCTTTTCCTGGGCGTTGGCAAAGAAGAATGGGAACCACCCGTTCCAAAAGATGATCGTACGGTGACCAAATAGCTCATAGGGCACAAGGCCGTACCGACCGTCGCGTTGGTGTTCGTAAGCAGCACCGTACATACGATCGTAGGTGCGCGACCGCTGGTACGTCTCAATCAAGTAGCTGATGAGCGCATCGTGTCCAGCCTCCGTCGGGATCTCGACCTGCTGGACAAACATGTTGAACAATCGCCAGGCGATCGCCTTGATCTTATCCCACATGCCAGCGACGACGCCGATCAAGGCACCGCCGGCCATCCAGTTCCAAGGGTTCATCAGGCAAGCTCCTTCGCTGTTTCTCAGTAGACAACGGACAGCGACGGTGGGCGTCGCGTTCGGTGGGTCAGGTCAATTGCGTCGCATTGTAGGCTCGCGGTCAAGGGCCAGGTTCTGCCGACCGCGCCACCGTGCAATAGCGGCCATACTGTGATCGGTATGAGTGACTACAAAACACCCTCAGACGTGCGCGCAGCCTGTCGCACCGGCACCTTGACGACTCCAACGCCTGGACTCGCGCCGGGCTATGTACAGGCGAATCTCGTCGCGGTTCCGCGCGACTTGGCCTTCGATTTCTTGCTGTTTTGCACACGCAACCCGAAGCCATGTCCACTGCTCGACGTGACGGAACCGGGCGACCCGGAGCCCAAGCTCGTTGCGCCTAAGTCCGACCTTCGCACGGACCTACCCGCGTTCCGAGTTTGGCGCGCCGGCGAACTGATCGACGAGCCGACCGATGTAATCGGTCATTGGCGCAGCGACCTGGTGACGTTTCTGCTCGGCTGTTCCTTTACATTCGAAAATGCGCTGCTCGAGGCCGGAGTGCCTGTCCGGCACATTGAGCAGGGACGAAACGTGCCAATGTACCGCACGTCGATTCCGTGTCGTTCGGCGGGCGTATTCGGAGGCCCCATGGTTGTTTCCATGCGCCCGCTGACGCCAGCTCAAACAGTGACGGCTACGCGGATCTGTGCCCGGTTTCCGCGCGCGCACGGTACCCCCATCCACTTTGGCGAGCCTGCGGCCATCGGCATCCGCGACATCACTAAGCCCGATTTCGGCGATCCTGTGGACATTCGACCTGGCGAAATCCCAGTCTTCTGGGCGTGTGGTGTTACGCCTCAAGCGGTGGTCATGGCGGCCAAGCCACCATTCGCGATCACCCACAAGCCGGGACACATGTTTCTGACGGACTTGCAGGATACCGACCTCGAAGGCGAATGAATTAGGCACCAGCAATGTCTAATTGGACACGCACGGTTATTCTCAGTCCGCCTTGCCGCGCCGATAGCAACCTGTGTAGACTGCCGCGTCAGGCAAGGAGGCCGCATGTCCGTCCGAACTGCCCTTGCGACGCTGACCATACTTGTGCTGGCTTTGGTCATTGGCTGTGGCCACCGGGCCGCACCGTTGGCTGGTGTCACCGGAGTGGTCACGTTTCGCGGAATGCCGCTGGCAAATGGCTTGATCGTCTTTACCCCCGACGACGATAGCGGCTGTCACGGGTCGTGCGCCTATGGCGAGATCGGTGTCGATGGCCGATTCGTGCTATTCACCGATGGCACTCGAGGAGCGGCCATCGGCTGGCACCGCATCAGCGTGGCCGGTTTGGACGTCTACGGGCCAAAGCTACCCGCGAGATTCCTCGACCCGCAAGGCTCGGGCCTGCGAGCGAAAGTTGTTGCGGGGACCGAGAATGTCATCGATTTCCAGCTCGAAGGATCGTAACCGGCTGTGGTCGCGGTTGACGTGGATTGCTGCATCGTGGTAAGACCGGGCATCCGTGGGACTGTGCCCACGGTTCCGGGGGTGGCTCGCCCCCTGGGGAGACACGGATGTCCACGCCTCGCACGAATCGACGCGACGAGACGCTCCATTCCCAGGAGCGACCCCGCAAACGGGCTGTAAACTGGCAACCGGCCTGGCTTCAGTCATTCGCCGATGACGGGCCAATCGATGTGACGGTATGTATCGCCAACTGGAATTGCCGGGAGTTGCTGCGCGCCTGCCTAGAGTCGCTTCACGATCAGCCGCAGGGTGTCCGACTGGAAACGGTAGTCGTCGACAATGGTTCGTCCGACGGCGCGCCTGAGATGATTGCTCGCGACTTCCCGGAAGTCGTCTTGATCCGGAATGCGACGAATGCCGGGTTCTCCGCGGCCAACAATCAGGCCGCCGCACGTGCTCGTGGGCGTTACCTGTTCTTCCTGAACAACGATACGGCCGTACCTGCTGGAGCAATTCGAAAGCTCGTACAGTTTGCCGATGCACACCCCGAATACGGCATGATCGGTCCGCGGCTGCGAGATCCCTCGGGTGCATCGCAGATTAGCTACCGCCGTCAACCGACCGTCGCAGCGTTGTTGCACCGTACGTCACTCCTGCGCTGGACTGGCCTTCTTAAACGAGCCTACGGCCGATACCGCCGCCGCGACTTTGATCCCGAAGTTTGCCGACCCGTCGAAACATTGATGGGGGCAGCCGTATTGTTGCCGCGAGATGTCTTTTTCGGGTGTGGTGGCTGGGACGAAGGCTTTACCTTTGGCGGCGAGGATATCGACCTTAGCCTGCGCGTAAGCCGCGTGAAGCCTGTAGTTTATTTTCCCGGCACGGAAGTGACGCATCATGGCCGCGTCAGCTCGCGACTCAATGTTTCCTTCGCCGAGCCGAATACGATCATTGGTTACGTTCGCATGCTACGCAAGAGTGGCGCGCCGCGCGTCGGTTTGGTCCTCTACAAGCTCGTGGTATCGGTGGATGCGCCGCTATCATGGCTAACAAAGGCGACGCAGTATGGTTGGCGTCGCCTAACCGGACGACCCGATCGAGCCGAAAAGAGCCGATTGGCCATGGCGGGACTCGGTACGTTTCTGACATCCGGACTTGGACGCTTTTGGCGCGCATGACCTCTCGTTTCAACGCCCTACTCTCTACAAACGACAGCACGGTATTCCGCTACCCTCTTGCCGGAGCCACACCGTGCGTCAATCCATTTGCTGGGTGGCATTGCTTGCCATTCCTGCTGCCGCGGCCGACCCAACAGCAGACACTCACAGCTTTCTGCGTCACCTGACGGAGCTTCGAGCGGCATCGGACCTTGCTGACATCAAGACGCTCGACGATTGGCAGGCCAAACGACCGGAGCTGCGACGTCAGTTGTTCGACATGCTCGGACTATGGCCACTCCCGGCCAGGGCCATTCCTTCATTCAATTTGCGGGATGCCGATAAGGTCGAGTGCCTGGACGGGGTTGATTTGCAGGAGTTCGATTGCTTCCGGGTGGCTGCGGGCGGGGACCCCGGCCAAGAGATGGACGACGGCGTTGCGGAGGGCGGCGAGGACCTGCGGGGCATGGCCGGCTCGGACGCGACAGGCGTCTTCGCCGAGCGTCACGTCGCGGACGTAATGCAACTCGTTTTCGATGGCCCAATGGCCGCGGGTGGCGGCCAGAAGGGCTGGGCATCGGGCGCGGTCGCCCGGCAAGCTGGTGATGGCCAAGACGGTTTCGACCGTCGTCGCCCCGCCCATGGTCCGCTCGCGGACGATCTCGATCCCCTGCCGCAACCCCCGCCATTTCTCCTGCGTCGTCAGGATCGGCGTCGTACGTAGCGTCCGCTTCTCGACCCGGCCGTGCCCTTTCGCCACCGCGGTGGCCCGCCGGTCGGGCGGCGGCGGAGCAATGTCCTCAGGGGAAGTGGCCGCCGCGAGGCCTCGGGCGGCGGTCTCGAAGGCAAACCCGGGCGAATGTCCGTCGCCAACCCCGGCTGATTGTCTTTGACGAACAGGATGTAATCGCCCCCGCGGCGATCACCTGCTCGGCGAGGTCGCGTTGGCAGAACATCGCATCCCCGACCACCACCGCGCCCGTCAGCGGCAGGATGCCCAAGAGTTCCAGGGCGGCCTTGTGTTCGTTGGTCTTGGAATCGACGCGGATCTGGGCGAGGACCGCCTGGGCGGCCGGGGCGTAGGCGGCGACCAGGTGGTGGCCCGGCAGTTCGCCGTCGCGGCTGCCGCGGAGCGTCTTCCCGTCGAGGCAGATGTGCCGCGTGGCCGCGGGATCGATCCGGCCTTGGACCCACCGGGACAAGGCGGCTTCGAGGTGCCGCGGGTCGAACCGTCGCAGGGTGCGGGAGAGGGTGGACAGGGTGGGCGTCTTGCCGCGGCGAAAGCCGAGGGCGTGGGCCAGCGGCGGGCCGTACTGACGGCCGAACCGGGCAATGCCGGCGAGGCTGGTGCGGCCCATGAGCATGGCCAACGCGACCATCCCGAGCACGGCGGGCAGCGGGTGGATGCGACCGTGGGGACTGCGGGGGTCGGGTAACGTCGCGAGAGCCTCGGCTAGCGTACACGTCGCCATAATCACCTGCGAACCTGGGGCATGGGCGACCCCCGCAATACCCAACTCCGCTGACATCGCCAAGATCAAACGAGGAATGGCCCTGCACTCCCGGCCAAAACGGACCTCAAAGCAACGGTCACCGGTACAATCGAGACAGCCGAATTTGCTGTCGAGAAGCTGCATTTCCAGTCCCGGCCGGGCCTTTATGTCACGGCCGATTTCTATCGACCTCTCAAGGTCACGCAGCCACTTCCAACCATCCTTTATCTCTGCGGTCACGGCCCGGTCAAAGTCGACGGTGTGAGCTTTGGCAACAAGGTTAGCTATCAGCACCATGCCGCGTGGTTTGCACGTCATGGCTACTGTTGCCTCATCATCGACACGCTGCAGCTCGGCGAGATTGAGGGCATTCATCACGGCACATATCGACTTGGGCAATGGTGGTGGATCAGCCGTGGCTATACACCGGCGGGAGTCGAGGCATGGAACTGCATTCGCGCCTTGGACTACCTGGCCAGCCGTCGCGAAGTGAACATGAGCAAGATCGGCGTCACTGGACGGTCGGGCGGCGGAGCGTACACGTGGTGGGTCGCCGCGCTCGACGATCGTCCCGCGTGCCTCGTGCCGGTGGCTGGAATTACGGACCTCACCAACCATGTCGTGGATGGCTGCGTAGAAGGCCACTGCGACTGCATGTATCACGTCAACACGTACGGTTGGGACTTTGCGACGGTAGCCGCGCTCGCCGCACCGCGGCCGATGCTCATCTCAAATAGCGATAAGGACACGATCTTTCCACTCGATGGTGTCTACCGCCTTCATGTCAAGGTACGCGAGATCTATCGGCTCCATAAAGCAAATGACAAACTCGGATTGCTCATAACGGAAGGTCCGCACAAGGACACCCAGGACCTGCAAGTTCCCGCATTCCGCTGGATGAACCGCTGGCTCAAGGGCATCGATGAGCCGATCTCGCGCGTTGCCGATAAGCCGTTTGAACCGAAACAACTCAAGGTCTTCGACAAACTACCGACCGATGAAGTGAACACGACGATACAAGAGTCGTTCGTCCCTGTTGCGACGGTTGACCGTCCCACAGATGTGCCCGCTTGGGACCGCCAACGCGAATCGCTGATGGCCAACCTGAAGAATCGTACGTTTCGAAACTGGCCGCCCCTTGGGCAGCCACTGAATGTCACCACGCTTGCATCGAAGGAGTCGAGCGGGTTAAGGCTCGACATCGTTGAGTTTGCCACCGAGGACAACTTACGGCTACCGCTTTATGTGGTTCGAGGTGCGAAGCACGCCAAGCCTTCGTTGGTCGTGCTCACGGCCGTCGATACGGAGGGTTGGAACAAGTGGCTCGCGGAGATGTCCGAAGCGTTTGGCGACACGCTGCCAGCGCCCAAGGGAATCGCGACCGACAAAAAGGCCTTGGAATCGACCGCCAAGACACTTGAGAGATTCGACTGGGCATTCGCAACCCTTCCGCCCCGTGGTGAGGGGCCACACGCCTGGAATCTCGACGCAAAGAAGGAATCGCAGTTACGACGCCGCTTTATCCTGCTCGGACGAACCACGGATGACGCACAAGTGTGGGACGTGCGACGGGCACTCGCTACCATCGGATCAACACCCGATTGTTCGGGTGCGCGGCTGTGGCTTCAAGGCCATGGTCGAATGGCCGGCGTTGCTCTCTACGCGGGCCTGTTTGAACCTCGAGTGGAGCGTTTCGACCTTTACAACCTGCCGCCGAGTCATCGCGATGGGCCTCAGTTCCTCGGAGTTCAGCGCGTTCTCGACATGCCGCAGGCCGTGGCGCTGGCCTATCCGCGCAAGGTCATGCTTTACGGTGCCGACACTAAGGCGTGGTCGTTTGCAGAGGACGTCGCAAAGTTGTATGACGCCGCCAAGCCACCGCTACAGATGCGTGCGCCCGTGAAATAACGGTCAGCGCGATGGCACCTGCGATGCTGCCTGCCGCTTACGGCTCTCGGCGAACCCCTGCCGGTAGCCGGTGAGGAAGTCGTCGATGATCGGACGAATCTCCTCACGGGTTAGGCTGCCCTTGATCGAGACGCCGGACGAAGTTGGTCCGGCCGTGGTGACGCGCACAGTCGCGAGCAGAGCCGCCAAGGCCGCCGAGTCTGTTGGAGCGGTTGCGAGCGATCTGGCCCGACCGCCGGCCAGAAAGCCATTGACTGCCCCCACCAGCGCCGTGGCGTCAACCGGATTTGCCAGCCCGGCGGCAGCGTGAATGCGGAGGTCCGCGTCGAAATGCGCCGACAATCGAAAGGCGTTCACCCGCTTGATGCCACCCAACTGCCGCTCGGCCGCGTCCGTCGTCCACATTGCCTTGTCCGGGAAACCGACTGTCACGCTGATCGATCGGTTGATGGTTCCCATAACGGCCTGGAGGGCCGGTGAGTACCGAGCCACCCGCTCTCCGGTCCGCTTTGCAGCCACGTCCGCGAGAACGTCGTCCCCATAGGCATACACGAACATGTCCTGGTCCAACAGCGCTGCAAGGAATTTCGTCGCCCGCTGGCGGTACGCCGCGAGGGTTCCGGGCAGCGTCACCGGTTCATATTGGCTTGTATCGGCATGTGCCTGCCGAAACGTGTCGACCTGGTAGTTGCCCTGGAAGATCAGAGCACCCGACAGTTCTTTGCGATTGCGAGCGGCGAAGTACACCGTGCGCGTGTCCTTAATCAGATCAAGGTCGGCCGATTTGGGGCCGTCTGCAGCCAGGCTGTTGGTGATTTCCAATACGATCGGCCGCAGGACCGGCGAGCCGGCCATTTGCCGGGCATTAACGTGGATCACAATCGCCGTATCGTCGGGCATACACTGCTCGGCTGCGACGCGCCTTACGGGCGGGCGGGCGGATATGGCTTGCCCTGGTGTCGCCGGTCGCTGCACGACGCGTGGGGTACCGAAGCTCACTAGGACGGGCGGCTCGCCGACCAAATCATCGATGCCATGCGGTTCCTGTCGGGCGCCGTTACCGATGAGTGCCTGGACGTCTTTGTTGACCCGCTTGCGAACGTAGCCCGAGAGGCTGTGCCACGTCACATCATTGTCGGCGTCCTTGGCCTTGCCTTTGAGCCCCTCTATCACGTGGTGAAAGAAGACTCCGTGGCGATATTGCTTGACCTCGAATGCTCGTTGCCCAGCCGCGCAACTGAAGAGCGCGGCAACTCCGCGCGGTGGACGGGGAGCCGCATCCGCATCAACCCCCCGCGTACCGTTCGGGTCGTCGCGACACGCATCCACAAGCAGAAGTTTGACGCCAGCGTTGGACCGATCGAGGTCACGATAGAGCTGCTGAAGCGACAGAAGCGTTGCCCGCTCTTCCGGAAACGGCTTCGCGTCACTCGGACAGAAGTAACAATCCTTTTCGCCGCTGAATTGTAACCCGTGACCTGCAAAGCCGACCAGAACGACATCGCCCTTCCGACACTCCCGCAGGACAGCGGTGAGCCGGGCACGGATGTTTGCTAGCGTGGGCTTACTATCCTGCCGCTCCGTCGCAGCGCGATCGCACAGGAGATCGATCTTGTACTGGTGGGTCTCAAGCAGCTTGGCTAGATCGAAGGCGTCCTGCTGAGCAAATGCCAAGGGCTTCAGCTTTGGATGGTCGTAATCGCCGACACCAACCAACACAGCGAAACGTCGCGTGGTCTGTTGAGCCGACACGCTCGTAGTTGCGAACGCAACAGTCGCGACGACGATAGCGGCTCGACAAAACACAACCAGCCCTTTCGCTTAGCGAACGTAGCGGATGCTAACGACCTCGCGGACCACTCCAATCTCGCGTTCGACAGCCTTCATAGTCGCATCGATCGTCGGACCGACTCCAGTTTCATTACCCGCGGCACTACGGCTCCCGTCTGTTTCATCCGCCGGGGGAACACTGCCCTTCGGCCATGCGGCAGCAAACGTCACCGTAATCACGCCAACCGAGCCAGTTGCCTTTTTCTGGGAAGCCGCACCACGACCCAATGCTGTCACGACGAAGGCAAAGACCTGCCCCTTACCCTCCGTGCCAATCGTCTTGTGCCATCCCTTAACCGTCCCAGCCTTTCCGGCCGGCACCACCACGTGTTGAAAGCGAGACTTGCCCGTGGCTCGGTCGACATCGTCGGAAAAGGTGTACATGTCGAGACCGTCGATCGTCAGCGTGACGGCCGAATCGTGGGATGCCGAATTGTGAAGCCGAATTTGATAGTACTCATTCCGTTCGATGGGCACGAACGCCCGGCCGTCCCTGACAACCACGGGACGGGGCGGGCCCGCCCTTTCACTGTCGCGGCCAACCAGCAATTCGACGGCGTATGGGCTGTTGGGGGTCGCGCGGATCTTCGTATTGGCGATGGCGACCGTCGGCGTTTCCACGGCGTCGTAGATTCCCTTGTTGCGGTCTAGCCGGTCGGCCTTCGGTGAGAGGGCGACCGTTGCACCAGCCATCTTCGCGATGTCAGAGTTATCCTTGATGAACGCCTCCAGGTTCAGGCCGGCGATCTCCTTATTCGTGTCGGTGTTGATGAACCGCACGTTCAAGTCGAGGGCGTGCAGGTCGCGCTCATTCGGGTCCTCGACGAGCGCGTAGTCGCCTCGAACCTCAAGCTTGGCGTTATCGGCCACCGACACCTTCAGCGACTTTAGCTCACGTTCGAGGTCAGCCTTGAGCCGGGCAGCGATGTTGACCTTGAGCTTGTTCGGGCCGCTGAAGTCACCCACAGAAACGGCCGATTGGCCCTTCAGCTTCAATTGCTCGTGGATGCCTGCGGCAAGTTTCTGAACGGCCGCGGCCAAGTCGGCCTTTTTCTGGAACGGCGTCTGTGCGAGGGCCACACCCGCGGCCAATGCCGCCATGGCGACCAAGGTTGCTATTCGGCTAACGACGCGTCGCACGACTTTGGCCCTCATTCAGCGGATGATCACCGCGTCGCCCAGTTCCATCTCCCGCGCTACCGTCTGGAAGGCCGAGAGGCTCGCCTTGCACTCGTCCCACTGCCCACGGCTCACCCGACCATTGGGCGTGGCCCAGGTCCGCAGGCCTATGGCGGCGAGATCCGCGTTGTTGCGAACTGCGGCCAGGACGTTGGCTGTCGGCACATCCAACTCTATCGCAGCGTCCTCGGCCCGCAGGTACATTGAAAGATAACGCTTGGCGACGTATCCCACCGGCTCCGCGAACGCAGTAATCGGCTTTTTGGCATCGTTACCGAGCTGGAGGTACGGACCCGTCGCCCGGGCGACGCTACTGACGAACAGTTCAGAATCGCGGGCCATCGCTTTGTCCAACTCGTCCTTTGGCCGGTAGATACGGCGCACCTTGTCGAGCGCTTCGCCACCGACGGATCGGGCCTCGGCAATCTCGTCGCCGGTCGGGTGCCGGATCATGCCTTCGGCGTGGCATGCCATGCACGAGAGGCCATTGATGATCTGTGTCCCCTTCCCGGCCCACTCCTGCTTATCCTTGACGACCTCAGCCGGGCCAATGTCGATCCGACCGTCCTGACCGTTTACGAGCATGTAGCCCTGTAGACCGTTTGGCAGGTGAAAGATGATCTCACCGCCATCGTGTTTGAACGCGAAACGGGCGTAGCGGTCGAGTGGATCCTTGTCCGCGCGGAATATCGATTGCGGCCCGAGGGGGAAGTTCTTCAGGTTGCCCTTCCCCTCCTCGTCCTTGAAGTCGTAGCTCTTCCAGAACGCGCCGTAGAAGCCTTCATGCCGCTCAACCATTCGGTTCTGACTCGAGACACCGCTCTTGGCCCAGCCGGCGCGGAGCAGTTTGTCGCGGGCGAAGTTGGCGCGGATGGTCGTGCCGAGAAGCCGCTTTTCCAACGGGATCGACGTCTCAGGGATGCCGAGTAGGTCGTGGTAAAGCGGCGGCTGGGACGCACGGGCGACAAACCAGTCGGCCCGGATGATCGGCACTTGGGTGTACGTCATCTTGTACACCTGGTCTGCCAACCGGTTGAGGTTTGGGTTCTGCGGGAAGCGATCGTGCTTCAGGCCGTAGGGATACCTTTTCAGTAGGACTCGCCACAAGTCGCCGCCGAATTGCTCGTTGTAGTCCCAGTCGATATCCCGGAGGTCAATCGCAAGGAGTGTCTCTTCCGTCCCAGCGACGATTTGCGGGATGACGATCCGCCTTTTCCAGCTCAGGCTGTTGAGGACTTTGGACACTGCCGCGCGGATCAGGCGTAGGTCGTCGTCCTTCGTACCCTTCAGATCGTTGTGCAGGTGGGCCAGCGTGAAGAACCGCTGGTACTGGTAGTGCTCGGGATAGACACCGTCGAGGTAGTTGCGTGCGGCCGCGTACGTCTGTTCCAGGCTGACCGACTTCCGGACGATCGCGGGCGGGGCTTCCGCGGGGGCGGCCTCGGCCCCTTCCCGGACCCACTTGGTTAGCAAGTCAATCTCGTCTTTGTTTGGACGCGGCGTCTCGCCGGTCGGTGGCATCGGCTTCTTCTCACTCGCGATTCGCAGAAGGACCTTGGTCTTGGCCGGGTCACCGGGCGTGACCTTGCCTTCCTTGACCAACTTGGCCAGGTCGTTCATGTAATCGATGCCGCCGTCGGAGTCCTTGATGTGGCACTGACCACAGTTGCGCGTTAGGATATCGCGGGCCTTGGCGGCGGTCGCCGGATCGGCCCAAGCACGCGATACCGTCAGCGACACGCCAGAGGCAATGACAAAGCCGAAGCATCGAGCGTTCATGCGGTCCTCACGTTCAAGCCGCTGAGCATCACTTCCGATAACGGCTCCAACCAACAAATCTGCCTGACACAACCGAAGAATTGCGTATCAGGCGCGATAGCAGTGCCAAATTAGGGCACGCCTATAGAGAAGAGAACGAAACCGATCGGCCCAGGCGGACGCCAACCGTGCAATATGACGCCACGTCCGCCTGGGGCGATCAGCGACCAACGCGAAACGCTGCTGGATATTGCATGTACGAATGACTAGTCACACCGTTGCGGGCCGATCCCACGAACGTCGGTGGCGAGGCGACAATCGTCACCTTGACGACCCCTGTCTGGCCATTCTGTAGCAACCCCATGTGGACCGCGGCGGTCGCCAGCGTCGAATCGGTCGTGTAGGTTTCCGTTCCCCACAGAACGCCGTTCGTCGAGCCAGTGACGCGGAAGTAGAGCGATTTGCCGATCTGATTCTGGTAATTGCCAAGGCTGCCCGGATCCGGCAGTGCATTGACTGGCTCCTGCTCCACATCGACCACACCAGGTGCGCGCAACGATCGGATCTCCGTCAGTCGCAAGGGCTGGTCACCAAACTGCTCGGTCCGAACTCGAAGGGAGAGGGCCGTCAGCCGACCCGCAATTTTCGAGTGCTCGGTATGGACGATGTCGTGTGGCCGTTGCTCCAGCTTGTCCTCGGACACCATTTCGCGCAGGCGGTCGAGAAGATCCTGCGCCCGCTTTGCTACCTCGGCATCTGTGTTTTTTGCCGCGATGAGAAGTGCCGGATATGCCTTCTCTTTCAGCTTTCGTAACTCGTGAGTCGCAGCTTCTCGCAACTTGAACTGGGGACGCCCTAGATCGGCCACTGCCGCTTCGATCCGTTGTGCAGTTTGGTCACTTAACCGGGTTGCAAACTCGATTCGCCGCACTTGATCCAATGGCACGGTCAGACGGCCATGCGGCGTTTCCAACACCAGCACCTCATCCAGGACCCGGAGGTTGAGCAAGCTATCGTCAGTACATCGGACGGCGAAGGCCGGAGGCTCGGTCGCCGAGCATGTGGCCGACAGAATCAGGGTGACCAAGGCAACAACTCGCAGAATCATGGGTTGTACTCCACGCTCGGAGACTCGCAGTGCCGGCTCCCATGATACCGACGCATTGCACGGCACGGAAGATTCTGCACTATAATCTGCGCATCGATTCGCTCGCCCCTAGGGCCATCCCATGCCCCCGCTTTCGACCGATTTGGCCGAGTTGGGCCTTACGCATCCTGGCTCGGTCGCCTATGGCCTTGCACCGGCCGCTCTCGTCGAAGCTGCCCTGGCACGTGGTGAGGGCACGCTGACCGACCGCGGTGCGTTTGTGGCTGTCACTGGCGTTCGTACAGGCCGCTCGCCACAAGATCGCTACATCGTTCGCGAGCCCCTGAGCAAAGGCAAAGTCGATTGGGGGAAGGTCAACATCCCCCTCGCCGAAGACACGTTTGACCGTTTGCTGGCCAAGACGACGGCTTATCTCCAGAATCGCCCTTTGTTCGTTGTCGATGCCGCGGCTGGAGCCGATCCGAAGTACCAGATTGGCGTGCGCGTCATTGCAGAGAAGGCATGGCATGCCCTTTTCTCTGCTAACCTGTTTTTGCCGTCCGAGTGGGGGCGATCGCCGGAATGGACGGTGCTTGCCGCGCCCGACCTACACGGCGATCCTGCCCGCGACGGTATCCGAAGCGAGGCGTTCATCGTTACTCACCTGGCCCGACGGATTGTGCTGGTCGGCGGGACACATTACGCCGGTGAGATCAAGAAGGCCATATTCGGCATCCTCAACTACCTGTTGCCGGACGCCGGCGTCTTCCCAATGCACTGTTCCGCAAACGTTGGAAGAGCAGGCGATGTGGCCCTCTTCTTCGGACTGTCCGGTACTGGAAAGACGACCCTGTCGGCCGATCCCAGTCGCAGGCTCATCGGCGATGACGAACATGGCTGGTCGAGCGATGGTGTGTTTAACTTCGAAGGCGGATGCTATGCAAAGACGATTCGTCTGTCGCGAACCGGCGAACCTCAGATTTGGGATGCATTGCGATTCGGCAGCGTACTAGAGAACGTACCCGTCGATGCATCCACGCGCCAGCCGGACTTCGATTCCGAGTTCATCACCGAGAACACGCGTGCCGCTTACCCGGTCAGCTTCATCTCCGGAGCCGAACTGACCGGCCGTGGAGGGCACCCTTCTAACGTATTGTTCCTGGCTTGCGACGCCTTTGGTGTATTGCCACCCCTCGCCAAGCTGTCGACCGACCAAGCAGCCTTCCACTTTCTCAACGGATACACCGCCAAGGTCGCGGGGACTGAGGCAGGCGTCACCGAGCCTGAAGCCACGTTTTCGACGTGCTTCGCTGCTCCGTTCCTGCCGCTTCCGGCCCGGCGGTACGCAGAGCTACTTCGCGAGAAGTTAGAGTTTCATCGTCCCGGAGTTTGGCTTGTTAACACGGGCTGGACTGGCGGTGTTCCGGGCGTAGGCCATCGGATCAGCCTTGCCCACACGCGAGCATTGGTTACCGCGGCGATTGGCGGGGCGCTGGATCACGTTGCCTTTGAACCCGACCCGGTGTTCGGTGTTTCGGTGCCCACCACCTGTCCTGGCGTACCGGTCGAAGTGCTATCACCCCGCCTCGCCTGGAAGGATGCCACGGCATACGATGCTCGCGCGACGGAATTGGCCGCTCGCTTCCACGACAATCACCGCAAGTTCGCATGATCCTTCAGCATTTGTCGCACCGTCGTCCAAAGGGCGACGCCAGCTTTTCAATCCTCCGATGACGACTTCGACTTTTGGAATGCCGTCACTGCTTGGATCAGGTTGGAAAAGTCGTCAGTCCACAATGGCGAATCCTGTTCATCGCTCGCTTTGCGATTCGACCACGTCGGCGGAGGTACCTTGACCTTGACCGGCGTCCATTCCGTGAGCTTCACCGCCCGACCCATGTAATCGACTTCGGCCGGTTGATTCGTTAATCGCTCCAGGTCTTCCGACTTGCGCGCCAGCATGACCCACACAGAAGTCTGCTTGCCGGGGATCTTCTCGTCACCAAATGGTTCGTAGGAGTCGGAGTCGCTTTGCGTCACGCCCACAAGCCCGAGTTCCTGCGCAATCCGGCCGGCAATTGGCTCGAGATCGAGGTAGCGGTTCGAGATGTGGATGCACAAAATGCCCCCCTCCGCGAGCCGACTCAGGTACATCTCGACGGCCTCTTTCGTCAAGAGGTGCATCGGGATCGCATCGGAGCTAAAGGCATCCACGATGATAACGGCATACTGTCCTGCCTGGCCGTTACGTGCCATCATCAGCCGGGCATCTCCCATCTCGAACGAAAGCTTGTCGGCCTTACAGTCAGTCAGGTAGGTGAAGTAGTTTGGGTTCTCGGCGATGCGCCGGACCTTCGGGTCGATCTCGTAGAAGGTCAGCTTTCGACCCGGTTCCCCGTATGCGGCGACCGAGCCAGTGCCGAGACCGATGGCCGCAATTTCTGTCGATTTCGATCGGCCCGGGAACCCGCGGAACACGGCACCAAGCGGCCCCGTGCGATGGTAGTACGTGAGTGGTTCCCGGCGAAGGAGCGTCGTTTGCTCCTTGGCCTTGGCCACCGATGCCGGATCGTTCGGATTGGTTGGCTTGACCTCGAAGACCTGCTTGCCGTGTAACGTGTCGTACCATGCGTCAGTCGGTGATACACGTACTGATCGAAACCTTCTGTTTCCGTTTCACGCTCGACGTTGACCCGGCCAAAAAAGCTCCGTTCGCGCAACAAAATGTAGTCCGTATCCGCGTACATCACGCCGGCGAGCCAGATGGCCAGGACGCCTAAACCAAAGCGAAGTGGCCGTTCCACCCCGATGTAACAAATCAGGGAAGGAACGCCGAGCGTCACCATGAGCTTGAGCGCGTTCGCTGAGATCCGAATGCCGTCGTTTGTGAGCTTTTTGGATACGGACGAAACCGCATCGCTGATCCAATCCAAGACGCGGTTGGGATCGAGTTTCGGGTACTTCTCATAGTCGTGGTCGAATGCCCATAGAAGTCCGATCGACAGGAAGAACAAGGCGATTGGCACAGCGAAGTCGAGTCCCCGTTTCAACCCGTCGTCTTCCGATGTGTCGTCCGGCGGGAGCAACAGAGAAGCCGCCACAAGCGCGAGCGGGTATTCGGCGAGCGACTTGAAGGCCACGGGCGCAATCAAAGCGTTAAACAATCCGCCGAGAACGCCGCCGAACGACATCCACAGGTAAAACTCCGTCAATCGACTCGCCGGCGGACGGGTTCGCGCCAACTCACCGTGGCAAAGGAGGGCCACCAAAGTAAACGTGGCCAAGTGTACCAGCATATTCAGCGCGTGGTTCGGGATCTTCAGGTTGTCGGCGTGCAGGAAGATGATGACCAGAATCGCGACCGGGGTGATCATGCTGTTGATCTTGAACACCCAACCGGGTGTTCGACCAAACGCGACGATAAACGTTGCGAGGTACAACGCCAATGGCGCGACCCAGAACAAGGGAATGGGTGAGAGGTCAGTCGTTACATATGTGGTCACCGACAACATCAGCGACGACGGGACCAGGGCCAGGACCACCCACCGAAATCGGGTGGCAATCGACAGAGGTGCGGTCGTCGTGTCCGATTCCGGCGCAAGGCCTAGAGTATTCGGCCTCGAACTCCATAGGCGCGTCGCACAAAGATAGGTCATGACCACGAGGATCAGATACCCGGCTCCCCACATCCAGCCTTGCTGCGAAAGGCGAAGGTTGGGTTCGACGGCAATGGGATACAAGACGAGGGCTAGCAGGCTTCCAAGATTACTGGCCCCATACAGGAAGTAAGGGTCCTTGGCATCTCGATGATCGGTATCGGCAAACCACTTCTGCAGGAGCGGCGCACTGGTCGCGACAACAAAAAACGGCACTCCAATCGTCACAGCAAGCAAAACGACGACGCCAAAAAACGGGTAGTCGCTCCCTTGCGGTGCAAGCGACGAAATGACTGCGACCGGCGAACCAGTCACCACAGCAAGGACCGCCATCGCAACGAGAGGTAAAGCCAGAACCGCGAGGTGCATGCGAGCTTGATTGCGAACGCCGAATCTCTTCGTCGCCAGATGGGCATACGAATACCCACCCAACAGAAGAGCCTGAAAGAACACCATGCACGTGTTCCAAACCGATGGCGAGCCACCCATGAGCGGCAGCACCATCTTGCCGACCATCGGTTGGACAAAGAACAGAAGTAGGGCGCTGGTAAACAGGGTAACCGCGAAATACAAGGCCACTAGCGGGCCTCCTTACGACTCGGGGACTGACGCCGCATCCGGCGACGGTTGTGTTGGTGTCGTAACCTCGGCTGTCTCGGCAGTGGGCGGGCCGTCCAAGCGACGCGGTCGCCCGTTGCGACGCTTGCGCCGTGGGCGGGCTGGAACTGGCGATCGTTCGACAATTGCGCGATCGGATTGCATTTCATCGCCGAAGCGGGTCACGACGTAGGTCCGACTTCGCTTATCGGTGTCCAGGTCGACCAGCCCCTGATGCTGGGCTTCTTCGAGCAACTCGCTGAAGGTTCGGAACCCGTAGTAGGTCTCGTTGAACGATGGTTTCTTGCGCTTCATCGTATCCTTGACCATCGACGACCAAAGAACCTCCTTGTTTTCGCGCCGTAGTGCCAACAGCGAGTCGAGTAATAGCGAGAACATCTTACGGCGCGTCTCGGGAATCTGCGCGCTCAGGACCGGCACACTGGCCGACGAACGGCCCAGGTCTTCGTAGTAGATGAATTCGTCGCAATTGTCTCGAAGCAAGTCTGACGTTGAATCCTGCAAACCAAGGCCGATCACGTGCTTGCCGAGTTCCTTGAGTTTCGAGACGAGAGGCGAAAAATCGCTGTCACCCGAGACGACGACAAACGTATCGATGTGCTCCTTGGAGTAGGCAAGGTCCATCGCATCCACGCAAAGTCGAATATCAGCGGAGTTCTTGCCCGTCTGGCTGCGACGCGGGATTTCGATGAGTTCGATCGCCGCTTCATGGAGGGAAGACGTGTAATTCGCGAAGCGATTCCAGTCGGCATACGCCTTCTTCGCGACAATCTTGCCCTTTTCGACGAGGCGTTCCAGGACTCGACCGATGTCGAACCGATCGCGGCGCCCGTTGAAGCCCAGTCCGACATTCTCGAAGTCGATGAACACCGCCAACGAGCGCGCGCCGTCTGGCACTTCTACGTCTCCGGCTGGTGGTGTGACGGCCCGATGCGTGCGACGCCTCACCGCATCATTTAATCTTATCTAGCAATTCTTTCGCTTCGGCGGCGGCCTTCGTTTCCGAAAAGTCCTTGACGATCTCGGTCAGCCGCTTCCGATACGTGGTCGGGTTGTCCTGGAACTGCTTCGCCAAATCGAGTTTCTGTTGGGCGGTCTTTTCCTTCTTGTCTCGGTCATCGGAGGCCGAGGCGGCCACGGCCTTCGCAGGCGGCTCGGGTTTTGGTGCCACGACGACCTCCGCGGACGGCGGTGCGGTAATGATCCTCGTGAAGTTGTGTTTCTTCAAAAGTGCCTTCAATTCCGACACGTCGATGAAATAGCTGATGGAGCGAGCGGCATCTTCGGCGATGTGCCCTTGAGTCACAGCAACGAGTTCGCCTGCGCCGTTCACCACCGGCCCCCCGGAATCTCCGGAGTTGACCGGCGAGGTCGTCTCGACAACACGCGCCTCGATTCGGAACGGCTGCTCCTTACCGGTTTTGCTACCCGTTGTGAATTCCTTCCGGTACACAGCTTTGACGCCGCCCGGCGTGTACACCCAAAGGGCCCCGCTCGCACCAGGATTCCCGATGGAATGCACCGTGTCGCCCGGTCCAACGCTTTCTCGCGCCAATCGCAGCGCGGGCGTGCCTGGCGGAATGCCCTCTTTGGGTAACTGAATCAGCGCCAAGTCCATTTTGGGTTCCGCGGCGAGAACGGTACCCCGAACTCCGCGATTGGCTCGAAACTCTTTCAGGTAGTGCTCTCGCTCCGGAATCAAATCCTTTTTCTTGTCGAAAGCGGGGAAAAAGATCACCGCCAGCTTACTGTCGCGGACCACGTGATAATTGGTGACGACAAGCCGGTTCTGGACATCGATCAGCGACCCAGTGCCTGTCCCGGTTACGCGAGTCCCTCTCGTGCTGCCTTCCGTGAAGTCCTCGGCCCGCATGACCCAAACGGTCGCCTTCAACGTTTGTTGGTAAATCTCCTTGCCGGTGAGCGGTGTCGATGTTGGGGCCTTTTGAGCCACCGCGACCGAAGGCAGCGCGATGGGCAGTAATGCAGTCAGGTAAAGGGCGGAGCGCATAGCGGACTCCCGAGCACAGTCGGATTGGAGGTGGTTCATCCATCCTACCTGACCATTTGCCTCTTGCAAGAGCTTATGATACCGGTGGTTCCGTGCGGCCAGCCGATGCCGCAGCAATGCGGTCGATTTCGCCGCGCTCGTCCACCGCTTCATCGTCGAGCACGGAATTGTCGATGTGAGCCGAGCCGCGTCGACGGTCCCAGTCGGGGCCGAGCACGTCAACGATGCTGGGATAATGGCCACTGCGCGAGAGCACGGCTCCGTGCACAACCACGGCCTCGTCCCGATACTCCGGATACGTCATCAGGAATTCATGCAGTTCCCGCAGCCGATAGTGCGGTATCGTGGCGAACATGTGGTGCGGAAGGTGATAATCCTGGCCATATGGCAAGATGCTGTCTCGCCAGAATAAGTTGACCAGAAACACGCGCGTATTGGATAGGAAGCCACGGCCCGCATTGGCGTGTTGAACGAGCTGCCGCATCATCATGAAGAACGAGAAACTCGTCGCCATCGGTACGAACCACAGGAGCGTTACGACCAGAATCGCTCGCCAGCCGTAGATGGCCGTTAACCACGCTAACCCCACTGCGAAGAGTGTGAATGACGTGATTCGCAGTATCGACAGCCAGCGAATCGGATAGGTAGGGTGGATTCGCGTGCGAAAGAACCAGCCGCTGGGCGCGGAAACATATAGCGCCCCAATCGCGAGCCATGCCACAAGCGCCAGGGGAACGATCCACTCAGCCCATCCCAGCAACGCTAATGCGAGGAGTCCGTATGTGAGGATGAACAGATATGCGACGCCGGCCGCGCGGGCAAATCGATTGCCGCGAGGATTCAAGGCCGGCTGAAGGTATGGGTTTGCCTGAGCACCAACGGAATTCGACTTTGCCTGTGCGCGCAGGTAGCGGATGAGATTCGGCGGCCAAACCTGCTTGGCAAGCTCACGCCAGAACGTAGCGCGCGTCATCGGGAAACGCGTCCAGTGCCCATTGACCGTCAATTGAGGCACGTTTGGATCGAGTTCCGGATCGTTAACAAACTGGTGATGAGCCACGTGTTGCATGCGATAGTGGTGCGTCGTGCTGAACATTGGAAACATGCAAAACACGTCTGACATCAGTTCGTTGTAAAGACGAGTGCGAAACAAGATGTGGTGCGACGCCTCGTGCGTAAGCACGGACAACTGGTGCTGGCCCATGCCGACAAGCACTGTCGCAAGGAATGTCACGGGGACATTCCATGCCCAATTCAAGCCCCAGTCGGCGCGATGCGTGTAGAAGTAGACTGTGCCAGCGACCGTTGCAATGAGGAGCAAATACGTTCGTACGAGGTATAGGAGATTGCGGACGTTATCTGGGCGGCGCAATTCCTGAAGCTTCTGCTTAACCTCCGTATCTTGCAAAGTCCTTGAAACGACTGACGCTGTGACGGCGGTAGCCATCCAGAAGCCCCCAAGGGAATCGTTCTTGGTATTATGCCACAACGAGGGTCAAAGGCGACCGCTGAGTAGGTAAGATAGGGGAAAGTCACAGACCAGCCCATCGTCCCCGAATCGTAATCGTCCGAACCGCCCAACCGCTGCGAACCAGGGTTTTCACGATGTAAGACTAGCGCTATGAGCGACCGCACTCGTTCCGTTGATGAATCGGACCCAACGCTCATTCAGACAGCGGGAACCAAGGACTCCACAGTCGCTCAAGAGGCGAGCACACCGACCGCTTCGCTCCGCGGAGCGACAGACGTCGTCGCCAAGGAAATCGCCGCAGCCGTGCGCAAGCAGTCGATGGACGCTATCCGAGTCGGCGAGTTCGTAAGCCAATCGAAAGAGAATGCCGATTTTGGCGAACACATCGCCGACGAGTTGTCCGAAGCCCTGGTGCTTCAGGGAATCGCTATTCGTCGAGTCGCTCCTGTAGGTATCAAAGGCGACTTTACGGTGGGTATCAACCAGCAGACGGGCCTGATGAAGGTTACGGTTCGTGGCACCACCACGGATCGGACTAAAGCCGTTTTGGTGGCGTTTTCCCGCAGCCTACTCCAGAACGAGGGCGATCTTCAACCCGTGAATGAACCGTAGACTACAACACGATTTACTGCAGCGACCAGTTGGCGATTTTGGCAAACGGTGCGAGCGGATCGATCAGGGACGGTAGTGGATCGGTCGTCAATCGGCTGTCGATCATCGCGTGAACGTCGAGGCTCCAGAGCGGCACGAAGGGCATTTCGGTCGCGAAGTCCCGGTGTAGGCGTTGCATCGACTCCTGAAGAAAACGGAAGTCGCGTCGACTCTCGGTCAACCGCAGCAGGCGATCGAACTCGGTCGATGGTTTAAACATCGTGTAGACGCGAGTTCGCGGCCCCAGCACCTCAATCGGGTTGAACCACTCGTCTTCATAGTCGTGATGTCGATAGGCGAGTTGATAATCCTTGGCCCTCACGATGCTGGGCTCAAACAGATCCGCAGCGACCGGAATCGCCCGTAGCGTCACACCGTAGGAACCGCCTTCGAACGCACGGACAATCTCCTGACAAGCCTTCTCCGCGAGTGGATCCTCGGCTGGGTACTTCAACGAGAGTTCGATCGGCGGACGATCCTTGCGTACGGTCGCTCGATCCCTGGCCAGGTCGGCGTCGTCGAGACGTCGGGCTTGCGGATTGCACGGCCAGGTCCCAGGCGGGAACGGGCCGTCAAGGGACTTATGGTGGTCCGTGTAACCACCACGAAATACTGTCGCTAAGATGGCCTCCCGCGGGATGGCATACGCGATCGCCTGACGGATGGCTGGGTCTGGCACATTCGTGTGGTTGATCGCCAGGTAGTAAATGCGGCGGCTTGGCAACGCCCCCAACCGACCACCGCCGATATTGACTTCAATCCGACCACCCGTGTTTGTCGCACCGGCAGCTGCGGGTGCAACCTGCCGAACCAACTCGACCGTTCGCTCCGTCAACGCAAAGTGGACCTTACCTGCGCGAAAATCCGCGGCCGGGTTGCGCGATGCGACCATCCAAACAGCCGCCAACCGGGGTCGGTTTGGGACACGTTGGGCGTAGGCTGGGTTGGCGTTAAAAATCGCGTACTCGCGCCCGCCGGCCATCTGGCGGCCGTTGTACGTAAATGGACCGCTTCCGATCGGGTTGCGGGCGAACCCCTCATCATCGGCTCGCGCCGCGGGCAGAACCTTGAACGTGAGCAGCGTGAGCGGGTCAGCCGTGCCAGCCTTGAAGTGCGTAAGGAACTGGTCTGTGGCGCCGGTATGAACCGCTTCGACGGCATCCGATTCGAGCGTCCCGCGCGCTCGTAGTTTCGCAAGCGTTGCCCGCACGTCGGCAGATGTGACACGGCTTCCATCCGACCAAACTGCGTCCGCCAATCGTACGTCTCGCCCACGCACAGCAAGTCGCGGTAACTCGGTCGCTAGTGCCGGCTCGTAGCCTCGGCCTGTCAAGCTGTCGTACACCGGCCGCACGAGAGGCTCGAAGAGCAGATCGAGCGCGAACTTCTCCGCATCGGTCCGAGCGTAAGTTGGTGACATCAGGTCGGGGAGCTTCGGCACGGCAACGACCAAGACACGCGCCGGCGGAGCGACGCCCACAGGGTTATCTTCTTCAAGATTAATCGGCGGTTTTGCCGGTCGCTTGGCTTTTGGGTCTTCTTTCTCCTCCTCACCCCGTTTGGTGGGCGTTTGTGCCGAGCCAATGGCCAAGGAAAAGAAAATGAGCGAAAGCGCCAAGTGTCCCAGCGTGCGCATGATTGGCTACTTTCCCCTTCCATCGTCAGGCGACATCTCCGATGATACGCGGTAACCACGGATCGCGTAAGCCCGGCCAGGCGGTCGGATACCATCGGAGAACCTGCCGTGCCGCTGAGCGTCTTTGATCTGTTCAAGGTCGGCATCGGGCCATCGAGTTCTCATACGGTGGGTCCGATGGTCGCCGCGGGTCGCTTCGTCAAGTCTCTCCAGGCCCAGAACCAGTTCGGTGAGGTGAACCGAGTCACTTGCGATCTGTACGGCTCCCTGGCATTGACCGGCCGTGGGCACTGTACCGACAAAGCCATACTCCTCGGCCTTAGCGGCGAATCGCCCGAAAACGTGGATCCTGATGCGGTCGACACAATCGTCTCGCGGGTTCGCAACAACAACTCAATACGACTCGGCGGCCAAGGCGACGTGCCATTTCAGGAACCCGCGGACTTGCGGTTCCACATGAGCGAGAGCTTGCCCGGACATCCCAATGGCATGACGTTTGTGGCTTTCGATTCGAGCAATCGCGAACTGTTGCGCGAGTCTTACTACTCCGTCGGCGGCGGGTTTGTCGTTCGCGACGGCGACCCACCCACCGCTTCGTCCGATGGTCCCGCTTTGCCATTTCCGTTCGGGTCGGCATCGGATTTGATCGTTGTCGGCGAACGAAACGGACTGACAATTGCCGAGGTCGTGCGGGCGAACGAGCATGTTTGGCGCGACGACGCGGAAACCGACATCGGACTCGACCGCATCTGGGCGGAAATGGATGCATGCATCGAACGCGGCTGCCGAGGCAGCGGCGAACTGCCCGGCGGCATCGGCGTCAAACGAAGGGCCGGCCGCATCCACCGCGGCCTGCTCGCGAAACCGGCTGTGCTTGACCCACTGTCGATTCTAGACTGGGTCAGCCTGTTCGCGCTGGCGGTCAACGAGGAAAACGCCGCGGGCGGTCGTGTCGTTACTGCACCGACCAACGGAGCTGCTGGGGTCATTCCCGCCGTCCTTGCCTACTATCGTCGATTTGTGCCGGGATCAACGGTGTCTGGGGTTCGCACTTTTTTGCTGACGGCCGGCGCTATCGGAATGCTCTACAAGCGAAACGCATCGCTCTCGGCCGCTGAGATGGGCTGCCAAGGCGAAGTTGGCGTGGCCTGTTCAATGGCAGCCGCCGGCCTCGCCGCCGTTCTGGGTGGTTCAAATGCACAGATTGAAAATGCCGCGGAGATTGGTATGGAACACAACCTTGGCCTGACCTGCGATCCCGTCGGCGGCTTGGTCCAAGTGCCCTGCATCGAGCGAAATACGATGGGTGCGGCCAAAGCAATCAATGCGGCTCGACTCGCGGTCCTTCACGGCGATGGCACGCACCGCGTTCCCCTCGACCATGTGATCGAAACGATGCGGCAGACCGGTATCGACATGCAGGCGAAGTACAAGGAGACATCGCTCGGTGGCCTGGCGCTCAACTTGGTCGAGTGTTAATCGACTCCAGCCCGATCGAATCATGCGGGCAGACTAAGCGACCGGAGTCACCTTCGGACGTAGATCGCCCAGTCCCTTGGCATCGATCGTCTTCTTTTCGAGCAATTCGTCTCGCAGCGATTCGAGAGCAGGGCGATTATCGCGCAGAATCGCCGCCGCTTTCACCCGACACTCTTCGATCAACGCGCTGACGGCCCGGTCGAGCGATGCCTTTTGCTCTTCGGACAGATTCGGGAATCGCTCGTTGTTGCGAAGATTACGGTATTGGCGCACTCCCGTTTCCGGGCCACCCATGCCAAGTGCCTCGATGACCAGGTGTGCGACGTGGGTCGCCCGTATCAGATCCGAGCCACCCGCGCCGGTCGATACGTCACCGATCAAAAGACGCTCGGCCTCGATTCCGCCAAGCAAGACGCACAAGTCATCGAGCATCTGGTTGCGTGTCTCGCCGATGCGGCGGCTTTTGTCGTCCTGGTACATGACGTAGGCCGGTGCCCACGACATCTCGCTGCGGATCGTAATGCGCTCGATGGCCCGCGAATGTTCACAGTTCAGCGACACGACGGCATGGCCGGCCTCGTGCGTCGCCATCAGTCGCTCTTCCTTCGGCGTGAAGTCGAGCTTCTCGTCGTACTCGGTCAACCCGCGTTCGATTAGCTCCGGCGTTGTCGGTCCGGCGACCTTTTCGCGCAGCCGCAGCCGGGCCACGGAGCGGCAGAGCGCGTTGAGATGGTCGCCGCTCGATGGCGTGCCCGTTGCCGTAACGTACATTGGGCCAGTTCGCTTCACGGCATAGTCGAGTGCCTCGGGCGACATCTGGAGCCGCATCTTGCGGTCGTAAATCTCAAAGATCGCCCGCCGGTCCTCGTCGTCCGGATAGGGAACGTGGATGTGAAACTCGAAGCGCCCCGGCCGGAGAAGGGCCGGGTCAAGCGATTCGACGAAGTTCGTCGTCCCGACAACGAAGACGAGTTCCTCTTTGTGGAATCCATCCATTTCCGTCAACAGTTGATTGACCATCGAGTGTTCGACGCCCGATCCCGTATACGTACCGCGAGCCGTGGCGAAGGAATCGAGTTCGTCGAAAACGATGATTGCGGGGGCCGATTGTCGAGCACGATGGAAGATTTGCCGCAGATTCTCCTCGCTCTTTCCGACCCAACGCGACTTGAGTTCCGGACCACTGACGACGGTCACCGCCGCGCCGATTGCCGCGGCCATGGCCTTGGCAAAGTAGGTCTTGCCTGTACCAGGTGGTCCCCAGAAGATCATGCCGCGCGGCAACAACTCCTCCAAACGGGCGACTTCCTCGGCCTCCGAGGATCGATCCTTCATGGCCAGAACGTCGAGGATTTCCTGTCGCAAGCGGGTCTTAACCTTGCGATAACCACCAATGTCGCGATCGAAATCGACATCGGGCACTTCAAGGGACCCTACCAACGTCGCCTGCCGTAGCTGACGAAACGCCCGTTTGGGATCGGCTGGGTAGTCTTCTCCCTCCAGCGTCGCAAGCAGTCGACGAAGCCGCACGGCATTGACGCCTGACACGTGCTTGTAGAGTGCCCACGGATTGAACTCGCGACCGAATTTGCGAGATTCCTTTTGCGTTACCAGATACCGCAGCCGTGGCCTGGCAACTCCGAGGAGACTCGTGCGATACGGGAACAGGTTCTCGATCACCTTGGGCAGCGGGAAGGTTGGGTCCTTAAACCCAAGCCAGACGACCTCTGGATTCTCATACAGCAAGGCGACGACTTCGCGGGCCTCGCTGGTCAGGCCACCCTCACTTGTCGTCAAAAGATCGAGATGGGGCAAGGCCAGCACCTTGCGTTCGACGGCTCCACGAACCTCGTTGCGAAGTTGCGAGAGCGTTGCACCCATGAGCCCAACGGGCATCGGACCTTGCGCGGCCGCCTGTTCGGCCCGGCGGCCATCCAGATACGCAAACTTGAGTCCAGTCGGCTTCAATCGATCGCGAAGGTTGGCGAACAGGAACGGTACGAGTTCCTTGTCGCATTCGACGAGCGCCGGCAGGCCGCGAGTCAGCTTCTCGCCGACCACGGCAAGATCGCTCGCATAGGCGGCTTCGACCGCTTGCGACAAATCGAGCTGAGCAGGAAGATCTTTCTCGGTGATGACGGTAGACATGAACTCTCGTTGCTAACTCGCAGATCGTGGTCCGGTCATACTTCGACTGTGATTGTGAGCGAACCCGTCTGACTGTCCTCAGTCACTTGCTTGATTTGCCCGATCTGTGCCGCCTTCTTCTTCAATGCTTCAGCTGTCACTCGATTGACCGCCTGGTTCAGTTCCTGCTGGAGGCCAGAAAGCGCCCCTTCCAAACGCTCCGTCGTGTCCTTTTGGAGCTTTGCTTCGGCCTGGTCCGCTGCCTTTTGCAGCGTCTGTTGCAACTGCCGGCGAAGTCCTTCTTTGACTGTCGCCTCACTCGGGCCAATGTCGTCGTACGCGTACCCCTCCTGCTCAGCGCGGACCTCTTCCTTCTGTTCCGACTTCGCCCGCACCGTGACGGTTCCTGTTTTTGGATCGACTTCGGTTGCCACCCCGCCCTCGCGGCGCACGAGTTTTCCCTCGACTTCGACGTAGCCGCGGCGTTTGAGCTCGTCGCTCAGAAGTTCCGTCATCTCGCTCGCGGGCAAGACTTCGAGTAACTCGATCTGCGTGGAAATGGAGTCCTCCGCGCGCAGCGTACGTGTCAACGATTCCGATACGCGAATGCGATACGCTCGGCTCATGTTCAGACTCCTTACTCACATTCCACCCGCAGCGACGAACGGGTCAGTTCACAGTTAGCGGTTCAACTTCCCGGAGCAATGCCGCGGACCGGTCAGCCAGCGCATCGCCGTCGAAGCGTTCCCACTCCGCTTTCCAGAATTGGGCTGCGGCGTAACCCTCGTCCACGAAGCCTACACCAAGCGACTGCATGTGCCAATCTCTTAGCCATAGCACGAATCGCGGCAATGCAAGGCCACGCCGCTGCACTTCCGTCCGCTCAGCCAATCTCGCGGGTCCACGCCCCTGAAGGCCACCGAGGAACGATTTCACGGTCACGCCCGCCGGCAACAAGTTGTTCGCAGCCACAAGCGTAAATCGTGCCAAGTCCGGGCGATCCGCAGTCCGAACGGCCTCACCGAATGCCCACAACGTGTGCTCCTGCGCCAGGCCAAAGGCGCGCATCTTGTCCCAATCGCCAATTTGGTCTTTTGAACGCTCCATCGCAATCCAGCGACTGGCAAGCCACTGCTGCATCGCCTCCACGGTCGCGCATCCCGGCCCATTGACCCACGGACCAAAGTTAGGCGACTCCGTCGCACCGAAATCCACGGGATAGGCGAGTCGAATGAGACCATTCCGCACGAATGCCGTATGCTGTCGAAGTCCCGCGCCAGTCTCCGTTTCGCGGACCATATCATAGACGAGGAACTGCAACAGGCAGTCGTCTGGTGTCAGATCCGATTCAGGCAAATCGATCGCGGATGTCGTGTCCGCAGGCTTACCAGCTGTCAACCAAATCAGAAGCTCCAAACTCTGGCGCGAGAAACAGAGTGGTCGCCCAACCGCTGGCCAACGGTCCCACAGCCGGCCTTCAAGAGCGGAGCCGTTAGATAGGAAGCGATCGCGACGCCAACCACCGGCACGAGCGAGAAACAACAAGCATCCCTTGGCGAGGCTATCGGTAATCAGTTCAACGCAGCCCGGAGTCAGGGCAGCCGGCCGAGACGTGCGCTCGGACAACAATGGCAATGCCGATTCAGGCGATCCTTGCCGCAACACAGCATATAGGATGCGCAAGAGTCGAGCTTCAAAGGCTGTAACTACGCGCGGAGCACTCATGGTCGACCTGCATGCGGGCGTCTCCACAATCCTACCGCACTACGTGCGGGGAATCCATTGACGCTCAGCTCGCCCCCTTGCAATCGAATTTCCAAGGTATTGCGCGTTCGCCAGCGTGGGTCGTCCGCCTGATAGCGACCTGTCAGAAAATGGATCCGCTGATTCGTCGACCCTACCCACCGGCGTTCTGTGTCCGGGCTTTCGCGAAGGTACGGTCCGTCCACCAGGATGTCGGTATGTGCCAGGAGCGACTTTGCATTTTCGCGTTCGTGGAGTTGTTCCAGCGTGTAACCACTAAAGACCATGACCGATTTGCCAAGCGCCTGCGTCGCGCTGGCCAACGCGGATGCGCCGTCGACGTGTGCAAACGGCTCGCCGCCCAAGAGTGTAATACCTTCGACATCCGAGGCCGCGATGCCCGCAACTAATTCCTCGACGGAGCGCTGCGTCCCACCTACGAAAGGTAGCATTTCTGGATTGCAGCATCCGGGGCAACGCAGCGGGCAGCCCTGAAACCAAAGCGCAAAGCGCCACCCTGGCCCCTCGGCCGCGGTTCTTGGCACGATCTGCGCGACAGATACCCACTGCCTCATGCCGACATTATACCCGCCTAGAAAATGAATGCGGGCACGATGTCGTCACTGGCCAAGCAACTCGACGGCAACTCCGAGTTGTGCTTGCGGTACGATGGCCCAAACCCGCGGTCCGAGCGCGGCGGCGGCCTTCGACCAATCGGGGGCCTTGACGTTACCGGTCAACGCCGACATGAGCGTCGCCGGCTTATCGTAGACGACTACCTTGAATGAACCGAGGCTTGCTTGCTTGGCCGCTTCTGCGGCCGCGTCGTCGACCGTGCCGATCATATCGACGAGGCCATACTGCTTGGCTTCGTCGGCTGTAAAGATGCCACCGTCCGCCAACTTCCGGGTATACATCGCTGTCTTCGGCGTTTTGTCCTCGCCAAGAAGGATGTTTCCTTTGTCGTCATAAAGCGGGACCGGCTTCGGCGGGAACAGGTCTGTTTCCAGCTTACCCTTGAGGGCCGGCCGGCCTTCCTCGACGATGCCGATGAACTGCTTGTAGGCATGGGCGACCATGTCCTGCCACGGTTGCCTTTCTTGAGGTGTCATCTCATGAAACGGCGACCCGCTGCCCTTAATGCCGCCCGCCTTGATCAACTCCATCTTGAAGCCATGATCGTTCACGAATTTCGCCGCGTTTGGCAGGGATGCGTACACGCCAATCGATCCAGTGATCGTCGTCCGCTCGGCGTAGATCTTGGGTGCCTCCGCCCGGACCACGTTAGCGGAATCGACCGCGGGCATCGCAATGTAGTATCCGCCGGATGCGGCGATGGCCCCCATTGACACGACTAACGGCTTCGGTCGCACACCTGTGCTTTGGAGCTTCGGGGTCGTACCGTCACGCAACTGACAGAGACGGCGATGCAGTTCATCGCTGGCGGTGATCGTGCCTCCCGGGCTTTCGATCCGCACGACTACGGCTTTCACACTATCGTCGCCAGCTGCTTGCTCGATTTGCTTGTGGGCATAACCGAGCATACCTTCCATGATCGCGCCTTCGATCTTGACGATGGCGACCTTGTTCGCGGCGGACGCCGTACCCGACGAGTACTTCTCGATCACATGGGCCGGGCCATCGGTCGCTCCACTGAGACCGGCCAACATGCCACCACCGCAAACGAGGATGTTCAATCCCAGCGAGGCGATCAGCAGCAAGGCGAAAAGGACACGCCACACGCTACCGCCACCTGCGGGCGGAGCTGGTGGCGTTCGACGCGGGTACGACTCAACGGGCCGCACTGTCGGGAAATCGTCGGCCGGCGTACTCATCGTTCACTCCTGTGTCCCCCGCCTTGGCCGCGAAGGACTGCGATCAGGATTGCAGGTTCTCAAGCATTTCGCGCAGCGGAACAAGTCGTTGACCGCGGCAATCGATCTTGAGCGCCTTCAAAAGGCGTCGGCGCAATTCGCTCTGGAGGTCTTCAACCGCACTGTCCGAAGTACTCGCCAGAGGAATCACGCCACCGGCGCGCCGGTCGTGACCGCCGGCCTTGCCCAGTCGACCTACCACGCTTCGCAGAAGGTCCCCGGCCTGCGCCTTCGGGGCTGTGGTGCGCGCGGACAGAATCAACTGTTCGCCGTGGACGCCTGCGCACACAGCCCAGTCGACCTCTTCGAAGCGGATCATGAAATCGCAGACTTCTGCCGCCAGTTCCGGCGCGGGCAAGTCATCCACCCATGAAATCATGAGTCGTTCGTAGATAAACGAACTTTGGAGCGCTTGCAGAACACACTCGAAGTAGCTCTGCGGCAATCGGGCATTCTTGATTCGGGCGATCAGATCTTTGTCGGCGAGCGGGTAGAGGGACTGGAGCGCCGCATCGTCCTCGGCGCTCGCTTCGCGTGGATACCCGGTCAACTCCGTTTCGATGCCGTACATCAGGCCCGTCGCCACGTCCGTTGGTGGCTCGATACCCTGCTCGTTCAGGTAGCCGGTTACGAGCGTGCAGGTCGCGCCCAAATGGTCGCGGACATCGACGAATGGCACGCCGGACAGATCGCCCGGCGTCGCGTGATGGTCGAGCACCGCGTAAATAGGCGTACCACTCTCGAGGCTGTGCCGGCCGGTGTTCGGCTGGCTGTCCACCATGACGACGGCCTCGTACTGGTCCCAATCCAGCTCATCGACCGATCGCAGGTCGAGGCCAAGCAGGTCGACCATGGCCCGGTTCTCCGCCCGGCTGATCAGGCCATCGCGCGAGAGCCGAGTGGGTTTGCCGAGGCAGGCTTCGACGAGGTGGGCCAAGCCCATCATCGAGCCGAGACTGTCGGGGTCGGGCTGAACGTGGCTGACAAACGTTACGCGGCTAGCGTTCTCGAGGCCGGAGAGGAAGCGGTCGGAACGAACCGGGCGGTCGTTAGTCGCGGGGCGAACTCGTGTCGCGGCGGCGCTCTTTCGCGCCATAGGGGGTGACATCCGTCGTTGCTGGAGCGAGAATCCCGTCGCCGCCGGCGCAACCCCGGACGGACGACCCGTGCAAGTTCCTTACGATACCGACCGCGAACCGCCGCGCCAAGCGTCGAGATCTCGCAGTGCCGATTTCGTGCGTGATTTTCCGTTCACCAGTCCCATTATAGGCGGCTCAACGCTTCGACTCGCTGCCAAAGTTCGTCGGGAACGGGCATGACTGATAGTCGGGCCTGTCGAACCAACTCCCACTCGGCGAACGCCGAGTCGGCCTTGATGCTCGTCAACGTCACCGGTTTCTTTAAGCGCCTGATCGCCGCAACTGTTACGACGACGGACTTGTCGTCGTCCCCATTGGGATCGATCTCGGGACCACCAACGACCTTCATGATGCCGACGATCGCCTTCTCTTTGCCGGTGTGGTAATAGAGGACCTTATCGCCGACACTGATTGACCGCAAATGCTTACGCGCCAGTGGGTTACTGACGCCACTCCAAACCGTCGAGCCGTCCCGCTCGAGGTCGTCATAGGAGTAGTGGTCAGGCTCCTCCTTGAACAGCCAACGACCCATTGTTGTGAGTCTCCCTTTTGCATTCAGCGCCCAGCTGGTCCGGCAAGTGGCGGTCTGGGCCTCACTAGCGTCGCTTCGATAGCCGTTCTTCGGAACACCGCACTCGAAAGTCCGTGAGCGGGGAGCATAGCTCCCCGCTCACGGGATGCCGATCAGTAGCGGTAATGCTCGGACTTGAAGGGGCCGTCCTTGGAGACGTGGATGTAAGCGGCTTGCTCGGCCGTAAGCTCGGTCAACTGCACGTTCAGCTTCTTGAGTTGCAACCGGGCCACCTGCTCATCCAGCTTCTTGGGCAGTGTGTAGACGCCCACGGGGTACTTATCGTTATTCCGCCACAGTTCAATCTGGGCCAGTACCTGATTGGCGAAAGACGAACTCATCACATACGACGGGTGGCCGGTGCCGCAGCCTAGGTTTACCAGACGGCCCTTGGCGAGCAAGATGATCCGCTTGCCGTCCGGGAAGATGACGTGATCGACCTGCGGCTTGATCTCCTCCCAACGGTAGTCTTCCAGTGACGCCACGTCGATCTCGTTGTCGAAGTGGCCGATGTTGCAGACGATGGCCTGGTTCTTCATCTTGGCCATGTGAGCGTGGGTGATGACCTTGTAGTTGCCGGTACACGTCACGAAGATGTCGGCTTTGTCACAGGCGTAGTCCATGGTGACTACGCGGTAGCCTTCCATCGCGGCCTGCAGCGCGCAGATCGGGTCGATCTCGGTGACCCACACCTGTGCGGACAGCGCGCGCAGGGCCTGGGCCGACCCCTTGCCCACGTCGCCGTAACCGGCAACGACGGCAATCTTACCCGCGACCATCACGTCAGTGGCCCGCTTGATGCCGTCCACCAGCGACTCGCGGCAGCCGTAGAGGTTGTCGAACTTCGACTTGGTGACGGAGTCGTTGACGTTGATAGCAGGGAACTTCAAGTCCCCGCGCTTGTGCATCTGGTACAGGCGGTGGACGCCGGTGGTCGTCTCCTCGGTGACGCCCTTGACGGCGGCGAGGTTCTTGGCGTACCAGCCCGGCTGCGCCGCGATCCGCTTCTTGATAGCGGCGAAGAGAACGCGCTCCTCTTCGCTGGTCGGCTTGTCGAGGACGTGGATGTCGGCCTCGGCCCGGGCACCGAGGTGCAGCAGCAAAGTCGCATCCCCGCCGTCATCGAGGATCATGTTCGAGTGCCCGCCGTCGGCCCACTCGAAGATCTTGTGGGTGTAATCCCAGTACTCGGTGAGTGACTCGCCCTTGTAGGCGAAAACAGGAATGCCGTCGGCGGCGATGGCGGCGGCGGCATGATCCTGGGTCGAGAAGATGTTGCACGATGCCCAGCGGACTTCGGCACCGAGTTCCTTGAGCGTCTCGATGAGAACAGCCGTCTGGATGGTCATGTGGAGCGAACCGGTAATGCGCGCCCCTTTCAGGGGCTTGCTCGCGGCATGCTCCTCGCGGATGGCCATGAGGCCAGGCATCTCGGTTTCGGCAATGGCGATCTCGCGGCGACCCCAGGGGGCGAGCGAGATGTCGGCGACGTGGTAATCGCTGAAAGTGGCGGGCTTCTTCTGTGCGACAGCGGTCACGTTCAAAGTCTCCTAAACGATGAACGGGCGCCGTTGAACAGTGGTAGACGTCTCAGCGAGCCTGGCGGGAACGCCAATGCGTTCCGTCGCAGCGCCCCTCGCCGAGGCGTTTCTTAGCGAATTGGCTTTAGGCAAAGCTCCGTGGAGGAACCGTTCGACCCAGGAATTCTAGCAATACGAACGGACGGGTGGCAATAGGAACGAAGCCTGTGGCTGGTGGCCAATTGGACTTATCGACTACCGCGAACTGGCGACTTGAGGAAAAGGCAGGTCCACAGATTACGGTGATGGATGTACTTGAAAAGACACAGCCGAAATAGGACGGCCGCACTTATCTCTCTGCCTTCCCATCGGCGCCCATCCCTGCAACCTGGGGTGAATCAGTCCAACGGACCACAAGCGGATTCGACCGCAGCCAGTAGGCTTCGATCGCGGATCAGCCGCTCGACGGCTTCCAGGTCGCGGTGCAACGTGCGGTCGCGACCGAGCGGGCGGACATGATTGCGTACATGCTTGTATGCGGCTTCGGCACCCCGACCCGGTCGCAAGCCGTGTCGAAATTCCAGTCCCTGAGCGGAACACAGCAACTCGGCCGCCAACACTCGCGTCGCGTTCGTGACGATCAGTCGGGCCTTGCGGGCCGCGGCCGGGGCCATCGACACATGGTCTTCGCGGTTAGCCGACGTCGGGATCGAATCGACGCTCGCCGGGTGCGCGAGCGCCTTGTTCTCAGATACGAGCGCCGCGGCCAAGACCTGCACGATCATCATGCCGGAGTTCAGGCCGGGGTGTGGCGTTAGGAAGCCGGGCAAGCCGCTCAGGTCCGGGTTGACGAGGTTCTCGACCCGCCGTTCGCTGATGCTCGCGAGGTCCGTCACGGCCGCGGCCAAAAGGTCGGACGCCAGCGAGATCGGCTGAGCGTGAAAGTTGCCACCGGACAGCACCTCGCCCGTGTCTGGGAAGACAAGCGGGTTGTCCGTGGCGCTGTTCATCTCGCGCTCGACAACTCCGGTAATGTAACTCAAGGCGTCGCGCAGGGTACCGTGGACCTGCGGCACGCAGCGGATTGAGTAAGCGTCCTGCACCTTGTCGCAATCCGCATGCGATGGGATGATCTCGCTACCTTCGAGCAGCCGACGGACGTTCGCGGCACTCGCGGCCTGACCGGGGTGCGGGCGGATCGCCTGGATGCGCGGGTCGAACGGGCGGATCGAACTCTTGGTCGCTTCGAGCGTCATCGCCGCGGCCACGTCCGCAATTCTCGCGAGGTGCCAGGACCGCACCAGCGCGTCGGCGAGCAGGGCTGTCGATATCTGCGTCCCGTTGATGAGGGCCAGCCCCTCCTTGGACTGCAACCTGTACGGCGACAGATGCACGCGTTTGAGCGCGGCCCGGCCGCTGACCGGCCGGGCGTGCGGCTCGCCATCGCCGCGAGCGTGAGTGACGAAGGCGTGGCCCTCGCCGATCAACACGAGCGCCAAGTGGGCGAGCGGAGCGAGGTCACCGGACGCGCCGACACTGCCCTGCTCCGGGATGGCCGGCACGACGCCACGGTCGAATAGGGCAACCAGCGCGTCGACCAATTCGGGCGTCACACCGGAATGGCCTTTGACGAGCGCCTGAATGCGTAACGCAAAGGCGAGCCGCGACACGCCGACCGGCAACAGTCCGCCCATGCCGACCGCGTGACTCCGCAACAAGTTTTCTTGGAGGGCCAGTACATCCTGCGGTTCAATCCGCTGGTTGGCCAGCTTGCCGAAGCCAGTGTTGACGCCGTAAACGGTGTCGCCGCGATCGAGCTTTTCGACCAGCGTCCGCCGGGCGCGCTCGACTCGCTTGCGGGCGGCCGGAGCGACCGTTAACGCCGCGACTCGCCCGTGCAAGAGCCGGTCAGCGTCATTGAGCGTCAATCCGTCGCCGGTCAGGTCGAGGCTCACGGTGGAGGTGGTGCGGTGCATGTCCGCATCTTACGCATCAAGCCGGCCGGAGTTCGCAGCCCGCGACGTACTCGGCGTACTTGCGGTTGTACAAGGCTCCCGGCCGCCGCTCGCGGAGCCGGGCGACCGCCTCCGGCCCGCTCGCCCCGAGGTAGCGGAGGATCAACCCGGCGACCAGCGCGGAGCGGTTGTAACCGAGGCCGCAGTGCGACAGCACCTTTTGGCCGCGGGCGATCAGCGTCGCCCCGAGCCGGGCGACCGCGTGCAGGCGGTCGAGGTTCGGCAGTTCGGCGTCGCTGAACGGGAAGTAAACGAACAGGATGCCGTCGGGCGTCGTCGGGACGCAGGTGTCGGGGCAGCCGTCGAGGTCGATGACCACGCGGATGTCGGCCGCGGCGATGGCCGTCCACTCATCCGGGTCGGCGGACAGGAACAGCCGGCCGGCGTCGTCGAGCGGGATCAATTCCACGGGGAGCCTCCTTTTTCCGGGCGGACGATACCACCGACGGCCGGAGGAGTTTATAGTTATGTCGTCAGGAGATCAACTCCGTGCCGTTCTTCCTCAACCCCGGCCCGTTCGCCGATCCGCCCCAACCGGAGCGGGTGGTCGCGAGCCGGTGGCCGCTCGTCGTGTTGAAGGTGGCCATCCTCGGCGTGGCGGGGTTGCTCATCGGCGCGTTCGTCCTGCCGCACGCCCGCAACGCCGCCCCGCCGCCGGCCCCGGAAGCGGTGCCGGTGCCCGTCGTATCGGCTCCCATACCGCCGCCCCCGCCGAAACCGGAGTCGAAGCCGGCCCCGCCGCCCGCCCGGTCGGCCCACCCGCTCGACGCCGCCCCGAACGTGGTTCACCAGCGCCCCGGCGGCCCGGCCGGTGACTTGGCCAACCGCATCGACGCCATCGTTGACGCCGCCCTGGCCAAGAAGGGCGTGCCGGCGTCGCCGATGGCGGACGACGCCGAGTTTCTGCGCCGCGTCAGCCTCGACCTTACCGGCTCCATCCCGAGCTACGACGCGACCGCTCGCTACCTGCTCAGCGGCGACCCCCTCAAGCGGGCCAAGCTGATCGACGAACTACTCGACAGCCCCGCCTACGGCCGTCACTTCGCCCGCATCTGGGCCGACCTGCTCGTCAAGCGCGACTTCGACTCGAACAAGAACCTCAAGACCGACGACTTCACGACCTGGCTCGCCGGAGAGTTCAACGCGAACGCCGGCTGGGACAAGACGGTCAAGTCCCTGCTGACGGCGAGCGGCCCGGCGGAATCGACGCCGCAGGCGCTCTTCTACCTTGCGAACCAGGACAACAACCAACCGTCGCCGGCGAAGCTCGTCGGCGCGACCGGCAACCTGTTCCTCGGCGTCCAGATTCAGTGCGCCGAGTGCCACGTTCACCCGCAGGTGGACAAGTGGTCGCAGAAGGACTTCTGGGGCTTGGCCGCGTTCTTCGGCCACGTCCGCGCCGAGCGCGACACCGGCGGCAAGGGCCAGGGGCCGGCCACCATTCACGAGGTCGAGCGGAAGGCCGAGCCGAAGGCGAAGGACAAGGCCGCGAAGAAGAACGGCGACAAGGCCATCGAGCCGGGGGCGGTCATCCGCATCCCCGACCCGACCGACAACAAAAAGACCGTCGGAACGGCACCGGCGAAGTTCTTCGAGGGGACCGCCCCGAAGCTCGCGGCGGTGCCGTACCGCCCCGCCCTCGCCGATTGGGTCGCCTCGCCGAAGAACAGGTACTTCGCCCCGGCGACGGTCAACCGGCTGTGGGCGCACTTGTTCGCCCGCGGCCTCGTTCATCCGGTCGAGGAAATGCACCCGGCCAACACGGCATCGCACCCCGAGGCGCTGTCGGCCCTCGCCGATGCGTTCGCCGCGTCCGGCTACGACATCAAGTCCGTCCTGCGGGCGCTGTGCAACACGCAGGCGTACCAGCGGACGAGCCGGCCGCTCGCCGACAACGCCTCGGACGCCGAACTACTGAGCCACATGCCGGTCAAGGTACTTGGTGCCCGCGAACTGCTCGATTCGCTGGTCGTGGCGACCGGCGTGCAAGAGCGGTCGTCGGGCCGCGACGCCCTGACCAAAAAGGCCGGGCCGCCGGGCAAGGGTGGCGACGCCCGGCCGGCGGTGCGGTTCTTCGACACCCGCGAGTACGACGACGACCCGACCGAGTACGCTTACGGCGTGCCGCAGATCCTCAAGCTGATGAACACCGGCCTGACCAACCGCACGAACGAGGTCGGCGCGCGAGTCGCCCGTGCGGCGTCCGGCGACAAGAGGCGGGCCGTCGAAGACCTGTTCGTGACGGCCCTCGGCCGGCGTCCGCGGGCCGACGAGTTGGACCGGATGCTCGCCTACGTGGCCGGCCGCGAGCCGGCGAAAGGCTACGCCGGCGTGTTCTGGGCGCTCTTGAACAGCGCCGAGTTCGTATCGAACCATTGACCGGGAGGCCGGCCATGACGATTTCGCGCCGCGACCTGATGAAGCTGTCCGCCGCCGGCGTCCTCGGCGCGTCCGCGTCCGGCTGGTTCGAGCTACTCGCCGCCCGCGCATCGACGACGACCCGGCCGAAGTCGTGCATCCTCTTGTGGATGGCCGGCGGGCCGGCCCAGTCGCACACGTTCGACCTCAAGCCCGGCGGCGACTACAAGTCGATTTCGACCAGCGTCCCCGGCGTGCAGGTCAGCGAACACCTGCCGAAGCTCGCCAAGCAGGCGCAACACCTGGCGATCCTGCGGAGCATGAAGACCGGCGACGGCAACCACCGCACCGCGACGTACCTGATGCACACCGGCTTCCGCCAAGGCTCCGGCGGCGGGCTGGTCCACCCGAGCCTCGGGGCGATGGTCGCGTCGGACCTCGGCCGGGCGGACTTCGAGTTGCCGAATTTCGTGGCCGTCGGCAACTCGCTCGGCCCCGGGCACCTCGGGCCGAAGTTTGCGCCGCTCGTCGTCAACGACTTCGAGCGCGGCCTGCCGGACTTGCAGCCGTTCGGCGGTCAGAGCGAGACGGACGAGCGGGCGACGCTGGTCGAGGAGTTGGACAAGGCGTTCCTCAACGACTATCAGGCGAACTCGACGCGGGCGCACCAGGCCGGCTTCCAGAAGGCGATCCAACTGATGCACTCGGGCAAGACGAAGGCGTTCGAGTTGGGCGAGGAGAAGGACTCGGTGCGCGACGCCTACGGCCGGAACAAGTTCGGCCAGGGATGCCTCTTGGCCCGCCGGCTCGTCGAGGTCGGCGTGCCGTTCGTCGAGGTGACGCTGCCCGGCTGGGACACGCACCAGGGCGCGGCCCAGCGGGTCAAGCAACTGTCGGAACAACTCGACCCTGGCTACGCGACGCTGTTGGCTGACTTGAAGGACCGCGGGCTGCTCGACACGACGCTCGTCATTTGGATGGGCGAGTTCGGCCGCAGCCCGAAGAACGGCAGCCAGCACTACGCGCGGGCGTGGACGAGCGTGTTGGCCGGGGCCGGCATCAAGGCCGGGCAGGCCGTCGGCGCGACCGACCCGACCGGGGCCGACGTGAAGGACCACCCGATTTCGTCGGGCGACTTCATGGCCACGGTCTGCAAGGCGCTCGGCATCGACACGACGACGGGGTACGTCGCCCGCGGCGGTCGGCCGATGCACAAGGTCGAGAAGGGGTCGAAGCCCGTCGGTCAGGTCGTTTGAGGACGCCGGTGAATCCGCACAAGTCCTACCCGGTCGCGCGCGGCGTTGCGCCCCCACCAGGGTACAAGTCGCCGGTACCCACTCCGATCGAAGTCGTCCTGCCGGCCGTCGACGACCCGGAACTGCTCGACGACGCGCCGCCCATGTTGGACTCACCCTCCCCGCGGCGTTGGGTCGGCGGCGTATTGCACTTGCTCGCGATGGTCGTTGTCGTCAGTGTCTGCACCGCTGTTGGATGGGTGACGGTCGGGCGGCACCGGGTCACACCGGTCACGGAGGTCATGCGAAGCGACAAGCCCGTCACGCCGCCGGCAGTGAAGGTGGAAGTTCCCGTGCTACCGCCGCCGCCACAACCGAAAGAGGAGCCGAAGCCCCCGCCGCCGAAGGAGGAGCCGAAGCCCGTCGTGAAAGCGCCGCCGCCGAAGGCCGAGCCGAAGCCGCCCGTGAAGACGCCGCCGGCGACGAATCTCTCGTTCGCCAAGGACGTGCAGCCGATACTGAAGCAGCGGTGCGAGACGTGCCACGGTTTCATGGGCAAGATCAAGGGCGGCCTCGACCTGCGGACGTTGAACTCGCTCCTCAAGGGTGGGGAGAGCGGGCCGGCCGTCGTGCGGGGCAAGCCGGAGACGAGTCCGCTGGTCGAGCGGATCGCGGACGGCAGCATGCCGCCCTCGGGCAAGAAGGTGCCGGACGCCGATCTCGATAAGATCAAGCAGTGGATCGCCGGCGGCGCGCGGTAGCCGCTCACAAATCCCGGTGGGCGGGCCGCGAAGTACCTGGCGGAACCCGTCCACGCACCGAGGTGTCACCATGACCATCGACCAACTCGTCTTCGTCGGCCTGAACGGCTACGCCCTCGCGCTCGACCGCGACACCGGCGAAATCGTCTGGTCGAACAACGACATGAAGTCGGGGTACGTCACCCTGCTCCTCGACGGCGACCGGCTGATCGTATCGACGAACGGCTACATGTACTGCCTCGACCCGCTGACGGGCGAACAGCTCTGGCACAACCCGCTCAAGGGCTACGGGTCCGGGGCACCGACCGCGATCGTGTCGAAGCGGGGCGCGGCCATGTCGCCGCTGACCGCCCAGGCGGCCGCTGCCCAGGCAGCCGCCGCCTCCGCCGGCGGAGCGGCCGCCGCCGGATCGTAGGCGGATTCGAGGGAAACGCGGCGCGGCCAAAACCCGCCCGACTCGCGACAATGGGCCATGGTCCCGGTCCCTGTCACGAGGCGTTTCCCATGCACTGGCTCCTCTCCGCCATCCTGATCACCGTTTGCTGCGGCCTCGGCCTTGCTCAACGGCCGAATACGAACTACGACGAGTCGAAGGTCCCGGCATACACTCTCCCCGACCCGCTCACCACCAAGGCCGGCCGGCGGGTGACGACGGCGGACGAATGGACCCGCGTCCGCCGGCCCGAGCTGCTGGAGGTCTACCGTTCCGAGGTCTACGGCCGCAGCCCCGGCCGGCCGACGGGCATGCTCTTCAAGACGACGCTCGCCGACCCGAAGTTCCTGAACGGCAAGGCGTCGCGGCTCGCCGTCACGATCTACCTCACCGGCAAGGAGGACGGGCCGACCGTCGACGTGATGCTGGTCGTCCCGAACGCCCGGTCGAAGCCCGTGCCGGCGTTCGTCGGCCTGAGTTTCGGCGGCAACCACGCCGTCCACGCCGACCCGGCCATTCCGATCACCAAGCGCTGGATCCGGAACGACAACACCCTCATCAAGGACAACCGGGCGACCGAGAAGACGCGCGGGACGGAGTCCCACCGCTGGTCGTTGGATCGGATCGTGGACGCCGGGTTCGCGGTGGCGACGGCCTACTACGGCGACCTGGAACCCGACCACAAGGACGGCAAGAAGGACGGCGTGCGGGCCGCGTTTCCGGTCGGCAAAGAATCGAAGCCCGACGACTGGGGGGCGCTGGCCGCGTGGGGTTGGGGCTGTAGCCGCATCCTCGACTACCTGGAAACGAACGACGCGATCGACGCGAAGCACGTCGCCGTCATCGGCCACTCGCGGCTCGGCAAGGCCGCCCTGTGGGCCGGGGCGCAGGACGAGCGGTTCGCGGCCGTGGTGTCGAACAACTCCGGCGAGGGCGGGGCGGCCATCGCCCGCCGCCGGTACGGCGAGCGGACGGCCGACCTGAACCGCAGCTTCCCGCACTGGTTCAACGACAACTTCAAACGGTACTCCGACCGCGAGGACGACCTGCCGGTGGACGCGCATGAGTTGATCGCCCTGTGCGCTCCGCGGCCGGTATACGTGGCGAGCGCCGAGGAGGACCGTTGGGCCGACCCGAAGGGCGAGTTTCTGGCGGCGCGGGACGCCGGGCCGGTGTACGCCCTGTTCGGCAAGGGGGGCGTCGGCGTCGCGGAGATGCCGAAGGTCAACGAGCCGGTCGGCGACGCGATCGGCTACCACGTCCGCACCGGCAAGCACGACGTCACCGACTACGACTGGCAGCAGTACCTGCGGTTCGCGCGCGGCACTTCCGGTAGGCTGGCGTCTGTAGGGTGGGCCGAGTGGAGCGAGGCCCACCGCGACCCGTGGAGCCGCTCCACGGGTCGCGGCGGGCCTCGCTCCACTCGGCCCACCCTACTTCAAGCCCGCGAGGAACTCGACGAGGTCGCGCAGCTCGGCTTTGGTCAGGTGCTTCACGAGGTCGGCCGGCATCGACGACGGGCCGGTGCTGCGCTCGTCGATGTCGGCCTTCTTGACCGTCACCGCCTTCGCCTCCGGCGTCATCAGCGTCACGGCGTCCTTGTCCTCGGCCTTGACGACGCCGGCCAGGCTGACGCCGGCTTTCGTGTAGATCATCGTCGTCTCGAACCCCTTGGCGATTTGCTTGTTCGGCTCGACGATCGATTCGAGCAGGTACTCGCGGGTCTTGTCCTTGGCGATCTGCGTCAGGTTCGGGCCGACCTCGCCGCCGTCGGTGCCGACCTTGTGGCATCGCAGGCATGCGACCTCGCTCTTCTCCAGAAACAGCTTCTTGCCCCTCTCCGCATCGCCGCCCGTTAACGTTTCGCGGTACGCGGCCAACGGGTCGTCCTTCGGCCGCTTGGCCTCGTAGGCGGCGAGCTTGTCGCGCAGCTCCCGCCCGCGGCGCTTGCCGGCCGCGTCCAACAGGTCGAGCCGCAACTCCGGCGGCACGGTGCCGGCGAGCAGCTTGTCCATGAGCTTGCCCAGGATGCTGTCCGCCTGCCGGCCGCGCATGTCGCCGAGGGTGGCCACCGCCGCCTGCCGCTCGCGGACGCCGCCGGTTTCCAGCGCGGCTTCCAGCAGTTTGAGGGCGGTGTCGGCCGGCAGCTTGCCGACGAGCGTGAACGCCGCCGCCCGCACCGGCCCGTCGCGGTCGGTCGCCGCCCGTTCGACGAGTGCCTCCCAACCCGCGGCGTGCAGGGCTTCGACGGCCTCCAGCGCCGCCGCCCGCACCTTGGCCGACGCCTTCGAGTCGAACAACTGCACGAGCCGCGGGGCCGCGTCGGCCAGGCCGAGCTTGGCCACCGTGCCTGCGGCCGTCACGCGCACCGCGTCCGGCCCGGCGAGCAGCGCGTCCAGGTGCGGCTTGAGCGCATCGACGGCGGCCGCTGCCGGCCGCGGCTCGACGGGCCGCCAGAGGCCGACGACCGGATCGCGGCCGCTCGGCTTCGGCCACTCGCCGAGCAGCCGAAGGGCTTCGGCCCGCATCGCGTCGCTCGCGTCGGTACGGGCCGCGAACGCGGCGAGCGCGGCGGCGTTGCCGTGGCGGAGGTTCGCGGCCAGGACGCGCCGGGCGGCCGCCTCGGCGAGTCTGTCGCGGGTGATGAGGGCGGCCAGTTGCGGCACCGCCGCGGGGATCGGCCCGTCGTGGATCGCGCGGGCGGCTTCCAGAACCACGCTCGGGTCGGCGTCGTTGAGGTATCGCGCCACTTCCGGACTACCCATCCGCCGCAAGGCCAACGCGGCCCCGCGGCGAACGGCCGCGGACTTGTCCGTCGCGGCGTCGGCCAACGCCGCGACCGGCCGCAGGTAGCTCAGCCCCACGACGGCGGCGTGGCGGAGGTACGGGTCGCGGTCGTCGTTCTCGCGCAGCAAGTCGAGCAGTGCCGGGACGTGCCGCGGTTGGCCGATCCGCCCCAACGTGACGGCCGTGTGAAACCGCACCCGCGGCGACGGGTCCTTCAAGTGTTCGACGAGGCGGTCGTCCTGGCCCGACGAATCCGCGTCCACCCGACGCCCGACGGCCTCGCCAATTGTCCGGATCGCTTGAGCGCGAACCTCGGCGTCGACGTCTTGGATTGCTTGCGCGAGCGGAACCAGTGCGAGCGGGTTCTTGCGGGCCATTTGGCCGAGCGCCCAGACGGTATGGACCTTGGCGATCCGGTCGGCCGGGGCGAGGAACGGCGTCGTCGCCCGCAGCCCCCGCTGGGCGAACGCGAACTGCGCCTCCTGCCGCACCCGCTGGTCCGCGTGGCCGAGCAGTTTCGCCAACTCCTCGACCGGCCGCTCGTCCATCCCCTCGGCCAACAGCCGCTTGACCTCCTGCTGGAGCGGGCTGCCGTCGTGTTTCGGGTCGGCGAGGCGGTACAACCGGCCCTTGCCCGGCTTGTTCCAGCCCTCGTGCCAATCGCTCACGTACATGGCCCCGTCCGGCGCGAAGTCCACGTCGGTGGCCAGCACGCCCCAGACGAACTCCTTGTTCTCGACGACCTCGAACGACGCCCCCTTCGGCTTGAGCTTGATCGCCCGCACGCCGCTGGTGCCGCTGTTGCCGCCGCGGAAGTCGGCCAGGAAGAACCGGCCGCGGTACTGCTCCGGCAGGCCGGTGCCGGGGTCGTAACACAGCCCCGACGGCCCGTCGGCGATGTTCGCGAGCGGCGGCAGCGCGTACCCGGCCGTGTGGTCGGGAGCGGGGTGCCAAACCTTCTCGGCGTTGAACGGCCCGCGGCGGTAGTCGCCCTCCATGAACTGGTAGCCGAACCGCCAACCGCTGTCGCCGCCCTCGACGACGTGGACCCAGCGGGCCTTGTCGCCGGAGTCGGAGTTGTTGTCGCAGGTGAACAGGTTGCCGAACTCGTCGAACGCCAGCTCCTGCGGGTTGCGTAGCCCGGTGGCGAACACCTCCAGGTTCGCCCCGTCCGGGTCGCACCGCATCACGCAGCCGCTGTCGATGTTCGAGACGCGGTCGTTGTGGACGCCGCGGTCGCCGACGGTGAAGTAGAGCTTGCCGTCCGGCCCCATCCGCAGCCCGTGCAGGTCGTGGCCGATGAAGCCGATGTGGACGCCGTAACCGGTACTGAGGGCCTTCCGCTCACCGGATTCGGACAGCAGCCACAGGTCGGGGATGCAGGCGTACCACACCCGGCCGCGACGAGCCAAGACGCCCGCACCGATACCGGCCGTATGCTTGTTGAAGCCATCGGCGAACACGCGCGAGCGATCCGCGACGCCCTTGCCGGATTCGTCCCAGACTAGCTTCACGCGATCGTGTTGCTTCGTGTACGTATCGAATCGGCCGCCCATGTGTTTCTTGAGCAGGTTAAAGCGATCCTCGACTGTACGAGCGGCGAGGTCCTCGTCGAGCCAGTCCGAGTGGCCGCGAATATCGGGCACGCCGTCGGAATGACGGAATGTCTCAGCCACAAAACAGCGGCCTCGCTCGTCGAACGCGAACGCCACCGGATTGGCCAGCATCGGCTCCGCGGCCCACAACGACGCCGTCATCCCAGTCGGCAACGTGAATTTGTGGAGGCGCTTGGCCGCTTCATCAGATGCGGGCGCGACGACTGGATCGTCAGTATCCGTTGCCAGGGAAACGATGCTCAGGATGAACAGAGCCAACACGATGGCGCAACAACGGTATGTCATGGTGCCGTCAGGCTACCGCATGACATTGGCTTGGGCAACGCCGAGCGTTAGGTCGCCTTACCGGCCCACGGGTGATTCGGAATTCGATCGTGGCGTTTGGGTCGTGGTTGCCGCAGGCTGGGTGGGGCGCTGTGGTGCCGTCGTCACGGTTCCCGGAACCGGAACGCCCGGTCCGGAACACGGTGGCGTGCGACATGCGAATGGCGGAAGCGGCTGCGGAGGCGGGCTGACGATATACGTTGGTGCAACAGTCGGATACCGATCGCATGGACAAACGCTGACCGATCTGGGGGAATGACACGACCGAAACTCCCACAGTCGCGGCAACCAATAGATCTGGGGAGGATACGCACTCGGAGGCTCGCCATCCGGATGACCAGCGCGAACCGCCAGTGGAAGGACCGCGACAAGAACCAGTGTGGTGAGTATGCGACGCACTTGCGATCCTCGCTTCCGACAATTGGCGTCCTACCTTACTTTCTTCGACGGGCTGCCCGACGATGATGGCTCCACGCACGCAGATTCGTAGTCCGAATCGATCTGTACCAGCATGCGACCGGAACGACCGCTACAGCAACCCCTGGGAGCAGCCGCGAACATCCGCTAAACTACTCGCGTCTCTCCCACATCGGCCCCCGTAGCTCAGTGGATAGAGCAACGGTTTCCTAAACCGTAGGTCGCAGGTTCGATCCCTGCCGGGGGCACATTGAGGACTACCGCCAAAGCCCGATCCACCGGAGCATTTTCTCGCTCCAGCGACTGGGGCCAACCACGCTCGGCAAGCCCGGAAGTCGGGCGTCAAGTTCGCGACGGAGCGCGAGCGCTGACTCGTAGCGCCGGGCCGGATCCCGGTCCAACAGGCGACCAACGACTTCCGCAGCGCACGTCGAGACGCTCGCGTTCAACAGACGTACGTTCGCCGGCGAGAACCGGCGGTCGCGGATCGCGGCCGCTATGCCATCAGCCGTGGGTTCACGCGATGGAAACGGCAAGCGACCAGCCAACAATTGAAACAGGATAACACCGAGCGCGTAGAGATCACCTTGGGGATCGAGCGAACACCGCCCATCGTGAAACGACTCCAGTTGCTCGGGTGCCATGTAAGGCAGCGTACCACCGGGTAGTGCGTTGCTCTGCACATCGGCGGCCAGACTGAAATCGAGCAACATCGGCCGACCATCGTCGGCCAGGAGGATATTTGCGGGCTTCAAATCGCGGTGGAGTACGCCTTGAGCATGAGCATGTGACAATGCGTCGGCTAGTCGGGCGATCACCCAAAGCGAAGCTTCCGAAAACGTCGCACGGCTCAGGGCATCTCGAACGGCCGCGCCGCGACTGACGTTTGGGCCTGTGGGCAAACCCGGCCTGGCGACGTCGATATACGGTCGTCCGGTTGTCGGCCTTTCGCCACATTCGGCAAGCCGTTCCAGCACGTGAGCCAACGTGACGGCTCCGTGGTACGGCATTCGGACCGCGCGAAACGGGCCAGTTCGATGGACCGCCTCGACCGGCATGACATGAGGGTGATTGAGGCGATTGAGAACGGCCGCCTCTCCACCGCAGTCCTGCGCGACCTTAAGTGCCACCTTGCGGCCTCGTGTCCCCTTGGTCCCGGCGAGGAACACCTGACCAAACGCGCCCGACCCCAGTTCCGCCACGAGTTCGTAACCGAGAAACACGTCGCCCACGCGCGGCAACGTCGCCATGACATGGGCAAATCGCTCGGCCATTGGCTTCGGAGTTCGAGGGCCTGGAAGTGGCGACTCCGGAAGGTCGTCGCGGATCGCACGCGATGGGTCAATGCCGAAGCGGATCAGGTACTCATCGGCATTGGGTGCATGACCGGATTTGCGCCGCAGGCGGAACTCTTCGAACGCCAGCGTTCGGACTGCGGCCGACGCTTCGATGAGCTCGGGAAATCGCTGAATGTAATCTTCCAACCAGCGCGGCTCACCGCGCAGCCAATGATGTTCGAGGTCGATTCGGACCAACTCTTCGAGAACAGGCAAATACAGCGGGTGATCGGTCGGCGGAAGGAATCGACCGAAGTCGGCGTTCGAGTCGACCATGTAGGCCGACTCGAATGCCTCGATAAACGCCTCCCGCTCAATCCATGCTGCTTTCATCACTGGCCGGCGGATCGGAGGAGAGTTCATCGTCGCTCAGCAAAATGGAGAGTTGTTTGCGACATTGTTGGAGCGTTCGCTCAACCGTTCGCAGGCTGCGCCCCGTACGATTGGCGATTTCGTGGACCTGATACCCCTCAATGCGCAGCTCGACGATCTGACGCTGGAGAGGAGGCAGTTGGTCGAGCGCTTCTTCAGCGACGAGTCGCAGGAACGTCGCAGCTGACTGACCGTGCTGATTCTCTTTGGCCAGCGTGTAAGGGTCCAACCCTTCGATCCGACGAGTCCGACGGACGTCGCGCTTGGCCGCACGGTGAAACGTCCCACGCGCACGAATTTTGTTGAGGGCGATGACAAGTAACAGCTTCCACAAATCCTCGCCGGGCGGTACGTCGTAACCACCTTCGCGGGCGGCATGGAAGAAGTTCCGAAACACCGACTGCACGATATCGTCCGGATCGAGCCGACACGCCAGTGCGGAAGAGCTTTTCCGGCGGGTCAATGCTCGCAGTCGTTCGGCATACTTGACGTAGAGTTGACCAGCGGCATCCCCATCACCACGTTGAAAGCGATCGAGCAACACGCGATCCGACCATTCGCCGTCCGGCGGCGAGTCAGCGCAAGTAACGACGGCTTCTGGTGAGTCCATCAGTCGCGTACCTTGGAGGTCAGCGGAGCGGGCGTTGCAGTGATGTGGTCTTGCCGAACTATAGGTCGCATTCGCCAGCGACGCAAACCGAACGATTGTGGCGGTCGGTCCCGGGTCAAAGGACGCGGAATCACCCAATCTCGTGTACCATGACTGCAGGTTGTCCAACGAGATTCGCCTCGACCAGTTCGGTCGAGCGTTGTTGGATTCTCCGGCAATCTGGGCGAGTCGGAAAAAATGTGCGCGCTGGGCGTCCGGTTCCGATTTCGGCGTCGTTTTGTCTCCAGGACCCTTCCGCGCCCCAGGGCGGCTCGGAGTCTGTTCATGCGATCGCCTCGGTTGGCTCTTCTGACATTTGTCGCAGTCGTTGGCGCGGCACGCGCACAGGAAGCGCGACCGCTTTTGGCTTCGTTCCAAACCGAGCTTGTCCTCGAAACCGACGGGCGAACCGGCGAATGCGACATGATGCTCTTCACGCCGGACGGCAAGCATCTCCTGAGCTGTGGCGACGACAAGGTCGTCCGCTCGTGGGGTTGGGACGGCAAGTCGCTCACTAACGAGCGCCATGCGACTTTACGTTGGTCCATCTACCGTGAGCGCCGGGGCAACATTTACGCCTTCGCGCTCTCCCCGGATGCGACCAAAGTTGCCATCGGTGGTCTTGGCCAACGGGATGGAGCCGCGGCCGTCCTCGATCGAGCAACAGGCAACGTCCTTTATGGCGTGACACCAAGATTGACCAAGAACATCGTTCAGCGGACGATCTGGTCGATCGCCATGTCGCCAAGCGCTGACCGTGTTGTCTATGGGACGGAAGGCGGACACGTTTGGGCCTGGGATCTCAAGGCCGAGAAGCTCCGCCGACTTGGCAGCCACGCAGAAGCAACGGTGCGGCGCGGCTTTCACGTCCCCGATCCTGGAAAAGCCGTGCTGGTTCAGCCGGTCAGGTTCGTCACATTCCTGGATGAGAACCGCGTGCTGTCTGTCGGCCAGGACGGCAACGTGTTTGAATGGCAATGGGCCCAGGAAGGCGAACCGATTCTTCGGACCCAGTTCAGGAAAGTCTCCGATCTGGTCCATGTCGCCTACGATCGTGTTCATCAGCGACTCGCGGCCTGCGGCGAAGGAAATCTCGAGACGATCGGCAATGTCGAAGTACGGTCGATCGATGGCTCCTTCAGTCGTACACTTGCGGTCCGGCAGTTCGATGGCTGTCGAAACTACCCGCGACACCTGGCCTTCGATGCCGCGGGTGAGAGGATTGCCGTTGGGACCTATCAACTAAGTACCAATGCCAATGCGAAGAAGTTCTACAACCTGACCGGCGGCTACGTCGGAGTGTTCGATCTCTCTCGGCCTTCGAATCCGAACGAGAGTACTCGCTGCGATATCATCGATCAGTTGGACTACAACGTCATCGCATTGACCTGGCACCCGACTCAGAATGTCCTGGCGGTCGTTGGTGGCAACAACCACGATGCCCATATTTACCAACTTGGTACCCCGGCGCGCAAAGTCGCGACGATGACTGGGCCGGGCGAGTGCATCTGGGAAGTGGGTCTGTCGCTCGTGAAGGGCTACGACGACAAGGATCGCGGCGAGCCACGAAACTTGTATCAGATCGGGTTCAAGACCAAGCGCGAATCGGTCCCGGTCCATCCTAACCACCGTGCGAAGGCGGGTGAACCGACTGTCTTCGACCTTGGCGATAGGCACTGGGCAACTCCGAACGAGACGGCGGCTTATCGTCCTCAAGTCGCCCTCGACAGCTGCAATGGGTGGCGATACGAGGCCGATGCCGGAAACGCGCGAACGCCGGCAGACGCCACGCTCTGGTACGCGGTCAGCCCCGCGGGCAGCAAGGTCGAGTTGCGACTGGAACGCGACGATGGCTACCCCCGCTGTTACACCTTCATCCCCGGCCCAGCAGGCACTGCGCCGCGCATCGCCGTGGGGCATTTCTGGGGCTTCAGCATTTTTGCACTGGGCCCCAATGGTGCGAAACTGGTTCGGAAGTGCGTTGGCCATCAGGGTGAGGTCATGGCCATTGCGCCGTCATCCGATTTCAAATTGCTTGTTACGGCCAGCCGCGACCAAACGATTTGTTGTTGGTCGCTGGCGGAATGGCCGGGCCACCCCGAACTTGGAGCCTCCTTTCGTATTGAGGGCGACTGGCTGCGGATCACTTCCGTTGCCCCCGGTAGCCCCGCGGCCGAGGTCTTTAAGGCAGGGGATGCCGTCGCCGACATGCAATACGACCGAGTGCCCGTCACCGGTGGCCCCGCCGCATGGGTGGAAAAGATCGCTCAAGCAAAACCCGGTCGCTTCTGCGCGTTCACGAAGCACTACCGCGACGGCAAGCCGATGGATGGCGAAGGCGTCCAGACGTCAATGCGCCAACGGCCATTGTGGCGGTTCTTTCCAATGAAGGATCGCGAGTGGATTCTCTGGCGACATTCGGACTTCTACTACGACACATCGACCAAAGGCGACTATCGAATCGGCTGGCAGCTCAGCCGTGAGGTCGACCAGAAACCCGAGTTCTTCCGCGCCGAGTTGTTCCGTGCCCGGTTTCACCGCCCAGACATGGTGGCGGATATCATCGGCGCGTCGGATAAGCCCCGATCCGATGTCGTGGCCATTCCCCAGCTACGCCCGCCTGCGGTGACCTTGGATTTGCTCTCTCCGCCAACGCGCGACGCCGACGCCCGCGTACGTGTGTCGGCGGTTCGACGAGGTTCGGGTGCCGATCAGGCCCTGAAATCGGTCAATCTCTGGGTGAACGACTTTCTGTTCCAGGAGTGGGAAGCTACAGGCGATCGCCTTACTAAGGAAATCGTGGTTCCACGGTCAGTATTCCGCTCGGGAATGAATCGACTGACGGCCCAAGGGTTCAGTCAGCGCGAAGTCCGGGATGAAGTGACGCACGATGTCCGATTCGATCGTCCAGCGCGGAAGCCGAACCTGTTCGGCTTGGTCATAGGCGTGGACGATTATTCGAAGGCCAGTATCGACGGCGCGACGAAGATCGCAAACACCCAGGTTGTCCGAAACCTCAAGGCCGGGCTCGACGCCACTGCTCTGAAGGCAGCCTGGGAGGCACAAAAGGGAAAGCTCTTCGAGAATGTCGAACTGACGCTACTCACCGACGCCAACGTGACACGCGATCGGATTCTGGCCGCCGCGGCCGACCTGCGGAGCCGGGCCGGTGCCGACGACTACGTTTTGCTGTCGCTGGCGGGTCACGGCGCGACGACCGAGGACCTGCAGTCTCAACTCAATGCCGGCGGATATAAGTTCCGCGAGCCTGCTCGCCCGGGGGCCTTCATTTATTTCACGCATGGAATCGACCTGACACGGCCGTTAGCCACCGGGCTTGACGGAGACGAGATATTCCGCGCCGTTCGCGCACTTCCATCGCGCAAGATTGTCCTTCTCGACGCATGCCACTCGGGATCTAAGGTCAACCCTGTCCGAAAACTAGCGCCGGCAGGCATGGGTCCAGTCGTGATTTCTGCGTGTGAGCCGCACCAGTCGGCTCGCGAAAGCCAAGTGGCGTCAAGCTTCTATGGTTTTGGCGGGCGCGTCCGGGGGGTCTTCAGTATTTCGTTAATACTAGCGCTCGACAAGAAGTTCGCCGAGGCGGCAAAGGGCGACGATCCCGAACCACCGGTCGATGGCCGATTGACAGCCTCGAAGCTGGTCGCGTACCTGGTTAAGACCGTACCCGACATCGCTAATGGAGCCGACCCCAATGCGGAGCAGCATCCTGTAGCGTTTCTACCGGAGTCCGAAAAGAGCTTGCCCGTTGCGGCAAGATGACCTTACCGAAGCGACAAAACTCCTAACCCACTCGGAGGTATCCATGTCCGTTTGGTTTCGTTTTCGACCCCTGGCGATTGCCTTGTGCGTCGTCGTCCTGGCCGTCCCGGCCGCTCGCGCCGACAAGATCGACAAGGCGCTGATGGACGACTCGCAAAAGCTGATCGCTTACATTCAGGCCAAGAGCAAGACGGTCGCCAATAGCGGCAAGTCGTTTAACGTCGGCGTCCTGAAATTCCGTGCCCAGAAGGGTGACGGAGGTGAGAGCCTCAACGTCGGACCGATCAATTCGAAGATGGCGGAGCGCGTCGAAATGACGCTCATCATGGCATTGCCGTTCGCCGGCCGTCCAAAACCCCCAATCCAAGTCATCCACGACGCGAGCGGCACGGTAGCGGCAGCCAAGCAAGGTCTCGACTACATGGCTGACAAGGACCGAGCGAAGCTCTTCAGCCTCGACTACGCACTTGCCGTCGGAAGCGACAAAGTTAAGGCCGACCTTTTCCTGACTGGTACGGTGCGCATCGACAACAAGACGCACAAGACGGCCGTCACTATCAAGGCGTTCGGCAAGGATACACACGGCTTTGAGAAGGTGTCCTCGTTCGAGATCGATACCGACCGCAGTACGCTTTCGGACGTTGGAATGGGCTTTGCGTTGGCGAAGCGCGATCTGAAGCTGCCCGATCCGGATGGTGCCGCGGTCGACAACGCGGCCGGCCTCGCGACCGACAACAAGCCGCCGGCCACGTCCCCCGAAAACCCTGTCGACCTCAAGGTGTACATCAACAACCAGGAAGTCGGCACGGACTTCGACATGAAGAACAGCACGAGCAAGCTACGACTGCTTCAGAAACCCAGCGCCGGCGACAAGATCAACTTTACGTTGATGAACAAGCTAAACGATCGCCGGTATGCAGCCGTGCTCAAGATTAACGGTGTCAGCACACTGTTCGACGAAACGGCCGAGCCGCTGCGCTGCCGGAAGTTCATCCTCAACCCAAATGCGAGCCCCCTTAAGATCGATGGTTTTTACGACAACGAAACAGGCAAGGACAACCTCACGCCGTTTACCGTCAGCAGCATCGAACCAAACGCCGGCGAACCGATGAAGAACGAGGAGCTAGGCGTCATCTCTCTACACGTGTTTGTCGAAGGAGATAGTCCACCGATCCCGGCGTCAGACGAAAGCGTCCAGACGCGTGGCCTGGCACCGCGGAAGTGGGGACAACAGAAACCCAAGTCCTATGCCGACCTGTCGAGCGCACTGCGTGGTCGCAACACCGATCCACGCCGCAGTTTCATCCTGAAGGGTGCGCAAAAGGTCGATGGCGACAGCCTTGTGCCCGAGACGTTCAACAATCCCACACAGGTCTACTTCCTGCAAATACGCTACCTGCAAAACGAGACGCCGTGACGGCATTGACAGCCACGGCAAGGTAGGTTATTCGGGCGAGCGGGGATGATCCCCGCCCGCCCGTGTCTTTTGCCAGGGATGGCACGATGTCCCCAAATGCTTCCGCCGTAGCTCGCGGCGTTCTGATTGTGCACCTCATCCTCTCGCCGCTCGTCTTTTCGGGCGCGACACTGGAAGCATTCGAGTCCAACAAAGTGGCCCTTCTCGCAACGACCGCACTCGCGCTCGTCGCGATCAGCGGGCTTTCCCTTCGTCCCGGCATTGGCCGCTCGGCCATTTCCTGGCTTCGCGAACCGGTCACCCTCAGTGTCCTCGCACTCCTCATCTCGGCTATCGTTTCGACGGGCCTCTCAATTACCCCAACGACGTCCTTTTTTGGTGCCCCCGAAAGCTGTTCGGGTTTCACAACGGCCGCCGCATATGCCATCACGTTTCTGGCAACTCGATATTTCTGTCGCACGGCCAACGAAGCAATCCGACTGTTGGGAGCTGTTGCGATCGCCACTGCTCTTTCGGCTGTATTTGGGCTACTCCAGGTGATTCGCGCTGATCCGTTCCTGTGGGCCGATGCGTCTCACGTCGCAGGCATGGCCCGTCCCTTCGCCGGCCAGGGCCATGCGAACTTCCTGGGGGCTTACCTTGCCACAGCGATCCCGTGTGTCGTTGCGTTAGGAATTTGGACCTACCGACGCGGCATGCACGCAGCGAGTGTCGTTCTCGGATTGGTAGCCCTCGCATCCGTCACCACGCTGGTCGCGACCCTTTCTCGCGGTGCGTGGATCGCGCTCGCCGTGATGATCGTTGCCGGGGCAGCGTTCGCGCGAAGAAGCGTTTCCCTCCGCTGGTCTACCGCTGCCGTCATTTGCGTTGTCGTCATTGCGTTTGCGCTCCGCAGTAGCGTGAGCGAAAGACTCCAGCATTTCGGTGACTCGGCCGGGCGCGTCGACTTATGGCGTGCGGGTCTGGAGATGTGGCGCGATCACCCGCTCACCGGCGTTGGACTCGATGCCTACCAAACTGCGTTCGGCCAGTATCGGCCTAGTGCCTTCTGGAAGCTAGAGTGGAATACCACGCCGAACAAGGCTCACAACGATTTCATTCACGTCCTCGCCACGCAGGGAATACTCGGCGGTCTCAGCTACCTATCGCTCGTCGCAGCATTAGGCATGGCCTTCCGCCGCGCCTGGCGACAAGGGGACGTGACTTCGCGGATTGTGGTCGCAGCCTCCGCGCTTGGCCTGTTGGCGTACGTGGTACAGAGCCAGTTCAGCTTCACAGTTGCCGGCTGTGGCCTCCTTGCCGTAACTCTCGCCGCAGTGCTTGCCCGTGGTGCAGAGGGATTCGAGGTTTCCACAAGTCGCTCGCCGGAGTGGAGGCCTTCGCTCACTATCGCATTACTGTTCGTCGCACTGGTCTTCGTTATGGACGGCGTCTCGATCGGGATCGCCAGTGGCTGGAAGCTCGGTGTGTTTGCTTCTGCCATGTGTCTCGCGGGCCTCTGGACAGCGAATTCCGTGGTTAGCCTGACAAGTGACGAGGACGAACGTCCTTCGCCCAGTGCCCAGGTCGGTAAGCCCTGGTGGCTGCTCCGTTCAGCAGTCGCCGTCGCAAGCCTTGCGGCCTGCTGGATCTGGGTTGTCCAACCCCATCGCGCCGACCGATTCTGCCGCGAGGCCGACATGCTATTCGAAGCCGATCCGACAGCAGCAGTCGCCCTCTACGAGAAGGCTGTCGAACTCGCCCCGGCGCACGACCTTTACTGGGCCAAGCTCGCTGAGGGGTGCCACCGAATCGAAACTCGGCCGCGCACGGCGGACGAACGCACTCGGTACGGGAAGAGAGCACACGAAGCTGCCGTCGAGGCAATTCGGCTCGCGCCGCTGCTGGCCCAGCGTCACGCCTTACTCGGGCAAATCCTGGGAGACCTGGCCTTCGACGGTCTCGGGCGACCTGACGATGCCCTTGCCAGCTTTGACAAAGCCCTCTCGCTGGATCCGAGAAACGCCGCGATCTTAGCCGACGCAGGCCGCGCGGCGTGGGGTCTGAATCGCATCGACGCGGCTCGCGCGTACCTTCGTCGCGGACTCGAACTCGATCCTTCGCAGGCAAACCTGACGGCGATCAGCGGTTCCGTCGCCATGGCCCAAGGTCACTTCGAGGAAGCGGAGGCGAACTTCCGCGAGGCTCGTGCACTCGACTGGCACGGCGACGAAGATGCACAATTGCACGCGCTTGCTGCATGGGGCGCATGCTTGGCACGACTGAATCGGCCTGTGGAAGCCGAGACCTGGCTTCGGTACGTCTTGGATCGTCGCCCCAATTGGATTGCACCGCGGTTTACGTTAGCGTTTTCACTAACGCTCAGTGGCCGGGCCGGCGCGGTCGAGGAATTCCGCCGAGTGGCCGGCGAGGCACCGAATCACCCACTAGCCACCGAATCGCGAAAGTGGATCGAGAAACTGGAAGCAAAGTAGGCGGACGGACGGCACCCGCCGTCCATCCGCCCGTTCAGCATCGCTTGACGCAATCGCGAGTGGGCCGCATTGCGATGCGACAGCCACCTGGGCTTGAGTCCTGGCCGTTCGAGCGTACGTCACAGTGGTGGAGCGTGTTGGCAGTGTAGTAGGCACACTCCGTGTGCCGTCTCTTACGGCACACGGAGTGTGCCTACTACACTGCCAACACGCGACCAATACCCGAAACACGCTCTAGTACGAACCTATCAACGTCGGAGTATAGCCGGGGCGATTGACGCCACGGGACGCACCAAAGCGGTAGTTGAGCTGCACTGCCGCTTCCACGTCGTACACCTTCGGCCCCGTGACCGGAACGGCGAGGGCGACCAACAGGTCGGTGCTTTGGCCGAGACCAAAGTGAAGGCCCGACGTGAAGACGAACAGGTCGGGGAAACCGACGTTGCCCGAATCCAGCCCGCGGTGGTTCAGCGGAATCGTCGCGTGACCTTCGAGCGACGGCGTCACGTAGGTCAACATGCCACCGCCGTACTGATTCGCCTGGTACAGGTTGTACGAGATGCCGTTGGAGAGCGTGAGCAACGTCACGTCGCTTCCGTTGCTGGGGATGATAAGCGACGTGAAGCCCTGCGCGAACAGCCGACCCATGTTGTAAATGTACCCGCCGAACGGCTGGAACAACGTCGAGTTGATTCGGCTACCATCGGGCAGGATGGCATCCGGGCCGGTCGGGACGGTAATCGCCAGACCACCGGACACGACGTTTCCAGTCATTCGATCGTTGATGAACGCGTACTTCGTGATAATCGTCGTGTCACCGAAGTCGCTGGAGTTCAACGAGCCATCGCCATTCCCGGTCGCCTGTAACACGTTGAGCCGCAGGCCGATCGACGCATTACCGTCGAGGAACGTCTTTTCAAAGCCGATCACCTCGCGATGAAGGTCGAAGCCCTGAACGCCGGGGACGAGCACGTTATCGAAGAAGTTGTACGTGATGAACGCGCGGTCCATTGGACGCGGACTTTCGTTGTCGGCGATCTTGACCGCACCACGCCCCACTTGCGGAATCAGCGTCTTCTTGGTCGAAACGTGAGTAACGGTCCGTTGAGTCCGAACGGTCCGGGTGACACCGTTCGTCCCTGTACTGGCCGGAATGACCGTGACGACATCGTATGTCTGCGTTTCGCGGAACGAGACGATTCCGCAGATATACGACGCCGCTCCGAGGTCACCGATCATGTTCGGGTTCGAACCTCCGCCGCCGGTACCGGCCAGCGGAGCCTGTGCGAAGTTATTGCCTTGATCGCCCATACCCTGGTCGCCAGTGGCGAGCGGGTTCTGGCCCTGATCGCCAGAGCCGGCACCCGCACCTGGAGCAGCCGGCGGCGTTGTCCCGGGTGCTGACGGTGGCGTCGTGCCGGGTGCCGATGGCGGCGTCGTTCCGGGAGCCGATGGTGGCGTTGTGCCGGGAGCCGATGGCGGCATCGTCCCTGGCAAGGTGGACGGGGCGGCCGGGACGGACGGCATTGCCGGCATCACGGGTACGCCAGGCAGGATGCCGGGAACTCCGCCTGGAGGGCAGCACGGTTGTTGCTGTGGGTAGGCGGGGTAATACTGCTTCCCGGAGACCAAGACCGGATCCGCGGCCCATGCCGGGCCGAGAATGCCCAGACATACGGCCAACGATCCGAACGCCCATAGGGCTTTCATGGGACACTCCTTGTCGCGCCCCCGCTCCTGTGCGGTCGGCCGGGCTTCCTTCCCGGCTCTATGTGCGGGCGTCCGCGGGGGCCGGACGCCGCAATGCGAGGATTCTCCGGTAGCATCGGCGTTCGGTAAGGTCGGGATGATGAGTTGAACCGGGAAAACCAACCCGACTGTCGGAAACGGCGCAAAATGTACGGGCGGTGGAAAAGGGCGGGCCGAGGGTAGGAGCGGGTAGATTGCCGTCTACGCGGCCTGTTCCAGAAGTTTCGATGGCGAGTTGTGAGCAAGACGTGCGTCGATCATATCCAGACAACTACGTAATCCAGTTGCATTTGCGATCTGGATCGCAAGGCCAGGCCGAGCATTGGCTTCCAACAACAAGGGTCCATTGGTTGCATCAATGACGATATCGACGCCGAGGTATCCCAAGCCGACTGCGGAAGCGACGCGACACGCCATTGCGAGAATATCATCCCACGCCGGTACCCGGACACCAATCAACGATGCCTCGGTATCTGGGTGGCTAGCGATAAACCGATTGGACCGGACCGCATGGTGCGTCGTACCGCTAGCGAGATCGATACCAACACCAATTCCACCCTGATGCAGATTCGCCCGGCCTCCTGACTTTCGTGTTGGCAAGCGCAGCATCGCCATGGCGGGTTGGCCCCGGTACACGATGACACGCACGTCCGGTACGCCCTGGAACGAGATGGCACTGAGTGCCGGGTGGACGCGAACCCGTTGCTGCACCAATGCCGTATCCGGCCGACCGCCGAGAGAGTACAGCCCGGAAAGGGTGTCCGCGACGTGCCGCCGCATGTCGTCGAAGTCCAGCCAACTGCGATTAACTCGCTGAAATCTGTTCCCATCGCGACCGACGACCACGAGAATCCCTCGCCCGCCTGACCCTCGGTTTGGTTTGACGACAAAGTCGTCGTAGCCCGCGAGTCGATCGGGAAGCTGACTTAGTTCGGAGTAACGCTGGATCACGGTATAGATCGCAGGCGTTGGAACGCCGACTGTCGCGCAGAGTCGGTGCAGCCGAAGTTTGTCGTCCACGATCGGATAGGCCGCACGTGGATTGTGGTCGAGAATGCACGCCGCGTTACGGCGATTGATGCCGAGAATCCCCATCTCTCGCAAACGCCTTGCAACGTTTACCCAGCCCATCCTTCGTCCTCGAGCGAGCGTCGTTTTGAATGGAATGGAGGCGAAACGGTTCAGAAACGTCGAAGCCTGAGTGCTGCCCGTGTGGCGAACACGTCGGGCGGTGGCTCGCTCACCAGGTCACGGAATCGAACCATCTCGGACAGTCGATAGCCGGTGTAGCGCCCGAGAAGCACCTGGGCGGCCATCACCAGTCCGAGGGTCTCCGGACAGCGGAACAACATCTTTCCGACCCACGGAAACCCAACAACGCCCGCGACGACGGCCGCGATTGTCATTGTGCTCAGAAGGACCTTGAACGAATGGCCGCTTCCATCCTCCTCATCGAGCGTCCAAAAACGCTCAATCAGACCCGTCAAGATGACAATCGGAAACAACGACACGGCATGGGCCAGGTGCCAGTGAACCGCGGTCGTCACAACCACAATCAACAGCGTCACAACGAGACTTAACATGACTGCCGTCCGCGGAACCTGAAGCAGATGAAGGCGGTCCAGCATTCGGCGCATAAACCAGCCAACGACGATCAGGCCAACGAAGACGATGGCGCCCGGAAGGCTCGCAGTCTCACGAAAGACCATCCCGATTAGCGCGGGCGCAAACGTCCCAAAGCTCGGCATTCCCACGACGTTGCGGAAGACGCAAATCACAAGCGCAGCAACCGGAAGCAACAACAGAAACTCGATTAGCCGTTGCTCAGTTGCGGGCAGGTGAAAAAAGGAGAGTGCCGTAAAGAGCCGTTGGAGCCGCGACACCGGTTCTGGCAAGACAGATCCGGCGGGGAGCCGCGACACGAGAAACGCACAACTTAGATTGCGAACGCCGCGACCGCGAACGAGACGCACATCGTCTCGACCAAAGACGAGAAACGTCCTGGGCAGACGACCGTAGTGGTGGTAGAAGGGGCACATCGGCAGCCAATGATCGCGCACCCAAGCTTCGACCCAAATGTGTGGGAGTTGTTCATCGTCATTCGTCAGCGTCAGCCCTGTGACGAGCCTCGCAGGGATTTCGCGGTTGCGAAGCAGTGCGGCCAGCAGTCGTGCCTTGGCCGCTGAATCGCCCGCGCCACTCTTCAAACACTCGACCGCTCCCACCGACGTACCGGTAATGCTCGGTTCGCTCACGATCTCTCGCTCGACGAATTTGTAGAGCGATTCGGCGACATCCGATGGCCGATCGAATCCGGCCGTCTGCTGCCGAGCAATTCGCGCAATCTCCGACGCGTCAGCTTCAATTCCCGACTCGCTGCGGAGGAACTCGCCTGGCTTTGGTTTTGGGACATCGGGAGGACTATCGAGCATCGTGGGATGATGGGCGGCAATCGATACGGTGTAATCCAGGTGCAAACGAAACGGCCCCTCAGCCGTTCCCGGTTGCTGTGTCCAGACCAACGTGCGGCGGTCGGTCGATCCCGCTTGGGGCCGGGCAACGAACTCGTTTCCGGCGAGTTCCTCGCGGACGACATGCTGTCGCGGGGAATCGAGTGGGCTGAGGGTGACGAGCCGAGCGTCTCCGGTCGATTTTCCGCGCACCAGCATCGTGACCTTCCACGTGTCTGGACCTTGCGGTACAGACCACGCAAATCCCAACGTGCATATGCGCATGGCGATGATCGCCGCGGATAGCCCTCCGAGACCGAGCGCCGTCAGTACACAAAGACGATTGCGAGACATCCATCCTCCGTCATCAGCGACGGCTCGCCGCCGCAGCTACCGACCCGGCTGCCTGCCATTCGACGTGGAACTTTAGATCGTGGCCGCCATCTTTCGGCAGCACGAGGAGGTAGCCTACCTTGCGGCGAGCATCCCAGACGAAAGCCCAGGCTCCATCGGCCAGCTTCGTCTTCAATACCGGCTCCTTACCCGCGGGCGCGGACGGCAGCGGTACTTCGGCGAAAGCCAATGGGACCAGTTCCTTGCCATCGTCGTCGCCAGCTCGAACCAAGCCAGCCAGTCGACCGTTCGGTCGATACGGAACGCGGTACTTGCCGCCCGCCGGCGACGACTTTGTCTCAACTGGCACATGCAGCGTCACGGAATCGCCCGAGACGCGACAGGTCACAGCGTCGATCGTGTCGGATGGCGGGGGCGGCAGGCTTTGAGTTGGATCGCCCCACAACGAGAACGCCCATGCTGACCGGACGACCGCGCCATTGAGCTTGGTCGGACCGAGGCGCTTCTCTTTCAGAACGGAACAACAGAGCAGAAAGTTCTTCGAGGCTCGCAGCGCTCCGCCGAGCGTCTTGCCTTCGTAAGCAATGGCATCCAGATACGCGAGCGAAAATGCGCCTCCCGAAGCCGAATAGGTTCGGCTTGAGGTTCCCACGACGGCAATCGCACCTCGCTCGAATAGGCGACTGGTTTTGTCCTCCATGAGCGCCAGGCAACTCTGAAGGACCATGACCGATGGCCGCAACGGTTCGTGCCAATCGGCGAAATGCCAGTCTTTGATCAGCGTGTTGTGGTGACCCTCCCACAAGAACACATCGCACTCGGGCAGCCGCTGTCGAAGTTGGCCGGGCGTAAGTTGGTTGCCAAAAATCGCGGTCGTCGCATATCCGCACGCTTGCAGCTCGCGGGCTGTGGTGCGCGACATTGCCTCCAGCATGTCCAGGCTGCTTCCGGGATTCGAGGCCACCAAGGCGGTCCGAGCACGACTACGCGGCGAGCTCAACTGGGCTCGGGCCAAGGTCAGTGCGACGATGCCGGGATCCGCGTGAAACAGCCGTCCGGTCGCGAAGCTGAATGCCTCTCGATCGTGCGGTGTCAGCGGTTCCATTTCGATGGAGTCGTCCTTGCCAGCCGCCGGATTCGCCCGCACCTCGCATCGAATCGACTCCGGGCGAGCGAGAATCAAGAGGTTGCCGGCCTCCGCACACGATACACGGTTCATCAATGCCCGAACGATCGCCGCCGCGTCCGAGCCATCGTCGCTGGTGAGCGCGACAACGCCCTTACGTCGAGCAGCTACGAGAGGGGCCAACGATGACAGCCCACCGTCGGCAGGATTGGCCAGAACGATCGTGTCGAACGTCGATGGTTGGCTCCCGTTTGCGAGACTCGGCCCCGTACCGCTTGGACCGTTCCCAATCGCGACGATTTCGGGCACGTCGGGAGCGGCCTCGTCCTTGCGAACGGCCACCAACGGGCATCGATGCTCGATTGCCGTTGCAGCCGCAGCAAACAGCGATCGGCGTGATTCACGTGGTCCTACGACAACCTTGCTCGCATGCGGAAAGAGGACGCGCTGCAAGTCGCCGGCCGAATCGACGGCAACGATGCGTGACGGGCGAAACTCATCCAGAAATCGCTGATTGGCCGCCACCGCTCCCGGTGTATCGAGGAGAAACACACCAGCAAAGTCGGACGCGGCGATGAGGGCCGAACAAACGAGCGTCTCAACTGGATCAGTGGACCGTAAGACTATGGCTTCAGGCTCGATTGCGCCCGCGGGAGTCGCAATCCACAGCAGGATGGGTAAGAGTCGACGCACCAATCCGCCCTCATCCATAAGGCTAATGGCTGCCCGATCCATCGGGTCGCCGACCAGACGCGAAGCAGTGTAGTCCGAAACCGCTCCGCGACGCCAGATCACCCATGTCGAGTGGTCAGAGTCCGGTCGTGCCGACACATTCCGAAGATCTTCTGCAAATTGTCCAAATTAAGATTTGACTTGGCGGGATTCCGTCATACGTTGTGCCGCATCGTCTTAGAGTTCTCATCACTTTTTCAGGAACAGGCCATGTTTACCGACCTCACGCGAAGACTTCGCCTGGACACTCTCGAACGCCGCGATGTCCCAACGGCGGGAGTGGCCATTACCTCGCGTTTGACCGCGGGAATACTCACAATCAATGGGACGAACGGTGACGATACGATCACCGTCAGTCAGACGTCGACTCAAATCAAGGTGACGGTCGCAACAGTAACGACGAATTTTTCAGCATTTTCCACACGCCTCGTTGTCGTGTTTGGCTACAACGGCAGCGATTCGATCGACCTGTCTGGCCTTGCCTGCCCCGCTCGCGTGTTCGGAGGTTGGGGGCAGGACACGATTCTCGGCGGCCGCGGTCACGATTTGATCTACGGGGAAGCTGAAGATGATTCGATCGACGGCGGTCCCGGCAATGATCTCATCATTGGTGGTCAAGGCAACGATCTGCTCCTCGGCAATTTCGGAAACGATGAGATCTTCGGTGATGACGCCAATGGGGCCGCCTTTGGCGGCAACGACACCATTGCAGGCGGCCGGGGCTTCGATTGGCTTTACGGCGAGGGTGGCAACGACTCACTGTATGCGGACGAAGGTGCAGCCCCATTCCTGGGAGAGTTCGACTTTGCCATCGGTGGAGCGGGCCGCGATAACTTCTACAACATGCCGCGGTTTGGAACTCCCGGCGTATTTGTCTCGCCGATTCTCGGCAATCGTGCAGGCCGAACTGGTGCGCTCGACGCGCTAACGTACGAATCCGTCGTCAATTGAACTGCCGAACAACAACAGGCTCGGGGCGAAGTCCTTTCACCCGAGCCTCGTCCGTTCGCAGGGTTCAGGATCACGTCGCAGCGATGACCGGTTCAATCGTGACCGTGATCCCACGATGGGCAAACTGATCGACGTAGAGTTCGGCTCGCTCTTTGTGCGTAACCAGCAACTGCGATTGCCCGCGGTGATACGACTCCCACATCTTGTGAGTCGCTTCCTCACGGCAGAGTCGGGTCAAGTCCATCACCGCCCGAACGACACCCATCAACTCCTGGCCGGCGTCGTGTCGCAGAACGACGCGATACGGCGGCAGCGGCTGGCTACGCGGCGAATCCGAGCGCGATGACACCGGCCGGTCGGGTGGACGCTGACTCATGGCTGAATCTCCGCGCAGGCTAACGATGGATTGGAACAACATCCAGCGGGAGAGAGATCGAATCGGTCCAGCCTAAATGATCGGCACGATGGTCGTGAGGCCAAAAGCTGTTGCGGACCGATTCTGGTTACAAGCAGGTGTCGGAGGTGACGGTTGTATCGATTATTGGGTCTGCGATAAGCCTTGCACGGCCGACCTGTAAGCCGGGTTCTGTCCCGCGCATTGGGTGCGCGGCGACGGTCATTTATCTAGCCGATCGGTCGCCCGACCGGTCCAGCAGCCTACCCGGAGGTCGTAACGGGTCGGGTCAACCCTGCCCCCATATTTGGCCTTGCTTCCGGTGGGGTTTGCCATGCCAGTCCGGTCACCCGAACTGCGGTGCGCTCTTACATTAAGGAACCGAGGTTCCCGCACCATTTCACCCTTACCAACGATAACGCAAGACGTTGCCGGCCTGCGAAATCCGCTGGCGGTGTATTTTCTGTGGCACTATCCCGGTCATTATTGACGGTGGGCGTTACCCACCACCGTGCCCTGCGAAGCCCGGACTTTCCTCTCCTTTGAGCGGCAAACTGGGGTCGGTCGTCGCCAGTCGTAAATGCAACTTGGACGGGTGACAGACCCCAGTTTGCCGCCGCAAAGCAGCGACCGTCCGGTCGGCCGTGCAGCACGTCCATCCTAGCCACCAAGCGCTGGACTTCAACACTTGGTCCAACCATCATAACGGAGTACAGAAACGAGGAGTGGTTCGGGAGAAGGCATGGCGATCGTGAGGTGGTCGGTCAGTAACGATTTGCCTGGCAACGTGTTGCATGGTGCTGTTACCGTTGGGAATTTCGACGGAGTTCATCGTGGACACGGTGCCCTGCTCCAAGAGTTGCGCCGGCAGTGTGGCGTCGGCGAACCCGCAGTTGTTTTGACGTTTGACCCGCACCCGCTCGCAGTGTTGGCTCCCGAACGGCTGAAGCCGCTGCTGACGTCGCCTGATCAACGCGCCGAGTTGCTGATCGCATCGGGTGCCGATCACGTCGTCATTGCCGAGACAACTCCGGCACTGCTCGGCATGAATGCCGAGGACTTCCTGAGTGTTATCGTGCGCGATGGGTTGAAAGCACGAGCCATGGTCGAAGGCTACGACTTTCATTTTGGTCGGGGCCGCGCTGGAACAAATGCAACCATTCGAGACTGGGGAGTGCGGCTGGGTGTAAGGACAACGGTTGTCGAACCGTATTCGTATGGTGGCCAGGTCGTTTCGAGCAGCAAAGTCCGGCATGCGCTGGAATCTGGTGACGTCACAGCGGCGGCTATGCTGCTCGGACGACGGTATCGACTGACGGGCGACGTTCTGGTCGGTGCTCGGCGCGGTCGCACGATCGGGTTTCCGACGGCCAACATGGAACGAACGGAAACGCTGGTGCCGGGTGACGGTGTATATGCTGTCATCGTCCGTCTGCCCGACGGTTCCCAGTGGCCCGCCGCGGCGAATGTCGGTCCGAATCCGACGTTTGGTGACCAGGCCCGAAAGGTCGAAGTGCATGTAATCGGCTTTACCGGCGACTTGTATGGGGCTGCCTTGACGATTGAGTTTGTCGACCGACTCCGTGAGACGCGGATGTTCGCCTCCGTAGCCGACCTAACGGCTCAACTAAGAATCGATGTGGCGACCGCAGCCGAACATCTGAAGATGCAAAAGGTGCCACATGCCGAATGACTTGAAAGAGCAAATCCGCGAACTCCTCGCCGTCGAGATTGGCCCGGCACTTCACCTCGATGGCGCAGCCATTGAGGTTGTCGATGTCGCCGATGGCGTTGTCCAACTTCGACTTGGGCCGGTCTGTGCGAGCTGTCCCGCGACTTTGATGACGGTTGTGGCCGGCATCGAGCAGGAGCTTCGCCAGCACTTGCCCGAAGTTGAGTACATTGAGGCTCTGCCCTGATGTGGATCGGATACAATTCGAACGGCTTCGCACACCACAAACTCGAAGACGCGATTGAAGTCCTCGCCGAACTCGGCTACGAGGGCGTCGCTCTGACATTGGATCACAACGCACTCAGTCCATTCGATGCTGGCGTCTACTCCCAATTAAATGTCGTTCGGTCCATTCTGAAGCGGTCGCGGATGAAGTGCGTGGTTGAGACTGGCGCGCGCTTCTTGCTCGACCGCCGACACAAGCACCAGCCAACGCTGCTAAGCCCGGAATCGCATCTGCGAGCCTATCGCCTTGAGTTTCTAGAGCGGGCCGTCTATCTGGCGGCGGCCTTGGGGGCAGAATGCGTCAGCTTCTGGTCCGGCACGCCAAGCGATGACGCGCCGCCCGACATCCTGATGGACAGGCTCGTCGATGGCTGTCGCGCATTGGCCGACACGGCTGCCAAATCGGGTGTTCGCCTAGCGTTTGAGCCCGAGCCCGGGATGTTCGTCGATACGATGGACCGCTACGCTCTTTTGTTCGAGCGAGTCGGCCATCCGCAATTCGGCCTCACGCTTGATGTCGGGCATTTGCACTGCCAGAACGAACCCATTCCCGAGAGCATTCTCCAGTGGAGGAATGTGCTGTGGAATGTCCATGTCGAGGACATGCGCCGGGGAGTTCACGAACACCTGATGTTCGGTGAGGGGGAAATGGATTTTGGCACAATCGTGACGGTCCTCGACTCAGCGAAATACTGTGGCGGCCTATGTGTTGAACTCAGCCGCCACAGTCACAACGCTGTCGAGACAGCTCGGAAGTCGCTCGCCTTCCTTCGGGCCTTACGCTAGCCTTTCTCCGGTTCGACAGCCGCCGTCTTGGCCTTCTGCTCATCGGCGATCCACGGTTCCACGACTTTCGTCTTTACGACGAATCCGCCAACACCCGCGCCGAGGAAGAACAGGATCAAAACAAAGCGACCGACAACGCCGAACAGATCGAACAGCCCCAAGACGATTTGAAGCATCAAACCGATCCCGACGACTCCGCCCGTCGCCATGATGGTCTTTGCAAATATCTCACCCGTCGGACCGTCGATACGGGCCAACCACCAACAACCGACATCACAAACTTGGGCGACCAAGACGATGGGAGCCAACGTTCCTCGCAGCCAACTGGGGTAGCTGCTGAACGCGATGATGAGGCCGGTGAGTGTGAACAGCATGGAGAAGCTCAGCAAATGCGCGTGCGTTGACTGAGCCAGTTTCGTTTCGCCGATCCGACCCGGACTCGATTCGACCCTCGTGTACTTGCTCACTTCTTCGTGCGACGAAAGCGGGAACTTCTCGACCTCCGCATCCTTGCCGTGACACCAGACACAGCGGTCCTGAATGATCGACTTTACCTTAGCCGACTTGTCGTCGTTCGCGTACTTGCCGGTAATGACCGTGACTTCGGCGGGCAATGGGAAGCTGTCGGCGTCGTAGGCGGCCTTTTTTGCACCGTCCTTGAGCCATGCGATCAACGCGATCCGCTCCCCCTCGCGCTCCGCACGAACTTCTGCCTCGGGCCGAGCTTTGATGGCCTCGTCCCAATCCTCCGATTTCTTGAAGAACGCGGGAGCCATGCTCCCCGTGCCGTTGAACGGCAGCCCCGGACCGGACTTTTCCACGAGCATGTGCAGCCGGCTCGCCGGCTTTTCGCCGGCCGCCCCGTGAAAGTGCCGAACGACATCATCGGGCGTTGGCATTAGCTCGCCCTTGCTAGCGTGTTGGAAGTGCAGTTGCACCATCGCCGAGCAATAGCCAAGTCCGACGGTCATCAGAAATACCGCGAGGACCAGTCGAGCCGCGAATGGCAGGTCCCGCAATGTCAGTCGGTCTCGGCCAGTGAACATGGCACGTCACTCCCATCTATATCTCGGATGCCGCTAGTCTAGTCTATTTCCTAGCGCCAGAGCGACCGCGTGCAACACACGCGATCGGGCTGCGTCCAGCGGTCCTGGAAGCGTCGCTCCCGCCGCAAGCTTGTGCCCCCCGCCGCCGAACTGCTCGGCGACCGCCGCCACATTGGCCGTACGAGCGCGGAAGCTCACCTTGATGGCTGTATCCCGTTGTTCAATAAACAGTAGCCCAACCTCAACTCCGGCAACGCTGCGCGGATAGTTGACGAGATCCTCCGTATCGAGCGGGGCCGCACCGGTTGCAGAATAGTCAGCCCATCGAATCTCTGTGTAGGCGATGCGACCATCCGCGTTGGTCCTGAGCCGTTCAAGGGCGAGTCCCGTCAAGTGGAGTCGAGCCAATGAGTTTCGCTCATACAGGTCGTCGAATAGTGATGTTGGCTGAGCGCCGGCCGCCACTAAGCGCCCAGCCAGCTCGAACGTTTTGGCGCTGACAGACGGATGACGAAACCAACCGGTGTCCATGGCCAAGCCAAGGAACACACAGTTCGCCATTGTGGATGTCAGGGGAACGCCCAGAGCCGTTACCGCTTCATACGCGAGTCGACCCGCTGCTTCCGCAGACGTATCGACGATTCGTTGTCCACCCAAGTCGTCCTGAGTCGCGTGGTGATCGATGACGAATTTCTCGGCAGACGAGGTGCGGACGAAACTCGCCATGCCCGCCAGTTGGTTCCAAGTTCCAGTATCGATGACAATGATTGCGTCACAGTCCGAATAGCAGTCACCGGGCGGTGAAAAGACGTCGATGCTCTTGTTCGGATCGATGAAATCGTAACGCGGTGGCAACGGGCTTGCAATCACACGTCGCGCGACTTTGCCTTTCGCCTCAAGTGCGTCGGCCAGGGCGAGCATCGAACCGAGTGCGTCACCATCGGGTCGAACGTGAGTTGTTATCAAGAACCGTTGATGTCTGCGAACGAAATCGACAAACGACGACCAATCGTGCGGCATCGGCGGGCCTCTCGTGAACGGACAGGTTCCCGCATTATACTGCCAGCACACAGTGCCGCGAAGCATCAGATATGACGGGCGATCTGATTGTGCCTAAGTGCAAGTGGGAGTAAGGACTCGATCCCCTTGGTCGCGCAACAGCATGTGCGACGATCAATGCTGCAGAACGACTAACGCTGTGTCAGCACGCTCCCTCGTAGTCGGCCGGTTGTTTCGAGTATGGATGCCTGGAGCGCAGTTGTCGTCGGCGTCCCCGAGTCGACTTGGCGCGCCACAAGGTAGACGGCATCGGTCGCATCAGCCAGGTGAACCGCCTCGGTGTCCCAGACCCCCGCATCGATCAGCACCCAATTGCACCGAGATCGCAGTTGTTCGATGAACGTTGCGATGCCGGCATCGTCGCGCGGCAGTGCCGAGCGACCCGCGGGAAGGGCCAACAAGTTGGGTTGGAGCGTCTCCTGAAGACTCCACGCAACCGGCGTATGCCGGCCAAGTGACTCGCGCAGGCCCGGCCCGACCGCGATACCAAGTTTGGCAGCCAACGTCGGTCGGGCAAAGTGGCCATCAACCACAGCGACGCGAGCTCCATCTTGCTTGGCAAGCGTCACGGCCAAGTTGAGCAGTACTGTCGATGTTCCGGCACCTTCGGTCGCGCCAGCGAACAACAGTACGCGCGGATTGGAGCCTGGGAGCTGCGTGACGATCTCCGCAACCAACGACCGATACTGCACGCTGATGGCATGATCGGGCTGATGGAATGCAACCAGCTCTGAACCGAATCCACGACCGGCCATTCGGCCGGCTACAAACGGCTGAAACCGTACGGTGAACAGTCCAGACGTCGGTTCCGCGGCAACCGCAACCGTTGTCACCGGTGCGGCTGGGCGTGGACCACCAACCTCAATGAACGGGACGTCGTCACTGTCCCGGATGTCGGTGTGCGGCTCCACAGACAGAATGACTGGCTCATCGTTGCGGTTATCGCCGTTCGGCCTGTGATCGCCGTTACGGAGCAGGTCAACCATACGTCCCATGTAGCAGTCTCCTGACGGTTCAACCCGACTTGCCCGGCGCGAAAACCAGTCGCGGCGGAACTGGCGGAAGAGGGTACATCCCCTGCCTCCAGCCCTGCGGCTCTGGCACTTCGGTGGGTTCGGCCGTCGGCTCCTCGGCTTCCTCGGCCGGCAAGTCCAGTCCGAGCCGTTGGAGCGATTCGAGAACGGCTTCTGCGTCGACTCGGCCATTGCCTGCCTGACAGGCAACGGATAGGGACAGATGGGCCGACTGGTTTAACAGTCGGGGAATGCCACCAGACGCCTTCGCCAACATCGCCAGTGGTTCATCGGGTAAGATCGAGTCGGGCCGGGCCCCTGCGAGCCGCAAGTGATGCACCAGATAGTCCGCCGCATCCGTCAGCCCAAGCCGACCTATCTCGGCCCGCGCGGTGATCCGCTGGGACAGCGCCCGTAGCTCCGGCCGCTTGAGCGTGTCCAGAATCTCGGGTTGAGCGACCAGAACGATTTGAACCGCCTTGCCGTGGCGCGTTTCCAGGTTGCCGAGCAGGCGTAACTCTTCGAGCAAGTCGGCCGGCAGGTGATGGGCTTCATCGATGACGAGGAGTGTTTGCTTCTCCTCGGCAAACGATGCCAACACCGTTTCCGTGACGGCGAGGCGTAGCTCTTGCTCGGACTTGCCCTCGTACGGCCGACCCAAATCGAAGAGGATTGCCTGTAACAGGTCGGCTCTTCGCGTCAGGTGCGAGTTGGTGACGAAGACACAGACACAGTCGTCGGAATGGCGATCGAGAAGAATGGTCGCCAGTAGCGTTTTGCCAACGCCTGGCTCCCCGGTCACGATCGCGAAGCCATCGCCATCGGCCAGGGCGCGCTGAAGAGTCTCCAGTGCCTCTTCCTGCGGCCCGGCGGGATAATAACATGTTGGATCGGGCGACGACCGAAAGGGGCGGTGGCGCAGCCCGAAATGCGAGACGTACATCCGTGTGGCCTCCCCCGAGGCAAGACGATTCCCCTCGCCTGTTATCGGCTGGATGGCGGATGTGCTTGAAGAAAGGACCGGACGCCGGCACTTCGTCGTGAGTCAGTGACCGGACCTAACCGATCTCGATTGCTCGGATTAGCTCGATACCACGGCCCCTTGCAAGGGCATAATGAAAGTTCGTCCCGGTCGTGCTCGCAGCACCGGGCTCGCCATGCCGGTCCAATGCAATGAACGCCAGGTGCGCAGGTTCGATTCCGCGGCGTCTTGCCGTCGAGATAACACGCCGAACAGCCGACTCGCACGCGGCTTGGGACGATGCACCATGACGCATTGCTTCGATTACGGTCGTACTACCGCAAATGCGCACGACCTCCTCGCCCACTCCCGTTGCGCCAGCCGCGCCAATCTCGTTGTCGACGTAAAGGCCCGCACCGATCAATGGTGAATCACCGACTCGACCCGGCAGAGAAAACGCCAGGCCCGATGTCGTACAGCATCCGGCCAGGTCGCCGCGAGAATCGCGGGCCAACACAGTGACCGTGTCGTGATCTGCTTCCCGCCCAGCCCCAGGGTGTGGCACCAGACTGCCTGCGACTACTTCACCCCGGCGTCGCTCCCATTCGGCAACGCTCTCGGGTGTGTGCAAGGACTCCAGGGGATAGCCGTTTTGGAGGGCAAACTGCTGCGCACCCCGGCCCACCAACAACACATGCGCCGTCTTCTGCATGACAAGTCGGGCGAGTGATGCGACGTGGCGTATGTTCTCCACGCCCGCGACTCCCCCGCAAGCAAGCGAACGGCCGTCCATGACGCTGGCATCCAGCGTCACGCAACCTGCCAGGTCGCCGAGGCCGCCATAGCCAACCGAGTTTACGGTCGGGTCGTCCTCAACCGCCTGCGCTCCGGCCACGGCTGCATCCAGGGCCGTGCCGCCCTTGGCCAATTCCGCACTTGCTGCCTCGACGGCGGTTCGTCCAAACGTCCAGGTGGCAATCGCTATTGGTTCAGTCATAGCACCGGTTTAGCGAATCCACGAAACAGCGTCTTCTGGCAGTTCAAGTTGGGCAGCCATTACCGCCGATTAGGATTGAACGGGATGTACCGATTACACGGCCATCGTCCGGGGTCACCATGCGGACAACGACTTCGAGAATGCTCTGCCTGCTCATGACAGCCACGCTTGTCACAGCAGGCTGCACACGACGCTTCTTTCGCGATCAGGCCGACAATCAGGTTGAAGAAATCCTGACCGAGAAGGATGCGTTTGCGCCGTGGAAGATCGATCAATGGCACGTATACCCCGATCCACACGCTCGTTTTGCGGATCCAACCAACCCGGATCGGCCGCCCAAGCCGTTCGACGACCCGGCTGCGAACTATCTCTCGCCTGACCCGCAAAAGGCCAAGGACGGCGTCGGCTCACCCGAGGGGACGAGTTATTTGGAATTGCTTCGCCTCTGGGACGAGGCCAATCGCCTCGACCCAGACGCGAACAAGTCACCAGCACCGGCTTCGTCGGCGTTGCCACCCGCGACCAAAACGGGCGGTAGCGACGCGGAAGCGCTGCGGACCAACGAGAAACCCTTCCGAATTCGCCTCGAGCAAGCGAGCGAACTCGGCGTATTCAACAGCCGGGAGTATCAAGACCGTCGCGAGGACTTGTATCTGTCGGCTTTGGGTGTCAGCCTTCAACGCTTCTCGTTCGCCTCGCAGTTCTTCCTAACCGAAGAGATTGCTCGCCTTTACGCGGGCAGCAAGACGACAGGCGGGCCGCAGAATCGCTGGAGCGGAACGACACAAGCGAACGTGAACAAGCTCTTCCCGACGGGAGCCTTGCTCCTGTTCAAGTTCGCGAATCAGCTTGTTTTCGAAATGTCGGGCAACGGACCTAAGTTCTTCGCACCTTCGACCATCTCGCTCGATTTTACGCAACCGCTACTTCGAGGCGGCGGCAAGGCCGTCACCTTGGAACCACTGACCCAATCCGAGCGCAATCTGCTGTACAACGTCCGTAACTACGCCCGCTTTCGGCAGCAGTTCTACGTCTCGATCGCCGGTGGCACGACACTCGGCATCGGTGCACCGGCGCTCGGCGCGAGCTTTCCACAAGGTAACTTCGTGGATACCCGTCTCAACGCATCGAGTTTTGCCGTAACAACCGGATACCTGCCGACGTTGCTCCGCTACGCGATTTTGACCAACGAGCGTAACAACGTCGCTGAGCTTGAACGCATCCTCACCTTGTACCGCGCATTGCAAGGTGGCGGCGACGTTTCTCCGCTCCAGACCGATCAGGTCGAACAGCAGTTGCTCACTAGCCGATCCACAGTGCTGCTATCCGAGCAGAACCTTCGAGACAGCCTCGACCGATTCAAGATTCAGCTTGGCATTCCAACGGCCGTCCCGATCGAACTCGACGACACACCAGTACGTGTGTTGACGCAGGCACTCCTGCGGCTGCGCGATGTCTACGAACAGGATCGAGCAGTCCAAGCCGACGAGAAGCCTCTGTCCGAGCTAGCGCCCGAGCGACTCCGCGCGCGTCTGCACGAACTCGTTAGCTCGCTCGACATCGTGAAGGGCACACAATTCCAAGAAATGGTTGCAAAGGACTGGAAGGAGTGGGAGTCGTTGACGGTCGAACAGATCGACGCTCGGCTCGCCGATATCCAGCGCGCGACTAACGATCTCAATCAGATTCGCTACCGGCTCGAACAAAACGGTGAGACGCTCTCAGATGCTGACCAAGCGAAGTTTGATGCCCTGGAGTATCGCGGCAATCTCGGTTTCTTCGAACTCGCATTGCGGGGCTATGAAGCGCAACCGTGGAAGGATGCATTCCCGGAACTGAAACCCGATGAACGCAAAGTCCGGGCCGAGCGCCTTCAAGCCGATCGGTTTCGGCTAACATTTGTTACCTTTGTGCGCCTGCTTGGAACCGCGAGGGATGAACGGATTGCCGCGGTTCGGAAGGATTGGCCTAAGTTGCCGTCTGTATGCGTAGACGGCGTTGACCTCATCGACACCGACTTGGACCGTGCCAACACGATCGTTGCCCAGACCGCCCTGACCAACCGATGGGACCTAATGAATGCGCGGGGCGAGTTGGTCGATGCGTGGCGACAGGTAGCCGTCACGGCGAATTCCTTGCTAGGAGTGGCCGATGTGCGGTATCATTTAGATAGTGCAACGCCGCCATTGACGACGAATCCGTATGCGTTTCATACGACTCGTACGCGCAGCCAGTTGTCACTCAACCTGGAAGCGCCCCTGACTCGTCGCGTCGAACGAAACGTCTACCGAACCGCGTTAATCGATTACCAGCGGGAACGGCGGCGACTACAGTTTGCTGAGGATACAGCGCTGCTGGAGGTACGCGGTGAACTTCGCCAATTGCGGGTGATTGCCGAAAACTATAAGATTCAACAACGACAGCTGAAAGTAACCTACTCGCGGCGCGATAGTTCTTTGGAGACTTTCCGCGCCCCGAGCCGACCGGGCGAAGCTTCCAACGCTGTCGCCAATACGCAGAACCTGCTCGACGCTCAGTCCCGCGTACCGCAGACTGAAAACGCCTTGTACCAGTTGTACATCAACTACTTGATCACCCGCCTGCAGCTTTACCGCGACTTGCAGCTGATGCCGCTCGACCCCCGTGGAGTCTGGACCGATGAGTGTGCAGTCTGCCCCGAGCCAAGCACCCAACCTTCCACCGGTCCTGCTGACGCAAGTCAGCCAGAACGGCTCCCCGCACCCCGAGCGATCCCGCCCGAAGCGACAAAGTAAACTCCTTCCTCGGCTCCTCGTCGGTCTGCTGTTTTCGCTCCTGGCAACAGGAGCAGTCGTGGCCTACTGGTTGTCCCTTGGCCCCAAGGGCCAGCGGACTGATCTAATCATCCATCGCGTCAAGTTCGAACCGCTTCGGTTAACGGTCGTCGAACGTGGTGCGCTCGAAAGTGCCGACAACCGCGAAGTCACGTGCCGGGTCAAGGCAGGCACGAAAGCGTCCGCCCTGAGCATCAAGTGGGTGATTGACGACGGTTCGCAGGTTAAGTCCGGCGAACGGCTGATGGAAATCGACGACTCGGCGCTTCAGGACGCCCTCAAGGCGCAGAAGATCGTACTTGACCAGGCGCGGGCAGCGATGATTGCCGCCGAGGAAAGCTACAAGATTGTGACGAGCCAGAACGAGAGCGATATTGCTCAGGCCGAGATCGCGATCACGCTCGCAGAACTCGACCTCAAGAAATACTTGGAAGGCGAGTACATTCAGAATCTGAAAGACATCGAGGGCCGTTTGAAGGTGGCAGACGCCGACCTGAAGATCCAGCAAGAGCGCACCGCATGGGCAAGCCGCATGGTCACGCGTGACTACCTCAGCCAGAGCCAGTTCAAGAGCGAGCAGTCGCGTCTGGAGAGTCTCGACGTGGCCCTCAAGAAGATCGAGGAAGAGAAGCGCGTTCTCAACGAGTTCACCAAGGTGCGGATGGAAACCGACTTAAGCAGCAAGGTGACTGAGGCCAAGCGGGCATTGATTCGTGTCAAGGACCAGGCGCGGGCGAAGGAGGTCCAGGCCAACTCCGACCGAAATGCCAAAAAGTCAGTGTTCGAGCAGGAAGAGGACAAGTACGAGGACATCGAGGACCAGATCCGCAAGTGCGTCATCACTTCGCCGCAAGACGGAATGGTTGTCTACTACGTCAGCGAACAGAGCCGATTCGGGTCCGGTAGCCAGCAGTCGATCATCGCTCAGGGCGAGCCCGTGAAGGAAGGACAGAAGTTGATGCGCATCCCCGACCTGCGTCGGATGCTCGTCAACACGAAGGTCCACGAAGCGATGGTGTCCCGCGTCAAAGGCGACGTTTGGCAGCCGACTTACTTTACCGAGAGCACTCGGGCCGGCCTCCTGTCCGCACCCGATGGACTAACGCGCCTTCTCTGCCAGGCCGCGATGCCCGAAATCCGCGAACGGCTGCGCGATCATGAGATGCAAAAAGTGGCCGACGGCATGAAAGCGACTGTCCGTATCGATGCCTTTCCGGACCGCGCTTTGCGTGGACACGTCAAGAGTGTGGCCACCGTCGCAGCTCAGCAGGATTGGAGCAGTTCCGATGTGAAGGTCTACCAGACGATGATTGCCATCGAGGAGTCGCTCGAAGGTCTGAAGCCCGGTATGAGTGCCGAGGTGACGATCCACATCGAGGCCACGGACGAAAACGTACTGACAGTGCCGCTTCAGGCCGTCGTCGGCGGGGCTGAACTCGGCGAAAAGCGAAAGGTGTTCGTCAACGGGCCCGAGGGTCCGAAGGAACGCGAGGTAATAATCGGGCTGAGCAACGAGAAGATGGTTGAAATCCGCTCGGGGCTCAAGGAGAACGAGGAAGTTATCCTCAACCCGCGCGTACTGATCGGGGACAAGATGAAGACTCGCCAAGTCGTCGAAAACGATCGGCAGGGCGGCATCGGTGGTGGCGGCAAGGGCGACGGTAAGAAGAAGGGCGGCAAGGGCGGCCCGCCGAAGGGCGGTGACGGTGGCATGCCAAACACTGGACCTCAGGGCGGTGGAAACGGGAAGTAGGGGCTGCCGGACTGCGAACGCCTCATCCTCGTGATGAGGCACACGCGGTCGACAGGAAAGGAAAACGATGCCCGCCGTCGCACAGGTCGAGTCGCTGGTCAAGGATTACTTCCTTGGCCCGGAACCAGTTCACGTTCTGAAGGGGCTGAATCTAGCATTCGAGGAAGGCGATTTCGTCGCCCTCATGGGTCCGTCCGGCTCTGGAAAATCGACGCTCCTCAACATCCTGGGCTGCCTCGACCGACCGACTCGTGGAGCCTATTACCTGGCCGGCCAAAACGTCGCTGAGATGCCGGACGATGAACTCTCGGATGTGCGCAGCAAATACCTCGGCTTTATCTTTCAATCCTATAACCTGCTGCCGCAATACACGGTCGTCGAGAACATCGAGGTTCCGCTGCTTTACCAGGGCTGCAAGCTGACCGACGCTACCCGCGAACGCTGCATTCAACTTGCGGAACTGGTCGGCCTCGGCGAGCGGCTCGACCACCGCCCGAACCAGCTATCGGGCGGTCAGCAACAGCGCGTCGCCATTGCCCGTTCGCTCGTGAACGACCCACAAGTGATTCTGGCTGACGAGCCGACCGGCAACCTCGACTCGCGGACCAGTGACGAAATCATGGAACTTCTTTCTCAGCTCAATGCGGCGGGGAAGACGATCATCATGGTCACGCACGAGAACGATATTGCCGAGTGGGCGCGGCGTGTCGTTCGTCTGCGGGACGGCGAGGTCGAGACCGACACCCGCAACGACGAATCCGCTCGCCACAACCGGCGCTTCTCCACCGCTGCCGCTCAGTGATCTGCACCCATGCCGAAGAATCTATCCCTGCTGTGCCTCTTGGGCGTACTCACGTTGATGATGGTGCCCGCCATCCTCAACTGGGACAAGACCACCCGCGGGTTCGTTCTAGCCTTGCGCGGCCTTTGGCTGCACAAGATGCGGGCGTTCCTGTCTGTCTTGGGCATCATCATCGGCACGGCCGCCGTCATCTCGCTGATGGCGTTCGGTGAAGGCTCGATGCACGATGCCCTTCAGGACATCAAGCGACAAGGTGCAACGAACATCATTGTGCGCTCGGTCAAGCCACCGGAGGAAGGTACGTCTTCACGCCGCAGCTTCGTTGCCGTCTATGGCCTGACGTACGAAGACTACGAACGATTTCTGACCATTCCCGACATCGTGCGCCGCGTGCCGATGCGTGTCTTCCCGAGCGAAGTGCGCAACCTCGACCGAATGGCCAATGGTCGGCTCGTCGCGACAACGCCGCTCTACACCGATGTCCATCCGATCGAGATGACCTCCGGCCGATTTCTGACGGCCGAGGATGACTTGAAGATGGCGAATTACGTGGTTCTCGGCTCCGAGATCGCTGACGAGTTGTTCCCGTTCGAGAATCCGCTCGACAAGACGGTCCGGCTCGGCTCCTACTTTTACAAGGTGATCGGCGTCGTCAAGGATCGGATGCCGACCGGCGGCACCGGCGGCAGTCAGGCGGCCGAAGACTTCAACCGTGACGTCTACATGCCGCTCAATACGTGCAAGGTGCGGTACGGCGAGCGCATCTTCATCCGCCAGAGTGGCTCCCGGTCCGGCGAGCAGGTGCAACTGCACCAGGTCACACTCACGGTGGATGCCGAGATCGACCTGCCCGAGGGCCGCGAGAAGGTAAAAGCGGTCGGTGAGCACATCCGCGACCTGGTGCAAAAGAGCCATCTGAAGCGCGACTGGGCGATCACGGTGCCGCTCGACCGCCTTGAACAGGCAGAGCGTGAGAAAACGCGGTTCACCCGGCTCTTGGTCGTCATCGCGTCGATCTCGCTGTTTGTCGGTGGTATCGGCATCATGAACATCATGCTGGCGACCGTGACCGAGCGGACCCGTGAGATCGGCATTCGCCGCGCGCTCGGGGCGAAGCGGCGCGACATCACGTTGCAATTCCTGGTCGAAGCCGTGGCCCAGACGACGATCGGCGGCATCGCCGGCGTCGGTATCGGGTTGGGATCGGTGTTCCTCGTGCCCTACCTGTCGGAACTGCTGACGGATACGCACCTGCCGGCCAAGATACAGCAGGACTCGATCTACCTGTCGCTGGCCGTGTCGATCGGCGTCGGCGTCGGTTTCGGCCTGTACCCGGCGTGGAAAGCGTCGATGCTCGACCCGATTGAGGCGCTGCGGCACGAATAGCGACCGGGGCGCGGAGGGCGGCCCGCGCGGTACAATGGCCGTACATCCGAGGGCCGGCCATGAACGCCATCCGCATCCACAAGACCCTGGACTCCGACACGCTACACCTGCCGGAGTTGAAGCCGCTCGTCGGCCGGACGGTCGAGATCATCGTGCTGGACGAGTCCGCCACGCCCGCCGGGCGGCCAGATGCCGGTCGTTGGGCGGCCGCGGCCGAGGCGGCCCGCGCATTACGCGAACGTGGCACGTACGACTTCGACGCCTGGCGTGAGCTGCGCGAGTTCGACCGCGATCACGCGAACGACCACGTACGATGATTCTCGCCGACACCAGCGTTGTCATCGACTACGTCAAGGGGCACGACGCCAAGCTGGTGGCACTGGTCCCCACATTGCCCATTAGCGTCTGTGGAGTTACACGGGCCGAACTGCTGTGCGGAGTCCGCACGCCAGCCGACCGTCAGACTTCCTGAACATACTCAACGGGTTCCAGCAGATTCCCCTCCCCGAAGCCCTCCGGGATCAAGTTGGCGACACCTTAGCCGCGTTGCGGGCACGGGGCATCGCGGTGCCATTTCCCGATGCCGTCCTCGCGACTCTGGCCATCGCCAACAGCATCGAGCTGTGGACCCGCGACAAACACTTCGCGCTGATCCAGACCGCGTTGCCCGCGCTGCGACTGTTCCAGGAGCCGCCGTAGCCGCTGACGAGTCAGCGTACCGCAAGGCTGCTCGATTGTCCTGTCGTTGGCCGTGCCCGGTGGCCTGTACCCGGCGTGGAAAGCGTCGATGCTCGACCCGATCGAGGCGCTGCGGCACGAGTAGTCCACGGGCGGAAAATGCCTCCGGATCGACCGTTCCACCCCACTCCAGAAGCATTTTTCGGGCCGGAGGAAATGCCACAGCAACGCCAGTTGAAAACACAAAGCGTTGCTTGGCATAGTGATAAATCAGACGCAACCAAACGGGGGGGGGTCCGGACGAATGTCCGTCCAACCGATGAGCAGTAGGCCCATCCAGCGGGCACGCCAACCCTGACGCGCCCGCCAGATAGCCTCTAGACGCCGACACCCAGCAGTTCGTCGGACACGTCGTCGGCTCGCACCATGCTGATTCCGTCCGACTGAGCGCGAGTATCTCGACCCCTTGCACGCTGATCCAGCCCTCGATCGATATCGATGCTGTAATTTTCAGACTGTCGGCATCCGCGACCTGGGCGCGGTCGTCGATTCCGTCGGAGGTGAGCGCCTGGCCGACCTTCGCGGCTGTGTAGGCGGTACCATCGGGCAGAATGGTGTTGTTTAGCCCCGGCGGTCGGCCGCGGTGTTGTCGCCGGTCCACCACCTCTCAAGGCCGGGAGGCGGGGCGACCGCCGGCGGCATGGTGGAGTTTTCGAACGCCTCAAACCGGCGACGGAGGGCGCGGGCGCCGCGACTCGCGGCCGCGGTTGCAAATGGAATTCCTGGTCTCGTCTCGTTCCGGTCGGTGATTTGCGAAGGATACAGCGTCCTCGGCCCCGCGCCGGTAATCCACTGCTTGGGAGAGAGGAGGCGGAGACGGTTCGTTCAGCTCAACGCTAGTCGTTCAGGAATTCGGCTTTACCGGCCCGTTGATCACCTCCTCGGCCTCGGCGCGGAACCGGCGCAATTCGTCGTCCTTCGGCTTGTGTCGGTCCGTCCACGCGACGGCCTTGTCGTACCACGCACGGGCCTTGGCCGGTTCGCCGAGCCGCGCCTGGGCCATGGCGAGGAAGTAGAAGTCGAAGGCCCCGCCGCCCCGGCCCAGCTCCGCGGACTTCTCCAGCACAGCGACCGCCTCCCCCCAACTCCCCGTGCGGTAGAGGGCGGCACCCAGGGTGTTCCGGAACCGGCTCGACCCGGGCCGATGGGCCACCGCCTGTTTCGCCAACCCGACTGCCTCGTCGGGGGCGCGCAGCTCGTCCTCCGGGCAGGTAGCCAACAGCCACGCCAACCCGTCGACGAGGTTCGGGTCGCCGGGCTGTAGGTCCGCGGCCCGCCGCGCGTGGTCCACCGCCCGCCGCCACAGCCGGCGGGCCTCGGCCCGGTCGCCGCGGTCGTGGACCAGCCCCGCCAGGGCGTGCAGCCCCGCCGCCAGGCCTTGCTGGTACGCCGGCCACCACCACACGTCGGCCGCCACGACCGGACGGGCGACGCCGACCGCCGCCCGGGCCGCCTGCTCGGCCTCCCCGGGCCGCCCGAGGTCCGTCCACGCCCGGGCCAGGGCGAGGTGGTCCTTGATCAGCTCAACGGGGAAGGGGTTTTGCATCGCGGGGGACCCGGCGGTGGTCGTCAAGGCCTGCGCGTGGAGGCCTACAGCCCGCGTCAGGTGCGGCTCGGCCGCGGCCGGCTCGCCGGTCTCAAGGAGGAGCGCGCCGAGGTACCGGCAGGTGGTCCCGAGGCTCCCCGTGCGGTACCCATTGGCCCGCCAGTGCGGCGGCATGGCCGCGGCGAGCATCTTGTCCGCCCAGATGTCGTGGGCCTGGCGGAGGAGCGCGGCCTCCGCCTCGAGCAGCGTGGGGTCGGGCACCGCATTGCGGTACGGGTCCCGTCGCGCCCGCATCGCCGCCGCGCGGGCGAAACACCCGAGCGCGATCTGGTGCAGCCCCTGCCCCTTGTCGCCGCTCGGGCTGATCCGCTCGTTCAACTCGGCGTGCTCGACCACCTTCGGCCACACCCGTTCGGCCTCCGCGGGCCGGCCGCCGGCCTCCAGCGACTCGACCCAACGTCGGTAGCAGACGGCGAGAGCCCACTGGGGCCCGGGGCTGGACGGAGACGCGGCGGCGTCCCGTTCGAGCAGGGCCACGACTTCCTGGAAGTGTTCCGCGGCCGCGAGGGCATTCCACAGCGCGTCCCGATACGTCTGCTCCGTGGGAAACTCTCGAGCCAGGTCGCGGAGGAGTTGGATGCCGCGGTCCGTGTGCCAGTCCCACTCGTCCAGCCCGAGGTCCTTGCGAATCTGCCCCACTCGCAGGTAGGCGTTCGCCAGCTCAAACCGCGCTCCGTGGTCGTCGGCGTTCTCCCCGGCGAACCGCTCGTAGAACCCCAGGAGCTCCTTCAGCAGCGTCTCGCTCTCGGGCGGCAGCCGCGCCGGCGCGGGGTCGCCGGGCCGCGGCGGCTCGGGGGACCGGCTTCGCGCCAGCCGCAGGTACACGGCGTCCAGGGCGTCTTGTGCGTGCTTTACGTTTGCCAGGGCGTGGACGCGCTCGGCGTTCGCCCGCTTAAGGGCGGTCCGCGTGTCGGCCTCCTTCCGCCAGACGAAGGCGGTACTCACCGCCGAGCCAGCCGCGAGCAGCACCAGGAACGCCGCCGCCGCGGCGACGACCGCCCGGTGCCGTCGGGCCCACTTGCCCGCCCTCTGGCTCACGGTCGGCGGCTTCGCCCTGATCGGTTGGTCGGTCAGGAACCGCCGCAGGTCGGCGGCTAGTTCACCGGCCGTGGCGTAGCGCTCGGCCGGGTTCTTCGCCAGCGCCTTGAGCGTCACCGTCTCTAGCTCGGCCGGGATGGCCTTGTCGAGCTTGCGCGGCGGCGCCGGCTCCTCGAATGCGATGCGGCGCAGGATTTCGTGCTTGTCCTCGGCGTCGACGGCCGGGCGAAGCGTCAACAGTTCGTACAGCGTCGCGCCGAGCGAGTAGACGTCCGTCCGGTGGTCCACAAGACCATGGCGCGCCAGCGCCTGCTCCGGCGACATGTACCGCAGCGTACCGAGCAGGTCGCCCGAGACGGTCATCCCAGCCGCGGTGTCGAGCTTGGCGAGGCCGAAGTCGGTCACCCACAGGTGCCCGTCAGCGTCGAGTATCAGGTTCGCAGGCTTGATGTCGCGGTGGACGATGCCCATCGAATGGGCGTACTCCAAGGCGTCCGCTGCCTGGGCGATCAATTCGGCCGACCGACGGTAGTGCGCATGGCCCGGCCCGCTGTTCTTCACTCAGAGCGGCGACCGGCGCGGTGGGCGAGCAGGGCATGTCAACGCCCCAGTTCGGCGCGTCGCTTTCGAGTGCGCTGAAACCGGGGCGTTGACACGCCCCCCCCGCCGCGTCTGACGGACGCAAGTCGTCGATCACGGCCGCGAGCGACCGGCCGTCGATCAGTTGCATCGCGTAGAAATGCACGCCGCGGTCGCAGCCGACGCCGTGGACCGGCACGATGTTCTCGTGGTGAAGGCTCGCCGCCGCCCGCGCCTCGTTCTTGAACCGCTGCAACTGCCGGGCGTCCATCGTCGCCGCATACGGCAACACCTTCAGCGCTACCGACCGGCCGAGCGACAATTGCTCGGCCTCGTAGACGATGCCCATGCCGCCGCGACCCAGCTCGCGGATCAGCCGAAAGTCGCCGAGCGGAGAACCGTCGAGCAGGGCGTCGCCAGCCATTTCCCCGGCCGAGCCGCTCAAGTCGCGGCCAGCGGCGTGGACCAGTTCCAGGCCGTCGAGGCAGCGGGCCAGGGCGTCGGCGATATCGGCGTGCCGGACGAGGAACGCGGCCCGGTCGGGCCGGTCGCCGGCTTGGAGCCGATCGGCATACTCCTCGACGGCCTGCATCACCCGCGGGTCGTCCAAGGACGGGGCCGACGAGTTGATCGCGACATATCCCACCGGGACATTCGGCCGGGTCATGACACGTCCTCCAACGTCGCCCGCAGCCGAGCCAGGCCGCGGAGCCAGAGCTTCTTCACGCTATCCTCACTGCGGCCCGTCCTACGCGCGACCTCGGGGAACGGCAGCCCCTCCAGGTGCCGTAGGACGATCACGTCGCCATAGTGCGCCGGCAAGGCCGCCAGGGCGTCGGCCAGCAATACGGCCTGTTCGTGGCGGACGGCCCGTTCGCTCGGCGAGCTGTGCGGGGCCATCAGGCCGCGGGTCAGCGCTCGCGACGACTCGTCGAGTTCGTCGGCCACACGGCGTTCGAGCCGCACGTCGCGGCCCTTGGCCCCGAGGTAGTGGCGGATGGTGTTCGCCGCCGTCGTCGCCAGGATGGCCCGCAGCCAGGCCATGAGTTCCAGCTCCGTCGCCCCGCCGAACTGCGCAAAACTGCGGTGAGCCTTCAGGAACGTCCCCTGCACCACGTCCGATGGGTCGGCCTTGCCTCGCAGCGACCGGCCGAGCTGTAGCCGGGCGAGCAGCGTCAGGTAGTTCCGGTAGCCGTCGAGGAGCGCCCCGAGCGCGGGCCCGTCGCCGCACCGCGCCTGCGTGATCAAGGACGCGATGTCGCGGTCGGGCGTCGGCATGTCTCGCTCCCTAAGGACCCAGGACACGAGCGCGGCCAGGTTCGGGCCGCGCGGGGGACATTTTTTTCTGGACGGTGGGCCGTGGCTCGTCTATCGAAGTCGTCGGCACGACTGTTGCACGCAAACGACTGTACCAGTCTTCGCCGGAGGATGCCATGAGCACACCCGCCAACGATCGCCGCGAGTTCTTGCAATCCGCCGTTGCCGCTGGCGCGGCAGCCGGCCTCGCCTCTGTGGCTACGGCCGACGATGCGACCTCCAAGGGGCTGCCGACACGGCCACTCGGCAAGACCGGGGAGCGCGTGTCGTGCCTGTGCCTGGGTGGCTGGCACATCGGCGATGTCAAGGACAAAGCCGAAGCCGTCCGCATCATGCACACGGCCATCGACGAAGGCATGACCTTCTTCGACAACGCGTGGGACTACCACGATGGTGGCAGCGAGGAAATCATGGGCCAGGCGCTCGCCGCGCCGGGTAAGCGGAAGCAAGTATTCCTGATGACGAAGAACTGTGGGCGCGACGCCAAGGAGGTGAAACAACACCTCGACGACAGCTTGCGACGGCTCAAAACGGACCGCATCGACCTCGTGCAGTTTCACGAGATCAACTACGACAACGATCCCGACTGGATCGTCGACCGCGGCTGCCTCGACGAAATGCTAAAGGCCCAGAAGGCCGGTAAGGTGCGGTTCATCGGTTTCACGGGGCACAAGGACCCGCGCATTCACCTGGCGATGCTCGAAAAGCACGCCTGGGACACCGTGCAGATGCCGGTCAACGTGTGTGACCACTTCTTCCGTAGCTTTGTCAAGCACGTCATTCCTGCGGCCGAAAAGCAGGGCACGGCCGTGCTGGGCATGAAGAGCCTTGGTGGTGGAAAAGGGAACTTCGTCCTCAAGAAGGTCTGCACGGCTGAAGAGGCTCACCGGTTCGCCCTGAGTCAGCGAATCGCGAGTCTTGTCGTCGGCACCGATTCGATGGACGTGCTGAAGTCCAATCTGGCCACCGCCCGCAGCTTTAAGCCGCTCGAAGGCAAAGAACTCGAAGCGCTGCTGGCGAAGGTAAAGCCCGAAGCCGGCGATGGACGACACGAGCGATTCAAGAGTACTCAGGACTTCGATGGCCCACATCACCAGAAGCAGCACAAGCTGACGAAAGAGGCCGCGGGAGCTTGAGCATCACCAAGAGCCACGAGCGTGAGCGAGCGACAGTGTGATGCTCGCTCACGCTCGCGGCTCTTATTTGGTCCCATCGAGAACCAGGACTTCCCACAGACTCGGGTCTTCGGCATAGGGAAAGTCGCTGCCGACGGTGAGCGTCTGCTCGCCGAGTTCGGTGTCACGCACGGCGTAGAAGAAGCCGAGCCGTGGGTGTTCGTCGGGGTCGAAGCCGGTCAACGCCGCCGCGGGCAAGAACAATTCGACGCGCCAACCGCCCTTCACCGGCCCACCGCGGAACGGCACCGTACCATCGGCCGCGAGTGGGGCGTCTTGCAGAGCTCGGTGGACCTTCGCCTGCACAAACGCCGGTTCGTCTTTGTCCGCGCCATCGCCGACCGGCAGCACGTGAAACTGGTGACAATACCGGCTCGCCCGATGGCCCGTGCGGGCGTCACGCGTGTCGATCCAGACGGACAGGCCATCGGATGATCGCGGATGAGCAATGTCGCCGCGCGGCGGCTCGTCCTTGCCGCGCACGGTCGCTTGGATGCCGAGGCCGAACGAGTTCCACGCCATTCGTACGTCCGCGAAGTTCGTCAACTCGTCCACGGCCGCGTAGTTCTCGACGCGGCACGATTCCGGCAGGTCGATGAGCCACTCGTCATCGTCGAGCGGCATCTTTTTGACGAACTTGCATGGATGGGCGACGCGAGCCAGAAAACGGTGCGGGATCAGCGGCATGTGTGGCGCTCCGTGTCGATAAACTCAGTCGCCAACGACCGGCTTCGCCGCCGGCTGCAACAGGCTCCGCTCCAGCACCGCCTTCGCACGGTCGAAATCTGGCTGCCACAGGATCTCCGGCTGCCCAGTCGCCAAGCAGTCGCGGAGCTTTTCGAGCGTGTTGCGCGCCATGTGCGGGCACTTGTTGCATGCGCACGACACGCCCGGCACTGGATGGTATCTATGCCGCGGGTGTTTCGATTCGAGTTGCCACAGCATGTTCGCCTCGGTTGCGACCAGGAAGTCTGTCGGCTCCTTGTAGGCCGCGACATGCCGGATCATCGCCTCGGTGCCGCCGATGAAGTCGGCGTGTTCGCGGACGTTGGCCGGGCACTCCGGATGCGCCAGCGTCTGTGCCCCCGGCAGCTTCCGCTTCATCGCCAGTAAGTCCTGGACACTGAAGATCTCGTGGACCATGCACGAGCCGTCCCACAGGATCATCTTGCGGCCGGTGACCTCTTCAAGGTAGGAGCCGAGGTGCCGGTCCGGGACGAATAGGATTTCCACGTCCTTCGGCACCCGGCGAATGATCTCTTCGGCGTTGCCGGACGTGACGACCCAATCGGAAAGTGCCTTAACGGCGGCAGTACTGTTGATGTAGGTGACGGTCTGAAACGTCCGGCCGTTGACCCGGAGCATTTCCTGGTAGCGGGCCAACTTGTCGGCGGGGCAGGAGTCGGCGAGTGAGCAACCGGCGAGCATGTCCGGTAGCAGAACGCGCTTCGTCGGGTTGAGAATCTTGGCCGTCTCAGCCATGAAGTGGACGCCGCAGAAGACAATGGTCGGCGTCGTGACCTTGGTCGCGGCGCGGGCGAGTTGCAGGCTGTCGCCGGTGTAGTCGGCGAGTTCCTGGATTTCGCCCTCTTGGTAGTAGTGGGCGAGGATGGTCGCCCCGACCTTGGCCTTCAGTTCGCGGATTTCGGCGGCGATGTCGTCGACGACGGCAGGCATGTTCTTGGTTCCTTGTTTTTACGGTGGCGGAGGAACAACCCACGCGCTCGGTGGCTTTATAGACGCTTCATGTCATTCTACCAGCGGCGGCCAGTGCGGTTGCACTGGCAGTATTTCAGCGCGTGAGATAGGCTACTCACGCCCGCACGAATGCCGGAGTCGAACGCGCATGGCCGAGTTGTTCCAACAGATCCTCGATGTTTTTCGGAACTTGCTCGACACACCGGCCTTGATGGCGACGCTCGGGAAGCCCGAGATGACCGTCGCCGCGTTCGTCGCGCTGAATCTCATTGTCTTTACGGAAACGGGCCTGTTGATTGGGTTCTTCCTTCCGGGCGACTCACTGCTCGTCACGGCGGGATTGGTCGCGTTTAGTACTGGCTGGAGCCTGCCCCTTCTGATTGGCACGCTCTGCGTTTCCGCAATCGTGGGCGATAGCGTCGGCTACGCCATCGGCTTCCGCACGGGACCACGCATCTTTCGGCGCGAGAAGTCGTTCTTTTTCCGAAGAGATCACCTGATGGCTGCAGAAGCCTTCTACGAAAGGCATGGCGGTAAGACGATTGTCCTCGCGCGATTCATGCCGATCATTCGTACATTCGCCCCCGTAGTTGCCGGCGTTGGCCGAATGGACTATCGCCGATTTGTTACCTTTAACGTCGTCGGAGGAATCTCCTGGGTGAGTAGCATGATCTTGCTCGGCTACGCACTCCCGAAACTCATCGATCCGCTCTTTAAGCACATGCTCGGCGACCAGTTTGAGATTCGCAATCACATCGAGAAGGTCATCATCGTCGTTGTGGCTCTATCGATCTCACCCGGCATTCTTGCATGGTTGAGGTCTCGGCTTGGCCCACCAAAGCCGCCTTCACCACACGACTCGTCACTCCAGGCGGTCTAAAGCCCGCAAGCGTCGATCGGCATCAAATACGGGCGGCGGAAGATCGGCCGCGAGCCGTACGGCATCGTCGCTGCTCAAGTCGGCCTTTGCCCTACCGGTGCCATGGAAGACGGGCAGGCGCTTGCTGCGCGCAATAATCTCGCGACGTGTCCTCCCGCGAGGATTGTCGGGCCAGGATCCCCTACCCTCCGCAAACTCGAAGAAGACCGGAACAACGGCGCGAATGTAGCGCCAGTAGCCAGGATTGTCCGACTGAACGACGAACAGCCCACCGGGCACAAGCGCCCTGTGAACCAATGCCAGGAATTCCGGGGTGATGAGCCGACGATGGACTTGAGATGGATCGTAATACGGCTGCGGGTGGTAGCAGTGGACTTCCGTGACCGACGCCGGCGCGACATGCTCGGATAGCAACTCGCGGCCGCCGCCGACGGCAAACTTGAGGTTGGTTAGCCCGCGCTGGTTGCCGCGGCGACGGGCGTAGCGGATGACGACCGGTAGCGTATCGACTCCCAGATGGTCGTACTCTGGCCGATGGACGGCACTCCAAATCAAATACCGGCCGTTCCCACAACCCAGGTCCAGTACGACGGGCGCGCTCCGGCCGAACAACTCTGCCCAGTCGAGGTGCCGATCGTCAGGGTAACGCTTGAGTGCGGTCTGCGTCCAGCATTCGCGAGCAAGGATGCGACCCGCGACAGGAACACCAAATTCCAATTCCACATCGTCGTGCATGACCCAGCCAGTTTGCACTCGTCACGATTCAGAGGATATCTGTCAATAACGTACGATTTTCACCCTGGGTCGCAGATTGTCGAATGCTGGCTCGGAACCGGCCGTCGTGAATTGAGGACAGTGTCTCTGACTCCTTCCCTCGCCAGCGAATATCGTTAGGAAAACGAAGGTTATGCAAGCTCAGGCAATGGAGACGTGACGATGCGACGAATGGCAACGGCTCTGGCAATCGCGATGATCGGCTCGGTTCACGCGGCTGACCCAATCATCGCCGACAAGAACCTCGATGCAGCGATCAAGGCCGCCCTGCCGCACCATAAAGGTGACCTGACGGATGCGGCGCTCAACTCGGTGTACGTTCTTGACGGGAGTAACCGCGGGATTCAGAAACTCGATGGACTTGAAAAGTGCCCAAACCTTGCCGAACTGCGACTCGCGAAAAACCAGATTGTCGATCTGAAGCCGCTTGCGGGACTCAAGAATCTCCAATCGCTCACGCTCAGTGCCAACCGCATCACGGATATTGCGCCCCTCAAGGACCTGATCGCATTGCAGTACCTTGAGCTTTCCGACAATCAGATCACGAGCCTGGAGCCATTGACCAAACTCACAGCACTGTCGGCGCTGTACGTGGGCGGCAACCAGATTGAGGATTTGCGACCCATTTCCGAGCTTAAGAAATTGTCGTCGTTGTCGCTACCACGAAACAAGGTCAAGGACCTGGCTGCCGTCGGGAAGTTGACTCGCTTGTCGGTCCTCGACCTGTGCGAGAATCAGATCGAGAGCCTTGGCGCACTGGACAAGATGACCGACCTGAGCCTCTTGATGGTGAAGAAGAACAAGATCGCCGACTTCGGGGCCTTCGTGGCCGCCTGCCAGACGGACGCTGCCGGTCCAAAGCGATTCGCACCCTACCTACGCCTCTATGTCAGTGACAATCCACTGTCAGAATCGGCCAAGGGAGAGCAGATCGCTGCGTTGAAGAAGGCCGGCGTTCGCATCGAAGACGTCAAGTAAGCGATAGGCCGTCCGGTCGAATTGCCGGCCGTCAGTGGGACACGATATCGAATAGTCGATTGCCGAAGATAAGAACTCCGACAACTGCTGCGACCATGCTAGCGACCAGGACAGCGCCGGCCGCAATGTCGAGGCAGCCGATCATGCGGCCCTGGGTTCCCGGATCGAGCGCATGGAACAGCGTTTCAATGGAGCTGTTGAAGAGTTCCGCTACAAGCACGACTCCGATGCAACCCAGTAGTAGGCACCATTCCGTTAGCCCGCAGCGCAAGACAACCGCCGACACGACGACCAGCGCGCCCACAAAGATGTGAACGAAGAAGTTCGATTCGCGGCGTACGCCCAGCTTGACGCCGCGAAATGCCTCGCCTAGCTTCGCCCGCCACGATCGGCGGCTGCGGCGCCTCATCGCAGCAGTCCTCGACCGAGAAGTCCTTGCCCCGACTTGCGCGTCATGGCCACAGAATTCGGCAGGATTTCGAGCGTGAAGCCAAAGTTGTTGACCAATGCGTTGTACGTCACGCCAACGCTCACCGTCAGGTCGCTCCCCACCCGAGTGATGATGAGCGAATTGGCGAGCGCTTGGTTAATGCCGAAGTCGTACACAGAACTCGCAGTAATGGCATATTTCTGGCTGAATACGTAGGTGGCCGAGCCCGTCACAGCCCGGCTGTCGATGGGGTCAATTTGGCGATAGCCGACGAAGAAGAACGTCCGATCCGGACGATTCAGGTAGCCACCAATCGTAAAGACACGAGCGCCATCGGTAAATGGGTCGTACAGCCCGCTCGAAACGATCGATGTTCGGTCACCCACGTTCCACGTCGCGTCGTATTCCAGAAACGCGAACGGCTTGCCGAAATTGTCGCGATTCGAGTTTGGGAAGAACGAACCGGACAGGTCGAGCGTCACGTAATCGACGATATGCTCCTGGCCCGGAAAACCACGCTTGGTCTGCCAGCGTTGACGGATGTCGGCCTGCAACACTTCGATCGTATCGAGTGTATCGACGCGGTTGTCCACGAGCCGACGAATCAGGTACTGCTCGGGATTGAAGATCGGCGATGTGGCGAGCGCCACGCCATTCGCTGGATTCAGGAACGGCTGCCTTGGCGTGATATCTCTCATCGCCTGATCGGTGGCATCGTCGTAGTAGCGGTCGAGGAGTGGGAAGTCGGTATGCGGCTCATTGGAGTAGGCGTAATAGTAGTTGGTGCCAAACACGATCTTGTGGTTGATTCCCTTCAGGTTGAGTAACTGACTTTCGACTTCCGGGAATACTCGTGTAAAGGGAAGGCTTGCTCGCACACCACCGCCGCCAATGATGCGGCCTTCGGCGTCTCCATTGACATTGCTCGTGTACTGCGTGAGGTCCAATGTCCCGTAGGGCACGACCTTCACTGGCCCAAGGTAGAAGGGCAGACCAATGTCCTGGTTGACGTCGAATCGACCGAGATCGGCGCGGACCTCGTTGGGTTGAAGTGGCGGCGGCGGCACTTCCGTCGGGCGTAGTTGGGCGTACCCACCGTTGGCTCGAAGGTTATACGTAAACAAGTCGAAAAACGACTGCCCGACGAGGTTCACGTCGACACGCGGCAGCCAAACGTCTTCGGTCACCCAGTTGCGAATGTTCGGCTTGGCCAGAATGGACGCGTTCCAATTGTCGCGCTGTCGCTTCAGATAGATGAAGGTCTCTTGATTTGGATCGGTGTCGAACTCTGTCTTGTAGTACTGCTCGAAGAAGTTCTTGTCACTCAAGTACGATAGCTGCGCGTTCACGGTCCAGTCTTCCAGAAACGTCTGGTTGTGCCGCAATAGTGCCCGGCCGCGGGTCAGCGGGTGGTTGTCGAACTCGCCCCGGTCGCCGCCAAGGATGTCTGTCCCCGTGTCGTAGATCCCAAACAGCTTGGCAACGCCACCATAGACCCCTTCCATGCCGAAGAGATCGCGACCGACGTATTCGAAGGTTGTTCCCAATGCTGGGCCGCGGCGACTCAGATAGTCAGCTTCAAGCGTCCATTTCGTGCCTGGCACGGGATCGCGGCTCAACAGGTTCCAGACGTCGAATGTCGCAAGAACCTGTGTGCCAAAGATGCGATCCTGCTTGAACCCAACGCTACGCAGCGGCCCGAGAGGGTTATTGGCGTTCCCCTGGATATAAGGCAGGTAAAAGACGGGAACATCCTCGATCCGCAGGATGACATTCTCTCCTTTGACGATTCGCTCCGTCGTCATCGATGGCTCGCCGGTCTCAGGGTTTCGAGACGTGCCACCAAAAAGGCCACGCCGCTCGACGTGCTTGTCTTCGACGATGGCCTGAGCAAGTACCAGCGTAAGTCCTGGGTCTGATGGCAGCCGACTCGAGTAGACCTGTGCCCGGACGGCCTCAAAGCGAGTCGGCGAAACTTGCAGGAGCTCCTCGGCCTTCATGTGCAAGGGGTCCGGCAAATCGGGACGTCGTAGCTCGAGGTCGGCCTGAACAGCCACCGCGACGTTGCGATTGACGTCGTAGTAGACACGGTCCGCAGTCAACAGATTGTCGCTTTGGGCACTCTTGCTGCGAATCTGGACGTCGCCTTCCAAGTAGAATTCGGCCGCCTGGGTCACTTTCCCGTCCGGCGCGTTCATTTGGTTCAGGAGTTGATCGCCGCTGTCGGACTTGGTCCACATGACCAGTCGGTCGGCCTCGATATCGATCAAGCCAATTCCCTTGACGTTCCGAATCGTCACGATGACGCCGCCACTCGCGTAGCTGACGCGCTCGCCGTTGATGATCTCGGTCTTGGTGTCGTAAGCCGTCGAACGCCGCGGAGCGATACTAATCGACCGCGCGGGTGCTGGTCCAGTGCGCGGCGTCGCCGGTGGAACGGGCGTGTTCTGACCCGACGGCATCGGGGCTACAGGAAGCTGCGTGCCCGGGCTTGGAGCGGGAAACTCCGGCTGAGCCGGAACGGCGCCTCCCGGATTCTGGGTTGGCGAACTCGGTGCGGGGCGAGGTGGCGCAGGCGCGACGCCGATCCCGGGCTGTGCCGGCGGCGAAACAGCCGCCGTCTGACGGATTGGCTCGGTACGCTGCGCGGCCCTCCCCCACTTCACGAATTCGTCCGTTGCTTCAGACCTCTCGACGACTCTGTTACCGGACCGGACTTTGACCGTGCGTTTTGTGGTCAACCCAACGATGGCCACTGGGACTGTGCGGCGATTTGTGCCACTTTCGATATGCACATCGCCGTCGGCTGATATGCGAACGGCATATCGATCCGTCTGCTTCTGTTGTTCAACATCGACCGCGAGAATGGCTCGATTGGCCCGGAGTTGTAGGATGCCCTGCTCGATCAGAACCCGACCGCGAAGTAGAAAGATCTGCTCCCCCTCGTCGCGCCATGTGACGATGTCGTCGGCAGCGAACTGAATCGGTGCCGCATCGCCACCGGCCGCCGGGCCAAGCCGGAGTGGCTCTTGCGCAGCGACCGGCGCAACGAAATAGGCGATCGCGATGAACGCGAAAGCCAATCGTCGTTGAGTGCGCGGTCCTACCACGGCACATCCTCCCCGCTCACCGGCAATCCGAAGAGCGGGGGACGATACCTTTGGCTGGCGACGTGTCAAGGCGAAGTGGCAAATGACTTGATAACAAAGGCAAACGTGAGAAGGAGCGGGCGCGTAGTCAGGAAGTGGATTCTGACCTACGCGCCCACGTTGCCTCGCTTGGCCATCCGAACAGTCTACCGACGATGCCCGCGGCCGCGGTGGTGCTGGATCTGCGGCTCAGGTGCCGGCAGCAGCCGGACTTCGTTGTTGTTATTGTCGTAGCACGTCAGTTCGAGCGACTCCGGTGGCGCGCCGATCATCCCAACCACGGCCACCTGCATGTTCCCCGCTTCCTCCAGTTGAGCCACCTCACGCCGCTTGCGGTTTAGCAGGTAGTCGGCCACATCCGACTGCACACGCACCTGAACTCGCGTGATCTGCTCCTTGTGGGCCGCCAACTGGACGAGACGCATTACCTCGATACTCATGCTCTCGCAGGTCTTAACGTGCCCGTTACCGCGGCAGAACGGACAGTCCTGGTAAACGCTGCGCTTGAGTGACGGGCGAATTCGCTGGCGCGTCATTTCAATGATGCCGAACGCGCTGATTTTCAGCACCTTGGTGCGCGCACGATCGCGCTTCACCGCATCGCGCATCGCCTTCTCAACGGCTCGGCGGTGCTTATCCTCGCGCATGTCGATGAAGTCGTTGACGATCACACCCCCGAGATCGCGCAACCGAAGCTGTCGCGCGATCTCCTTCGCCGCATGCAGGTTCATTTGAAACGCTGTCTCTTCGGCATTGTTTTCGGCGCGAAAACTACCGCTATTCACATCGATGGCAACGAGCGCTTCGGTTTGCTCGATGACGATCGAGCCGCCATGTGGCAGGGGCACCTTCTTCTGCTGAATGCGGATGATCTCTTCTTCGAGCTTGTATTTGTGGAACAGGGGCTCGGAACTCTCGTAGTGTCTGAGCCGATTCGCATACCGCGGCATGACAGCCTTGAGAAACTCCTGTGCGTGGGCAAACGCGCCCGCCTCGTCTACCCAAATCGTGTCGATGTCGCTGGTAAACGTGTCGCGGATCGTCCGCGTAATCATGTCGCTTTCCTGATAGCACGCAGCCGGAGCCTTTTGCCGGCGAACGCGCTGGGTCACGACCTGCCAGATGCGCAGCAAGTATGCCAGGTCGTTCTGAAGTTCCTTCTTGTTCTTGTCGATGCCGGCGGTGCGAATGATGAAGCCGACGCCCTGTGGGGGATGCAGTTCGTTGAGGATGTCCTTGAGTCGCCGGCGAGCATCCTCATCGTCAATCTTGCGCGATACGCCGATCCGATTCAGACCCGGCATCAGGACGAGATACCGGCCTGCGATCGAAATGTACGTACTAAGGGTCGGCCCCTTGGTTCCGATACCTTCTTTGATGACCTGAACGAGGACTTCCTGACCGCGCTTAAAGAACTCTTGAATCGGCGGCTTGGGGCGGCCAGTGCCGTCGCGGCCCATCTTGTGGCGGCCGCGTCGCCCACGGTCGTGATCGCGGCGTTGTCGAGGCTGGCCATCTTCGTCCTCGGTGTCAGACTCATCGAGGTCCGACGACTCAGCGTCCGACTCATCCGTTTCGTCAGATTCCTCGCTGTTGCCACTCGACTCAACCGCAAATGGCTCGTCGTCTTCGTCAGTACGCCGTTCTGCAGAGTCGAGTTTCGGCGGCCCGTCTTCCGGCTCATTGTCCGATTCATCGTCGCCGGCCCCAGTTTCGACCACACCGCCTTCGACAGCGGCAGGGTCACTCGTCTTCTTCTTCCCACGCCGCCGTCCCCGACGCCGACGCTTCTTTGGCTCGGCCTCAGCGTCTTCATCGTTGGCGTCTACTGGCTCGTGCTCCACAGCGGGAGCTTGCACGTCCGCACTTGATGTTGGCTCATCATCGAACAGTCCGGCACCAAATGGCCGTTCGCCTTCCGGCGGTGGCGAAACCGCCGGGGATTGGCGCGGCATTTCGCTTCGTTCGACGGGAGCCTCGCGACGATGTTCCGGACGGGGTCCACGGTCCTCGCCCCGGCCGCGGTCTTCGTAGCGGTTCCGTCCTCGACCACGATCATCGCGTCCGCGCGGGAATTCCAAGTGCTTGTAGTAAGCCGGATCCACGTCTGAGACGTGCAGGAAGCCGTTACGACCAATCCCGAAGTCGACAAATGCCGCTTGGATTGACGGTTCGATGTTAACGATTCGGCCTTTGTAGATATTGCCGACGTAACTCTCTTGGCTAGTTCGCTCGACGTACAGCTCTTCGAGGACGTTGTTTTCCAGAATCGCGATTCGGCATTCCTCCGGCTGGAGGACGTTGATTAGCATCTCTTTCTTCATGTGCACAAGCTCTCAAGTCCGGCTGCGCGGACGCGCAGCCTCGGGGTGTTCGAAGTATGACTCATTGGGGGTTGGGCACCCGAACGGTCGCAGAATGCGACCGCGGGATCGAAAACGGTAGTCGGTCAGTGCAAAGGCCATCGGGGACTGGCGGAACAGCCGGTCGAGGGGACCGTCTTAAGCCATCGCCGGTTCGGGCGAGGCCCAAAACGGACCCCGGAAGCCGGGGCCGCAGCGGGTCCTACTCTAATTGGTCCAAGACGAGGCCGCTTCGACGAAGCCGCCCGACTCGGGCCATTTTCCTTACCATACCGCGTCGGGAGCAAGCCGGCGCGCCTGTTCGCGCAGGTAGCTCGTTACGTCGCGAGCGGTCTGCAATTGCATCGCTTCACCAGCGACCCGTTCCGCATCAGCCGTCGCGACGGAACGGATCAGTTTTTTCACTTCGGGGATGTTGTGCGGTGTGACGCTCAGTTGTCGCAGCCCCATCCCGACGAGCAATAGTGTATAGATTGGCTCGCCACTCATCTCGCCACAGACGTTTACGGTGATCTTGGCGTCGTGGCCAGCTTTGACAACCTGACCGAGTAACCGGAGTACCGCGGGGTCGCCGGGCGAGTAAAGCGAAGCCATGTGTTCGTTCGTGCGATCGGCTGCCAGCGTATACTGGACCAGGTCGTTTGTGCCGATTGAGAAGAAATCGACTTCCTTCGCCAACTGGTCCGCCATGAGTGCCGCCGAGGGCACTTCGATCATGGTGCCAACCTGAAGCCGTGGATCGAACGATACGCCTTCGTCCTCCAAATCCTCCTTGACTTCGGCCAGCAGCATCTTGCACTGCCGCAATTCCAGCACCGTGCTGACCATGGGAAACATGATCTGAACGTTTCCCAGGGCGCTAGCCCGCAGGATCGCACGCATCTGCGTCTTAAACAAGCCCAGGTTGCGCAAACACAGCCGCACACTCCGAACACCGAGAAACGGGTTGCGTTCCTTGTAGGCTGGTGCTGCCGCCGCGCTGAACTTGTCGGCCCCAAGATCGAGCGTGCGAATGACAACCGGCTGCCCCTTCGGCAACGAGTGCAAGACGGTGCTGTAAGCCTGGAAGTGATCTTCCTCACTTGGATCACCAGTCTTACCGAGATAAAGAAACTCGGTTCGATAAAGTCCCACGCCCTCCGCACCACGTTCGATACAGTGGGCGGATTCCTGGGGGAATTCGATGTTACCGAGAAGAGTGATGCGAACGCCGTCCCGAGTCGTGGCCGGCAGATCGCGAAGCTCACCGAGTTTGGTCTCGAAGCTGCGAAAGCTGGCTCGCTCCTTCTCGTACTTGGCTAGTGTTGCTTCGTCGGGGTCGAGAATCAGCAACCCCTGATTGCCGTCCACGATGACGATGTCACCGCCGCTTACGTCAGTCGCGAATTCACCGAGCCCTACGACAGCGGGGATTTCCAGGGCACCGGCCATAATCGCCGTGTGACTGGCACGGCCACCGGCCTCCGTTGCCAGGGCGTGGACCTTGGATGGATCGAGTGCCGCCGTCTCGCTTGGGGTCAGGTCGTGGGCCAGCACGATCACGGCTTCGTCGAGCCGCGTCAATTGTTCGCGCTTCTGGCCGAGCAAGTGGCCGAGGACGTTGCGTTCGATGTCGTAGATGTCTGCCGATCGGGACGCTAGTGGCGAGCCGTGACTCAGGTCTTCCAGCGCCTTCGCATACTGGCGCATGACGCGGCTGACGGCGTACTCGGCTGCAAAGTGCTTGACGCGAATCAGCGATTCGATTTCGCCGACGAGCTTTGGATCTTCAACCAGCAGAGCATGCGCTTCAAAGATTGCGGCGTATTGCCGTCCTAATCGATCGTGAATCGCCCCTTGCTGGCCCCGAATGTCCCGGGCCGCATCGCGAAGTGCTAGACGGAGTCGATCGATCTCGGAATCGATCCGATTGGCAGCTACCGTCCGCTGAGGGATTCGGTACCACTCGGTATCCAAAACCAGCGCGGGCCCGATGGCCACGCCTGCGGAAACCGGGATACCGCGATAGATTTCCATGCCGATTGCGTGCCGCTACCCCTTCGGGGGCACGGCCTCCGTCTCGTCCTCATCCCAGTTTGCGATGTCGAACACGCTGCCGAGAGCCGTCAGCGCGTCGTTGGCGTCGGTGCCCATAACTTCAATCGTCAGTTCGGCCCCCGGTTCGGCCGCCAGCAACAACAAGTCGAGCTGGCTCTTGCCGTTCACGCTCCGATCGCCGCGGTGAATTGTGACGACGCTCTGATACTGCCGAGCGATCTTGGCGAACATCGCTGCGGGACGCATGTGCAATCCCTGCGGATCATGCACGACGACGATCCGCCGCAACACGACCGGATGTATGCCATTGACTGGCGAGCCACGAGGAATGGGGTCGGGGGGGCCATTTGTCATGGGCGTACTCCTCATCGGTCCCAGCCACCCGGCGGTTCTTCCAGCAACTTCCAGACGGCGTCGCGATCTTCCGCGGCACGAAGAGCCTTGACAAAGTTGTCGTCGCGCATGTGACGGACAACGTTTTCGAGCGCCCGGAGGTGATCGCCGGGCCGGTCCTGCGGCGAGATCAGCAAGACAAACACGTAGACCGGTTCACCGTCGATCGACTCGAACGGAACGCCCGATTTGGAGAGCGCGACGGCACCCGTCAGGCGATCGACACTTGGGTGTTTAGCGTGGGGAATTGCAATCCCACGGCCTATACCCGTCGATCCGAGCTGCTCTCGTTTGATGATGGCGCGAACGATCTCTTCGGCGACATCCGCCTGAACGTAGCCGGTTGCGCGCAGGCCATCGACAATTTCGCGGATCACCGCTTCTTTGGTGGTGGCCGTTAGGTTCGGGAGTACAGCCTCCCGCACCACGAAGTCGGTCATCGGCATGGCCGGGTCTCCTCTCCTCGTCAGACGTCAGGCCGAGCCACCACCATTGCGAGCCTGGGCCGCGCCGACGTCGCCAGCGTGGGGAGTCCGCCGATGGTCCTGAATTTTCTCTTTGTAACGGCGAATCTGGTGCGCCACTTTATCCACCGCAGCATCAAGCGCGACTTGGAGTTCTCCATTAGTCTCGTGTGCGATGAACTCGTGCTTGTGTTCCGCCAATGCTCGGAGTTCAACTGTCTTCTTGTCATCGTGGAGATCGACGGCGACTTCAATGAGCGTGAGCCGCTCGAAGAAGTGAAGTAGCTTTTCTACCTTCTCCTTCACGGTTTGTTGCGCGGCATCGCCCAAGTGCCCGTGCCGGGCCGCGATCTTTATCTGCACGACGTTGCTCCTTCGATGGGTACCGCGGCTCCGGGCGGCGGGCCGCGGCAATCGCGAATCTCGCTCTAATCCCCAAGCATGGCGGACCCCGAAAATTGTAACCCACAGCCCAGGCTTGTTCAATGAGGTGCCTGGCCTCGGCCACTGAATCGTGAGCCGAGGCCGTCCTACGACCGCTACGAAAAAGTGCCAATGGAAGCGGCTCAATGCGAAATTCGCATCGAGCCGCTTCCATTGGTCGTTTGCGTCGAAGTCGTACGACCTATTCGAGTTGGTACTCTTCCGAGTACAAGTGGCTGGTCAGCTTCCAGCAGACATCGGTGGCAATCCGGTTCACGAAGCCGTCCCGGAACTTCTCGGTGTTGTTGTCGTCCATGACCGGGATTGGACCGCGCGCCTTGGTCGGATAGTCGATGGTCATCGATGGCTTGATCACCGCCCCGTCGTGCGGTTTGCGCACGTCGAACACGGCGAGATCGATCTTGCACCGACCGCGGTAAAGCGACTTGTGGCTGCCGGGTTCGTAGAGGTTCAAGCCAACAACTTCGATGTCGATGACGAAATCCGCTTCGAACTGCTTTCCGATTTCGACGGCTCCCATCGTCTTCCAGCCGGGGTGATCGCTCTTGAACTTCTCGACCTTGTGGACCGGAACGACCTTCACCTTCTCCTTGTTAGCCAGACAGCGCTCCGCGAGTTGTTTGGCGACGACCGAGCCGATCTGGCGGTCAATTCCGACCTGATCGGTCTGCACATCAGGAGCCGAATAGGCCAGCACAACGACTTTGACTTCTTTGTCGGGAACGGCGAGCCGGAAATCCGGTTCAACCTTCGACTCGACGCCGTACATCATGAAGAATGGCAAAGTAAGCGGGTTACAGCCTACGCCAGCGACGACGAGCGTCAGGACCGCAGCCGACCAGCGCAACTTCCTTGTCGCATGCATCGCCGACCCCCCAATTATCCCCACCACGCCAGCCCGATTACGACCCCCCAACGAGCCAGCGCAAGGATCATTAACACGATCACGGCTTTTAGTACAAACGCTTCCGCCCGCCGCACAACAACCCAAGTGCCACGTACCGCTGACGCAAGGCACCACGGGATCACACCGGCGAGCAAGAACACGGCCAGTAACGTCCCGACGGCATTCGCTCGCAGTGACGATCCGACATCGCCGTGCATCAGCAGGGCAAAGCTAGTCGTCATCCCGCACGATGGACAAGGCAACCCCGTCAGCCGGTAGAAGTTGCACGCTGGCAACCCCAGTTGGCGGTGGGTAGCCATCGTCTTGGGTGAGCCATCGGGGTTGTAAGGATCGAGCCATGCCGCGACGGCAAACAGCGCGACCAGCCCCACGACTACCAGGACGAGGAACAAGCGGAACCGCCGCCCAAACAACGGCACCACTTCCGGTACACCGGCACCAACCATGTCCATCTCGGACCGTTGGGCGGGGAACATAGCGACCTCCGCCGTGCGTGCAAGGGCAGTTTCAATCGGCCGGCCACTCGCCAGAGAACACTTCGACGGCTGGCCCCGTCATGTACACATGGTTGTCGCTTTCGGACCAGAGCAGATCGAGGTCACCTCCGGGCAGGTGGGCGAGAAGTCGGCGTCCACTACGGCCGGTCAACACACCGGCGACACAGACGGCACATGCTCCCGTCCCACAGGCCAATGTGATTCCACTACCGCGTTCCCACGTTCGCATGGTCACCTCGTTTGAGGAATCGACCCGAACGAAGTGGGCGTTCACGCGCCGAGGGAACGCAGAGTGACGCTCCAAGGTCGGGCCAAAGTACTCCGCGGCCGAGCGACCATCGGGTCCACAATCGAGGTTATCGAGGAAGGCCACAGCATGAGGATTGCCCATCGATACACAGGTGATCGCGAGCGGTTGGCCCAGAACGACGAGTGGCGCGTCAACTGGTGGGTTACCGGGCAGCGTCGTCGGAATGTCCGATGACTGTAGGATCGGCTCGCCCATATCCACGCGAATGCGATCGGCCTTGCCGCCGACGATATCGAGATCGAGGGTTAGAACACCCCGGCCAGTTTCGATTCGGAGTTGCGAGCGGCGCGCGATGCCGTGGTCGTGAACATACTTGGCGACACATCGAACGCCATTACCGCACATCTCGCCTTCAGAACCGTCCGCATTGAACATGCGCATTCTCGCATCGGCACATTCCGATGGGGCGATCAGGATCAACCCATCCGAACCAACGCCAAAATGCCGATCGCTGATCTTCCGGGCCAGTGCGGCCGGGTCACGGGGTGTCGGTCCCGCGAAGCAATCGACGTACACGTAGTCGTTGCCGATGCCCTGCATCTTGGTGAATCGCATCCAACTCACTCCCACTCGATCGTCGCGGGCGGCTTACTGCTAATGTCGTACACCACGCGGTTGACGCCCTTGACACCGTTGATGATCCGCGTCGAGGCCCGCGCGAGCAACTCGTCCGGCAACCGCGACCAGTCGGCCGTCATGAAGTCGTCGGTCTGCACAGCACGCAGCGCGATCGCATTCTCGTATGTCCGGCCGTCCCCCATCACGCCAACGGACTGTACTGGCAACAAGACCGCGAACGCCTGGGCTGTCTTGCGATACCAGCCAGCCGCTCTCAGTTCGTCCAGAAAGATCGCGTCGGCCTGGCGCAGCGTCTCGAGTCGGTCGGCCGACACCGCACCGAGGCAGCGCACGGCCAGCCCCGGACCAGGGAACGGATGCCGCCACACCATGTCTTCTGGCAATCCAAGTTCCAGCCCGAGCCGACGCACCTCGTCCTTAAACAAATCGCGCAGAGGTTCGATCAAGTCAAAGCCAAGTTCCGCCGGAAGTCCGCCGACATTGTGGTGTGTCTTGATGGTGGCAGCTGGCCCGTCGACACTGCCCCCGCTTTCGATCACATCCGGGTAAAGTGTTCCTTGAGCGAGGAACTTCGCATGTTCGATGTGCCTCGCCTCATCGCGGAACACATCGATAAACGTGTGGCCAATGATCGTTCGCTTTCGCTGCGGGTCGGTCACTCCCGCGAGCGCCGTCAGGAATCGTTCGCGGGAGTCGACGACATGGAGGTCTGCACCAAAGTGGTCGCGAAATGTATGTGAGACTCCGTCGACTTCGTTCGCCCGAAGCAAGCCATTGTCGACGAAGATGCAGGCGACCTGTGTGCCAACAGCTCGCACAAGAAGCGCAGCCGTGACGGACGAATCGACTCCGCCCGACAAACCACAGATGACGCGGTGCGATCCGATGCGATCGCGCAATTGCGTGACTGTCTGGTCGATAAACGCCGACATCTTCCACAAGCCCCGACAGCCGCATACCGTCGTTAGGAAGTTCCTGAGGATCGTAGAGCCGTCGGGCGTATGGCTCACTTCGGGGTGGAACTGCAAGCCGTAAACCGGGCGATGGAAGTGTCGGACCGCCGCAATGGGGCACGTGTCGGTTGCGGCGAGCGAAAGAAAGTCGCCGTTGACCGCTTCGACTTGATCGCCGTGGCTCATCCAAACGGTCGTAGTCGCCGGTACGCCGGTGAATAGGTCGTTGGCTTCATGCACCCGGACGGTCGCCCGACCGAACTCACGCGACCGACCCGGTTTTACCTGCCCGCCGAGGATGTGACAGGCAAGCTGCATCCCGTAGCAAATCCCGAGGACAGGAATGCCGAGGTCGAGGATCGCGCGGTCGCAGTGCGGAGCTCCCGGCTCGTAAACACTCGATGGCCCACCTGAGAAGATGATCCCTTTGGGTTTCAGTTCGGCGACTCGCTCGGCAGTGATGTCGTGCCGAACGACCTGACAAAACACATTGAGTTCGCGGACGCGCCTCGCAATGAGCTGTCCAAACTGCGAGCCGAAGTCCAGGATCAGGACCAACTCATCGTGCATCGTGTTTGCCGAACCATTCATTGACTGCCTAACTCCTTCGACCGCATCGTTGCCGCTTCGACGGCGTCAATCAGCGCTGCACGCAGGCCCCCGCGTTCGAGAGCTTGAATCCCGGCAATCGTTGTCCCGCCAGGGCTAGTCACCTGATCCTTAAGGGTTCCGGGATGCAGCTTTGTCTCCAAAACCATGCGAGCGGCACCCAGGACCGTCTGGGCAGCCAAGGCCGTTGACACATCCCGCGGCAGGCCCACGCGAACGCCGCCATCGCTCATGGCTTCGATGACCGTATACACGAACGCAGGTCCACTGCCACTAAGACCGGTAACGGCATCGAGCAGATGCTCCGGAAGTCGGAACGCCATGCCAACGACATTGAGTAAGCGGTCGATCAGAGCCACATCATCGGACGTAACGGCGTCGCCCAGCGCGTAGCCTGCGGCGCTCGCGCCGACGAGACACGGCGTGTTCGGCATGACGCGCACAAGTCGTTTGTCGGATCCAAACGCTTCGGCCAGTTGTGCCAATGTGACTCCGGCGGCGATCGAGATCACCAGGTGCCGCGACTGGATCGACTGCGCCACGTCGCTGAATAGCACCTGCATGTTCTGTGGCTTGACAGCGACGACTACCACATCGGAGTGGTCCGCCACCTCGCGATTGTCGGAGCCGGCCGTTCCGCCGGTGCCCGCAACAAACGACTGGCGAGCCGTCGCCACCGGATCGCTTGCGCGGCATCGCTCGGGCGTGAGCAGTCCCGCAGCAATCCAACCTCGTGCCAGCGCCGTCGCCATTTTGCCGGCACCGAGAAAGCCAATCCGCAACTCTGCCCGGCCGCTCATGGCCGCCGCCCTCGTACCCAGGGAGTAATCGTCAGACCGGTATCATAGCGGATCGCGATTGTCGGCGAAACGGTGGCATTGCCCTCGACCGGCGCGTATACCAGCTTTCGTCTGCACAACCGCACATTCCCGTCGGGACACGCACATGGGCCAGACCGAACCGACCCCCGCCGCCCCGGCCCGAACAGGCTGGGCGTCGCTCGGCGAACTCAACCGCTATCAGTGGTTCGTGTTCGTCATCTGCTGCCTGGCGTGGGACCTCGACTGCATGGATCAGCAGCTCTTCATCCTGGCCCGTGACCCGGCGGTGATGAACCTGACCGGGGCGGCGAGCCTGACCGATGACGTGAAGTTCACCGGCACGATCACGACCAGCGTCTTCATGGTCGGCTGGGCGTTCGGCGGCATCGCATTCGGCATCCTCGGCGACCGCCTCGGCCGAGTGAAGACGCTGATGTGGACCATCTTCCTCTACGCCCTGTTCACCGGCCTCAGCGCGTTTTCGCTCTCAAAGTGGGATTTCATGGCCTACCGGCTGCTAACCGGGATGGGCGTCGGCGGAGCGTTCGCGGCGTCGGTTGTGTTGCTGGCCGAGTCGGTACCGGAGCGGCCGCGGCCGTTCATCCTCGGGCTGTTCCAGGCGTCGTCGGTGCTGGGCAACTGCGGGGCCGCGCTGATCTCGATGTACCTCGGCTCCCTCGAAGGCAGTGGCGTGTTCTCCGGCGACTTCTGGAAGCCGTGGCGGATCATGTTCGTCATCGGCATTGTGCCGGGCGTGCTACTCGTGCTGGTGCAGACGTTTCTCAAGGAGCCGGAGCGGTGGTTGGCCCAGCGGGCGGCGCAGGATGAGACCGGCCAGACACCGTGGCGAAAGTTCTTCGGCACGCTGACCGACCTGTTGACCGCGCCGAAATGGGGCAAGCACGTCCTTCTGGGCCTGATTCTCACCGGCGTCGGCGTCGTCGGCCTGTGGGGCATCGGCTTCTTCGCGACGACCCTGGTCGTCAAGCCGCTCGAAACCGAGTTCAAGGCGATGGGCTACGCCGGCACCGAACTGAAGGGTCTGGTGACGTACTGGCGCGGCATCACATCGCTCGTGCAAAACTTCGGTGCGTTCCTCGGCATCTTCGCGTTCAGTTGGGTCACGGGCATCTTCGGCCGCAAGCCGACGTTTGCCGTGTTCCTCGTTCTTGCAGCCGTCGTCACGGCCGGGACGTTTATGTTCCTGAGGACGCGGCAGGAGATCTTCTGGATGGTGCCGCTCATGGGGGCGTCGCAGCTCGCCCTGTTCGGCGGCTACGCAATCTACCTGCCGGAACTGTTCCCGACCAAGTACCGCAGCACCGGCACGTCGTTCTGTTACAACGCCGGCCGGCTCGTTGCCGCTATCGGCCCGTTTTTCCTCGGCGTATTGACCAGCACGGTCTTCACCGAGGCGCACGGCTACGGCACCGAGGGCTTCCGCTATGCCGGTGCGACAATGTGTTGCGTATTCCTGATTGGGTTACTGGCGCTGCCATTCCTACCTGAGACTAAAGGCCACCCGTTGCCGGAGTGATTGATGACAGCTCCCGATTGGCTGACGACTCGCGATGGTGAACTACGCCTGGCTCCAAATCGGCGAACCTGGCTGGTGTTGCTAAGCGGTACACCTCAGTACAAGCTCACGCCGACACCCGCTGGCGGCAAGCATACGTGTGAGGTGCTGCAAGCGGTCAACCAGAAGCGCATCGACAAGGGTCAGTATTACGCGACATCCGACGATGCCCTCCGTGGCGGCCTCGATGAGTTGCGAATTGCACTCGGATGGTAAGGGTCACCGACGCGGCCCGATCGGCATCATCGGTACCTGGGCACCATATTCGTCAGCGGCGGCAAGTATGCTTGCGCGAGCGTCAATGCGCCGACGATTGACGCAAGGACGATGCTGTGCCAGACGACGGCCTTGAAGATGTCGGCCTCACGACCGACCTGGTCCGTCGCCGCTGTCGCGACGCAGATGCTCTGTGCGTCGATCATCTTACCCATCACGCCGCCGGTACTGTTTGCCGTACAAATCAAGACTTGTGCCTGGTCGAGACCGAGATGCGTGAATGCTCCATCGGAATGAACGCGGGTCGCTGTGATCTTCTGGAGACTCCCAAAAAGGGCATTTGACCCTGCGTCGGTTCCCGTCAGGAACACGCCAAGCCATCCCAGCAGCGCCGCAAAGAACGGATACAGCAGGCCTGTTTGCGCAAAGGCCACTCCTAAGGTTGCATCCATGCCGGAATACCGGGTGACATAGCTTAGACCCAACATGAAGCCGATCGTCGGAATTGGGATCCGCATCTGCCAAAGGGTGATCTTGATGACCTTCCAGATATGTCGGGGCGACATACGTAGGAACAACATCGAAATCAGAGCCGCTGCGCACACCGGCGAACCGGGGGCCGTCACCCAGGCGAAATTGAACTCGGCCTTCTCGCGATGGTCACTCTTGGTCGGATCACGCAATTCCACGGCGCGTTCGACCTGTTGATGCAGTCCATCGACTGGGATCATGTAATTCGTCTGCACCGGTCCAACGGTCAACGGCCCCTCGTCCTTGGCCCGCGCCTCCCGCTGCCGCACCAGCCCCGACCCCATCAAAAGTGCCGACATGATGATGAACGGTGCCCACGCTTTGGCGATTGTGCCAATTGTGAGTGGAGGCAGCTTCGCCTCCGCTTCCGCGATGGCGGCCGGAGGATGGAAGGTCATCAAGTGCTTCGGTTGCCAAAGGCGCAGGAATGCCCCAGTCACAACAAGCGAGAAGAAGCCACCACCAACGTCAGTCATCGGGTACAGAACCAGGCCTTTGACGTAGAGATGCGAAGCGGCAAAGAAGAACTGAAACACGGCAAATGAGCCGCCCGCGACGAGAAGTGCCGGCCAAACTTCCAACGTCCGTCGCCAATCGCACATGCATCGGACCATCCAAAGCGGAATCAGGACCGACAGGAAAGGAAGTTGCCGGCCAGCCATCACACTCAGTGTTTCAATCGGGATATCCGTAACGCCGCCGAGCGTAATCAGTGGCACACCGAGACCGCCGTAGGCGACAGGCGACGTATTGGCGATCAGACACAAGACGGCTGCCTTGATCGGATCGAATCCTAAGCCAACCAACACGGCACCACAAATTGCAACGGGAGTACCCGCGCCGGCGGCACCTTCGAGAAAGGCCCCGAATGAAAAACCGACGAGGATAGCCTGGATTCTTGCATCGGCGGATAGACCAGCCACAGACCGTCGAATGACGGCAAATTGCCCCGTGACCACCGTAACGTTGTAAAGCAGCATCGCATTCATGACGGTCCACCCAATCGGTAGCAGTCCGAACGCTGCACCGTACAGGAAGGACAGCCCGGCCTGCGCGGGTGCCATCCCGTAGCCAAACACCGCTACGATCAATGCCGTCATGGCACCGGCTGCGCCCGCTAGCGGTGCCGGCTTGTGCCACGGAACCAGCAGCCAAAACAAAACGATGACCGGCAGGGCAGCAACGATCGTTGAAACAATGCGACTATTGAATGGGTCGAGGTTTTGCGTGTAGAGCGCGAGAAGCATGAGGACTCGTCCGAGGAGGGTCAGTCGCGAGCGCAGTTGGCGACTAACCTACCACATTCCCCGGCGTCGTCACTCCTCGAAGCCACCACGGCGCGATGACTTACGGGCACTGTGGTGTTTCTTGGCGGCGAGGCGGCGCTGCTTTGAGCCTTTGCTGGGTTTCGTTGCCTTGCGCGGCTTCGGCACGATGAGGGCCGCCCGAATCATCGTAGCCAGCTTGATCAGGCAGTCCTCGCGATTACGCTCCTGGTCACGCGTCAGTTCCGACGTGACGATCAGGTCACCTTCCGTCGTAATGCGGTTTCGTTGCAACGTTCTCAGGCGCGTTTTCACCGCATCGGGCAAGCTCGGGCTGGCGTCGAGCGCCCACCGAAGGATCGCCTTCGATGCAACCTTGTTAACATTCTGGCCGCCTGGGCCTCCGGAACGCGCATAACTCCACTCAAACTCTGCATCGGGAATCGCAATTGCGCCATCGACGACAAGCATACACCCCTCCGTCGGCATTGTAGAACCGCCGCGAATCGGCGTTGACGCCATTCGTCGAAGGGTCTACGATCACAGGCCGCAAGGACTGCGCTCGCCCTGACTGAGGCCACCGCATGGAGCAGCCGGCCGCCGAATCACGATTCCCCGCCTGGCTTGCATGGACTCTGCTGCTCGCCGCCGGGTTCGGCCTGCGCCTGAGCATTGTTGCGAGAAGCGAGGTCGCTGCCCGCGACTCGATCGGCTACGTTCGCTATGCGCTTCGGCTGGAGCGTGAGCCGTGGACGGACGTCGTTCGCTCGCTGGAACAGCCGCCTGGATACGCGGCAACGGTGCTTCTGGTCTCGTGGCCTGTCCGCGCATGGTGTGGCCGAACTGACTGCTCGACGATGGTCCTCAGCGCGCAGTTGGCAAGCGCCTTAATGGCTACGCTCGCAATCGTTCCGATGGCGCTTGTCGGCCGCGATCTTGCGGGCCGTCGCGTCGGGTGGATCGCCGCGGCGATCTTCCTCACACTTCCGGCATGGTTGCGCGTCACGAGTGACGGCGTTACCGAAGGAACGTATCTTTTTTGGCTTTGCACGACTGCCTGGCTTGCGGTGCGGGCCTTACGGAAGCCGTCGTTCGGACGACTGCTGGCCTGCGGCATGGCATCGGGATGCGCCTATCTCACCCGGCCGGAGGGGGCTGAACTCGCAGTGGCGACACTCGCGATACTGGCAAGTCTCCAGCTTGTCCCGGCGCTGCGCCAACCGTGGCCCAAATTGGCTGCACAGTCAATCGCCCTGTCGGCGGGCGTGGCCATATTCCTCGCACCTTATGTGTTCGCTACCGGACGACTGTCGAACAAGAATACCATTCGCATGATGAAGGGTGACGAGGATGTCGATCGGACTGGTTTGACGCCGGGTACCGTCTCCCGCGGCGCATCGACAGTGCCCTTGGCCGTTTGGTGGTACGAGCCGATGGACAAAGGCAAGTCACGCCCCCTATGGGCCGCTTGGGCATTGGCCACGGAGACCTTTCAGAGCTTCCACTACGTCGGGGCCATACTCGCATTGGTTGGACTGGTCGTGTGGCGCACGCGCCGGGCGACTCGACCCGGTGCATGGTTGCTTGCCCTCCTGGCAATGGCTCACTCGCTCATACTGTGGCGAATGGCCGTCACAATTGGCTACCTATCGGAGCGGCACACTCTGATGCTTGTGTTCGCTGGCTGTTTCCCGGCAGCCGCGGCCGTTGTTTGGTTGGGGCGATTTCACCGCGCGATCCCAGCGCTAACACTCGGTGCGCTCATGGCATTCGGGTTTCCCGTATTCGCCAAGCCAATCCATAACAATCGAAGCGGCCACAAGGCCGTGGGCCTTTGGCTGGCGCAACGAGTTGGGCCGAACGATCAGATCGACGATCCGTTTGGCTGGGCCGAATTCTATGCCGGTCGTCTCGAAGTGGTCGTACCTCCCAAGAATCCCGACCGGTCATTCGTAGTCTTGGAGACATCCGACAACCAACACTCTCGCTTACCTGCCATTCCAATTGCCAAAGAGAAGGCCAAGTTCGGTAAGGTCGTCTATTCTTGGCCTGCAGGCAAGCCGGCGCAGATCGAGGTTTACGAAGTTCCTGGCACAAGGTGACGGCTACAATTGCCACGTCCACTGTGCCATACCATTCAACATCTCATAGCGCGTCAGATTGAATTGCAGCGGTGTTACCGATACGTAGCCGTCGGCCAGGGCTTGTTCGTCGCTGTCGGGATGCGGATCGGCGTCGGGCGTACCCGGCGTGTTCCAATAGTAAACTCGACCTCGCGGATCGATTCGCCGGTCGAACTGCTCGGAGAACGCCAACGCGTTCTGTGGTGCGACGCGCACACCTCGGACAGGCCCCTTCTCGAGACTTGGGATGTTGACGTTGAAAAGCGTTCCCGCGGCCGGATTGCGTGCCACAATCTGCTCGATCACCTTGCGAGCCAATTGGGACGCCGCGGCGAAATTGAGCGGTTGGACTTTGGTGTATTCGAGCGAGACCGCGATACTCGTGTGTTGGTAGAACGCCGCCTCAACGGCGGCCGCCACCGTGCCCGAATACAAGACATTGATCCCCGCGTTGGACCCGGCATTCATGCCGCTGACCACGAGGTCCGGCTTCCACGGCAAGAGCTCCTGAAGAGCAAGCTTCACACAGTCCGCCGGCTTGCCTTCCACCGCCCAGCCAAGTCGCGTGCGATCCTCGTCGAGGATTTCCTGCACCATGAGTGGAATCAGCAACGTGATCGAGTGCCCAGCTGCGCTTTGTTCGCTCGCGGGCGCCACGACGAGGACTTCGCCGAGCTTCTGAAGTTCCTTGCGAAGCGCCCGCAATCCGGGCGCATAGATACCGTCATCGTTGGTAAGGAGGATTCTCATTGGGCTAGTATACGCTTTACCTGCGCGAGCGCTGGGCCGGGCGTTACCCTTGGAGCTTCTTGCGCCGAAGCAGGTGGTGATAGTGCTGGGCGAAGCGATGCGCCTCATCACGAACGTACTGCAACAATCGTAGCGCCGCCGAATGCCGACTCAGCCGAATCGGCTCCGACTCGCCGGGACGGAAGATTTCCTCATCGCGCTTCGCCAACGAGATCAGCGTCGGTGGCTCGATCCCGAGCATCCGGAACGCCTGAACGGCAGCATTGAGTTGTCCCTTGCCACCGTCGATCATCAGTACGTCCGGAAACACGCCTTCTTCGTCCGACAGCCGACGAAAGCGGCGAGCGACGACTTCTCGCACCGACGCAAAATCATCGACTCCTTCGACCGTACGAATCTTGTAGCGTCGATACCCGGCCTTAAACGGCAGCCCATCGATGAATGCGACAAGCGAAGCCACTGTATCCTCGCCACCGAGGTGTGCGATGTCGACGCCTTCGATCGAGCGCGGCACCGTCGACAGCCCCAGGACTTTTCGGAGCCCCAAGAGACCGCGCTTGGGATCGAGAGCGAAGACGTGCGGTTGAACGTCTTTGTCGACATTGCCTCGCATTTCGAGTCGCCGCAGTGCGGCAATCTCATCGCGCAGGCGTGCGGCCTTCTCGAACTGCATTGCGGCCGCCGCGGCCTTCATCTCCGCATCCATCTCGTTCAATAGCTTGTCTTTCTTACCTTCGAGCACGAGGCGAAGCCCGCGCACCTGTTTGCGATACGCCTCCCGCGTCACCCGTAGGTTGCAGGGAGCGGTACATTGGCGAATGTTGTGCAGCAGACACGGCCGAAACCACCGCCATCGGTCGTTCTCGTCGTTGATGTCGAGCGTGCAGGTTCTGAACTGGAATACGCGCTGTAGCGTCTGCAGGGCCTGACGCAAGCTTCGGACACTTGTAAAGGGACCGTAGAGCTTGACGCCCCGCCGACGTGGGTTCCGAGTGATCTCCACTCGTGGGTATTGTTCTCGGAGGCGAATCTGCAAGTATGGGAACGACTTGTCATCCTTGAGGTCGGAATTGAACCGTGGTTGGACGTCCTTGACTAATCTTGCTTCCATCAACAGCGCATCAACTTCCGTGTCGGCGGCAATGTAATCGATGTCGGCGATGTGCTTGACCAACTCCGCGGTTCGATGCTCTTCGGCCGCAGCCTTCAGAAAGTAACTGCCTGCTCGACTGCGGAGATTCTTCGCTTTGCCGATGTAAATGACCGTCCCGCTAGCATCCTTCATCAGGTAGACGCCAGGCGTTGTCGGAAACGTGCGAACCTTCTCGGCAGCACTGCCGCGTTGTGGCTCAATGGACGGGCTGGACATAGCTACTCCCTGCCGGGCTGTCGCAAACCGGGCATACCCTATTGTAGCGTCAGCTCCAGTCGTCTCAGGGCTGCCTTGGCCTGACGCCCCAGGTAGTTCTCGCCATGTTCGCGAACGAGTTCAGACAGGAGTTGCTTCGACTCGGGTGTTCGCAAGGATTCCAGCACCTCAACGACGCGCTGCTCTCTCAAGTACTTGGGTGAATCCGACAGATTCGCGAACGCGTCCATCAGCCGGTTCGCACGTCGCCGAACTTCCGCCGACTTGGTCTTCGCAAGCTCGTTCCTTAGGGCACCCTCAGCGTAGTAGACGACAGCTCGAAGCTCCCGCTCGGCGTTTTCGCGGATCACGTACTTCGGACTATCGAGGTCGCGAATAAACCGGTCGATACGGGCTGGGTCAGGCGGCGTTTCCGGACGCAGACGATGGCGAAACAGGGCGATCGCCTGAATTGGCGAGTCCTGCAAATCCAAATAGGCGCGATAGGCTTGAGAAGCATCGCTGCCCTGAAGGTCATCCCAGTACCGTGCGAGAGCCGATTCGGCAAACGTCCGCTTCTCGTGGGCGATGTCGCGTCGCGCTGCTTCAACGTCCCATACGAGCAACGTACCATCGTATGAACCCGACACGAGCCGCCGACCGTCTGGTGTGAATTCCATCGCGATGAGCTGTTCGGAGTGCCCAGCGAAATCGGCGATGCGCCGGCCAGTCGCGGTGTCCCAAACGACGACCGTTGTCCCGACCTGATCGGCTGCCGCGACGGTCCGGCCGTCGGCAGATATCGCCAGGTTCTGGGTACACGTCAGGAAGTGATTCGCATGGTCGATCCGAAGCCGCTCGCCTCCGGTCGCCGTCTCCCAGAGTCGAATGCTGTTATCGTTCGCCCGAGTTGCCAGCGTACGGCCATCCGCCGAAACCACAGCCGTCAGCAACGCTCCCGTGTGACCGCGAAAGGTCCGTATCCCCCGTTCGTCGCCTCCCTCCCAGGATCGGAAGACAAAGTTGTCGAGCGCACTGCCTCGATTGCGACCGTCGGCCATCTTACGCTCGACAGCAAACAGGCGTCCATCGACGGACGCCAGCAACGCGGCTAGTCCAAACGGCACCGGTTCGCGCGGCTCGCGAATCACGGCTCCCGACGCACAGTTCCAGACACGAACCGCACTCGGTCCGCTCGACGTATAAGGCGCCGTTCCCAGGCCCTCGATCGTGAACCGCAGGAGCGTCGCCTCGTTGCCAGCATTGATCGTACGAAGTAGCTGACCTGTCGCCACATTCCAAACGCGAATCGCGCCTCCGCGCTCGCAGGCGGCAGCGTACTGGCCATCGTGTGAAATACCCACTTCATCACTACCGACGTCCAGTCCCATACACCTGCGAATCTCCTTTCCTGTCGCGACTTCCCAGATCCGCAGCGATCGTTCGCCGTGCCCAGACGAAACGACCAGCCGACCGTCCTGTGACACGGCCAACGCGCCGACGTTTTGTGGGTGATCGTTCTTTTCGAGGAGTTCGCGTCCCGTACTCGTGTCCCACAGTCGAATCGTGGCACCAGCAACAGTCGCCAGTGTCTTCGAATCCGGCAGGATGCACGATGCGGTCGGAATGTCGGCGTGCGTCCACTGGCTCTGGCCTTCTCCGGACGCGACATCCCAGACACCGACAGCAGCGGTCGAATCACCGTGTCCGATGCCCACGACTGCGCGTCCATCGGGTGTGAAATGAATCCGCCGCATCATCCGCACGCCAGGGCTACCATTTGGCGTCGTCTTCCTTCGCCAAATCTCGCCACCCTTCTCGACCGACAGTACGAAGAGCGACTCGTCTTCACCCAAGGCAAGCTTGGTGCCATCGCGCGACAATGCCAACGCCCGAATCGGGCCTTCGATCTTCATGTCGGGCCGAAGCAACGCACCACTAGCCACATCCCACAACACGGCTCGTGTGAGTGAGTCGCGCCTTTGCTCGAGGTCGTGCAACAGGCCGGCCGCGATGCGTCCATCCTCGGAGAGCGCAAACGCCTGAAGGAACAGACCCGGCGGAGGGCGAAGCTGGCCGGTCTCGCGTCCCGTCGCTCCGTCCCATACTCGCAGAAGATTGTCGCTGTCGGCTGCGCTCAGGATCACCTTGGCATTTGCCGACATGCCGATCATCCGAAGCGCATTCATGAAGATGAGGCGTCGTCCGCCTGCTTCCTGTGTCGGAACTTCGGACGCCCAGAGTTCCTTCCCCGACTGCACATCCCATAGCCGAATGCGGTTATCGGCGTGTCCAGCGGCCAGCACACGTCCGTCGCCGGAACGTGCAAGGCACGTCACCGAATCATTGCTGCGCAGCGAGGCAACGGGAATCGTGCGGACTAGTCGCCCCGTGGAAGTCTCCCAGAATCGCAAGTCGCGGCCGGACGTGACCAGTGTCTTGCCATCGGGCATAGCCACAATGTCGGTCGCATTGGCATGTCGAAGGCGAATCGAGCCCATCCGCGCGATGGCACCGGCGGGCAACGGATCGCCGACGAGATCGACATTCGCTTCTTTGAGCGGGAGCACGGGTGTCGTCGTGGCAGCCGTGCGCGCCTGCGGAGGTGGTGGGGCTGCAACAGAGAAACTGGCGAGCGTCGCAATGGCTACGCTGGAGAGGATCTGCCGGGTGAGTTCTCGCGACATCGCAGCACCCCACCATTTCGACTCTTGAAGTTGATTGCCGTTGGCTGTCGAGACTCCGCGAAAAATGTTCGTCGCCGTCTTCGTCGCTACGCAGTGACGATTGCAGGATAACAGCCTGGCAAATCGTGTCTGTCGACTATTCCCGTTTGACCCCGACTCGCACCGACAACCGCTGAAGTGCCGCCTTGGCCTCTCGGGTCAGGAGTGATCCGTCCGGTCCTCGTGCCAATTCGCTCAGCAACGTCTGAGCCTCGGGTGTCGCAAGCGATTCCAACACTTCAATCGTCCGGACTTCGCGAAGGCGCGGCCAATCCAGGATCATTCGGACTCGCTGTCGAACTTCGGCAGAATCCGTGGTCGCCAAGGTCTGTCGAAGCAATGCCTCTGCCTCATCGAGCATGCCAATTAGGGCCGCTGTGGCGCGCTCGCGGGCCGCATACTTCGGAGAGTCGAGTTCCAAGACCCAACGAGAGGCTTGGCCCGAATCACCAGCTTTGCCCGCCTTGAGTTGCTCGCGCATGAACTCGACTGTCGCGGCACCGCCGCCCACGAGATTCCAATGCGATCGATACGCCTTCGCAGCGTCGCGATCGCGCAATGCGTCCCAGTCCTTCAACAGGTCGCTACCAGTCACGGCTCGCTTTCTCGGTGCTGGCGCAAGTCTGGCCATGTCCCAGACAAGACACGTCGTATCTTGCGAACCCGTAATGAGGCGTCGACCATCGGCCGAAACGTCCACCGCGCCAATCATTCCGCGATGCCCGGCCAGCGGTGGCAAGGCTGTGCCGGCCGATATGTCCCAAACTCTCGTCACCGGGTTCATCGTGCCGCAGGTCGCCAGCATTCGTCCGTCGGGCGAGAACGCCAGGAACTGTGTTCCCCGCCACGCTGATTGTTCCCCGTCATCGGCAAAACGCTGTCTCTCCGCACCGGTAAGTAGTTCGTACACCCGCACAACGCCATCCTTGCCTGAAACGGCCACAGACCTGCGATCCACCGATATTGCGATGCCGCTCGACCAGAGTCCGCCGACCGTCTTGTCGCCAGCGAGGAGTCGGCGCACGACTTTGCCACTCATCAAATCGAAAATCGCGACGTGCCGACCTTCCTCTTCGCTCTCAACTTGTGACTTATCTTCTACGGCCCACATCGCGTTGTCGTCAAACGTCGCGATGCTCGATATCCCCAACGGAGGTGTTGCGTATTCCTGCAACAACTTTCCCGACACAACTTCCCAAATGGCAACGACCTTGGTTGTGCCGCCTGTGACGATTCGGCTCCCATCCGGAGAAAAGCGGATGTGCGTGCCAATGCTCGGGTGATCCTCGATCTTTCGCACTAACTTGCCTGTCGCAGCCTCCCACACATAAACGGGGTGCTGCTCCTTCGCGGACGCGATATATCGCCCGTCGGGCGAATACTGCACTTCATCGACGCCCCCCTCATTGCCCTCCAGCCGTCGTACTTCGCGACCCGTCTGTGCGTCCCAGAGTCGGACAACATTGTCGTTAACGCTACAAGTCACAACGAAGCGGCCGTCTGGGCTGATGCCGATCGTTGTCATTGCACCCGCATGACCAGTCGGTGGATCGCGCTCTTTCCCAGTCGCCACGTCGAAAAAGCGGATCGTATTTCCGGTGCCGGCGGCTGCGAGCGTCTTGCCATCGGGCGAGAAGCTCAACGTCTCCAGCTTCTCCAACAGACCGCTCAGGATCGTCGTCGGCTTCCCGGCGACCGTGTCAAACAACCGGAGGTGATTGCCGCCCTCTTTGTCCGCAAAGGAATAGGCAACCGTCTTGCCATCCGGCGAAAACGCAACTGCGGCTCCGTCAAATGGCTGGGGGTCGCGATGGACTTCCTTACCCGAAGCGACATCCCAAAGCCGCAGACCTTGTTGTTCGGCCAGCGCAGCGATCAGCTTTCTGTCCGATGAGACCGCGACCGCCTGGATCGTCTCCGAGAATCCGTTATACGCCAGCGACGATTCGCCCGTGGTCGTGTCGTAGCTGGCGAGGGATCCTTTGCGCGTACCAACAAATACCGCCTTGCCATCGGCCGCCAAATCGAGCGTTGAGAAGCCAGCGCCTGTTCCGCGAATTGCCACACGCTCGGCACCGGAACTGGCATCCCAGACCATGGCCGTGTTATCGGCCTGGTACAAGCTGGCGAGTGTCTTACCGTCGGCCGATACGGCGAGATCGTGCGTACGCTTGCCAAGTGTCAGGCCGAGGACTCGTTGAGCCAGACCGGGAACTTCCTCCGGTTCCCGGCAACGCCGTATTTCCTTAGCCGTGGTGGTATCCCAGAGTCGAATCGACTTGCGGTCGTCGGCCGTGGCGACGACTTTGCCCTCCGCGAGAACAACAACACTCTCAATGCCGACGGATTCACCTAGTGATTTGAGTTCACGCCCCGTCGTCGAATCCCACAGCCGGACTCGCTGGTCGGTGGGACATGCCGAGTAGAGCGTTTTCCCGTCGCGGGTGTACGCCAACTTGGTGACAGGGCCACCGTGCCGAAAGCTCGACGAACCGATGCGGCATATTGCACGAGCCGGCAGCGCATCGGCCGACGATTCGACTCGTCCCGCCTTACCGTCACTCGACATCACGCCCACAACGATCGCCAAGCCGATCGCCACAGCTATTGCCGGAATGCCTCGCCTCATGGAGTGCTCCTACAACTTCGGGCGCGGGCCGATGGTGTCCTTTCCGACCCACGGGCGCAAGACTTCGGGTACGTCGACAGAGCCGTCGGCTCTTTGGTAGTTTTCGAGTATGGCGACCAAAGCCCGGGTACACGCAACGGCCGTTCCATTCAACGTGTGCGCATACCGTGTTCCCTTTTGCTTCGGCGACTTGTATCGGACTCCCAATCGTCGAGCCTGAAAGTCCGTGCAGTTCGATGTACTCGTGACTTCGCCGTATTCGCCACCCTCACCCCGACCCGGCATCCAGGCCTCCAGGTCGTACTTGCGGTAGGCCGGCCCGCCGAGATCGCCGGTGCAGGTATCGATCACATGGTACGGAAGTCCAAGTGCTTGGAAGATCGACTCTTCGATTCGCAGAATCTCAAGGTGAATATCCTCGCTTTGGTCCGGCGCGCAGAATGCGAACATCTCGACCTTGGTGAACTGGTGAACGCGATAGAGACCGCGTGTGTCGCGACCCGGCGCGCCGGCCTCGGTTCGGAAGCAATGCGAGAGACCCACGTACTTCTTCGGCAAATCGAGTTCGTCGAAGATTCGGTCGCGGTGCATGCCGCCAAGTGTGATCTCGGCAGTGGCGATGAGGCAAAGGTCACTATCGGCGACCGTATAGACTTGCCGCGTCTCGGGATTGGGATCGCGCGGCAAGAAGCCGATGCCTTCGAGGATTTCGGCACGGGCGAGGTCGGGCGTGATAATCGGAGTGTAGCCCTCCGAAACGAGCCGTTGCATGGCGAATTGGCACAAGGCAAGTTCGAGCAATACGGCTTCGTTCTTGAGGAAATAGAATTTCTGACCTGCTACCGCGGCACCCGCCTCGAAGTCAGCAAGGTCGAGAGCTTCGACAATGGCAACGTGGTCTTTGGCCGGAAAAGGGAATCGACGTGGGTCGCCCCACCGACGAATGACTTTGTTGTCGGACGCCTCTCGTCCGACTGGCGCATCTGGATGCGTCATGTTCGGAAGCGTGAGTAGCGCAGTGTGAAGATCGGCGTCAACCTGTTTGACCTGCTTTTCGATCGACGCCACCTGCTCTCGCAAGCGCTTGCCTTCCGCAATCAGGTCCTGTTTCCGCGTTGGATCTTTCTCGGCACCCGTCGTCTTTGCAACCTCGTTGGCTCGCTGTTGCAACGTTTGGGTTTCGGTAACTAGCTTCTTGCGTTCGTCATCAAGACGAACGACCGCCGTCGCATCGGCCCGAACGCCGCGGTTCCGGCAGTTAGCGATGACAGCATCGAGGTTAGCGCGGACGAAAGCAACATCCAGCATGTCGGTCCTCATCGTGGGACAACGGTTGACGATACCAGAATACGGCGCGGAACGCTACTGCCGAGCCGTTGGACGCGATCTGACGCCCTCTGTAAAACAAGCGGGTTGAGAGGGGCGCTTCACTATCACCTTCTGAGACAAGTATGAGTACCAAGTACGTTTATTTCTTTGGAAACAACCATGCCGACGGCGATGCCTCGATGCGCAATCTCCTCGGTGGCAAGGGTGCCAACCTTGCCGAAATGACCAAGATCGGCCTTCCCGTTCCGGCCGGATTCACCCTCTCCACCGATGTCTGCACCTACTTCTACGCTCACGGCCGCAAATACCCACCGGAACTTCGCGACCAGGTTGCGCAGGCATTACGCAAGGTCGAAGAGACGATGGGAACGAAATTCGGGGATAAGACCAACCCGCTCCTGCTCGCATGCCGCTCCGGCGCACGTGACTCGATGCCGGGAATGATGGATACGGTCCTCAACATCGGTTTGAACGATACGACGGTCCAGGCCTTGATCAAGCAAAGTGGCAACGAAAAGTTCGCATACGACAGCTACCGTCGGCTCCTCCTTATGTTCGGTGAAGTCGTGATGGGGCTCAAAGGGCATAAGGACGAGCCATTTGAGCACATCTTGGAAAGGGTCAAGCACAAAGAGGGCGTCAAGCTCGACAACGAGGTGAGCGTCGAAGGATTGAAGACAATCATCGCCGAATCGAAGGCGGCGATCAAGAAGTACACCGGCCGCGACTTCCCTGAAGACCCCCACGAACAAATCTGGCAAGCGATCGGTGCCGTATTTGGTTCGTGGATGAATGACCGTGCGTGCGTTTATCGACGGCAGTACGGCATTCCGGACGAATGGGGAACGGCCTGTAACGTCATGGCGATGGTGTTCGGTAACCTCGGCGAGGACTGTGCGACAGGCGTCGCGCTGACGCGCGACGGCAGTTTGGGCGCGCCGGGCATCAACGGCGACTACCTCATCAATGCTCAGGGTGAGGATGTCGTCAATGGTTCGCGGCCTACCAAGCGAATCGAAGAGTCGCTGGGTAAGGACATGCCCCAGGCTTTCAAGGAGTTGGTCGAGGTCGGCAAGAAGCTCGAGAAGCACTACCGGAATATGCAGGACATCGAGTTCACGATCTCCCGCAACAAGTTGTACATGCTCCAGACCCGCAACGCCAAGCGTACTGGATTCGCGGCGGTGCGCGTCGCAACGGACCTCGTCGAGGAAGGACTAATCTCCAAGGAAGAAGCGATTTCCTCCAAGTTTATCCCGGCTGGCGACCTGTCCCAATTACTGCAGCCGCTATTCGACCCACAGGCCAAGAAAGCGGCAGCGAAGGCCGGTAAGCGCTTGACAACGGGCATCCCGGCAGGCCCCGGCGCAGCCACGGGCAAGATCGTTTGCTCGCCGCAAAAAGCCGAGGCGATGAAACACGCCAATCCCAACGCGCAGATCATACTCGTGCGTAAGGAGACGACGCCCGAGGATCTTCGCGGCATGAAGGCTGCACTCGGCATCCTGACCGCCGTGGGCGGTGTTTCCTCCCATGCTGCCTTGGTCAGTCGACAAATGGGTAAGGTGTGCATCGTCGGAGCCGGCGAACTGGAGATCGATAACAACAAGGGAGTCATCAAAGTCAACGGTCAGATATTCAAGGAAGGCGAGGATATCTCGATCGATGGGTTCACCGGTGAGGTGTTCGCCGGCGGCATTGCAACTTCGCCAAGCGAAGTCGTGCAAGTTCTCATCCGAAAGGAACTGCCTCCCGAGAAATCGGATACCTTTCGGCGCTTCAAGATGGTCATGGATTGGGCCGACGAAAAGCGCACGCTTCGCGTTCGCACCAATGCGGACCTGCCAGAGCAGGCGGCCGAGGCGATCGCATTCGGCGCTGAGGGCATTGGCCTGTGCCGGACCGAGCACATGTTCTTCGACCACATCACCGAGATGCGCGAGATGATCATGGCCGAGGACACGGCCGCGCGCGAAAAGGCTCTCGCCAAGATGCTCCCGTTCCAGCGAGCCGATTTCGCCGGGCTATTCAAGGCGATGGCCGGGAAGCCCGTGACGATTCGACTGCTCGATCCGCCACTACACGAATTCCTGCCGCACACACACGCGGCCCAAAAAGAGCTCGCCGAGAAACTCGGCATCGATCCGTTCACGGTGGCCAAGCGCGTGAGCGAACTGCACGAAGCCAACCCAATGCTTGGCCACCGCGGTTGCCGGCTCGGCATCGTCTATCCCGAAATCACCGCCATGCAAGCGCGGGCGATCTTCGAGGCGGCCGTCGCGGTCAAGCAGGAGGGAATCGATGTTCACCCCGAAGTCATGATTCCTCTTGTTGGTTTCAAGAAGGAACTGACCAATCAGGAAGCGATCGTCCGAGATACGGCGAAAAAGGTGTTCGCCGAAACGGGTGTTACGGTCGACTATATGGTGGGCACGATGATCGAGCTTCCCCGGGCATGCGTGGCCGCGGGCGAGATCGCCGATACGGCTGAGTTCTTTTCGTTTGGCACCAACGACCTAACCCAAACGACGCTCGGCGTCAGTCGAGACGATTACGGGCCGTTCATTTCGGCCTACACCGATCCGAAGAAAGCGGATGTCCTCGCGGCCGACCCGTTTGCAACGATCGATCAGGAAGGAGTCGGCGAGCTGATCAAGATGGGCGTGGAGCGCGGTCGAGCGAAGCGCAACAAACTCAAGATCGGCATTTGCGGTGAACACGGAGGTGACCCGGCGAGCGTCGTATTTTGTCACAAGGTTGGATTGGACTACGTATCGTGCAGTCCGTTCCGCGTCCCTGTCGCCCGCCTGGCCGCTGCGCAAGCCGTGCTCGGTAAGTGACCCGTTGCAGGCCAGCGGGGCCGCGTGTGCAGCCCCGCTGGCCGGAGTACTCCGATGCGACTCTCCCTCGCAATCCTGTTTCTCGTAATTGGCCACAGCAGAGCCGACACACCGCCTGAGGTTGTGTTGTTCGACGGGAAGACCCTCGATGGTTGGACCGTTGAAGGGCCGGCCGAAGCCACCGTTGATGGGCAGAAGACACCGGTGTGGTTTGTTCGCGATGGAAAGCTCGTGACGGCCAATCGCGTGTTTGGCTTTCTGCGGTACTCCAAACGTGATTTTTCCGACTTCGAGCTTGTGATGGAATACCGGATCGCCCCGAAAACGGAGCGCGAGAGCAGCGCGGGGAATAGTGGTGTCGGGATCCGAACCGGGCCATTTGATCCCAAGAAATCATCTCAGACCAGGCCAAGCTACTTCGCCTACGAGATTCAAATCATCGATGACGCCGGTAAGCCTGCGTCCAAGACCTCGACAGCCTCTCTGTACCGATACGTCGCTCCAAGTAAGAATGCCAACAGGCCAGCCGGCGAGTGGAATACCCTGGTCGTGAACTGCGTCGGCCCCCATATCACGATTACGCTGAACGGTGACAAGGTGATCGATGTCGATCAAACGACCATCGAAGCCATCAAATCGAAGCCGCTCAAGGGGTCGATCTGCTTGCAGAGCCACGGCCCGAACCGAGAAGTGGAATTCCGCAACCTGCGCGTCCGCGAGATCGCTCCGGCCGCTACCAAGGACAAGCCATGACCGTCGATCCGTTGCCGCCGTCCGACCCCGTTCCGCCGCAAGACTCGACTCCAGCGCCCCAGCGACCGCGATCGGCATTCGCCGAGCGCGTCGCCAGCCGGCGGGATCGCCGCGAATCGCCAAAACACGAAGAACCCAAGCCGCCCGTTCTCGACAAGCAAGACATCGCAGCCACGCCACCGAAGCTTCGAGAGCTTGACGCGATGATTGAAGCGGAGATGGAAGCCGCGCTCTCTGGCCTGAGCGAAAAGGACATCTTTGGTGAGCCTGCTGCGGCACCGCGTGGCCCCAAAGCCCTCGCCGAAGCAAAGCCCGTGAAGACAGGCCGCGTCTTGAGCGTCAACCACGGCAGTGTCTTCATTGATGTGCCTGGCGGCCGCAGCCAAGGAATTATTTCCGGCGCACAGTTTCCCGAGGGGCTGCCGAAGCCGGGCGACTCCGTCGAGTTTCAGATTGAAGGCTACGACCCCGGCGACGGACTGCTGATCCTGACGCGAAAGGGAGCCGCCGTCGAAGCCGATTGGTCGAGCATCCAAATTGGCCAGACAGTCGAAGCCCGCGTGACCGAGGTCAACAAGGGTGGCCTGTCGGTCGAGGTCAATGGCATCCGAGGCTTCCTTCCGATCAGTCAGATCGACCTGTACCGCGTCGAGAATGCAGAGCAATACGTCAATCAGAAACTGCTCTGCCTCGTCGCCGAAGTTCATCCTGAAGAGCGAAACCTCGTTGTCAGCCGGCGTGCGCTCCTTGAACGCGATAAGGCTGAGATGGCCGAAAAAGCCTGGGGCACGATTGCAGAAGGTCAGATTCGGAAGGGCGTCGTTCGCTCGGTTAAGGAATTCGGTGCGTTCGTCGACTTGGGCGGCATCGATGGGCTGATCCCGATGGGCGAACTGAGTTGGTCACGTGTGAAGGACGCTGGCGAAATCGTGTCGCCCGGCCAAACGGTCGAAGTGGCTGTCGTGCGCGTCGATCGCGAGAAGCGCAAGGTCAGCTTGAGCCTTCGCCAACTCGCGGCGAGCCCCTGGGAGAAGATCGCCGGAGAGTTCCCACCGCGATCGCTAGCTCGTGGCAAGGTCACGCGAATCGCCGATTTCGGTGCGTTTGTCGAGGTCGCACCTGGCATCGAAGGTCTGATTCACGTATCCGAATTGGCCCCGAACCGCGTCTTCCGCGTCAGTGCCGTCGTCAAAGAAGGGCAAGATGTTGAGGTGATGGTCCTCGGCGTTGATCCCGAGAAACAGCGCATGTCGCTTTCCCTGAAGCAAGCGGCCAAGGCCAAGGAGCCACCGCCGGCTCCCAAGGTTGAGGAGCCCGAAGAAGCTGAGGCGGAAGTGCCGACCAAACCGAAGAAACCCCGGAAGGACCCGCTACGGGGCGGGATGGGCGGCGGCGGCCCGTTGTTCCCAAATCTCCCTTCAATGGGGTAGTTCGTGGTTAGTAGCGGCCAACGAACGGCGCCTGTCGGCCGTTCGTCGCTACTAATCGACGCGACAAAAGATGGCCTTTAGGTAGCGCCCTTCCGGTACGTGGACGAGGAACGGGTGATCGCCCCCTGCGCCACTCAGGCGAAGAACTTGCAATGTCCGACCTGCTTGCCATGCGGCCCGACGCAGCGTTTCCAGAAAGTCCACCTCACTGACCAGCCCAGTGCAGGAACACGTCAAAAAGATGCCACCCGGTGCCACGACTTGCAGGGCAAGTTTGTTCATGTCGAAGTACTGACGCAAGGCGTAGTCGACGGCTTCGCGGTCGCGAGTCTGCTTGGCCGGGTCCAGGACGACGACGTCGAACCGCTGACCAGACGGAATCACGTCTCGGAGCCACGCAAAGATGTCCGCTTGCACAAATCGAATCTGCGCTTGGTTCAAATTCGCATTCTGCTTGGCCAAGACAATCGCCGATTCGTCGAGATCGACACCAATGACCTCGTCCGCATTGCCAAGTGCTTTCGCATAGACTGCGAACCCACCACTATTGCAACAGAGGTCGAGAACACGCTTGCCAGGACATAGGTCGCCGAGGAATCGCCGATTCTCCCGTTGGTCCGCAAAGAACCCAGTCTTGTGTTTTCCGCCGGGTGCGACTCGAAAACGGAGACCATGTTCGCGAATCACGCCCGGCGTCGGCAGTTCCATTGCGCGGCAATCGAACGACTCTTGCTTCTGAACGTGCTCTTCGGCAAACCAGTAGACCGCGCTACTTGGAAACTGTGTGAGCAGCACGTCGCGAATGACATCTCGGGCCTTGAACATACCCGCGGAGAAGAACTCAATCACGAGTGTGTTTGCGAAACGGTCCACAACCAGGCCGCTCAGTTCGTCGCCCTCCGAGTGAATGAGCCGGTAGGCATCCGTGACAGCATCGAGTTTGAGCCAATCGCGTCGCAAGGCGACGGCCCGACCGATCCGGCGCGCGTAGAACGCTTCGTCGATCTCCTCATCGCGATTCGATGTCAGGACTCGGAGCGAAATACGCGAGTGACCGTTGTAGAATCCCCGGCCGACCCACTGACCGTCGCGGTCGAGGATGTCCACAACAGTGCCGGGCGGGATGCGCACCGCCGGCTTTTCGACCATCTTCTGGAAGACCCAAGGGTGCGATGACCGCCGCTGAATCTTGAGTCGCACGGCCGGCCGGGTAACATCGTCCATGAGGGTATTGCTAGGGAGGTTCTCGATGAGCGACATCATCCGCGTTGGACTGATTGGGGCCGGCGGCAACACGAAATCGCGTCACATCCCCGGACTCCTGGCCGTACCTGGCGTCGAGATCGCGGCGGTCTGCAATCGACGACCCGAGTCGACCGCGGCCACGGCCACGGAGTTCGGCATCCCACGGACGTTTGAGCGATGGCAGGATTTGGTCACTGACACACGCATCGATGCCATCGTGATCGGCACATGGCCATATTTGCACTGTGAGATTACGCTCGCTGCCCTGGACGCCGGCAAACACGTGCTGACTGAAGCAAGACTTGCCATGAACGCTGCGGAGGCGCACCGAATGCTCGCCGCCTCCAAGGGACATCCCACGCTGGTCGCCCAAGTTGTGCCGAGTCCATTTGGTCTGACGTACGATGCGCATGTGCGCAAGCTGATCGCAGATGGCTATCTCGGCGAGGTACGCGAAGTCGAAGTCGTCGGACGTAACGGTGCGCTTGCCGACCCGAGTGCCCCGTTGTCCTGGCGACAGGATGCCGCGCTGTCCGGCCTGAACATGCTTGCATTGGGCATTCTGCACGAGACGCTCCTCCGTTGGATCCCTCAGCCCAGTCGTGTCGCGGCCGAGGCACGCGCAGCCATTCCGATGCGTGTCGATCCGGCAGGAATCCGTCGCCAGGTTGGAACGCCGGACATCGTCCACGTGATCGCATCAAACGATGACGGTGTCAGCACCACGTATCAACTCAGCGGCGTCACACGCTTTGGCGGTGGCATGTGGATCAAGCTCTACGGAAGCGAAGGGTTCCTGCACTATGACCTGGCCACGGACCAGCTATACGGGCAAAGCGCGCACGATAGCGCCCTCCGCGAAATAGAAGTTCCGGCGAGCCAGCGCGGTCAGTGGCGAGTCGAAGCCGACTACATCGATTCAATCCGAACCGGTGCACCTGTCCGCTATACCGACTTTGCGACCGGCGTTGCCTACATGGAATTCACGGAAGCCGTCGCTCGCAGTGCCGAGCAGAGTGAGATCGCTCACCTACCCCTTCCCGGTCTCAGCGAGCTCGACTAATGCTCAACAATACGGCTGGTGGAATCACGACCGCGAGCATCAACAGGCATAGTGCGGCCAACTGGTTACCGGGTCCGTAGTGCATTCTCGCGAAGACATCGTGTGCAAAGAACTCACCGGCTGGCGTCGCTACAATCTTGCTCGCCCCAATCTCACCGAGCGTCAGGATCGCGACGGCCGCTCCGGCCCTCAATGCCGCGTTCACCGCATGGGGCCACACAACGTGACGGACTTCGCCCGCACCATCGAGTTCCGCCGAATCGAATTGACCAACCGGAATGACTCGAACCGCAGGCCATACCAAGGCAACGGCACATGGAAAGAAGCGGATCAGGCAAGCCCACGCCGCCGGAATCGGCGAAGGACCGCTGTAGAGAATTGGCGAGAGTACGTTGATACCGAACCGGCCTTCGAAGTCGAGCAAGGAATCGATCGCCTGTTTGAGCGCGACGCCGATCACTGGGCCCGGTGCCGACCAGAGCGCAGCCGTGATTACAACAAGCGCGACACCGGCCCACCAGCCACGGCGGACGATCGAGCAGGAAATTACCGCAAGAGCTGTGGCAATCCCTCCGACACAGACGGCCGCACCCACTGTCCTTCCGATGGTCGGGCCGTGCGCAATAGCAGCACGGAATAGGTATTTAGCTGCATCGGATGCCGACCATGCACCGTGCCTCGACATTCCTAGACGCTGAACGAGTACCCCAATGGGGACCGCAAGTAACGCGATCAATGTTAGCAGCGCAAGGGCAAACATGGGCGCCTGCCAGCGACCGAGAAGAACGATCGGACGCTGACGCGGCGTCGAGGTTAGGGCCGGTAGTCGCGAACGCCAACGTACGACAACAAATCCAACGAAGAGCGTGGTCAGCACAACCGGGGGAAACGCGACAGCGACAGCTCGTGCAGGCATCGTCTCCACTGGTGCACCAGGATCGGGTAAGACAGTCTGCGTGTAGACCTCTTCCGCAAATGTGCGTACCTGTGTCACATCGGTGATCGTGATTTCTGTCGCGCAGCTAATCGCAAGCCACAAGCCAGCAACGCCGACCGACGCCCAGATTCGCGATAGGACCACACGCTGGAGAACGACCCAAGCCGACGCGTGCGTTAGTGCATCGTCCTCGACTTCCGGCTCAATCGAAGCAGCGCCCAGCGCGACAAGCCAGACGACCCACGGCAATCCGGCTATCGCGTGCAGGCAGATCGCAGCCGGCAATCCGATCGACCAGCCTCCTCCACCAACTACCTCCTGCCACGCTGTCGCGATAACAGGCAGCGGTACGAATAACGCCACGATAAGCCCGCGCTGTATCCATTTGCGACCGATCAGATCAGTGCGCTCGAGAAGCAGGGCTAGTAGTGTCCCGACGGGCAGAGCCAGGACACATGTGCCAGCAACCAGGCAAAGCGAGTTGGCAGCCAGCGACGACCATCGCCAAGAACCTGGCCGGTTGAGGAACGACCCGTAATTCCACAAATCGGCCGTACAAGGACCGGCCACCGGTAGTACGACACCGAGCCCCACAGTCAGGACGACAAAGGCACGGCGAAATGACATGGTTTGGCCATTGAGAAAGTCATTGGAGCCCGACGTCGCGCAACTCATACAGCGCGACATCAGGCTCCAATATTATCAGACAATCTCGTTGCAGGTCAGCCCTTCCCCTTTGCCTTCGGCTGCGTCTTCGGCTTTGGCTGTGGGTTCGCCTTTGGCTCTGACGGCTGCTTCGGTTCCGGCGGATCGGTCGGCTCCGTTTTGGGCTTCGGTTCGGTAGCCGGTCGAGACTCGAGTGTTTTTTCCGGCTTCGGTTCCTCCGCAGGCTTCGTCTGCGCGGATTGAGCAACCCTTGGCTCGGCAGCCCGCAGCTTCAGTGCCGAAGGGTAGCTGCGGTCGTAAAGGCAGACAATCGTTCCATCTTCTGCGGCCAACAGGATCCGATCCGTCATGTCGTTTGCGATTGGCAGGGTAAACGCGGACGAGTCGTAATTGGCGATCACCGATCCCCTGGCACGGTCGATGACCAAGAGGTGGTTTTGCTTGTCGGTCGCATACACGTACTTGCGATTCTCGGCGAGAAAGCGAAATGCGTCAGGGCACTGCCAGATCAGCGATCCGGTTGCTCGGTCCAGGCGAATCAGTCCTCCAAAGTCTGCGTTGATGTACACGTCCTCGTCAGTCGCCCGTGGCTCGGTTCGGATCGTGCTGGTACTGTGCGTTGAAAACGTCCATCGGACTGCTTTGCTGCCAAGATCGTAGCAATAGACCGTTCCGTCCCGGTCAGCGGCATATGCGATCTCACCGTAACGACCGACGGGTGCAGAAAGTGCGTCGCGAGCGGGTAGCTCCGTTGCCTTGTCGCCGTGCAGTTTGTCAACCAGAATGGCGTACTTGTCGGTACTGACAACAAGTACCGTTTTGGCACTTAGCAGCGGCCGATCCTGGATACGACGGTTTGTCGGGAATTCCCAGCGCAGTTTCGGCCCATCGACGGCGAGCGAGCCTCGCGAGTTCTTCTTGACGTCGAATACGCTGACAACGCTACGCTTGCCAATGTCACCAATGTTGGTCTGTGCCGAACGGCCGCCCGGTAAGCCACTGCCCTGTGCAGAACGTCCACCATTGAAGCCCGCTCCCAGGTAGTTGCGGTCGTTCAGAGGCGGCGGCGGTGGTGGTGCCTTCGCCTTAGTGATCTCCGTGCCGCCCGATTTCGGTTTTGTGGCTGTCGCCTTGGTCAGATCGACGGGAAAAGCATAGGCAGCCAGACGACCATTGCTGAGGCAGATATAGAATCCATCGGCGTCGGCCGCCGGCGGTGAAGACGGTGTTGACGGTAGGTCGGCGGCCCAGAGCGGCTCGCCGTTCGCGCGATCGAACGCGTAGACGCGCGTCGCACCTGTCGCCAGGATCAGGTCGTCGTTGTAGCCAACTTCATGAGTCACATGGTAAGGCTGACCGACCGAGGCTCGCCACTCTGTCGCTCCCGTCACCGGGTCCAGCGAAACGAGGTCACCACGGCGAGTCTGCACGATAATCTGCGTGCCGAGGTTCTGAATCGACTCGATGCCATCCTTTGGACCGTCTGTCGGAATGCGGATTTGCCATGCCTTCGCCAGATTCAGGCGATCGAGGACTTCATTCGGCGGTGCGACCGGCCGCGTCCATAGAGCATTGGGATACTGGCCCAGTGCCACACTGGCGGCAAGCCCACCTGCCATTGCCAGCGACCACACCCTCTTCATTCCGTCGCCCCCACACGAACTCGAATGTGAACCGCCCCTGTATTCACGATACCACGCGGGACAAGGCGGCGTTAGCCCTTACCGCGGGAATCGGCTCGAAGGCCCGTGCGGTTTCGCCGGTAGTCGGGGACGGCTAAGACTTGCCGGCACGGCGCTTCGCCGCGAAAAACTCCGTCAAGGCCGCGCCACACCTGTCCGCGAGGACGCCACCCACGACTCGCGCACGGTGATTGAGCCTTGGGTCCGTCGGAATCTGATAAAGCGTGTTGCACGCGCCGGCCTTAGGATCGGCCGCGCCGTAGACGACAAGGGGCAAACGAGCCAAGACGACAGCGCCAGCACACATCGGGCAAGGCTCCAAGGTAACGTACAAAATGCAGTCGTCGAGACGCCACGATTGCATGGCCTGTGCGGCTTGGGTAAGCGCGATCATCTCGGCATGGGCCGTCGGATCTTTCAGTTGCTCGCGCATGTTGTACCCGCGAGCCACGATGCCGCGCGAGGCAGATACTATGACAGCCCCGACCGGCACTTCATCGACGTCCGCGGCCTGAGCAGCCTCCTCAAGGGCCATCTCCATGTGTTCAAGGTGGAAAGGGTGCCGTGGATCATGAAGGGGCAAGTCGAACGGGTTGATTTCTTCGAGCATCACGCCGGCAATTCCTCTTGGACCGGATCGTCGTCTGCCCAGTACCAGACGGCGACGACGCCTTCACCTTTGTCACACGAATGCGAGACATTGATGACACGATCGGTGGGCATTTGACTTGCGAAGGCGGCTGCTTCCTGAAAGAGTGTCATCCACGAGGAAAACGCGCTGTGGAACATCTTGAACTTCACTTGCATCGAGACCATCCTCTCGCTTCCCTGCGGGGTGTTACGGCCGACTGCCCGCGCCCGGATACTCGCCTCCGGAATGAGCCATCAACGAAGATCGTTGATCGTATAGTACGCATCGCTGTGCAATACGGGCTGCCCATCCGTCGATCGGACTCCCGTCAGGTGAATTGAGTACACTCGTCCAGGCCGCAGCTTGGCCACCGAGAACGACAAGGTCCTTGCGTCCGCGCCCAGTTTCACGGCACTCACAGTCTCGGCCCGTACGTCGACCTCCGGTGAGCCGTATGTGCTCCAGTAGTTGTAGGTGTGGGACGCGACGCTTACGGCCGACGCGGCTTCCGCACTCATCGCATCGACAGGCTTCGTAAAGGCAAGGTCGAAGCCGTCGCGCGTCAGCTTGACGGTGTGAATCTCAAACGGCAGTGCACCTGTGTACTCCAGCCGCTGGAGCCCCTGCGACCGGCCACCCACCGAACCCCAGCCACGATTCGTCTGGCCTGCGTATAGCTTACCGTCCGGTCCGAAGACCAGGCGGTTGATTCCACACTGAAAGCCCGAGCGAAAGGGAATGCAGGCCCCCTGATAGCGACCATTGACATTCTCGAGAACGACGCGCATGACCATCGACTTGGTCTGGTCGCCGACGAAGATTTGCCCAGCAAACGGACCGAACTTGCCGGCCGTCGTGTCCCAGCGTGGTTCGCTCGCCGACTGACCCATTTTCGTGTAGGGAAACCACACGCAGGGCGGCGTCAGGTTTGGCATTCCGCCAACACCGGAGGCACCAGGCTGTCCATCGTAGAGCATTCCACTGATCGGCTTCTCCGGGAATTTCCCGGCGAATGGCGAGTCCTTCAGCCAACGCAATCCAGCCGGGTGACCGTAGAACTCGCCGGGACGGACGTGATGCAGCTTGTTCGTTGCTACCCATTCTCCCTGATTGTCGCAGTAGAACAGATCGCCATCGGGACTGATGTTAATGCCGTTGGGTGAACGCAATCCCGTTGCGTAAGGCGTCATTGTCCCGTTCGGATTCACCTTCACGCACCAACCCCGCCACGGGGACTTCGATTGATGGCCGCCTCCGAAACCCACATTGAGCGACAGGTAGAAGTTCCCTTGTGCATCCACGGCCGGGCCGAATGCAAACTCGTGATAGTCACCGGAGACGCCGAAAGCGTCGCACACCGCTCGAAACTCGTCGGCTCGGCCGTCCCCGTCCCGGTCCACTACTTTGGTCAATTCTGGTCTTTGAACAACGTAAACCGTCCGATCGTCGACGACATGCAAGCCCAGCGCCTCGTGAAGCCCGGATGCGAACAGCTCGAACTTCGTCTTGATTGGGTCGTCGGCACCTGGGTTGACAATTCGCCAGATCTCACCTCGCCGAGTGCAGGCCAACAATGATCCGTCAGGTCGGAATCCAAGACCGCCGACTTCAAGCACGCACTCGGATGGCTCGGTGATCGTGACAATACGGTAATGCCGAGCTTCGGCGGAAGTATCGGCTGTCGATATCGAAGGATTGCTCCCGCCCGGGAAATCCCTTTCGAGCTGCTTGTGAACGACGACGGGCCACGAGGTCGGGAGCGCCGGGCAGACGTAAAGTTCCCACTGGCCACCACCGTTACACACTTTGACGAGCAGTCTGTTCTTTCCGGGTTTGATGGAGAGAACGGTACGATCCTGATCGGGCGCGGCAGGGCGCGTATAGTTCTCGTGGATTAGCCGCTTGCCGTTGAACCAGACAGAGAGCGTGTCATCGCTGCCGAAAGAGACGGGCAGTTCCACGGCGGTCGCGGCCTCGAACTCGTGCAGGAGATAACAACAAGAGTTGTCGCTATTGCGCCTGCCGCGCGCGAGGTTGTTGAGCTTGGCGAGAGCAAAGCCTTCAAACGGCACCCAGGCAACCATTGCCCCACGTTTGCCTGGATAGGTCTTCTTGAAGTCAATCTCACGCTCGGGTGGGTATGCGCGGTCAAATCCATCGCCGTCGGTGTTGTCGAATGGGCCGATAACATGCCAGACACCATCGAGCGCGGGCAAGCCGTTGGCACGAAGCGTTGCGACGATGGTGGCAACTCGTGTTGCTCCACGAGTATACGTCGGGTCGGCTCCGCGAACGAACGCCACGCCGCCTACGAGAATCAAGACTCCACAGAACCACGCGGATTTCATCGTTGTCTCTCACGGCACCAGCAATGAACGCAGCAGTTCTGACTCTTCCCGCGGCACGGCCCATACCGTCACGTCGATCAGCAGCGATTCTGGATGGACCTTTGGGGACGCACGCACAAGTACGCGCCATTCCTGGCCCGCCTTGTCGATCTGCCAAGCGACAGATGGCCCTCGCAACTGAAGTGCGACGGTACGGCCGTGTGCCGGCGTCAGGACCACAAGCCGGCCGTCCGCTGATAGTGACGCACCAGTCTCTGGCACCGTAGAGGTAACCGCGCCATCGAAAACTCGTGGGGCTGCTGTCGACATCCCGGCAAGCAACCACGCCGTTTGCCCAGGTGGACAACTCACAGTGAAATGTCGCACCAGCCCGACGAATGCTGGACGGCGTACGGGCTCCGGGCGTTCAGTAACTTGAAGCGCAACTCCCGGGGAAATGCTGATGTGGTGTTCGAAAATGGGGTACCCACCCACATCCAGTGAATAGCCTAGGAACCGATAGCCGCGCTCACCAGCAAAGGCGAGTCCTTCGGGCAGTGTGGCTCCAAACGCTGGGTCCTTACCTCGGGCAGCAAAATCGGGCGGCAGAGAGCCGACTCCCCAGGGCGGGCCGGCCGGCGCGTCCCAGAAACGAGGGCCTAGCGCCTTCGCGGGGTTGCCACCGCGGCCCGCCCACACAGGGGCGGCATCAAGAAAGTTGCCAGTCCAGGCATATGCAAGGCGACCTGTCGCTGCATCGAAAACGGCAGACACCCCGCCCGGATAGCCAACCGCGATGGCACGCGAGCCGGCATCCGGCATAAACGTTCGCAGCACTACCGGTTTCGAGCCCACTGTCACCGCGAGCCCCTTCGGAAGGTCCAACCCGTCCGGCAACGGCGCATTGGGACCGAGCGAGCAGTAGGCCCACATGGCCTCGGATTGTCGTTCTTGGTCGCCCCCGAATACGGTGATAAGCGACGACTTGCCCTCGGAAAACACCTGGGGCATCCGTGTCCCTGGCTGCATCCGCTGCGGCTGTTCGAGCCAACGGCGATACCAGTCGTACCGCAGACGCTGGCCCGAGATCGTCAAGTCCGGACCACGCGTGCCGCTATTGGGGATACTCGCGAAATCATGGCATGAGATACAACCAAGACCTGCTTTGCCGACAAGTCCTCGGCCAGCTTCGATCTTCTGCGTCGCAAACGCAACAGCATGTGGCACAGTCGCGGGTGCCACGCCCTCAAGCGCGGCGAGCAATTCGGGAAGAAGGCCGACATGCTGCTTGCCGTATTGGGGCATCCGCAGCGCCATCCACGGTCGAGCGCGCTTTCCGTCGGTGAGCATCTGGCGCATCCATGGCGTCAGGAGTTTGTGTCCAACGCCCGTCAGCGGTGGTGGAACAACGGCTTCGGCGTTTTCTGCTTTCTCGTACTTTCGCATCTCTTCAACGAGCGATAATGACAAGCCGCCTTCACCGTCGCGCTGGTGGCATGCCAGGCAGTTGAACCGCCTCAATGCCATCTTTGCGGCAAAGGCCGGCGCGGGACGATCGGGCACCGTCCCAGTAGTCGACAGATGACCCATCACCGCGGTTCGATCAACGGCCTTGAATGGATACCACGGTGACGACCCGATCACGGGACTTGGCGAAAGGCAGGCCCTCGCCACGAGCTCAGATTTGAGCTTCGTAGCCGGCAACGCACCTTGCTCCAAGCCAGCTATGACATGGCAGTTAACACATCGTTTCGAAATGACGAGTTCTTTGCCCCACGCAACCCAGTCTTTGCCACCGGCCGGCTCGGGTGGCAACCCCGAACGAATCGACCCATCGACGGATTCACATAGATACCGCGCGAGGTCCGTCGCTTCGGCGGGCGCCAGCAACATGTTTGGCATCCGACCGCCGGGACTCAGCGCCAGCGGATCGCGAAGGTACGCCGACAGGGCAGTCGGGATTGTCTTGCTGCCGAGAGTGCCAAGGGCATACGTGGACGGAGCGCCATGCAAAGCTGTACCATCGGCTCGTGTTTCCGGATCACGCCCCGTATGACAGCCTGCACACCCCGTCGATACGAAGAGCGCACGCCCGCGATCGACACTCTTGTCTCGGTCTCTGGCCGGCACCGTGTCCGGCTTCGGCGAACCACCAAGGGACATGAGGTAGGCGACGACCGCGTAACGCTCGGACCGCCCAACCGTGTCGTCGCTGAACATGTGCGGCATCGCTGTGTCGGGCCGCAACGCCTGGGGATCGGCGAGCCAGCGATCAAGCCAGCCAGCGTTGGTGCGCGAGCCGACCTGAGTGAGAATCGGCCCTTGCCGTGTCTCCGCCGAGCTCGTTCCGTGGCAGTTTGCACAGCCGTGTTCCTCGACGACCAACCGCCCACGATCGCGGGTGGCGTCGCCGGCAAGTTCGCGCTGGTTTTGTGCCGGATCGTGGAAACACACATCGTGCGGCAATGGCTCTCGGCGAAATGCACCCGATTGCCAGTGTAGTTCGAGTCGAGCCGCATCGCCTGTGCGCGTAAACTCGACGACAAATGGATGAGTCCCACCTTCGAGACGAAAGGGGTTGCCCTCCATGGTTGCGATCCGTTCGCTTGACACTGCAAAGACAGGTTTGTCGTTGATCGTAATCGCCACTCGACCGTGGAGCGTGGCCGCGAACCGATATTCACCGGCTTGGTGCACCTTAAGATAGCCGGTCCAACGTGCCTTACCGTTTGGCGCGAGGCGCGGGTGGGCGGACTCCCCTGGGCCAAGGGCCAGCGCGACGGTCGGTTCGAGACAAAAGTACGTTGCGCCCGAAGTGTCTGTATGTGTCGCTGTGAGGCCCGGCCGACGCCCCTCAAGCGTTGCGTCCGCACGAGTGACGGATGCGATCAGCAAACTGAACGCGAGTGCGCGGCAGACGGTCATCATGGCAGTGCCAGGCAGGTCGGATGTTCGGCGGGTTCACCCTGTTGTACCTTAACTCTCGACCGATGTCACCGGGGAGGCGAGCGATGTTTGACCTAGCCGCAGTCCAGTCCGCGATCCGTCAGTTCGGTTTCGATGGCTGGTTGCTCTACGACTTTCGCGGCCTGAATGTGTTGGCTCGGCGAGTCGTACAACTGCCTCCCGAGCAAATGCTCTCGCGGCGCTGGTTCTACTTCATCCCCGCAAAGGGCGAGCCGCGTAAGCTCAATCATCGCATCGAACCGCATGCTCTCGATCATCTGCCAGGCACGAGTACGACGTATCTGAAGTGGCAGAGCCTCGAAGCCGGCGTCGGCGACCTCGTCAAGGGCTGCAAGACGATTGCAATGGAGTACGTCCCACGTAATGCGAACCCGTACGTCTCACGAGTCGATGCGGGAACTATCGAGCTGGTCAAGTCGTTTGGAATCGACATTGCGCCATCGGGCGACCTGATTCAGATGTTCGAGGCATGCTGGGACGACGACCAATGGGCCATGCATCTCGAAGCTGCAAAACACACGCGATCCGCCTTTGATGTCGCTTTTGGGCTGATTGCCGCCCGAACGAAGGATGGCGGGTCCGTCCACGAACTCGAAGTCCAGAAGGCAATTCTCGACCACTTCAGCAAGCACGGCATGACGTGCGATCATCCACCAATCGTTGGTGTGGGTCCGCACTCTGGCGATCCCCACTACGAACCGCGACCGGGCGACGCCGGGCTGATTCGGCAGGGGCAATTCGTCTTGGTAGATCTATGGGCAAAGTTGGCGAAGCCGCGAGCAGTTTATAGCGATCTGACGCGTGTCGGCTTCGTCGGTGATTCGGTTCCCGTTCAGAACTCGCGTGTGTTCGATATCGTGGCGGCGGCCCGCGACGCTGGTATTCGCAAGGTTCGCGATGCCTATGCGAAGAAGGAGTCGCTGCAAGGCTGGCAAGTCGACGACGCAACACGCCAAGTCATCGAAGCCGCGGGCTACGGGGACTACTTCATCCACCGCACCGGGCACTCCATTGGTGAAGAGACACACGGCAACGGCGCGAACATGGACAACCTGGAGACTCGCGAAGAGAGGCGCGTGCTGCCACGATCCTGTTTCTCGATTGAACCGGGCATCTATTTGCCGGAGTTTGGCGTTCGCAGTGAAGTGAACGTCTACATCGATGGAAGCGGCTCCGTCCACGTCACGGGCGGCGAACCGCAAACCGAAGTCTTGCGAATCGTCTAAAGTCGCTTGCGGAACACGACCATGTCGTCGCCCTCGGTATAGAAGTCGTGCAAGACCGCCTCACAATTGTATCCGTGCTTTAGATAGAATCGCCGGGTCGGCTCGTAGAGTGGTAGGCTCGACGTCTCGATGAACAGGACGCGACCATCACGGGCACGAATGCCCTCCTCGGCATAACGAAGAAGTTGGCCACCGAGGCCGCGGGCGTGTTCGGTGCGCCGCACGGCGATCCAGTACAGATACCAGGTCCGGTCGGTCATTTCGGCCGGGGCGTAGTAGGCGAAGCCAAGGATTTCGTTCTCTACCTGCAAGGTGATACAGACATGCCCAAGCTCCCGGTTCGAGGCGTGATAGTCCGATAGAACCTCATCGAGAGCCAAGACCTCGTGAGGTTTGAAGAACCCTGTCGCTTCGGTCAGTTCGAGCAACGTCGGCGTATCTTCTGGTACTGTCGGTCGGATCATCGGTGGCTCCCGAGAGCGACGGCTGCCGTACGATTTGAGTGAATGGTAGCATCCCCCGCGAAAGCTACTGCGGTGGTAGCGTCCGTTGGACAGTTGCAGTCCACCCGGAGTTATTACCCCGTCGATCCATTGGCGGCAAACGGGACGCTAGCAAACCACTCCCGATTGCGTCGCTGTAACGCTTGTCGTTGTTCGATCCGCGAACCCGAGGAACTGCGTTCGCGTTGGCGTGGCGTGCCGTATCATTCGGACGAACGGCGTCAATCGAGATGGCGGTTCCGTGTCGCCCTCGCGCGGGAATTCGGCATGCAAACGGATCTGTCGATTAGCAAAACCGATCTTGCTGCAACCGGCGAATCAACTCGCAGTGGATCGAGCCAGTGACGATGCCGCCGAACTGGCCCGTCGCACTGGCCTGATTCTCAAAGCGGTTCCACCAGCGCGGCCCCTCGCGAAACAGCGTCACCGCGCCGCCAACCGGCCAATAGAGCCAGCCCATTCGGCGCACTTGACCGGTGTGCCCAAACTCGTGTGCGAGTACTTCGCTAGCAGAAGGTTGACTCGACGCACCCGCGGCACAACGCCGCCGCCAGTCTCGCAGCCGACCGCCGGCAACGACGACTGGACGCGTTTGGGACGCTGGTTCGCGTGCCTGTTCCCGCAGCACCATCTCCGCGAAATCCCAGCCCACTGCTACGACGTTGGCCGACCAGCAGATGCACGTTCCGCTCATGAGCGGCCAGCGTGAGGAACAGTCGCGTCGATACGTGGCGAACACATCGATGACGTGCCAACCCACCTCCGTCTCGGACCGACCGTAGGCACGAAAGGCAGGCGGTCCGGACCAACGGCGAAAGGCGGCTGTCACCGTCTCATGGAGCATGCTTGGCGTCGGAGTGTTGAGCCTGGCCCGGAAGGTGAGGAGCACGCGTCGAAGCAATGTCCATCCGGACGATGGTGCCTGACCCTAGCCGCGTCGGAACGACCGCCGCACGGCGCACGAACGGCAGAATGACTGGCTCCTCCGCGACCGGCGGCACGGATTGTTCGTCACGAATCTGCTCGTAGAGGAAATCGTTCCACAGTTTGACAAAACGGGGGTCACGCGGATTTCGAAATCGCGCGGCCTTGAGCACCGACTTGGCCTGAGCCGCGTATCCGGCAAGGCACAGTCCTTCGACGACCTTTGCCAGGATCGATGGCTCGTCGGGTGATAGCGTCTCCGCATTTCGCAACGCCTTTACCGCTGCCTTCGGCTTTCCGATCTGAAGCAACAGCCGGCCATAGTCGGCCCAGCATCGCGGTTGTTCGGCATCGAGTTGAAGCGACTGCTTGTAGTAGCGGACTGCGCGTGCGGCGTCCGCCTCGTTGTCCTGGTGCAGCGCGAGGGCAAACTGGTAGTAATAGAGAGCATTGCTGGGGCGGTAAAAAAGTACCGTCGTAAGGTGCTTGCGTGCCTGTGGATAGTTGCCTTGCCGCAATGCGATCGCGGCCAGCCGGGCATGTGTTTCCTCGGCGACCGTAGGCAGCAGATCGCGGAATCCCGCTAGCCGGCGCAGAACACGCGTTGCCTCGACTAGACGTCCCATCTGCTGGTAGTCGCGCCCCATGGCGAGAAGGGATTCGCAGAGGTTCAGCGCTTTGACCATTGGAGCCTCCATGCGCGCACACCAAACGATCCCCTTCCTGGGGATATCAGGACAAATTACCCGACGAGCGACATCGGTGGCAATACCTTTTCGTGCGCCTGAAAAGTTTGCGCAGTCTACGCTGTTGCCAGACTCCTGGCGAGTCGGACACCACCCTCGGCGGGCTCGTGAACAAGGGTAACCGGATTGACCGTGATAGCCCTGCGAGCCAACGCATCGAGCACCCACGTACGATAGTATTGGCTTCCGAGCAGCGTGCCACCCGTAAGAGCCACGGGCAAGGCGTCGAGGTTCAGATCGAGGCTCTCAGCGACGGTGCGGACGGCAATCGCCAGTTCGCGAGCATGTGCGGCGGCGATATACTCGGCTGTCTCGTCGTGCGACTCTGCGGCCTCAAGCACCAACGGAGCGAGTGCCGAGAGTGCAGTGCGGTCCCAACTACCACGATATATCGCGGGAATCAGATCCATCGGCTTCGCGACATTGAATGCCGGTAACAGCCGTTCGGTCAGTTTCGTCTTGGGACCCCGCCCGTCTGCTGCCTGTGCGACGGCTTTGAGGGCATCCATCACGATGGCGTAGCCACTACCCTCATCGCCGAGAAGGTAGCCCCAACCACCGGCTCGTCCGGTCGCACCGTCCGGCGACTTCGCAAATGCAATCGATCCCGTGCCTGCGACAAGCGCGACACCCCATCCATCGGGCGTACCGGCGGCGAGCAACAACGCAGCATCGTTTACGACATCGACCTTGGCGGCGATGTTAGCGCGAAGGGCCCACGCCCGGACCAATTGTTGTTCCTGCAACCTGTCGGCACCGGCCAGACCAAATACTGCTGCCGACGCCTTGGCCAGGGGACGGTTCGCGTTCGAGAATGCTGCCGCGATGGCATCTTCCAGTGCCCGCATCGCCCGCGTCACACCGACAGCTTGCAGGTTCGACGGACCAGCCCGACCGCGACCAATGATCCCACTCGCATCAGCAACCAGCGCAGTCGTCGAACTGCCACCACCATCGATGCCGATAACCAGGTCCGCCGCAATTCGTCCCGTTGCATTCAGGCTCGCAGCCTTGAGTACGTCGCCCACGCGTCCAGCGCATTCGGCCAGTCTTGTTCTCGCATCGACTGGCGAAAGCTTGGCCGTCTCCACTAGCAGCGCGGTCTTGAGTTCGCCTCCGCAACGTGCCAGGAGTTCATCGGCCGCTTCCGACTCGAGACCGGTCAACAACCGGACAATGCGATTCGTTCGGGCCTTGAGCTTTTGGTTAGTCGCACGCAGATCGACCATGAGGTTGCTGAAGCACTTCCCCAATCGCACCATCGCACCCGTCGTCAGCATGTTGAGAATCAGCTTTGTCGCAGTGCCGGCTTTGAGGCGTGTCGATCCGCAAAGCACTTCGGGACCAACGAGCGCTGTAATCATTAAGTCGGATTTCGGGCCTAACTCTGATTCAGCCGTGCAAGCTAACCCGATGGTCGCTGCACCGACCGACTTGGCGTATTCCATAGCACCGACCACATAGGGAGTTCGCCCGCTGGTTGCGATTCCGACGACAACGTCGTTGGCGCCCAGGTTCAACGCCGCCAAGTCCTGACATGCAAACTCCGGATGATCCTCGGCACCTTCGACGGCTGACGTGACGGCTGGCGGCCCGCCGGCAATTACGCCAACCACTTGCCCGGGCGGCGAGTTGAAGGTCGGCGGGCACTCGGTTGCATCGAGGATCCCAAGCCGGCCAGACGTTCCGGCTCCCGCGTAAACAAGCCGTCCACCAGCCGCGAGCCGGTTGGCGATCAGCTCGATGGCCCGCGCAACTTGTTCGGCTTGCGCGCCAACGGCTTCGATCGCGCGACCATCCTCCCGGTTCATCAGATGGACGATTTCGAGCGGCGTCATCTCGTCGAGGTTCATCGACGCCGAGTTACGCGCTTCCGTCAGTAGGTGATCGAGGAGCATGTGCAGGTCCGAGTGCATTGGCGATCAAGGCAACGAGTACGGTCGTCAAAGTACCGGCTGGGGCAAGCCAGGGCCAGGCAACCATAGGATGCCCGGTCACAGACATCAACCACAGGCCGCCAGAGATACCGAACCCCACAATGAGTCCGGTCAGGGCCGCTGTGGAACAAACGGGCCGTGGAAGACTGCCTAGGGCAAAGAGCCCGAGAATGAGTCCTAGGGTGACTGACGCCACTGCGAGCACCTGATCGACGACGCTCCGCGCACCAGCATAATCCTTGCCACCCCTCGTCATCAAGGGAATGCACGCTAGCGCAACGCTTACCTTGGCGATACCAACCACGCTCGTCATCGCTTTCGCAATGCGAAGGTACAGTTCCTCCGAGTGATGTGGTCGCAGTGGCCGATAAAAATCCCACGACGGCGTTTGCGGCGCTGTTGAGTGAGGACGAGAACGACGCCATCGCCGACGCCAAAACCGCAGCAACGACAAGTCCAACGAGCCCGGTCGGAAGGTAGTTCACGATAAATCGGCCGAATACAGCGTCGTTGTGGAGACCCGCCGGCACCTCAAAGACACCCGCGTTCTTGAGGGCCGACAATCCGAGTCCAATCCCCAAGAACAGTGTGAACTGAACCGCCACGAGGACACCGGATAGCACAAGTGCCGTCCGTGCTTCGCCGAGCGAGCGGGCACACAAGTATCTCTGGACCATGTTCTGGTCTGCACCGTGGCTCGCCATCGTCACGAATGCACCGCCGAAGACACCGGCCCAAAGCGTCTGCGCCTTGAGCAGTGATGGATCGAGGTCGATCACCCGAAATCGACCCGCCCGCTCCGTGACGGTGACAAACTCATTCCATCCACCTGGCAACAGGTGCAGGATAAACCAGGCTGCGATAACGGCACCGGACACGTAGATGACGAACTGCACGAGATCCGTCCAGATAACAGCTTCCATGCCGCCCAGGTAGGTGTAGACAATTGTCACGCCACCCAGCACGAGAATCGCAGTTGCAATGCCCCAGCCCGTGAATTGTTGGAGCAATAGGCCCGTCAGCCACAGTCTCAAGCCATCGGCGACCGTCCGGGTGATGAGAAAAAGAGCCGAAGCCGTCCGTTGTACTCGCACGTCAAACCGCTCACGCAGGAGTTGATACGCAGAGAACAACTCGCCACGGAGGTACTGAGGCAGCAATAACCAAGCGACGACCGCACGGCCAATAACGTAACCGAAAGTGAGTTGCAAGAACGTCAGGTCGCCATTGTCGTAACCCTTACCAGGGATGCTCAGGAACGTGACGGTACTTGTCTCTGTGGCAACGATGGAGATCAGGACCAACCACCACGCCACATTGCGGTCGCCGACGAAGTAAGTGCGAACGTCACTCTGACCGCGTGTAAACCACGCACCCAACGCGGTCGTGCCGACGATGTATACGGCAACAATGGCGAGATCGAGCGAAGAGAGTTGGCCGGTCATGCGTCCGTCACAGGTTCGTCACACTTCAATCACGAAAACGATCTTATGGAATCCGCGGCGATACGCGGCTCTTGGCAACGAACCTTTGCATCGAATGTGGCTCAGAGCCTGGGTGGATCCAAAACCGCATGTGCGACGCCGCCAACGGCTCAACTCGTCAATACAGCAAGTGCGGACGTCGGCGTTCGCGGAAATCTGCCTCTTCGACATCCCACGTCGCCGAGATGTCCCTAGCGGGTATCCCGGCTTCGATCGCTTTGCGCTCCCTGTCGCTGCCGAACAATAGGTCGATGGCGATTGGATCTCGAACAAACTCATACTCCTCAGTCCGCCACTCAAACCGATTTCCGATCGCTTCTCGTAGCGCGGCCAACACGACCAGCCCCATCCGCACAGGGCGAAGTTTCAAACGGTCGACCACGTGCAATTGGACCCCAGCGCAGAGTTTGTCCACGTGCTTCTGAAATGTCGGCTGAAACCACGCCGATCGGAACGCCACACCGGGCAACCCCTCGCGACTCAGGCGGGCACAGAGGCTTCTCGCATTGATACCGGGAAAGCCACATAGCTCGAACGGACGTGTCGTACCGCGGCCCTCCGACACATTGGTGCCTTCAATGAGGCATTGACCGGGGTAGACATAGGCTGTGTCTACTATGGGCATGTTCGGCGAAGGCAAAACCCACGACAATCCGGTCGCATCCCAATCCATATCGCGCGTCCAGCCCTCGCAACGGACCACCGTCAGATCCACATTGATCCGGCGCTCCGCTCGATATAGCGTCGCGAGTTCACCGACGGTCAGGCCGTGTCGGACCGCGATGGGGTATGCGCCAATGAAGCTCTCGTACCCAGGGACCAAGGCTGGTCCTTCAACCTCGACACCGCCAATAGGATTCGGCCGGTCAAGGACAACAACTCGCACACCACACTCCGCCGCAGCCTCAAGGCAGTAGAGCATCGTTGCCTGAAAGGTGTAATAACGACTGCCCACATCCTGCAAGTCGATAACGAGAACGTCGAGGTCCTCGAGTTGCTCGCGCGTCGGTCGAAGGCTAGCCACAGTACTGCCATAGAGGCTGACGATCCGGATGCCCTCCATCGCCGTGTCGCCAACGCCAATCAAATCTTGCGCTTCTCCAAGAAATCCATGCTCTGGGCCGAACACGACCGCGGGGCGCAGGCCGGTTGCGATCAAGAGATCGACAATGTGGGCCAAGCGAGAATCGACGGACGCGGGATGGGCCACGACACCCAACCGCTGGCCTCGTAGGCTGCCGAAAGAACTGGCAGCCAGAACATCTAAACCGGTCCTGACTCGCAACGTCATGGAATCTTCTCTCCGTATGGGACGTCGAAAGTGTACTCGCTGCGGAACCGCTTGACACCTGTGCGGGTTCACATGTAGGGTGCCCCGTACGCCGGTGGCAAAGAGGATGAATTGTGCCGCGACTGATCGTCATCCAGGGAGCCGACGAGGGCCGCCAGTTTGAACTAACTGGGCCAGTTCTTGGCATCGGCCGCGACGCTTCCAACCCGCTCCGACTCCACGACACGGAAGTCTCGCGCCGCCATGCCGAGTTCCGCCTAACGATCGACGGCACGGCGTACCGCGTCCTCGACAAGGGCAGTGTCAACGGGGTGTTCGTCAACGGTCAGCCGAGCAAGGATAGCGTGCTGCGACCCGGCGATCAGGTGCATATCGGTCAGACTGTTCTTGTCTACCAGGCTGCGGCCGGCGATCCTTCGAAGGCAAGCGACTTGGCCGACAAGATCCGAATGATCGCGCGGCAAGGTGACGATCTCACGCCTTCAATTGTGACATCGATCGGCGAGGCGGAAGGTAGCCGGATTCTCGCGCGACCCGAAGACGTTCGCTCTCCGTGGCTGCGCACTCGGCTCGCCAACCTTGCCATCCTATACGACGCGAGCCAGGCCGTTAGCCAGATTCTCGATGTCGGTCAACTACTCGATCGGATTCTGGAGTTGACGTTTCGTTCCATCGAAGCCGATCGAGGTTGCATCCTCTTGCGCGAAGGTGAGTCGACCGATCTGCAACCGAAGGCGGCGCGGTATCGCGTGGGTCCAGCACCCGACGAACCGTTGACGATTAGTCGCACCATCACCGACCATGTGTTGAAGCACCGTCAAGGTATATTGGTCGCCGACGCAGCCCGAGATAGTCGCTTCACTGCCGGCCAGAGCATACTTCGCCTCGGTATCCGCGAAGCCATCTGTGTCCCGATGAAGGGCCGGCACGAGACGCTCGGTGTCCTGTACCTCGACACGCACGATCGCACCGCCAAACCTGGCGATGGCCGGCCAGCGAAGTTCACGGATGACCACTTGCATCTTGCAATTGCCTTGGCCCATCAAGCCGCGCTGGCAATTGAGGAGACGCGATACTATCAGGCGATGGTGCAGGCCGAGCGTCTGGCAGCGGTCGGCCAGACGATTGCGGCCCTGTCGCACCACATCAAGAACATCTTGCAAGGGTTGAAGAGCGGCACAGAAATACTCGGGATGGGCATCCAGGCGAAGGACGATCCTCTACTGCGGCAAGGCTGGAAGATTGTCGAAAAGAACCAAGGCAAGATCTACGATCTTGTTCTCGACATGCTCTCCTACTCGAAGGAGCGTGAACCGGCCGTCGAGCCTCTGGATTTGAACGCGCTTGCCGGAGAGGTTGTCGAGCTGATGCGACCGCGTGCCGTAGAGCGCGGAGTACGGCTCGACCTCACGACCGTTTCCCTGCCAATGACGCCGGCTGACTCCGACGGAATCCATCGTGCGCTACTGAATCTAATCGGCAACGCACTGGATGCTGTCGAAGATCGTCGCAAACCCATTGTGACGGTTGCGACTGAAGTCGAGCCCAGCGGTGAATGGGTGCGCATCGTTGTCAGCGACAATGGGATGGGCATTCCCGCCGACAAGCTCGACGATGTGTTCCGGCCCTTCGTCAGTAGCAAAGGGTCGCGAGGAACCGGTCTCGGGTTGCCCGTGAGTCGCAAAATCCTCCGCGAACACGGTGGAGACATCACCGTCCAGAGTACGCCCGATGTTGGCAGCACCTTCATTCTGCGCTTGCCGGTCCAGAGCGTGTTCCTCCCAGCAACCCACCTGGGTCGAGTTTCCCCACCCGAGCCGGACTGATTCAGATTCGGCAATGGGCAATCGGACGCCGTTGAGTCCGAATAGCCGAAAAGTTTGCCGGCGCGTCACCACGCGATTAGGATTTCCTCAATTCACGACATTTTGACTCATGTTTCCATTCACGATTCCGTAGCCGCGACGGACAATCGTGTAATGCCGCTTCGCCGAGTCCACATGATGCTTGTTGTTGCTACATCGGCCGTCGTGGGAATGCTCGTCCTTGGACTGACGCTCCCCGCCGCGCCACCGCCATCGGACTGGTTGCTGACGCTCCAGGCCCGAAACGCCCTCTGGGAACGACCAAGTCTGTCCAAACTTAATGTGGCCGTGACCGTTCATGATGGCATCGTTGTTATCAGCGGAACTGTGGCATCGTTGGCTCAGATCGAAGAGGCCGACAAGGTCGTTCGCGGATTGACGGGCGTACGCGAAGTGGTCAACGAACTGTACGTCCCGCCCGTTGATCGACTCGAGCAGCCGGTTCCCCGCCCCTCGAGCAGTGCGAGGCCATCCGTGCCGACGCCCGGAGTGCCTGCGACTGAGACGCAAAAGGTTCTCGAACCTCCGACCGCTGTCAAAGCTGCGCCACCGCCTCCGACACTCGCAGAGCGAATCGACCAGGTCCGCGCCGGTGACCGCCGTTATCGCGACATCCGATTTGACGTGCAGGGCGGTCGTGTGACACTGCGAGGGTCAGTCGCGAAGTCACAGGATGCCTGGGACTTTGCACGCGAAGTCGGTCGGTTGCCGGGAGTTTCGGGAGTTAGTCAGAACATCGCGACAGCTCAATAAGGTCACGCTGCTTCGCCGCCCTGCTTCATTTGCTCCCATTGTTCCGGCTTGTAGAGGACTTCGCGCGCCTGACTGCCGTTATAAGTGCCGACAATTCCATCCTCGGCCATGAAGTCGATTAACCGTGCTGCCCGTCCATAGCCAATGCCCAATGCTCGCTGCAAAAGGGATGTGCTGCCTCGGCCTTCGCGTATCACGATCTCGATCGCTTGCTCGTAGACTTCGTCGCGGGCGCGCAAGCGTTCGATCATGCCACCCGGCCCGTCAGGACCGCCAGCCCCCAAGGTGACAAGCTCCGTTGCGAACTCCGGCTCGGCTTCAATGTGCGAAACCACTCGACGAATTTCTTCATCGCTCGCATAGCTGCCCTGCGCTCGGACGATTTGGCTGGTTCCCGGCTGAAGAAACAGCATGTCGCCTTTGCCGAGGAGCTTGTCCGCGCCCATTTCGTCGAGAACAACACGACTGTCCGTCCGACTCGTGACCTGAAAACAGATGCGAGCCGGCAGGTTCGATTTGATGAGACCGGTCACAATATCCACAGTCGGCTTTTGCGTTGCCAGGATCAGGTGAATACCAGCAGCCCGCGACTTCTGAGCCAGCCGGATAATGTGCTCCTCCACGTCCTTCTTAAACTTCATCATTAGATCGCCGAATTCATCGATGATGATGACGATGTACGGCATGGGGAACACGAGCCGTTTGCGATCCTCCTCATCGCTCGGTTGGACGCGACGGTGAATCTCGGCCGGCGTCAGCTCGTTGTAACTCGAGATGCCACGGACACGGGCGCGCTTTAGCAAATCGTATCGCTCGTCCATCTTATCCACGGCCCACGCAAGAATGGCCTCGGCCTTTTTCATGTCCGTAACGACCGGATGCATCAGGTGCGGAATCTTGCCATACTCGCTCAACTCCAGCATCTTCGGATCGATCAGGATCAGCTTGCACTCATCGGGAGTCCGGGTCATCAAGAGGCTCAAGATCACCGAATTGAGGCACACCGATTTGCCGGTACCGGTTCGGCCCGCGATCAAGAGGTGCGGCATGTCGGCTAAGTCGTGGACGAGTGGCCGACCCTCGGTGTCCTTTCCGATGTAGAGAGGCAGCTTCGCTTTCGATGTGCGCGGTGGGCCGGCCAACAACAGTTCCTTGAGACGGACAGTTGCCCGGTGCTCGTTTGGTACCTCGATGCCGACCGTGTTCTTGCCGGGGATGGGAGCGACGATCCGCACGCTGGGCACACGCAGGTTTAGCGCCAGGTCATCGGCAAGTGATGTCACCTTGCTGACGCGCAAGCCCGTTTCGAGCGCGATCTCATACTGCGTAATGACGGGGCCCGTATTGATGCCGACAACCTTGACGGCCAGCCCAAAGTCGGTGAAGGTCTTTTCAAGCAACGCTGCTCGCTCGCGCAGTTTCAAGTCCTGCTCGGCATAGGGAAAGGCTGGTGGATCCTCGAGCAGCCCAATCGGCGGCAATTCGTACACGGCAGGTGGCGATACGCTTGGTTCTTCGACGGGGCGCGAACGATGGATCGGGACCACTGGGCAATCGACAACCGACGGCTCAGGTTGAGGTGTGTGTGTTGAAATCGGCTCAATGAGCGTGGACGCGTTCACCGGAACGACCGCAACCGGTTTATGTTTCGGCCACTTCGAGGCGAACCGCTCACTTGCCCGCCGGACGCCCCGCCACGACCGCCGACCGACAAAACGCAATCCGCGGCCGATCCCAAAGACGACACGATCAGCCGCCAGGACAACGCCAAGGACCAACCCGGCAAAAAGGGCTAAGCCCCGTGGCAATGGCCCAAGCTGCTCCGATAGCCAAGCCGCCAGCCATGCACCTAGCGTCCCACCAGGCCCGGTCAACGGCCCTCCAAGTCGTTCGTGGCCCAGCCAATGCGACAGCACGGCGACACAGGGAACGAGGACGATCCAGCCCACAAGACGCATCGACCAGATCAGCCAACTGTGCCGCAAGAACAGCAGCACTACGAGTACGAACCACGCTGCCAGCAGTCCGTAGACGGCAACGCCCAACGTATCCGTGAGTTGCCCAGCGACCCACGCGCCGGGCGGCCCCAACACGCCGGCAGTCCGATCGACACCGTCGTAGCTGAAGACACTGAGTGCGACCAGCATTCCGAATGCGAGCAGCGCGAATCCGGCCAGATCGAGACGGTCGGCTTCGGTGTACTCGCGACGCTCAAACATGCGGCGATCCCTCACGGTGCAATCCCGGACGTATCGAGAACATCGGCTCAATCACCGCCGCCCGTTGACTGATGCCGGGCAGCGATTGCAGCGACCTACCCCCCGGAGCCGCCGCCGTCGCTAGAACAGGCGCATCGGGGCATACCCGGTCATAAGGATCGTAGGAATTGCGTAATGTTGCACGTCGCGCTGTGGGAACCTGAGATTCCGCCGAATACGGGAAACATCGGTCGGCTCTGCGCAGCTAGCGACACGCGTTTGCATCTGATCGGTCGCCTTGGGTTTCGCCTCGACGACCGACATCTAAAGCGCGCCGGGTGCGACTATTGGCCACATGTCGATGTTCAGTTCCATGCCACATTCGGAGACTTCGAGGCCGCTCTCGCGACACACCGAGTTATTCCGCTGACCTCCCACGCGACACGACTGTACACCCACGTGAGGTATCGAGACGGCGACTGTCTCCTCTTTGGCAGCGAGTCGAAGGGTCTTCCCGATAGTCTGCTCGAACGATACGCCGCCGAGGCCGTGACGATTCCCATGCCGACAGGCAAAGTGCGCTGCCTCAACCTGGCGACGGCAGTGGGGATCGTGCTGTACGAAGCGCTGCGGCAGCGGCACGACTGGTAAGTCCGGCACTGTACCTCCGAGCAGCGCGGGGCGATTCTCCTGGTGGACCGCCAGGAGCCAGCCGATCCTTAGGGCAGACCTGCGACGGACACCTTCGAGAGAGTCAACGCGTATGGATGTGCGAGTTGTACCGTTGCCAACTGTGCATGAGCTGCGCGAGTACGTTCGGCAGGTGCTTTGTACCCAGGATCGACTCGACCCCGATCAGGCCACGATGCGGCAGGCGATCGTGCGCCGCGGCGGGCGAACGTGCGGACTGTTCTTTCAAGTGGAAGGCCCGCGACTGCTAAAGACGTACGCGATCTGGGCTGGGGACGAACATCGAATTCTCTTCTACGATTCGACGGGTGACCGCTTCACCGAAGTCGCCCTGAGCGATGCGCCCGATCCCGCAAAACTCGCCGCGTGAAGTCCATTGGGTCGCAGCGCAGTCTCGGCGACCCCAGGCCGCCTCACCATACTGGCGGTTCGTTGGTGTCGTAACCCAGTTGACGGACCAGGTACGCCATTTGCCCAATGTGGTTGTTCAAGTGCGCTGTGCAGACGAGCACCATCCCAAGCGCGGTCTGGACGGGCGGTTGAAACTCCACAGGAGATTGCCATCCAGCGGCATCGAGCGATTGGATCGTCCGAATGACTAACGCGATCGCATCATGGAAGTTCGATAGAGCTTCGGCTGGTGACGGTGGATTAGAATCCGAAAACTCGCGCGGTCGATCGCGGACGTATCCCGTCTTGGCCAACCCAGACCCAATGTAGTGATTCAGATTGCCAGTCAGGTGCAAAACCAAGTGCCCGATACTATTGCCGTAGGAATACGGCTTGATGTATACCTTGTCGGTCGGCACTGACCGCACGGCGCGCTCAACCCGGCTTGCAAGATGTTCGATATAGCGGACGAACTCATCAGCGATGGCTGATATCGGCAACATGTCGGCCATAGCGGTGCCTCCTGCCGCTATGATAGTGTGCCGACGATCAACGGCTCTTGATGAAGAGGTTCAAGTTTCCGAGCCGACCGCCACCGACGGCGTATAAGGCGTCGAACTTGTACTCATGGATGGCCGCCAACATTCGGTCGGCGTCCTGCCGGCTACCCACCTCAGCAAGTACCTTCGATCCTTCAGCGACCGACCAGACGCCGTTCACAGGTCGCACAACCAATGATTCGGGATGAATCGAACGTACCGACCCGCCGACCGTCGTACCCTGGGGAGCGCGCCCGTGGCTCAGGAAGAAGCTCGCCGAACCGATGCGACAGATCTCGGTGCAGCGAAACTCAGTCAACGTCATCGCCGTTGCCTTCGCTGCTCGTTCTGAAATACCGAATCGTCCGAGCGTCTTTTTCCCAATTACAACGGCCCACTCATTGGCTTCGCGACGCACTTCGAGTTTGCGATAGTCAAACGTCTCTCGGTCACCGACTGGTCCGTACCCCGGCAGAGTTAGCGGCGACACCGGAGGGTCTACGAGATTCCCCTTGGCTGAAGCAGGTAGCGTGTCGGGCAACTGACGGGTCCCGGTCCTCAAGAGGTATTTTACAGTCGGCGTAGGAGTGCCCACGACGCCTAGCTCGTTGAATCCATATTTGCGACAAACATCGAGCGCCTCCTGAGCATCGGACTGCGACCGTCCGAAGTTGTAGAGGATCATCTTGGCATCGCGCAACACCCAGGTGCCGTTCGTCTGTTCTACGCGCAAAGTCGGTGCGTCAAATCCGATGACGTGCCGTTGTCGCGTGATGCCAGTCGGAGCGTCCCCATCTGAAAGCCAATATTCGAAGACGCCGCCAATGCTCCCCTGCGAATCTACTTTTAGCTCACGGAACAATCGTAACGTCTCCCGTGCGTCGGCCTCATTCGGACCAAAGTCCTTTAGGAGCGTACCGCCGGACCACAACTGCCATTGGCCGCGTTCGCCTTTGATCGTCAGGGCGGCCGTGTCAAACTTGCGAATCGGCCCTGGCGTGTCCGTGGGCGGCTTCGGCGGTAGATCCTTTGCCGTACCGAGAATTGACGAGGGTAGCATCCGCGTCGTCGCCTGATCGTTCGACGAGAGAATGGGCTTGCTTGGGACCGGCTGAGCGACCGCGACTGGTACGAACGCCAGTGCACCGACCGTAAACACTAAACGACGCATGGTCGCCTCCTGCATTCGCAGATATGGCAAGATGCGCAAGGTTTGCCCACGATGCCGACTCTGCGAATCGTAACGGTTATCGACCATACACCGGTTCAAGTTGAGTGGACCGCCAATTGTCACGACGCTCTCACTCCTCCGCCCTAGCTTACCTGAACGCTACCCATCGCCCCATCTGCGGTGGCTCCTATGTTCAGCACGCGACTTGACTCACCTACCATCCCAGACCGACTCCTCATACTCTTGCAACGAGCCATCGAGGCCGATGCCTCGGACTTGCACCTGATCGCTGGTCATCCTCCGGTCATCCGCCTCCATGGTGACCTGACAGAGGATTCGGCTCCCCCCCTCGGCGGCCCCGAGTTATCCGAGTTGCTGTCCGCACTCTGCTCGCTCGACGCGCTCGCACGGCTCCAGAGTCAGAAGGGCGTCGATTTCTCGTTCGATGTCGAGATCGCGGGGAAACGGCGGCGGTTTCGAGCCAATCTGTTTGTGGTCGGCGGGCAACTCGGGGCCTGCCTGCGGGTCATCCCCGCTGAGATCCCGGATTTCGAGTGGGCTGGGTTTCCGCTCGAGTTAGCCGACAAACTGGCGTTTGCCCGCGATGGATTGATTCTCCTGACCGGCGCTACCGGCTCGGGAAAGACGACATCGCTCGCGATGGTCATTCACCTGCTCAACCGTACGGGTGGATATCGCATTATCACTGTCGAGGAACCGGTCGAATACCTATTTCCAAAGTGCCCCGATTCCGTGGTGACGCAGCGCGAGGTCGGAGCCGATGTCCTGAGCTTTGCAGACGGACTGCGTTCGGGACTACGCCAGGATCCCGACGTAATACTTGTCGGTGAAGTTCGCGATCGCGAGACAGCCCAGATCGCGTTGAGTGCAGCCGAGACGGGGCACCTCGTTTTCGCCAGCCTGCACACGCGGGATGCCAAGGGAGCGATTACACGATTCACAGACCTGTTTCCCCAGGACGTGCAGGGTGATGTGCGCTCGCAGTTGGCCATGAGCCTTCGGTCTGTCGTCAGCCAGCGCCTCCTGCCGGGTACGGAGCGCGGTGCGAAGCGGCACCTTGCACTTGAGGTGTTGTGGAACACCAACCCCATTTCCAGTGCATTGCGTACGGGGAAGATTGAGAGCATCGACAACTATCTGCTGACCGGTCGCGATGCCGGAATGATCTGCTTCGACGAATCCGTCCGACGTCTGCTACTCGCGGGCAAGATCACACGAGAAGTCGCCGAGCAGAATGTCCGCGAAATGGCTGTGCTCTACCGATAAGCGCATGAAGAACCTCCGTACGGTGCGGGCGTTGTATCGACCGTCGTACGGAGGTTAAGCCGGAGCGGGTTTCGTGTTACCGGAGGTTATCCGGTCTCGGATCGGGACGACCGCGGTGTTTGGGGAACCGGCAGTCGCGGGATGGACGGTGCTTTCGCCAGGGTGTCCACCCCTTCGGTAGCGCGGCCGCCAAGAGTTTCTGCTCGTAGGCCCGTCGCTTTGCGTCCCCGTCTTTCGGCGGGTTTGCCCTTTCGAGGATGAAAGGCGTTTCGATCCGAGCGAGAACTCTCGCCTCGCCCCCGGTAGAACCACCAAAACTGGCGCTACCGTTCGGTTGACGGAACCCTAGCACACGAATCGACGGACGGCAACGTTGACGTACAGAATCCGCCCGGCCATTCGTTGACCCCATTTCCCATCGCCGCGCAAAGCGTTTCGCTAATTCGCGAGAGCGAAATCCTTGGGCAAATGACGCCAAGCACTGTGAATATGGTTCGCCGGGTTCTTGGCACTGTCGTCCTGAACGTTGACAAACTCGGCTGCGAATGTTGGGCCGTGTAGGCGATACGAGTGTTTGTTCCCCTGCCCCGGGCTACCTGCGTAGGCAAAGTAGATCTTGGCGAAGCCCGCGGATTCGATGCGGCCGAGTTCCGCCTGAGCAATCTCGGCTGGCAGACGATTCGTGTATGCCTCGATCAACCGCTTAAGCGTTGATCGCTGTGCGTCGGTCAGCTTTGCCGCCGGAATACCCTTGGGCTGTCCCAGGTTAGCGGCTGAGTTGGCGACGACCTCCGGCAACTGTGCTGACTGAATTGCGAGCTTCTTCTGTTCATCGTCGAGCGATGTGAACAACTCCGCAGCAAGGTCGTCCACTTCGGGCGTGGCGCGCAGCCCCTTGCGATCACCCGCGAGGACGGTGGCGGGATTCGCTCCGAAGAAACATGGCGTCGCCGAGGTCACTTGACCGTTCTCAACGGTGAAGTTAAGCGACAGGTGGTGCCCCTCGACCCGCCAGCCCCACTTGCCCGAATTGGCGGGCGTTCCAAATATGGTCACGAAGTACCAATCTGGGTTACGGACGTTTGCGCCGCCCTTTTCCAGATCGCGCAGAATCGCTTCCAGGCTCATGATCGTCGTCGCCTGCTTATAGCCTGATTGGCTAAGCCCCGTCTGCAACAGGGCCATTGCGGCCTCGCGCTGCGACGCCGTCATTTCTTCGAGTCTTAGCCCCTTGCGCGTCGGCTTCTTATCCTTGTCCTGCAGCGGGACGAAAGCCCATTTCTCACGTTCCGGGGAGTCAAACGAGAACGCACCCTTTGCCCGCTGCTCAGCTGTTAGCCCATCAAGGTACTTCTTCGCCGCGTCGGCCATCTTGAGACCGGCGGTCGCCGACACTTGGGCAATGGCGGCAACGCCGGCCACAACGACAAATGCCGACATGGCTACACCGAATCGCGCGAGTTTCATGAGACACCTGGAAAGTCGAGTCAGTCGATCATCCTTCGACGTGAGTCCGTTCGTTCGCATCGGGTGCAACTGCCCGTGGCGGACCATCGTGGGCATCGCTTAGGAATACAAGCTGCCGATCGCACAGGCGTATCTCGTCACCTGCTCTTAGCAATGTCGGGCTGCTGATCCGCTGCCCGTTGACGAACGTACCATTCTTGGACGCCGTATCGTACAGTTCGCAACCTCGACTTGCGTGAATGACGATTGCGCAATGTCGACGCGAAATGCTACTGTCGAGGATCGCCACATCGTTATCCGGCATTCGGCCGATGGTATTGAGTCCCACCTTGAGATGGTACACAGATTCCTTGTCGAGCAGCCAGTAGCGCGCAGGTATGACCGTGAGTTGATGTTCGGATGGACTGGATTGGCGGGAACGAAGCTCGGCGAGTTGTTCTCGATCCACGGCAAGCGTTCGCTGACCGCAGGAACCGAGCAGTGCTTCCCGTGCTCGCCGGTACTCTTGCCGACGAGGCAGGGCTTCCAGATGAATGCTGCACAGCCGCGGATCGGTCACGCAACGACCCCCAACGGCCCACGAATCTACCACTATCGGTATTCTTGACCGACCCGAGGGGTGAGTCAAGCACTATCCGGCCATAAGTCTCGGAATGGACAGAATATCCGGTCTTACCAATGTACGGGTTCCGTGGCCATTATGAGTTCGCGATTTCGAGCACCTCGAACCGAATCTTGCCTTTCGGTACGGGAATTTCGGCCACTTCACCGACCTTCTTCCCCATTAATCCTTGGCCAATTGGACTGGATGCCAGAATCTTGTTCAGGTCATAGTTCTCTTCGCCCGGACCGACAAGGTGAAACGTCTCGACCTCGTCGAGGTCCAGATCCTTGACCCGAACACAATGGCCGAATGCGACCGTATCGCGCGGCAACGCACTCGGATCAACAATCAGTGCCTTGCTGAGCGCGTATTGGAGGTCGTTGATCCGCGCCTGGAGCATCCCCTGATCCTCACGCGCAGCGTGATACTCGGCGTTCTCGCTGAGATCACCCATCTCGCGGGCCGCCGCAACGCGCTTTGTGACCTCGATCATCTCTACGTTCTTGAGCCGATCGAGTTCAGCCTTCTTCTTGTCGAACCCATCTTGGGTCATGGGGATGCGGTCGTCGGGCATATCCAATGCGCTCCTGAATTCGGACGGTCAGCGCGGGCGGAAAACAACCATCTTGGCGGGCGAAAGTCGCTTGTCAAGGGCAACGCAAATCTGGGGCCAGTGTGTTACGGGGTCCAGTCGGCCCCGGCGGGAACGGCTGCGCAGAACTCGGTCAGCAGTCTGGCGGCTCGCTCCAAGTCGGTGAGTGCCACAACCTCGACCGGGCTGTGCATGTACCGATTCGGAATGCCAACGACCGAAGCGGCCACGCCATCGCGTGCCAACTGAATGGCATTGGCATCGGTTCCTGTCGCCCTCGGTGCACCGCAAACTTGAACCGGTATCTCGTGGTCCCTTGCTGCTGCCTCCAGCCGCTCAAAGACCCGCGGATTGATGTTTGGTCCACGATAAAGAACCGGCCCGGCACCGAGCCGAGTATCGCCCAACAGCTTTTTGTCGTTACCCGGTGTGTCAGTCGCGTGGCAAACGTCCACGGCAATTCCAACAGTTGGGTTGATCCCATGTGCGCTTGTCGTCGCGCCGCGCAAGCCGATCTCCTCCTGCACGGTCGATACGCAATACACGGCAGCGTTCAGGGGGCGGTCGTGCAACTGTCGAAGTGTTTCAAATACCGTCCACACACCAACCTTGTCGTCCATTGCTGGCGCGGCAGCCAGCCCATTTCGGAGCTCTCGAAACCCAAGGCAAAATGTCGCCGTGTCGCCCGGTCGAACGATCGAGTCCGCCTCCGCTTTATCCTTCGCGCCAATATCGACCCAAACGTCGGTGAACTGCGGCACCTTCGCTCGCTCCTCCGGCGTCAGCAGGTGAGTCGCGCGACGCGAGACGACTCCGGTGACCGGCCCTGAGCGTGTCCAGACCGTCAGGTACTGCCCGAGCAAGAGCTGCATGTCCCAGCCGCCGATCGGCTGGACATAGAGGAAGCCATTGTCGTCAACGTGCTGCACCATCAAAGCAATCTGATCGCAGTGACCGGCCAACATGATGCGTTGGGAATCGGTTCGGTTCTTAGGATATACGGCAGCAATGACGTTACCGTGACGGTCGGTGCGGACCTCATCGGCGTACGACTTGGCCCAAGCGCGCACTACGTCCTGTATGGCGTGCTCGTACCCAGACGCACTGGGCGTTTCCAACAGGTCACGCAAAAACCTCAGCGAACTATCGTGCATTCCAGCGTCCCAAACACCACCCCTGGCCAACCGGGAATCCGGCGGCAAGCATTATGTCGCAATCTCAGTAGCAATTAAGGTATGCCAGCAAGCCTGCCGGCGACAAGAAGAATCTGGAGGCGAACCATGTCGATTCGGGCCCTGACCGTAACTGTGCTGCTCCTCGCTTCGTCGACCGTGCAGGCCGATGTGTTCGACCAATACACCAACCGCGACATCACAAAGTACGCCGAAAGCGATGGTGCCGTCGAAGTCCAAGAATTAACCAGCTCGCTCCTGGTCGAACGCGGTGGCTTGTTGCCCGGTACTAACGGCGCACTGGTGTTCCTCCGAACGACGGAGGGCCGGTACGCAAAGATGCTTGTGCACGCCGCGCGACAAAAAGTCGGCGAAGCTACGGTCCCTATGCTGCTGGTCGAACGATACGTCTGCTTTCAGGAGGGTACCGAACGAGCGGTCCACACGGCCGGCAGAGACGTTCGCGTATACCCGGGTTTCCGCTTCAGCCTCGATGTCGGGCAGGTTGTACCCGAGAAGCTCAGCGGTGATTTCATAGTACCCGAAGCGGGTCGCGTGCTGGTTAAGGCAATCGGACGTGCAAAGTTCTACGTCGTGTCTAAACTCCCGCCGGCGACAGCCGACCCAAAGTCGCCGAAAGTCGTGGTCGGCGACCAGTTCGAGACTCGGTACTTCAATGGCACATTTCAACTGCACGACGACGGCCGACGATCGGGCAAGTTGATCCTAACGATCGATGAAGCCGGCGGAGTCAGTGGGTCGTTTTACTCGGACAAGGATGGCCAGAAGTATGAGGTGACAGGTAAGGTTGGCTCGCCAAAGCACGCAATCGCATTCTCGATCAAGTACCCGCGTGTCGAGCAGTCCTTCGCGGGCTTCATGTTCACGGGCGACGGCAAGGCTATTGCGGGAACGTGCAAAATGCAGGAGCGTGACGCGGCGTTCTACGCCACGCGGATTGAGAAAGACTGACGACGCGCGGCCAAGGGAATCGACCGGTGCCGCCCGGCAACGCTTGTAACTGCGGGCGGCGATCGTAGGGCGTCAGTGGCGAAAATAGCGCACGCCTGTAAAGACCATTGCAATGCCATGCTCGTTGCAGGCTGCGATTGAATCCGCATCTCGCAGCGATCCACCGGGCTGAACGATAGCTGTAATACCGGCTTTCGCTGCCAAATCGACATTGTCGCGGAATGGAAAGAACGCATCCGACGCCAACACCGATCCGTGGCTGCGTTCCCCGGCTTTCCTTCCCGCGATCTCAACCGAATCGACACGGCTCATCTGCCCGGCCCCGACACCGACCACCCTGCCACCTTTTGCAAACACGATGGCGTTGCTTTTGACGTGCTTACATACCAACCAACCGAATAACAGATCAGCCCACTCTGCAGGCGACGGTTCGCGATTGGTCACCACTTTGGCGGACGCAAAGTCGTCACTTCCGCGATCGCGCGCCTGCACGAGCAGGCCGCCGTCTACCCGACGATAGTCCATGGCCGGCAACATAGGACCGAGTGGACCGGTGCAAAGGAGGCGAACGTTTTTGCCCCATTTGGGGCGGGTAGTCAGTAGTTTCAGTGCCGCATCGCAATATCCAGGCGCAATAACTGCTTCGACGAAGCGGTTTGGCTCGGTGATCAGGGACGCCGTCGCTTCATCCACGTCGCGGTTGAAGGCCAAGACGCCGCCATAGGCGCTCAGCGGATCGCCCTCATAAGCATGGGCAAAGGCCTCGGCTAGCGATCCCGAAGTGGCCGCGCCGCAAGGATTGTTATGCTTGATGATGACTGCCGCCGGTTCGCCAAACTCGCGTACGAGGTTGAGTGCGCTGTCGAGGTCGAGAATGTTGTTGTACGATAGCTCCTTACCGCCTAGCACCTCGGCTGACGACACGTTCGCACCTGTCGGCAAGCGTTCGACATAGAAGGCAGCCGACTGGTGGGGGTTCTCGCCATATCGCAGCAACGATTTCCTAGTGAAGCTCATTGCCTGCGATGGCGGGAACATGTCTGCAAATGCAAAGTACTTGGCAATGGCTGCATCATAAGCGGCTGTTCGTGCAAAGGCCTCGCCGGCAAGACGCTCGCGTGTTGGTCGCAGCGTTGCTCCGCCATTGCCTCGCATTTCGTCCAGAAGTGCGCCGTACTGGGCCGGATCGCTGACGACAACGACACTTTCGTAGTTCTTGGCTGCCGCCCGTAGCATCGATGGACCGCCAACATCGATATTCTCGACGATCTCTTCGTGCGTCGCACCGGTCTTGGCAACTGTTCGCTCAAATGGGTACAGATTCACACACACGAGATCGATTGGTGCGATGTTGCGGTCGGCTAGCGTTGCCATGTGCGTTGGGTCGCTTCGCACCGACAATAGTCCTGCATGAACGTGAGGGTGTAGAGTCTTCACGCGACCGTCCAGAATCTCCGGGAAACCCGTCACATCGGTGATGTCACGCACGGTAAGGCCGGCTGCGGCTAGCGTGGCACGCGTACCGCCTGTCGAGATCAGCTCAATGCCGAAGGATGCCAGGCCGGTGGCAAACTCGACGAGACCGGTCTTATCACTGACGCTCAGAAGGGCACGGCGGATCACAACAGCACTCATTGACACTCCTCACATTCGTCGATCGGCCCGGCTTGCACAACCCCGGTAATAGCTCGCAAACGAATCCGCCCAGGCAAATCCAGTGCGGTCGCTCGTCCTCGACACAGGTTGGCGACGGCATCGTACTCGCGAAAGCCCATTCCGTCTCGCGGCCATCCTTCGCGTTGCCATACGCGTCGCCACATGGATCGCAATGTGCCTTGTTGCATCGTTTCAAGTACACACTTATCGAAGATGCACATCCGCCCAGAACGAGGGCGTTCGCAGGTGGCTAATGCCGATTCGATAAACGCAAATCGCTCGGACGACCATTCACGGGCTTCATCGGCCAGCTGCGACAAATGGGTCGATACCCGCGCGTTGTAATCGCGCGTGAGTTGAGGAAGGAGTTCGTGTCGAATTCGGTTTCGTACTAGGCGAGTTTCGCCATTGGTAGCATCGATCCGATAATCCTGATGGAGCGATTCGAGATATGCCAGCACATCGGACCTCGTCGCTGCGATGAGAGGGCGAACGACCTCGATACCGGGTGCAATCTGGCGTCGCGGAGCAATTCCGGTCAAGCCGCCTAGACCACTACCTCGAAACAGCCGCATTAACACGGTCTCGGCCTGATCGTCCGCTGTATGTCCAGTAGCAACTCGGTCGATTCCCTCCTCTTGGGCAACCTCGGAAAGCCATTTGTATCGCAACTTGCGAGCCGCGGCTTCGACGTTCCCTGCCGGATACTCAGCCCGGTTCACCTGTCGCGTATGAGCCTTGATGCCAAGGCGCATGGCTAGTTCGCAAACGAAGTCTTGGTCCGCGCGTCCCTCTTCGTCGCTTCGGAGGCCGTGATTGAGATTCGCAGCAACGACACGTCCAGGCACCAGGGCGACGAGGCCGCGCAATAGGGCCACACTGTCTGGGCCTCCACTGACCGCCACGACAACGTCCGATAGAGGTGGGGCTAAACTGTTGATTGCGGCCTTCAGATGGGCCAATAGGTCAAGCCGGCGGGCCATACTCACGTCCCGCAAGTTGACGAAGGGCCAATCCGATGTCCGGCGCGCGCATGAGCGACTCGCCTACGAGAACTGCCTTAACGCCGGCTGCATGCAAGCAGTCCATGTCCGCGCGAGTCCGGATGCCGCTCTCACTGACGAGACACCGCTCGGTAGGAACACGTGGCGCAAGTTCCAACGTGTGATCGAGGCGTGTCACGAATGTACGCAGGTCGCGATTGTTGATGCCGATCAGATTCGCTCCGCTAGCAACCACGCGATCCAGTTGGTTCGCGTCGTGCAGTTCGACGAGTGCCTCCATACCGATTTCGCGAGCGGCGCTCAGAAGCTCCGTGAGCAGTGGATCGGGCAGCACCTCGGCAATCAGCAATACCGCGTCGGCTCCGACGGCTCGGGCCTCAAGAATCTGATATCGATCGACGATGAAATCCTTCCGCAGTAGCGGCAACGCAACGGCCTGTCGAACCGCTCGCAGGTACTCCAGGTGCCCCTGGAAAAACGGTGCATCGGTCAGGATGCTAAGGCAGTCCGCTCCGTTCTCTGCGTAAAGACTGGCGATGGCTACCGGATCGAAATCCTCGCGCAGAATGCCCGCGGATGGCGACGCCTTTTTGATCTCTGCAATGATCCCCATCCGCGTGTTTCGTTCCAGCGCGGCCTGGAACGGTCGTGGGGGCGGAGCATCGGCCGCGCGCTGCTCCAACTCGCGTTCGGGTGTACGACGTTTGGCCTCCGCCAGCTCTTCCCGCTTACTAGCAACGATTGTGTCGAGGATTGTCACCATGTCTTGTACGATAACGACTCGTCCAGTGGCGTGGAGGAGCGACGGTGCCGGACAGTGCGGAAGTCATGGCGGTCGCCAAGGCGTTCGCCTATATCGGTGCAATTGCTGTTTTTGCGCTTCTGGTCGCGGCGCCTCGCCTCCAACGAGTCCACTTGCCACCACAACGTCAATACGCGGCGGCCTGGAACGGTTGGGTTTGCCTCTTCGTCTTCCTCGTGTTCACGGTGCCGCCCGAGGTCATCGCCGACATTCTCGCATCGTGTGGAGTTGGGCCAGCATCCGATCCTATGGTCGCGGCTGTCTACCGTCGTTGTATGGCCAAGATCATCGCGTTGCCGTTGCAAATCGCTACTTGCATTGTCGTGATGGCGTACCTGAATGTCCCAGCCTATCGATTGCGATTTGGTCCGCTTCGTCGCACGGTTACCGTGGGTGTACTCGGTTGGATCGGCATCACAGCGGCGACCTACCTTGTCAATCTGGTGACGTTCTCCCTGTTTCACCTGTTCACCGGCAGGCCACCTGACGAACATCCGATCCTTCGCACGCTTCTTACCGACAACGCCATTGGCTTTGCCTGGATACTGGTCGCCGAAAGTTGCCTGATTGCGCCATTGCGAGAAGAACTGCTATTTCGTGGCCTCATCCAGCCACGGCTCGCACAGCATGAGAACGGCGGCTTCCTGGGAATTGCTCTCGCCGTCCTTGCTGGATTTGCATTAGGCGGGACGAAGGGCGGCCTTCCCAGCGTGGCATTTGCATTGTGTGTCACACCAATCCTCTCCGCGACAACTCACCTGGCTAATCGCGGACCGACTTGGCTCTTGCCGCTCGTCGCTACCGAATCGCGACGAAGAGCGGCCGGCGCAATCGTTGGAACGGCCACGCTTTTTGCCAACTTCCACGCCGCTGTCTGGCCAACGCCGATCCCGCTTTTCGTTTTTGGACTCGGCGTTGGATGGCTTGCCTTTCGGACTCAAAGCCTTGGGCCGTCACTTGTGGTCCACGTCCTGTTTAACAGTGTGGCCACGGCTTCAATTCTCTTGCGCTAGCGCATCGGCAGCGCAACGACTTCCGCGGCCCCCGGCGAAGGTGTTCCAGCGATATCCAGTCTCGTGCCCGGTGTCTCGCTTCCGCGTCGGACGAACGCCAATGCAATCGCACCAAACCGCGGTGAGACGAGCGACGATGCTGTCACACCAACATCCTTGTCTCCCGCAAACAGCTTCGTCCCCGGTGGCACGACCGCGGCGAGTCTCAGGCCACGAAATGCGCGATTGACATGGCCGGCCCTATCGCGAGCCATCACGATGGGTTCTTGCCCCAAATAGCAGCCTTTCGCATAGCTGATCGCGTTCATTCGACCTGTCTCAACGACGAAGCGGTTTTCGTCCAGATCGATGCCAACGACGGGTGTTCCTGCCTCGACCCTGAGCACCTCATAGGCTTCCTCAGACCCGAGTGCTGCCCCAGCATCGAGTAACAGCCGACGCACATCCTCTGCGCGCGATTTGAGACAAACGATGTCGTAGCCGGGCAAGCCAAGAGTATCATTTCGACGAATACTGCACGTTGCGTTAGCTCCGAACGTGCGCTCCATGTGCATCAGGGGCTGTATGTCGGGCACCGGTTCCTTGAGAGCTCGGCTCAACACGTCGTGAGCTGCCGGTCCGGCGAGATGAAACTGGGCGAAATCAGCCGTCCGATCCGACATTTCGAAGCGCTCGGCAATCTGGTATCGGCTAAGGTGCTGGAGCAAGCGCTCCGCCTGGCCCGGATCCGTGTCGAGCCACAAGGCATCTTCGCCATTGCTGCTGCGAGCATGGTAGATGAGCGCACGACCGACGATCTTTGCCTTGGCCGTCGTAAAAAACGCTTCGCATCCACCCCCGAGCGGCAGATTGGCGACGTCATTTGTACAGAGATTGTGCAAAAAGCTCGGGGCGTCCGGGCCGACAAACTCGATCTTGCCGCGATTCGACACATCGAACAGGGCAGATGACGATATCGCACTCTCATACGCAGTCACGGGCATCACTCCGCACGAAGGGTGGACATTCGCTGCGCATCCGGCAAGATTGCGCATGATCCGCCAGCGTCCACAAGTTTCTGGACTTGCCGAATGTCCTCGATGGGCGTTGCAAACAGCCCTTCGACGGTTTCTGAGGGCAGTCCGCTCAACAGCATCACTCGGCAATCGCGAACCGAGTGCAGCCAATCCAACGCTGCAGCTGCATCGAGGGATGGGGCCTTTTTCAATGCTCCAATCGCCGTGGCGACATCATCGGTGGCAAGCATCCGTTGAAATCCCTCGCCGATGTCACCAGCCGAGTCCGAAAGGACGATGATCCGTCCAGCGGATCGGACAATGGCCGCGGCCGCCGAAGTGGCCTTTGCAAGATCGCTCGTGTCTATTGGAGTACTGCCACACGAGACTGAAGCGATTGCCAGTTCGACCGGCGGAATCGTCACCTGCCAATACTTGCGGAGGGCCGCTCGCCCGTCGGCTAGCGTGTCGAGAGATCCCCCAATCACCTCGGCAATCCCATCGTTCGCGGCGGCAATGACCTGAACAACGAAGGGCGCACCAAGGAGCCAAAGGATCTCGGCGTTATCGCGCTGTGACCCGTCTGGCGACCATTTCCTTCGTGTCTCGGCATCACTGAGGCTGGGAAACACAAGCGATTCCGCGCCAAGCGGAACTCCACCCGCTCCATATCGTGGTGCAGACGCGATGACAAGTTGGTCGGCCTCGACAACCGTACGATTGAGGTACACCCGCAAACCATCCTTGGTGGTTGCCAGGTAGGCGAGTCGTTTGCGGTCGTTGGGATCGTGCAGTTCCAGGTGAACGTCCGCGAATTCGTCGGGCAATTCGTCGATCCACTTCTGCGGCGAACCCGGGGTCGAAACAATAGTGATGGCGTCGGTGGCTACACCGGCCGACGTAATGTGATCCAGAATGAGTCCAAGCACTCTGTCGGCCTGCGGAACATAATCGTCTACGACGATGGTCACACGGTCGTCTGGAGTTAAACTCCGACGCAATGCGGGGTAACGTCGAGGCGATTCCAGCGCCTGGCGAACGGCGGCCATCGGATCGGAAAGGGGCGTCGGATACGAATCGCGCTGAATTGCGATCAATCGGCTCGGATCGATCTCGAGCGTAGTTTTCGTTGCACCATACTCGATCGGGACTTGCATGGAACTATTGTCCGCGTGACCACACCGTGCGGCAATGCTACCGCTGGCGCAAAGGTGACGTAGAATACGCTAGGTGTTGTCGTCACTTCATGTGAGTACCAACGAGCGAGAGGTTGCGACTGTGTGGAACGATGAAATCGGCCCCGTTCCCGATATCCGAACCCGTCTGCCGGGACCAAAGGCCCAGTCCTTCCTCGATCGCGATTCCCGGTTCGTCTCGCCGTCGTACACGCGGTGTTACCCCCTCGTTGTCGAACGCGGTTCCGGGGCCGTTATCGAAGATGTCGATGGCAATCGATTCCTTGATATGACGGCTGGCATCGCGGTCACAGCCGCGGGTCATTGCCATCCGGAGGTCGTTGCTGCGATTCAGGACCAAGCCGCGAAGCTAATCCACATGTCGGGCACGGATTTTTACTACGCGCCACAAATCGACTTGGCCCAGCGACTTGCCGAGCTGGCACCGGGTCCGTCATCCAAACGCGTGTTCTTCACGAATAGCGGAGCCGAGGCGTTGGAGGCCGCTCTGAAGCTGTCGCGATTCCACACCGGCCGATCTCGCGTCATCGCATTCCTCGGGGCATTTCACGGACGAACCTATGGTGCGATGTCGCTATCGGGCTCCAAACTTGTCCACCGTCGTGGGTTCTCACCATTAGTTCCTGACATCCACCACGTCCCCTTCCCGCGCGAATGCGATTCGTCGACAGGCAACTGCCAGGATGTCGGCCAAACGTGCCGAATGCTGCGCGACATTGATGAGATGATGCACCGAGTTGCTCCGCCCGATGAAGTCGCTGCAATTTTCATTGAGCCGATTCAAGGCGAAGGAGGCTACCAGGTCGCACCTCCGGCGTGCCTGCCTGCTCTCCGCGAATTGTGCGACCGGCACGGCATCCTCCTCGTCCTCGACGAAGTGCAGTGTGGAATTGGTCGCACGGGTTTGGTCTATGCCTACGAGCACTGGGGCATCGAACCCGATATTGTGTGCCTGGCCAAGGGGATTGCGAGCGGCATGCCCCTCGGAGCCATAGTCGCGCGCGATCGTGTCATGGACTGGCCGAGCGGGAGTCACGCCAGTACGTTTGGTGGCAATCCGGTCAGTTGTCGAGCCGCGCTTGCCACACTTGATCTGCTGGAACGCGAGTACCTTGCGAATACCCGCGCTCGAGGCGATCAATTGCACCGTGGTCTGGTCGCGATGCAGACTCGGCACCCAAACCTCTCAAGTCCGCGCGGCCTCGGACTCATGCGTGCGATCGACGTTCTCGATCCGGAATCGGGCGAGCCGAGCCACGATCTTCGCGATGAACTGGTCATGGCAGCCTTCCACAAAGGTCTACTTCTGCTCGGCTGTGGTGAACACGCGATCCGCTTTTGCCCACCCCTGTGCATCACGGCGGGCCAGATCGACACAGCGCTGGCAATCCTGGATTCCGTGTTGTCGGAGTGCGGTTCGGCGAAAGTGGCGGTTTAGGAGGCTGATCTTCGCTCCTCGGATGGAGCAGTATCGTGGCACCGACGTGATTGCCGGGCGCTCGCTGGGCGGTGGATTGAGACTCCAATGTAGATCGCCCAGACGCTTCAGTCCTCCACATCGTTGTTGTCTTGCCGGCGTGAACTTGACACCTGCTCGTCCGCAAGGTAGTTTGCCCCGGTGCCTACGGACAGGCCGGTGACGGACCCGGCTTCTTTCCCTCGAAGCGAGAGGACGCACATGGCCCCGCTAATGGTCACCGGCGGCTGCGGATTCATTGGCAGCAATTTCATTCGCCACTTGCTCGCAACCGATCCAGCCATCTCCATTGTCAACTTCGATGCTCTGACCTACGCAGGTAACCTGGCAAATCTGGCAGACCTGGCTGGGGATGCTCGCTACCGCTTCGTCAAAGGCGATGTGACGGATCGATCCGCGGTGCGCAAGGTCATGGAACCAGGAGTTTGCGGGGTCATTCACTTCGCGGCGGAAAGCCACGTGGATCGCAGCATCCACGACTCGGGTCCGTTTGTCAGCACTAACATCGTTGGAACGCAAATACTTCTCGACGCGGCCCGTGAATTCAAGGTTGCCAAGTACGTTCAGGTCTCAACCGATGAGGTCTACGGCAGCCTGGGGTCAACGGGCCTGTTCCGCGAGGACACTCCACTCGCCCCGAACAGCCCTTATGCGGCAAGCAAGGCTGCAGCCGACATGCTCGTGCGTGCGTACCAGCACACCTTCGATATGCCGGCGGTCATCACCCGCTGTTCCAACAACTACGGTCCGTATCAGTTTCCAGAGAAGCTGATCCCCCTGTTCGTCTCGAACCTGCTTGAGGACAAGCAGGTGCCTGTATACGGTGACGGCCAACAAATCCGGGATTGGATTCACGTGGTCGACCATTGTCGCGGTGTCGAAATGGCGTGGCGGGCCGGACAACCGGGCGAGGTCTACAACTTCGGCGGACGGTGCGAGAAGGCCAATCTCGACCTGACCCACCTATTGCTTGACCTACTCGGGAAGCCCAAATCGCTCATCCGTTATGTCGCCGACCGTCCCGGGCACGACCGTCGTTACGCCATCGACTGCTCAAAGGCCGAGCGAGACCTTGGTTGGAAACCAACCGTCACATTTGAGCAAGGCTTGAGCGACACCATCGACTGGTACAAGTCAAATCAGCCCTGGGTCAACGCTATTCGTTCCGGTGACTACACAAAGTACTACGAGAAGCAATACGGTAGCCGGCTTGCATCCTAAGTGTCCGCCGCCAGCACTACGTCGCTGATGCAGGCGACCAGTATTCGAATAAAGCGATTTAGAACGAGGGCAATGGAATGAACATCACCCGCGGTATCATCCTCGCCGGTGGCAAAGGCACACGGATGGGTGAACTGACCAAGGTGACGAACAAACACCTCTTACCGGTCGGCCCGTACCCAATGGTCTACCATCCCTTGAAGAAAATGACCGGTGCCGGTCTCAAGGAGATTCTGCTGGTGAGCGGCACCGAGCATATGGGCGACTTTGTTGAACTGCTCGGGTCCGGCAAGGACCACAACTGCCGTCTGACCTATCGCGTGCAGGATGAGGCGGGTGGCATTGCGCAAGCACTTGGCTTGGCCGAACTGTTCTGCACGGACGCGCGCTGTGTGGTCATCCTCGGCGACAACATCTTTCAAGATTCCCTGCGTCCAATGCTCGACGACGCTAGCCGACACCCCGACTATGCTTGGGTAGCAATCAAACGCGTGCCGGATCCCGGTCGCTATGGCGTTGCCGAGTTGTCGGGCGATAAGGTCGTCGGCATTGAAGAAAAACCGTCGAATCCCAAGAGCGACTTTGCCGTCGCTGGATTGTATGTCTATCCTGCCGACGTGTTCGAGGTCATCCGGACGCTCAAGCCGAGCCGGCGCGGCGAGCTTGAGATTACCGATGTGAACAACTACTACCTGAAAGCTGGCCGTTTGGGATATTCCAAGATGGCCGGCTATTGGACCGATGCGGGTACTCTCGACTCGCTCGATCACGCAAATCAGCTTGTCCGCGACAACCCACCAGTATTCGCGTAGCCCGTCGCGCTCTGTACGGCGCCGGTTCAAAACACCGACAGGACCGAGAAAGGGATTGCCCCTCCTCGGTCCTTGCGCAAGTTGCTTTGGACGTTAGCTTTTCGCCTGCTTCCGTTTACGCCGGGCGACGAGTCCCGCGATACCTGTCCCGATGGCACCGAGCACGAGCGTTCCCGGTTCTGGCGTGTTGTGAACCGGCGGTGTCGGCGTCGGGTCGACGAGAACGGGTGGCTCAGGTGAGACACCGACCGGTGGCGGGGATGTCAACGGCAAGTACGGGAAGATCGCATGCGCTTGCCCCGCGGTGACCGCGAAAACGGCAACGGCAGCGAAGGCCGAGACACGGCTTGAGGCCAGAAGTCTGCGGACCATGTTTGACCTCCTTGTTCGGACACCGCGCGAGTCGTTCCAAACGATTCTTCCAAAGCGCGGCCGTCGCGGCTGACACTGGGCCGAAGCGAATCCACTCGCACCGTGCCGATCTGGTCAGACATCGCAGATTCCATCGGATCAGCGGCTGAATTCAGAACTGTCAAAACCGTCCCTTACGGCGACCGAATGATCGGCATCGTGCCAGATCGTCCGTTCAGTTCGGATGTTCCGGTCGTCCGGATTTGGCGTACCGACCCAGGTGGACAATCAACGCCAATGCCGATCCCTACTGGGCATTGGGGAAATCGTCAGACGATGGAAAGGTGTGAAAAGTCATGGCGCCGGAACGGGCGCGAGTCATCCGGGTGGACAGCAAGTCGCCTGGGAGGGATGGAACCATGCGTCGCATCCTGACAGGATGTCTGGGCTTCGCCCTTGGTTTGGGGGCCGGTAAGTCGTCAGCCCAGGAAGCCGTCTGGCAGTCGCCGGTCGGCCAGCCTCGGGTCTGTGAGCCGTCGGCGACACTCGGTGTGCCCTCGGTCTCGCTCGGCGTCCCGAGAACCGCTAGTTCGTCTCGAATCATCCGAGCGAAGGCCGAAGACAAAGCGCCGCTTCCAGCAGGCCCCGCGCTGCCTGGCGCACTACAGCCCGCGCCGGCAATAACGCCTCTCCCGCCGCCAACGATGCTTACTGGACCAGGCTTTGGTGGCCCGGTCACCGCCGGCCCGATCACCGGTGGCCCGGTCCCAGGCGCCCCCTGCCCGGACTGCGCGGGTGGAATTCCCGGCGAGGCCATAGGTTTCGACCCAACGCTTGCGCCGCTTCCCGGTGGCGTCTTCGTGCCTGACGCCCAGCCGTGCAGCTACATTGTTTGGGGCAATGCCGAGTACCTCTACTGGGTGATGCGGGACTCCCAGCTGCCGGTCCTGTTGGCCCAGGGCCCGACACCAGCGATCGATCCGGCGACGGGATTCCCCAGCGCAACGGCTGTTCCTCCCATCGCCACAGTGCTGGCCGGAAACTCGTCGACCGTGCCCCAGGAACGATCCGGTATGCGGTTCACCTTGGGCTTCTGGTTCAATCGATGCCAGAACTGGGGTATCGATGGAAGCTACTTCATGCTCGCCAAGCGGGGAACGTCCTACGAATACGCGGGTACCGGCACCGAGGGGAACGGCATCGATACGTTTCGGCCATTCACGAACACCATCAGCCGTGCAACCGACCCGACGGCCACGAATGGCCCCTCTGGACCGGACTATGAGCTGATCAATCGCCAGGGTGTGGCAGGTACGTTCTCGTACAACACATCCAGCCAACTATGGGGCGGTGACCTTAACCTGCGCAAGAATCTGTGGCTTGGCTGCCGTGGCCGCCTCGACGCAATCGCGGGCTTCCGTTACTTGCGATTCGAGGAACAACTGGATATCAACGAATCGTCGAGAACCCTAGCGGGTTCAGGCCTGCCTGCGTTGAGCGGCATGCTGAACGACAGCTTCCTGGTCCGCAACGACTTCTATGGTGGACAGCTCGGGCTGGCCGGGCAGATCCGTCGTGGCCGATGGACCCTCGACGGCGTCACCAAGGTCGCGCTGGGCACCAACCACCAGAATCTGTCCATCTCCGGATCGCAGACAATTGCTGGTAGCATGCCCCCGAGCGCAAACTTCGGGCTGCTGACTCAGCCGAGTAACTCGGGAGAGTTTAACCGGAACGTGTTCTCGGTTGTGCCGGAGTTCGGCCTGACCCTGGGCTACCAAGTGACGCCGAACATTAAAGTGTTCGCCGGCTACAACTTCATGTACGTCAGCAACGTGCTGCGAGTCGCCGACCAGATCGACACGACGCTCGATGTGGAAACGCGACCTGGTACCCGACAGGCGACGCAGCCGACATCGGCGATCATTGGGCCACGCGTCCTGGCTGGCTCAGGCCCGCAAACACGCCCGGCGGTCCTATTCAAGGACACTGATTTCTGGGTCCAGGGCGGCACCGTTGGTTTGCAGTTCACTTGGTAGGAATGGGCTACAGGCCGCGGCGTTTCGGGTTACGCAAGGCGTGTAACCCGAAACAGCCGCGGTCAGTTTTTCAGATCACCGCACCGTCCGGCACGACGGCCCCGCGCGGCACGACCACAATTCCTTCTCGAATGCAGTAATTTGCAGTCTCAATTTCCTGCACGCGAGCGGCATTCACGATTTTGACATCGCGGCCGATCCGGCAGTCCTTATCGAGGATTGCACGCTCGATGACCGAGCCGTCTCCCACGGTAAGATCTGGTCGGCCGGCCACGCGATTCGCTCGTCGCTCTTCGTCGGTCTCATACCGATCGGCACCGATGATCACCGTATCGCGAATCGTCGCATTCCGTCCAATCCGGCACCGGACGCCAACAATCGATCGCTCGACGGTCGTTCCGCTTTGGATCAAACATCCATCGCTGACGACGGCGTGCTTCAATTTGGCATCGACGATTCGCGACGGGGGCAAGTTACGCATTCGGGTGTAGATGATCCCGTCTGGATGGTGGAACATGAAAGGCGAATTGTCGCCCGCCAAGGCCATGTGGCAATCGTGGTAGGACTTGATCGTGCCCAGGTCCTCCCAGTAGCCATCGAACAGGTGCGTCTGGACCTGCAGTTCGCGTATCACACGAGGAAACACGTCCTTTCCAAAATCCGTCGCGAGCGGTCGGTGCTGTAGCAGCTTGACGAGCGTGTCGCGGTTGAACAGGTAGATGCCCATGCTCGCAAGATACGGCCGGTTGTTGTAAGCGATTCCTTGCCCTTCGATGTACTCGCGCGGCGTCGCAAACGTAGCGAGCTGATCCTCGGTCTTCGGCTTTTCGACGAAGCCTGTGATGCGGCCGGAATCGTCCGCCGACACGATCCCGAAACCCGAAACCTGGTCGCGAGAAACGGGTAAAACGGCAACGGTGATGTCGGCACTCGTCAAGCGGTGCCGCTTGATGAGCTTGCGGAAATCCATTCGATACAGTTGATCGCCCGAGAGGACCAGGACCTCAGTGTAATCATCTTCCACGAGGTGACGCATGTTTCGCCGTACAGCGTCCGCCGTTCCCTCGTACCAGCCACCTTGGAGCCATTCGCGTTCCAAGATCGGCCGGCTTTCATCCTCGGGTTCGGCTTGCTGAGCGGCGAGTAGCTCGACAAATCCGCGATTGAACATGTCGAAGCGATAGGTGTTGACAATATGTCGATGCAAACTCGTCGAGAGGAACTGGGTTAGGACATAGATGTTCGTCAATTCGCTGTGAATGCAGTTCGAGATCGGAATATCGATGAGCCGGTACTTTCCGCCAACGGGAACAGCGGGCTTGGAACGCAACTTGGTGAGTGGATAGAGGCGGGTTCCTCGGCCGCCACCGAGGATCAAACTCAATACGCGCGACATGGTGTCGATGACCTCGCAAGTTGGGGGCTGCGGGAGAGTCAAGTCGCGGCCCGTGCCCGCATGATACCACAATGCCAGCATCGACGCGAAACGGAAAAACCGACTCCCATTCGCGTGAAACTACGTGTCCAGGCGGTCGTATGCCGACTTTGCCAAGGGTTTTACTGTCGAAGGATTGCCTGGACCAATGACCTCCGGTAATTGCCGCGACCAATCCGCCCATCCGACCCGATATCTCCTATGCTGAGCCACACAAAGAAAGCCCTCTCAAGCACGAGCCATGCCAATGTCCGAGCCGATCTCGGTTGCCTTCGCTGACAATCGTCCGTTGGCCCTGTTACCGCAATTGGCCAATCGACATGGCCTAGTCGCCGGCGCAACAGGGACAGGGAAAACGGTCACACTCCAGGCCCTCGCGGAAGGGTTCAGTCGCATCGGAGTACCGTGTTTCCTCGCAGACGTAAAGGGTGACCTTTCGGGAATCGCGAAGGCCGGATCGCCGACGCCGAAGGTGCTTGAACGGCTCAAGAAGTTCGGCATGGCCGACCGTCCGTTTGCCGGCTGCCCCGTGTGCCTTTGGGATGTGTACGGCGAACAAGGCCATCCCGTACGAGCGACCGTATCGGAAATGGGCCCACTCCTGCTGGCCCGGCTCCTAAACCTGAACGAAACGCAGGCCGGAGTGCTAGCCGTCACGTTCAAGGTCGCCGATGAGAATGGCCTGCTGTTGCTCGATGCCAAAGACCTGCGAGCGATGTTGCAGTACGTCGCAGACAACGCCAAGGAGATCAAGACTTCCTATGGCAATGTTTCGCCGGCCAGTGTGGGAGCAATTCAGCGGGCAATGCTTACCCTCGAGAGTCAGGGGGGCGACGTGTTCTTCGGCGAACCTGCACTCGATCTCGATGACCTTCTACAAACCAACCCGGAGGGCCGCGGCGTCGTCAACATCCTTGCAGCCGACAAGCTACTCCAAGCCCCTAAGGTCTATGCAACTTTTCTGCTTTGGCTGCTTTCCGAGTTGTTCGAGCGCTTGCCTGAGGTTGGCGACCGTGACAAGCCGAGGCTCGTTTTCTTCTTCGACGAAGCACACCTTCTCTTCAACGACGCTCCCCCGGCGCTACTGGAGAAGATCGAGCAGGTCATTCGACTCATTCGTTCCAAGGGTGTCGGCGTCTACTTTGTGACCCAGAATCCCAGTGACGTCCCGGACACAGTGCTGGCCCAACTCGGCAATCGCGTGCAGCATGCACTTCGAGCGTTCACGCCTCGCGATCAGAAAGCAGTCAAAGCCACGGCCGAGACGTTTCGTACCAACCCCAAGCTCGATGTCGTCAAAGCGGTCACCGAACTCGGTGTCGGCGAAGCACTTGTCTCGTTCCTCGATGACTCAGGCACGCCCGCCGTGGTTGAACGTGCCTTAATCGTTCCGCCTGCGAGCCGCCTTGGACCGTTGACCCCCGAGGAGAGAAAAGAGTTGGTCGATCAATCACCCGTGGCTGGGCATTATGAACAAGTAATCGATCGGGAGTCGGCCTACGAGATTCTCAAAGGGAAAGCTGAAAAAGCGGCTGAGGCGGCTGCAAAGAGCGCGGAGGAGAAGAAAGCTGACTTTGCTGCCAAGCAGGAGGAAGCAGAACGGATCAAGACAGCGAAGGAATCCGCAAAGGTCGCGAAGGAAGCTGAACGGGCTCGGAAGTCGAGTGTCGTCGGCCGGATGATCGAATCACTGAAAAGCGGCGTATTCCGAGGCGTTACGAATGCCATCACTCGACAGATCACTCGCGGAATCCTGGGCGGCATTCTTGGTCGCAAGACTCGCTAACGTCGGTGGCACAAGTACTCGGTGACTCTGGCGGCGACGCTCTCTGCGCGTTCTGTGCAGTCGTTGATCGCGACGCCGTGCAGTGCGTTACCGGTCAGGAACAATCCGGGGTGATGCGCGACCCTCGTTTCGATCCTAGCAACTCGCTCCGGATGCCCGAGGAGATACTGCGGTATCGCTCTCTGCAATCGGACGACGCGACAGAAGATGGGCTCCGCAGTGACACCTTGGGCCAATTGCAATTCGTGCCGTACAGCCGCGACGAGACGCTCATCCGGCCATGCGACCACATCGGGGCGGTGCCAGCCGCCACATAGCGCTCGCCAAAGGACGCAACCCTCCGGTGCTCGGCCCGGGAAAATCGTCGAGCACCACTGCACACCGAGCAGATCGCGACGACTCGCCTGAGGAGCGATGTAGCCGAAGCCGTCGTCGTTGCGCGGCACTTCCCGAGCGCGATACCCCAGTGCTACGACTGCGATACCGTTGTACGCTATGCCACCCAGGAGCTCAGCGAGTTCGTTGTCGAAGCTATTTACCGTGGGCGCTGCGGCGTACGCTGGACAGGCGAGCACAAGGGCGTCGGCCGCCCATGAATCACCTCCTTCGTCGAAAGCCAGCCAGCCGTCCCTGGTCGCCTCAATCCGGCGGACAACAACGCCGTATCGGACCGTTGTCCTTGCCGCGAGAGCGTCGGTCAACGTGCCCAGGCCCTCGGCAAACGACCACATCCGTTGTTGCGACAGGCCGGCCGCCCGGCGTTGCTTCGCGGCCCGCATCATCCCTCGGACGACGCTGCCAGACTCGGCCTCAAAAGCCGTCATTCGCGGAAATGCCGCACGCACATCGAGCAACTCCGGATCACCACCGTGGATCCCGGTGACAAGCGCGTCAATCAGCGTGGCCGTTGCCTCGCGTCCGACTCGGCGGCGTGCAAAGGCCGCAACGGACTCCGGGCCACACCCATGCCGCCGAGTTCGGAACGGCTCGGCAAGCAAGTCGAGTTTGCCGCGAACGCTGAGCAGCGGGCTTCGGACAAGTGCCGAAAGGCCACCCGGTAACGGCTGGAGACGACCGTGTACGAACAGAAACCGATTTTTGCGTGACGATTCCGATGCCGCGAGAAGCTGGTCGTTCAAACCGACATCGCGAGCCAGCGCGAGAGTCGAGGGCTTTGAATCAAGAAACCCATTGGGCCCGCACTCGACAGTAAAGCCATCGGCCCGATCCGTGTGAATGCAGCCGCCCGGTCGGTTCGATGCCTCAAGGACAGTGACATCGGCCGTGTCCCTTAACCGGTAGGCCAGACTTAGCCCGGAAATCCCGGCACCGACGACGACGACGCTCGGTCGCACGCCATTAGTCCTTCCCACGAATCGCGGCCTTCAGCACGTGCTTGAGCCGGTCTTCGACCTTTTTGTGAGCCTTGTCGATCTCCTTGTCGGCCAAGGTGCGGTCGTCGGCTTGGTAAGACAGTGCGAATGCTAGACTCTTGGTCCCCGTCGGTATGCTTGGCCCTTTGTACAGATCGAACAACCGCACGCCGCGCAGCAATTCCCCACCCGCAGCCCGAATCTCCGCAGAGACTTTCTCTGCAGTCAGCCCATCGTCGACAACGACCGCAATATCGCGCAAGGCCGCTGGGAACCTCGGCACCGGATCGAAGGCATACCGCTCCGGTATCGCGGCCAGGATTGCATCGAGATCGAACTCGGCAACCAATACCGCGCGACCATTGAGGTCAAAGGCACTGGCGACCTTTGGATGCAACTCCCCGAACGTGCCTATGGACATCTCGCCGATTTTCAGTTCGGCCGAGCGACCGGGGTGAAGGGCCGATGCCTGCGTTCGCTGATAGGATACACGGGCCACATGAAGTTCATGAACGAGCGATTCCACGGCCCCTTTGAGATCGAAGAAGTCAAGATCCAGCCCAGCACCTGCCGCCGCTTCTTGCCATGTCGAGCATGATCGCGTTCCGCACGCCACGATGGCTAGCCGCCGGGGCTCATCCGGCAATTTGGCATTGGCCTTGGGCAAGTAAACGTGCCCAATCTCGAACAGCCGAACCGAAACGTTGTGCCTCAGGTTCGCCGCAGCCACATCAAGCACGCCTGCTAGAAGCGTTTGGCGCATCGCAACCCGCTCAGTCGAAATCGGGTTGACAAGCCGAACGTACTCACGGGCTGGCGGCGACAAAGGTGATTCTCTCTCGGGGGTCGTGAGTGAATAGGTCATCACCTCCTGAAATCCAATGCCCGCTAAAACGTCGCGGGCATGTTCCTCGCGCTCCAGGTCTGGATTCCCGAGTTGAGCAGGCAACGGGTCGGCAAGTAGAGTCGCTGGAAGGCGATCGTAACCGTGGACACGGGCGATCTCCTCAATCAAATCCGCCGCCCCTGATTGAATGTCGAGTCGATTCGTCGGCACCGTGGCCCGCACACCATCGTTTGTCGTCTCGACCTGAAAGTCGAGCGCCGTCAAGACGCGCTTGACCTCTTGGACCGACACCTCGATGCCAAGGATCCGCTTGATCTCCGATGACTTTAGCTCTACCACCTGTAGGGCCGGCTTAGCGGGATATGTGTCAACGATGCCAGCACACGCAGTCGCATTCGCATGGTCGATCAACAACTTCGCCGCACGTTCGATCGCGGGAACCACCGTCGCCGGGTGAATACCCTTGCTGAACCGCAGACTGGCTTCGCTCGGCAGATCGAGAGCGCGCATCGTACGGCGGATGCTGACGGGGTCGAAGTTAGCCGACTCCAACAGAACGCGAGTCGTGGCATTCGACACTTCGGTCTCCAGACCGCCCATGACACCAGCGAGCGCGACGGGGCCGACCGCATCGGCAATGACTAACGTGTCTGGCGACAGCTTGCGTTCAACCTTGTCGAGAGTTACAAGAACCTCACCCGGTCGAGCAAGACGGACGACGATGGCCGGTGCCACCCCATTGGACCGCTTGAGAAGTGCATCGTAGTCGAAGGCATGTAGCGGCTGCCCCCACTCCAACATGACGTAGTTCGTAATGTCCACGACATTTGTGATGGGCCTCATGCCTGCATATGCGAGCCGACGTTGCATCCACGCTGGGGAAGCTCCGACCTTGATGCTTTCGAGCAGAATTGCCGAGTAACGGGACGATAGCTTTGGATCGGCAATAGAAACAGTTACCTTGCCGTCGATCGATGTGCCGGTCGCCCTGTAGGCCGTCGAGGGTAGACGGACGTCCTGTCCTATGAGGGCAGCAACCTCACGGGCCACACCAAGCATCGCAAGACAACGGGCCATATTGGGTAGGATGTCGGCCTCCAACACGACGTCACCCATCAAATCGGCCGCGGGCACGCCGACCGGCGTATCCGATGGAAGAACGATGATGCCCTCATGCTCCTCCGAAATGCCGAGTTCGTATTCGGACATGACCATCGCGTCTGACGGCACACCGCGGAGCATGCTGGGCTTGAGTTCCTTGATCGTTTTGGGCGTCGCATGACCATCCCTGTACTGCGTACCACTAAGGCCTAAGATCACGACTGACCCCGAATCGCCGACGGCGATATTTGGGGCACCCGTTACAACGACCTTCGGCTCTGCAGCACCATACTCAACGCTGACGAGCTTGAGCTTGTCAGCGTTCGGGTGCTTATCCACCTTCAGGATTTTGGCACTGACAACCTTGTCGGGTGCCCAGACGGGTCCGATTTCGTCAGGTGCAACCCGCACGCCTGACGGCACCGGCAGCCCATAGAATCGCAAGCTGCCAACTTCCAGTCCGGCAAACGTGAGTCGTTCGGCCAATTCTTGAACCGACGCCGGGAGGTTGACGTATTCGCGTAGCCAACTTAACGGGATTTTCATTGGGTCGAGCGTCTCCGTTCACTGACTTACACAACCCACCGCGCGCCGTCGGTGGTCATGGTCCGTGCGGTCAGAACTGCCGAAGGAACCGCAAGTCGTTGCCCGCAAACAGACGGATATCGTCGATCGCATGGAGCAGCATCGCAATGCGCTGTGGCCCCATTCCGAATGCAAATCCGCTCACGGCGTCGGGGTCGTACCCGCCATTACGAAGTACAGTTGGGTGAACCATGCCCGCGCCCATGATCTCCAGCCAACCGGTACCCTTCGTCAAGCGATCGGCGTTTGGATCGTCTTTTGGCCAGTCCACATCGACTTCGATCGAGGGTTCCGTGAACGGGAAGTAACTCGACCGGATGCGTACCTGCCGCTCTTGTCCAAACAAACGGCGGGCAAACGCCGTAATCGTGCCCTTCAAATCCGCCATCGTAATACTTGGGCCGATCGCTAGCCCCTCGACCTGAAGGAACTGCATCTCGCTGCGCGTCGTCACTTGTTCAAAGCGATAGCACATACCCGGGAGGATCACGCGGATCGGTTGTGGGCACAACTGGCGCATCACGTGAATCTGCCCTGGGGATGTGTGCGTCCGCAGCAACACGCCCGGAGTTGTCGTGTGAAACGTGTCCCACATGTCGCGTGCCGGGTGGTGTTCCGGCATATTCAGCAGGCCGAAGTTGGTCTCGTCGTCTTCGACCTCGCGGCTACGGAATACCTGAAAGCCCATGTCGGCGAAGATCGCGTAGATCCGTCGTAACACACGTGTCGAAATGTGCAGTCCACCCTGCGCCTGCGGTCGGCCGGGCAGCGTCACATCGAGTGGGTCGGAAGCCAGGTCACGAGCGAGCGCCGATTCGCGTTCCGCGGCGACGGCTGCTTCATACTTTTGGGTCAGCGATTCCTTGACGCGATTGGCCTCTTTCCCATACGCCTTTCGCTCGGCCGGCGGCACCTCCGTGACCTTGCGGAGTGCTAACGCCACCTCGCCGGTCTTTCCGAAGTACTTCGTGTGCCACGCCTGAAGCGCGACCGCGTCACTGCTCGCAGAAAGTTCGTCGGCCGCTCGGCACTCGAGCGTGGCCAGATCGGCAATCGACATTCGCGCTTGACCCCAGAACAAGGAAGGGCGAGGAACCTCCGCCCCTACAACGGTAGGGGCGGGGGTTCCCCGCCCTCATCGTGGCAAGGAAAGCCCGGCGGGTTCGCGCCCTCAGCGGGCCTTCGCCGGTTGCGGCAGGTGTTTTCTTGCCAACTCGACGATCTTGGCAAACGTATCGGGATCGTGGATCGCAATTTCAGACAATGATTTGCGGTCGAGTGCGACCATCGCCCGTTGCAACCCAGCCATCAGCTCGCTGTAGCGCGTGCCTAATGCTCGACAGGCCGCATTAACACGTGCGATCCACAGTCGGCGATACAGCCGCTTCTTGACTCGGCGATCACGGAGCGCGAAAACCCCCGCCCGCTGAAGCGTGATCTTTGCCTGCTTGACAAGGTTGTGCCGGCCGAGACGGAAGCCCTTAGTGAGCTTGTGTAATCGCTTGCGACGGCGAATGACCGTCTTACCGCTACGGGCGCGAACCATGTTGAAACTCCTCGATCAATTCCCACCGACTGCGGCGGGTAGATAATCTCACTTGAGCCCGAGCGCCCTCAGATACTTGTCCGTGATCGATGCCGGAAGAATCTCTGCCCGGCGCAGCTGTCGCTTCCGTTTGGTCGTTCGGCCCGCCAAGAGGTGGCGCTTGTTCGCTTTGTTGCGTTTGAGCTTCCCGGTCCCGGTGACCCGGAACCGCTTGGCAACGCTTTTGTTCGTTTTCGCCTTCGGCATGATACAAACTCCCCAGCGCGAGCTGGGAAAAACCGAGGAACCCCTGGGGCTAGCCCAAGGGTTCCGGCATGGTCGTAACCCAGTCTGGATAGTATACGACTCGCACTCCCCGCGTCGAGTACCTTCCTGCGATCAGGTGGCGGTTTTCGGGGCAAGCATCGCTGTCATTCGCTTACCTTCCATCGACGGCGCTTTTTCGATCTTAGCGACGTCCACTAACTTCTCCAGCATCCCCTCGATGATTCGTTTCCCTTCCTCAATGTGCTGCAACTCGCGACCGCGAAAGAGGACATTGAGCAGCACCTTATCCTTGTGCTGTAGGAACTTGCGAGCCTGATTGATCTTCGTTTCGATGTCGTGATCGCCGGTCTTGGGGCGGACACGAATCTCCTTGAGCTTTTGCTGATGCGACTTTTGGTTGTTCGTCTTGCGTGACTGCTCGTATCGGTACTTCCCATAGTCCATGATCTTGCAGACGGGCGGTCGCTCCGTCGGCGCGACCTCAACGAGGTCCAGGTTAGCCTCACGCGCGAGGTCCATCGCCTGAGCCGTCGGAATAATGCCGTACTGCTCTCCCGCGGCCCCGATCACCCGGATGGGGCTGATGCGGATCTGATCATTAATACGTGGCCCCATGTCGCGGGGCGGCTGTCGGCCGAATCGATCGGGGGGAGGGATAGTCAAACTCCTTGAGTCGCGCCAGTCGCCGGGGACACCGTGCTATGGGCAACGGCGAGCGTCCCACGATGCCAAATCCCGCCGTGCCACGTTAATCCCATAGTCATAACGCCTTTGGGCCACTCAGTCAACGGCCACGTTGTCCTGAATTCACGCTTTTCTTGACCAGACCTGGGCCAGTTCGACCAGGACGCGGACGGCCGATTCCATCTCCTCCAGGCATGTCCACTCCAGGGGCGAATGCGGATTGTGCTCACCTGTTGACAAGTTCGGCGTGGGCAGGCCCATTTCCGTCAACCGCGATCCGTCCGTGCCACCACGGATCAATCCGATTCGTGGTGTTAACCCGGCAAGCCGCATTGCTTCTTCGGCATAGGGAATGGCGCGTGGCTCACGACCCATGCCGTCGGCCATGTTGCGGTACTGTTTGGTCACGTCGACTGACACGGAGGCAGCCGGGTATTCGGCTGTGATCTGACGACCAATGGACCGCAACATCTCAGCCTGGGTATGGAGTTTCGCTGTGTCGAAATCTCGAAGTAGAACTTGAATCGTCGCCTCGGCAACGCCGCCAGCGATGGTGTAGGGATGCAGGAAACCCTCGCTGCCTTCGGTGGTCTCTGGCGACAGGCTGACGCGCGGCAAGCGTTCCAGGAACAGGCCGGCAAGCCGAATCGCGTTGACCATCCGCCCCTTGCCGATCGACGGATGAATATTGACCCCGCGGATGGTAACGATCGCCTTGTCGGCTGAAAACGTTCCGCCCTCGATCTCTCCCGCGCCGGCACCGTCCAACGTGTATCCGACGGCTGCGCCCAGTTTACCCAGGTCGATGTGATCGACGCCGTGACCAATCTCCTCATCGCAAGTAAAGCAAACGCGAATCGCACCGTGTTCGATCTCAGGATGATCGACAAGGTACTTGGCCGCCTCAACAATCACTGCAATACCGGCCTTGTTGTCGGCCCCCAGCAGTGTCGTCCCATCAGTCGTGATGACCGTTTTGCCAACAAGGGAGGCAAGTTCTGGATTATCGGCAACTCGCAAGACCTTGGATGGGTCACCGGGAAGTATGATGTCGCCCCCGTTGTAGTGACTGTGAATGACCGGCTTAACGTCCTTGCCACTTGTTTCTGGCGATGTGTCCTGATGTGCGAGCCATGCAACGACGGGCGCAACGTGTTTCACAGTTGCCGGAACCGTTGCCACGATGATGCCGTGGCTGTCTTGACTTGCGTCCTTCAGACCAATTGCGTTCAATTCCCGAACGAGCAGTCGCCCGAGTTCGAGTTGCCCCGACGAACTCGGGTACGTTGGTGAGCCTTCCACGGCTTGAGTATCAATGCGGCAATAACGACAGAAACGATCGAGGAGTGTTGACATAGGCTCGACTCTACGTTCCCTTGCGAATGTTCGATGATCCTACCGCGACACCGACCTTTGGGCAGATTCCGTCGAGAGTACACCGTCCGCACTCCGGCTTCCGTGCATGGCAAACCTGCCGGCCGTGGAAGATCACGCGATGGTTGAACTGCACCCAGTCCTTCGCGGGAAGGAGTGCCATCAGATCTAGCTCGACCTTTACCGGATCCTCGTGTGTCGTCAGACCCAGCCTGCGGCTCAAGCGACCAACATGAGTATCTACGGTGATGCCAGGTACTCCGAACGCATCGCCTAGAACGACGTTCGCTGTCTTCCGCCCGACGCCGGGCAACGCGACCAGTGAATCGAGGCTGGCGGGAACCTGACCGCCATGACGATCGACGATCAAGGTGCAGCAAGCGATGATGTTCTTGGCCTTGGTGCGAAAGAAGCCGGTTGACGCAATGAGAGATTCTAGTTCAGAGAGTTTTGCACTCGCAAACGCTGTCGCATCAGGATAACGGGCAAACAGTTCAGGTGTGACCTGGTTCACACGGGCATCCGTGCACTGAGCGGAGAGTATTGTCGCGATCAGTAGCTGGAGTGGCGTCTCGTGATGGAGCGCGCAATGGGCATCCGGGTAGAGTTTCGTCAGCGCACGAAAGACACGGCGAGCATGGGCCTTGGCAGCCATCGTCGGCTTCATGTTAATTGTTGTCTCAAGACTCTTCGGCCGAACGACTGTTCTGCTCTAGCAACGATCAATCGGAATTCAACACAATCAAAGGTCGCCTTGCATGTGGATGATCTTGTTACGTGCAGCTCGAAGGAGCTTGATGACCGGTCCAAGGGCTTCCGAGTCGGAACGCTTCGCTGCCATTAGGCACTCGTCGACCATGTCTTCGAGTTTGAGCAGCGAAGTTGCGCTGCGCCCGACGCGCAGTGCACCTTGACTAGCCGTGGCGAGTTGCGCCTTGCGCGCTCTGCGACGACCTTTGATTCCGTGTACTTTCCGTAGGCGACTCTTGATATTGGCCGCAAGTCCTCGCTCACGATCCGTGAACTTCCTGCCAGGTCCACTCGCTTCGTACAGGCGTGCGACGTCGACAAAACTTGAAACGCGAAGCAACTCAGGGTTTGCCTCAAATATCCCACGAAAAATGGAGCTCGTACTCTCTTCATTCGCTTTGGTGCGAGCCATCGGAGTTACCTCAACGCGTTGGTTGAAACTTATGGACGCGGTTGCGGACAATGTTAGTGTGATGTGCCAGGAATACAAGCAGTTGACATCGCAGATAACGACAGAACGGCCGGCATATTGCCGGCCGTTCATTGTCGTTGCGTCAAATTGCTTAAGCCCCTGCCGGATCCTTACCGCCAATCCAAGCTCCGCCGAGCTTCTGATAATCCTCAGGCTCGAGCAAGCTACCCTTGTCGCCGGCCGTCCATCCCTTGATATGTGTGGGCTTCGCCCGCTTCTTGCTCATCGCTTCCCACCGATTGGCCCAGGACGCATCGGCATCTTTAACCTTACGCTGCTCAGCATCCCAGAACAGCGCCCGACCCTCGCGGTAACTCTTGACGCCCATCGCAACGGTTGTAAACGCCGCTGCACCCAAGGCGGGCGTCGAGAGAGTTCCCTGGTTCTTGGCCTTCGCACATTCCAGGAAGTTCTCCCACAACCCGTACGTTAGGCTTTCATCGTTGCCCTTGTATCCACCTTCGATCAACTGAGTGCCGTCCTTCGCGCCCTCGCCCGTTGGGCCCGTCGACGTCTTCGCGAGCTTCTGGGGAATCACCTCGAAGCCTCGCATCAGATTCGACTCTTTCGCGACGAAGCGGATCGTGCCAGTGTGGCCACGAATTACCTCTTCAATGCGATGGTCATTGCACATCGTTGAGGAGATTAGAACCTGGCAGCCCTCATTGTAATCCGCGACGATGGTCGCCACGTCCGGAACATCGCGTTCGTCGTATTCGAGGAAGATGCCGCCACCACCGACGACGCGGGCCGGATACTGCAAGCCCATCGCGGTGATGAGGTGTGTGACCTGGTGGACGAACAAGTCCGTGAACATGCCACCGCCAAATGGCCAGTAGCAGCGCCATTGTCCATACACGGCCCGGTCGAACGGCACTTCTTTCGGCCCCGGACCAATCTTGACGCCGTTCACATCGAACGCATGCCCAAGGAACATGTTCCAGTCGATCGTCGTCGGGTTCATTCCCTTCGTGAGCTTGTAATAACGCCATTGGCCGACGGACGAGTTACGGAAGTAGCTGGTCTGGCCCATGAGCATCTTGCCGATGCCACCGCCGCGAATGAAGTCCGCACACTTTGTCCATGTGGGATCGGCCATGGATTGCACGCCGACGGACATGACCTTGCCAGACCCTTTCCACGCATCGACGACGGCTTGTGCTTCCTCGATCGTGCGCGTCATGGGCTTTTCACAGTAGACGTGCTTGCCGGCATTCATGCAGTCGATCGTCATTCGCGCGTGCCAGTGGTCGGGAGTCGCGATGCAGCAGACATCGACATCGCCGTCGTCGAGGATTCGTCGATAGTCCTTCGTGACGTGCTTTTTGTCGTCTTCCGAGATGCCACAGCGCTTGGCCGTGGGATAGAGCCCGCGGCCGTTGTAGGTATTGGTCTTACGATCGAACCCGAGCTTATCGTCTCCATCCCACACATCACAAACCGCGATCGGTCGGACGCCTTTGTTCTCGCCCTTCATCTTGAGGACTACGTCCACATGCTGCTGGCAACGGCCGCCGACACCCAGGAAGGCGATATTGATGTTGCCATTGGCACCGTGGACGCGGTTGTAGCTGCTGGCCGCCAAGGTGACGGCCGCGCCGGCGGCGGCGGTCTTCAAAAAGTCCCGGCGGTCGGATTCTGGTTGCGACATCGGATTACTCCGTTCGGGGAGGGAAAGCGTGCGGAGGGCGCGACGGCGCTAACGTAGCAGAACAGCTTGCCGTCTTCCAGCCATCCAGCCGAATTGCGGGTCACGGCGACCTGCGACGCTGGCGCAAAAGCCAGTCGTACAGTTCATCTGTGGCAAAGGCCGGCGTCCAACTGTCGTGGCCGACTTCGGCGAATTCCGTGTACCTTGGCGAACTGCCCAATCGTCTTAGTTCGGCGACCATCCGTCGCGAGTGTTCCACCTCAACATTGCCATCCCGACCACCATGAAAGCACCAGCACGGTACGTTGACGAGACGCTCAGCCCGTGCCGACGGGGCGATACCACAAATGGGAACGATCGCTGCCCACCGCCACGGGTCGTGGACAGCTTGCGACCAAACGCCGAAGCCGCCGATGGACATGCCGACAAGGTACTGGCGGTCAGGATCGACCGCGTAATCTCGGGAAACCGCGTCGAAGAGCTCAATAGCCCGGTCACCGTCGGGCTGACCGGGCTGCCAACTCGCGAACGTCGGGCCCGCCTGAATCTGTGGGAAAACGACGAGAAACGGAAACGTCGCCTCACGCTTCTTGATCGCGGGACCGAGGCCGACTTCGGACGGCCGGCGGCCGTCAGTACCCGTTTCTCCGGCACCGTGCAGGAACAGGACGGCAGGGACGGGGCGATCCGGCCGATAGTCGTGCGGGACAAATACAGTGTAGTTGACTCGAACGCCGTCAACCGCCTTGAACGACTTGCAAAGAAAGCCGGTCGACGGACGGGCACACCCGACAAACAGCGCGGACGCGAGGACGATTGCCAGGTCGCGCACCATTGGCAAGTCAATCCTTGGTAAACGGATACCCCTTCTCGCGCCAGCCACGGACTCCGCCATCCATCGAGATGACGTTGGTGTAGCCCATCTTCTGGATGTTGTCGGCCGCGAGCGCCGAACGGAAGCCACCTCCACAGTACAACACTAGCAGAGTGTCTTTGGCCGGCAGCTTTGTCTCAATGTCGCGCTCGATAACGCCCTTGCCCAGGTGCACTGCCCCGGGCAAATGGTCAGCCGCAAACTCGCTCTCTTCGCGTACGTCCACAAGCGTGAAATTGTCACCCCGATCGAGGCGTGCTTTCACGTCATCGATCGTGCATTCCTTGACGCGTGACTTGGCGTCATTGACGATCGAAAGGAATGCCGGTGAGTGCTTCATGGGAAACTCCGTCGATCAACGATCCATCGCATGCGGGGCGAAACGATGCTTCCGGCGAGGATCGCAAACCAGTTCTCAAAGGACGCCGAGCAACAATTCCGTTACGAGTTGGTCCAGTCGCTCGAACGGGAGCTTGCGAGCCGCCAGAGCGTTAGGGTCAAACACCATATCCTTCAGCTTTGCCGCACCATCTTTGGTGAACTTCTTCGTCAATCCAGCCAGTTCCTTGTTCGCGCCATGAATCTCTCGAAGTGATTCCTGAATCTCGCGACTCTCATTGAACTGACGAACCTTCTCCTTCATGATCATCGCCGTCCGCAGGTTACGTTCGACGAAGTCCCACGGGTCGGCTTCGTTTCGATACGGATGGGCGTCGAAACCAATCGTGCCTTGATACTTATGGTCGATAAGCAACTTGATCGTAAAGAACGCTTCTTTCAAGTCGTCCGACCCGAAGCTCAGGTCCTGATCGAATCGCAGTGGCTTCTGGCCGTTCAGATGGATGTCGAACAACTTGCCAGCATCGATCGCCTGGGCAAACTCGTGATACGGGTTCAGCCCAGCCATCTTAACGTGGGCTGTTTCGGGGTTGATCCCGACCATTTCTGGGTGATCGAGCGTCGCAATAAACGCTAGCATCGAGCCGACCGTCGGGAGATATAGATCCCCGCGCGGCTCGTTCGGCTTCGGCTCTAGGGCGAACTTGATGCTGTAGTTCTGCGCGATCACGTACTCGCACAGGAAGTTGATCGAATCGCGGAACCAGCCACCAACCTGGATCGGATCCTTGCTCGCGTCAACTTCGACGCCCTCGCGGCCACCCCAAAAAACGAACACCTGGGTGCCAAGGTCTGCCGCGATATCGAGGCAGCGCATCACCTTTTGCGTTGCAAAGAGTCGTACGGCCGGGTCGGTGCTCGTAAATGCACCATCCTTGAAAACCGGGTGGTAGAAGGTATTGGTCGTTGCCATCGTCGGCTTGATACCGGTGTCCGCAATGACCTTCTTTACGTCCTTGAGGATCGCGTCGCGCTGGCTAGCCGTCGCATCAAAGGGGATGATGTCGTTATCGTGAAACTCGAAACCGTAGCACTCACGCTCTGCGAGGCCACGAATCGCATCGATGGCCTTCAGTTCGGGTCGCGTCTGGTCGCCAAATGGATCGCGACCACGGTTCTGGAGGCACCAGATACCGAACGCAAACTTGTCGGCCTTGGTCGGGGCGAAATTGTGCGATGGCATGGAGGCAAGTTCCTCAATTCCCACCGATTGCCCTCGGTGGACGTTTGCGGGTTACACCTTAGCGGTCGCGCGGGCAACCTTCTGTTCTTTGACTGCCTGGAAGATCGATTGCATAAATGCGGGCAGGTCATCGGGCTTGCGGCTTGTAATCAGGTTGCCGTCGCGGATGACCTCTGCGTCTTCATACTTAGCGCCGGCGTTGATCACATCGTCCTTGATGGCGAAAAAGCAGGTTGCCCGCTTGCCCTTGAGCGCCTGGGTCGAGCAAAGGACCCACGGTCCATGGCAGATCGCGGCGACGACTTTACCTGCCTCGGCCATGCCACTCGTCAACCGAACCATCGCTTCTGAACGACGAATGAAGTCCGGTGCGAAGCCGCCAGGAATGACGAGCAAATCGAAGTCATCGGGTTGGCAGTCCTTCGCGGCTTTATCGCTCTTCGCTGGATAGCCCAACTTGCTGGGATAGGTCTGACCTCCCTCCGGACCGACGAGGGTGACCTTGCAGCCACCTTCTCGAAGACGATAGAGGGGATACCACACCTCCATTTCCTGGTACTGCTGCTCGATAAGAATCGCGGCACGCTTGCCTTGCAGTTCCATGGTCGCGTCTCCGGCTCGTTGGGGCGAGGGCGATTGTATGAGCAGAAGAGCAAGTGAGCGAGGGCGATGGATCGTTGGAGATACAACCTTCTCGTGTTCCCCTCAGGTCCCCGGTTTCCCTGCTTGCGGGTCGCGCCAAGAGCTTCGCCTTGACTCACAACGGCCCGACAAGTATGCGGCCGCCTCTTGTCGATAGCTGACGACTGAGGGGCGGCGGGGGGAGGGTTCCCGATCATGGCACGGACGCACGGGATGGGCCGCTGGGCCGCGACGCTGGCCGGCTTGCTCCTCGGCGGCTGGGCGCTGGCCCAACAGCCGAACGACAAGATCGTAGCCGAGGTTGTTGCTCGCAACAATCGCCTCATCCCATCCGAGGCCATCCTCAATCAGGTCAAGACGCGCAAGGACACGAAATACGACCAGTCCGTCGTCCAAGGCGACGTCGTTCGTCTGATGGCCACCAAGCAGTTTTCAGGCGTTACGCCCTACTTCCAGGTCATCGCCGAAGATAAGGTCGTTGTGATCTTTGAGGTGCAAGAGTATCCGAATCTCGTTCAGGAGATTCGCTACGACGGTGCGAAGCACCTAAAGGATGACGAACTCAATGCCATTACAGGGCTCAAGCGCGGTGTTCCGCTGAACCCGATCGCAAACAAACTCGCCGTATCCGCCATCAAACGCAAGTACGACGAACAGGGCCGACTCCTCGCGAGTGTCGAGATCGTCGAAGGCGACAAGCCCGGCGACACTCGCGTCGTCTATCGCATCACCGAAGGCCGCGTCGTCAAGGTGTCGGGAGTCGACTTTACAGGCAACAAGTTCGTTAGCGGGGAACGTCTCCGGACCCAGCTCGCCACATCAAGGACATTCTTCGGCATGGGCGGCGAGTATACGCCGCAGATGATCCAGTTCGACAAAGGCAAGCTTGAGGAGTACTTCAAGACGTACGGCTTTCAGGACGTCCGCGTCGTCGACGAGCGGATCTTTGAGGGCATCGATCGGGTCCGCATCGTCTTTCACATTGACGAAGGGCCGCAGTATCGGGTCGGGCAGGTCGATATCAGCAAGGGTACTGTCTTTGAAGAGGATCGCGTTCGAGCAATCACCGGCCTAAAACCGGGTCAGGTCTACGACAAGAACGTCGTTCAGGCCGACCTCAACCGCATCAAAGCGCTGTACGGCAACACGGGCCGATTGGTCTCTCCCCGCGAACAGGTTTACGAGACGGCCCCCGGCGAGGTCGCGGTCAAGTACGAATTTCAAGAGCGAGCGCCGGTAACGGTTGGGACAATCGAGATCATCGGAAACGACGTGACCCGAGAGAATGTCATTCGGCGTCAGATCCCGCTGTATCCCGGCCAAATCCTCACGTATCCGGACGTTGCGGCAGCCGAGGCCAACCTCGCGCGGCTCGGTATCTTCGAGGCGGACCCGGAGAAAGGTGAGCGGCCCCAGGTCATCGTCCTCGACCCCGATGGGGACAATCCAGTCAAGAACCTCTTGGTCAAGGTTCAGGAAGCACCAACGGGCAGTTTCCTGTTGGGCGTGGGCGTAAACTCTGACGCGGGGCTGTCCGGCTCGATCGTCTTGAATGAGAAGAACTTCGACATCACTCGCATACCGACAAGTCTCGACGAACTTCTCAGTGGGCGAGCGTTTCGTGGTGGTGGCCAGGAATTCCGTGTTGAGGCTGTTCCTGGCACACAGTTTCAGCGCTACTCGGTGAGTTTGCGCGAGCCAAGCCTTTTCGATAGTCCCTACAGTCTTGGCACGAGCGGCTACTTCTTCACGCGCGGATATACCGAGTACAACGAGCAACGACTCGGCGGCCGCGTCGCGCTGGGACGAAAGTTGAACGCGTACTGGACGGCAACTGCAAGCTTGAGGGCGGAGAGTGTCGACATTTTTGACGTGCCCTATTTCTATCCGGCAGCGATCACAGACTACGTTGGTACGAGTTTCCTCGGCGGTGGTCGATTTGCGCTCACACGTGACAGCCGCGACTCTTATCTGCGACCGACCAGCGGCAGCCAGTTTGAAGCCGGCTATGAGCAGTGTTTCGGAACGTACACGTTTCCCCTCTACACGATGGAAGGGAGCAAGTACTTCACGACCTACGAGCGGCCTGATGGGAGTGGTAAGCACGTACTCGCACTACGCAACCAGACCTCGTTCGCTGGTTCCAACACCCCCGTCTACGAGCGGTTCTATGCGGGTGGCTTTCGCAGCCTTCGCGGCTTCAGCTTTCGCGGAGTCGGTCCCTACGAACAGGGGTTGAACGTCGGCGGCACATTTTCGTTCCTGAACAGCGTTGAATACCAGGTACCACTGCTCGCAAGCGACAAGCTGTTTGCCGTCGGATTCGTGGATAGCGGTACGGTCGAGAGCAAAGTGCAGTTTAACGACTACCGCGTGTCCGCCGGCTTCGGATTCCGCATTCAGGTTCCGATGCTCGGTCCTGTTCCAATCGCACTCGACTTCGGCTTCCCAATCGTCAAAGGCCCGAGCGACAATAAGCAGATCTTTAGCTTCTGGCTCGGCTTCTTCAACTGACGTTTGCTTGGGGTCGCCTATAGCCGGTGATGGTAAGTTCCCTCACCGAATGTAGGCGACCTCCTACACTGCAAGAGTATGAGTGACTACTTGAGTATCACCGTCCGGTCACAGGCCGGGGAGACCGAGTCTGCATTCAAGGCTCGTTTGAGTGCATTCTGGACGCACATGCTTCGCAACTTCCCGGACGATTTCGAACGGGTCTATGCAGAAACGACGGCGTTTGAGAGCGACGACGAGTGCTTAACTCGCCAGTATCTGGTCGAAGCCGAAGTCGGCGATCGGCTTGAGCGCGAATTCGCCACGGCAGGTATCAGCCACGATCCGATTGACCGCGACGACGTGTATTCCAAATATGAGGCCACTCCACCCGAGTGGATGTGGATTGAGCACTAAGCTCCGAGTGCCGAAACCAACTCTCGGACCATGACCTGCACCTCAGCAATGACATCGTCGGCGGACCGGTCTCCGATCTCTGCCAGTTTCCGGACCAGTGCACTGCCAACGATCACGCCGTCAGCGGCGTCTCGTAACATGGCGACATGGCTCGGTTTGCTGACGCCGAATCCGACGCACAACGGTAGCGTTGTCTGGGTCCTTAACCAGCGCAACTGGTCGATCAACTCCGGCGGCAGGGTATTACGTTCACCGGTAATCCCCGTCACACTGACGACATAAAGAAAGCCAGTCGACATTGCGGCAATCTTGGCTGCTCGGTCGCGAGGCGTCGTTGGAGTCACGAGCATGATCGACTTGAAATCTCGCTCCCTCGCGATGGCCGCAAAGTCGGCAGCTTCCTCCAAGGGAAGATCGGGCACGATCATGCCACTAAAGCCAGCATCCTGGGCCTCGCCAACGAACTGTTTCGGCCCGCGTCGCCAAATCAGGCTGTAAGACGCCATGCCGATGACCGGAACGCGTCGGAGCGCCGGGTTCGCGGTCGCCTCTTTGATCGCGGCGAACAAGTCGGCAAGCTTCATTCCGCGAGCGAGTGCTCGCGTGTAAGATGCTTGGATCACCGGACCATCGGCCACCGGATCGCTGAACGGGAAACCGACTTCGACAAGGCTCGCTCCAGCCTGAGCTAAGGCAATGATTGCCCGCGCGGTCGTCGCAAGGTCCGGGTCGCCGGCAGTTGCAAATGGAATGAAGGCCTTGCGAATCACCGAGCGCCGGCTACCGAAGAAACTGTCGATTAAGTTCATTGTCCTTCCAATCGGGCTACTTCCTCGCAGTCCTTGTCACCACGGCCCGAAAAACACACCACGACGACTTCGTCGGGACCGCGTTTGCCGGCTTCCCGCATCGCTTCCACCACGGCATGGGCCGTCTCAAGCGCAGGCAAGATTCCCTCAAGGCGCGCACACAAATGGAACCCCTCCAGGGCATCCGTGTCGCCAACGCTCGTATATCGTACCCGACCACAATCGTGCCAGAAGCTGTGCTCGGGACCAACTCCCGGATAGTCCAGTCCGGCCGAGATTGAATGCACATCGCTCGTCTGACCATCCTCGTCTTGCAAAACGTAGCTATATGCGCCGTGCAACACTCCTGGCGCGCCGTAAGCCAAAGTTGAAGCATGTGCGCCCGTCGTGGGACCGCGACCGCCGGCTTCGACACCAACGATCTCGACATCGGCGTCATCAATAAACGGTGCGAACATTCCAGCCGCGTTGGAACCACCGCCGACGCAAGCAATGACACAGTCGGGCAGTCGACCGAGTTTCGACAGACACTGCGCGCGAGTTTCCCGGCCTATGACAGCCTGAAAGTCGCGAACCATCGTTGGAAACGGGTGCGGGCCGACAACCGAGCCGATGACGTAGTGTGTCGTGCCGACAGAAGCCATCCAGTCGCGCATGGCTTCATTGATCGCATCGCGTAACGTCCGACTTCCCGTCTCGACTGGTCGAACAGTGCTGCCCATCGCCCGCATCCGAAACACGTTGAGCCGCTGACGTCGTACGTCCTCGGCTCCCATGTATACTTCGCAGGGAAGTTCGAGTAGAGCACACGCGGTCGCACACGCTACACCATGTTGCCCGGCACCTGTTTCCGCGATGATTCGCGTTTTGCCCATTCGCTTGGCGAGGAGCGTTTGGCCCAGGGCGTTGTTGATCTTGTGGGCACCGGTGTGGTTCATGTCCTCACGCTTGAGGAAGATCCGCGCTCCGCCCGCAGCTCGCGTGAGACGCTCGGCAAAGTACAAGGCGGACGGCCGACCGACGTAGTCTCGCAACAGGGTTTGGAACCGTTCCTGGAACGCCGTGTCACGTTGCGAGGCAGCGTAGGCCGCCGTCAATTCGTCGAGGGCCGCCATGAGAGTCTCGGGCACAAACTGACCACCATAGGGGCCAAATCGGCCTGAACGGGTGGGTGCCTCGGAAATCGCGGTCATCATCAAGTCCGGTGCTTTGGGCCATTGTGTCGGGCCGAAGGCATCATAGGGCGATCGTGCCAGAAAGGTATTGTCTTGACGCCATGCCTGCTGCCGGTATTATACTGGACGGACTGGTCAGTCCGCGATTTCGGTTGTGGGGCCATGAATGTCGAAAACGCTGAAAAAGTCCGACCGCGGCCTGGTCGAACGACGACGTGAGGAGATCCTCGACGCCGCCGCTAAGCTGTTCGCGAAACGCGGCTACTCCGAGACCGACACGCAAGTTCTGGCAGACGAACTCGGCGTCGGAAAGGGGACGCTGTATCGTTATTTCAAGAGCAAGCGCGATCTGTTCTTAGCGGCCGCCGATCGTGTGATGCGACAACTGCGTGAGCACATCCGCCAGCGCCGCGAAGCCGTGGCCGATCCGGTCGAGCGCGTGCGCGTCGCTATTCGTGCGTTCCTCGAATACTGCGGTGAGCACCCCGAGTTCGTCGAGTTGCTCATGTTGGAACGGGCCCAGTTCAAGGATCGAACCAAGCCCACATACCTGACGCACCGCGAAGCGTACGTTGGCTACTGGCAGGAGCTTTACCGCACGATGATCGAGGACGGTCGTGTACGCGACATCCCGGTTGCGCGGATTACCGACGTCGTACACGCATTGATCTACGGAACGCTGTTTACAAACTACTTCGCGCGGACGGCCCGTTCGGTCGACGAGCAGGTCGACGATGTGATCGATGTTCTCTTCCACGGCATCCTTAGCCCAGCCGAGCGCCGTCGTCGGGGTCAGGAGTGAACCATGCGAGTAACCTATCAAGGGCTACTACTACTGGTCCCTATCATGGCCGGCTGCGATCGCACTGGGCCAAAGCTCGCGCCGTCAAAGGCGGCGGTTGTCGAGGTTAGCTCTCCGCTAACGAAGACTGTAACCGAATACGAAGTGTTCACGGGCCGCACCGACGCCGTTCGGACGGTCGATTTGCGGGCGCGCGTCACTGGCTATCTCGACAAGGTCAACTTCAAGGAAGGAAACGACATCAACGAGGGCGACATCCTCTTTGAAATCGATCCGAGAACCTACAAAGCTGAGTTAGAACGAGCCGAAGCCAACCTATCCGTCGCCGAGGCACATGCGGCGCGGCTGGAGCGGGATTTCCGGCGCATTGAGCCGTTGTTCAAGAATGGAGTCGCTACCCGCGAAGACTACGACAAGGTCTCCGGCGATCGTGAGGAGGCCGTAGCCCAAGCTCGCGTGGCTCGAGCCGGTCGCGATCTGGCGAAGCTCAATCTCAGCTTCTGCAAAGTCACTGCTCCGGTCAGCGGGCGGATTAGTCGGTCACTCCACGATACCGGCAATCTGGTGAAGGCCGATGAGACACTGCTGACGACCATCGTGACGCTTGACCCGATGTACGCCTACTTCGATGTCGACGAGCGAACTTTGTTGCGACTCCGGCGTCTCGTCCGCGAAGGCCGTATTCGGTCAGCGCGCGACGGCGCGGCCGACGTGACACTTGGGCTGACCGACGAAGAGGGCTTTCCCATGGAGGGAAAGATCGACTTCATCGACAACAAGTTGGACGCCAACACAGGCACACTGCGCTTGCGTGGAGTGTTCCCTAACCCAAAGAAGTTACTTTCGCCAGGGCTTTTCGTCCGTGTCCGCATGCCAGTCGGCGATCCCCATCCGGCCACCCTCATTTCCGAGCAAGCTCTCGGGACCGATCAGGGCAACAAGTTTGTGTATGTCGTCGTCGACGGCAAAAACAAGCAGGGTGAAGTGGTCAAGGTTGTCGCACAGCGCCGCGTCAAGATTGGCATCCTCGACGGCGGTTTGCGAGTCATCGAAGAGGGCCTGTCGCTTGATGAGTCCGTCATCGTCACCGGATTGCAGCGCGTCAAACCGGGTGCGGAAGTCGATCCAAAGGCCGTGGCGATGCCGGTCGTTGGCGGCGGAACCGAGAAAGCGGAAACTGTCGTTCGTGAACCCAAATAGCAATCCACAGGCTCGGTTCGGCGCCAGGATGGGACGGTCGATTCACTCGTTGTAGCTTCCAATGTTTGCACGTTTTTTCATCGACCGTCCGATCTTCGCGGCGGTGCTGTCGATCGTGATAACGCTGTCGGGCGGCGTTGCGGTCTTCACGTTGCCATTGGCGATGTATCCGTCGATTACGCCGCCGACCGTTCAAGTCGATTGTCGATATCCCGGTGCAAGCGCTCAAACAGTCGCCGAATCGGTCGCCGCTCCGATCGAGCAGCAGGTCAATGGCGTCGAGGGCATGTTCTACATGTCCTCGCAATGCACAAACGATGGCTCGTATAATCTGACGGTCACGTTCGCACCCGGCATCAACCTGAACATGGCCCAGGTTCTGGTACAGAATCGCGTGGCGCTGGCCGTCCCGTCGCTGCCCGATGTCATCAAGGCCACCGGAGTTACCGTTCGCAAGCGATCGCCGGACATATTACTTTCCGTCAACATCAACGCCCCGGACGGTCGGTTCGACCAACTATACCTCTCCAACTACGCGATGCTTCATTTGCGAGAGGAACTCCAACGATTGCCGGGAGTCAGCGATGTAATCATCACTGGCCAGCGTGACTACGCCATTCGAGCCTGGCTCGATCCCGACCGGCTTGCCGCTCGCAGTCTAACGGCCGGAGATGTCGTCAAGGCGATCCGCGATCAAAACGTTGCGGTTGCCGTAGGGCAGATTGGTCAACCACCATCGCCACACGGCCAAGCGACGCAGATGACGCTCTCGACTCTCGGACGACTCAAAACACGAGAGCAGTTTGAGGATGTCGTCGTCAAACGCACGGCGGAGGGTCGAATCGTCCGACTCAAAGACGTGGCGCGCGTCGAACTTGGTGCCCGCAGCTTCGACGTGACAAGTCGACTCGACAGGAAGGAATCGGTGGGCCTTCCTGTCTTCCAGCTTCCCGATGCCAATGCTCTCGACGTTGCGGATGCAGTTAAAGCCAAGATGCGAGAGCTCAGTAAGGACTTCCCGGAAGGTATGATCTGGGAGATTCAATACGATACCACGCCCTACATCCGCCAATCGATCGAGGAAGTTTACTCCACGCTTGTCGAGGCCATCATCCTCGTGGCCGCGGTGGTCCTGCTCTTCCTCCAAAACTGGCGATCCGCCGTGATCCCGCTGATTGCCGTGCCAGTCGCCATCGTGGGCACATTTGCGGTCATGGCTCTTGTTGGTTTCTCGTTGAATAACCTGACACTCTTTGGATTGGTGCTCGCGATCGGCATTGTGGTCGATGACGCCATTGTTGTCGTCGAGGCCGTCGAACACCACATCGAAGAAGGCATGACGCCTTATGCCGCAACAGTTCAAGCCATGAGGGAGGTTTCTGGCCCCGTCGTCGCAGTCGCCTTGGTGTTGTGTGCCGTGTTCGTTCCGTGCGCATTCATCACGGGCATCACGGGCTCGTTCTTCAAGCAGTTTGCATTGACGATCGCTGTCTCGACGGTCATTTCGGCATTCAATTCCCTCACGCTGAGCCCAGCTCTGGCAGCCAGGCTGCTGAAGCCTCGCGGTGTCAGAACCGAGCCATTGCCCCGCCTGACCTTTGCGTTGGTCGGCGCTGTCGCGGGGTTGCTCTTGCTTCGAGACTATGGCTGGATGCGCTGGCCAGCAGCCACGATTGCGGCGGCGGTCACTTATTACATCGGATTATGGTTCAATCGCGTATTGGCGTGGTCGTTTCGACTATTCAATCACGGTTTCGATGTTGCCACCCGCGGCTACCTGGCGATCATGGCTCGCTTGCTGAAGGCGGCACCACTCGTACTGGTCGTCTATTCTGGTCTCTTGGGACTGACCGTCTGGACCGTCCGGCAACTGCCGACAGGCTTCATCCCATCCCAAGACATGGGCTATTTGCTCGTCAACGTTCAGCTTCCGGATTCTGCTTCCAAACAGCGAACCGAACAGGTGATGAAGAAGCTGGAGTCCATTGCTTTGAACACGCCCGGCGTTGGCCATGTCGTTAGCGTGGCCGGGCAATCCCTGTTGCTGAGTGCGTTTGGATCGAACTACGGGTCGCAGTTCGTGTTGCTGAAAAACTACGACGAGCGCCGCGATCCCTCAATGTATGGCGAGGCGATTGCGGAATCGATCCGCAAGGAATACGCGAAACTGGTCCCCGAGGCGGCACCGCAGATCTTCATGCCACCACCGCTGCGAGGCATTGGACGATCCGGCGGCTTCCGCATTATGGTCGAAGACCGCGGCGAACTTGGCGCGGGCACGCTTCAGGATCAAGCGGACAACCTCGTCGAAAAGGGAAATGAACTTACTGAAGTGGGGCGTCGCCAACCGAGCCTTAAATCACTGTTTCATGTCTTTCGTGCCAACACACCTCAGCTTTACATTGACGTCAATCGAACCGAGTGCCTGAATCGTGGAGTTGCCCTTCGAGACGTATTCGACACGCTGCAGATCTACCTCGGCTCGTTGTACATTAATGACTTCAACTTTCAGAGCCGCACCTGGCAAGTCGTTGCGCAGGCCGACCAAGGATTCCGCGATCAGGCGGATGATGTTAAGCGACTGAAGGTTCGCAATAAACACGGCGACATGGTGCCGATCGGCACAGTCGCGAGTGTTCGTGAGATTACCGGGCCACACATCCTGACTCGCTTCAACATGTACCCGGCCGTTGCGGTCAATGGGAACACGGGTCCAGGTGTCAGCTCCGGGCAATCGATCGCGCTTATGGAACAACTCGCCGCCCAGGAGTTGAAAGCCGGTATGTTCGTCGAGTGGACCGAGATGGCGTTTCTCGAAAAACAGGCTGGAAACACGGCCGCATATGCCTTTGGCTTTTCTGTTGTGATGGTGTTTCTTGTTCTTGCCGCACAGTATGAAAGCTGGTCACTGCCGCTTGCGGTCATTCTTGTCGTGCCGATGTGTCTGCTTTCGTCGGCTACCGGTATTTGGATTGCGAATCACGACATTAACGTCTTCACTCAAATCGGTTTCGTTGTCCTCGTCGGACTTGCTAGCAAGAACGCGATCCTCATTGTGGAATTCGCCAAGCACAAACGGGAACGGGGTGCCACAGCCCGTGACGCCGCCCTCGACGCTTGCAAACTTCGCCTTCGCCCGATTGTGATGACCTCAGTTGCCTTCATCCTTGGCGTCGTTCCGCTGTTGTTCTCGACAGGGGCGGGAATGGAAATGCGCCGCGCCCTAGGTACAGCCGTATTCAGTGGCATGTTGGGCGTAACCGTCTTCGGCGTGTTCCTCACACCGGCCTTCTTCCTGATGGTGGACAAACTGAACCTGCGTGAGCCTCGCTGGCGCTGGCTCTTCAAGGTGTTTCGCTCGAAAGTTACCCCCATGTCAGCCAGTTCGCTGACGCCGCCCATTGCCGCGGTCCAGCCGCGGGAACTTACCCACACCCCCCGACACTGATGTTCGCACGTTTCTTTATCGATCGACCGATTTTCGCCGCGGTGTTATCCATCGTTATCACGTTGGGCGGTTCCCTCGCCCTCTTTGTTCTCCCCGTGGCGCAATACCCCGACATTACGCCTCCCACGGTCGAGGTGTCGGCCGTCTACCCAGGCGCGAATGCGGAAACGGTTGCCGACACAGTCGCCGCTCCGATCGAGCAGCAAGTCAATGGCGTCGAGGGCATGTTGTACATGTCGTCGCAATGCACTAATGACGGGACTTACACACTAACGGTGACGTTCAATCTCGGCGTCGATCTGAACATGGCGCAGGTGCTGGTTCAAAACCGTGAAGCACTTGCGGAGCCGATTCTTCCCGATCTCGTCAAGCGCCGGGGAGTCGTCGTGCGCAAGAAGTCGCCGACAACTTTGATGATCGTGAACCTGTACTCGCCCGATGGTACGCGGGACAATCTCTATCTCTCCAATTACGCCACCATTCAGATTCGCGACGAACTCGCCCGACTCGGCGGCGTTGGCGACATCACCTATCTAGGCAAGCGCGACTATAGCATGCGCGTTTGGCTCGACCCGGAGAAAATGGCGGGCCGCGGTCTCTCGGCAGATGATGTTGTGAAAGCTGTTTCGCAGCAAAACGTGCAGGTCGCGGCCGGGCAGATCGGACAGCCGCCCGTCGCTAACGGACAGGTATTCCAGTACACGATGTCCACCCTCGGCCGATTGTCCGATGTGTCACAGTTTCAGGAGATGATTCTAAAGACCGACACAGCCGGGCGAGCGGTGCGCCTCGGCGACGTGGCACGACTCGAACTCGGTGCGCAAGGCTACGACCAGGACTGCACACTCGATGGGAAGCCGTCGGTCGCGCTCTCCGTGTACCAACTTCCCGGCTCAAACGCCCTCAAGACGGCCAACGCTGTGCGGGCCAAGATGGAGGAACTCAAGCGGAATTTCCCGCCGGGCCTCGACTACCGTATTGCCTACGACACCACACCGTTCATTTCGGAATCAGTCAAGGAGGTATTCGTCACGCTGCGCGACGCCGTCATTTTGGTGGCGGTGGTGATGCTCGTGTTTCTGCAAAACTGGCGGTCGGCTTTGATCCCGTTGCTGGCCGTGCCCGTCGCAATTGTTGGCACGTTCGCCGTTATGTGGGTCATGGGCTTCTCGCTCAACAACCTGACATTGTTCGGTCTCGTGCTAGCGATCGGTATTGTGGTCGACGACGCTATCGTCGTTGTTGAAGCAGTCGAACACCATATCGAAGAAGGCCTGTCGCCTTATGATGCAACAGTGCGGGCCATGGAACAGGTATCCGGGCCAGTGATTGCCGTGGGCCTCGTTCTTGCTGCTGTCTTCGTTCCGTGTGCGTTTATCGCGGGAATCACCGGTCAATTCTACCGTCAGTTTGCCTTGACCATTGCCGTATCGACAGTCATCTCCGCGTTCAATTCTCTAACGCTCAGCCCAGCCCTGTCAGCGATCCTCCTGAAGCCTCGGGAAGACACGCGGCACGGAGAAGCGTTGCCACGACTCATTTACGTGGGGCTTGGTGGCTGGTTTGGCGGCATGCTGTTCGAGTTTGCAATAACGAGGATGGTCCACGACGCGATGGCACCCGCGTGGTGGATGTATGGGTCCGCAATCGTACTTGGAGCCTTGGCAGGATGGCTGCTCACCCGCCCCTTGAATTTCGTCCTCGGTCGCGGATTTCGCTGGTTCAATTTCGCCTTTAACCGAACGACGAGCGCTTACACGCGAGCCGTCGGCGGATTGTTGCGCGTGAGTTTGTTGGTCCTGATGATTTACGGCGGGTTACTTGGCCTCACGTATCTTGGCTTTCGCTCGGCCCCGTCCGGCTTTATCCCACAACAGGACAAGGGCTATCTGCTGGTCAACCTGCAACTTCCCGACTCCTCGTCGTCTGAGCGTACTCGCGATGCCATGCGCCGCATCGAGACGATTGCCTCTCGCGATTCGAGTGTGGCCCATACGGTTGCCATTGCCGGGCAGTCGCTTCTGTTGAACGCCAACGCGCCGAACTTTGGTTCCATGTTTGTCATGCTCAAGGATTTTGCCGATCGCCGTGGGTCGGAAATGTCTGGTGATGCCATCGCAGCCCGGTTGGCCGACGCATTCCAGGACGAGGTTCGCGACGGGACAATCAATGTCTTTGCGCCACCGCCCGTTGAGGGATTGGGAACTGCCGGTGGTTTCAAGCTAGTCATTGAGGATCGCGGTAACCTCGGTGCCGTTCAGCTTCAGGCAACAGCCGAGAGAATCGTCGAGCGTGCCGAGGCTACGCCCGGCTTGCAGGATATGTTCACGAGCTATCGAGCCAATACGCCATGGCTCTACCTCGACATCGATCGAACGCAGGCGCGGACCCTTGGCGTTCCGATGGGAGAGGTGTTCAACGCCCTGCAGGTATACCTCGGCTCGCTCTACGTGAACGATTTCAACCTCTTTGGACGGACATGGCAAGTCAACGTCCAAGCTGACGCGACGTATCGTAAACAGGTCGAGGACCTGCGAATGCTCAAGGTCCGCAGCGAGGCCGGGCACATGGTGCCGCTCGGATCGATCATGCGAGTCCGTGAAGTCCCGGGTCCCGTGATGGTCGCTCGTTACAACATGTACCTGGCCGCCGGTGTAAACGGCCGCCCAGCCGGCGGCGTCAGTTCCGGTCAGGCGATTGGCTTGATGGACCAGTTGGCGCGAGAGGAGCTTCCCTCGTCGATGCGACCTGAGTGGACGGAACTCGCCTTGCTCCAGCTTCAGACGGGGAACACCGCCGCGTACGCGTTCGTCCTGGCAGTCGTTCTCGTGTTCCTGGTGTTGGCCGCCCAGTACGAAAGCTGGTCTCTACCGTTGGCGGTGATTCTCGTCGTGCCGATGTGCCTATTGTGCTCGGTCGCAGGTGTACTGGCCGCGCACCTCGATGTGAATGTGTTTACACAGGTTGGCTTCATCGTACTCGTTGGTCTCGCGTGCAAGAATGCGATTCTGATCGTTGAGTTTGCCAAGACTCGGCGTGAGGCTGGCGACGACATCCGGACCGCGACGCTGGAAGCGTGCAAACTCCGGTTGAGACCAATTGTGATGACGTCTTTCGCGTTCATCGTTGGAGTGATTCCGCTTGTACTTGCTGAAGGAGCAGGTGCCGAAATGCGTCGCGCTCTCGGCACGGCCGTGTTCGCTGGCATGTTAGGCGTTACGCTCTTCGGGATCGTGCTGACGCCAGTCTTCTACGCTGTGATTCAACGTGTGACGGAATGGCTTGCACTGAATCGGCCGACACCACTGATCATCGACGAAGCCATTTCGATTGACCCGTTGGGCAATGGCTTTGGCGAAGGCAACGGGACACTTGCTGGCCACAAGGCGAAGGCTTTCGGTACCGAACCACGATGAGTGCGTGTTGCCCCTGTTGATGCGTCCATCTTCATAGTTGCTCGCCATGTGTCATCCAAGCCTTACCGCTCCCAAACGAATTCACCCGACGTCGCGATAGGCTTCTGCGATTCCACACGCCCGCCGCGGGAATGCGACGACTGACCCATCGTTGAGCAACACAACCCCGAGTCTATCGACTGCGGAGTGCGATCGGGCACGATCACTCGCTGTGCGCGATCACTGACGGAAGAGCCAGTACAACACACGTGTGCAACACTCGGGCGTCCCTACTGCCAATGCGTTGAGACAACCATGACCGCAACACGCAAACTCCTCGCCATCGATCTCGGAGCCGAGAGCGGTCGCGGCATTGTCGGCCACTTCGACGGGCGACAACTTGTGCTCGACGTCGTTCACCGCTTTCCTAACGGACCGGTAAAGACGCTTGACTCGTGGCACTGGGATTTATTGCGTCTCCACGGGGAGATTCTCACCGCACTTCGTGTGGCCGGCGGCAAGTTCGGCGGTTTGGATGCTGTGGGTGTAGATACGTGGGGCGTCGATTTCGCCCTGTTAGGTCGCGGCGGCACGCTGCTTGGCAACCCACGGCACTACCGCGACCCTCACACGACGGGCATCATGGAGGCGGCGTTTCAGAAGGTTCCGCGCGAACACATCTATCGCCGCACGGGCTTGCAGTTCATGCAGATCAACTCGCTCTTTCAACTCCTCGCCATGCAGCGCGATCGGTCGCCGTTGCTCGATGTCGCGGAGAATCTACTCTTCATGCCCGACTTGTTCCACTACTTCCTCACCGGCCTGAAGGTTAACGAGTTCACTGACGCAAGTACGAGTCAGATGCTCGATCCAATGACACGCACCTGGGCATATGACTTGATTGGTTCGTTTGCGCTTCCCGCTAAGATTCTCGGCACCATCGTCGAGCCAGGAACCGTATTGGGACCAATTCGGACGTCAGTAGCTTCCGAAACGGGACTGGTGCCAATGCCGGTTGTCGTACCGGCGACACACGACACGGGATCGGCCGTCGTCGCCGTTCCCGCTCAGGACAACTTGTGGGCATTCATCAGCTCGGGGACATGGTCGCTGCTCGGCACGGAACTGCCGCAACCACTTGTCACGGACGAAACGCTTGCCGCAAACTTCACGAACGAGGGCGGCGCTGCCGGAACGACACGACTGCTTAAGAACATCATGGGTCTCTGGCTCGTGCAAGAATGTCGGCGCGCATGGGAGAAGGCCGGTAAGACTTACAGTTACGACGAACTAACCATGCTTGCGGAGCAAGCGCCGGCATTTGCGACGCTTATCGACCCCGACGATGGGGCCTTTTTTGCCCCGACATCGATGCCCCAGGCAATTGCGGATTTCGCCCGCAGACACGCTCAACCAGCACCAGTGGACCCGGGAGCAACCGTGCGTTCGTGTCTCGAGAGCTTGGCGCTCAAATACCGCTACGTCCTGGAGAAACTGGAGTCACTCGTCGGCAAACAGTTCACGGCCATCCACGTCGTCGGCGGTGGTTGCCAGAATCGCTTGCTGTGCCAATGGACGTCCGACGCTTGCAACCGACCCGTCGTGGCCGGCCCTGTGGAGGCAACCGCCCTTGGCAATGTCCTGGTTCAGATGATGGGCCTGAAGCTCATCGGAACCCTAGCCGATGCCCGCACGATCGTGCGGCAATCTGTCGATGTGACAACCTACGAACCGCGCGAGCCACATCGATGGGAACAAGCCTACGGCCGGTTCCTTAACCTCATTCCCACGTGACGAGCAAGTGATCCATGCGTCGAGTGAATCGAGCGCCAGTACACCCTGGTTTCGCCTACTGACGGCCAGGGAGGCAGCGCGATGGCAATCGGTACTTTCCCCACACGGAATTGTAATCTAGAATAGTAGTCTCACCGTCGTCGCCCTGCCGATTTGCCGCCTGTTCGTCCCCTGGAGCCTAAGTCACAGTGTCCTGCGTTGTGCGGCTGTTTGCTTGCCTTCTCACACTAGCTGTGCTCGGCTGCGGTGGCGGCGATGGACGTGTTGCCGTCACTGGCACGGTGACGCTCAAGGGCCAAGCACTCGATCAAGGGCAGATTGACTTTGAACCGTTGGAGAGTCAGGGTACGTCTGGCAGTACTGCGATCAAAGACGGTGTCTATACGATCCCACGGGACAAGGGGCTGCGACCAGGCAAATACTTGGTGCGTGTCTTCTCGGCAGGCTATGCACCGGGCACCGAGCCCAAGAAAGTCAATGGTATCCTCGAAGGACCACCACCCAAGGAACGCATTCCACCTCAATACAGCCACAAGTCGCAACTGACCGCCGTCGTTGAAGCGAGCGGCAAGAATGAGTTCCCCTTCGCCATCCCGTAGTTGACTCCCATCTGATCACCACGAAAGGTTGACATGCGCTTTATCCGCCGCGGATTCACTCTGATCGAGTTGTTGGTTGTCATTGCCATCATCGCCGTCCTCATCGGACTGCTGCTGCCGGCTGTTCAGAAGGTTCGTGAGGCGGCCCAGAGGACGAAGTGCCAGAACAACCTGAAGCAGATTGGACTGGCGCTTCACAACTATCACGACGCCAACCAGCGCCTGCCAGAAGGTGACCCAAACTTCGGTTCGAACGGAACCTGGGCGATCTTAATGCTGCCATACATGGAGCAGGCGACCATGGGGCAGGCGTACGTCAATTTCGGCCAATCGGCGGGTAGCTCATCGCCCAGTTTTCTTCAATCCCCAAACGTCGATCAGGTGACCTGCCAGCGGCTCTCGGTGTTGACCTGCCCGAGCGATGAACCGGTCGCGGTCTTCCCTGCATCCACGGGACCGCTTTTCGCGACTGCCCACAATTACGCAGCCAACTACGGCAACACCACGCGGACGCGGACCAAGTGCTACCCAAGCACGTCAACCACGCTTCCCTGCCCTCTTGGCGATACGACGTTCGGCGGCGCACCGTTCAACAGCAGTTTTCAGGGCAAGGTCAACGTTCGCCTCACCGATATCGGCGATGGTACGTCGAACACCATCATGGTCGGCGAGGTTCGCCAGCCAAAGGAAGCGGCGGGTAAGACGGATGTGCGTGGGCTCATCTGGTATGGCCCGGCGGGAGGCTTCGAGACCTACTATACCCCAAACACGGATTCACCTGACCAGATTCAATTCGACGCCTACTGCAACAACCAACCAACGCTCGGTTTGCCATGCCGGCTGGCCACGTCTTACATCTTCTCCGCCCGCAGCAACCACGCTGGAGGTGTCAATGTCGGCCTCTGCGATGGGAGCGTACGTTTGGTGAGCGATCGGATCAATGTGGATACCTGGCGCGCGCTTGGCACAACCAATGGTGGCGAGACTCTCGGCGACTTCTGATATAACTTCGGCGGGCGGTTCTCCGCCACAGCGCCGCCCGCCGGAGATGTTCCATGTCCGCGTCACCACTGCCGCCGCCCGAGAAGCCCGTGACGGCAATCGAGTTTGCTGCCGCCAAGGCTAAAGGCCGTAAGCTCGCCGTTCTCACTGCCTACGATTACACAACTGCGCGCCTGTTCGATGCCGCGGGCGTCGATGCACTGCTCGTCGGTGACTCGCTCGGCATGATCGTGCAGGGTCGGGAACACTGCTTGCGTGTCACCCTCGACGATGTGATTTATCATTGCCGCTGCGTCGCGCGTGCGGCCAGACGAGCACTCGTCGTGGCCGACCTGCCGTTCATGACCTACCAACTCGGGCCAGCCCAAGCGTTAGCAAATGCAGGCCGGCTGGTTCAGGAAGGCGACGCACACGCGGTCAAGGTCGAGGGAGGCACTCGCAGCGCGGATTCGATTCGCGCCGCCGTCGATGCCGGGATTCCCGTGATGGCTCACATCGGGCTTATGCCACAGTCGGTACGCCAGGTTGGAGGTTTCAAGGTCCAGCGCGATTCCGCCCGCCTGTTGGCTGACGCAAAAGCGGTGCAAGATGCTGGCGCGTTCGCTGTCGTCGTTGAATGCGTGCCCGCGAGTGTAGCAGCCGAGGTAACGGCAGCCCTGACCATCCCAACGATCGGCATTGGTGCGGGTGCTAGCTGCGATGGGCAGGTCCTAGTCGGGGCCGACATGTTGGGCATGTTCGACGACGTGCAACCCAAGTTCGTCAAGCGTTTCGGTCAACTCGGCGACGCCATCCGGCAGGCGGTAGCTGATTACTGTCGTGACGTTCGAAGCGGTACGTTCCCTGCAGCCGAACATTCGTTCCGCTGACGCAATTGCCACTTTCCGTATTGTTCCGGATTTTGGCATTTCCCGAAAACTCATGCTTGACAGACGATTCGGGCTCGCCAAACATGGCGAGGCGACTTTTCCTCGAGCGAATTCTGACATCGCATCAGGGAGGTACTCCAGTGAAGCGCCGATCCATCGTCTTTGCCGGTGTCGCCATCGCCATCGGCATCGCCACACGCGCACCAGCTCAAACCGTCACCGCGCTGACCAGCACCGGCACCCTGGTCACGTTTAATGCGGCGACTCCGGGTACGATCACCGGCACCGTCCCGGTCAGCGGATTGTCGGCCGGTGACGTATTGCAAGCCATCGACTATCGACCGATCGACCTGCAGCTCATCGGTGTGGGTTACAACTCGACAACCGGCATTGGAAGTGTGTACACAATCAATCTTGCAACCGGAGTGGCGACGAACATCAACACGGGCGTTTTGACGATCGGGACGGGCCTTGCCCGCGTGACAGCAGACTTCAATCCGACCGCGAACGCGCTTCGGGTCGTAACGAGTGGCTCGCCAAACAACAACTTCCGCATCGGGACTGGTAGCACGGGTGCCTTGCAGATCGATACAGCCTTAAACCCCGGCAGCCCATCGATCCGTGCAACGGCATACTCCCGCAACCTACCGGGAGGCGGGGTTAACGGAGCCACAACACTTTACGAGATTGACTCGGCCAGTGGCAACCTCGTATCGCAGGGGAGCATCGACTTCTTCACTGGATCAGGGACGTCGCCGAACACAGGTACCTTGTCCACCGTTGGTGCGCTGACCGGTGTCAGCGCAGCATCGATCGTCGGATTCGACATCGCCAACGTGGCCGGCACGGCAGGTACCTCCCAAGGCAACGCGTACCTCGCCACCGGCACCAGTCTCCTCAGCCTGAACCTGACCACTGGGGCGGCAACGTCCATCGGCACAATTGGCTCCGGGCTAACCATCCTGGACATTGCCGTCGTGCCTGAACCTGGCACGCTGGCTTTGTGCGGTGTCGCAGCAGCTAGTTTTGTTGGCTATGTCCGCAGGCGACGCAGGGAGTGAAGGCCAAAGGTACCTAACGCAGCGAGGGCGGATTGTGAACGTCCGTCCGGCGAGCATGGCCGTCCAGTCGCTGCCCATGTGCCGCTTGAACAGGCTGGCGCAGCGAAGGTCGATGCCGATGATGGGGTCCATGTGCGCGGGCGCTCGGCTCGTGGTCGCTGGTACTATCCCCGATTCTGACGCACACAGGACGGGTTGGCTTCCGATGTGGTTCGGCTCGACCGGCCGCGGTTGAATTCCCCGCGGCTCAGCCGAGAATCGTCTTCACCAAGCCCACCCCCACCGGGAGACGATCATGACACGCCGCGCCGCCATCGTGTGCAGCTTGATACTTGTCAGCGGACAGCCCGCGCGGGCCGACGATGCCGACCCGTACCGGTGGCTGGAGGACGTGACCGGCGACAAGGCGCTGGCCTGGGTCCGCGAGCAAAACTCCGGCATCGAGCGGCTGACGGCCTCCGCCGAGTTCAAGGCGCTCGACGCCCGCATCCTCAAGGCGCTCGATTCCGACGCACGCATCCCCGTCGTCTCGAAGTCTGGACCATACTTCTACAACTTCTGGCGCGACGCGAAGCACCGCCGCGGCCTGTGGCGGCGGACAACCCTGGACGAGTACCGCAAGACCGAACCCGCGTGGGAGACCGTCCTCGACCTCGACGCCCTGGCCCGGCAGGAGAAGGAGAACTGGGTCTGGGGCGCGGCGGCGTTCCTCAACCCGGCGTACGAGCGCTGCCTGATCTCACTGTCGCGCGGCGGCTCCGACGCCAACGTCACGCGCGAATTCGACGTGAAAGCCAAGTCGTTTGTCGCCGGCGGCTTCGCGCTGCCGGAGGCCAAGAGCCGCGTCGCCTGGCGCGACCACGATTGCCTCTACGTCGCCACCGATTTCGGCCCCGGCTCTTTGACCGCGTCGGGCTACCCGCGGGTCGTCAAGGAGTGGACGCGCGGTACGCCGCTCGACCAGGCTGCAGTCGTCTTTGAGGGCCAACCGTCCGATATGAGCGTGGCCGCGTTCCGAGATCGGACGCCGGGGTTCGAGCGAGACTTCGTCTCGCGGTCCGTGTCCTTCTTCACCCGAGAGCAGTTCCTGCGCAAGGACGGCCGGCTTATCAAGATCGACAAGCCGAACGACGCCACGGTCGGCGTTCGCCGCGACCTGATGACCGTCGTCCTACGCAGCCCGTGGACGGTCGGCGGCGCAACCTACCCGGCCGGAGCGGTTTTGGCGATCGACTTCGACAGTTACATGCGGGGGGACCGCAAGTTCGACGTGTTGTTCCAACCATCCGAGCGGACTTCGTTTGCGGGGCTGATCAGGACGAGGAACTACGTCGTTATCAACGAATTGGACAACGTGCATAACCGGCTCACGTTGTTGTCTCGTAAGGAAGGCCAGTGGCACCGCGAGCCATTGCCCGGCGTGCCGCGGTTGGGCAGCGTCGACGCCTGGGCGGTCGATAGCGACAACTTCGATTCCGACGAGTACTTCCTGTCCGCCCGCGACTTCCTGACGCCGGAGACGCTGTCTCTTGGCAAGCTCCCGGACGGCCCATCGGAAAAGCTCAAGGCCATGCCGTCGTTCTTCGACGCCACGGGGCTGACGGTCCGTCAGCACGAGGTGGCGTCGAAGGACGGCACGCGGATACCCTACTTCGAGGTAAGCCGCGAAAACCTCAAGCTGGACGGTAAGACCCCGACGCTACTGTACGGCTACGGCGGATTCAGAATCTCTGAAGTACCGGCCTACAACTCGACGGCCGGGATGGCATGGCTGGAGCGGGGCGGCGTGTACGTCGTGGCCAACATTCGCGGTGGCGGCGAGTTCGGCCCGGCGTGGCACCAAGCCGCGCTCAAGGCCAACCGCCACCGAGCGTACGAGGACTTCGCCGCCGTCGCCGAGGACCTCATCCGCCGAAAGGTCACGTCGCCGGCGCACCTCGGCTGCATGGGCGGGTCCAACGGTGGCCTGCTAGTCGGCAACATGCTGACCCTGCGGCCGGACCTGTGGGGAGCCGTCGTCTGCCGGGTGCCGCTGTTGGACATGCAGCGGTACCACAAGCTCCTGGCCGGGGCAAGCTGGATGGCCGAGTACGGCGACCCGGACAAGGCCGACGAGTGGGAGTTCATCCGCACGTTCTCGCCGTACCACAACGTGTCGCCGGGGGCGAAGTACCCGCCGACGCTTTTCACGACCTCGACCCGCGACGACCGCGTCCACCCCGGCCACGCTCGCAAGATGGTGGCGAAGATGAAGGGGCTGGGCCACGACGTGCTGTACTACGAGAACACCGAGGGCGGCCACGCCGGCGCGGCCGACAACAAGCAACAGGCGTTCATGTCAGCGTTGTGCTTCACGTTCCTCTGGGACCGGCTGAAGTGATGCCCGCAGTCGCCGCGACCGCCGGCCGCCGACGTAGGCTGAAGGGGGCATACGGCGAGCGCGCGGATGGCGCGTTCGACCTCGCCGTTGTCGATCTCCTCACGACGCGACAAGTCCTTCGGCTTGACTCGCCGCGCGTGGCCCTCCGCTTCGTCGCGGCAGGCGCGTCAGGGGCCGGCGGCTCGACCAACGTCGGAGCCTTGTCGAGCAGGTCCATCCCATCGAATAGGGTCGGGTCTTCGACCCGCTCGCCGGCGCGGCCGAACACGATCATTCCCCCCGACGGCGGCGACCAGTCGGAGGACAGCGTCGGGAGCGGCTCCTAACGGAAGCCGCGCCACGATCCCGGAGCGGAACACGACCTCGGCCATCGCCTCCACGACGACCCGAAGCGGAGCGAATGCCGACGCTTCACCGCGCGGCGACCCGCTCGGTGGGGCGGCCAGGATGCGCCGCCAGCGGTCGAAGTTCGATCGGGTCAGCTTTCGGTCGCGGCAGAACGCCTTGACCGATTGGCCGGAGTGCTTTCAGGCGTCGATCAACGCTCGCCAGATACGGACGCGCTTGGGATTGTGCCGGGATATCAAGGAGTTCTCCCCACCGAGGAGAACTCACACATTACTTGACGACGGACGGCGTCACTTCACCGGGCAGGTACGGCGGATCAGGAATTGGTCCTCACCCGCCCTCGCTGCGTCTCGGTGCACTTCGATTAGCGCAGATACATCTTCACGAGTGTCCGTAGGCGTTCGGGCATCGCTTCAATTTCCTCGGCGGACAGCTTGCCGTCCTTGTTCTTGTCGTATTGCTCTAGCACGCCCTTGAATCGCTCGGGGATGGCCACGTCACCGCGAGGCCCGTCGCCTTCGAGTTGTTCTCGGCTCACGCCGCCACCGAGCAGCAAGCCGAGTTGGTTGCCGCGCATCGTCACGATCTTGAGCAGATCGGCCTTGTTGTCGGTCACGACCTGGACACCGCAAAGGCACATCTCGTCCGTGGTCTGCTCGCCCCACCGAACACGCTTGGGCGGGTTCGATGGATTGCGTGGATTTGCCGTCGAGTTGTCGTAGCGAGCCTCCATATGAAGGACCGTGCCTTTCGGAAGTCGCACCGGCTCCTTGTAGTAGTAAGCACCTTGCCAGTTCCAGTCCCAATCGGTGACGTGAATCATCGGCTTGACGCTGCCGTCCGGCAGTCGTGCCTCGACTTTCATGTCACGGCCGATGTTGTGCATGTGCGGCCCAATCGACAAGGCGGTACAGTCAGCCGGCAGCGGAGCGCTGTCCGACGCCACGGTGTAATCGCTCTTGCCAGCCGGTATGTCGATTGTGCGACTAATCAATCCGATGCCAGCCACGAGTTTCTCGGCCGGCTTTGTTGCGAAATAGACACCCACCGAAGACTGATCGATCTCTTCCTTCCCGTTGGGGTGGTAGTGAATCTGCAACACGAGGTCGGAACCCTTCCGGATGAACTTTCCGACGCCTTCGGGAAGCCGGCGAGCCTCCGCCCCCGGTGCCCAAGAACCGAGACCACCCGTCGGAAGAAACCCTGGCCCTCCGAACGTCGAGTAGTATCCTGCGTCACCAGCCTTCCGGCGAGCTGCACCCGTCGAATCCAGGTATAGGATCGCGTGGTGTACGACCTTGCGATTGCCCGGTCGAAAGTCGACCGCCACGACCGTTTTGTCCTCCGTGATCGGAATCGGCACAATAAAGCACTGCTGCAGATCGCGCCCCGCAGCCGGAACAGTGAATGGCTGTGGCATGGTCAGCACAAGATCGGGCTTGCCCAAGTGCCAACCTTCTGGAAACGTCGGAGCCGGCGGTAGGTCCTTTGGATCGCCCTCCGGAGCGCCTGAATCGGCCCACTTCGCAATGGTTTTCAGCTCTTCGTCACTCAGTCGGCGTTCGTCTAGGAATTCGCCGAATCCATGCTCTGCTTTCCATGGCGGCATCTGCCGACTGGCCGTGATGTCCTTGAGAAACTCGGCGCGCTTTGCCGCGTCCTTGTACGAAAGTAGCGGAAATGGTCCTACTTCGCCTGCTCGGTGGCACGAGGCGCAGTGCTTGTAAAGTATGGGCGCAATGTGCTTGGAATACGTTATGTCGTCGGCATAACACGCAGGTACAGTCCACGCGATAGCAATTAACGCAAAGCAAAGGCGCATCGTCACTCCTCATCGTTTCACTAGTCCGCCGGGACGGACACTTGCGATCTCGTCCCACCGAGCGGAAATCTCATCACTTCGGCCCGTGAATTGGGCAACCCACAGCCTTGGTCTCCGAAGTCGGCACGGGCTTGCCAGCCAGATGCGAGTCGAGGGCGGCGCGCAGGTATCGCTCCGTTGGTTCGTCCCGGCGCTTGCCGTTCTGCTCGTACTTGTTGTCGATCCGGCCCCGATAGACCACTTTGCCGTCGGGCGTTAACACAACCGCCTCTGGCGTCCGGCTCGCGCCGACGGCCTTGGCGACCGCATGTTCGTGATCGATCAAGATCGGAAACTTCAGTCCGTACTCCTTCGCGTGCTTGGCCGCATCGTCGGACGATGTCGGGATCTGACCAGTGCACGCATAGAAGAGGACGCCTTTAGATCCGTAGTCGGCGTCGAGCCTGGAATTCCGGCGTAGCCATTCGAGATCGGGCAATCTGCACCCAGGAACACCAGAACGACGGCCTTCTTGCCCCGCCAATCCGTCTGTGTGTGAGCCTTGCCCGCGACATCGACAAGCCGAAACTGCTTCACGGTGGGAAGCTCACCGGCCGAGAGACATGCGGTAAGCACGACTCCAACGTGAATCGCAAGAATGTGTTTCATTGAGCTATGATACTCGAAAAGTGACGTTCGCGTTTCGCCCGGCGGCGCAATGCAGCGACTTAACGTCAGCCCTTCTCGAACCCCTTCGACTTCGGCAGGCCCTTTGGCGGCGGGAGAGGTCCGTCGAGCATTCGCGGGAAAAACCGCCGTAGCAATTCAGCGCGTTTCTGAGGATCGGACGCGGCGGTAAACATCTCAAAGGGTGCAATCAGGTGCCCTTCAGGCGTGTATTGCTCGTCGCCCTGTGCCCGGCTATCCGAAAGCGTGAAGGTCACTGTCGCCGCTGGCCGGCCCATCACCATGCGGTACAACTCGGCCTTGCGAATGACCTTCGTCTCCGCATCCAGCGTCAACGTCGCTCCTCGCAGTCCCGGTACCGGTCGCCCCGGCCTTGGACTCGCTCGAATGACAACAGTCCCCGCATCCTCGCCCGGCTCGCGACTCAGCTCGAAATGGCGCAGCACGTCGATCAGCAGTGACTCGATCTTCATGCTGTAGACTTCGCAAGCAGCGGCCAATGGTAGTGGCAGTTCCTTTAGCTCGAAGCGGACACCTCGATTCCGGCCCACTGTCATCCAGAAGTTGCCTTCGTCATCTCGGCCCCAGGCCCACTGACGGTTTGCCTCCGTCGATTCCACCCAAAACCGGTCGCCACGCGTCCATAGACGCGATACTCGCGGCTGTGCCAGAAGCGGATAATTCTCGGCAAACCCAGGCTCGGGCCGACTCTCAACCAGGTACGATCGATCCAGTGGCTGCGCGTGTACTGCCTGGGCCTCTTGAACGAGGACTTCGGCACTCGCTCGGACCGGGCCAGGCGAAAACGACATGCCGCCCACGAACCCAATCGCTATCGCAACCGCAACTGCGAGTACGCTTGCCGCACTTCGCTGCCATCGCGCTGTCGTCGCCGCCGGGCGAACTCGCCCACGCAATCGCTCGTAGAGCTGTGTCGCATCGATGTCAGTGGACTCGGCCAGTAGATGACCGCGCACAAGACCGAGCAACGGGTCGTTGTCGTCAGGTTGCGGTTCCGTCATGCCTCATGATCCTCGTTGGAAGCGGACAAATGTCCGGCCAACAGTTGGCGAGCGCGGTGAACGATGACACCGGCGTTCCCAGGTGTCGTTCCGAGCGCCTCCCCAACCTCCTGCAATCCAAAACCGAGGCTTCGCATCTCAAGCGCGGCTCGCTGCGTGATGCTCAACTTGGCCAAACCCTCGGCAACCGACACTGCCAGTTCGCGATCGAGCAAGATCGCAAGAGGTTCCAGGGTGCGTTTGTCGGCGGCTTCGTACTCTCCATTGCCGGGGCCAAGGGGGAGCCAATCCTTCGCACGGGTCGTCCGATTGATCGCGGCATTTGTGATCGATCGGAACAGTAGCCGAGTTCCATCGCGCGGCAGATCGTACTGGTCCGCCTTGGCCAGTAATCTCGCAAACGAATCGTGTACGACATCCTCAGCAGTCGGAAGGTCGCGGACCAGCGAACGGGCATACGCCACGGCCCGCGCCAGATTGGCCCGGACCCAGGCATCCACAGCATCGGAATCCGTCGGCAACCGCCGTCCCTCCCCCGACCGCGGCTCATCAGGTTAACACGTGGAGCCACGTTTCCTTACAAACCCCGAGAGGGTTCCGCTGGCCCCGAACGACGACCATCGCTCCGGAGATTGTGATGTGGCGCATTGTCACCGTGGCTATTCTGCTTACCGGCTGTGCGAAACCTCTGATGCCGAATCTTCCGTCGGACGTGCAGCAAGCGATCGTTGTGCGCCCTGCCGGTGGGTCCACCAAGGTTGTTGTTACCGCATACGAACTGCGCGGCGGCAACTGGACGATCGCATTGCCGGAACGGCCTGGTGTGATCGGCCGCGCCGGCTTCGCCGATCTGGGACAAAAGCGCGAGGGCGACGGCAAGACGCCAATGGGAGTGTACCCGCTTCGACGTGCGTTTGGCTATGCGGAGTCGCTGGCAACTGGCCTGGAATACCGGCAGGCCACGGCTAGCGACTTCTGGATCGATGACCCGAAATCGCCCGATTACAATCGCTGGATCTCGGGACGGAGGCCAGAAGTCTCTCACGAAGTGCTGCGGCGCGACGACGACTATTACAAGCTGGCTGCCGTCGTGGAATACAACACGGATCCGATCATCGCCGGCCATGGAAGTGCCATCTTCCTGCACATCTGGGCCGGTCCCGAGTCGTCAACGGCGGGCTGTGTCGCGTTGGCCGAACCGGACGTAGCAGCGTTGCTCAAATGGCTCGACCGCGCCAAGAATCCGGTCATCGTCCTCGGACATCCGAGCGCCACGGTGCATCAATAGTCGTTGGGATCTGGCACATCGCCAGCCGCCTTGGTCACGAGTGCTGCAAACGTCGTGTTCTTGATCGTGTCCTGAATGAAGCGAATCGACCCGTCGGCAAAGACGAAGTTCGCACCAGCCGGATGGAACGAGACTTCGTTCTCATTCGTACAGTTCATGACGCAGTCGTCGAGCACGCCCGGTGCCGTCGGAGGACGACCGAACATCTGCCCGGGACCGGTACGAAGGCGATCGGAGCCATCGAGAGCGATCTCGAGATTGGGATCAGCCCATCCGCCGGACGTCGATTTACCTTCCGCCAATCCGCCCATGCGCCACAACTCCGGTCGGCCCCCGTCCTCGACGACAAGAAACGTCTGACTCGTTCCATCCTTGATGTCGGCGATGCGGCAGACCTTCGTCGTCATGATGCCGTTTTCATTCTCAGGGACGTAGTGAGGCCATCCGACAATATCGCAATAGCCCTTGTTGATTCCGTGATAAACGGTGTAGTCGCTCGCAGCCGGCAGAAAGTCAATCGCATCGTCGACGCGGTTCGGCCCTGGTCCCACAGACGGGCAGTACAGGATCTTGATCTGAACCTTTGCGTGCACCTGATTGACCGGGTCGTCCCAATCCTTGCTCATGTCGTACTGAATCGTTCCCTGTTCGATGTAAGGCAAAATCGGAGGAACAAATGATCGCGATGGCGATTTGAAACGGTAGCCCTCTGGGAAGTGTCGAGTGGCATGTTCGTAGTTCAGAAGGGCGAGTGCCAATTGCTTCATGTTGTTCTGACATGAGATTCGATTCGCCGATTCGCGGACACGCTGAACCGCCGGCAAGAGCAATCCGATCAGGACAGCAATGATGGCGATGACAACCAGCAACTCGATCAGTGTGAACGCGCGACGCGCAACCCGACGGGACATAACACCACCAGTTAGCGAGCGAATGTCGGAGTGATGTGCTGACGTTACTATCGTTGCGGACCGATAGTCGCTAGTCAAGCGTTTTCCGCCTGTCCGCTTGGTTGCGAGCCATCCGCCTGGCGGGACTCGCCGGGTTCCGGAAGTTTGATTCCGTGCTGTGCGAGGGCCCGCCGAAGCAGGAATTCAATCTGGCCGTTGAGACTGCGCAAGTCGGCATCGGCAAGGCGCTGCACAGCGTGCAGGACCACAGGGTCGATTCGCAATAGGAAGGCCTTCCGCTGCGCCATCTGGCAACTCCACAAGCCCACCGATGGGCGTCGGTGGGCTTGCCGTCGTCTACTGGTAGATTGTCCCGGTGTTGACCACCGGTACAGGCGTCGAGTGGCTACAGAGCACGACGAGGAGGTTCGAGACCATAGCCGCCTTTCGTTCGTCGTCGAGCGGCACAACGTTCTTGGCCGAGAGCATCTCCAACGCATGTTCCACCATGCCGACCGCGCCTTCGACGATTCTCTGCCGAGCCGCGATCAACGCCGTGGCCTGTTGTCGCTGGAGCATCGCGGCGGCAATTTCCGGGGCGTACGCCAACGTGCTTATCCGCGCCTCCTGGACCTCGACACCGGCCTGCTTCACTCGATCCTGAATCTCGTGCTTCAACCGCTCGGCGACCTCAGCCGTGTGACCCCGCAGGCTGTGCGCAGCGTCGTCCGGGCTGTCGTAGCTGTACTGGCTCGCCAGGTTCCGCAGTGCAGCGTCCGCCTGTATGTGAACGAACGAGACGCAGTCATCAACCTGGAACACCGATTCCGCTGCGTTCACAATCCGGTAGACGACCACCGCCGCGATTTCGATCGGTGTGCCATCGCGATCATTGACTTTGCTCGGTTGCCGGTGCTTCGAAGCCGCTTGCGTCACATTGCCTGCAGCGTCCTTCTTCTCGGCCGTCTCGTTCATGCCTGTTTCAAAGGTCTGAACTCGCAATGAGACCTTGCGCTTCGTGTAGAACGGATTCGCGTAGTAGAAGCCGGTCTCCTTGAGCGTACCGACATAGTCGCCAAACAACTGCATCACCCGCGCTTCATTGGGGTTCACGACAATGAACCCGAACAAGCCGATGAACCACATGACCGCCAGAAATACCGCGGCCAGTGCAAAGAGCGGGGACGCTGTCGTCACCGTTAACACGATCAGCAAAGCAATGACGAGTGGCGTGCCCAGTGCCGCCAACAACATCGGCCAACCTGACTGCATTTTCAGTTCGTTCTCAGACATCGTTCGTCCCCAGTTGGAACGGGACTGTCATGATATTGCTATGATATCATAGCAATATCGCGCCCCTCAATCACTTGTTCGCGTCTAGAATGCGATCATGAGCCGAATCGCGTGCGAATTCTACAGATTTCAGACCGCCGACGGTCCGACGAATATGGCGATCGACGGCGCTCTGTTGGAGCATGCAGTAGCCGGGTCGGTGTCGTTGCGCTTTTATTCTTGGCATCCCGCCACACTCTCGTTGGGCTACTTCCAACGAGCTACCGAGCGACCTGTTAGCTTGCCATTCGTTCGCCGCTCGACAGGTGGTGGGGCCATTATCCACGATCACGATCTGACCTACGCACTGGCCTTGCCGGCCGACGTTTACCTCGCCACGGATCGGCCGTGGGTATGCCGGATACACGACGCAATTCGAGCCGCACTGACCGATGTCGGCGTCGACCGACTTGCTTGCGCGACTGTGGAAACAGGACGAGGTGAGTTCCTCTGCTTCTCTCATCAGATTCCGGGCGACATCGCGATCGACAGTCACAAAATCGTCGGAAGTGCTCAGCGCCGACGTGCCGGAGGCACTCTGATTCACGGAAGTGTCCTACTGGCCACGAGTACGTACGCGCCCCATCTGCCGGGGATTCGCGAGCTAGTTGGGCGTGTCCTCAGCTCCGAGATGCTCGCCGATCGAATCGCATCTGAGATTCGCCGCCAAACCGATTGGCACTTCATCCCACGCGACGTGCCGCCCGTTGGTGACATAGCGGCGTTTTCCGCTGACGACTGGAACCGAAGACGATGATTCGGGAGTTTCCCCCACACCTCCATAAACCTCGTATCTCCCTTCCGACTCCGGCTTGACCGGGCGTCACAGCCCGGTATAGTTCCGCCCGCTCAATGTGGCTTCCGCGCATACCAAACGGGGCGGCCATAGCCCCTTGCAACGGACGTAAGTCGGTTCCGATCGCCTGGAGGGACGCTGATGAAGAGGATGTACGGCCTGGCCCTGCCGCTGGGCGCGGCCCTGATTGGTTGGGCGGCCATGGCTGGCGCACAGAACCCGCCGGCCCCGCAGGACCCGAGTCCCGCACCGATCCCGGTGCCTGCCCCCGTGCTACCCTCCACGCCGGGAGGCGTTCCTGCCCCGTCGCCGATTGCGCCCGTCGTGCCGGTGGTCATGACGCCGGACCAGCCCCAGCCGCCGGCTCCGGCTACGCCCGCTCCGGCCACTCCTGCTCCGACCACACCGACCCCTCCGGCTCCGGCCACTCCTGCTCCGGTCACCCCGACCCCTCCGGCACCCGCCACGCCGGTTTCTCCGCAAACACCGACTCCGGCCACGCCGGCACCGGTCCCGATGGAACAGTCCAACGCTCAGCCGGTCCAGGCGGCCATTGTTACCGGCCAACCAGTCGATCCGAACGTCGACCTCGGGCCGGGTCAAGACGCGAACAACCCGACGGGCCGCCAGGAGCCTGCAGTCAGCATCGAATGGATCGGGCCTGCCTCAGCCAAGGTTGGCCAAGCCTGCGACTATTCGATCCTCGTCCGAAATGCCTGCAACATTCCGGTACAGCAAGTTCTCGTCCGAGTTCGCCTGCTGGGCGGCGCGGGCGTAATTGCGACCGAGCCACGCGCGGTCGCCGAAGAGAACATCCTCATGTGGGAGGTCGGCACACTGCTGCCCAAGCAGGAAAAGGCGCTTCAAATGCGACTGATGTCCAGTCAGCGCGGCGATGTCGCGGCGCAGGCGTGGGTGACATTCACTGGCTCGTCGGCCATGCGCATCAAGGTGCGCGAGCCGAAGCTGATGGTGAAGGCGGCGGCTCCTCAGAAGTCGCTCGTCGGCGACACCTGCATCTGGACACTCACGGTGAACAATCCCGGTGACGGTGTTTGCGAACACGTCAAGCTGCACACGACGCTGAGCGAAGGCCTGACCCATCCGGCCGGCAACAAGATCGATTACGACCTCGGCAACCTCAATGCCGGTGAGTCGCGCTCCGTGCAAGTTGTCTGCCTGACGAAGAATGCAGGCGAACAGTCCTGCGAAGTATTCGCCGAAGCGGATGCCGGCCTAAAGGCGATGGACAAGGCCACTGCCCAGGTCATCGTCCCGCGGCTCGACCTCGAAGCAAAGGGTCCGAAGCTGCGCTACCTCGATCGCAAGGCCGTCTATACGTTCAAGGTCACGAATCCCGGTGATGCCCCGGCTGCGAACGTCACGCTATCCGACGTCCTGCCGGCTGGCCTCAAGTTCTCGCAAGCCGACAACGGCGGGCGGCACGATTACGCCACGCGCACGGTATCGTGGTTCCTCGGTGAAATCGGTGCTGGCCAGTCGAAGGAAGTCAGCGTCGAGGTCATGTGCACGGCGACCGGTGAGTTCGTGCAAAAGGTCAACGCCCAGGCTTCGCGTGGCCTCAAAGTCGAAGGCGAAGCAATGACTCGCGTCGAGGGCCTGTCGGCCGTCCAGCTCGAAATGGTCGATTTGGAAGACCCAGTCGAAGTTGGCGGCGAGACGATCTACGAGATCCGGATCACAAATACCGGCTCCAAGACGGAGACGGATGTGAAGCTGGCTTGCACGCTCCCGGCCGACAAGATGGAGTTCAAGACAGCAACAGGTCCGAGCAACTTCACAGTGCTCGGCAACGAAGTGGTGTTCGAGCCGCTCGCCAAGCTTGCTCCCCGAGCCGATGCGATTTACCGCGTTACGGTGAAGTGCAAGGCGGCCGGTATCGCCCACTTCAAGAGCCGAATCACGAGCGCCATCCTCACCGACCCGGTGACAAAGGAAGAGGCGACTCGGATTTACGCTGACTGAACGATTGGTGAGTGACAAAAACGGCGAACCCCGGCAGGCGGATGCCTGCCGGGGTTCTGCCGTTCGTCCATCGCTGGTCGCAGACCAGTTTCAGAACGGCGACTTCACTTCTTGCTCGTTGAGAATCCGCGGAGCGGCAACCGGGGTGACGCTCGGGTAAGCCGGCACGGCCATCGCCGCACCACCGGTCACCGGCGTCGCCTTCGGAGCGACCGGAGCCGTGTTCGGCATCGGGGCCGTGTTCGGCATCGGGGCCGGAGCGGTCGCCGGAGGCATCGGGACCGCGCCCGGTGTAGCCGGAGCGGGCGCCGGAGTCGCGCCATGCGGAGCGATGGCGCCACCGCAGTTGCCCGAAGCGCAGCCGCCACAGCTGCTGCCGCAGCCACCGTAGCTCGATCCGCAGCCAACGTCGCAGCCGCAGTCGGACGAGAAACGGCCCTTCAGCTTGCCCAAGAACTTGCCGAACTTCCAGCCGTCATCACAGCCGCAACCGCAATCGGTCGCGACCGCTGTGTGGCTGGCGCACGTATTGCAAGTCGAGCAGGACGAGTACGTCGGGGCGGCGCAGCCACAGGTCACGGGGACCGAGCAGCCGCAGTCGTTCGAACCGAACTTAGCGCGAAGGCCACCCAAGCGAGCCTTCAGGCCGGAGAACAGGCCGCTGTCACAGCCGCTATCGCAGCCGCAAGAGCTGTAGCCGCAGCTTCCACAGCCAGCGTAGCCGTAGCCCTGAGCATAGCCACCGCCACAGTTGCCGCCAGCGCACGACGGGCCGGGCGCGGACGTCACAGGAGCAGAGGCGACGGGAGCCGCTGGTGCGGCGGCGGCTGGTGCCGGCGCGGGAGCTGCAGGTGCAGGAACTTGCCCTGCCAGCACGCTGGTCAGCATGAACAAAGCGGAATTCACGTTAGTTCCTCCAGGGTCGGTCGGGGCTTTGGGCCGCTGTCCGGTCGGCCGAATACTCCAAGCCAGCCGCCCGCACTGACCGTCCCGAGCTGGTGATACCACATCGTCCCCGCGGGGCCCTTTCATCCTGGAAAGGCTGGGGGCGCGTTCTAGCTGCTACTTCGGTTACCTCGCTTGCCGGGCTTGAACGACATCCCGCTGAAATCCCAGCTTACCCGACCTTCGGTAGCCACCCGCCTTCGCACGATCGTTGATGGTGCGAGAGCTTGGCTCCGTTCTCTAGTTTCTCAAATCGGCAATGTCACCGAAAAGGAAGAAAAGCGTGGGCCGTGGTCGGATCGACCCCCCCCGGCCCCCCGCTTTTCGCTGGTTGGTAGGCTCGTCGTAGCCGCTAGTTGAGAGGATGTATGTCACGCACACGGAATGCCGGACTGACATCTCGCGATTCAGGATCGATCAGCGTTCCCTCAATGCGGACCTTCTGCCCTGTCTTGTAGTTCTGCATGAGACGGCCCATACCGTCGAGCGTCACACTGCCACCGTACCGGTCTTCGTCGCCGACGTCGGCGTACCGAAGTCGCCACGAGTTCTGGCGAACGTTGTAATGCAGCTCCCCAACCAGGCTCGTGTAGTCGGGTGAGTGCTGATAACCGCCGGTCGGGCCGGTCGTAATAGTGGGCAGCGGCGTCGGCACTCGCATCGAAGTCGTTTCACCACGGGCCTTCGCTGGCTCGATGACCGGCGAGGCCGACGGGGGATTCGACACGACCGCCGGCACTGACTGTGTACGCGGCGCGTACACCGCATTCATGGGGCCGGCCATCGGTGGCAACGGATCATTCTTCGGTGCGGCGACCACTGAATATGGCGGCGGAGTCCGCAACCCGCCGGAACAGGAACAATCGGGGTGAGCGGCAGAGCCACAGCCAATCGCTAGCGGCATCAGCACGCCGACCGCGAACCCCCGCGTCCATGACCGCTTCATCGCGCTCCTCGCTTTCAGTCGCGCGGCTCAGGTGGCCGCGGCGGTGGAATCCTTCCGAAATCGGAACTGCACCTACTCCCTCGGAAGTATCGGTGGGGCAAGAGAGGGACTTGCGGGTCGTTCGGCGAAGACGGGTTGTAGTGCGGTAAGGTGGGTTAGGTGTGCCGGTCAATCGTTTCGGACGACGTGGCAGCTTGCAGTGCGATCCGCGATAATCCTGACATGTCTCGTGTCGCGAAACAATGGCGGCTGCTGCCCCACGACGAGGCCAGCATTCAGCGCCTCGCAGCAGAACTCGGCATCGCGCCGGTCGTGGCCCAGTTGTTGCTCAACCGCGGCTATCGGGATCCTGCGGCGGCCCGAGACTTCCTGGCCGCACCCCTCAGCGCACTCCACCCTCCCGATTCGCTGCCGGGCGCGCCGCGGGCGGCCGCGCTTCTTTGGGACGCCGTGTGCGCGGGCGACAAGATCGTCGTGTACGGCGACTACGATGCCGACGGTGTGACGAGCACGGCCATTCTCTGGCAAGCCCTCCGGCTCGTTGGCGGCGATGCGACCTACTACGTTCCCAACCGGTTGGAGGAGGGCTACGGTCTCAACTGTGACGCTCTGCGGAAAATCGCGGACAGCGGCGCGAAGTGGGTCGTGACGGTCGATTGCGGAGTCGCCAGCGTAACCGAAGTCGTCGAAGCGGATCGTCTTGGCCTACGCCTCATTGTCACGGACCACCATGCCGTTTCGCGAGCGGCTCTGCAGTTTTGGCAGGCTCGCGACTGGCATCCAGTCCACCCGAAACTGCGAGACGGTGACTTCGCACCGTTTCCGTTAGCACCTTTCGGGGAACTCTCCGGGTCGGGTGTTGCCTTCAAGCTCGCATGGCTAATCGGCCAACGAGCATCCGGTGGCGACAAGGTATCGCCGAAGCTGCGCGACTTCCTCATGGATGCCCTGGGGCTAGCGACCATTGGTCTGATCGCCGATGTCATGCCTCTCACGGGCGAGAATCGCACATTCGTGAGGCACGGCCTGAAACGACTCGATTCGTCATCGAATCTTGGCGTCAAAGCGCTGGTTCAGCGTGCCGGCATTGACACGACGAAGCCACTACGTGCGGAAGACGTGGCATTTCGTCTTGCACCGCGGCTCAATGCCGCCGGCCGACTCGGACTCGCGGGCATGGTCGTCGAACTGCTAACGACGGTGCAGCCCGAGAAAGCACAAACCCTGGCGGAGTTCCTCGAAGAACAAAATCGGCAGCGACAATCGATCGAACGCGAAATCGTCCGGGAAGCGCGAGAGATGATCGCGGCCGCCACTTGCCGCGATGCGCCCGCACTTGTTCTTGCCAGCCCGCAGTGGCATCCTGGTGTCGTAGGCATTGTTGCAGGTCGCCTCGCGGAGCAGTTTGGCCGGCCAGCACTCCTGATCGCCATCCGAGACGGCATCGCAACGGGCAGTGGGCGCTCGGTGCCGGGATTTGTATTGCATGAGGCCTTGCGAGCCTGCTCCGACGAGTTGATCGGTCACGGCGGTCATGCGGCCGCGGCCGGATTCCGTCTCGACCCCAGTCGCATCGATGCTTTTCGGGAACGATTCAGTGCCGTTGCAGCCGCGCATTTCCCTTCTGGTCCGCCGCGGCCCACGCTCAATCTCGATGCGGAGCTGCCACTCTCTGCCCTAACAACCGGATTAGTCAAGGCCCTCAGTGCGTTAGAACCATTTGGGGCTGGGAACCCGCGTCCCCTGATGTTCTCAGGCGACCTGCAAGTCGTCGGCGAGCCTCGCAAGATGGGTGGCGGCGAGCGACATCTTAACTTCCGCGTGCGCCAGGGCGGAACGACACTGCGCTGCGTTGCCTGGAGCATGGCCGAGCGAATCGAAGAGCTGATGAGTGAAGGCGGTCGGGTGGCGATCGTTTACACGCCGCGCATCAACGAATGGAACGGTTACACGAGTGTCGAACTCGACATCACAGATTTCCGCGCCGGAAGCGCCGATCTGGCTTGAAGCCTAGCTACTTACCGTGTGTCTGAGACAGTCGCATTTGCCAGGTTCCTGATGCTCGCCGGCGTCGGAGTCGGACATCAGGGGTTCCGACGTTGCAGGCGAAGACTCGCGAGCAGTGTCGAGATCGCCGACGAAACCCGAAGCCGATGGGGCGAACGGCACTTAGCCGACCGCGTCACGGATGACTTTCGCGTCTGCGAGCAGTCGACGAAGTGTCGTCATGTCGTTGATCTCAATAGCCGCTCGGTATTCGGCGAGTTTTTCGTTGTATCGTGCGAGGGCGGCCAGAACGGCCCCGCGGTTCTGGGCAAAGATCGCCGCCCACAAGTCAGCTTCGCCGGCCGCAACCCGAGTCGTGTCGCGAAAACCTGACGCGGCGAGCGGGAGAAGCGAATGTGGAAGTATTCCAACCAGCGCGGCGGCGGCGAGATGGGGTAAATGGCTCGTTGTCGCTACCGCATCATCGTGATCGAGCGGACTTAGGCGTAAGACGCGAGCTCCGAGTGATTGCCAAAACTCGGTCAGCCGTCCGACGGTTACCGGGCTGCTGGACGCCGTGGGAGTCACTACGACAACTCGCCCATCGAGTAGATCGGCACGAGCCGCCTCGGGGCCGCGCTTCTCAGACCCAGCCAATGGATGCGAGCCAACAAACTCGGCACCGTTCGGCAGCGAGCCATCGAGTTCGCGGACGATGGCGTCTTTCGTACTTCCGGCGTCGGTGAAGACGACATTTGGTCGCGCAAGGGCCGCGGCCGCTCGGACCATCTCGGCAACACGATCGACGGGTGTACAGACGATAACGAGGTCCGCCTGAGCGGCAGCATCCGCAAGACTTACCGCTGCGTCAATGCAACCAAGTTGGCAGGCGTGTTCAAGACTTTCCCGCGAACGACCGACGCCAACGACACTTCGCACGGCACGACGCTTCCGGGCCGCTAGGCCAATGGAACCACCAATCAGTCCTACGCCGACGATCGCGACTGTGTCAAAGCTCATTGTGGCAGAGATTATACCCCTGCGAGTGTGTTCGGCGTTAGACGGTAGCGGTCCCAACAGCGGCGGGAGCGTCAAAACTCGTTGGAATGGCTGGACCGTCGATTTGGTGCCGGCTAGACTCGCCATTAACGGCTGCGAACACTTTTGCCTAAAAGCACGTCGTTCGAGCCGAGTCGGTGCCTGACATGCGTAATTTGCGAGTTAGCGAAATCCTAATCGTGGGTTTAGCCGCGCTTGCGGCCGCGCTCGGCCAAGCCGATGCCCCACCATCGCCGCGACGGCTTTATGGTGAGCCGGTCCGCACACTCGCGGTTTCACCGAACGGACGCACGATTGCCCTCGGCACTGAACGCATCATCCGGCTCGTAGCAATCGATGGCAAGCCGATCGTACAACTGGTGGGACATCAGCAAGCCGTGGTTCACCTATGCTTCTCACCCGATGGCGATACTCTTGCGAGTGCAGCGGAACCCGGCGACCCTTCGCCCATGCAATTATGGGCGATGGCAACCCACCAGCCGATTCGTCGTTGGGGCAATGCAGACAGGTGCATTCGCGGGTTGGCGTTTACGCCCGATGGTCAGCAGTTGGCAGTGGTGGAGCCAGACGCGGTTACACTACACAACCCACGACTCGGACGTTTTTCCGCCGAGCTACCCGTACCTCCGCGGTGGACGGACTTGAATCGCGTCGCTGTGTCGCCCGATGGTAAGTCCTTGGCCATCGGCTGCGATACCGGCCGACGCGCCACGTTCGATATCATCGACCGAACGGTGAAGTACGCCGGATCCGCACCGGGTGCGTCGCTCGCAATCCAGTATCACCCCGACAACCGCCGATTGATCTGGGCCGATGCGTACGACCTCCACCTTTGCGACGATGACGGTAATGTCGTTCCGTTCGCCGCTCAGCGTCTGTTGAACATCACGGCCATCGCACAGACCTCCAACGGCACGCGCTTGGCGATTGCCCGTGGCCCCGACTTGACTGTGTGGGACATCGCAACCCGCACGCTCCAAGCAACACTCACTGGGCACCGCCGCGACATTCGATCGTTGGCGTTCGCCGGCAGCCAGACCTTGGTCAGCGCCGGCGATGACGGCGCGATGATCTGGCATGTACCGTGATCGCGGTGAGCATCCGCACTTCACTTCACCTCAATCAGCCTCAAGAAGTTGTTGGAGCTTGTGGACCGTTCGCGTCAACAGGACGCGCACGGCTCCATCCGACTTGCCGATCTTCGCCGCGATGTCTTTCGTCGGCAGCCCATCCACGTAGCGCCATCGTAGGATATCACGGCTCTCCTCAGGTAGTTGCGCTACGGCGTCTTGAAGTTTCGCCTGCCGCTCGTCACGGGCGACGACTTGGCTCGCACTCGTCAAGCTCGCCGACAACATGTCGATGAGCTCGCGACTAGCATCGGCCGCCTTGTGATTGAGTGAAACCTCGCGGTCGGTCGATCGCTTGCGCGCGCCGAACCTGCGGGCGGCATCGACAATTCGCTGCTCGGCGATTTGGCACAGCCAGCCAAACGGATCGCGGCCGGCCAGGTCCAAGGTCGGCCAGGCATTGAGAGCGGCGATCGCCGTCTCCTGGAATATGTCGAGCGGTTCGAGTTTGCGACGGAGCCCATCTCCGAGTCGGCGGTCGATGTATGTGAGCAACTGCCGCTGTTTCGATTGCAGTAGTTCGGTCAGCGCCTGGGGCGCGTTTGGGGGTGGCAGGGTTCTCGGATCGTCCAGGTCCATCCTCGGCGGCCTCCCAAGGGATACTGTGTATCGTAATACGTGCGACGTCCTCGCCTGACGGAAAATGCATGAGCGACAGAACGGCTGCCGCCGGACTCGACTACGACGCAACGCACTCACAGTGGGGTGTGTTGGCCGAACACCTGGATGCGCTCATTGTCGCATGGGATCTCGGCGAACCAAGGTTGGCTGATTTCATCCCCCAGGGACCGCCGGCACTGCGACGTCTGGTACTCATCGAACTCATCAAAGTCGATCTTGAACAACGGATTTCGCGGGGTGTCAGCGTCAGGCAGATCGAATCCTACGTCAACGAGTTCCGCGAACTGGCCGCAGACATCCCGTGCGACCTGATTTACGAGGAATTCCACACTCGCAAGCGGGCTGGGCAGCGCGTCTCGATGGGCGAATATGCGGCTCGCTTTCCCCACAAGGCGCGTGAACTCGCTCGCCTGCTCGGGGAGTCCGAAACGCGTGGTTCGCCGACCGTCAGCTCGGCTATGCCAATGCTGGTCTTCAATCCAGGAGAACGTATTGAGGACTTCGACCTTCTCACCCTTCTTGGCGAAGGCGCGTTTGCCAAGGTCTTTCTGGCCCGCCAACGGTCGCTTCAGCGTCTCGTGGCCCTGAAGGTCAGTGCGGACCGCGGTGAAGAGCCACAGACGCTTGCTCAACTCGACCATCCCCACATCGTTCGCGTGTACGACCAGCGCAAGTTGCCTGGTTCGGACATGCGATTGCTGTACATGCCCTACCTGCCCGGCGGCACGCTGCATTCCGTCATCGCCCACGCTCGCAAGGTTCCCGGGACGGAACGCGGTGGCACAACGTTACTCGAAGCCATCGACCGTGCCCTCGATAGCCGAGGTGAAGTCCCTCCCGATGCCGCATTGCGCCGCCGCCTTGGAAAGCTGACCTGGCCGCAAGCTGTCGCATGGATGGGAGCACGGCTCGCTGAGGCACTTCACTATGCACATTGCAAAGGAGTGCTGCACCGCGACATTAAGCCTGCCAATGTCCTACTGGGCGCAGACGGCTCGCCCCGACTCGCCGACTTCAATGTCGGCTACTGCTCGAAGCTCGAAGGCGCAAGCCCGGCCGCGTTTTTCGGCGGCAGCCTGGTTTACATGTCGCCGGAACAACTCGAAGCGTACGACCCGAGCCAGGATCGCACTGCCGCCGATCTCGATGGTCGAGCGGACCTTTATTCTCTGGCCGTAACACTCTGGGAACTGCTCACCGGCCATCGTCCCTTTGACGACGCAAAGCCACTAAGCCTTGCCGACGCACTGACCGATCTCACGGCCCGACGCCGTGCGGGTGTTCCCGAGGCGGCAACGATCGATCTCCCAAACGACACGCCGCCGGGGCTCGTCGCTGCTCTACGTCGTGCACTGTCGCCCAACCCCGTGGACCGCTTTGCAGACGCCGGTGAATTCGCTCGCCGTCTCGAACTTTGCATCTACCCGCGCGCCGAGTCACTCGTCGAGCCGCCGCGAGATTCGTGGATCCACACGATTCGGCGACATCTACCGCTCTGCATGTTCTTCGTGGGCCTGATACCGAACGCCCTCGCAGGCGCTTTCAACTACGCTTACAACCGTTCGGAAGTCATCCTCGCGCCCGGGGCCACGCCACAACTCGAGTCAACCTTTGAGACGGTTCAAACCGCGATCAACGCGGTGTGTTTCCCGCTCGGACTTTCGCTGTTCGTGTTGTCGGCGCGAACAGCATCGAGGGGCCTCAAGAGGCTTCGTGACGGCGTTCATCTGTCGGCGACGGAATTGGCCGCATTGCGGCACAACGCGCTTCGGCTGGGGCTTGTTGGAGTGGCGATCAGCGTCAGCCTGTGGTTGCTCGCTGGCCCGGTCTACGCGATTGCCTTGACCACGCTGGTCGCAATGCCGTCATCGGAGATTCGATTCGTGTGGGCGCACTTCGCGGCCTCCTTGACCGTCTGTGGCATGATCGTTGCCGCCTATCCATTCTTCATTGGAACGACGCTGGCCGTGCAAGCAGTTTACCCGGCGTTCGTTCGCCCTGGGGAAATGACAGTGGCGGACGCCGCTGATCTCGCCCGTGTAGATCGTTGGATTTGGCCGTTCCTGATCCTGGCTGCCGCCGTTCCATTACTCGGAGTCGCGGGGTTGGTCATCGCTGGCTCGCGAAGTCCCCTTGGCCTGGGTGGCCTATGCGTCGCGGGACTTGCGGGATTAGGCGTCGCCACCATGCTGGCGCGGCGAATTCAACAGACGCTTGCCAATCTCGTTCCCGCCATGAGGCTCCCCGACGAGGATGCCTAAGCGCCCCCTCCATGGGCAGATCCAGGACATTACTTCGTCTTCGCGCCAGCGACCGCCCAGCGCTTTTCCGCAGCCGCGGCATCGGAAGCCTCAGCATGCAACATGATGTTGAATGCGTGGGGCCGCTTTCCCTTCGCCCAGTGGATCGCGACCGCCTCCAGCACCTCAACCAACCTTGTCAAGTCATCGGAACCGGACTTCGCGAGTACATGACCGGCATCGAGGATTCCGAGGGCTAGTCCCGATGTCGATGCCCATTGGGGATCGCATAATTCGTCGTTCAAGGCGTCCCAGTTCTCGCCAAAGTGCGGGCCAAACTGAAGCGCCGCCGACAGCTCGTCGAGGAGCGCACCCTTTGTTGTGCTTTTCTTTCCTCGGACGACTCGGGACACGAAGCCGGGATTCACAGCGTTCAGGGACCGCACGGCATCGTACGCATCACTTGATCGGCCGACGGCCCAGTGAAAATGCGGTGTGCCAGGGCGAGCAAGGCCGGAGAGATTCATGGCGTCACCGGATCTTCTTAAATGAGTTGTAGTGGTCGTCGGTGAAGTAAGCGCTTCCGTCGCTGCCGGTCACAAGGCGTTCCGCTCCTCGATTGACACCCGGCCGCAACGGGTTGACGTCCCATTCGCGATAGCGGATGCGCCTACCCTGGCTGTCGTTGAGCACGAGCCGTCGCTCGAAGTTACCGAAGGTGCGTCCTCCTTCGTAGTTCGGCATCGCCTCGCCATGCTCGTCCACATAGGCGAGGATTTTCAGTACTTTCTCGGGAATTCCTTTGGCCGGGAGCGGGGCGGCCTTGGGCGTTGGCGATTTCGCAACCGTGGCCTGCGGTGCCGCGAGCGATTCCGCCAAGAATGCCCGGACGTGTGCGTGTCCGCGAGCGTCGGCGTCGGCGTCGTACGCCGAGCCAGTTTTGAGGTTGCGACCCGCTTGCGGGTTTGTGAAGTCGTGGCCGACGCCTCCGAGTCTCAGGACCTGCCAGTCGACGCCACCGCCGCGCATCTCCTCTTCAAAAGCTGCCACGTTCGCGGGTGTAATCTTCGGATCGTCCCCTCCTACAATCGCCAGTACCGCGGCGGAAACCTTTTTGCCATCGGCTGGATTCGGTGTCGTGAGATCGCCGTGTAAGACGACGACACCTTCGAGATCGGCTCCGCTACGTGCCAGTTCCAACAGAGCTGTGCCGCCCAGTCCATAGCCAACGGCTGCAATTCGCTTTGGATCGGCTTGAGGCTGCTTGACGAGTAACGCCAGTGCCGCCTCCGTTCGACCGCGTATGAGCGTCCGATCTCGACCGGCAAGTCCTAGCCGTGCCGTCGCGTCGGCAGTGTCGCGTGGCGTAACTCCCTTGCCGAAAAGATCGAGAGCGAAGGCAACGTATCCAAGCTTGGCATATTGCGTGGCCCGCGACCGCGCTACGGCCCCATTGCCAACGACTTCATGCGCGATGAGGACACCGCCGCGCTTACCGGCGTTCACCGTATCCCATGCCAGAATGCCCTCAAGTACGACATCGCCATGCCGATATTCCGTCGGCCGGACAACGACCTCTCCCGAAGAAACGCTGGCGGAGATCGACGCGACGACAAGAGCAGCGAACCAGCGAGCCATGACGACCCCTGCGAGGTGACGCACGATCCGTATAGCCGTAATTGTATTGAGGATTGGTCGTTTGAAGTTGCCTGCTACCGCAATCCGCGACAGTCGAGGAACCACATTGTGACGTCTTGGGGCAACCTGTTTGTCGCTGGAGTGCTGGAAGTCACGTGGGCGATTGGGTTGAAATACGCCGACGGTTGGACGAAGTTCTGGCCAAGTGTCTTCACAATCGCCGGAATGGTCGCCAGCTTTTACTTTCTCGCGCGTGCGATTGTGACGATCCCGGTCGGTACGGCATATGCCGTCTGGACAGGCATCGGCGCGGTCGGCACCGCAATGTTCGGAGTCATCCTGTTTGGCGAGCACCTGACGCTTGCCCGAGTCGCTTGCTTGCTGCTTATCGTCACCGGCATCATTGGGTTGCGAATGACGTCGTCGCACTGACCGTCGCTCATACGCATTAGGAAGCCGCCAAGCGTCTACATTGTCGCCACTCGGATCCAAGTAGCGGCCTGTGCCCATTGTCCTTTCCTTGGCACCAAGGCCCTGTTGGATCCACTGGTTGAATTCCCGTCTCGGCAGTGACCGCAGTGCCAAGCCGGATGGCGCATCCTCATGCTTATTAATGTGTTCCGTATGCTCCGGTCGGCCAAGGCCTAAGGGATTCTCGCGAATCAGGGATGTACCTTAAGGGTCCGATCGTTCCGATTGTAGGGAACAATTGCGTTCGAATGCGCATTCCGCCGGCTCCCGATGGAGCGGATTCCGCCGTTCACGATAGCCTGAACTCAGCCTTTCGTAGTCGTCGATGTCAACGACCGATCGCCCTTCACAACCGAACCAGGAAGGTTCGCCTTATTCATAGGTGTTAGGCATGAGGCCAACAATTCGCCGAGCCGCATTGGCATGCGCCTTGGGGTTGCCGATCGTTGCTTTTGCCCAAGACCCGACTCCAAGTCCGCCGCAGAGTCCACCCCAGAGCCCTCCCCAAAGTCTGCCGGAGAGTCTGCCTCCCAGCGCGACGGCGCCCGCACCAACGCAGGTCGCTCCGCCCCCCGCGGCGGCACCCGGCCAGCCGCAACCGCCGGCGACAAGCGGCGACTGCACCGGCTGCGGCGCGTTTGACTGGACGAAAGTCCCGCCATTGAGGCCCATCCCGAAGACGGGCATGCCGCCCTTCTTTCCGACCGGACCGGGTTACTACTCCCTCTGGGATCAACTGAACGGCGATTGTAAAGAAAAGGCACCCAAGACGCCTTGGGGTATCTACTCGTTCACCCAGGCGTCGAGTTTCGACTTGGACTTCCGCTATCTCGACAAGCCGGACAACAAGCAGCACGACATCTTCGATCCCCTGAAGCGAATTCATATTGGCGACGATTGGCTACTGTCGATGGGTGGCCAAACGTGGTTACGGACAATGAACGAGGTCGATGCCCGCCTCACCAAGACCAACGATTCCTACCAGTTGCTACGCAACCGCGAGTACGTGGACCTCTGGTATCAGGATCGCTTCCGGCTGTTTGGCGAATTCATCTACGCCGAGAGCTTCAATAACAACCTTGATCCTCGGGCGATCGACATCAACCGCGCGGACTTCCTAAACCTGTTCGGCGAAATGAAGGTGTATGGCAGTTCAGACGGGTCAGCCTACTTACGGGTTGGCCGTCAGGAGTTGCTCTACGGGTCTCAGCGCCTCATTAGCACATTGGATTGGGCCAATACGCGCCGGACCTTCCAGGGCATCAAGGGCTACTACACGAGCAAGGAGTGGGACTTCGACCTGTTCTGGGTACAACCGGTCGCGATTAACCGCGACCACCTGGACAGCGTGGATAACAACAAGAACTTCTTCGGAGCCTGGGCGACCCGCAAGCTCGAAGACGGCCAGTCGTTAGACTTCTACTACCTCTATCTCGACGACACCAACCCGACGGCCGTTGGCGTTGGCGGCGTCAAGGGTGGGCAATTCGTCCACACGCTCGGTACTCGTTACTTCGGCAAGTATGACAATTGGCGAATCGACTTCGAGCCGATGCTGCAACTTGGATCGGCGTCCAACCAGAATAAGGTCGCTGCGTCGATCCCAATCGGCGTTGGCTACGAGGCTGCCGAGAAGTCGTGGAAGCCGCAGGCCTGGGTGTACTACGATTGGGCGTCCGGCGACAGTAATCCCGGCCAAGGTAACAATAACTCAACCTTCAACCAACTGTTCCCATTCGGACACTACTACTACGGTTACCTCGACCTCGTCGGCCGGCAGAACATTCACGATGTTTACGGTCAGGTCGCGTTTTTCCCGGAGAACTGGCTCACATGCTTGATCCAGTATCACAACTTCTGGCTAGCTAACGAGCGCGACGCCCTTTACAACGCCGCCGGAGCCCCGACGCGACGCGATCCAACCGGCAACGCAGGCCGTTACGTCGGCAATGAGATCGACCTGTTCATGTCGGCGCAGTTGACGACACATACGAACTTCGGCATTGGATACTCGAAGCTATTCTCGGGCGGTTTCATCGCCAAGACCGGCCCCGATGTCTCGCCGGAGTTGTTCTACATGCAGGTCAACTACCGCTGGTAATTCGTCCTGTGGCCATCCCCCAGGGTTGCTGTAAAGTGACGACGCACTCATTGGCGTCGGTGCGAGCAACCCTGGGGGCCATCGCATGACCGCGGCGGAACGCGCGCTTGAGGAAGTCCGCGAAGGGATGGCTCTCGGCCTCGGCACAGGTCGAGCGGCCACAGCTTTCATCGTGGCACTGGGCGACCGACTTCGGACAGGGCTGCGTATTCGCGGCGGTGTGCCGACTTCCGATGCTTCGGCCGACCTCGCCTGGCAGCTTGGCATTCCCCTTCTGACACTCGATGACGCCAGCGAATTGGACCTGGCCATCGATGGAGCCGACGAGGTCGATCCCCACTGCCATCTCATCAAGGGATACGGTGGGGCGCTCGTCCGTGAGAAGGTCGTCGCCGCGTCTGCCAAGCGGTTCATCGTCCTCGTGGGTGAGGAAAAGCTCGTCTCCGTCCTTGGCCAACGGCACAAGTTGCCGGTCGAGGTCGTTCCATTTGCCTTGTCGTTTTGCCGACGGCGGCTGGAAGAGTTAGGTTTACCGTCAGATCATCGAAGCCGCGACGGCACGCCATATATCACGGACAACGGCAACCATATTCTCGACTGCCGCTGTGGTCCAATCAACGACCCCGACGCGCTCGATTCGGCGATCCTGGCGATCCCCGGTATCGTTGGCACTGGCCTTTTCGCCCGAATGGCTCACGAGGTCATCATTCAGCGCGGAGCCGAGATCGAAGTCCAGCAACCCCGCTGATCCCCATCGATTGGAGTTGCCCTCATGCCGGACGCACCTACGACCAACCCGCTGTCTGCCGACGAATTGCAGAAGATGGATGCCTATTGGAGGGCATCGAATTACCTATCGGTCGGACAGATCTACTTGTTCGATAATCCCCTGCTGCGCGAACCGCTCAAGCGCGAGCACATTAAGCCGCGCCTACTTGGGCATTGGGGTACGTCGCCCGGTCTGAACATGCTCTACGTCCACTTGAACCGGGTTATAGTCCGCGACGACCTCGATGCCATTTACGTCATCGGCCCCGGTCACGGTGGGCCGTCACTCGTGGCTCACGCCTACCTCGAAGGCACCTACACCGAATACTACCCGAACATCGGCCGCGACGCCGAGGGCATGAAGAAGCTGTTCAAGCAATTCAGTTTCCCAGGCGGGATTCCCAGCCACGTCGCGCCGGAAACTCCCGGCTCCATCCACGAGGGTGGCGAGCTTGGCTATGCACTTTCGCATGCCTATGGGGCCGCATTCGACAATCCAAACCTGCTTGTGGCTTGCATCGTCGGCGATGGCGAAGCCGAGACAGGGCCGCTGGCAACAAGTTGGCACTCGAACAAGTTTCTCAACGCGGCGCGCGACGGCGCGGTGCTACCGATCTTGCACCTTAACGGGTATAAGATTGCCAACCCTTGTTTCCTGGCTCGCATACCCAGGGCAGAACTTGAGTCGCTGTTTGTCGGCTACGGCTACAAGCCGTATTTCGTCGAGGGACATGAGCCGGAGAAAGTCCATCGACAGCTCGCCGCCACGATGGATGCCTGCGTTGCAGAGATCCGGGACATCCAGGCAAAGGCCCGAACGGGCGGATCGATGTCCCGCCCAGCGTGGCCGATGATCGTCTTCCGCACACCAAAAGGCTGGACCTGCCCCAAAGAAATCGACGGAAAACGGTGCGAGGACTACTGGCGGGCTCACCAGGTTCCGATGGGCGACATGGATAAGCCCGAACACATCAAGGTTCTCGAACACTGGATGAAAAGCTACCGCCCGAACGAGCTGTTTGATGACGCCGGCCGCTTCAAGACGGAATACGCCGCGATTGCACCAAAGGGGAATCGTCGCATGAGCGACAATCCTCATGCCAATGGCGGCCTGATGCTACGCGATCTCAAGCTCCCCGATTTCGTGAACTACGCCATCGATGTGAAGAAGCCCGGCGAGGCGGTGGCAGAATCGACTCGCGTCATGGGTGCGTTTCTCCGCGATGTGATGAAACAGAACCTCGACGCGAAAAACTTCCGGCTGTTCAGCCCCGATGAATGTGCCTCGAACCGGTGGCAGGACGCCTTTGAAGTGACCAATCGTTGCTTCATGGGGGAAATCGAATCCTACGACGACCACCTCAGCGCCGATGGTCGCGTCATGGAGGTCCTGAGCGAGCACCAATGTCAAGGCTGGCTCGAAGGGTACTTGCTCACAGGCCGCCATGGCTTTTTTTCGTGCTACGAGGCCTTCATTCACATCATCGATTCGATGTTCAACCAGCATGCCAAGTGGCTGAAGGTCTGCAAGCACATCCCATGGCGTCGGCCGATCGCGTCGCTGAATTACCTGCTCTCGTCCCACGTTTGGAGGCAGGATCATAATGGGTTTAGCCATCAGGATCCCGGCTTCATCGATCATGTCGTTAACAAGAAGGCCGAGGTTATCCGCGTCTATTTGCCGCCGGATGCAAACTGTCTGCTCAGCGTCACGGACCATTGCCTCCGTAGCCGTAATTACGTTAACGTCGTCGTCGCTGGTAAGCAGCCTGCTCCACAATGGCTGACGATGGACGAGGCCGTTAAGCACTGCACTGCCGGTATTGGCATCTGGGAATGGGCCTCCAACGACAAAGGTGGGGAACCGGACGTTGTTATGGCCTGTTGCGGTGACGTGCCAACGCTCGAGACACTCGCTGCCGTCGAGCTGATCCACAAGCACCTACCCGAGTTGAAGGTGCGGGTCGTCAACGTCGTCAATCTCATGAAGCTCCAGCCAGCGACGGAGCATCCTCACGGTTTGTCCGACAAGGATTTCGACGCTCTGTTTACGAAGGATCGCCCTGTCCTGTTTGTATTTCATGGCTACCCCTGGCTGATCCACAGACTGACCTATCGCCGGACGAACCACGACAACATTCACGTTCGCGGCTACAAGGAAGAAGGGACAACGACAACGCCCTTCGACATGTGCGTTCTCAACCAGATCGATCGTTTCAGCCTCGTCGGCGATGTCATCGATCGGGTTCCATCCTTGGGTGCCCGCGCAGCCTACTTCAAACAGGCGATCCGTGACCGGCTGATCGACCATCGGCACTACATCGCCAAACACGGCGACGACATGCCGTCGATTCGCAATTGGCGTTGGGGCGGCTCAGGCGAAACCGCACTCAAGGCCGATACAGCTGCAGACAACGTGTGAGGATTGCTACGCCTCGCGAGACCGCGCTGGAGTGTTTTTCGATGACTCATCCCCATCCATACCTCACCCTGCTTTCCAATGGTCGATACGGTGTCGTCTTCACGGACGCGGGCAGTGGTGTCAGCACATGGAATGGCATGGATGTCACCCGTTGGCGCGAAGACGCGACTCGTGACTGCTGGGGCCAGTTCGTTTACATTCGCGATCGGGCCGAAGGGCGAATCTGGTCGGTAGGCGCACAACCGCTGGGCGAAGCCGCGAGGTACGACGTTGCCCTGCTCGCCGACCGGGCCGAAATCAGCCGGCGCGACGGTGACATCGAAACGAAGCTCACGGTCTGCGTCCCTCCAGATCGGGACTGCGAGCTACGAATCGTGACATTGACAAACACGGGGCGAACGGCGTGCGAACTCGATGTAACAAGCTACGCCGAAGTGTGCCTCAACCACCGTCGAGCCGATGCGGCCCATCCAGCCTTCGCCAAACTTTTCCTTGAGACCACGTTTGCTGACGGTGCCCTGTTTGCCCGACGGCGGCCCCGAGCAGCGGATCAGAAGCCTGTCTTTGCTGTCCATGCCTGCACTGGAGATGGCCCGCTCGAATACGAAACCGACCGTGCTCGGTTTCTCGGCCGTGGACGCACAGCGGCAAACCCTGCGGCGTTGACCGCAGAATTAAGTGGAACGACTGGCCCGGTTCTCGATCCATGCTTTGCGTTGCGAAGACGCGTCTCGCTTGCGCCTGGGGCAACGGCTCGAGTCGTTTTTTCGACAGGTGCGGCTGGCACGCGCGAAGACGCCGTCGCCCTCGCAACGGCGTTCCGCGACCCTGCATATGTCGACCAAGCCCTTTCCGCCGCCGCCACGACCAGTTCAGCCGAGTTGCAGCAACTCGGCGTGACGACCGATGATTTGGCCCTGTTTCACCGGCTTGCAGCCAATGTCTGTTACACTGGCACAAACCTGCGTCGCCCCGATTCTGTCGCCGCCAATCAGCTAGGTCAGCCGGGGCTGTGGCCCCACGCGATCTCTGGCGACCGGCCGATCGCTCTTGCCGAAATCGCCTCTGACACAGACGTCCCGCTCGCGTTACAACTCACGAAGTGGCACCAGTATGTCACGCGCCGAGGGCTGGACCTCGATCTGGTTATCATCGATGAACGGCCAGGCGAGCAGCTGCGATCGATTCTTGCCGGATCGCGTTTGGGGCAACCCGGCGGTGTTTTCCTCCTCGATGCAGCCAAGGTGCCATCGGCCGACCGAACACTTCTGGAAGCTGCGGCTCGAGTCGTTTTGGACGGATCGTCAATTGCGGCTCAATTCGAGCGATCTGCTACCACGGTGATTCTCCTACCACCGCAACGCAACTCGCGCCCCACATCGCGATTCCCCACCGCCACGGCCGATCGCCCCAAGGGCCTTCTCTTCTTCAATGGCATTGGCGGCTTCACCTCCGATGGTCGCGAGTATGTGGTCGCCGTCGATTCGCCCAAGACGATGACGCCGGCTCCTTGGACGAATGTGCTGGCGAATCCAGGTTTTGGCTGTCTCGTGACTGAGTCGGGCTCTGGTTACACGTGGGCCGGAAACAGCCAGATGAACCGCCTGACTCCGTGGTCGAATGATCCGGTCTCGGACCCATCGGGTGAGGTCGTTTACCTGCGCGACGAGGTGTTCGGCGACCTTTGGACGACGACTCCATTGCCATGCGGACCGGGACCGGTAACCGTTCGCCACGGACAGGGCTACACGCGATTTAGCCGAACAAGCCACGGAATCGACCAGGATCTGCTCGTTGTCGTCCCACCCGACGACCCGGTAAAGCTCTACTCGCTGACCGTCCGTAATTCGGGATCGACCAGCCGGCGTCTTACGGCCACGTTTTACATCGAATGGGTTCTTGGAGGAACTCGCGACGCTGCCCCACTGACGGTCGTGTGCGAGCGCGATCCACGGACTAACGCCCTTGTCGCACGCAGTGCATGGGCCGGGGACTTCGCGGGCAAATTGGCATTTGCCGCGGCTGCGAATCCGTCCTCTGTAACGTCCGACCGATCCGAATTCCTTGGCCGCCTTGGATCGACCGCCACTCCCGTGGGACTCGCACGGGCGCAGCTTTCCGGTCGCGTCGGCGTTGGCCCGGACCCCTGCGCGGCAATCCAGATCGAAGTCGAATTGGCAGCGGGACAATCCAAGGAACTGACATTCGTCCTTGGCCAGGCGAATGATATTGCGGCGGTGCGCAAATTGGTGGGCAAGCACACTGCGGCGGGCGCAGGCGACGCGGCACTCAACGCCACGGTTGCACAGTGGGACCGCGTCCTCGGCGCAGTGACAGTCGCGACGCCGAGTCCTGCGATGGATGTGTTGCTCAATCGCTGGCTCGTCTATCAGGCACTTGCTTGCCGACTATGGGGTCGCTCAGCTTTCTACCAGTCGGGAGGTGCATACGGCTTTCGCGATCAGCTCCAAGACTCGATGGCTCTGGTCTACGGTGCACCGCAGGAAGCCCGGGCACAGATCGTGCGTTCCGCGGCACGTCAGTTTCCCGAAGGTGACGTGCAGCACTGGTGGCATCCGCCGGCGGGTCGCGGTGTGCGCACACGCATAACAGACGACCTGTTTTTCCTGCCGTATGTGGTCTGTCACTATGTCGCGACAACCGGCGATGTCTCGGTCCTGGACGAGCGCGTGCCGTTCCTTAGTGCACCGGTCCTGCGCCCCGACCAGGAAGAGGTGTACGACCTTCCGGGCATTGGTACAGAGACGGCGACCATCTATGAACATTGCTTGCTTGTGCTAAAGCACGCCGAGCGAGTTGGCCCTCATGGCATTCCATTGATGGGCACCGGCGATTGGAACGATGGCATGAACAAGGTGGGCGCTCACGGCAAAGGCGAGAGCGTTTGGAATGGCTGGTTCATGATCCGAGTGCTGACCGACTTCGTCGAACTTGCGATGTCTCGCGGTGACAGTGCCACAGCGACCTACTGCCGGGAGCGAGCCGAGGCGATTCGTGCTGCACTCGAAGCCCACGCCTGGGACGGCAACTGGTATCGCCGAGCATACTTCGATGACGGTACGCCGCTCGGATCCGCCGAGAACGACGAGTGCCAGATCGATGCTTTGCCGCAAGCCTGGTCGGTCATTTCCGGAGTGGCCGACCCGGCCCGCAGCGCCAAGGCGATGGCCGCCCTTGACTGGAAACTCGTCGACAAGGCTGGCCAATTGATCCATCTCTTCGTTCCACCCTTCGACGATGGCCCGCTTCAGCCGGGCTACATCAAGGGCTACGTCCCAGGTATCCGCGAGAACGGTGGCCAATATACCCATGGCGTTACCTGGGCGATTCTCGCGACCGCATTGCAGGGACGAGGCGACAGAGCCGTCGAACTCTGGGAGATGCTGAATCCCGTTCACCACACCTCGACACCCGCGGAAGTCGAACTTTACAAGGTCGAACCGTACGTCATTTGCGCCGACGTTTATGGAGCGCCACCGCACGTTGGGCGCGGTGGCTGGACATGGTACACCGGCGCTTCGGCGTGGATGTACCGCGTTGCGTTGGAAGGCATTCTCGGATTGCGACTTCGCGCCGACACACTGGCAGTGGAGCCTTGTATTGCCAAGGCATGGCCTGGGTATGAGATTACGGTCCGGCACAAAACGGCAACTTACCGTGTGTTCGTCGACAACGCGGCGGGTGTCGGTCGAGGTGTAACATCTGTGAGTTTGGATAATACGATCATTGCGAGCGGCATCGTTCCACTTGCCGACGATGGCCGGACGCACGAGGTCCGCATCGTGCTCGGATAACGAGACGACAGTCCATTACAGGCAATCGCGAAGGAGCGTTGTCACTTCCGTCCGTCGAAATGCGTGTCGCATGAGACGATATGGTCTCCTGACATTTGTCCCGAACGCCCTTTCTCTTGCCCGGATCGCACTGGGGCTCGTTTTTCCATTTGTCCCCGATCCATGGCGTATTTGGGTCGTCGCATTGGCGGCGGCTACGGATGCTGGCGATGGACTGACCGCTCGTTGGCTTTGTGTCGAATCGGATACGGGCCGACTACTCGATCCAATTGCGGACAAGGCATTCGTTCTTTTGCTCGCAAGCACTCTACTCGCGGATGGATCGATCGATCCACTCTGGGCGGTCGGCATTGGCACGCGCGACATCGTGGTACTTACCGGAGCAGCGCTGGTTGCATTGCGACGAGACTGGGCGGCGTTCCGGCGCATGCGCCCCACGTGGCTGGGCAAATGCGTGACCGTGGGTCAGTTCGCGGTACTACTAGCCGCCGTCGTTCGCGGAAGCGCTCCACTGTGGCTCCTGGGCGCGACAACCATCCTGAGCATCGGGTCGGCGATCGGGTACTTCGTCGGATTCGTTCAAGGCGCGAGCCGAACGCACGTACGCCGACCGTGAATCGCAGACCCGACGACATCGTGAAAACGCCAGTCAATTACGCGCCAAGACTACGGCAGCCATTCAACGCCGGTCGGAGGCCAGCAGGGCCGCGTAGTCTTCAGGTGTGTTGACGTTCGTCAATGATCGCAAACTCGCCGCGTCGTTGAACTGGACCTGTCGCACGTTTGCCCTGTCGAACAGATCAGCCATCCGCCGCAGACCTCGCTCCAGTATGGACTCAACCATGGCGAAAAGTTGAACGCGATACACAGCCGCAAGCGGGTGCAGCCGACCATCAGCAGATGGCACAACGCCGTCCGCATCACCAAGAGCTGCCACAACCCGCAGGACGAACTCAGGCGTCAGAAGAGGAAGATCGCACGCCGCAACAAACGCGACCTCAGCTCGCCCCTCAAGAGCTGACAAGCCAGTGGCAAGGCCGCGAAGTGGCCCTTCCTCCGGCACGGTGTCGGTAACGACTTCGACGCCCGTTGGAAGAGGGGGCAGCGATTGACCGACCGCGGCGACAACAACGACAGGCGACGCGACAATTGCGAGATTTCGCGTCACACTTTCAAGAAAGGTCGTGGAATCGTAGGACAGATTCGCCTTCGGTTGGCCCATCCGCCTCGATCGGCCGCCGCATACGACGATTGCAGCCAAGCGAACCGTGTCTTTCGATGCCGAATGGAACTGCATGGCTTCTAGACCGCCGACATGGCCCCTTTGACATCGAGGACTTCGCGGACCTTTCGCGCCAGCGTTTCGGGCGTGAACGGCTTGGGCAAGAACGCGGAATCCGCATCCAAAACGCCGCGACAGTCAATGGCATCGTCGGTGTAACCCGACATATAGAGGACTCGCATCTTAGGCCGATCCGGCGACAATCGCTGCGCGAGCTCCAACCCGCTTGCGCCGGGCATAACCACGTCGGTCAGCAATAAGTGAAGGAATCGCCCACATTTGCGAGCCTGCTCCTCAGCATGGACGGCGCTGCTCGCTTCCAGAACATCGTACCCGTAGCTTCGCAAGACACGCGCTGCCAACCCACGGACGGACTCCTCATCTTCGACGAGGAGGATTGTCTCGGTACCGCCGAGCGATGTGGTTGGCGGCACAACGGCTGGCGGGACCGACAACGGTTTGTCGGTCTGTGGCAGCAAAACCCGAAAGACACTGCCGCGACGAGGCTCGCTTTGGACATCGATCGAGCCACCAGACTGGACCACGATGCCGTAAGCTGTGGCCAAACCAAGACCAGTCCCGCGCCCTGCTTCCTTTGTCGTAAAGAATGGCTCGAAGACGCGGGCACGCGTCTCGGCATCCATGCCCACGCCATTATCGCTGACGGTTAACAGTGCATAGCGGCCAGGGTTGATCCCTTGGTTGGCCCGAGCCGTCGCTTCATCGACGACAACATTGGCGGTCGTAATCGTCAGAATGCCGCCCTGGGGCATGGCATCGCGCGCGTTGACCGCAAGATTGAGGACGACTTGTTCGAGTTGGCCTGGATCAGCCGTAACCGGTGCAAGCCCATCGGCAAGCTGAGTCACCAGTTCGATGTCTTCACCGATCAATCGACGGATAAGCTTGTTGATCTCCGTGACCACTGCATTGAGGTCGACGGGCCGTGGCTGAAGCATTTGCTTCCGACTGAACGCCAAGAGCTGCCGCGTGACGCTGATGGCTCGTTCCGATGATTTCTGTATCTCGGCGACGGCTTCTCGCGCGCGCTGATCGAGACTTGTGTTGGCGGCTAATAGCTCACTGTAGCCGGAGACGACCGTTAGCAGATTGTTGAAGTCGTGTGCCACCCCACCCGCGAGACGTCCGACCGCTTCCAGCTTCTGCGATTGCCGCACTTGCTCTTCGAGGCCGCGGCGCAGAGTCACATCCTTGAAGACAAACACAGACCCAATCTGACGCCCGCCCTCTCGAATCGGTGTCGAAGTGTACTCAATGGGAAAGCTACTTCCGTCTTTGCGCCAGAATACTTGATCGTGGCTGCGGAAGGTTGTGTTGGCAGCGAGGGCATCGCGAACGTGCCCGTTAGAACCACTCGTTGGTCGCTCCGCCAGCGTTGCCAAGTCCTGTCCGAGGATTTCGTTTTCCTCGTAGCCAAGAAGTCGACGAGCTGCCGGGTTGACAAACGTGATCCGGCCCTGAAGGTCCAATCCACAGATTCCCTCACCGGCCGCGTGCAGGATCATCTCATAGTGCCGACGAAGATGTTCGTAGGCAATCTCGGCTTCCTGAAGCAGCTTGTTGCGATCGAGTTGTTCCAGCGATTGCTTGACGACGGTCGGCAGCAGTTCCAGCAGCGTGCCATCCTTCATCAGGTAATCGAGGGCAACGCCGCGCCTCATCAGTGCGACAGCCTGACGCTCCTCACCGTGACCGCAAAGAACCAGTAACGGAACCTCCTTCCCCCGTTCCGCCAACACGCGGCAAAAGTCCTCGGCTTTGCAGTCGGCGAGTCGTAGGTTGATGAGCAACAGATCCGCATGGTTCCGGGCCAGCCAGGCCAACGCCTGAGTGCCGTCGGGAACCATGTCCGATCGCAATCCGTCACGACGGAGATACTTCTCAATCAGGGTTGCCAGGCCCTGATTCTCATCGACTACCAGGATCGTGCGGGGCGCAACAGCACTCATACCCGGTCTCTCCGGTCGCGGTGTTGATCCGCGGGACGGTCGCAGGAGTAGTCCATCCGGAACGACAACCGTCTAACCAGCGAGTTGGATCCGGTCGCCATCGGTTTAATTACCATTATAACACCTCGATTCCGCCCTCACTGCCACAACGGAGTTACCGTGGGCAAGGTTCTGCTGGTGATCGGCGACGCGGCCGAGGTGTTCGATACGTTGTACCCGCTGCACCGGGTCCGCGAAGATGGCTACGAGTGCCTGGTCGCCGCTCCGGAAAAGCGAGTTTACCACCTGGTTCAGCACGAAAAGCCCCCCGGCTGGGATCTCACACGAGAGTCTCCGGGGTATCACCTGGCAAGCGACATCGCGTTTCGCGACATCGTGCCGGAGCAGTATGCCGGCTTGATCATCTCCGGGGGCCGGGCACCCGAGTACCTGCGCTACGACGCTGATTTGATGCGAGTCGTCAAGGCGTTTTTTGACAGCAACAAGCCTGTCGCATCGGTCTGTCACGGTATCGAGATTGTTGCGACGGCCGGCGTCATTCGCGGAAAGACCGTTACGACCGTCGCGAAGTGTCGATTTGATGCCGAAGTCTGCGGTGCCACCTATGTCGATCGTGAGGTTGTGGTTGATGGCAATCTCGTCACTGCCCGAACCTGGCACGACAATTGGGCGTGGATGCGCGAGTTTATGCGGCTTCTGAACACCCGTTGACGTTACCGACAGCGAACCCGCTCGGCTCGGGAGCAGTCTTGTTAGTTGCCAATCCGAGCAGTAGAATTCCGTCGCAGTTCGATACCCGGTGGTGTAACGGTAGCACAAGGGTTTTTGGTACCCTTTGTCCTGGTTCGAATCCAGGCCGGGTAGTTCTCTGGCACATCGCAATTCCACACACGATTCCTGCGCCGCTTGAACGCAATGGCCATACCGAGTGGCGGCGTTTGGCCTCAATCGAGGCCTACAACTTCGGGATCTAACTCGAAGGTGCGCCGGAAGATCCGGAGATGGTCCGCACGGACCGCGTCGTTCTCGATGCTATCCCCTCGCCACGGCAAGAGGTCGTCAAGAATGGCCATGACGTCCGCCAAGGTAATCGTCGCATTGGCCAGCCTGTGAATGCACTCCGTGCTTCGGTAGTAGCGAACCGCGGAGGTCCGGCCCAGTAGCCGATCCACAATGGACTCGGGAACCGGCATGGCCTCTGGCATTCGTTCGCAGTGTTCGCACAAGTCGTGTGCTTGTTTTAGCGTGCTCGGACCGATGGCGCCCGCTGAGTACGCCTCGGCCGCTTCAACCGCATTGCGAACTGGCGGCGGAAGTTGATCCCAGATCAGCCGACAACACGCACAGGCAAAAGTACGCAACTTTGCCTCGTTGAGTCGAATCGGCCGATCGCCGTGATTTGTCTCGGACGAGCCTTCGAAAAAGGCGGTGTCCATCGAACTCGGCGTCGTGCCGACGACAGGAGGGAGTTTGGGGCGGCTCATGAGGGGGGCTCCTCGATGTCCACAGTCTTTGGGGGTAGACTCCGGATTTCTCCGCACTCCACCTTAGCTCACAAAAACCGTTGAAGTCGAAAAATGTGAAAAAATTCGATTAACCTGCAAAACCGGTGCGTCCGGACCCCTGCCCGCCGAAGTGTGCAAATCACTCGGATTGGCGCTAGCACGACCGGATGCGGGATCGTCGTCCCGAGCGAAAATGGCTACCTTATCGACATGTTCACAGGTCTCATCGAAACGATGGGAGAAGTCCGTCGCGCCGAGGCGGATGCGTGTGGCGGGCGACGTTTGACGCTGCGAGCGCCATTTGCCAGCGAACTTGCCCTTGGCGAGAGCGTTGCCGTCAACGGAACATGCCTGACTGTCGTCGCACGCGATGCCGACTCCTTCGCTGTCGAAGCAGGGCCCGAGACATTGCTGCGCACCAACCTCGGTCGCGTCGAAGTCGGCCATCGGGTTAACCTCGAACGCTCCCTGAAGTTCGGCGACCGCCTTGGTGGTCACATGGTGCAAGGCCACGTCGACGGCGTCGGCACACTCGTTGAGCGCTTGCCTCAAGGCGAATGGCAAACGCTTTGGTTTGCACTGCCGCCCAAGTTCGCGGCGCAAATGGTCAGTAAAGGGTCGGTCGCGGTGGATGGCGTCAGTCTAACGCTCGTCGATGTTCTCGCCGACCGATTCAGCGTGGCCCTCATCCCCCATACGCTGGCTGAGACGACTCTCGGCACAATCGAGATCGGGGCACCCGTTAACATCGAAACCGACCTGATCGGGAAGTACGTTGCGAAGTGGATGGAAAGCGGTCGCTCCTGACATGTCTCCCGACCCTCAGCCCCGACAGACCCTCGGCTACGTCAAGTCGCTCCTCGCCTCGCGCGGCGTACGGCCGAAGAACAAACTCGGGCAGAACTTCCTCATCGATCTCAATCTCATCGATCTCGTCGTCCGGACAGCCGAGTTGACTCGTGACGACCTTGTCCTGGAAGTTGGCACGGGAACTGGGAGCCTAACGCAACGCCTCGCTGAGATAGCGGGAGCCGTTCTCACGGTTGAGGTCGATGCGTCCGTCCAAGACATGGCGATGGAATCGCTCGGCCAGCTTCCGAACGTACGATTCCTGCTAGCCGATGCGCTGCGCAACAAGAACGAGTTAAACCCTGGTATGATCGATGCGATCGGCGAACTTCGTCAGGCGTTTGGCTGCAACCGGGTGAAGCTCGTCGGCAACCTGCCCTACGCCATTGCCACGCCGCTCATCGCGAACCTACTGCTCACCGACTTGCCAATCGAGTGCATGGTGGTCACCGTCCAGTGGGAGATCGCGGAAAGGATGACGGCCGGCCCCGGTTCGGCCGCGTATGGTGCCCTTGCCGTGTTGTTGCAGAGTGTGGCCGAGGTCCGAGTGATCCGTCGTCTCGCTCCGTCGGTGTTTTGGCCGCGACCGCAGGTCGATAGCGCGATCGTGGCAATTCGACCGGACGCGAGCAAACGGGCGGCGGTCGGCGACGTCAAGCGATTCCGAGAGTTCCTTCGCGATCTTTATGTCCATCGTCGCAAGAACCTCCGAGGTGCGATTGCCGGCTCACCTCGTGGCCGGCGCGACAAAGAAGAAGTGGACCGACGCCTTGCCGAACTTGGGCTCGTGGGAGACGTTCGGGCCGAGCAGTTGGACATTACTCAGCATCTGCGACTTTGCGAAGTGTTTGGTTGATGAGGTCATTCACCTCAGCGTTCGGATTCCCACGCGAGAATGGCCAGCGCGCCGGGAGTGTCGCGACTACCGACAGTGCGGGAGGTAAAAGACAAACACGGTCGCGGTACTTGATTGCAGCGCACTGGGCTGCAACAATCGAAGTAATACATCGCCGGATGTCGCCCGAGGATCGTTCCCGCTTTGCGTGCCGCGGGAATGTCCTCGCAATTCCCGGACACGCTGGAAGCGTCCCGCCATGCCCCAGGCCATTGTCGATCCTGCGGAACTGCGTCGTTTTGCGCACAACCTGAAGAAGTTCAACAGCGAATTGCACCACGCAATGACGGTCCTTCACGGGCAAATGTCCGCCCTCGGCGATACCTGGCGCGACCAGGAGCACGCCAAGTTTGTCGCCGAGTTTGAGGAGACCCTGCGAGTCGTGGATAAGTTCCTCGCCGCAGGCGAGGTTCACATCCCGTTTTTGCTCCGAAAGGCAGACCGCGTCGAAGAGTACCTCCAACAGCGCTAGGGGGACACGGTATGCAACCTCCGGCCCGAGTCACGTCGTTCGACATGTTGCGCGATTTTCGCGCGTCGTTGGCGACATTTCGCGAAGACGGCATGGACGCGATCACGGCGGCGGCGCTTGAGATCCAGCGCGCATTTGACTGGCTCTCCGAACGACGCAAGATGTGGCAAAAGGCGGTACGCGACCGACAGGACGAGGTCGTGCAAGCGAAAGCCGCGTTGACCCGCAAGGAACTGCACCTGCCCGGCGAGCGACCGCCCGACACGACTCAGGAGCGCAAGGCGCTACGCCGTGCCCAGGCGCGATTGGAGGAAGCAGAGGACAAGGTTGAGAAGACGAAGCGTTGGGAGCCAGTGCTACGGCGCGCCGTCGAGGAATATGAGGCTCCGGCTCGGGGGCTGGGGAGCGTGCTGGAAGTGGATGTTCCGAAGGCACTCTCCTTGCTTGGCCGGATTCTCGACGCGCTCGACGAATACGCTGCCTTGCCGCCGCCCCCGTCATCCGCCAGCAACGGAGCATCGCCGTGAACTTGACCACCGGCCGAGCCAAGTTACACGAGGCGTACAAGGTGCTGCAAGCCCACTGGGAAGAGACACGTGCGGGCTGGAACGACGCCGCCTGCCGACCGTTTGAAGAGAATCACATGGAGCCACTCGGCCCTGCCGTTGCTGCAGCACTGCGAGCGACGGATCGCCTCTCGGCCGTTCTGGTCCAGATGCGAAACGAATGCGACTAACGCGAACCGACCGCCCGGCACCCATCGGAACTTCACATCACCATGCCGACACCTCTGTCCACGCGACGTATTCGAAGCCTTCTGCGTGACCTGCAAGGCGCATGCGCCGCGAGGTCGAAGGCGGAATCTGAGACGTCCAGCCAGTACGCGGCCACCAGCACCGCGGCTCGGCGTTCGTTTGAGACCGCGCGCGAGGCCACCGAGAAACGCCGCAAGCGTGAGTTAGCTGCGGAAGACGAACGCTACCGCCAGGCACGGGAGCACCTTTTGGCGAGCAGCGAGGCTGAGTTGAAAGCAGCTAAGGCCCATTATGGCCAGGCTCGCGAGGCGGCGGTTGAACGATACGGCAAAGAGGAGGAAGCGACGCGAACGGCCTACCAGGAAACCGTTTGGGCGCAGGACGCGTCGCTCGAAGCGCGACTCAAGAAGACCGAGAGCATTCGTCACGTACTATCGCGGAAGTTCGTGGAAGCGGAGCAAGCGACGATCGACTTGCGCGATCGGGCCATTGGTCAGGTGCAAAGGTGGTCGATGGCGCCGAGCGGCATCGATGGCGCAGCGGCCACGGCCCTGCCCGACGTGGATGACGTGCCGGCCAAGCTCACCACACAAATCGAAGCGGCTGAGTCTGCGCTTGAGAAACTCCGTAGCCTGGTCGCTCCCAGACTCCTCGTCCGCGACCGCTGGCTACTTGTGGTGTTCGTTCTTTGGATCGCCCTGGCACTCGCCGGTTTCTACGTACTACCGTCGTACTGGGGTCCTGTCGCCGCAACGGCGGCCACCGTCGTCGCAGGCATCGCGTTACGATTGTTTCTCGGCTGGCGTGTGAAAACACAGGGTGCGGCTACGACGCGACCACTGTTTCAGGCGCTGGCAGAAGCGGAGCGTCTGCGAGCGCACGGGATCGCCGCTGCCGAGGCCCGCGCCAAGGTCGAGGGCGCTGAAGCAAAGCGTTCGCACAAGGAAGAGGTTCGCAAGGCCGAGAAACTGCAACGTGAGCAACTGGCCGCCACGATGACTGGCCGTGAGGAAGTGGTCGGCAAACTCGACCGCGACTTTAGCGACAAGACCGCCGCACTGGCGTCTCAACGCGATCTCGATATCCACGAAGTCGATAGCGAGCATCGGACGACTTTGGCGACGATCAACGGCCAAGCCGATACCGAGATTGCGAAACTCACCGCGAAATACTCGGCTGAGCAAGCCGATGCCGAACGCCAGCGCGACGCCAAGTTTCAGGCACTCGCCGAGGCTTGGCGGTCTGCAGTCCATCGCGATGCAGAAGATCTGACCGACATCTACCGCGAGGATCAGCGACTGTTCCCTGACTGGTCAGGCCCGCTTTGGTCCGCATGGCAGCCACCGACGACCGTCCCACCAGCGATGCGATTCGGTGCGATGGAAGTCGATGTTGCTGAATTCCCTGGTGGTCAACCGGACGACGAGCGTCTGCCGCGAATCGAGCCTGAGAAGTTCTCCTTGCCCGCGCTACTGCCATTTCCGGAGCGATGTTCGACGGTGTTGACTGCCGAGGGACCGGGTCGCACGGCCGGCGTGAACGCGCTGCAAGCCATGATGCTGCGGTTCCTCACGTCGCTTCCGCCAGGCAAAGTCCGGTTTACGATTGTGGACCCGGTGGGCCTCGGCGAGAACTTCGCGGCGTTCATGCACTTGGCCGATTACGACGAGCAACTCGTTGGCAGCCGCATCTGGACCGAGACCGGGCACATCGAGAAGCGACTCAGCGACCTGACCGGGCATATGGAAAACGTGATTCAGAAATACCTGCGGAATCAATACGCCTCCATTGAGGAGTATAACGCCCAAGCCGGCGAAGTGGCCGAGCCATATCGCGTGTTGGTAGCAGCGAACTTCCCCGTGAACTTCAGCCTGGAAGCATGCCGCCGGCTCGTCAGCATTGCGTCGAGCGGTGCGAGTTGCGGCGTCTACGCGCTTGTGAGCGTCGACGTGAAGCAACCGCTGCCGCAGGGTTTCCCCCTCTCGGATTTGGAAGCGGCCTGCTTGCGGTTGAACTGGCAGGGAAACAAGTTCCGCTGGGAGGATCCGGACTTTGGCCCGCAGGCGCTCACGCTGGATGCACCGCCCGACGCGGGCACGATCGCCAAGGCCGTCCATGTCGTCGGCGCGAAGGCGAAGGACGCCAGCCGCGTCGAGGTGGACTTCAGCTTTATTGCACCACCGGGCGAGCGTTGGTGGACCGACGACAGCCGAAGTGGCATTTCGGTCCCGCTGGGCCGCGCCGGCGCGACAAAGCGTCAGTTTCTGTCGCTTGGTAAGGGCACTTCGCAGCACGCCCTAGTCGCTGGTAAGACCGGTTCGGGTAAGTCGACGTTGTTGCACGCCCTCATTACCAACCTGGCGCTGCACTACTCGCCACGCGAAGTCGAACTGTACCTGATCGACTTCAAGAAAGGTGTCGAGTTCAAGACATATGCTACGCACGACTTACCGCATGCGCGCGTCATTGCCGTCGAGAGCGAACGCGAATTTGGCCTGAGTGTCTTGCAACGGCTCGACGCTGAGTTGAAGCGTCGCGGCGACCTGTACCGAAACGCCGGCGTACAAGACGTGGCCGGCTACAGGGAAAAGCAAGAATCGAGTGGGCCGCGAAGCAATGGCACGGGGGAGAGAAATGGTGAGAGTGCTAGCCCCTACACTTCGACTCTCTTACCCAGAATCTTGCTCATCGTGGACGAGTTCCAAGAGTTCTTTGTCGAGGACGACAAAATTGCGCAGGAGGCCTCACTTCTGCTCGATCGCCTGGTCCGCCAGGGTCGTGCCTTTGGTCTACATGTCCTACTCGGATCGCAGACCCTAGGTGGAGCATATTCACTCGCGCGAGCGACTATCGACCAAATGGCCGTCCGAATCGCCTTGCAATGTAGTGAGGCAGATGCGAATCTGATTCTCAGCAAGGACAACAACGCGGCCCGGCTGCTGAGCAGACCTGGCGAAGCGATCTACAACGACGCCAACGGTCTCGTCGAAGGCAATGACATTTTTCAGGTGGTCTGGCTCGATGAAGACCGACGCGAAGAGTACCTGAGCAAACTGCGACGGCGGGCGGACGAGGCTGGGTGGCGGCCGCCGTCGCCGACGATCGTCTTCGAGGGCAACCTCCCAGCCGATATCGAGAAAAACCACAGGATTGAACGACTGTTGCAATCGGGTTCGCCGGCTTCGCGCGAGCGATTTGCGTGGCTCGGCGATGCGATGGCGATCAAAGAGCCAACCGCCGCGACGTTTCGCCGCGCGAGTGGCAGCAACCTCCTGCTCGTTGGTCAACAGGGCGATGCCGCCCGGGCCGTAGTTGCCGCGTCCGCCGCGGCTCTGGCAGCGCAGCATATTGCCGACGAGCCGACTGGTGGATTGCCACCGGTCACGATTCTGGACGGTTCTCCGGCCGACGATCCGTTGGCCGGCTATTTCCCACGGCTGGGAAACCGGCTCGCCCCGATCGTGCGATTCGCTCCTGGCCGCGACGCGGCTGCGGTCATCGGCGAATTCGCGCAGGAGTTGGCCCGTCGGCAGCAGGAACCGGACGCGATCAACGCCCCCTTGTTCCTGGTCGTCTATGGGCTACAGCGATTCCGTGACTTACGAAAGTCGGAGGATGATTTCGGCTTCGGACGCCGCGGCGAGGACAAAAAGGTTAGCCCGTCGGAAGCGTTTCTGGAAGTGGTCCGGGAAGGGCCAGCGCTCGGAATCCACGTGATTGCGTGGGTCGATTCGCTGGCCAATGCCCAGCGGTCATTGGACCGCGCGGGAATGCGCGAGTTTGACCAGCGCGTGCTGTTCCAAATGGGCGTGGCTGATTCGAGCACCCTGATTGATTCGCCAGCCGCGAGCCGGCTGGGAGCCAATCGGGCGCTTTATGCCACCGAAGAGTTGTCGATGCCGGAGAAGTTCCGGCCGTACCGCTTGCCACCGGAGGAATGGCTGGAAGCGGTCGGCCGGCGGTTACAGAGCCCAACGCCGGCCTGACGGCACGGCGTTTGCTCAGGAGTCGAATCCCGCCGTCTGACACACGAGGGTAACGACCATGGACGTGACGCCACCGCCGATGATTGTCGATGCCTACGAGGAATTCTGGCAATACGCCGAAGGCGACGCACCGTGCCACGTCGAGACGACCGACGACTCGGACACGGGCGCGTACGAACTATACTGGGACCAGGCCGACGGGGAGTAATCGGCCCCCAACGACCGACACCACACGAGCCACGAATGTGTGCAAGCGTTTTTTGACGCTTGCACACATTCGTGGCTCTTAGCTTGTCATCACATTGCGTCGACTGGGCTGAGTTTGCCAATAGAGCGTGTTTCGAGTCTCTGTAGCGTGGCCACATTGTAGTAGGCACACACCGTGTGCCGTACGAGACGGCACACCGAGTGTGCCTACTACAGTGTGCCGGCTCTTACGGCACACGGAGTGTGCCTGCTACAATGAGGCATCAGGTGTCGGGCGGGTCACGCAGCTCCCGGGGTCCAACCGCCTTGGCTGGCGTTCCGACGCATACTGTCCACGGTGGCAAGTTTCCGAATACGCTCGACCTCGCTCCGACAACGACTCCATCGCCCACTTGCACGCCGGGGCCGACGAAAACATCGGCCGCGATCCACACGTCATCACCCAGCACGATCGGCTTTCTTATGAGCGGGAAGTCGCGGCGCGTGTGGTCGTGTGTGCCAGCACAGAGATGCGAATACTGACTCACGACCGTACGCGAGCCAATCGTAATCTCGCCAAGGCAGTACAGGATCACTCGATCGCCAACGATGGCGTCTCGGCTGACCGTCAGGTGCCAAGGTACTTCGATCGTCGCAGTTGGGCGAATGCGAGCCGATGCGTGGACTTTCGCTCCGAAGAGTCGAAGCAGCCAGTTGCGCCAGCGGTAGCACGGTTGCGGACTCCAACGGAAAAGCGTCGCTTCGATCGCGTACCAGAACGCCCGGCCGAGCTTCTGCCGAGTCGTCCATGCGCTGGTCCGCCGTGCGACTAAAGCGTCATCGGCCGCTGAGCGATTGTTCATAGACCCTTAGCGACCGTTCGGCGGTCATCCGCCATGTGAATCGCTCCTCGACCATATTTCGGCCGGCAGCTCCCATCTGGCGACGTAAGTCGTCCGACGCAAGGATTCGACGGAGAGCGGCCGCGACATTATCGGCTGCGAGCGACACGACCTCGCCGGCCCCAACCTCGGCGACCTCGGGGAAATGACAGGCATCCGAAATCACAACGGGCACGCGGGCGGCCAGTGCTTCCAGAATAGCCGAACTGAAACCCTCCTGCCGACTTGGCAGACAGAAGCACGCAGCCCCGGCCAAGGCAGCCCATTTGTCCCGCACACTTATGCGACCGACGATGTGGACCCGCTCGCCAAGACCGGCTGCTTCAATGAGCTGCTCGAACTCACCTTTCGCTCCGCCATCGGGACCGGCGACGACCAGATGGACGCGCGGTTCGATGGCGGCAACCTCGCGAAACGCCGCAGCGAGGATATCCAGGCCTTTCTTGTAGTGCAGGCGACTCAGGAACAGGATGTATGGGTGGCCGGACAGTTCCGATCGACAAGCGGCGAACTCGTCGGCTGGCGGCAGCGGATCCACTTCGTCCAGGAAGATGCCGTTGCCGATCCGAACGGGCGGAGAGCGAAGTCCAAGGTCGGCAATCAGTCGCTCCTCATCGACGTTGAGACAGTGGACGCCTGCGGCCCGATTGAGAATTGATCGCCAGCCAACGAGCATTCCGAGCCATTTCTTCCACTTCTTCTGCCCGAGCGCCCAGGGATCGAGCATTCCATGCGGTGCGACCAGGTATGGCACCTGCGCCGACCGCGCAACCTTGGCAGCGACCCAGAGAACCGGTTCCCACAATCCGTGGATGTGGCAAATATCGGCCCCGCTGATGAGGTCGCGGCACTGATACCACGCGGCGCCGAGCCCAAGCATCGCCCAAGCGTCGGAGGGCGTCACCCAACCGACTCTCACGCGATCTGCACCCGGAACGCCCTCGAACGCTGGGGGCGTTCCGTCGACCGCCGAGCCATCGCGCTCGGATGCAAGCCATACTTCGTGACCCAGGGCCGCTTGAGCGGCGGCCAGGCGAACGGGATACACTTGAAGCCCGCCAGCGGCCGGGTCGAGCGTGCGGGTGATGTGAACGATCCGCATGGGTGTTCGCCAGGCTCGCGGCCGGCATAATGGCAAAGGGATTATTGGCAACAAACGAGGACAACATGGCCGAGCGACCGGCTGTCGCTGCCATTCACAATGCGCTCACGCCCTATCGGCTCCACTATCATCGGCGTATCGTCCGCGAGATGCCCGAAGTCGAGTTGTGGAGCGTATTCACACACGACACCAGCGACTCACCCTGGGCGGCCCAGCCACCTGCCGACATTCGCCCCATCGCATTCGGGAGCGGAGAATCGACGGCAAACCAAGGTCGGCTTGGGACAGCGATTCACGAATGGCGAAAAGGCGGGCGCATCATTCGCTGGCTTCACGATCGAAATGTCGGTGCCGTCGTGTTAGGCGGTTACAACGATCTTGGCCGATTGCGCATACTCCGATGGTGCCATCGCCATGGCATTCCGTGCTTCCTCTTTGGCGATAGCAACGTGCATGGCGATCGGGTCGGTCGCCTCAAGCGAGTCGTTTTACCTCGAGTCTTACGGTGGTGTACCGGTGTGATGCCGTGCGGCACGGCGGGTCAGGATTACTTCGCCCGCTACGGTGTCGCGCGCGAACGCATGTTCCTAACGCCCTACGAACCCGATTACGCGCAGATCGCGACCGTGACGAATGCTGCAATCGAGGCAACCCTTAAGCAATTCCGTCTCGACCCGCAGCGTCGCAGCCTGCTCTACAGCGGCCGACTCGTGTCTGTGAAACGCGTCGACCTGGTCATCGATGCCTTTGCCCAAATCGCGCAGGACCGGCCCGATTGGGATCTTGCGATTCTGGGTGGCGGCCCGCTCGAAGCCAGTTTGCGGACGCGAGTACCCCCGGAACTCGTAAGTCGCGTGCGCTGGCTGGGGTTCGTGGACGATCAGGCGGTTATTGCGGCGGTATGTCGCGCCTGTTCGGTCTTGGTTCTCGCGAGCGACGCTGAGCCGTGGGCCGTCGTCGTCAATGAGGCAGTTGCGGCCGGGATCGCTGTTGTCGCCAGTGACGCAGTTGGAGCAGCGGTCGACTTGGTTCGCGAAGGAGTCAACGGCCGCGTGTTTCCCCGCGGAGACCTTAGTGCATTGACGGACTGCCTGCGCGATGTAACCGTTCCGGGACGGGCCGCAGCGATGGGTTTCGCATCGGCGACTGTGCTGGCCGACTGGCGGCAGCGAGCGGACCCGGTCGATGGACTACGAGCCGCACTTCGGTTTGCAGGCGTTCTGTCGTGACAAGCGATCGAATAAATCGATCCACATTCGGCTGTAATGATCGACACTGAACGACACCGCACGCTCACGTGCCGAACGGCCCATCGCCAATCGCCGTTCCGGATCGCGTGCCAACTCGGCGAGCAATTCGGCGGCGCGTTCGGTGTCGTCGTAGTCGACGAGGTAACCATCGATTCCGTCTCGGACGAGAGAGCCCGTGTTCGGCGAACAGACGACAGGCAAGCCCGCCATCATGGCCTCCATCACGGACCCGGCCGATCCCTCACACGTCGATGGAAAGTAGAAGATGTCAAATTCGTCCAGCAGTCGCGCGACGTCTTGCCGCGAGACGCGGCCAATCACTTCAACTGGCCCCTTGTGCTGTGCGACCACCGCCGCGTGAAGTTGGATGGGTCCGGCCGCGACAAAGCGAAAGTTGGTATTGGGTAGCCGCCGAGCAGTGTCGAAGAGGTACGGAATGCCCTTTCGCAGATTCACAGTGCCGACAAACCCGACGGTGACGCCGCCGCGAACACCCCGGCGATCCGTCGGTCGAAACCAATCTGGCGCGACCGGGTATGGAAGCACCGAGATCTTGGCCGCATCGACCCCTTCCTCAATGAGACCATCGCGAACGTATTCCGACGGAGCCGTCAAATGATCGCACTCGTCCCACGTCGCGCGTTCCAAGGCGCGAACGGATGTCAATGCCGGTGGTGACTCCCAGTTCGGGAATCGCTCCGTCTGTATTCGACATTCGCGGTTCTCGACGAATGCCGGAGCAATAATCTGGTCGCCGACGACTGTCAGCCCGCGACGTCTCGCATACCGGCACAGCTTCGGATCGACGTTGCGGACGAAACCGACGAAAGCGTCCGCTCGGCCCAGTCCGACGCGACGCACCCAACGACCGACCACATCGGTGCAGCGACGAAAATGGGCCTCGGCACTCGTTGCGCCAAGCTTCGCCAACTGCTGCGGCGCGAGTAGCCATGGGTTGCGAACGATCTTATCGAGCTCTAACTCGGAGCAATACCGAAGCGCCATCCGCTTCGCCAATGCCGGACGCCATTTCGAGAGCCATCGAACAACCGAGGACTCAACCGAACCGGGCGACGAATAGAACTCGGTAAAGACCCGATCGAGCAGCCCTGCGCGCTGCAAAGCCAGTGGCAGGCCGTAGTGCATCCGCGCCCCGTCCTGGAGCACGGCGACGCGACGAATGGGACTCAGCGACATTGTTCGGTGACGATCGTCAATTCGAGATGGAACGGCGGCAACGCATCAACTGGGATAGATCAGCGACACGGGGACATGGCGACGAAGTTCTCGCGTGCGTCGCAATTCCGACCGCAAGTTGCGCACGCACAGAGGAACAAGTAAGGAATGCCAAACGACCGGCACTTGGCCGACTATGCGCAGAGCCCGATCGAAATCGCACTTGAGCAAGTGGAGGACGATCTCCGTCGCGGCCACGGATAGATATCGCGCGGGAGCCACGAGTCGCGTCAATGGCGAAAGGTCGAGCGATTTGCCGTTTTCGCGAACGAACTCGCCGAAAAACTGTTCATACTCTCGAATTGACTGCGATTCCCGCCGGATTGTCGCGCTCCCTTGCCGACTGTGGATGCGAATGCACACCAGGCTGTCGGGGACCACCGCCATATCGTGCTCAAGCAGGAGGCGATACCAGAGGAACGTATCGCAATGCTGATAACGCAGGTCAAAACGGCCGAGACTTCGCCAAACATCGGTACGAACACAGGCCTGACTCATCCCTGGGAGAGGCGATGGCACTCGACCGCCAAGCGCGACCCTCAAGAACGACTGGCCATCGAAATACTGGTCCGTCGCTGCGGCAATGGGCGGAGTCACATAGCCATTTTCGAACTCGTATTCCACACCGTACGACAACAATGCCAGCCGATCGGCGCGATACCGGTGGAGAGTGTCCACGAGTCGTTGCAGCGCGTGAGGACGAAAGACATCGTCGTGGCACAGGAACACAACCCAGCGACCCCGCGACAATTCGCCGGCCCGGTTGAAGTTCTCGACGACCGGGATGAGTGGCGTTCGGCAGATACGGATCCGTGAATCGCGCCGCGCATAGTCCGCGAGGATGGATGGGGTCTCGTCGCTCGATTCGTTGTCGGAGACGACGAGTTCCCAGTTGCCATATGTCTGTGCAACTACGCTCGCGACGGCCGACGCGACGAAGTTGTCGCCGTTTCGTACCGGCATCGCCACGGAGATCAGAGGATTATCGTCGTCAGAGCTCACGTCTTATCCAGAAGGTTGCTCCCTGCCGATTCTTGGTCTGGAGCTAGATGGCGGTGGGTTGACGGACTCCAACGGGCCGGCGCAGCGTCGATGTCGCCAATGCGCGGAACTTGAGATTCCCGGTGACGGCAAAGATCGCAATCGGCACGGCGAGATAGCAAACGGCGGGGACAAACGCGGCCGCGAAGCCCTGCGAAATGAGCCAGTGCGAACACGCAATCAGTCCAATGTACAGGAACGGGAACACCGAACTCGGATGGCGCACAGCGAGTCGGAAGAACCGACCGTAGATTTGCCCAATGGCGAACCAAAACAAAGGCGCGAACCAACTGAAGTCCTGGAATGCCTCGCCGACGCATGAATACGTCGACCCCAGTGTGGGTTTGACGCCCGTGACATCGTACAGTTCATCCCATGTCGGTGGGTCAAACCAGCCGGTGGCTAGCTTGGGTTTGTCAGGCCACCACTGACGGGGAATCCAGTGACTCATCAACGAGAGATAGCTCGTGCCCCACTGCCAGCGGTCTAGCTCATAGCACGTTGCAATGATGCAACAGTTGTACAGAAACTCGTTGTCGTCCTCCTCGTATGCCTTCTTGAGCAGCACGTTATCGATGGTGGCGTTTTGGAAACGATCGCTGCCCCACGATCCCCACGCTCCTGTATTGCTGTAGTCACGAATGGTCACGAACAGCAACATCGTAACGCCGGCTGCCAGCAATCCGCCCAGGATCACGCCGCGATTCACTCGCCGCGGGCGCGCCAGGTAGAAGCTATACACGGCGACAACGATGAACGTAAACGTCGGCCCCCGGCGTACGGAGTAGACGTAAGGAACCATCAGCAGAAACGACAGAGCCAGCAACAACAGAACGTTGTTGCCCTGGCGATAATCGGGGTCGCTGGAGGCGATGTAGACGCAGATTGCCAGTCCGGGATAGGCGACGTGGAAAAGCAAGTAGAAGTAGGCACTGGCGGAGAACTCATTCCCATAGATCGACAGGAACGAGTACTGCCCCGCGATACCAATCATCATTGCACCGACGCCGAAGTACCACAGCGTTCGACTGCGTGCTGGATTGAGGCGAACTGGCGGCGGTGCCCCGAGACGCCCGCAGCCCAAGTGCCAACCGTAGAGCAGTCCGATCAACGAGGCCAATACCACGAGTTGGCCCAGGGCTAGATAGTCCGGTCGAATCCTATGGCTCAATGCAGTCGCAACACCCGCGGCTTGAACGACGTAGACATAGCCGAACATCGTGCAAACGACGGGAACGAAGCCGAGAATCGTGATTGGCGAACGCATCGATCGAATCATCTGATGCGTACACACCAGTAGCGTGGCCAGCCAGAGCATCCAGAACGCCAGATTGTCGTGAACCGATGTGTACACCGGAATACCTCAGAGCGAACTCACGGCGAACAACGATGCAAACTCCGCAGCACTGACAACTTGCGACCGCTTCAGCTAAGGACTCTCTCTACGATTGCAAGCCGAAGAACGCTCGTGGCCGCAGTAGCGCGTCCAGCCAGCCACTTGCCACGGTATTATAGCCATACCGTTTGTCGGCGAACTCCCAAAGTCGCAATGCGTCGATCGATCCTGAGCGTAACCGGCTTGCAACCCGTGCGATCGCTGCCGGAAAGTCGTTGAGATCTATGCCAACGATTTCGACATCGGGGTTGGCAAGTTCGGCCGTGCCCCCGGCCGTGGTAGCAACGATGGGCACACCGTGGATCATGGCCTCGGTCAATACGAGCGGCAACCCTTCCCAGCGACTCGGTAACACGACGATGTCGCTCTTGGACAAGATTTGGGAAAGATCCTCGGTCGCATACGGTCCGTGAATGGAACAGATTGCCTCCATGCCAGTCGCAGTTACGTGCTTCCGCAAGCGATCGAGCAAGCCATCGCCCACGTCTGGTCCGTAGACATCCAGACGCGCAGGACCGACCGAATCGAACGCAACGATTTTCGGCCAATGTTCGACCAGCCACTGGGGTCGCTTGTTATCCGTCAGGCGGCCGAGAAAGGTGACACGCAGCATGCGGTCACCGACCGGTTTACGGAGTGAAGGTGGCGGAGTCGGTCGGTCCGCGATGAAGTAAGGCAACGCGCGGACTGGTCGTCGATTCGTCGATTGTCGGATTTGTCGTGCAATGACTTCCGACATCGCGATGACCCCATCCATTTCGTCCAGCAATGCGTGCGCGGGCGAGTCTGGAAGGGGGGCGTCGACGGGCTCGTTGTAGATGGTGAAACCGCCGGGTCGAACGAACCGCTTCATGCGACGGTGCAAGCGACTGTAGCCGATTGAAAGCAACGTGTCGAAATCGCGGCGAAGCTTCAATGGCCAGGCCGCGAGCGCCTCCGCCTTGGCGAACGGCGCGAATCGCTGCCCGAGCCACGACGGCAATAACAGCCGTGCCAGGCCGCGGGCTCGTTCGATGTCACCGTGCGACCACTCATTCACGGCGGCGGCGACCGTCACATCCGCACCGGCGCGGTGAAGTGTCTCCAGCAGGTAAAGCAAGTGCGTTCGGACGCCGCCGCCCACCAGCCCACAGCTAATGAGTACGCGCGGTTTGCTCACGAAGGGTCGGTCCAGCCGAGGGCCGTGTAGATGGAGCGAACATCGGCCGCCTCTGCAGCCGGAGTTCGCGTACGTACGACATCGAACGGCATGTCGAGGTGTCGTTGCGGCTCACCGACAATCGTTCGCAACAAGTTCGTCAGTGCATTTGGTTCATGGCTAGGGTATAACCAGCCGTTGCAACCATGCTCGATCATTTCCACGAAGCTTCCTTGATCGGGAGCGACAACTGGTGTGCGGCGTTCCAGCGCTTCGAGGACTGAGTTCGGCAAGTTGTCCGTCCATCGACTCGGGGCAGCGAAAACATGCAGCCCCCGATGGACCGAATCGAGCGCCGCCGGGTCACGCCCGTCGAACTGGGCCAACGTAGTCCAATCGCGGAAAGCGGCCGATGCCATGCGACCCCGTATGCCGCGATTGAACCCCGTGGAACTCGCGCCGGCGTAAACCACGAGGCGAGGTCGGTGCGGTGTTGTTCGTCGAATTTCCGCGAGCGAATCGAGCAGTTGGTCAGCTCCCTTATCGAATTCCAGACGCCCGGCAAACCCGACGACGACACCGTCCGACAACGGAGGGCGATCGGCAAGCGGGATACGAGTACCAGGCCGCGTACCATACGGGACGTGATGGACCTTCCGACGCGGAAAGCCGTTCGCGACAAAGCGGTCCGCCAGCGCCTTCGATGGCGCAATCAGTGCATCGAGCCGTGCGAAGTCGGCGGGTAGCGCGGCGAGGCGTTCCGGCGTCACGGTCGATTCACGCGACCATGCTTCGGCGGCCGATGCCAGTCGTGGCGGTCGCATGCTCCGCGGCAGGACTGCTATGGCCCTCGCAACCTTGAGTCCCAGTCGAGCCAGCGGTTCGCGATGATCGAAATGGCACTGCAAACAGTCGAGCGATGAATGCGGTCCCGGACATGGCACGCCACGCCGAGTTATCAGATGCGCGTGAACACAGAGCCAGTTGTAATCGAGGGCAGTGTAGACAAGCGGGGCCGGATACTCACGGCCAGCCTCGATCCACGCGCCCAGTTGGCCCATCGGCTCCAAAAGGTGAATTAGCCGTGGTCGGTGCTCGGCCAGCAGCCGACGGATCGTGGCCACCGTCGTCGGCTCAGCCCATCGCGACGGCGTTGGCAGTCCAAGGCGAAGGCCCGGTCCGAACTCGGACTCCACCCGTGTCGCCGAAGATTCAGCCGAAAGGGCTTGCGTAACCAACGTGAAGTCAAGCCCACCTTCACGGAGGCCAATCAGCAGGTTGCGAGCGCTTTGGCTGCCACCTCCGATGACTCCAGACGGGTTGGTCGCGGAAGCAACGATCCACAATGGCGATACGGATTCAGCCGAACTCACAGTTTTCTCAAGGGACTCGCCGGACTAAAGCCGTGAGGAGCGAATATTCGCCTCAAGCATAGCGATCAACTCCTCCGCCCTGGTTCGCCCATGAAGGATGCCAAGCAATCGACGCATGACCGGCAATCCAAGCTTTGGGAAGCGGACCATTGGCCGATAGGCCAGCGTTCGAATGCGTCGGCTCAACTTCGGCGCAAAGTAGTAGTACCGGCTAAAAAGCTGATCGTAGAGGTAAAGTGCCTTGCGTATGTCACCAGTCGCGAGCGCACGGTAGATCAACAGAATCGCGAACGCTTCCTGGCTCTGAATTCCCGAACGAACGAGCGCGCGACCCAAGGGTTCGCAGACTGACGACGGGTACGGCCCCTCGAACAGAAGCGATAAGCTTAGCCCGGTGTCGAGCAACGACCAGTAATTCTTCGCGTCAAACGGCGCATGTTCGACGAGTCGCTCTTCGGAAAGGCAACAGCGTCCACTATCGCCGATGGCCCGCAGGAGCATCGCCAGTTGCGGTGCCGCCGATTGGGCAGCGTTCATACCATGAATGATCTGGGCCAGGATGGGTGCCGAGCGGTAGAGCGATGCCGACAGAGAGAGAATGTTGCCGAAGTGATCGAAGTGCTGCATGAACTCCGCCAGGCCGACCGTATCGATCGAACGTTCGCGTCGAAAGAAGTTTGACGAGTAGTTCGCAAAGACGAGTTCGGGCTTGGCGGCCACCAGCGCCGCGAGTCGTGTCACAGCGTCCGGCAACGGCGGGTCGTCATCGCCGAGAACCCAGAGCCATTCCGTCTCACACGTCTCGAAGCAGCGGCAAACATTGGCATTCCCACCGATGTTAACGCGATTGCGGTGAATCTTAACGTGCGCCTGCGGATAGTGACTAAGCAAGTCGGCTAGACTCTCGGTCACGGGTGTCGGCGAACAGTTGTCGAAGATCACAACCCGACAGGTCGCGGTCAACTGCGGTAAGAGCCGCCCGAGTGTCTCGACAAGTTGCCGATTGCGATTGTAGGTCGGAATCGCAACAGTCAGTTCCACGCCGTGCCCTCGGAGTGCCATTGGCGGCGTTTGGCCAGGAATACAACCGTGCCGCCACCCAGACTGACGAAGACACTCACAGCGAAATACGCAGAGAGTATGCCCGCTGCTCCATACGCGCGGCCGAGAAAGTATGTGCCCAGTGCAATCAAGACCCCGGCCACGATCGAAAGGAGCAGGAAGGGTTCCTGCTTGTGTGCCCGCAGGTAGGCCGCCTCAGCGAATACGATTTGATTCACGATCGTGACCACCGCGAGGACGCCGAGGAGATAGACGGGCAGGAAACGGTCACCGGGCCAGCGACCGATGTACTGCAACACTCCGACGACCCCCACCAAGCCGGACGATGTCAGCACAACGAAGCCCACGCTCCGCAAGGCGGCCGGGAGAAACAGCGCATCGAGGGCGGCGAACTCGCGCCGAGCAATCAACCGTCCGGCCTCCGGCATCTTGGTGTTGACCCACGACATCGCCGTTTGGCCCAGGGACGTCAGAAGGCTTAACGACATACCCATCTGACCGGCCACGACAGCGCCGCGATAGCGAAACAGGACTGGCACAAAGAGCTGGAAGATGAAATACCCGCTTAGCCAGCTCAATGCAATTCGCCACTGAAAGGGCCAAATCTCGCGCCACCACGAGATCGCATGTGCGGGCGTCGGTGTGTGCAGCAGGTCCGCGAGGCACGAGCGGAGCCGTCCTGGCCCTCGAAGACCGGCAATGCAAACGGCCAAGCTCGCAAACGATGCCGCCGGGATCGCGAGAAGCTTGCCGCCCAGTGCGAAGGTCGTCCAGGCCGCAAGATATGTCGCGGCCGTCTGCCAGATCTGGAGCCTTGCCGTTTCGGCGACCAAGCCACAGCCGGTCGGCAAGACCTGGAATGGCATGACGGCCATCGTCCCGGCTGAGGCCAGCACGGCCAATACCCACGGCACCTGCCAGGCGATGCGATCGGCTCCCTCGGATGTGGCGAAAAAATACCAACCCGCCGGCACGACCATAAGAGCGACCAGCATGGCAGCGACGCCATACCACTTGATGGCAAGACGCAAGACCGCGGCCATGCGACCTTTCGCCGTGGGGTCGCCAATTAGCTGCCCTGCATCGTTCCATTCCAAACCTGCTCGCTCGTGGCTGACGAACTGAACGAGCACTGTACCGATGCCGAGATCGAAGAAGACCTGGAGGCCGAGCAGATTCGCAAAGCTATAGTAAACGCCCTGCTCCGCCTTATCGAGCGACCCCGCCACGATGAGCAGTTGGAGCGGGCCGGCCAGTCGCGCCAATCCGCTCCCGGCCAGCGTATAGCCAACCGCCCGATCGATACCCGTGAAATGAAGGAGTCGCCTGAGCGGTCCGGGCAGCGTCACCCCTGCCCCTCCACAACGGCCGCCATCACACCGTCAACCGAAAGGCCACGAGCCGCACGCAATGCAGCCTGGCTACCCGCGACAGCGATGGCTTCCCGAGGCAGTCGCAAGGGACGAAACGCGGCACTGATGCCAGCGCGGGCCAGCGCCTCGCCGGCCAACGACCCGAGACCACCGACGCCGTGTTCCTCCACGGTCACGAGCCGCCGAGTCGTACGGACGGATTCAATGAGCGCGTCGTCGTCGAATGGTACGACGGTCGGGCAACTGAGAAGTGTGACGTTGAGACCGGCCATTGCGAGCCGATCGGCGGCGATAGCGCAGGTCGATAACATGCTACCGGTGGCGACGACAGTTGCCGCGGCACCTGTCCGCAGTCGAATCATCTTCCCGAGTGCGAACGGCGGCTCAAACGAATGGACGTCAGGATCGCCCGCCTTGCCGAGCCGAAGGTAGGCTGGGCCGGGCGATGACGCCAATTCGTGCACAGCCAACCGCGTTTCGATGGGGTCGCCCGGGGCGACGACGGTCATGTTCGGCAGCGCCCCCAGGATCGCGAAGTCTTCGACACCGTGGTGCGTGTAGCCCGCCGAACCGTACGACAGACCGCCTCCAACAGCGACGATCTTGACGTTGAGATTGTGGTAGCAAATATCGTTGCGCACCTGCTCGAGGCAGCGAAATGTCGGGAAATTCGCGATGGAGTAGGTGAAGACGATCTTCCCGGCGAGAGCCAATCCGGCGGCCACGCCCGTCATGTTCTGCTCGGCGACCCCGGCGTTGAGATACCGGTCCGGGAACGCAGCCGCGAACCTCTCAAGCACCGAGTAACCAAGGTCACCGGTGACCAACCACACACGCGGATCGGCGGCGGCGACTTCGCACAGCGTTTGAATGAACGCCGTCCTCACTGCCCCTGCGCCACTTCAGCCAATGCTGTCGCCAACTGTGTCGAGTCGGGCGAATTGTAGTGCCACGCGAGCTGATCCTGCATGTACCCGACGCCCTTGCCCTTCACCGTATGTGCCACGATGACACTCGGGTGGCCTCGCTCAAACGGCACCGCGGATAACGTCTTATCGATCACTACCGAGTCGTGTCCGTCAATCTCGCGGACCGCCCAGTTGAACGCACGGAATTTGGCGGCCAACGGGTCGAGATCTAGGACTTCCTTGACACTTCCAAAGCTCTGAATCTTGTTGTAATCGATGATCGCAACGAGGTTGTCCAGACGATGGTGCGGCGCGAAGAGGATCGCCTCCCAGTTTGATCCCTCGTCGAGTTCGCCATCGCTCATCAGAACAAACACCCGGTGGTTGTGCTGATCGCGTTTCGCGGCAAGAGCCAGACCGCAGCCGACCGGCAAGCCGTGACCAAGTGAGCCCGTGGAAAGTTCGATCCCCGGGACCCGGTGGCTCGCATGGCCGGTCAGCGGTGAACCGTCCTCGCAGTAATGGTCGAGCCAATCCTTCGGGAAAAAGCCTCGCTCCGCCAAGACGGCGTACAGGATCGCCGCGCCATGGCCCTTGCTTAAGAGAAAGCGATCGCGTTCGGACCAGTCGGGCCGGGCCGGGTCGTGTCGCAGCGCCTCGCCGTAAAGGCCGGCTAGAAGGTCGGCCATCGACAGGCACGTACCAACGTGCGACGCTTTGGCTTTCGCGACCATGCGCAGAGCGTGGCTGCGGATCGCGCGGGCGAGATCACTCGGTGACGGATTGGATTCGTTCGTCACCGAAATCGATCCTTCCAACGGTTGATCGGCCTTTCGATCAGGTGCCACGACACAACTGCTGCCAAAACCGACAAAGCCATTCCAGCCAGCCCATCAATCGCCCGCAGCGCGATGCCCCCTTCGACGTCCGCAAATCGGTGCAATGGTCGAAGACAAAAGGGATGGTACAGGTAGATGCCGTAACTCACTTTGCCGATGTAGCGCGTTGGCGGCCAACTCAACAATCTTGCAGCGGGACCGGTGCGGCCCAATGCCGCAAGTGCGACGGACCCACCGAACACAACGGCCGTCGCTGAATCGCCGACGACGAGATGCCATTCCTGAAGTGGCTTTGGTGCAAGATAGCGTATAGCTAGCCAGCCTGCGACAGCGGCGAGTCCGACGACAAACATGCGATGGGCTGGGCTTGAAAAGTCGCCCGGCGGCCGATCGCGCAGGATAGCAAACCACGCCCCCATCGCGAAACCGTCCAGACACGCGGGTGTTGGAAAGGTCGCAGCCACATCACTGCCACCATTCGCGACGACAACTGACCGGAAAACGACGCCGACGAACGCGGCCATCCCGCAAACCCAACCGAGACCACCACGCCGGACAAACAGAATCAGCCATGGCCAAACGAGGTAGAACTGCTCTTCAACGGCGAGCGACCAGAGATGATTGATTGGGGCATCGTAGTTACCGCGGAGGACAATGTCATAGTTGGTCAAATACGTGAACAGCCAGACGAGGCGCGATCGGACGTCGGCATTGCCGAATACAGCCACCGCGATGAGAAGGAGGTAATAGATCGGAAAGATCCGCAACGAACGGCGCAAATAGAAGTTGCGAATGCCGTCGACTGTCGTCCCAAGACCGTCGTCGATTTCGCCGCGAGTCGCAAGGAGACCCGCGGTAATCAGGAAGCCACTGATGACGAAGAACAGCCGGACGCCAAGGAAGCCAAGTGGCCAGGCATCGAGCGCCGTGAAGCTGTGTTGCACTACGACGAGGCCGACGGCAAGCGTGCGCAGGCCATCGATTTGTGGCATGTGCGCGAGCACACTCTTGGGCGGAGGACTCGCCGTCGTGTGCATCAGCCCCTCCTCGCTTTCACCTCGCGATCTATGCAACGGGCCGTTCGCTGTGAAGGAACTGGGCGTTCGTCACGGTTCGAGTATCGGCAGAGCGCCACGATGCGCGGCTCGGTATTGATGAGCAACGATCGAGCGATGGCCGGGTGTATCGGTCTGGAGCAATCCCGAGCAGGCGTCGCATGCGAACAGAAGTCTTGTCGGAGCAGGCAGTGGTCATCGCACCCGGAGCCTCGATGGGCGGGCTTCGTTTGTCCATCACGTAGGAACCAGCTTCTCAGATTTCGGGTGCATGCCGACCAGCATGTTCCTTCGCAGCTCCTCACGCGGCAATAGCGGGCTGAGGTCTTCCAGTGGAGGCGAAACGAGCGTTCCATCGCCCTGAACGGCCAAAGAGAGTTTGGGAACAAACGTCTGTTCCGGATGCAAATGAACGAGGCAGAACGCGGCTCCTGGCTCGGCCAGGAATGGGTTCATCGCGGCATCGAACTCGGCCGATGTCTTCATCTCGTAACAGGGAATCCCGAACGCCGTGGCAATCTTGCGAAAGTCAGGGCATGTGACACCCGTCTTCGCATCCGTACCGGAAAAGCGACCGTTGAAGAGGGCCTTCTGCGTATTCTTGATCGTTGCATAACCGTCGTTCAGGTAGATCACCACCTTGATGGGAAGGCGGTGGTGAACGATGGTCTGAAGTTCCTGGAGGTTGAGCATCATGCTGCCATCGCCGTTGATGCACAGGACTTCAGCCCCGTCGCGAACCACCGATGCTCCAATTGCGGCGGGTAACCCCCAACCCATTTCGCCAAGCCCCATCGAGTACATGAACCGTTGAGGCGGCTTGACACGAATCACCTGGCATGTGCACGTCAGCGCCGTACCAGCATCCGTCACGATGACCTGGTCGGGCTTCAAGATCCGGTTGAGCTTGTCGATGAACGTGTAAGAGTTGATCAAACCATCGCGATCCTTGTGGTCGTCCGTCACCCAGGGGTATCGCCGTCGGAGGTCATCGCAGTATGCGAACCAAGCCGACGGAGCCTCCACTTCGTTCGAATGCCGTTCGAGCAGCGATTCGATGAATACCTTCGCATCGCACCGAACCGGGTTATTGAATCTCGCTGGGTACTTGGCTAACTCGGTCGGGTCCGCGTCCACGACGGCAATTTGCGCTTCCCGGGCGAATTCGGAGATCTCGTAACCGACTTGTGGAAGTGCCAGTCGAGTGCCGATTGCCACAATCGCATCGCAGTTCTGGACAACGAAGTTTGCACAGCGCTGACCGTAGGTGCCGGCACGGCCATAGACCCTGGGGTGGCCCGAGTCGACCAGGTCGATCCCGTTCCACGATACGAGCGTTGGGATGCGGAACCTCTCCAGTAGTTTCGGAACTAGTCCGGCCCCGCCGGCCAACCGGATGCCGTGACCAAGCCAGAATAGCGGCCGTTTGGCCTTCGCGAGCATCGTGGCGATGGCGTCCAACTGCGCGGGCAAATCCGCAGCCGGCCGACTCGCCTCGGCGATGGCACGAGTTTCCGGGTCGGTCTCGGGATCGAATTCCTCAAGATCGGCGTCCTCGACGAAGGCGGCCTGGACGGTCATCGGCACGTCCACCCACACCGGCCCCGGACGCTCCTTTGTCGCGATATAGTGGGCCTTCTCCAAGATTCTCAAAATCGACTTTGGCTCGATGACGCGAGCGGCGAACTTGGTGATCGACGACGCGACCTTCGGGCTGTCGTAACCTTGAACGCCAAAGGCCCGGAGCGGGTTGTCCGGCGTGCAGAATTTCCCCGGTTCGTTGCCCGAGATCACCAGGATGGGCACAGATTCCATCCAGGCTCCGAGTACGCCCGTCATGGCGTTGATCGAGCCAGCACCCGTCGTGACCAGAGCCACGCCAATCGTGCCGCTGATGCGGTAGTACGCCTCGGCAGCCATCGTCGCGGCCTGCTCGTGGTGGACACAGACGATGTCGCTGTAGCCGTACGTTGGGATCGAGTCGAAAGCGTGTACGTTTCCGGCACCAACGATGCCGAAAACATGGCGAATCTGCTTCGCTTCGAGGAAGCGAGCGATCAGGTCGCTGACCTTGTGCTTCATAGCGGTCTCAGTCGGGTGTTGACGTCTATCTATGCCGAGGGGGATACTCAATCGCGAGCGTATTGAGCGACTAATGCAGCATGACGATCGTTATGCAAGAAGAAGAAATTCGTCTCTGCGGTGGCTTCTGTGACCTGCGGGCACGCAACGAGGTGCCGACCGGGACGAGCGATGAAGCACGTGTAGCCCAAGGACCTTAGCAGATCGATGATGTCGTTGGGGTGGTAGTTGAACTTCGCTGCCCACTTGCGCAGCATCTCGCAGAAGACGACTGGCCGGTGCCGATTCAGGCATTCGACTGCACCGCGCAGGACAAACAGCTCGGCACCTTCGACATCGACCTTCATCACATCCGGACCAGCCGACAATGTCGTGTAGACATCGTCGAGGCGCTTAACTACACACCGAACCTCGTGGACGCTCGGCCGACCGGACATGTTCGCCGCGGACGACCCACCGCTACCCTCGGGATAGACATAGAAGGTCAGCTCTTCGTCCCGGTCACTCAAGCCGTGGTCGATGAGGGTAATGTTGGGCAGTCCGTTAAGTGCTAAGTTGTCGCGCAGTCGGCTGAGTGTACTTGGCACCGGCTCAAATGCAAATACTCGCACGGAAGGATCGGCCGCGGCCAGGTGCAGCGAGTACCACCCTATATTGGCACCAACATCGTACACGACCGCCCCAGGCGCAATGAGGCCGGCAAGCATCTCGCCGTCCTCTTTCTCGAAGGGTCCAAAGTTCAGCACTTCCAACGGTGGCTGTCGCTGGTCGGCTGGATCGAGCCGAAATCGAATGCCTGCCTTCGTGATAAAGACGACCCCGCCCGCTGCGATCTCGATGCCGAGAATCTCTCCACCATGCAAGAGCGCAGGGTACTCAAAGAGGCGTGCATGAAGCGAGTGCATCGCTTCGATGAACGAGTGCTTGGCAAGCGACCCGTCGCGGAAACGGGCCATCGTGCCAGCCAGGGTGTCGGTCATTGATAGCTCCGAATGGTGCGGCGGAAGCCGTCGGCAACCGAAGTGGTCGAACGCCAGCCCAAGGCACGCAGGCGAGATGTGTCTGGGGCGTTGCGTGGTATTGAGCTTTCGAGATAGCCGACCGGCCGATCTTGGCTCGCGGCTCGGACGACCTTCAGCCCCTTCTCGGGAAACAGCCCAACGATCAATTCGGCCAATTCCCGGATCGACAACTCACCGCCCTCGTCGCCAACGTTGTACGGTGTACCGGGCACCCCTTTGAGTAGGGCCGTGAAAAAGCCAATCGTCGCATCGGCAAGATAACAAAACGCCCGCCGAGCCAATCCTTCGCTTTGCAGTACGATGTCGCGACCAGCGACCACATCAGCCACGAAATCGGCGAACACCCGGCCATCGTCGAGGGCGAAACCCGGACCATAAGTGTGGAACGGCCGAACAATCACGGTTGACACGCCATACTGCCGCGCGAACGATACGCAAAATGTCTCCGCCGCGCGTTTCGACTCGCCGTAACAGGATCGCACATCGGCCGGGTCGAGTTGGCCGAAAGTCGTCTCCTTGATCGGGACCGCCTCCGGCGGAACGGTGCCGTAGACCTCGCCGCTACTGAAGTACAGAAACCGGGCACCGTCACGGCGGGCTGATTCCAAGAGATGATGCATCCCCAGGACGTTGGCCGTCATCGTGCCGACGGGGTCACCCGGCCGTAGTACTTCAGGCTGGCACAAGCTGGCCGCGTGAACATTGACGTCGGACCGGTTCGTCGGCGGTGGCTGACTTACATCTTGCTCAGGAAGTGCAGATCGCGCGCATGATGCGCGAGGCGAGGTCTCCGCCTTGGCACGATTACGGACGAGACCAATGACGAATGTTCGCCGCACGGACGTCGTTCCAGTTCCAGCCAGCGTTTCCACCATGTAGGCCGTTGAAGAGGGCGAAGCCCGACGCCCGGTGACCAAGAACAGTTCTGTCCCGTAACTCGTGCCACGGCGATCGGCCGCGATTATTCGGCCGATGTCCTCGTCGATGGGATGACGAGTCGCGGCTTGGTCTGGGCTACGCGCACACATCCTACGGGAGATCCCGACCTACACAAGGTTGAGGGACCGCACCCGAACTAACTCGCGGAAGGTGCTTAGTATGTGGTCGATCTTTGCTGGAGTCAGGCCAGGGTAGACGCCAATCAAAGAGCACGTCGTTCATGACGAGATCGGTGTTCGACAGGTCGCCGATCACCCGGCAGTTGATGCCTTTGGGCGGGCTGCCGCGTTGAAGTTGCCGCCGAACAATAGCCATTGGCCACCTTGCGCGACTCTAGGAAGTTGACCACGTCATTGCGGTGAACGGAGCACCTTTTCGCACCAGCAATCAAACCAAACCAGCTTGGGTCACTCTTGGGCATGGCTTCGGTAACTGATATTCCTCGTCGTCCTGACTTCGCGATCGTCGCGAAATTCGCTTCCTCGCTTCGATAAAACTCGGCAATTTGCGCATCTGTGCGACGCCGATGGCCGCTTGCATATCGGTGAGCTTGAGGTTGTAGCCGATATGGGAGTAGGTGTACTTGTGGTCGTAACCTTGCGGCAGGTCGCCGAGTTGCCAATCGAACCGCTTGCCGCAAGTGTTGTCCTTTCCTGGCTCACTTTCAGCAGTCGCGGCCCAATCGCGGAAGCTCTCAACACTCTTTTTGATGCGTGGCGAATCGGTCAATACGGCACCACCTTCGCCCATTGTCATGTGGTGTGCTGGATAGAAACTCACGGTAGCCACGTCACCCAAGCGACCGACGTGCTGCCCCTCGTAGGTCGAGCCAAGGGCGTCGCAGCAATCCTCAACGAGCCACAGGTCGTGCTTTTGGCAGAATGATGTCACGGCCGCCAAGGTCAAACAGGTTGCCAAGCGTATGGGCGATCATCACTGCCCGAGTGCGCGGCGATAGGGCAGCATCGAGCTGCGATACGTCGATGTTGTACGTTGGTACGTGAACATCCACGAAGACTGGCACAAGGCCGTTTTGGATCGACGGGTTCACTGTCGTGGGAAACCCAGCCGCGACGGTAATCACTTCGTCGCCCGGCTTGAGCCGCTCGTCGCCAAGCGACGGCGAAGTCAATGCCGTCAGCGCCAGGAGGTCGGCCGACGAACCACTGTTGACGAGCAAGCAGTAGCGCAGACCAAACTGGGCGGCAAAATCCCGCTCGAACTGGGCTGCGAACCGACCAGTTGTTAGCCAGAAATCGAGTGAACTATCGACAAGAGTGCAAAGCTCATCCGCATCGAAGACGCGACCGGCATAAGGTACGGGCGTCTTGCCCGGTTCGAAAGCCTTCTCGGCAAAAGCGGCAGCATGGTATTGCTCGACCAGAGCGCGAATGTCAGCACGCAGTTCGTCAGGAGACTTCGGCATTGGTGAATGTGGGCTCATGTTCAGTCTGCGATCGATCGGGAACGTCTTTGATACGCGGCGATCTGCTCGCGCACAAGCGTGCGTGCGTCGAACCGCGCTCCGCCTTCGTGACGCTTGCCCGAGTACCAACGCACTGTCTCAGCAATGGCTTCGGTTGGAAAACGCCGGCGACCAATCGAGCAACGTTGTGGCTTTCGTGATGTCGAGTTTGAGGAACCCGGCCTCGATACAAAACGGCTGCGCGATTGACGTCCCAGGCGACGGCCGATGGTCCCATCGACCGGATCCCCAGTGCTTGACAACCAGGTCCGCGACCTTTTGACCGTCGGGATTCCCCGAAGGGAACGGACCGAAATTGTAACCGTCTGCAAACAGCGCCGGTTCTCGTACTGCCGGGCTGCCAGCAGAAGGTAGCCCGAAAGCGGTTCTAACACATGTTGCCAGGGACGGACAGCGGCACGGGGTTCCGCACATGAAATCGGCTCACCTTGCGACAATGCGCCGGACACAGTCCGGGATGATGCGATCTTCGGCCCAATCGCCACCACCGATCACGTTTCCTGCCCGCGCGCTCGCAAGACTCGTGCCCGTAGCGAAGAAGGACCTTCGCCATGCCGCGACTGCGATCTCGGCTGCGCCTTTGCTCGAAGAATACGGGTCGTGGCCACCCATTGCGTCCGTCTCTCGGAACGCGCAGACTTGACCGGCGTTCTCGTAGCACTTATCGGACGTGATAATCTGGCAGACCCGCACTCCCGGAGTCGCTCGAACCGCTTCCATGAGGTTGATCGTACCCAGGACATTCGTCTCCCATGTCATGCGGGGTTCCCGGTAGCTGCGACGTACAAGCGGCTGTGCGGCGAGATGGAATACAACCTCTGGCTGCACGCTGCGTACAAATGTCGTCAGCCGGTCGGCATCGCGAATGTCAGCGATCGACTCATCGACGAGCAACTCGCCAATCCGGGCCTCGGCATACAGGCTCGGTTCGGTTGGTGGAGGAAGTGCATATCCAAGGACATCGGCTCCCAGTTCGCGGAGCCAGACGACCAGCCACGATCCTTTGAACCCGGTATGTCCAGTGACAAGGACACGCCGGCCACGATAGAAGTCTGACCAGTCGGTCACATCCACACCTTCCACGGAGCTTTGCCCGAGTTCCACAGTTCGTTGAGCAGGACGTACTCGCGGTAGGTGTCCATCGCGTAGAAGAACCCCTCATGCCGGTACGCCGCGAGCTGCCCCTCGGCGGCCAATCGCTCAAGCGGCTCGCGTTCCATGACGCATTCGTCGCCGCCAAGGTAATCGAACACCTTGCGATTGAAGGCGAAATAGCCGGCACTCGCCCAGCCATCCATCTGTGGTTTTTCAGCGAATCGCAACACGGTGCCGTCGGTGTCGAGATCGAGTATGCCGAAGCGCGACTGTGGCTTCATCGTCGTCACCGTCGCTAGCTTTCCGTGGGAACGGTGGAAATCCAGGACCGCGTTGACGTTCACGTCGGCGAGGCCATCGCCATATGTCACCATGAACGTGTCGTCTTTGATGTACTTCTGAATCCGCTTGACACGACCGCCCGTCATCGTGTTTTCACCGGTGTCGGCGAGCGTCACTGAGAAATTCTGCTCCTCATGTTCGCCGTGATAAGCAATCGCGTGCATACGCCCAAGATTGATCGTGAAATCGTTGGTCATCGCCTCGTAATCGAGGAAGTACTGCTTGATCATCCGACCACGATAGCCCAGGCACACGACAAAATCGCGGTGGCCATAGTGTCCAAACGTCTTCATGATGTGCCAGACGACTGGCCGTCCGCCAACGTCGACAAGCGGTTTCGGGCGGTACTCCGTTTCTTCCCGCATCCGCGTACCTTGACCGCCGCACAGGATTACGACTTTCACGCTCGGCTCCGCTGTTGTCGACAGTCCAATGCTTCCCCTAGCACCCGATCGAAGCGAGCAACAGCGTGGGCGCGATCGAAGTCGGTCTCCGCTAGTTGTCGGCCATTGACGCCCATCTGTCGAAGTTCGTCGCGGTGGTCGACACACCAGCGCACCGCATCGACGATAGCCACGGCCGAATCTGGAACTACGGTTCGACCGCAGTGACCCCGTGCGGTCACGCGAGCAACTTCACTCGACGGCTCAACAGCCGCGATGTAGGGCCTGCCAGCTGCGAGAATGCCGTACAGTTTGCTCGGTACAATTGTGCCCGCAAGGCCCGACTGCAGGGTGATCAAATGGAGATCAGCCACGGCCAGAGATTCGCCAAGCCGCTCCTTGGGTTGATACGGCTTGAACCGCACATTCGTCAGTCCCTCGGCCCCGACTCGTTGCTGTAACCCGGTCTTGGCCGCCCCCTCGCCAACGAAGACGAATTCGACGGGATCCGCGCGCAGGGAATTAGCGGCATCGAGGACATTGTCCAGACTTTGTGACAGCCCCAGATTGCCGGAGTACATGACAACAAAGCGGCCATTCAGCCCCCACTCCCGGCGAAGGGGTGTAGTCGCGAGAGGCCGAATGGCCTTGGCATCCGCCCAGTTCGGCACGATGGCAATCTTGTGTCGAGGAATGCCTCGATCCAACACGCGGTCGCGCATATCTTCGCCGAGGACCACAATCCGATCGGCCGCCTTTAACCCGACCTGGGTGGCAGCCCGCAGGAACCATGTGATTGGTCCGGGCCGAAGCTTGCCGGTCGCCAGGCCGACTTCGGGGTACAAGTCCTGTAAGTAGTAGACCAACGCGGCGCGATGCCACCACTTCAGAATCAGGCCGACGACCCCGAGAACCGGCGGGTCGGTCTCCACCACTACGACATCCGGTCGTCGAGCGCAAAGCGCCGCGAGCGTGGCCGGGATCAGGTAAGTGACCAGTCCGACCACTCGACCCAGAAAGCTCTTCTTACTGAATCGCCGGTTACCAACGCGCGTAACGTCCACGCCATTGTGAAGCTCGCGCGGCGTCAGAGGCCCGGTGACGAAGTTGGGACGTCCCGCGATCACGGCAACCTCATGTTTGCGAGCCAGATCGCCGCAAAGCTCGGTGAGAAGTTGCCCCGTCGCCTCGACATCCGGCCAATAGGAACGATTGAGGAAGAGCAGCTTCACCCGTCGAACCGGAACACCGGCTCCATTGACGCCCACCATTCGCCTGGTTTGCGCGTCGGCAGTGGAATCTGGATAGACTCCATAATGTCCCACCACTCACGCATCCGCGGAGCGGCCGCCAATCGAGCCATCCGAGTCTCGTACTCCTCCGGTGGACCTGCGTATTCAAAGTAACTGAACAGCATGTCGTCCTTCAGAAAGATCGTCCAGTTCGAGAGACCGGCCTGTCGCATCGCCCCAGTGATTTCCGGCCAGATTTCGGCGTGATAACGGCGATACTCATCGGCCCGGTTCACATTGATCCGCAGTACCTGTCCAAAACGCATCATCGAACGTCGTGCCTCCGACCTAGGCCGTCAGAAAGTCACTCAAATGTCGCAATCGCCGGTCGCCCGTTTCGCGGTCGATTCGTATTAGCGAGTTGATTTCACATCACCGTACCGCGTAACGATATTGAATCGGCACCATCAACCGGCGAAGAAGAACACTGGCTCCATCGTCGCCCACCACTCGCCGGGCTTGCGCGTTGGCAGCGGGATTTGCATAGGCTCCATGAGATCCCACCACTCTCGCATACGCGGAGCCGCAGCCGCTTGCTTCAGTCGAGCGTCCAGTTCCTCTGGCGGACCAATGTACTCGTAGTACGAGAACAGCATGTCATCCTTCAGGAAGATCGAGTAGTTCCTGATGCCGGCCTCGCGCAAAGCGGCCAGGATTTCGGGCCAGATTTCGTCGTGGTACCGACGGTACTCGTCTGCCTTCGCCACATCGATCCGGACCACGCGACCAATGCGCATCATAGAGTACTCACTTTCAATCCGGTCTCATCGAAGTCGAAGTCGAAGAACCTCGCTCCCGGAGCAGCTGGATTCGTAGTTAGCTCGCGCCTCAAGCCCGCAGCAGCCCCTTCATCGCGTGCCGCCAACAGCATGAAGCCGCCTCCACCTGCGCCCGGCATTCCCAGGCCGACGCATAGCGGCGACACTCGCGACGCGAGACGCACAATGGCCGGCGTTGTGGCACCGGGGTCCAGGCGGCGTTTCAATTCCCAGGATCGGCTCAAGCCCCGACCGAATTCATCCCAGTCGCGAGCCTCAATGGCCTGCCGCATACTGAGGGCACCAGCCTTGAGTTCATCGATCACCGCGACATGTTTCGGGTCGCGGCCCAGGTATCGCAATACCACGCCTTGCAAGATGTTGGTCGAGGGCCGTTTGAGGCCAGTGTAGTAAAGGAGCATTCGGCCATGCCAGGCCGGATCCATGGCCAACCACGATAGGCTGGGAGACTGCTCGGCTCCGGGCTGAGTACGGATCATTTTCACGCCCGGCACGACACCGCCGACCGAGTCCTGCCATCCTCCACCAGTCGTTAGCATCTGCTCCAAGATCGAGACACGATCGATCAATTGATCATGAGGAAGGGCCTGCCCAAGAAGGCGGGCCAAACAAGCCACGATGACGGCACCGAGGATTGAGCCTGCCCCTAGACCTGACCCCGCCGGCAGGGCGTTGATGACAGTCAGGTCAATTCCGCCGCCAAAGTCGCGTAACGACTCGGCCAGATCGCCATCGCCAAAGCCAGAGAGGAGCAGAGCGGCCCGTAAAACGGCATCCCAGCGGCCAGGGTCATTGTGGTCCCGCAACTGCTCGCTACGAGTAAGGACGATGCGCTCACCGCGATCGATGCTCGATAAAGCCAAGTCGAAGCGGTCGTTCAATCGAGCAATGGCTTGCAACGGAGCCGTGCCGTTGACGGAGATGGCGGCGTTGACGACACAGCCGCCGCGATCCGTGCAAATTGGCACCGTGTCCGACCAACCACCGGCGAAGTCAATCCGGGCGGGAGCCGATGCCCAAACGACCTGATCGGCATCGATTGCGGCCTGCAACCGAACGGCCCTCGTCGTGCGGTGCGCGATGGATGCCCCGAGGGCGCGAAGTGCGGCACGGCCGAGGGCCGCGGTACCGCCGTCGTCGGCCAAGCCTCGGCAGGCGGCGTCGATTCGCTCCTGGGCTGCACCTGGCAAGTGCGCTGCTCTTTGGCGAATGTGTTGTGCCAAAACGAACACACGCGGAAGGATGGCCTTCGGGCACGTTGAGACGCCAGCAACCAGCGATTCAAGAACGTCAGCCGCCTCTTCCCTAGTGCGAACCAGATTCGAAAACTGTCCGGCCGCCAAATCCGGCTCGGAGATAAGTCGATCGAGAGGCCGGCCGAGCGCGCCGAGACGCTGTAAATTGGTGCGGTGTTCGATCAGGCGGCCCCGGTCCACCGCGGCGATAATGTCAGCGAGCGATTTTCGCTGCAACGATGCGTCTGTTGCCTCAAGTGCTTCACCGACGACGGCATCCGCCGGACCGACGGGCCACATGCGCGTGTCGGCTTCGCCCGCCTGGTCGCCGAGCCGATGAGATATGGCGGCCCAATCCTTGACGCCAACCGGCAAGACAGTGAGACCAACGCCATCGGCCAGCTCGATGGGTCGCGTCACCTCCGCCGGCAAGCCAATGACGACGTTGCGGCGGGACAGCTTGAGCGACGCACGAACGTGACACGCTTCGAGGATCGTCGCGTCGCCCCAATCGTCTGGCGTCGTCTCGATCACCGAGTTGAATACGAACGCGCGTTCCCGCGGAAACGCACTTGGGACGGACGCATTCGTACCATTGCGAAAGCCATAGCCCGATGACGTACGAGACCGGCTGAGAAGGCCCGCGAGCAATTCGCGCGTAGTCCCCAGGTGGAAAAAGTCACAGTACGAAAGTCCACAGACGTGAAACGGAAGGCGGTGCAACGAGGAGTACAGGCGCTCCAGCCGGGCACGCTGAGCGGCATCGCGATTCCGAGGAAGATCGAGTACGCGACGAGCGTACACATCGGGAGTCACTCGACGTGCCAGCGCTAGAGCGATCTCTTCGTATAGGTCAATCTCGCTAGCGCAATCACTTAGATCGGATAGTTCGAGTAAGGCATTGGCGGCATCGGGGTCGAGGCTCATTAGGCCCGTATCGATCGCGCAACAGCCGACGGCATCGACTGCACCAAGTGACTCAAGTTCATCCTGATTGGGCTTCTGTAGATAGTCGTTGACACGGCCCGTCGGGTCCGCGACATAGACACCATGCCGTGTTGCTCGGTCCGGCGTGCCCGCAAAAGCAACTCCAGTCACGCCGGCTCGCGAGAAGTCGACTTCCTGCGCATCGAATGTGAGCAGAACATCGCCCGACGCAATCAACACCTGCCCGTTGGATGGGGCGGGCGTGCGAATCAGATTGGCGAGGAGCAGGTCGAAAAGGGCGGCCGGTTGCCCATCTGGTGTTGCGCATGGCAACGGCGCAAACAATCGGCCGAGTGCAGCGTACTCGGGTAAGCCATTCGCATTGCCGCCCGCATGTACGATCATGGCCCGACGGCGATCGAACGAATCGTTGTCGCGACCAAGGACCGCGAGTGCTGCGAGTGTCGCTCCTCCGGACCCGATTCGACGACCTGGCGGGTCAGCTACGACTCGAACGCGCGTTCCTCGGTCGATCAGTCCGTCCCGAATGCGCCGCTGGAGCTGGAGCCAAAAACCCTCGGCCTGGGCCGCGTCGGCGGCGGTAACGACGAGATCATCGACCGGTCGTGTGCCGGCACGCTGCGCTTCGACGGACTGAGGAAGTGTCGATTGGACGGCAGTCATTTGGACGTGGTCTGCGCGGACTCCGTCCCCGTGGGGTGCAACTCCCTTTGCTTCCCGTGGCTTTAGGCAAGAAAAAGACCGACGCAGTTCCGAGGCGTCGGTCGGAGTGGATACACCTCTGATCTTACGGCGGTGTTGAGGGCCGTCAACGGAGCCCGGGGCCTGCTGGCCCGACGACGACCGAACAATCGGCATGTCCGGCACACTTTCACCATCCGTGGTGACCGGAATGCTGTGGGAAACTCGTCGCCTGACTGATAATCTAGTTCTCCAACTCCACCGATTCTCGCGGCGCGCATGGACCGCCACTGCGGTGACACCTGCACGGATGCTTCACCGACTCCCGCCCATGTGAGGCACCATCGTGAATCGTATCCGTCTGCGTTGGGGCGTCGGCCTGCGCCTCGCCGTCGCTATTGGTTTGTTCGTCGTCGCGGTTGTCCCCGGCCTGTCGGACACCGCCTCGGCCGAACGTCAGGACAAGCTTGAGGCGCTCCGCAAGCAACTTGCAGAAATCCAGAAGCAGATCAGCGATCTGGAAAAGCCGGTACCGCAAGCACCCACATTGCCCGATGGAACACTGAAACCCGAGTGGATTCAGTCACTGTCATGGCGCTCCATTGGGCCAGCGGCGATGGGTGGCCGCATCACGGATATCAGCGTCTACGAAGCCGATCCAAGCACGTTTTGGGTGGCGACCGCCTCCGGTGGGCTCGTCAAGACCATAAACAATGGCATCACGTTCGAGCACCAATTCGACAAGGAAGGGACTGTCTCGATCGGTGCCGTCGCCGTGGCTCCGAGCGACCGCAGTATCGTTTACGTCGGCACGGGTGAGGCAAACCCTCGCAACAGCGTTTCCTACGGTGATGGCGTTTACCGATCCATCGATGGTGGTGCACACTGGAAAAACGTGGGCCTCAAGAAGTCGTTCCAGATCGGTAAGATCGTCGTTCACCCGAAGGACCCGAATACGGCGTACGTGGGTGCGCTCGGCCGGCTTTACGGGCCGAATGAGGAGCGCGGCCTGTTTAAGACGACCAACGGCGGCGAATCCTGGGAGAAGGTCCTCTACCTCGACGAAAACACGGGCATCATCGACATGGTGATGAACCCATCCGATCCGAACACGCTGATCGTTGCGGCCTGGGAGCGCAAGCGCGACGAGTTCGATAACTTCGTCGGCGAACCACCGCCGGACGGCGTTGGCGAATACGATCCCATCGTCAAATACGGAAAGAAGGGTGGTCTCTACAAGACCACCGATGGTGGTAAGACCTTCAAGAAGCTCGAAAAGGGCTTACCAACCGCAATGATGGGCCGTATCGGCCTCGATTTCTACCGCAAAGACCCGAAGATCGTTTTCGCAATCATCGACACTGAGAAGTGGGGCACCGGCGTCCCGCCATCCAACGCTTACGTTGGCATTAGCGGCGATGGCACCGATGACGGCTACAAGCTCACTGAGCTTCCGGCTGACGGCCCTGCTGCCAAGGCTGGGCTTAAGGCCGGCGACATTCTCATGGCATTCGACGGCAAACCGGTCAAGGGCACTGGCGATATCACAGAGATCATGCGCAGCAAGAAAGTCGGCGACAAGATCAAGGTGAAATTCAAGCGCGGCGAGGAAGGAGAGAAAGAAGTTGAAATCACCGTCGCCACACGGCCGACGCAAGGTGGCGGCGGTCGTGGCGGCAATGCGCCCCCAAGCCCCGGCTTCCGCGGCGAACCGGATCAGGGCGGCCTCAAAATCACGCAGATCACGGAAGATGGCCCTGCAGCTGCGGCTGGCTTAAAGCTCGACGACATCGTTTTGACGTTGGACGGTAAGCCCGTCACGACCTTCATCGAGATGATGACGTCACTCCGCGAGAAAGCGGTTGGCGACAAGATCAAGCTGACCTATCAGCGCGGGGCGGAGAAAAAGGAAGTCACCGTTGCGCTGGCACAGCTCCGATTCGGTGGTGCGGGCGGTGGTGGTGGTCAACGGGGCCCGCAAGCCGCTCCGAAAGGCACGCCACGCCCCTATGCCGGTCGCCTCGGCGGTAACAACGAGAATGCCCAGGATCAGCAAGGGCCAGACGGATTCCAGTCGGGCGGTGTGTTCAAGTCGACCGACGGCGGCGAAACGTGGACTCGCATCAACAGCGTCAATCCGCGTCCCATGTACTTCAGCGTGATCCGCGTCGATCCAACGGACGACAAGTACATCTATGTCCTTGGGATTCGGCCGTATCGAAGCACCAACGGCGGCAAGACCTTCACGTCGGGAGCCGACCGCGGCGTTCACGACGACCAGCACGCCCTCTGGATTGATCCACGCGATGGTCGCCACATGATTGTGGGCTGCGACGGCGGCTTTTACCAGACTTACGATCGCGGCGAGCGGTGGGACCATCTGAACCACTTGGCACTGGGGCAGTTCTATCACGTCGCGGTCGATTCGCGGCGGCTCTACAACGTCTATGGTGGTTTGCAGGACAACGGTTCGTGGGGCGGCCCGTCCATGACGCTTCGTGGCAGCGGGCCCGTTAATGAGGATTGGATCTTCGTGTCTGGCGGAGACGGCTTCGTCTGCCGGGTCGATCCAAACGATCCGGACCTCGTCTACTACGAAAGTCAGGACGGCAACATCGGCCGGCGCAACCTGCGGACCGGGGAACGCGCATCGATTCGACCACGGCGTGAGGGACAAGGTGGCCCCGGTGGGCGTGGGCCACAGGGCAAAGGCGGAGGCCAAGGCAAGGGCGGACAGGGCCGGGCGGCTGCACAGGGTAAGGCTCCCGAGGGGAAAGGCGGCCCACCGTCCCAGTCGCAAGCGCAACAAGTCCAACACCGCTTCAACTGGAATACGCCATTTATCCTGTCGAACCACAATCCGAGCATCTTCTACTCGGCCGGTGAGGTTGTGTTCCGGTCGCTCAAGAAGGGCGACGAGTTGAAGGTCATTTCGCCCGAGATCACGCGAACCAAAAAGGGGTCGGCAACTGCTCTCGCCGAGTCGCCGCGTAACCCCGAGGTCCTCTGGGTCGGAACCGACGACGGTGCGATCCACGTCAGTCGGGACGGCGGCGTCCAGTGGACGCGAGTCGACGAGAAAGTCGGGCTACCCGGACCGCGGTGTGTGGCCTCACTTGAGCCGTCCCGCGAAGTTGAGGGTCGATGCTACGTTGCCTTCGATGCTCATCGTTCCAACGACGACGATCCCTACGTTTACGTGACCGAGGACTACGGGCAAACGTGGAAGTCGCTCCGCGGTAACTTGCCGATGGGTTCGAGTCGCGTGCTGCGCGAGGACTTCAAGAACCCGAACGTGCTCTATCTGGGAACCGAGTTTGCCGCTTGGGCGTCCGTCAATCGCGGTGCGTCGTGGGCAAAGATCAATAACAACCTGCCGACGGTGGCCGTACATGATTTGCTCAGCATCCGCTGACAGGCGAGCTCATCGTAGCAACACACGGTCGCAGCGTTTGGATCATGGATGCGACACCACTCCGACAGATCAAACCGGACGTCTTGAAGGCGGCAGCCCACTTGTACGAGCCAGTATCGGCCGTTCGATGGCGCAATCAGCCGACGTTTGAGACGCCGTATTCGCAATCAGCGCGTCGGTTCGTCGGCACGAATCCGCCTCGTGGGGCGCACATCTACTACTCGTTTGCCGAGAAACCAAAGAAAGCGTCACTCAAGATCGTGGACTACACCGGTGCGTCGATTCGCGAGTTGCCCGTCAAGTTGGAGGCCGGGTTGCACCGTGTGGTTTGGGACATGACCCGATTGTCGGCCCGGCCGGCGATCGGGTTGGCAACGGGTGAAGTGCCGCCAGAGGCCATTTTCGAGCGTCAGGGCGGCGTTTTCTCCGCGGCCGTACCGCCTGGTATGTATCGAGTTGTGCTATCCGCGGACGGCAAAGATCTCTCACAACCATTGCGCATCGAGGCCGATCCCGTTATCGGCACAAACGCGATGGCTGCGGGTGATGAGTCCGAAGACGACGAGGAGCCGTAAGGCGCTCGCAGCGTTCCTGAGGAACGCCAAAGTGTGCGTCGAGACGGGCCGATCTCCTGCCAAACGACCCAAGTTTCGCGGGAGCCCGGCCCGTTTCAACGCACACTGCGTTTGACCACGGCGCGATTCGGCTTGACCAGCCTCGGCGATCCGGCGACACTTCGATTTCCTCGCCCCGCATGGACGCATATGCGCATGGATGCACCATCCGAACGGCCGTGGCGCTGGCGCGCGATTGCACTCGCGCTGATCCTGGCGAATGCCGGCGCGCACATCGTCTATCTTGTCCGCGACTGCCCGCTCGATCTCGCGCCCGATGAAGCGCATTACTGGGATTGGTCGCGTCATCCTGACTGGAGCTACTACAGCAAAGGCCCGGGAATCGCCTGGCTGATTCATGCCAGTTGTCGCTTATTCGGTCCTTGGGCAGAAGCAATGTCCGGGAGTATCATGCCCGCCGTTCGCCTACCGGCGGTCGCTTGTGGCGCGCTGCTCCTCGGAAGTCTATATGTGCTAGCGGCACAAACGCTCAAGCGGGAATCGTGGGCGTGCGCGCTGGTCGCAATGGCCCTCACGGTGCCACCCGTGGCCGCTGGCGGGTTTGTCATGACGATCGATTCCCCGTTCACCGCTTGCTGGGGCTGGGCTTTGGTGTTCGGCTACGAAGCGGCTGTCAGGCAGCGTTCTTGGGCATGGCCCATCGTGGGGCTGCTCGTCGGCCTCGGCATTCTGGCAAAGTACACGATGGTGCTCTTCCTGCCATCGGTCGGTCTGTTCCTCCTGGCGGACTGCATGCGGCGCAAGGAACTCCTTCGTCCTGGCTTCTGGTGTATGTGCGCTCTCGCTGGGCTGTGCTGTGTGCCGATCATCGTCTGGAATGCTCGACACGACTGGGTCACATTCCATCACGTCGGTTGGCAAGCAGGAGTGGAGCGGCGCGAGGGTTGGCGCTGGTTTGGCCCACTTGAGTTTGTCGGCGGGCAGTTCGCACTGCTCCTCGGTTATTGGTTCGTGGCCTGGGCCATTGCGATGATCGCGAGCCGCCCGAATCGCGTCGCTGACACAAGTCGGTCGTACCTGTGGTGGCTATCGGCACCCACGTTCGGCGTCTTTCTTCTGGCGAGTTTGCGAACATCCGGACAGCTAAACTGGGCAGTAACGGCCTATCTCTCGGGCATGGTGCTAGCTGCGGGCTGGCTGTTCGATCGTTGGTATCGACGCGACATCCGCTTTGGTGTCTTCGGCGCGTGTACGATTGGAGTCGGTGTCCTCGCCATCGTGCACTTTCCGACGGCGGCTCGGCCCGTGTTTCTCGCCATCGCTGGCCCGCCGACTGTGAAGCACCCGTTGCCACTGCGACGATTCGACCCGACTTGCCGACTTCGCGGGTACAAGACGCTGGCATCCACGGTCGATGTGATCCGCCGTCAAGTGCGAGCCGGCAGCGATGAACCACTGCTGGCCGCTAACAACTGGAACCTTCCCGGGTTACTCGGTGTCTACTGCGATGGTCACCCCGAAGTCTACTGCCTCGGGTTGGCCCTCGGCGACCGACGCGCGCAATACGACTTTTGGCGACCGAACCCCGTGTGGGATCCCGCCGAATTCCGCGGCAAGACGTTTATCGTGGTTGGCGATGTACCACCGGCCCTCGTTGCCGCGTTCGAGTCCGTTGAGCCGGCACGGGAGATTCGTCACAGCGAAGGTGGACAAGTGGTCGCCATCTGGCATGCGACCGTCGCCCGCGGTTTCAAAGGGTTCGCCCCGATCGATCAACTCCTTCAAGGTGGAAAATACTGACCCGAGGACATTGCGCAGGTAGTGGCCGACGCGATCCCAACGGCGGCCCGCGACAATCAAACCTCCGGGCATTTGAATTATGAGACCCGTTACCCTTCTCTGTCTCTCGTGCCATCGCTCATGGGCCGTTCCGCGCAGCGACTGTGTTTACGAGCGAGCGACCCTCGAATCGCAGCCCTGCCCCCACTGTGGCGCGATAACGCTTAGCGTTCGTCCTCCTGCGAAGCCTGCGTCGCGTCGGCGCATTGTCTTCCGGCCGACCGCGAAGCCGGATGCAGCCTGACTTGCCGAAACGACGTGCGTGAGACATGCTTGCGCGTGCCTCAGGTGGTTGCCGTCCCCACCGTGACGTAACATGAAGGCACCCAAGGAGGCGTGCATGACCCCCACTTCCCCGGCCGACCCGGCCGAGGCACTACGACAGAACCTTCGCACCGCCGTGGCCGACGACGTGAAGCGGGATCACGTCCGTGTCGTCAACGGCGTTCAGCCCTATCGGCATCACTATTTCACACCGCGCGAGTTCTTCCAGCACAATCCGCATTCCGGCACGATCACCAACGCCTACGGCCAGCGCGTCATCCGGGCCACGGAGGAACTGGTCCCGAGCCTGATCGCGGCGCTGGATGCCGAAGTGGGAGACGCAGCGAGCGAGATCCTGTACAAGTGTGGCCTGGCATGGGGTCGTGCTGAGGTCGAAGCGTTCGTTCCTCGTGTGGAGAGTGAATACGAGGTTGAGTTTGACAAGCTGAGCATGGGCACGATGCTCGAAACCTGGTGGTGGCCGTTCCGCGTTGCTGGTTGGGGTCGCTGGCGGTACGAGTTTCGCCACACCGCTCGCATCGTTGTCATTGACCTCCACGACTCGTTCGTGGCTGCCGCGGTGGGACAGTCTGGGCGAGTCGCATGCCACTTCTACGCGGGGTTATTTGCCGCGGTATTCAGCCGTCTGGCCAAAAAGCCCCTGGCGTCAGTAGAGCTTCAGTGCGCTGCCGCAGGAGCATCCCACTGTCGGTTCATGGTCGCGACGGAACAGCGAGTTCACGAAGCGACCATTTGGCGGAATGAGGGCATCACGGCGGACGAAATCCTTCAACGCCTGACCCACCCGAACTGAGGCCGAACCATGAGCGACCGCCCGAGCTTTGTGGACCTTGGTGAGTCAGACACCATCGCGGCTCTATTGGCCGAACTCGATGCCCCTGCCGCCGACGTCGATAGTCCGCAAGTCGATGAGAGCATAGCGCACGCCCAAGTCGTGTCCGCCATCGAGCCACTTTCATTCGCAGAACGACCGCCGAGACTCGACGTGCCACCCCCGTTGCCGCTGCCCGACGAATTCGAGGCCATCGCGGATTCACCATTGCCAAGCAGTCGCCCGGCTGGGGCGACCTTGGCCGCCATTCCCTGGCACAATCCGGCACCGCCGGCACCGGAGCCGCCCCCTGCGGAGCCAGAGCGCATTCTCGCGCCCTGGTTGCACGATGAGCCGCCCATTCTGACGAAGCCGGTACCGACGGGACGATTCCGCGTTTGCGAGTTGTTGACGTCGATCAACTGGCGAAACGATGCCAAGCCTCCATCCTTGCCAACGCGACTCGAATCGCTGATCCCTCCGCCACCGAAGCCCGGCTTGTTCGAGGATCCCGACGCAGACGCCGGCCAGCGACGAGGCCGCCAGCTAAGCGTTGCCGAAATCATGGGTCAGTTCGCCTTCGATTGAGGACTACTATGCTGTCGCTCATTTATCAAACGCTACGGGCTGCCGATGGTCGTTATCTCACTCGCGACGAGCAGCAGCGATTGCTCGATAGCGCCGGTGGACTGCCGGCGCGTTTCGATGCCACGGAGCAAATCGAGGCCAAGGAAGACCGCGTCATTCGCAGCGTCTTGGAGCAAATGCGCGACAAGTATCCGAACTTCGAACATCAGCACGACCGAGCCTGGGCAAAGGGTTATCGCGATGTGCAGTTGGTCGTCCGGCATGCCGCGCAAGCCATGACATTCGACGACATGAGCCTGCTCGAAGATCGCGTATTGATCTGGTTGCGGACAATCCTCGCTGCATCGAACCTGACGCCGGCGTTCGTGCGTGAGACTTACCAATTGCTCCTGGACGGGTTCCGCCACGAACTGACTCCGCAGGCATTCAGCCTGTTCGAACCGTATCTCAGTAAGTGCATCCAGGTGACGAGCGACTTCCCTGAGCCAGCCTTGCCAGCGGTTTAGCACCGTCCGTTCGCGCATCGAGGCAATGTTCAGGGTTGTGGGACAACCGATGAATCGCGGTAACTACTTCGACGAAATCGCCTACATCGAGGCGGATGTCTCGGCGGGAACGCTTCGCACCCGCGGCGGCACACGAGTGGTCGCACTGACGAGCGAGTTCCTTCACGCGATGTCGAGTTCGCTCGCCACCGAGTGTGGCCCAGCGGCCGGCCGAGTGCTTAAGGCAGCCGGAAGGGCCTGGGGCAAACGATTTGCCGCACAGATCGAAGGCGTACTTGGCGATTACGAAGCCATGCCACTCCGCGAAGTGTCGTTCGGGGAATTCGCGGGACGACTCGCCGCAGCCTTTAGCCATCACGGGTTCGGAATTCTGACGTTGGACACTGCCCATACCGGAATCGGCGTCCTGACTGCCACCATCACAGGCTCACCGGAACCACCCGAGTTGCTTGCGGGCTTTGTGGCCGGCGTTTTGTCGCACTTTTCCGGCGAAGACCTCGACGCTATGCCAACGCAACTGACCCCCATGCTGAAACTCGCGGTCACGCTTCCGTCGCGGCTCGATCGAGTTGCGGACGCTGTGCACCGAGGATTGTCTCACGAAGAAGTACTCGCCGCGCTAACTGAGTCGCGCGCCGAATAACCAGTATTGGCATCGACGAGCGACCGGCTGGATTCGAGTCGCCACGCCGCCCCGAATGCGAGGGATCGTCCGTCGGGCGTTTCGAGGTTTGCCGTGGCCCAAAGACCATTCTTGCTCGCCGTCGGTTCGCACAAGGGCGGCACTGGACGAACAACCACAGCACTCGCCCTCGCCTATGCTTGGGGGCGAGCGGGTTTACACGTCGTGTTGGTCGACGCTGACCCAACCCAAGCGGCAGGGCTGATCGCCTGCGATTCCCACGGGCAATGTACCTGGCCCAACGTCCAATATGCCACGGAGTTGCGTGAACCGCTACCCGATGCCGATGTCGTCATCGTCGATTGCCCCCCCTTGCTCGATGCTTCGGCAAGCCCGGTGCTTCAGAAGTGTGGCGGCGTGTTGCTAACGGTTTTAGCGGATCCACTATCTTTGCGGACTGTACCGGCGGCCGCCAGCGTGTTAGCCGAGGCAAGGTCTCACAACCCCCAACTCGAATTGCTGGGGGTCCTTGTGGCAATTTACAATGGCTCCGACGCAATCCAGGCACCGATGTATGCTCGGCTCAAGGAAATGCACGGCGACATGCTTGTCGAGCCGCCGATTCCTGACGATCCGGCCCTACGCGATTGGCCGCTGATGCCTGGGTCCCCTCCACCGCGCGGACCGGGCTGGCGGGCGTACGCCGAGGTAGCGGATCGCGTCGCTGGACTTGCGCAGAAGATTACTGGCGTTCGAATTGCGCCGAGGGTGCGGAGGGACTGATTCCGTGCAGACGCTGCTAATCGCCAGCCCCAAAGGCGGGGTGGGCAAGACGACCTCGGCGATCAATCTCGCCGCGGCCGCTTCCCGTGGCGGTGCGCGCGTTCTGCTGATTGATGCCGACCCGCTCCACGGCGTGCCGGCCGCCCTCAACCTGCACCGGCACGAAGATACCGTTAGTCTGCGGAACTATGGCCTCGACTCGGACGCGTTTCTCTATCGCGAGGCGTTTCCCCGACTCGACGTGCTGCCGGTCCCGTTTGCCGATGCCCTACCCGATTACGATCCCCTCACGGCCTCGCTCGCGCTGCTGAAGCGCGACGACTTCATCGATCGCTATGAGTACACCGTTCTCGACGCTCCTCCACTAGCGACCAGTGCATCGGCAAAACAGCTATTGGAAGCCGCCGACGAATTGCTCCTCGTCACACGCGTCGAGCCGCTGTCGTTCCGCACTTTGCCCGTGTTCTTGAAAACGCTGAAAGAGGTGAAGCAATCCGGGGCAGCGGTGAAGTTTCGTGGTCTACTCCTGACGCTGCCGCCCCATGCAATGAGCGGCGGCGATAACGAACTACATCTCCGCAGCCTGTTCGGATCCCGCACGTTGGGTCCTGCGATTCCGTTTGACCCCGAGGTGACCAAATCGCTACTGCTCGGGCGACCGGTCGTGTATGGCAATCCCGCATCGGCCGCCGCCCAGGGCTTTCAGGCCGCTGCCATCGAACTGGGCTTGGTCCAACCGACGTCCGATGTCGTGGACCTCTTTGAGGACAGCCCCGTATTCGATTCGCCTTCGGCCGAACGCACCGCCGTGATGCGCGAGGCCCCCGCCGGATGGCGCACGGAGAAACCGGCCGAACCTGTGGCGGCAGCTTCGTCCACTGAAGCCGAATCCGATGTGCACTTCGGCAATGACGAAGAGGATGCGGTCGACCTGTTTGACGTTACCGCGGAGGCCGCTGACGAACGCGACGACGCGATCGACTTTGGACATCCCAAGCCGACGGAGACGGTCGGCCAGCCAGAGCCGGCGATTTCGACTCCTCCATCGACCAAATCGGAAGACGCCAATCCTGCGGAAGCCCGGATCCCGGGTCATCGGGGCGATGTGACGGCCATTGCGTTTTCTCCCGATGGCGAACGGCTAGCAACGGCCGCTTGGGATAAGACGGTGCGATTGTGGGATGTCATTGGAGGCCAGGAACTCGCGGTCATGCATGGTCACGCGGGTGTTGTCGGTGCGGTGGCGTATTCTCCCGATGGTCGTACGCTGGCGAGCGGTGGATGGGACAAGCTCGTCAAGCTATGGGACGCAGCGACGGGCACCGAGCGACTGTCCTGCGAGGGGCATGCGGGCGTTGTAACGACGGTGGTTTACTCGCCCGATGGAAAGACGTTGGCAAGCGCAGGCTGGGACCTGTCGATCAAGCTCTGGGACGTAGCCACGGGTGAGTTGAAACGGACATTGCTTGGCCACGACAAGATGGTCACATCCGTCAGCTTCGCGATCGACGGCAAGCGGTTGGCCAGCGCGTCCTGGGACGGAAGCATGAAGCTCTGGGAACCCGAGGAAGACCGGTGCCTGGCCACGCTCGATGGACACGAGGGCGAAGTCTCGGCTGTGGCATATGCGCCGGATGGCCGCACACTCGCATCCGGCGGTGTCGATCAGACGATTCGACTCTGGGACGCCACGACAGGTCTAGAGTTTGCCGTTCTCCGCGGACACGACGGTGAAGTCACGAGTCTCGCGTTCTCGCCCGATGGTGCGACGCTCGCGAGTGGAAGCGCCGACAAGACCGTCCGCCTATGGGATGTCGCAGCAGCTAAACCACGTGCTATCCTGGCCGGGCACCTCGGCCCCGTGGTTGGCATCGCCTTTGGACCAGAAGGACTGTTACTGGCCTCATTGGGGAACGACGCGACGGCTCGTGTGTGGGATCAGGCAACAGGCGACGAACTCGGCACACTGCTCGTGCAAACCGGGGACGAGTTTTCCCAGGGCACTCCGGAAGAATCAGCGCCGGCACCCGAGTCGGTTCCCGTGGTCGATGCTCACACGACCGAGCCGGTTGCCGACCTGTGGTCCGTTCCGCCGACTGCGCCGCCCACGACACCGACGTTGGTGCCCACGACATCCGAGACTGTTCTCGATACGGGTGCCGAGTCCGAGAGCATCTGGGGAGAGGATCACGACGAGCCACCGGTTTTGAAGATCCGCCCGTCGTTGCACATCGCCGAGGGCGAGGTGACCGACGAGACGGTCGACCTGGCGGCACCGTCGGCTAATGGCGTCCACGCAGACGATACCGTCCCGGCCGCCGCGCTGGACTCGACTCAACCGACCGCGGCCCGCGAAGGTGGTGCCCTGCACGCTGTGGCGTTTTCGCCCGATGGAAATCGCATCGCGGCTGGGTCGGCTGATGCCTTAGTGCTAGTGTGGGATACTGCGACCAGCGCAGAACCCGTCGCCTTGCGCGGACACAGCAAAGAGGTCGGGGCTGTCGCATTCGCTCCCGACGGTAAATCGCTGGCGAGTGGATCGCAAGACAAACTGATCAAGATCTGGAACCTGGCAACGGGCCGCGAGAAGGTAACTTTCGACGGACACGCGTCCGAAGTAACATCGCTTTCGTTCTCACCCGACGGGGCGACACTTGCCAGCGGTGGATGGGACGCCAGCGTCCGGCTCTGGGAGGTTGCCACGGGTCGCGAAAAACGCTCCCTGCTCGGACATTCGGACGGCGTATCGTCGGTCGCATTCGCACCCAACGGCGAGTTGCTGGCCAGCGGAAGCGAAGACGGAACCGTCCGATTGTGGAACCCTGAAACTGGGCAGGAAGTTGCCACGCTCCGAGGCCACGACCGCGAGGTCTATGCCGTCGCGTTCTCGCCCGATTCGCAGACGATTGCGTCGGCCGGCGGCGATGGCACGTTACGATTGTGGGACGTCGCAAGCCGCCAGGAATGGGCCTGCCTCGAAGCGCATGAACGAGTCGTTAGCGCTGTTGCCTTCTCGTCCGATGGCAGTCTCGTCGCGACCTGTGGGTGGGATCGCCTCGTCAAGCTCTGGAATACGGTCAGCGGGCAGGAACAGCACGTCCTCAGTGGCCACGATGGCGAAGTCGTTGCCTTGGCGTTCGCGCCCGATGGTTTGCGACTGGCAAGTGCGAGTTGGGACCAGACCGTCCGACTTTGGGATCCGACCACCGGACGGGCGCTCTGTGTCCTCGCTTACGCGGGATCGGCACCGACCTCGTCGCGGTTCGAGATGCTACCGCCGGAACCGGCGAAGCGAACCGACGAATCGATGATCCTACCGCCGCAGACCATCCTGGCGACCGGCGGAAGCGACCGAGCCGTCCGGCTGTGGGACGCGGCGACGGGACAACACCTTCGCGCGTTCGAGGGGCACGAGGGCGACGTGAATGCCATCGCCTTTGCGCCCGGCGGCCGCCTCGTTGCGAGTGGCGGGGCGGACAAGACCGTACGACTTTGGGACACGACGTCCGGCGCGCAACTCGCCGTGCTGACAGGCCACGAAGGCGAAGTAACGGCCCTTGCTTTTGCGCCCGATGGCCAGATGCTCGCCAGCGCTAGTTGGGATGCGACGATCAAGCTCTGGAATGTACGGGGCGGCAAGGAAATTGGCTTACTGAAGGGGCACAAGGGCGCAATTACGTCGGTCGCGTTTTCGCCAGACGGATCGCTCGTCGCCTCCGGAAGTTGGGACAAGCTCGTCATCCTCTGGAATCTGAAGACCGGTAAGGTTCACGGCGTCATCCGAGGCCATGATAAGATGGTGACGTCGCTCCAATTTGCCCCGAATGGACAAACGCTTGCGACTGGCAGTTGGGACAAGACAGCCAAGCTCTGGGACACGGGAAACGGTCACGAATTGCTCGACATGGCCGGCCACCGATTCGCTGTCAGCGCGGTTGCGTTCCTGGACGACGGTCAGGCGCTCGCCACGGGTAGTTGGGACGGCACCGCAAAGCTGTGGGACTTGGGCACAGGCCAAGAACTTCAGGTGTATCGCGGGCACGGCGAGTCGGTGCGATCCGTCGCGTTCGCGCCTGGCGGCCGCGTACTGGCCACCGGAAGTTGGGATGGCACCGCACGGCTCTGGTCGGTCGAGACCGGCGGGGAACTCGCCACATTTCAGGGCCACGGCGAGAAAGTCCACGCCGTGGCGTTTGCTCCTGCCGCATCCCACACGGTTTCCGCGACCGACGACGACGACGGCAGCGCGTGGAAGCCCGTCGTCGTCGGATAAGCGCCGATCCGGTGATTCAGTTCGCGAATGTCCCAGTGAGCCCTTCGTTCGTCATCTCTAGCGGCTGCCCGGCGACGGTAGTGGGCCTGGTGAAGGCACGACTGACTTCCGTTGCAATACAAAGCTCGATGGGTATGAGACATAGTCGGCCGACTCGACGCCATTGCGTTTCGAACCGATGTGTTGCTCTGGAGATTTGACAATCGTAACCGTTACGGTTGCCCGCTCCCCGTCGCGAACGACGCCGGCGTGGACTGCCGCAGCCGCAAGGGACGAGTCGTCGGTATACACGTCCGTTCCCCAGACCGATCCAGTTGTGCGACCGGTGATTTCTACATCGAACTGCTCGCCGAAACGACCGCGCCACCCCATCGCCGTCTCCGGTGTGGTGAACTGAGCCACCACCAATCGCTGCGGTCGCAGCATACCGGTTCCAACGACGGCCGGTTCAGTTGGTTTGCGCGCAATCAAGAAGCTCGCTGGATACGAACCCCAATCTGCGCTAACGACACCGTGACGTTCCGAGCCGGTATGACGGTCTGGTGACTTGACAATGGTCACCGTGACGGTCGCACTCTCACCCGCCTTGACGATCCCAGCATGCACGGCGGCTGCGGCAATCGCAGAATCGCATGTATAGACATCGGTACCCCATACCGACCCAGTCGTGCTGCCCGTGATTGCCACGTCGAACCGCTCGCCGAATCGGCCCTGCCATGCCAGGGCGCTCGTCGAGTTACCGTCATTTGGCGAGGCGACCACGCTCGAAATCGGGAGCTGGAGAATGGGAGGACTGATCGGCTCAATCACCTTCGGGGCACTGGTCACTCGCTGAAGAACGTATGCCGACGGCCAGTCACCGTAACTCGATGACTTAACACCGTTGCGCGACGAGCCGACAAACTGCGACGGCGGTTTGACGATCGTTAGGGTGATTCTGGCCCGTTCGCCGGCGCGTACCAGGCCAGCGTGGACTGCCGCCGCCGCGATGGGCGAGTCGTCGGTGTACACATCGGTTCCCCAGACCAATCCTGTGGTATCCCCCGTGATCTCAAGAGCGAACTGCTCACCGAGCCGTCCTCGCCATGCCACAGCAGTACCCGCTCCGGCTCCGGCAGGATCGTTCGGAATAAACAGTCCTCTCACCGCCATGTTCGTAGGAGGATTCGGCGACGGCTGCGCGCGGGTAGCCTTGCGCTGGAGGACGTAAGCCGCGGGCCAATTGCCATAGGCGACCGATGTGACACCGTTGCGTGACGAGCCAATGAACTGCGGTGGCGGCTTGACAATGGTCACAATGACAGTGGCTCGCTCGCCGATCCGAACAAGGCCGGCATGCACGGAAGCGGCAGCAACGGACGAATCGTCGGTGTACACGTCTGTACCCCACACGGAACCGTCGGCGCTTCCAGTAATGTCCATATCAAACCGTTCGCCGAACCGATCTCGCCAACCGATAGCGGTCCGACGAGCAGAATCGAGACTGGCGTTCGTTATGAAATTCACATACGAAGCGGTGACACTCGCGTTAGGCAACGCAACCGTCGCTGGCGATGCCGAGACCTCGCCACCATTGATCGTCAGCAGTCCCACGATTGTCGCTCGCTCCGTCGAGGTGGGAATGAATCGCACGCCGCCGTCAGCGAATCCGGCATACCAGCCGTCGGTACGCCAGCCGCCAAAGGGTGACTCAGGTCGCGCGGAGTCAAACGCGATATCCTCCGGCTTCGTCCACGGGACGCCGCGCTTTGCTTCGACGATGGCAATCGTGTTGGCAGTACCATCCGGAATCTCGGCCCAGCGTGCCCCGTTCGGTCGGGAGAACACGGTACTGTTCGCGGGAATGAACGCACCGTCAGCGATGGTACCGGACCCGCTGGACAATCCCGGGCCGACGCCCGTCAGAACAACGCCGAAATAGGAGGTGTTGATCGTGTCGCGGGCATCTTCTGGGGCGCGGAAGACAGCCGGCATCCGAGAAAGCAGCGCGCGATTGGCGGCGCTATCCCACGGTTCGTCGAACTGGTACTGCGCGTAAAGTGCCCTTTGACCCAGGTATGGGAGAATCTCGACGCGCCAACTGTGCGGGTCTCCGCCCTTGCCATCCTTGCCGGCGATCGAAGCCGGCGGCAGGTGGCCGTGTTCGTCGTAGTAGGCGAGCAACGCCGCGGTCAGGCGGCGCAAGTTTGACTCTGAAGTCGGCTGCGCCGCTTCCCCAGCCGGGCCGAGGTAGGATCGGACGAGCCAGCCCGACACGGTGAATACAACCGCGGCGAGAACCAAGTTCAGTTTGGCCCGCGCGTTCTTCGATAAAGCGTTTGTGAACAGGTTCGACGTGGCTCGCACCGTCCGCGGCAGACCAACGACTCCTGGCTGTTGCACATGGGCAAGGCAATGTTCTAACACGTCGCTCACCTCCTTTGCCGACTCAAACCGCCGCGCAGGCTCCTTCTCCATCAGGCGCTCGACGACGGCCACGAACCACTTCGGCAACTCCGGGTTGAGCGACGCCATTGACCGCGGTGGCTCATCGACAAGTCGGCGCAAGGTCGCCATCGTCGAGTCGGCCCGGAACGGCGATATGCCGGTCGCGGTTTCGTAAAGCACGCATCCAAGACTGAACAGGTCCGACCGGCCATCGAGTGGCTCACCCCGAGCCTGTTCGGGCGACATGTATTCCGGAGTTCCCGCGATGATGCCCCAGCGCGTCATCGACACGTCGTCGGCCGCGCGTGCCAAACCGAAGTCCGTCAGAACGGCCCGTTCAACGCCTTTCTCGAGCAAGATGTTGGCAGGCTTCACGTCACGGTGGACGAGGCCCTGTTCGTGGGCCGCTGCCAATCCGGCTGCCGCCTGAATGCCGATTCGGAGGACTTCCTTGAGTTCCAGAGTTCCTCGCGCTTTCAACCGGTCGGCGAGCGATTCCCCAGCGACCAGGGGCATGACGAGAAACGGTAGGCGCCCACCCGCCTGCACCTGATGAATGGCCATGACGTGCGGGTGGACGACAGCGGCCGCCGCTTGGGCTTCCCGGGCAAACCGCTTCCGGGCCAAGGAACTCTGCGCGAGGTGGGGAGCCAGCACCTTAACGGCGACTTGGCGCTTCAGCTCGCGGTCGAAGCACTTGAGGACGACACCCATGCCGCCACGGCCAATGATCTCCAGCACGTCGTAGCCAGGTAGTCGGCCGAGAATGTCCGGTTCGTCGGCCGGTTCCAGGTGATCGACGGAGAAATCGACAGCCGACCAGTCGTCCCGTGTCGGCGACACGTGGTCGATCTCATCGTCGGGCAGCAGGATCGCAGCCTCGCGGCACCAGGCCTCTCCCCCGGCCAACCGCTCCATCTCCGCCTCACAGGACGGACAGTCGTCGAGGTGTCGATGCAATCGCTCTTCATCGGCCCGCGAAAGACTGCCGGTCAGCGCTTGCTCGAGCCGTTCGGTGGAACACGCCGTCTTCATGATCCCGCCTCCAGTTCCAGAACCCGAGTCCGAATTCGAGTCAGAACGCGGTACTTCGCCACGCGCACAGCCCCGGGCGTCAGCCCCAGCGCAATGGCCGCCTGTGTCGGCGTCGCCCCGACGACGCCCGTCTCCCAGAACGCCTTCCATGTCGTCTCGTGAACCTCTCCGCGGACCTGTTCGGCCGCTCGATGGAACGCGGCTCGCCGCAGGGCCTGATCGAACTCGCTGCTTTCCGGGCTGTCACTCGCGGGCACCATTTCCAGAAGCGCTTGCAAACCGCTATCACCCGATGCCTCAGGTCGGCGACGACGGCGCTGCTGGAGCCAGTTAATGACGAGATTGCGAACGACTCGCCGCAGCCAGCCGCCGAACGACCCACGCTCCTTCGCAGGATCCCATCGATCGATGACACGGTTGACGGCCAGAAAGAGGTCCTGCATCACCTCGCGGGCGTCGGCGTCCTGGAGGCCGCGCTGGCGCAGCAAACGGTAGACGACGGGTTCGTAAAGGGCAACAAACTCCAGCCATGCCGCGTGGTCACGCCGATCGCGAAGTCGCAGAAACAAGCTCGCACGCGTCGTTGGGGTCGATGACATGGTCGCTCCTCGACGTATTACACAACCAAAGCCGGCGAGCGTTACACAAAAAGTGCCCATGTCGAGATGGGAAGTGGAGTGGGGGGGGGCATTGCGAACGTCGGGACGAATGACGTTCGCAATGTCGCCCCCACTTCCCATCTCGACGGGCGAGGCAGGAACTGGAGATCTACCACCACCACCAGCGCGTGCCCCAGTACGTGGACAGGGCCGCGAGGCGACGGGTTGCGGCTTCGTAGCCTTCCATGTTCTTACGGTAGCGCTCGTCCGTGAAGGCACGCCAGTTCTTGTCGTTGGTCTCCTTCGCCTCGGCCGCGATCTGCGTGTGGGACTTGAATTCGTAGACGTTCTTCTCGGGAATAAACAAGAACACTCCCTTGGCCGTGATCATTGAGGAGAACTGATAAGCCGGAATCCTCTCGGGCCCGTTCGGGAGCGGCAGTGTGATCGCGATTTCACCCTGGGAGCCAAGGGAATAGAGTCCGTTCACGGTCTTTGTTCCCACGATCTTGACGTTTTCACTGAGGTAGAGGTCGCCCGGACCGTGACTCATGCGGTCGAAGTTACCGGTCTCCTTGTTGAAGCGATAGCTCGTCAAAGCGTTCACGAATGTTCCGGACTGCCGGTTGTAGGCATAGATGCCATCCTTGGTTTGGATCGCCAGCACGTCACGCATGTCGTGGGAGCTCGGCTTTTCCGGCCAGTTCGGATTCGACAGAATCTTGACCGTCTCAGCTGACAGGAACACGAGGCTCCCCGTGTAGACATTGCCATTCTTGGCCAGCAAATCGATGTGATCGCCTGGCTTGAATTCAATCTGGGAAGCCTCTGCCGCCGCGACCGCTGCCGCTTGAGCATCGGCTGGGGCTGGCGGAGCCGGGGGCAGTGCCTCCGGTGGTCCATTGTCGGCGTTGCCCGGCGGCTGGTCCGGCTGACCAGGCTTCAACCCGCCGCGAGCCGCACCTTTCGCCTTGCTGTCGGCCGGTGGTGGGGGCAACGGAGGTTCTGCCGCTGGCTGCACCGCCTTGCGGACATTGAGTTCATTGAGGTTTAGGACGCTTTTGGTCAACTCCGTGAGCTTGCCCTCGTTCTTGAGCTTATCCTCTTCTTGTTTGGACAACTTCGTGGCCAGTTCGACGGTCGTCCGGTTCGTCAGCTCGACGTGGTCCTTAAACTGCTTCTCGATTTCCGAACGCTGTGAATCGAGCTTCGTACCGATCTTCGCGATCGCAGAGTCCATTTCATCGAGCTTGGTGCCAAACACACCAAGCCGCGTGTGTGCAAGCCACAGACCGACGGCAAGTAGGGCCATCAAGGCCAGGAGCGCCGTCGCGACGCCCCAGAGCGATCGTTTGTGCTTTGTCTGAACGCTCTGGTGTTGTTGGATTGTCTTCAGCAAGAGCTTCCGTGTCGCCGACACTGGGGGAGCCGCGGGTTGGCCATTCTTGCCTCGCTTGGGCGGCGCAGCTATCGGGATTTCGTCGTCGCCGCGCGTCGGTATGTCGAGCAAGCCGGGTGCGGCGAACGTCTCGGCCCGAGTTGCGGCCGCAGGAGTCGCTTGTGGTACCGTGGGGGACGCCGATAGCTCCAGGGTCAGGACCAACATTCGCGGCCCTTCCTGGCCCAATCGAATTGTGTCGCCAACCTTGAGCGGTGCACTTCCGAGAACCGGCTGCCCATTAAGGAACGTGCCGTTCGTAGATTTCAAGTCGCTGACCGCCGCCTTTTTGGCTGCGAGATCGATGCGAGCATGCTCCCAAGAGACGCCGACACCGTCGAGCGAAAGTGTCGCATCCGGGTTACGACCGATGGTAATGACAGGACCGGCGTACTCGACCTCATTGCGGGCCGCGGCGGTCTGCACCTGTAGGCGGACTTTCATCTCAAGGCACCCTCAGGAGGAACCGCTGCTCGCCGCATTGGAACGAGCAGCTTTTATCGATAACGACGCGATCACGTCGGAGCCAAACCCCATCGCGCCCCGAGCCTTCGCCCAAGTGCCATACACCCTTGGCATCGCAATAGAGGTGGGCATGCTTACCAGCAACCAGGGGATCGTCGGCAAGGGCCACGGCACATCCGGGTTCGGTGCCGATCCAGTTATCGGATTCCAGTAATGGAAAACGGCGGCCCTGGCCTTCAGGCGTAACCTCCACCAGACTCGGCATCGCGTTCTTCGAGGAAGGATCGACTACTTCAGGCACGTCAAACCGAAGCCGAGTGTAGCCGACCTGAAGTTCCTGTCCCGCTTTGAGCGAAAGAGCCGCGATCTTCACGAACGTGCCATTGGTGCTCCCGAGATCCGTCAGCACCCAGTGCCACGCACCGCCTTCGCGCGTTCGGCGAATCTCGGCGTGTCGGCCTGAAATCAGCTCGTCGTGAGGAACCTGGACATCGCCCTGTGACCGACCGATGATTGTTGAATCGTTGCGCAGGCGAAATACTTCGCCGCCATCGCGACCGTCGTCGAGGACAGTTAGGAGCGCAAGGGGCGGCCGTTGACGCGGCCGAAACCCCGGTGGGGCCGGTAGATTGGGTCGCGGGAACTCGTCGGTCGGATCGCTGGGAGCCGGAGTCTTAATTGCTGGCGGCGCGGATTTGCGTTTCGCAGGCTCAACCAGCACCTCCGGTGGTACCATCACGCGCTCCTTGATCGTCGGAGTTCGCAACGGCTTCGGTCGGGGAGCAACCGGGGGTTGGGTGGACGCAGCCGGCAATAATGGAGGCGCATCCCCGTCATCGAATAGAGGCAGGTCGAGCAAGCCGTCCTCATCGGAGTCCGGCAATGGGTCGGGGAGAAAGCTCGGCATGAAGCACTCCGCTACAAAGCGACCGTCGAACCAAGCAACGATTCCGAGGGCCCCTCCTAACCCAACAAACGTCTGTTCTGACTCATCCGACCGAATCTCACCGCGCCTTCACGGCAGCTTGAAGAGTCGGACACTGCCATCCGCTCCTCCGTAGATCATCCTGGTACCGTCCGAGGCTAGTGCAATTTCCGTGGCCGCGCCCTCGGGTTTCCACGGAAACCCGGGTGCCAGTTTGGCTGTCCGCCCCGCGATTTCCCAAAGTCGCATTTGCTCGTCGGCACAAGCGACCAGGGCTCGCGTCCCGTCGCCATTCACAGCAAACGCCTTGATGACTCCGTTCCCCGATGCAACAGCGCGGAGCTGCTTGTTCTGGTAGATTTCGAGCTTATCGCCGCCGAGACCGGTCAGAGCCAACCCGTTGCCAAATTCATGAGCCCCGGCCGCACCGGCCTGGATTCCCGCACTCTCGTTCAGAAATCGCATCCCAGTCTTTGTGTTGTTGGCGTAAATACTCGTCTTCCACAAGCATAACAGTGGTTTCGCTGACTTCGCGTCCCAATAGACTGTTCGACCCGCACTGGCGGACACCGGTAGGTCGATCGGAGCGGTCTTCACCTGTTGTTTCGGATCCACGATCGGCACCGGGCTGCCTTGGCGGGCAAACCAAACGCGCACGACGCCGTTCGTGTGCTCGTTATTGTGCAACCTCGTCTCGACAGTACCATTTGTTGCCTTCAAGAGGTAAACGGCGTTGTCGTCTCCACCGGACAAGGAATGGTTCCCATCTGGCGAGAAGGCCAGGCTGTTGACTCGACCTGCATGACGAATCTCTGCCCATACCCACTTTTCAGGACGGTCGGCATCCCAGCAATAAATCCAGCCGGACGTCGTACCGACGAGGAACCGCTGACCGTTCGGATCGAAGGCGAGAGCCGACACAGCGCCATCGTGCCCCGCAAACTCGCCTACCTTGCGAAATGACACGATTCGAAGCTTGAGACCGACCGATCCCTCGGCAATTCCCGACACGGTCGGCACAGCCTTGATGGTCACCACTTCGACGCCACTGGCAGCCGCATCGCGAACAGCGAGTCGCAGCGTCGTGCCCAATTGACCTGCCGGGACCACTGCGCTCGCCGCTTCGACGACTTTCGACGACTCGACCGATAACTGAACGGCTCCGTCGTAGCCCCCAGAACGATTGATTGCGATTTCGACATCGTCGGTCGCCCCGGCCTGGATCGTCCGGTCGGGCAAATTCGGAATGCTAAAGCTCAGCGTACGAATGGTAACGGGCACGTTCACAGTCTTGACGGCAGGCTGCGAAGCCACCTTGGCCGTTACTGTGACTGAGCGACTACCTTGCCGAACGCCCGCAGCCGCGGCGATCTCAAATCGTGTCGAGCGATCCTTCGGCGCAAGCGTGGCCGATGGTGGTGTCACGATCAATCCAGCGGCACTCTCGATTGTGACCGTGATAGGCTCATCGCTTGAATGGGTTGCGACAATCTCGATCGATTCAGCTTTGCCACCCGCCACAAGTGTGACCGACGAGGGATTGGCTCGCAAATCCGTGACACCGGCCGCAGGGGTTGGTAATGGTGGTGGAAGTCCCTTGGACGAAGCCACCTTGTTTTTCAAATCCGCGAATGTTTTGTCGAGCGGAGGGCCACCGTGCTTTACACCCGGGACCGATGCCACATTCGCACGCTTCTCGGCGTTCGAAAGCTGTGTCTGTCGCTGCGATTGTCTTTCATGGTCGCGACGACAATGGCAGCGACGACTCCGACGAGTGCCAAACCTCCGCCTGTTAGCCCCAACACAAGCCCCATGCGCGACTTTGCGGGCCGCCTCGTGATGGCGGCTGGCGTACTTGGCGGCGTACCGAGACCAGCCTGCATCGTGCCGAGTGTCTCGCGCACCGTTGCCGCCGGTGGAGGCGTGGGCGAGTCGCGCAATGGCGTGGCGGATGTGGACGATCCGAGGGCGGCCACGCACGCTTGCGCAAACGCGGTGCAACTCGGAAACCGCTCATCCGGCGACTTGGCCATCCCTCGCTCAATCGCAGCAGCGAGCGTGCGCGGCACGCTTGGTCGCAGATGATCGAGAGGCGTGGCCGTGTCGCGAGTGTGCATGACCAGCGTCGCGGTCGGAGCATTCCCTCGAAAGGGGACCCGCCCAGCAAGGAGTTCGTACACCGTAACGGCCAGAGCATACTGATCGATACGCCCATCGAACGGCTGCCCGAGAACGACCTCGGGTGCAAGATACTCCGGCGTACCGATGACGCTCCCAACGCCCGTTAGATTTGAAGAGCGCTGCTTTCCGCTGCCGGCTGCCTTGGCGACGCCAAAGTCGCTGATGAAGGCGTGTTTTTGGGCATCGAACAGGATGTTGCCGGGCTTGATGTCCCGATGAATGTACTTCTGGCTGTGAATATAGTCGAGCGCATCGGCGACAGCCGGGAGCCAGGTTGGCAGGGTGTTAGCCGAAACAGCCTTGGGGTTGTTGTCTTGGCCGCGCGGACGGCGGTCTTCGAGACTGCCACCGGGCAGAAACTGGAGAACGGCAAAGGGCGTCCCGTGGTGAGTCCCGAAGTCCGTGACCTTGACGATGTTTGGGTGAGACAGGTTAACCAGCGCACGGACCTCATCGACAAACCGCTGCCGAAACTCGGGGTCGGCCAGCATTTCAAAACGCGGAACTTTGAGAACGACCTTGCAGTTCAGCCGATTATCGATTGCGGCGTAGACGAACCCCATCCCGCCTTCGCCGAGTTTCTTGCTGACCTGATAGCGGCGGTCGATAATGTGGCCGACCCAGTCGGCGGTTTCGGCGGTCATGGTGGCCTCGCGAGGCGGCAGCGGGGGTGCGGTCGCCCCGATTGAGTTTGGCCCGATTCGGCAGAATTACCATTGTAAATCAGGGCAGCCTGGGTACGCCAGTACATTCCGCGTCACAACGGAGGAAAGTCGATGGTACGGACCAACCTTGAATGTCCGCCGCAATCTTGCTGCGACGCCATACGCTCAGTCGCATCGGCCTTGCACCGCTGCCGATAATAGCCTAGTTTGGAGCACATGGTACGATCGGATTCGCAATCACGCCGCCGGTGAGTGACTCGACGCTAACTCCCCGTCAAAACGCCGAACCCGTCTGGGTCTTCGGTCGTCCATCACATCTTCCCGCCAAGCTCGGCCGGTACACACTCGAGCGCGTCCTGGGCGAAGGTGGGATGGGGGCGGTCTATCTCGCTCACGATAGTCAACTGGACCGACGAGTCGCACTCAAGCTTCCCGACCTTTCCAACGCGGACCGACCGCAGGTTGACCGATTCCTGCGCGAGGCGAAGGTGGCTGCGACGCTGCACCATCCGTGCCTGTGCCCGCTGTACGACGCTGGCGTCATCGATGGTCACTACTTCCTGACCATGCCGGTCCTCGAAGGCCGTCCGCTCTCGGCCTACCTTGGCCAGCCAATGCCGCCCCACTCCGCAGTCCGGATTGCCCGCAAGATTGCCAAGGCACTGCAATCCGCCCACGATAGCGGCATCGTGCATCGCGACTTGAAACCATCCAACGTCATGATGACGGGTCCAGACTCGCTGATGGTGATGGATTTCGGCCTCGCGCTTCACACCGAAGCCGTGGAGTCCAAACCGCTAACGCGGGAAGGCCATGTCGTCGGGACGCCTGCCTACATGGCCCCCGAACAGGTGCGCGGTTTCGCGGACAAGATTGGCCCCCGTACGGACATCTATGCCCTGGGCGTCATCCTTTACGAGATGCTCGCTGGAGTACCACCGTTCCGAGGGACGTTTACCGGCCTTGTCGTCCAGATTGCTCACGAACCGCCCCCGCCTTTGAGCGACATCAATCCGGCCGTTGACGCTGACTTGGCTGAGGTTGTGATGATCGCCTTGGCCAAGCGCCCCGAAGAACGGTACGCCTCGATGCGTGCTTTCGGCAACGCGCTGCGAAACGCGACAGCCGGAACGGGAACCGGTTCGGGTGAGTCGCCGATCGCCCCGGACCTGCCGGCACCTCCCACAACGGGCGAGACTCGGTCACTGCGAGCGCCCGACGCGACGCCGGGGAGTGGTGTCGAGGTGGCTCACGAGTCTGTGATTTCGGACGAAATCGAAGTCGTCGAACGTCCACGGCCCAAACCAGTGCGCCGCACGTTTCGCCGTCGCCGCAGTGCGGATGCCGAATGGGCGCTGGGCTTTCTCATCAAGGTCGGCGTGGTCGTTGCAGCCGGCGTTGTGTTGTTCTTTGGCGGACGGTTTCTGTTCGATTTCATCGAGGCCCAGAATGTCGAGTCGGCACTAAGAACTCTGCGCGAGAAATCGGCCGATGCGAAGCCACTCGATCGGCTGCGAGCGTTTGCCGATGGCAATCGCACGACCGGCTGGCAAGTTCATCGCGACGCCGGACTGTACCTGTGTGCGGATGCCAACGATTGGCCGCGCGGGTTGAAGCTCCTGGAGCGAAGCGCTGACCCGACGTTACGTGAAGCGGCTCGCCGCGACCTGACCGAGCCGCTTTCAACCATCGACATTCTGGCCTGTGCTGACGGTTGGTACGAAGCAGCTCAACGCGAATCCGGAAACGTCAAAGCCAAGCTGCTAGCGCGGGCACGGGACTGGTACGAACGCCTGACAGGCCGGCTCGCTGGCGCGGAGTGGGATCGCGTTCAGAACCGCATCGCCGAAGCACCTCCCAAGCCGTAGACCGTAGGGGTCGCCGACTCCTCCTCTCCGGTAGGTCTGTGTGATAGCCGTCGAGAGCCTAACCCGCCGCTTCCCGCTGCCACACGGCGGTGAGCTGACGGCTGTCGATGAGCTCTCGTTTTCGGTCGCGCCCGGTGAAGTCTATGGTCTGCTCGGACCGAATGGAGCAGGCAAGACAACGACCATTCGCATGTTGCTCGGCCTGCTGGCACCGACGGCAGGCCGAGCCGTCGTGGCCGGTTACTCTTCGGCCGACGAACCCGACGAGGTCAAGCGCCGCGTTGGCCTGGTGTCCGCGAATGCAGGGCTTTACCCCTGGTTGAGTGTCCGCGAGTTGCTCGAGTTCTTTGCCGATGTCTACGGCCTGTCGCCAGCCGACGCCCGCAGCGAACTCGACCGCCTGGCACTGCGACTTGGCCTCACTGAGTTGTTCGACCGCCGCTGTGCGACCTTGAGTACGGGCCAGAAGCAGCGAGTCCACCTAGCCCGGGCATTGGTTCACCGGCCACCCGTACTCCTGCTCGACGAGCCAACGCTGGGGCTGGATGTCCTCGGGAGCCAGGCCGTTGCCGAGTACATTCAGCTACTCCGCGGCGAGGGGAAAGCCGTCATCCTGACGACTCACCGACTCGATGAGGCGGAACGGCTGTGCGACCGGTTCGGACTGTTACATCGTGGCCGACTCGTTTGCGAGGGGACGTTGTCCCAACTTCAAGCTGCGACAGGTCGTCAGACTCTCGTTGAGATGTTCCTACAGTTGGCCAATGTCGGTCCGTTGCTGACTGCGAACGAGTGACGACTGCAAGCGTTTTGCAGACGATTGCGAAACGGGAGCTACGCAATGACGCCGAGTCGCGCAATCCGATTCGCACGCAAGGAGCTTCGCGAAACACTGCGCGACCGCCGTACGATTCTCACGCTCGTCTTGATGCCGCTCCTGCTCTACCCCTTGCTCGGCGTTGTTTTTCGACAGTTCTTCCTTGTCAATCTGAACGAATCAGCTCCCGAGTATCGAATCGGTGTCGGGTCGGAGGCGGAGGGGGAATTACTCGTTGAACTTCTAGGGATCGGCGACAAACCACCGCCATTGCCACGGCCATCCTCGAAGCTATCGGCGTTGCCGCAACCAACATCCGAGCCTGTGGTCAAGCTATTTGTAGCACAGGACGTACCCCAAGCAGTGAACGAAGGCGGTATTCAACTCGGCATCGTCATTGCCAACCCACCATCGATACACGCTCCACTTGCCGAATTGCGTGCCCGACTGACAGTACTGCTGCTCGACGAGTCACCACTTGGGCGAGAAGCCCTTGCCTATCTGCGCGGGCGACTTGCCGAAGCCAACGTTCGCATTCTGCAAGGACGAGCCAAGGAAAGCGGCGACCCGCCCTTAACAATCGAGCCCCGCGTTCTCACCAATCCGGATCACGCCGGAGCATTCTCCCTCTCGACCCTGGTGCCGCTGGTGCTCATCCTCATGACGATTACGGGAGCCGTGTATCCTGCAATCGATCTGACGGCCGGCGAACGCGAACGAGGAACGCTGGAAGTGCTAATGGCGGCACCCGTCCCGCGTGTCGGACTACTCGCAGCAAAGTACCTGGCCGTCGTCGCGGTCAGCGTTCTGACGGGGCTGGTGAACCTTGGAATGATGGCCCTGACCCTTTGGCTGTCCGGCCTCGGACCGGCACTTTTTGGGCCCGGCGGATTGACGATCGGAACTGCACTATCGGTCTTGGGCCTACTGGTCCTGTTCTCGGCCCTCTTCTCGGCTCTGTTGCTGGCCCTGACGAGCTTTGCACGCAGCTTCAAGGAGGCTCAGGCCTACCTCATTCCGCTCATGCTCGTCGCGTTAACACCGGGTCTACTTGCCCTGGCACCGGGCCTGAAAATGACGACGGGCAAAGCGGTCGTGCCACTGCTCAACGTCGTATTGCTCGCTCGCGACGTCTTCGACGGCCAAGCTACGCTGGGTCTGGCAGCGGCCGTCGTCGCATCGACATTGCTTTATGCAACGGCTGCCGTGGCGATCGCAGCGCGTGTCTTCGGTGCGGAAGCTGTGTTGTACGGCGATGGGGGCCAGTGGTCCGATCTGGTCCGACGCCCATCGCACCCACGCCCTGCGGCCTCGGCCTCTGGGGCCTTGTTGACGCTGGCGCTGACGTTTCCGCTTCAGTTTGTCCTTCAGAGTGCGCTGTTGCCGCTGGCCCGGGACAATCGAGCAATTGGCCTGGCGCTTTCGTCGGTCGTTGGCATTGTGTTGTTTGTCGGCTTGCCGCTACTGGCCGCCTGGATTGGTCGCATCGAACTAACGAGTGGCCTCGCCCTCCGAGGCGCGTGGTGGCTTACATTCCCGGCCGGGATCGTGCTGGGCTTGGCATTGGCCCCTGTGTCGAGTGAGTTAATGCAGCTGCAAAAGTTGATTGGGTTTACCAGCTTGCCGGACAGAGTCGGCGAACTACTCGGCGAAGGAAAAGCGGTGCCCTTCGCCTTGTTACTGATAGTCGCTTTGACACCGGCTATCGTTGAGGAAGTCTTCTTTCGCGGCTTCCTGTTCACGGCGTTAAGCACAACCACATCCGGTCGCTCGGCCGTCTTGGCGACGGCAGCACTCTTTGCCCTGTTCCATATCGGCGTCGGCGACTTGCTGGCGATCGAGCGGTTTCTACCGACATTCCTCGTCGGTTTGGTCTTGGGTTGGATTCGGCTGCGTTCCGGCAGCATTTGGCCAGCCGTCGTCACCCATGCGTGTCACAACGCGGCCCTGACCGTCGCTGCACGGGCTGAACTCCTCAAAGGATCTGTCCCGCTGATGTGGTTAGCGCTCGCCCTCGTCACGGGTGGTGCTGCGATTCTTGCGATAGAAGTGGGTAGCCGAGGCCGACGGCTAACGTGATTGAAATGCCCCGCGTAGGACTCGAACCTACAACCCGCTGATTAAGAGTCAGCTGCTCTGCCAATTGAGCTAGCGGGGCGTCGTTCCTGTTTTTTAGCGCCCGATCGACCAAAAGGCAAGAGGTCTCTCATGTTCGGCGGGTTCGCGCCACGAGCCAGGCACCGATCAGGGATGTTCCGATGACCCAGCTCATCGCCCCCGCCGGAGATTCGCTCCATAGGAGGCCCACGACTGCACTCGATACCAGGTCACCGAAGCCATTCACAGTGGCCAATAGTCCAAAACCCAAACCTCGGACTTCCTGCGGTAGTAGCTCCGCCGCCGAGGCACTCTCCACCGTCTCCCATACACCCATGTATAAGCCCGAGACGCCAAAGATGATCGTAAACCTGAGCCAGGGTTCACCGTCCCAAAGGAGCGCGATGGCTGGGATCGTCGCGATCGCATAGCCAGTCGCCAGGACTAGTCGCTTGGGAAATCGATCGGCAAACGCACCGGCACCATAACACGTCGCGGCATAGATCACGTTGTAACCCGTATAGAACATAATCGCGATTCGCGCAGCCTCGGTTTCCCCGTAGATCGGTGCAAAGGCGGCACCCGCAAAGAGGATCAGCAGTGAGTTGGCGAAATCGCCTAGGCCCGCGAAGCCAACGCCTACCAGGAATCGCCAATACGACCGCGGAATCGCCGCGAACGACCCACGAAGCGTAGCGGTCGGTTTCGGATGGTGAGGTGCTTCGCGGACAAGGACGAGGATGCACAACGCAGCGGCGAGGCCAGGGATCAGCGTCGCCAGGAACACCGTGGTTAGGGCAACGCGACCGATAAGAATGAACGCCATTGCAGGACCAATGACGGCACCGAGGCTATCCATCGCTCGTTCGAAACCGAACGCTCGGCCGTAGTTCTCGGGTGCGGTCCCGTCCGCCAGCAACACGTTTCGGACCGGCGATCTCGCACCGCGGCCCGCCCAACCGATCATACGGCCCAGCAATACATGAACCCACGTTGTTGCAATGGCGAAACTTGCCATGCCCGACGCCGTCAGGAAATAGCCTGCAGCGGCAAACGGCTTCCGATGATGCAGCCGATCCGTATAGAGGCCGGCTGCAAGTTTGGCCGCCCCGGAGGCGAAGTCCGACCACCCCTCGATCAATCCCAGCGCTCCAACCGTCGCCCCGATTGATGTCAGAAGCGTTGGCAGTGCGGCCGTTGCCATCTCATGGCCTGCGTCGGAGCAAAGGCTTGCCAGGCCGATGCCCAGGACAGTTCGATTCAGCCAGCGCGTTCGTAGTGGAGTCATGGTTCGCCCCCGCACAGGACTCCCAAGCGCAGCGCGAGTAAGCCTGCAAACACGCTGAGAGCAATGTAGGTGGCCGCTGGTAGCCACGAGGTGCGGCCGAGCAGAAACGCCTCGTATTCAAACGTCGAAAAAGTGGTATAGCCGCCGCAGAATCCGACGGCGACAAGAAGTCGAAGGTCCTCGGCATGGAGCCAGGTGATCGACACCGTGCCCAGTCGATGCGACAGAACGGTCATGAACCATCCAAGAATGAAGCTCCCGCTAACATTGATGAACAGCGTTCCCCAAGGAAACGTGGAGCCGAGCCGGTGAAAGAGAGTAGCGACCCACCACCGCGTAGTCCCCCCCACAGCCGATCCGACGGCGACCAGGACAATCTGCACAATGCTTCGCACTCACTGACTCCATCGCCGCGACATCGCAACCGTGATTCCAAGCCACATGGATCACACGCTGCGAGAGCGACAGTATACCGCGCTGACATGCCCACTACACTAATCGCATGACAGCGCCGAACGACCGCGCAACCGCGTACCACGAAGCCGGACATGCTGTTGCCGCCCTCGTGCTCGGTCGATCGATCACCAAGGTGAGCATTCGCCCAAATCGCGAGCGGCTTGGCATCTGCGCGTTTGGCAAGGCTATCACCCGTCCCTCCAAGGACTGGATCGAACAGGAAATCCTGATTTCGCTTGCAGGCATGGCAGCGGAGGCGCGGCTCACGGGCGTCTATGCGCGCGATTCGGCGGAGCGTGACTTACGCTACGTTCGCGACTTGGCCGTCCAACGGTCGGGGCATCGACAGGCCGATCGATTGGAGCGCCGTCTGCTCGCCAAGACGGAATACCTGTTGGCTGACGAAGGGCACTGGGAAGCAGTGGAGCGAATCGCGACGGAGTTGCTGAGTCGCGGAGAGATTAGCGGGCGTGCGGCCCGCCATTTGTTCGAGTTGAGTTGCCGCACGACTTGAACGATGCCGGAGATTGCCGTGCCATCCTTGTACCAGATTTCAGCCGTCGCCATCGCCGTGGCGTACTTTGTTGCGATGACTATCGCCCAGGCAGCTGGCATTCATTTCGGCGCACTTTCGGCCCGTCGTTCGAGCGACCGTGCCGCAGGCGGGTTTTCTGCCGTTTCGGCCGCCGTCCTTGCACTGCTGGGACTTCTGCTCGCGTTTACGTTCTCAATGGCGGCCACGAGGTACGAAGTGCGCCGAATCCGGCTGATTCAAGAGACCAACGCGGCGGGTACCGTCTATTTGCGAGCCGACCTTGTTGCCGAGCCGGCCCGCTCCGCTATCAAGGAGGCCGTTCGTGGCTTTGTTCAGTCCCGAATTGACTTTCATGGCGCTGGAGCCAACGTCGCAGCCAGCGCCGAAGCCCGTGCGTCGACGGCCGCATACCAGGACGCGATCTGGAAAGCCGTGGTCGAAGAGTGTCGTCGCGAGCCACAGACCGTGCGCATGACCACGGTCATTCAAGCAGCAAACGACCTATTCGATACGGCCGCGGCTCACACCGCCTCATACCAGGAGCATGTTGCCGACACGATCATATGGCTGCTGTTTGCCGTGGCCGCCACGTCGGCTCTGCTAATCGGCTATACGGACGGACTGACTGGGTCCCGAAGTCGGCTGGCGGCTCTTGCCTTCAACTGCACGATGATGTTGGTCGTCTATGCGATCCTCGACCTCGATCGTCCTCGCCGTGGCCTCATCCGAATTGACCTAGCGCCAATGACAGAGTTGCGCGACCAGTTGAGCGACCGTATAGGAAACGGGTGAATCGCCGAGCGGTCTGGATGCACTTGGTTTGCGCGAACCCCTCTCTCGCAGCGATGGTCGCTGTAATGGTGGCAGTTCAATGGCAGATGAGCGTCGGACGGCCCTGGGGGCCAGCCGGACTGTAACCCCGGCGCACGATGATGCAGTCAGGTTCGATTCCTGGCCGACGCACTGATGGGCTTGTGGTCCAATGGAAAGACACCGGTATCGCACGCCGGCGATTCGGGTTCGAGTCCCGACAAGTCCAGTTGTCGATCCCACCGATATCCATTGGGAGGCATTCGGCGGGCCCGTGGTCCAAAGGTACGAAGCCGCCCTGGCGTGGCGGCGATCCGGGTTCGAGTCCCGGCGGGTCCATTGGGTGCGTAATGAGCAGGGAACGTTGACTCGCTACGCACCGAACGGAAGGTAGGCGGATACGGTTGGCCGCGCCGCGGTGCTAACGCGGTTCTCCCCCGTGGAGATGAGGGTTCGACTCCCTCACTTTCCGCTCGACGTTTTATGGCCGAATTGTAGTGGCCCTTAGAGTCGGCTGTGTCGCCGACTCTCAGGGCCGGTCGAGGAATCCTACTCCTCGTCGTCGTGGGTCACAGCCGCCTTCGCAACAATCTGTTGTTGCACCTGGCCCGGCACCGTGTCGTAATGGCTGAAGTGCATCGTGTAGGCACCCTGCCCCTGGGTGATGCTACCGAGTTGTGCCGCATACTTGGTGACTTCGGCCAGGGGGACTTTTGCATGAATCACGGCGAGGTCGCCCGGCAAGCTATCCTGGTGATCCACGCGCGCGCGTTTCGTGTTCAAGTCGCCGAGGATGGCTCCCGTGTACTTGCTCGGGAGTGTGACTTCCAGGTCGACGATCGGTTCCATCAGAACCGGCCGGGCGGCGAGAACCGCCTTCTTGAACGCGAGCCGGCCGGCCGTCTTAAATGCGGCTTCCGAACTATCGACGTCGTGGTACTTGCCGAAATGCACTTCGACGGCCATGTCCTGCATCCGGTAGCCGGCAAGTGCTCCGCGATCGAGTAGCTCCTTGCAGCCCTTTTCGACTGCCGGCATGAACTGGTTCGGGATCGTCCCGCCGACGATGTGGTCGATGAACGCAAAGTTGTAATCTGAGTCGTAATGGACCGATCGCATTTTCTCGAACTTCGACTTATTGGCGAACTGCTCCTCCAACTGCTGCTGCGTCTTGATTTCGCGCGGCAACGGGTAGATGCGCATGTGGACTTCGCCAAACTGCCCGCGACCTCCGGTCTGCTTCTTGTGCTTGTGTTCCGAAGGTGCCTCAGCAGTAATCGTCTCGCGATAGGGAATCTTTGGTTCATGCGTGACGACTTCGAGGTCGAACCGCTTCTTGAGGCGGCCCCGAATCACGTCGAGATGTAACTGGCTGATCCCGGCAATCACCAACTCGTGAGTCTGGGGATCGCGCGTGATCTTGAACGTCGGATCCTCGTCCGCGATCTTGTGCAAGCTGGTCGATATCTTCTGTTCGTCCCCGCGTGCCTTCGGTTCGACGGCCAGACCGAACATCGGCTGTGGATACTCGCCGAGCGGCAGCTTGGCGACATGCGCATTTGCGCCAATGGTGTCGCCGATGGTCAGGTCATCGACCTTCGCGATGGCGATGATATCGCCAGCGACCGCCTCCGTGATCGATTCCTGTTTGTTACCTTGCATCCGAAGCAGCGCACCGATGTGCGACGACTTGCCAGTGCGGGCGTTGTGAATCGTTGCATGGTCCTTGAGCTTACCGGACAGGATGCGAACGAAGCTGAGGTGACCAACGAACTTATCGTTGATGACCTTGAAGACTTGCCCCACAAACTCGGCATTTTCGTCGGCTGGGGCTTCGTTCACCTGGGTCGACGGTCCCTTGGCCAGCAAGTTGAGCGACTTGGAACTGGGTGGAAGCGCAAAACGTGCAATCGCATCGAGCAGTTCAGGAACGCCGATGTCCTTTTTCGCGCTGGTGCAGAGAATTGGTATCAACGTCTTCGCCGCAAGTGCCTTTGGAATCGCTGCGATTAGTTCGTCGTTGGAGATATCCCCCTCGCTGAGGTATTTCTCCGTCAGAGCATCGTCGCATTCGACGACGGCCTCGACGAGTTGATTGCGAGCCGTTGCCAGATCGACGGGGCAATCGGCCGGTGGCTGAGCGGGAGGTTCCAGGACACTTACGACTCCCTTGAAGTTCGCTCCAATCCCGATTGGTGCGTTCAACAAGACACACTGCTTGCCGAAACCCTGCCAAATCGATTCGAGCAACTCGTCAAAGTGGATGTTGTCGGCGTCGAGCTTGTTGAGGATGACAAATCGCGCCCGGCAACGCGTGCCCGCCTCCTTGAACATCCGGCGTGCGTTGACCTCAATCCCGTGACCGGCATTGAGCACGACAAAGGCATTCTCGACCGGATTGAGCGCACCCAAAGCCGACCCAACGAAATCGGGATAGCCGGGGGCATCCATGATCTGGATGTACTTGCCCTGATGTTCGAGATGCAGCGCCGCCGAGTCGATGGAAATCTTCCGCTTGTGCTCCTCGTCATCGACGTCGCTCACACTCGTGCCGTCATCGACCGAGCCACGGCGCGTGACGGCACCCGCCTTGAATAGAAGGGCGTCGGCAAGAGTCGTCTTGCCCGCTGCGCCGTGGCCCACGAACGCCAGGTTGCGGATGTCTCCCGCATGATGTGCCGCCATTTGCGAACCTCCTCGGTAACGATGGAGAGTGATAAGGAGGCTCAGGAGTCGGAGCTGGCTAAGGCCCCGGCGACTGAGTCGTAATTGCCAATACGTCCTTTAGATCTAGTTGCCCTTCGTACAGGGCGCGACCGATCACGCAACCGGCCACGCCAAGCCGCGCTAAGTCGCGAATATTGTCGAGCGTCGTAATGCCGCCCGAGGCGAGGATCGGTGTGTCAACGGCCGATAACAGCTCGGCATAGGCACTGAGATTAGGTCCCTCAAGCATGCCATCGCGTGTGATGTCGGTATAGACAATCCCGGCAATTGGCCATGCTGCTGCTTCGCGGGCAAATTCCAACGGGCTCCGATCGGATAGCTCCAGCCATCCGTTGGCAGCAACCCTTCCATGCTTTGCGTCGATTCCGAGAACCACGCGATTGGGAAATCGCTCACAAACACCGCGAAACCACAGCGGATCGAATAGTGCGCGCGTACTGAGAATAACGCGGTCAACGCCCCAACTCAGGACTTCGGCAATGTGGCCTTCCGTGCGCAATCCACCGCCAAGCTGGCATGTGACGTCGCATTGGTCAATGATGGCCCGAACGGCTTCGCCGTTCACGGGCATCGCCTGCTTTGCGCCATCGAGGTCGACGAGGTGCAGACTAGTCGCGCCACAATCGACCCAGCGCCGCGCCATCATCGCCGGGTCGTCGCCAAAAACCGTTTCCTGAGCGTAGTCGCCTTGGCGAAGTCGGACGCACTTGCCGCCACGGATGTCGATCGCCGGGTATATCAGCACGCCGCGCTCCCGTCGTGGTCGCGGAGAAGTCGAGCCATTCGCATTGTGGACATGGCGAGGGGTGTTTGCAAGAGGCGAGAAAAAACGATGAAAGTAGCAACAGCGCAAAAGCTCGCACACTGCCATTGGCCCGCATCTACGACTTACGTGAGCGTGGCGAAGTTGCGTAGCATTTGGAGTCCCACGGCCTGGCTCTTTTCGGGGTGGAATTGGGTCGCCACGGTTCTGCCGCGACAAATCGCCGCAGTGAACGGCTCTCGATAGTCAGCAGTCGCAGCAATGATCGCACTGTCTTTCGGCACGGCGTAATACGAATGCACAAAATACACCGCCGCGCCTTCCGGCACGCCGCGGAATAAGGAGCACGCCGATTGCGCAAGGTGCAATCGATTCCAGCCCATGTGCGGCACTTTCAATTCCGGCACATCGGCAAACCGCACGACATCGCCGGCGAACCAGCCCAGTCCATCGAAGACACCGTCTTCTGTGCTGCGATCGAAAAGCATCTGCAAGCCGAGACAAATGCCGAGGAACGGACGGTCCGCCCGTAGGTGATTCAGGATCGGGGCATCAAGGCCGGTCTCGCGCAGCTTCGCGATGGCATCGCAAAACGCGCCAACACCGGGTAGGACGACGTGGGACGCCTCCGCCACTCGCTGCGGATCGGCTGTGATTTCGGCCGCTTGGCCAACGGTCTCGAAGGCCTTTTGCACGCTCCGCAGATTGGCCATGCCGTAATCGACGATCGCGATCATGCCGTCTCCTGCACCTGCGCCCCGCGGAGGCCCCGGAAAAGTGCACCAAATACCAGCATGAACGCCCCGCCTGCCAAGACGGCCATAAGCAAGAACGGTGCATTAAACATGATCGGCTGAACGGCTGGCGCGATCCAGCGCCAGCCGAGCATCGTCAGCACGCATCCGACTGCCAGGCCCGGTCCAAACGGTAAGGAGTTGTCGCGCGTCACGACCATCTGAATGATCGCAAAGACAAGCGTGACCATGGCTCCGGCGAAGAAGGCGACGACAATGGGTTGCCAGCCGAGGAAAGCGCCCGCCATCATCATCAAGTCAGCGTCACCGAGGCCGAGTGCTTCTCGTCCCAGCCCCTTGCTGAACACAGTCCGTACACCGCGAAGCAGAAAGGTACCGACCAGGGCACCGACTAAACCCGCGGCCAAGCCCGCCCGGTGCGAACCGATCGGAAGCCAGTCCGGGAGCGGTCCCCAGACGGGCCAAGAGTAAAGCGCTGCCTTCAGAGCGTCCTTTGGTTCGAGCATCCACCACTCAAGTGTCGGTGGGTTCGGGTGCGGAACCATCTCGGCCACGTTGTTGGGCCACGGCCAGGGAAACAGCACCGAGCCGATCAGCCCGACGACCAGCCCGGTGAACGTAATGCTGAGCGGAATCTCCCGATTGTCGAAGTCGCACGCCGAGCAGGCGATCAGAAAGCTGAGCAACAGGGAATGGTGAAGCCAGAGGCACCACGCTTGCCATGGCACGGCACCCGTGATGATGTTGTGGTGCTCCCGTCGCAGGTACGGCATGTCGTGGATGTTGCCAACGATTTCGACGAGATAGAGGCCCACGAAGGCCAGACCGGAGAGCAATTCAATGACGAAATAGCGGATCGAAAAGGTCGCGCCACACGTCCGGCACCGACCGCGGAGCAGCCAGTAGCTCAATAGCGGAACGTTGTCGGACCACCTTACTGGCTGAAAGCACGAGCCGCACCGCGAACCCGGCCAAAGGATGCTCTTTTCCAACGGCAGCCGAGCCACACAAACATTGAGTAAGCTCCCGACAGCGCAGCCGGCGATGAAGACCCAACACGTCCAAAGGATCACCGGCAGATTCATAAGGAACGCCATGCGGAAAGGATAGAAGAAACTGCCCCGTCAGGGGATTGCGAACCATCGACAGTCAGGTGAGCGACTTCGCGATACAGTGGTTCGCGCTCGCGCAAGAGACGTTCCACCTCGGCCAAACCAGGCAATTTCGTTAGCGCTGGACGACGCGCTGCAGTTATAGGATCGGCCTCGATTCGCTCCCAGAGTACCTGAGGGTCGGCTGCGAGCCATATGCAGATTCCGGATTCGCGTAAACGAATGCGGTTATCCGGACGCAGTACGACTCCGCCACCGGTCGCGATCACGGAATCGAATCGTTTGGCCAGATCATTCAACAGGGCTGCCTCGCGGTTGCGAAATCCGGCCTCACCTTCGCTTGCAAAGATGGCCGCGATGGTTCGCCCCGCCTGCGCTTCCATCATCACGTCGGCATCGACAAACTGCCATCGCAGGTGTGCGGCAAGTAATTGACCGACTGTCGATTTGCCGCTTCCGCGCCCACCGACGAGAAAAATGAGCCGGCGGTCGCGGAGGGAATCAGACATCGTCTTCCTTGATTGTCACCGGCGATATCGCGCGCCGCAGCACCTGGCTCATGAGGTCGAGGGGCGGCTCCAGACCTGTGAAATGGTGGAACTGCAGCCCTGCCTGACGGACGAACATCTCGACACCTGTCACTGTCTGCGCGCCGCGATTGCGGGCTTCGCGAATCAGCATCGTCGTCTCGGGAGTGTACACGGTGTCGAACACGATCATGTCGGGACGCAGATAGCTCGCGTGAATGGGGCTTTCGTCGACGTTGGGGTGCATCCCGACCGGCGTGCAGTTGAAGACGATGTCGCATCCTTCCTTGTGGCGAGCATTCCAATCGAGCGATTCGCCACCGATTTCGTCAGCCAGCTTTTCCGCACGCTCCACTGTCCGATTGGCAATGTGGACGATGGCCCCTTCGCGGTGCAGCGCATGAGCAATCGCCCGTGCAGCGCCGCCGGCTCCGAGAATCAGAACCATCCGTTTGTGGAGGTCCGTCGCCTGGCGCGATGGCCCTTTCATCAGGTGGTGCTTGAGCGCGTCGAGCGCAGCTTGATAGTCGGTATTCTCGGCATGGAAACCGTGCGGTCGGCGAATGAGCGTGTTGGCCGCATGCGTTGTTTCAACGGTCGGATTGCGCGTATGGGATGCTGCGGCTGCCGCCTCCTTGTGCGGAATGGTCACGCTGTACCCGTCGACCGGAATCTCCGAATAGGTTTCGAGAAACGCCGACAGCTGTCCCCGCGGTACGCGGAACGGCAAGTACAGGGCGTTGATACCGTGCTTCCGAAACGCCGCATTATGGACCAAGGGGCTCATGCTATGGGCGACCGGATCACCGACGACGCCATAGATCCGCGTCGCCACATCGATCGAGTCGGTTGGGTACGTCCTCAACAATTCATCGAAGGATGGCATTCCTGGAGCGACGCCACGTTCCTTGTTGAACGCGGCGTAAGTAAACGGCGCGCCATATTTGAGCGAAAGTAGGCGGCTGGGAAATCCAATCTCGCCGGAGCAGAATGCGACCGTAGGCTTCGTGGCGTTCTGATACAGGTTGAGGACGCGGATATTGTCGGCGAGCGACCGTGCGCTGACGACAATCTTCAACACGTCCGCATCCTGCTTTGACATCCGCTCGTAGATGTCCTCCAAGTCCTCCGGAAAATCGTTCAAGTTGTGGTAACTGACGACGCGTTTCACGTCCTTGAAGCGCCGGATTTCGTCCGCAATGTCGGTTTCGAGGTCAACCCAATCGAACCCGCCCACAATGCACTGTTTGAGCAGCATCTTGCGAGCGTCTTCCGATCCACCCCAGCGGCCGCCATCCTGGGGCCGACGAACCGTGGCCATCATGCGACATGGCTTGACCGCGAGCATCCGCTTGAGGTCTGGAGCTTTTGCAATGAAGTCGAGCCGTAACTCCAAAAAGGAAGCACCTCGCTTGGTGGCCTCCTGGATTTCGATGGCGACCATCTTGTGGCGAGTCCGCCCGATGACCACACAAATGCGATGCGTGTCCGTCGCCATGCCACTCCGGCCCATCGTGACTACGAGAGCTACCGATTCTCCACTGTATGACGATGCTTCCATGTCCGCAAGCGAACCCCGGGAGAACGCGGGATGTCGTGATGCGGATGGCGGCGGAATAACCGTGGCATCCGATCCGCCTCGCCGTAGAATTCCGCGGTCCCCAGCCCCCCGAGACTTCTCAATGAAGCGACCTCTCGCGTTGCTTGCCGCATTGCTGCTGACCGTATCGGGATGCCGCGGGCCGACCAGCGACACGGTCGCCGAGGTCCGCCAACGCGGCAAGCTACGGTGGGGGGCCGACGAGGAAGGCGGCGGGCCATACATCTATCGCGACACGCAGGATGTGAACCGTCGCATTGGCTTCGAGATCGACCTGATGGCCGAGTTGGCTCGCGGCCTCGGCGTCGAGAGCGAGTTCGTCCAGGGCAACTGGAAGAATCTGCTCACCACACTTTCGACCCGCTCGATTGACATCGCGGTCAACGGGATCGAGCTGACGACCGAACGGCTGCGGACCAACATCTGCACACAGCCGTACTTCATCTACGAACTTGTGCTGTTGACCCATAAGGACGATCGCGATCTGACCGCGTGGGACCGACTCGCGAAGCCGCGACCGGACGGACGGAAGTGGGTCATCGGCGTCCTCGAAGGCACCGCCGCAGCCGGGCACATCAAGGAGACGTACCCGAACACGGTCGAGGTACGCGAGTACGAGGGCACGACCGAGGCGTTCCGCGACATCGAGAAGCACGGCATCGACGGCACCGTCACCGACACGCCCGCGGCCGTTTTCTATGCACCGCAGTTCCCGGTCCGCACAGTCGGGGCGACGGAAAAGGGTTACTACGTCATCTACTTGCGACCCGGCGACGAGGCGTTGCGCGACCGGCTCAACGAGTTGATCCGGGAGGCCATCGGCTCGGGCCGGCTCAAGGACATCAACACTCGCTACAACGTTTGGTATCCGCTTCAGGAAGAGCTAACGAAGCCCGAGATCGAATCCGTCGTCGCGGCGAAAACGCCGAAAGACGCTGCATCCGGCGGTTGGGCGACCGTCTGGCGTAACCGCGGGTACCTGCTCGACGCGGCTTGGATGACAGTCCGGCTGAGCCTGATCTCGATGCCGATCGCTGTCTTGCTCGGCCTGTTGATCGCGCTTGGCCGGCTGTACGGCCCGGCCGTGGTTCGCTTCCCGCTTGCGCTCTACGTCGAGATTGTCCGCGGCACACCGCTTCTGCTCCAATTGCTGTTTCTGTACTTCGGCGTCATTCCGATGTTACACCTGCCGCCGGCCTTGCGCGACCAGGCCCCGGTGATCGCGTCGATTCTCGGCTTGTCGTTGAACTATGCGGCCTACGAGGCAGAGATTTACCGAGCCGGCCTGCTTGCCATCCCCGCCGGGCAGATGGAAGCGGCGCTCGCGCTCGGCCTGACCCGCCGGCAGGCGCTCCGTCACGTCATCGTCCCACAGGCTGTGCGGCTGGTCATCCCGCCGGTGACGAACGACTTCATCAACCTGTTCAAGGACACGGCCGTCTGCTCAGTAGTGTCCGTGGTCGAACTGAGCAAGCAGTACAATATCCTGGTTAATAACACGCCGACGGCGTTCATCGAACTCGCGCTCGCCGCGGCGGGCCTATACCTCATCATGAGTTACCCGCTGTCGCTCCTGACCCGGCGTCTGGAACGCGAATCCGCCCATGCCCGTGCGTGACCCATAGGGTGGCACGACCGCAGGGAGTGCCACCACGATCCGACAAGCCGCTCGACGGGTCTGGTGGCACTCCTTGCGGTCGTACCACCCTACGGTCAGCAATCGAGGACATCACATGATTTCCGTCACCAATCTCGTGAAGCGCCACGGCGCACTCACTGTCCTCGATGGGGTTTCGCTGACCGTCCCGAAAGGCGAGGTCGCCGTGCTGGTCGGCCCGTCTGGTGGCGGCAAAAGCACCCTCTTGCGCTGCATCAACGGTCTGGAGCCGTTCCAGGCCGGCGAGGTCCGCGTCGGAGACATAGGCTTACACCCTGACGACGTGCGCCGTACGGCCGGCGAAACGCTACTCTCCCTGCGTCGTCGGGTTGGAATGGTGTTCCAGCAGTTCAACCTGTTCCCGCACCTAAGCGTCCTCGAAAACGTGATGATCGGCCCGCGATTGTCACTCGGACAGCGTCGCGTGCAAGCCGAACCGCTGGCAAAGAAGCTCCTTGAGCGCGTCGGCCTCGGTGACAAACTGCACGCCAAGCCCGAGCAACTTTCCGGCGGCCAACAGCAGCGCGTCGCCATCGCCCGAGCCTTGGCAGTGAAGCCGGAGGCAATCCTGTTCGACGAGCCGACCAGTGCGCTCGACCCGCGTATGGCTGCGGAAGTCCTGAGCGTCATCGCCGAATTGGCGAAGGACGGCCAGACGATGATCGTAGTGACACACGCGATGGGGTTCGCCCGCACGGTAGCGACGACCGTCCACGTCATGCACGCCGGCCGGGTGGCCGAGTCGGGACCGCCGGCCCAAGTATTTGAGTCGCCGCGTGAGGAGGTAACACGACACTTCCTCAAGGAAGCTAAGAGCGCGTAGGAGGGCTTACAGCGCTCGCTCACGCTCGCGGCTCCTATGCGCCCTTCAGTTGTCCGCGGCGAGGGATCGCGGATAAGACAATGGGTCAATCCCTTACCTGTGCAGGACCGAGACGATGGCGACCGCGACCGCGAAAAGACTGATCACCGTTGGCCATAGCCCCGACCCCGACGACGCCTTCATGTTCTACGCCCTGGCCCACGACCTGATCGACACGGGTGACCTGAAGTTCACCCACGAGCTTCAGGACATCGAGACGCTGAACCGCAGAGCATTGCGTGGCGAACTCGAGGTGACGGCCGTCAGCATTCACGCCTACGCCAAGCTGCTCGACAAGTATGCCCTGTTGCCGAGCGGGTGTAGCATGGGCGACCAGTACGGCCCGATGGTCGTGGCCCGCGAGCCGCTGACGCTCGACCAGTTGAAGGGCATCAAGATCGCCATCCCCGGTACGCTGACGACGGCGTTCCTGACGCTGCGGCTGTGTCTCGGGCAAGACTTCGACTACGAGGTGATCCCGTTCGACCAAATCATCGAGGCGGTGGCGTCCGGCCGATTTTCGGCCGGCCTCATCATCCACGAGGGACAGCTCACGTTCCAGAACCAGGGGTTGAAGCTGATCGTGGACCTGGGAGTCTGGTGGCAGAAGGAAACCGGTTTGCCGCTACCCTTGGGCGGCAACGTCGTCCGCCGCGACCTCGGCGACGCGACCATCCGCGAGATCAGCCGGCTCCTGAAGGAGAGCATCCGCTACTCACTCGCCCACCGCTCGGAGGCGCTCGACTACGCCCTGAACTACGCCCGCGACATGGACAAGTCGCTCGCGGACAAGTTCGTCGGCATGTATGTGAACGACTGGACGCTCGACTATGGCGACCGCGGCCGGGCAGCCGTGCGAAGGCTCTTAAGCGAGGCACACAAGGCCGGCGTCATCCCGGAGCCAGTGAACGTCGAGTTCGTCGAGTAGGCGGCTACAAGCCCGCAGCGCGAGCCAGGACGACACCTCGTTGCCCTTGCTCGCGCTGCGGGCTTGTCAGTGCCTACTGCCCCGCCGCCGGAGCGACAGTTAGCGGGACCTTCTTCCCGTCCCGCTTTACGACAGCCTCGACGGCCTGCCCTGGCTTGATCGCGGCGGCAGCATGGAACACGTCGGCGATGCTGTCGGTCCAGCGGCCGTCGAGCGTCAGAAGACGGTCGCCGGCCTTGACGCCGGCCTTGGCCGCGGCGCTGTCGGCCAACACCTCGGCGATGTTTACGCCGTCGTCCTCGTCGTCGGCCGGCTTCTCGACGCGCAGGCCCCACTGGCCCGCTGGGACTAGGATCTTCGGCTTCGGCTTGTTGCCGCCGGCGGCCGCGTCGGTCATCGTCTTCATCATGTTTTGCATCGTGTCGGTCGGCTTGAAGCCGTTCGGCGTCATCGTTAGCGTCTTGGCCTGGTAGTCGATCGCCGTTTTGTACCGGGCGAAGAACGGAAAACCGACCAGGCCGTCGATAGTGCCGAACACATCCGAAATCGCCTGCACCGTGGGGTGGTCCATCACCATCGCCGGCACGTCTTTGGCCGTTACGCCGCCCACGTCGAGCGACTCGACGACAGACTGACCCGGCATCGCGAATAGGCCGGCGGCGGGGGCCTTCTTCCCTTTCCCGCCAAACAGGTCGCAATCCTTGCCAATCTTTCGACTCAGCAAGATCATCGGCGCGCCCGTATCGAAGATGAGCTTGTAAGGCCCTTTGCCGTTCACCTTCACCTGGACAGCGAAGTGGCCGCTGAAGAACTTGTCCTTCTCCAGCATCTCGATGGGCACCGTAACCGGGGCCGGCGGTGTGTCGGCCCACAGTGGGGCGGCAATGGCGAATACTAGCAGGGCAGCACAAGCACGCACGGTCACAGCCCCTTCCCAAGTTCGAGTGTCAGCGTAATCTCTTTGCCATCGCGCCGAAGTACCGTCTTCAGGGTCTCGCCGACGGCGTGCTTGGCGAGCTTTTTCGGCACTTCGCGGGCAAACTCAACCTCGTAGGTGCCGAGTTTTCGCAGTTCGTCACCCACCTTGATGCCGGCTTTGTCGGCCGGCCCGCCTTCAAGGACGCGCGAAACCCGGACCGTGCCGCTGTCGTCTATACATTCGGCCCCGAAGAAGCCGCGTGGCTCGACGGCGAAGTTCGACTTCATGCCGAGGAGCGGACCGAGGAACTTCATCATCGAGCCGATCATTTCCAGTCCGCCCGGTGCGGACTTGCCGCCCATGCCGAGTGCCAGCGCCGGCGGCTCGAATTTGAGTGCAGTCCACGGTAGCTTGTCACGTGTGAAGTCGTACTCGATGCGGTACTTTGCCAGCAGGTTGTAACCGATGACGCCGTGTAGTTCGACACCGGCGAGGCCCATCCCGTTCATGCCCTCGATTTGGAAAATATCCTCGACACGGCCTTTCGCCTTCTCGAAGACAACTCCTCCCTCGACCTCGAATCGGTCAACGGTACTCAATCCACGCTTAGCGACCTGAACGCCGGCCTTGTTCGCGACCTTGGTGGTAACGAAAAGGGCCGGGGCACCGGTGTCGAGTATGAAATGAAACGGTCCCTTTCCGTTGACTTTCGCACGGACGAGGACGTGGTTCGTCGCCGTCAAGCGGTAGGGAACGAGGACGGGCTTGTCGTCCTCCTTTGGCTCCGCAGCGCCCAAGAACGCCGGCCAGAGAATCAGCCCCGCAATCACCAGACGATTCATCGACGGCCCTCGATCGGCGGATGTGTCGAGCTTCCAACGTAACCCACGGTAGGCCACTAACGCACCTGGCTCCTCACCGTGGACGGCAGTTGAAACTCGACACAAGACAGGTCATTTCTTCTCGGTGAGTCGCTTCGGTGGCAGAAGAACCTTGCGACCCTCATCAATGTAAAAGTGGACGGCCCCCGGCTTGTCGCCAGTCACGCCGAGGAAACCAAAGCACATCTCATTCGTCGTTTGCTCGCCAAACCGCACGGGCTTCGGCGGGTCGTTCGGGTTGTTCAGGTTCTTCGTGCTGTTGTCATACACGGCTTCGATGTCGAATCGCGTGCCCGCCGGCACTCGCAGTGGCTCCTTAAAGTAATAGGTCTCCTGCCAATTGTAGTCCCAGTCGGCAATGGCGATTAGCGACTTGGTTGCGCCCTGAGGCGGCGTCATCGTCAACTTAACCGATCGGCCGATAAGGTGCATGTGCGGCAGCACCGAATAGAGCGTGCAATCCTCCGCGGTCCAGAGGCTACGCTTGACAACGAAGTGGTCGTTTCCGGCCGGAATGGCGAATGTCAAGAGGTCGAGCGGGTTGGCCAAGCCGACGGCCAATCCTTGCATCGCCTTCTCGACGGGCTTTTTCGCGAAGTACAATCCGACCGACGTCTTGTCCTTCTCGACTTTGCCCGTGCGGTGGTAATGGACTTGCAGCACAAGGTCGCTGTTTTTCGGGAGGAAGTAACCAGTGCCTTCAGGCAGATACGTCGGCACCTGGCCAGGTGCCCATCCGCCCACTGCACCGCGTGGGCGGATGCCAACGCCCATTCGCACCGAGTAGCCGGGACCGCGGTCGTACTCGCCCTCCAATGGCTTGGATTTCTCCTGCGCTTCCAACTCGCGAGCGGCTCCGGCCGTGTCGATGAAATTGAGCGTGTGGTGAACGACCCGCGCGTTGCCAGGCTTGACCTCATAAGCCGTGACAAACTTGTCTTCCATTAGACCCGTCGGCAACACGAAGACACGGAATAGGTCCGCACCGCTCGGGCCGACCACAAACTCGGCCGGCACGGTCAACACGAGGTCCGGCTGGCCAAGGTGCCATCCGTCGCTGAAAGTCGCCGGCGGCGGCGCGTCCTGTGGATCACCCTGGGGCATGCCGAGATCGACCCACTTCACGAGTGTTGCGATGTCTTTCTCCGGGAGCCGTCGGTCGTGCGTCGTTGGCAGTACTTCGACCGGCTTCCACGGGGGCATCTTGCGCGCTTGCGCGTACTCTTTGATGTCGGTCGCCCAATTGACGGCCTGGCCGTACGTCATCAGCGAAAACGGCCCAACCGCACCAGGACGATGGCAACTCTGACAATGCGCTTGCAAAACGGGTTGCACATCGCGATGGTAGGTCACGGCCGCATTGGAGATCGCGACAGGTTTGACACGGGCGATGGCGCAACCGATGGGAGCCGTCGCCGGGGTACGCACTGGCCGGCCAGCTAGCACATCCTCCAATGCGTCTTTTAGGTCGCGCTCTGTGACGTGTGCATTCTTCTTTAGCCGAGCCGCGTAACCGTTGTCGATCCGGCCGCGGTAACGCAACACGCTGTTCTTGTCGAGAACGAACGCTTCCGGCGTCGAAGCGGCTTTGAGAGCATCGACCGCTAGGAGCTTGTGATCTCGGTATACCGGGAATGTCAGCGCGTATTCCTTTACCTGCTTCGCAACCTCTTCGGCCGGTACGCTGGTTGGACAGAAACCGAGGAACGACACGCCCTGTGGCGCAAATGTCCTCGCTAGCTCGTTGAGTGGCTCTATGTAGCTGTTGGAGACGGGACAATCAAACGAGAGGAAGACGATGACAGTCGCCCGGGCGACCGGGGGGGACTGGACCCGGCCATCCGCATCGGTGATGGGCAGGTCTATTTTGTGTCCAATCTTATCGGTGGATGGAACGGCCAGAGCCTGCACGGCGATTACGACGAATAGCGCAAGTGCGAATGCGCGAGCGACGCGAGACATGCAACCTCCAACCAGGAACGATGCGATCCCGGATCCCTTGGATGATCGGAACCAGAGGTTAGGAACTGTCGAATTCTACCCGACCGTCGTCCCGCCAGTTTCGCTCACGACGGCTCGGGAAGTTCACCGGGCTTATCCCACGATCGATTGACCTGCTCGCGCAATGACTCGTACGTCAATCTCCCTATTGGAACGGGTACCGGCTTCGGCTCGTGTTGCAAGCGATGGACCTCGCGTTCCAACCGGCGGAGCCAGGGCGGAACATCCAGCCCAACACCCGCCGGCGTCGCGGCGAATGCCTCAACCTCAGCCAGCAGCTTAGCGAACGCCGGATTCGATTCGTCGCTGCCGGCGCGGGCGGCATCCCATGCCGGTTCAACCAGTGCGCTCAGTCGATCGGCCGCCAACGATGCAACAAACCGCTCCCCAACGCGATCGCGTGCCGTCCGCAGCTTGACGGCATGACGCAACTCGACGCGCGCCAATTCGGCCAGGTGCTTGTCGGCCATGCCGCGCGTCTCCGCCGCGATGCCTTCTTGCCATGCCGCGGCGTCATTCGGGCGTCCACGGCGACAGAGCGTTTCGTGTACGACGAACAAAGGTCGGAGCCGCCACAGGTCGCGCTCGTATGCGGCCTTGACCCGCAAGAAATCGAGCAGTACCGACAGGTTCTCTCCGTAATCCGACTGAGTCGTTGTCGTGTTGTAGTCGCGGTACTCGTCGTAGTTTTCACCAACGGCGGTGAGTACGAACTCGAGGTGTCGGACAGCTTGGGCCCGCGGCAACTCGCCATCGAGCGCTTCCAGAAATGCCTCGGGTGCGTCGTCCTGCTGAGGCAACTCATCGAGCCATTCTTCGACGCCGCGGTGCAACACGGCACGGACGTTGGCCAGGTGTAGGAACGACGGTGTGAACAGCATTCGACCGTACGTGCGAACAAATGCAGTCACTCGCTCCCATTCCGTCTCACTGGCGACGTTTTCCATCACCGAGAGGCGTAACGTGCCGCTATGTTCGACCCATGCGGCGAGGTACGGAGCGACTAACCGGCGCAGTACTTCCTGCATGTCGCGGTCGGCCGGCTTACCCGTGCTGTCGGCAAGATCGATGACGGCTTCGATCGACGCCTGCAGTCCGACCGGAAACAGCCGGTCAAACTCGGTGACCTTTTTGCCCTCGGGCGGCGAAGTCTGCTCCATCCGACGGGCCATCTGCATCACGTCAAACGCCTCGCACAACAGGCCAAGCCGGGGCAGTCGTTCGAGGAGGAACGTCAGGAGGGCCTGGGCCGAACGAGTGCGGAGTATGTGCTTTGGGTGTCCTCCGGCCGTGAGCGGCACGTACAAAAGGGGCTGCGAATGAAGTCGCGACAGCAGTCCGCCCAGTGCCGATCGAACAGCCACAGGGTCGGCCGATTCGATCCCGCGTTCTACCTCAACGGCGGCCGGTTCCCATTCGGCGACAGCGCCGCCGCCTCCGACCAAACCCGCAAGCGTTCGCCGCGCTTGTCCAAACGCCAACCCGGCACCAATGGCTTCTTCGATGAGCTGCTCCTTGATGCCGCGACGGCGATCGTACTCGACCGCTCCTTCAAACCCAGGGTGAGGTTGCGGCACGTTGACGGCGTGGAGGCGGTCCATGAAGTCACTGAGGCCGGCTTCTCGCTGACGAACAGCCACAAGCCAGTCGCCGAGTACGGTCGGGGCATCGCGAAAGCTCGGAGCTGCGGCTCGCCACAATGTGGCCAGAGTCGCCAGGAACTGTAGCCTCGATCGAAGCAAGTCGTCCTGCCCTTCGAGCAAGAAACCGTCGCTCGCTGGCCCGTCACCGGCTAGCGCACCTTCCGTGCCGTCGTCGGCCGAGTCCTTAAACGTAACACCCTCATACGCCGCTCCATACACGTCGTCATCGTCGTCATTTGCATCGTCCGGTGCTGGGAAATCCGAGGATAGTTCGGGAACGTGCCAGAGTCCTTCGGCATTTGCTTCCAGCGCCTCAAAAAAGCGGGCGAGCTTGGCCCGATTCTCGGGCAGCGATGCGCTGCGAAGCGTCTCGGTCATCCAGCGGCGTATCAGCGTATGAAATGAATCGTCGCCAGCTTCGAGGGGCACTTCGGATGCCTGGCCAAGCCAAGCCATCAGGAGGCCTTGCGAGGCCGTCAGATCGCCCCGGTCAAGGAGCACCGTTACAACGCGGGCAAACGCGGCTGGCGTGCGAAAGCCGTCGAGGTGCTGTCGCCAAAACGCGAGGTCCGGCGTGCCGCTGTCAAGCTGACGCAACTGGCTCAGTGCCGTTGCAACGTGTTCGGCAGCGGCCGCGGCTTCAGCGCCATGAACCCGCGGCAAGTCGCCCACTTCGTACGTGGCGAACCGATCCCACCATTCGGCTAATTCGTTGACGGCCGCCGCCAATTCGCGTCGCAATGCCGCGTTGCCGAGAGACGCCGCCTCGCTCAACGCGCGGGCATACCCGTCGAACACATCGCCTACCAGTTCGAGTAGCTCTTCGACGCGGGGGTCGTGGATCGAATCCTCGCGCGACAGGAAGAGCGGATACAACCCCTGAAAGCCAAGAATCGACCACGGATCGGCAAGCGCGCCGCATCGAATGCCGCGATGCATCAGATCGACAGCCTCGCGCAGATCCTCGAACGACCGGTCAGGATCGCCCCGATCGGCTGCTATCGCGGCCGCCGTAACCCGTGAGCGGATGGCAGACTCGATACGGACAGACGCTGTAGCAATTGCCAGGGCGCGCCTCTTGCTTTCGGCCGGGTATCCCAATTCCGCGAAGACGCTGGCAAGGTGCTGCTCTTGAAGTTGCAGTGCCCGGTCGTGGGCCATCATCTGGTTGAGTTGCTGCCGTGCGGCTCCGAAAGGTTGTCGTGCCGCTTCGGATTCGCGGCGTAATTGGTCGCCGGCTGGCCCCGTCGTTTGCTTCAGGAGCGATTCGTAGTACCGATCGCGAAGTCGTGCGATGGCCGGGACGAGCGTGCTCAGGGTCGAATTCGTGCTGTAGGCAGTCGGCCCGCGTCCACAGAGTGCGGCCGCCATGAGTACCGTGCCAGCCAGCACACCGCCTGCCTCGGCAATTCGAGCCCCGTTCGGGTCCGGTTCGACAGCGACACGACGACGCAGTGCCTCGATGGTATTGCGCCGAATTACGAAGCGGCGGTATCGACCCTGGTTATCGATCACATGGGGATCCCACTCGCCAAAAATGTGATTGGGACGACGATTGGCCGGGTGGTTGTGGTCGTACGCGCGCGGATCGAGCGCCAGTTCGTCGAGGACGGCTGGATCGAACTGGGCTTCTTCTAGCAAGTCCGGATCTGTCGATCGCAGGACTTCCAGTGCCCTGAGGATCAAGGACTGGTAAGGCCCTGCCGAAACACCAACACCCCTCAGATACAGCGGCGTTGGACGAAACCGCTCGCGGTCGTAAATCTCGCCCTCGCGGCGCGTTTCTAGTGTGGGGATTGGCCGGTAACCCACGAAGTCATTGAGTCGTTGAATGGCATCGGCGACGAGGTCGCCATCGCCCTGGGCGCGGGCGGCAAGAATGGCCTCGCACGCACGTGCCAGGAACAGGGGAGCAAACAAGGTTTGGTCGTCGACCAACTCAAGCAAATCGCGATGATGCGAGCGATAGGCAGCCGGAAGGTCACGCAGTGCCGCGATGACAGCACGAGCCTGGCCGACATCGCGGAATGCGCTACTGCCCGAGTTTTGCAATTCGGTGAGTTGTCCGTCGAGCAAGTCCACAACCGAGACGTTCGCCGACTGGGCCTGACGGCATGCGGCGTGGAACTGACCCTGGAAACGTGGGTCCGGCCGTCCATCGGAGAAGTTCAGATACCCGAGCAGCCCTTGCCAAGCGACCGGCGGCTCAGGCGCGGCGCGTACATCCACAGCGACATCCTTCCCGGTCCCAAGAGTCCCGCACCATCGGGAGCATTCAGCATACCGCGTCGCGGCTGATTTCGCCAGTTGGGAGTCGATGCGATGGCATCCTAGAATCGGTCGTATACTCCACCGCCCTCACCCTGGACCGACAATGCACCGATTAACGGCCATACTCCTGGCAGTTTATCTGGCCGCCACGAGCCATGCTGCTGAACCGGCGGGGATGTACGCCGCCCTCAAGGCCCGCTCTATTGGCCCCGCCAACATGAGCGGCCGGATTTGCGACATCGCGGTCGATGAACACAGGCCATCAACCATCTATGTTGCCACCGCGAGCGGCGGGCTTTGGAAAACGGTCAACAACGGCGGGACGTGGGCCAGCGTTCTCGACGACAACGGCGTTTGGTCGGTTGGGGCCGTGGCTGTATCTCCGGCCGATCCGAAGGTCGTTTGGGCCGGCAGCGGTGAAGCCAATCCGCGCAATTCCGTCTCTTGGGGCAATGGTGTGTACCGTACGACGAATGGAGGAGCGACCTGGGAAAACGTCGGACTCCGTGACACGATGCACATTGGTCGTATTGCCCCACACCCGGCGCGACCTGATGTCGCCTACGTAGCCGCGCTCGGCCACGTCTGGGGCCAGAACGTCGAACGCGGACTGTTCAAAACCGAGGATGGCGGCAAGACGTGGATTCATGCCCTCAAAATCGATGCCGACACCGGCTGCATTGATGTAGCACTCGACCCTAGGGACCCGGAAACTGTCTTTGCCGCCGCGTGGCAGGTGCGGCGCGGTCTGTTCTCTGGCGGGAATCCAGCGGTTCACTGCGGTCCCGGCAGTGGGCTGTACCGTTCGACCGACGGTGGAAGGACCTGGCTTCGGCTCACAAACGGGCTGCCAACTCGCGCGATGGGCCGGATCGGCATCGCCGTCGACCGCAACGATCCCAAGCGAGTGTTCGCCGTAATCGCAACCGACAAAACACCGGCCAATACGGTCGGTGGAGCGGCCAAGACCAACAGCAGCGACATTGATGTCGGCGGAGTGTTCCACTCGGACGACAGCGGAAACACGTGGGTCAAACTCAACGACCTGTGTCCCCGGCCGTTCTATTACGGCCAGGTGCGCCTCGATCCGTCCGACCGAAATCGCATTTACATACTCGGCGTACAGTTCTTCGCATCCGACGATGGAGGCAAGACTTTTCGCGAGGGAGCGCCCGGAACGCACGCCGATCACCACGCACTCTGGATCGATCCGCGTAATCCCGACCACCTGATCGAAGGCAACGACGGCGGAATCAACTTTAGCTACGACCGTGGCAAGACCTGGGAGCACCTACTGAACCTGCCCATCAGTCAGTTCTACGGCGTCGCCGTCGATTCCGGCCGTCCGTACCTGATTTACGGCGGCCTTCAGGATAACGGGACGTGGCGTGGTCCGTCGCGCACAACGGACGCTGGCGGCGTTACGGTCGGTGACTGGGGCAAGCTCTTGGGAGCGGATGGTTTCCGCTGTGCGACCGACCCGACCGACCCCAACACGGTCTATTGCGAGAGCCAGTATGGCCGGCTATCGCGCTACGATGCCTCAACAGGCCGACTCAAGGAAATCCAACCACGGGCAGCAGGCAATGCGCCCGCCTATCGATTCAACTGGAATAGCCCGGTTGTCATTTCAGCGCACGCGCCAAAGGCCGTCTACTTTGGCGGCAACCACGTTTTTCGGTCTGTCGACCGCGGCGACACCTGGCTGGCAATCAGTCCTGATCTCACGGCTGGCATGCCGGGGCCAGCGGCCGACTCGGGACACACGCTTACAGCCATTGCCGAGTCACCCATCACCGCGGGTCGCCTCTATACAGGAACCGACGACGGCAAACTCTGGACAACGCCCGACGACGGCAAGTCGTGGCTGGATTTGACCGACCGACTACCGATTTCGCCTAACGGTTGGATCAATTCAGTCGAGTGTTCCCATGTGGCACCCGCTGTGGTTTACGTTGCTGTTTCACGACATCGGCACGACGACCGCACACCGCTCATGCTGCGATCCGAGGACTTTGGAGCATCGTGGAGACCAGCGAGCAACGGACTACCCCCTGGAGCCGTCGTCCATGTCGTCCGCGAGTCATCGAGGAAATCCAACCTGCTCTTTGCGGGCACTGAGATCGGACTGTTCATGTCTCAGGATGCAGGCACGAGTTGGTCACCGCTGAAGGCTGGAATTCCACCGGTACCGATCCACGACCTCACAATCCATCCGCGGGAACGCGAACTGGTGATCGGAACACATGGCCGCGGCATCTATATTCTCGATGTGGCCGTTCTCGAAGAACTGACGCCAACGATCGTGGCCGAGCCGGCATACCTGTTCAGTGTAAAGTCAGCATCGATCAGTACGTTGCGTCCCAGTTCCGGACTTCGCGGCAACCGGTTCTTCTCAGGTGAAAACCCGACGGCTGGAGCGCACCTTTGGGTCTACCTGAGCGATACAGCCGGCCCGCCGAAACTGACTATCTCGGACGCCAGTGGCAAGGTCGTTGCGACACTGCCAGTCGACGCACGCCCTGGCCTACAGCGAATCGTCTGGAACCTCCGGCGAGTCGGGTCCACGACCTCGGTATTGCCCGGCGAATACCGTGCAATGCTGGTGGTGGGGAACCGGGTCCAGGAGCAGAAAATCCAGGTCAACGGGCGGGCCGTCGCGACCGATTCGACTCTGGAGCCGGACGTGCCGTGAGTAACGGTTGCGCCCACGGGTCGAATCGTGAGGCCGGCAAAAAAAAGCTGTCGAATCGGTCCATGGGCTTTCATCGCCGACACGACTTGAGCTAAACTAGGGTTACTAGCGACGGTAGCGGATTCTCCGACTCTGGGTCACGGCACCATGACGAACCACGATTGGATCGAGTTATTCCGCATGATTCCGAAGGATCAGCAGAACACGCTGGTCCTAACGACTCTCAGCGGTATGGACTTGGCCATCGAACAGGTCTTGCGGACAGAATTGTCGTTTCTCGTGTTTCGCGGTCGCGTAGTTGGTAACACCGACGAGGGACGCGTCTTCTTCCTGCCCTACCGCCAAATCGACTTCCTGCAGATCAATCGCGTTGTCAAAGAGGTCGAGGTTCGCGAGCTGTTTGGCGAGAAACCGGCCGAGACCAACGGCGCGCCCCCGTCCTCGTCCGGAAGCTACACAACGATCACCGCCTCGTCGGGGACATTTCCGCAAGCAGCGCCGGTGGTGTCCGCTCCAGCAGTTGTCGCCGCCGGGCCAATGCCAACGTCCGTTCGCCCGGCTGCTCCGCCGCCAGTCCGAATGCCACCCGGCATCGCGAGTTCGCCATCGATCGCGGCGCGATTGAGCAATATCCCAACCGCCGCCTTGCAGCCGCCACCACCGCCTATCCGGATGCCCAACGTCCCGGCAGCGGCACTGGTACCACCCGGTGGAGTGGGATCGGGCGACCAACCGGCCCCGCCGCGCAACAGCATCCTCGAACGGCTACGGGCACAACGGAACTCGATTCTGCCCCCGCGACCGCCGGTACGCTAGTCTCGATTCGTGCCGCGGAGGCTAGGGTGAAGCTAGTGCCTCTACAAAACCGTGGTGCCATGGCTAATGTGTCGCTATGGCCGTCCTTACTTCGTCGACTCCAATCCCATTGCCCGTCACGCCCGACCGCACGCAGCCCGGAGGCGAGGGTGTTTTCGTTCGGTTTGAGCTCGCGTGGGGTCACGTGCGCCGCTGGTATTTGCGCCGATTCCGACCGGGCTACGTTGCAGCAATGTTGGCGAAGCGCCAGGGTGAATGTCCGACATACGCCAACGATGTGATCGACTCGCGAGACTTGAAGTTCATTCGCCCAGGTTGCGGCTTCTGGTTCCACCCAACTGACGATGCCTTCGCCTATCGCGAGTCGCTCGGATTCGCCCGATGGGGCTATGCCGAATTGGTCGGCTTCTCATCAGTCCTGATTGTCGCGGCAACGGTTTTTGTGATTCTCGCCTTAATTCTGCATTGGCTATGTTGGATTCTGGTCGCTGTGTGTGGCGTGTTATTGGCCGAGGTCGTGTGGTTCTTCCGCGACCCTCCTCGCCGGATACCCGACGCTCCCGATGCACTGGTAAGTCCCGCCGACGGAACTGTGACGCACGTTGAGACCGTCAACGACGAACCCGATTTCCCAAGTCCCACATTGCGAGTGAGTATCTTTTTGTCGGTCTTCAACGTTCACGTGAATCGCGTGCCGCGTTCCGGCCGCGTTACAGCAGTCCGGTACTTCCGCGGTGAGTACCTCGATGCCCGGCATGCTGAATGCGCGAAGCGTAACGAGCAACTGTGGATTGACTTTGAAGAGGCAACTTCGAGCCAACCACTGCGTGTCAAACAAGTCGCAGGCGCGATTGCCCGGCGCATCGTGTGCAAGCTCAAGGTGGGCGACCAACTGACGGTTGGCGACCGCTATGGCATGATCAAGTTCGGTTCGCGGACCGATGTGCTGATACCAATATCGCGTGTTCGCGCAGTCATGGTCCAAGTCGGTGACAAAGTGAAAGGCGGCTCGACGGTGCTACTCCGCACGCGCTAAGGCTCGCCACTTGCCACCCGTGAACTACGGCGAGCCTAACCCACCAAACTCAACTTCCGCCCCGTCCGCCACGCCGACTCTTCGCGAACGACCTCGCGGTATAGAGTGTCGCGTTCGACCGGCACCCGACCGGTTTCCTCGATCAGCCGCCGTAGTTCGACCACCGACAACTCCTGTGGCGAATCGGAGCCGGCGTCGTGGTAGATTTTCTCGTGTACGACAGTCCCGTCGATGTCGTCGGCTCCGTACGACAGGGCCGTCTGAGCTGTCTTGATGCCGAGCATAACCCAGTACGCTTTGATGTGGGCGAAGTTGTCGAGCATGAGCCGTGCAATCGCCATCGTGCGCAGGTCCATGACACCCGACGGCTTGGAAATGTGCGCCATCTTGGTGTTGTCGGGATGGAACGCGAGCGGAATGAACGTCTGGAAGCCGCCGGTCTCATCCTGCAAGGCTCGCAAGCGCAACAGGTGGTCGATGCGGTGGTGTGGCTTCTCGATGTGCCCGTAGAGCATCGTCGCATTGGACCGCAACCCGAGTTCGTGGGCCTCGCGGTGAATGCGAATCCAGGCGTCTGGGTCAGCCTTGTGTTCGCAGATGATGTCGCGGACCTCGGGGGCGAAGATTTCGGCCCCGCCGCCGGGCAGGCTGCCGAGGCCGGCGTCCATGAACTCGGCCAGGATGTCCTTCGTCGGCCGACCGGTGAGCCGCTGGAACCAGTCCCACTCGACGGCTGTGTACGCTTTCAGGTGCAAGTTGGGATAGGCATCGTGAATGACTTTCACGACATTGAGATACCACTCGTAGGGCTTCTGGTGGTGCAGGCCACCAACGATGTGTAGCTCTGTCGCCCCCTTGCGGTCGGCCTCGGCGGCCCGCTCGACGATCTGCTCGTCGGACATGACGTAGCCGCGGTCGCTCTTCAAATCGGCCCGGAATGCACAGAAGATGCAACGGTAGACACAGACATTCGTGGGGTTCAGGTGTTCGTTGACGTTGTAGTAAGCGAAGTTGCCGTTCTTACGCTCGCGAACGAGGTTGGCCAACTCGCCGAGCGTGAACAGGTCAGCCTCGGTCTCCAGGGCCATCCCGTCGTCGAATGTTAGCCGTTCGCCGGCTTCGACCTTGGCACGAATGCTATCGAGTGCGGTCATTGTCATCCCCGTCCGTTCCAGTGATGCCCTTTACACTACGTCCGTGCAGCCGATCGTCCGCCTGTAGTCCTGTAACCGTTAGCCTCGGATGAGGTTAACGCGGCCCCTTCCACAAGCAGACGAGATGGTGCACGCGAGCCAAATGCTCGACATGAGTGTGTGGCCGCCAAATCGATGGGTACACTGCCAGGATCGATGGCCGTGGCAAGGTGGCCATCCACCACCGAGACCATAACCAGCTTCCTCTTTAGCCGAGTCGGGATTCCCTCGGGCATGCTGTTCCGAGTAGTCAGTGGTGGCCTTGGCGATGACCCGCGAAGGGTGGCGCTTCATCTCTCGCACGCTATTACACTGCCCGCCAATCGCGTCCCGAAATTGAGTCTTCCACGGCAAGCGAAGCTGCGACGACTCCGGGGCTTAAATCCAGGCCGTAAGTCGGCCGGCGACCACCTGTCAGGCGCGCCCAGTCGAAGTGATGGACGGCTGTGGTTCAGGGTATCGCGGTACGCGCCCTCGCAGCGCTCGAGTGAAACAGCCGACGTCGGCAGTTGCGAAGCGAACGCTACGACCAGCGCGAGCACGAGAGCCAACACGACGTGTCGCAAAGCTACGCTCACGGCTGCCGCCGCAGGTGGATGTCGAGCGGCTCACCATCGATCTTAACCGACGTGCGGTAGGCGTCGCCGTCGAGCGGCTTGTCGCTCCACGCAGTCGCCAGCGTCTCGGCCGCGATGTACTCCCTGTGGGCCGCGATGGCCGCTTGCGACTTCGCAACCGCTGTCCCCAGGTACAGCACGATGCGATCCGCCATGTCCAGGCCCGCGGTCTTACGAGCGTCCTGCACGAACCGCACGACCTCGCGGGCCACACCCTCGCGGGCCAACTCATCGGTGATCCGCGTGTCGAGCGCGACCTGCGTGCCGCGATCGGCAACGCCGGCCCACCCTTCAGCGGCTTTCGGAGTCTTCGTGAAGTCGGCTGCGGTCAGCACAATCTCGCCGAGAGCGAGTTCCGTGACCTGGCCATCGAGCAACGGCTTGACCGCCGTGTCGCCGCCTTCGATCAGCTTCTTGACCTCCTGCAAGCGTGGCCCGCACTTGGGGCCGAGCGTCTTCATGTTCGCCTTGACCTCGAAGCCGAGCAGCGGGCCTGCGACCGGGTCGTGCCATGTCACCCGCTTGATGTTTAGCTCCTCGGCCAATTGCCCGGCGAACCGCTCGACCGCGCGCTTCTCGGCTTCACCGCCTTGCACCCGCAGTTCGGCGAGCGGTTGCCGGACCTTGATCTTCACCGTGTTACGGGCCGCGGCTCCGAAACGCACCAGCGTCAACAATGCTCCGACGTCCGCCGATAGGGTCGCCTCAATCTGCGAATGGTCTGCGATCGGGTACTCGGTCAGATGCACGCTTTCAGGATCATCCGAAGCACGGAGGTTCCGGTACATCGCCTCCGCGAGGAAAGGCACCACGGGCGCAATCAACTGCACGAGGGTCGTCAGCACGGAGTAAAGCGTCTGATACGCAGCGAGTTTGTCGGCCCCCTGCTCGCTCTTCCAGAACCGGCGGCGGTTGCGACGGACGTACCAGTTGCTCAATCGGTCGTCCACGAAAGCCTCAACGTCCAGACAGAAACTCATGACGCTGAATGACTCGAAGTTCCGCCTAGCCCTGAGAACGAGCATGTGCAGGTCACTGAGAATCCAGCGGTCGATGTCCGGCCGTTCGGCGACCGGCACCGGCCGCGCACTCGGGTCGAAGCCGTCGAGGCGGGCGTAGTTGACGAAGAAGGCGTAGGTGTTCCAGAGCTTCAGCACGAAGCTCTGCATGACCTCCTTCGCCGGCGCGTAGCCGAAGTTAACGTTCGCCGACGGGTTGTTACGGCAGTACAGCCAGCGCATCGCGTCCGCGCCGATCTGGTCCGCAGCGGCGTTGAACTCGATGGCGTTGCCCTTCGACTTGTGCATTTCATCGCCGTGTTCGTCGCGGACCAGGGCGTGCCCGAGCAGCGTCTTGAACGGCGGGCGGTTCTCCATCATGGTGGACATCGCGAGCAGCGCGTAGAACCAGTTGCGGAACTGGCCGGGGAAGCTCTCGACCACGAAGTCAGCCGGGAACCACGTCTCCCAGTACTTTCGGTTCGTGCGGTAGTGCATCGTCGAGTACGGTACGATGCCTGCGTCGAGCCACGGGTTACCCACATCGGGCACCCGGGTCATCAGGTTGCCCGTCTTCGGGTTCTTGATCTTCACCTTGTCGATCCACGGTCGATGCGGCGAGTGGCCGACGAACTCATCCCAGCCCTCAACGGCCCGTTCTTTCAACTCCTCGCGGGAACCGATGACCTCGAAGTCGCCGGTCGCCTCGTCTACCCAAATCGGCAGCGCGAGACCCCAGAAGCGCTTCTTCGAGATCATCCAGTCGCCCATGTTCTTGAGCCAGTCTAACTCTTGCTTCTCGCCCTCTGCGGGAATCCACTTCGCCTGCTTGACGACGGCCGCGATCTCGTCGCGCCACGACATGCCGATGAACCACTCGTCGACGAGGCGGTATAGGAGTTCCGTCTTGCAACGCCAGCAGTGCGGGTAGCGGTGCGGGTACTTCTCGGTCGCGAACAGAAGCGTCTTCTGTTGTAGGTTGAACAGCACCCACTCGGCCGTCTCCGCCGCGACGGCCGGCTTGCCCGTCAGCTCGCCGAAGCCGTCGAGGTACAGCCCCGATTCGTCGAGCGGCGCGACCGGAGGCAGCCCTTGCGCCTTGCCGAGTGCGAAGTCCTCTTTGCCGCACCCCGGCGCGATGTGGACGATGCCCGTGCCCTCGGCCTCGCTGACTTCATCCCACGCGACGACCCGGTGCGCGTCCCGCGCCGACACGGCCGGTGCCCACCCCTGCGCCTCGACGACGCGGCACAGTTCCTCCGGGAAGCCACGCGAGTGCTGCTGGGCCGGCAGTTCGTCGAAAGGACCGTCGTAGGCCCAGCCGACCATCTCCGCACCCTTGAGTTCGCCGAGGACTTCGTACCCGCCCTTCTTCTCCTTAAAGAGCTGTTCGAGCGTCTTGAGCTTCGGCACGCCCTCGACCCACTGCGCCTTGTCCTTGAACTCGTCCTCCTTGCGCTTCGCCGTGAATGCCCCCTTGCCGACGTAGTAGACCTGATCGCCTTGCTTGACGCGCAGATATGTCAACTCCGGGTTGACGGCCGCGGCGACGTTGGACGTGAGCGTCCACGGCGTTGTCGTCCACGCCAAAAGGCTCTCGCCCGGCCGGTCGCGCAAGGGCAGCCGCAAGAAGACCGACTTGTGGGCGACGACGCGGTAGCCCTCGTTCATCTCCATCTGCGAGATTCCGACGCCGCACCGCGGGCACCACGGCATCGCGTCGTAGCCGCGGTAGACGAGGCCGCGCGAATGGCACTTTTTGAGGAACGACCAAATCGTGTAGTTGTTCTCCTCCGACATCGTGAAGTATGACTTTCGCTCGTCCGGCGTTTTGGCCCAGTCGGCGTCCGTGCGGTCCCAATCCATCCAGTAACCGAGACGAACCGACTGCTCGGTCTGCACGCGGGCATACTTGTCCACCCGCTCCTTGCACAGCGTCACGAAGCGGTCGATGCTGGCGAAGCGGTCGCCGGGAACCAACTCCTCGATGTCCCGCTTGCTCTTGAGACCGAGTTCCTTTTCGACCTCGACCTCCACCCACAGGCCCTGACAGTCGAAGCCGTTCTGATAGCGCAGCTCGTGCCCCGTCATGGCGAAGTAGCGCTGGTAGGCGTCCTTGTACGTCCGGCCCCAGGCGTGGTGGACGCCCATCGGGTTGTTGGCCGTGATCGGCCCGTCGAGGAACGACCACCGCGGTTTACCACGGTTCTTGGCCCGCAACTGCTCAAAGACCTTGGACTCCTCCCAGAATTGCAGAACAGTCCGCTCCTGAGCGGGGAAATCGACGGACGTTTCAACCTTCTCAAACGGCATCGGCAGCTACCTCGGAATGCAAGTGACTCGGTGAATTCTACGACATGGCGACTCGACGACACGTTGCCGATCCTGAGTGTCGAGTCGTCCTTCCGTTGCGATCATTGACGATCGAGTCACCGAGGAGTCGCTCAGTTAGCCGACACAATCGATAGAAGGTTGGACCGGCCTGCGCCCGAATGCCCGTTGAGTGTGTTCGCGCTGTCGAATAGAGTGACAACCTACCCACTCGGAACACTCGACCAATGCGGCTGCTGATCCTTCTCCTGCTCCTGACGGGCGTTTGCCGCGCCGGCGAACCAGTCGATTTCGACAAAGCCATTGCACCACTATTCGCCAACCGGTGCCTCGATTGCCACTCGGGGCCGGACGCGAAGGGGCGGTTGGACCTGTCTAACTCCAAGGGACTTGCGACAGGCGGCGACTCTGGCCCAGCTGTGGTCCCCGCCAAGCCGGCCGACAGTTTGATGTGGAAGCGAATTGACGTAGGCGAGATGCCGCCGAAGCACCCATTGACGGCGAGCGAACGGCTGGTGCTAAAGTCATGGATCGAACATGGGGCGAAATGGGGTAGCGATCCCATCGACCCGTTTCGGTTCACGACTGCCACGCGTGCTGGCATCGACTGGTGGTCGCTCCAACCGCTCGTACGGCCGGCGGTGCCAACGAAGGACATCCATCCGATCGATGCGTTCATTCGAGCGCGGCTCGCAGAGAAATCGCTCCCACCGTCGCCGCCCACCGACCGTCGGACGCTGATTCGTCGCCTATCGTTCGACCTCATCGGATTGCCGCCGGCACCCGCAGAGGTCGAGCGTTTCGTGGCCGATTCGTCGCCGGGGGCTTATGCAGCGCTGGTCGATCGGCTGCTAGCCTCGCCGCACTATGGCGAACGTTGGGCACGGCACTGGCTGGACATTGCCCATTTCGGTGAGAGCGACGGCTTCGAGTACGACCGAATGCGGCCGAACGCCTGGCGGTACCGCGACTGGGTGATCCAGGCGCTGAACGACGATATGCCGTACGACCGGTTCGCGAAGCTCCAGATCGCAGGCGATGTGCTGGAGCCGGGTGACCCCGCGGCAGTTGTCGCGACGGGGTTCCTGGTCGGCGGGGCGCACGACAGCCTCCTGCCGGCTGGGGACGCACTTCGGCAAATCATGCGGCAAGACGAGCTGGAAGACATCGTCGGCATCGTGGGTCAGTCATTCCTCGGCGTCACGGTCCATTGCGCTCGCTGCCACGACCACAAATTCGATCCGGTTCGGCAAGCGGATTACTACCGCCTCGCCGCCGCTCTCGCCGGCGTACGGCGTGGCGACCGGAAGCTGCCGATGCCCGTTCCCCTGGAGCTTTCGCAACGACTCGAAGCTGTACGGAAGGACCTCGCAGCGATCGAGGGACCGGTTCGCGAGAGTATCCGTAAAGACCGGGGCACCACTGGAACGAATCGCCCCATACAGCCGAAGCCCCTTGCCGCCTGGGATTTTTCGCGAGACCTGCGAGATACCGTCGGGTCGATAGACGGCCATGCGATCGGTGCAGCCAAGGTCGTTGGTGGGGCACTGCGACTCGACGGTGAATCGTATGTCGTCGCAGGACCGCTCCCTGTGACGGTGAAAGAGAAGACGTTTGAGGCGTGGGTGAAGCTTGACGACGTCGATCAACGCGGGGGCGGCGTGATTGGCATTCAATCGCCTGACGGTGGCGTTTTCGACACACTCGTCTTTGGCGAGAAGGAGCCAAGGCGTTGGCTTGCTGGCAGCGAGTTCTATCGCCGAACCCGTAACTTCGAAGCTTCGGATGAGGCGGAAGCCAAGGATGGGTTCGTGCATCTGGCGGTGACGTATACCACCGATGGAACAGTTGCGGCCTATCGACAGGGCCTGCCATACGGCAAGAGCTACCGCGTCGACAAGCCCATGACCTTTGCCAAAGGTGGGGAGTTCCAAGTCGTCTTCGGTCTACGGCACGCGCCGCCGGATGGGAACAAATATTTGAGAGGATCCATCCTCCGCGCTACCCTCTACGACCGGGCGTTGTCGGCAGCCGAAATCGCTGCATCGGTCGCTTCGTCCGATTTCATCTCCGAAACGGATATCGCCAAGGCACTGTCACCGGACCAACGCGAGACTCGCAGGCGATTGACTGTGGAACTCGTAGCGGCGGAGGCCCACCTGCGCGAACTCAAGGATGCCAAGGCGTTCGCAGTGACACCGCAACAACCTCCAGCGACCCACCTCCTGAAGCGCGGAAATCCGCAAGAGAAGGCCGAATTGGTCTCGGCCGGCGGCTTGTCCGCTGTTCTGGGGAGCGATTTCAGCCTAAACGCGGATGCTCCCGAAGCGGAACGTCGACGGCGGCTGGCGGCGTGGATCGCCAATGAACGGAACCCGCTCTTCGCCCGAACAATGGTCAACCGCGTTTGGCAGTATCACTTTGGCCGCGGACTCGTGGACACGCCGAACGATCTCGGCTTCAACGGAGGACGGCCGAGCCACACCGAGTTGTTGAACTGGTTGGCGGCTGACTTCATTGCCAAAAAGTGGAGTCTGAAGGAACTTCACCGCACCATCGTGACGAGCGAAACGTATCGCCAGGCGTCTGCGCAGGTGCCCGAAGCGGCGGCCGTGGATATAGACAACCGACTCGTTTGGCGTTACTCGCCACGTCGCCTGGAGGCGGAGGCGTTGCGTGACGCGACGCTGGCGGTGACAGGTCAGCTAAACCCGGCTTTCGGCGGGCCGAGTTACCTGGACGTGCGGCCCTACTTTTTCCGCGGCTCGCAGTTCTACGAACCACGGGACCCGGTCGGCCCCGAGTACCATCGACGCAGCATCTACCGTATGGCCGCGCGCGGCGGTCGGAACCCGCTCCTGGACGCCTTCGATTGTCCCGATCCGTCCACAACCGCACCGAAGCGGAGCACAACCACGACACCCTTACAAGCCCTGTCGCTCATGAACAACTCGTTCACGCTCCGGATGGCAGACCGCTTGGCAGAAAGGCTTCAGGCCGAGGGTGCTCCGGAATCAGACGGGCCGATCCGACTTGGATTCCTGCTCGTCTACGGCCGACCGGCGAAGGAAGCGGAGGTCGCCGCCGGGCGAGACGTCGTCGCGAAGCATGGGCTACCCCCGTTCTGTCGCGCTCTTTTGAACAGCAACGGATTCCTGTATGTTCACTGATCTCTGGACTCGGCGCGGCTTCCTCTCCTTCCCCTTCCGCGGCATTGGAGCAACCGCGGCCCTATCGCTCTTGATGCAGGACGGCCGATCCGCACCACCACACTTTTCGGCGAAGGCCAAACGCGTCGTCCATGTCTGTCTGTGCGGCGGTCTGAGTCAGATTGACTCGTTCGACTACAAGCCCGAACTGGAGAAGCGCCCACGGCCAGCCTTTGGGCGGAAGTGAGAAGCCGGACGTGTTTTTCGGCCAGGTCGGTCTACTTCGACGGAACGACTGGGCGTTCCAACGGCGCGGCCAAAGCGGTTTGTGGGTCTCGGACTTGTTTCCACACATCGCGGAAGTGGTCGATGAGTTGACCGTGATTCACTCGATGGTCGCTGAATCGTCGAGCCACACTCCAGCCACGTTTCAGGAGAATAGCGGCTTCCGGTTCAATGGGTTTCCCGCGCTGGGATCATGGCTCTCGTACGGTCTGGGAAGCGAAGCCGACGACCTGCCAGCGTTCGTCGTCCTGCCGGACGCCCGTGGCTTGCCGGCCGGTGGCACGATCAACTGGTCCAACGGGTTCCTGCCGGCGCAGCACCAGGGAGTCGCGTTTCAGACTTCGGGACCGCCGGTCACAGACCTCTTCCCGGCCCGGCCTCTCGACCCAAGCGCCGACCAAGCCGCAAGGGCCCTCCAAGCAAAACTGAACGCGATCGACCTCGTCGAACGCGGCGCGAACGACGAGCTAGCCGCTCGCATCAAAGCGTACGAACTGGCGGCAAAGATGCAGCTGGCTGTGCCTCGCGTCACGGACCTAACACATGAAGACGAGAAGACCAAGGAGCTTTACGGCCTGAATCGCGACGAGACGAAGGACTTTGGACGCAGCTGCCTGCTAGCCCGCCGACTACTGGAGCAAGGCGTGAGGTTTGTCCAGCTATTCTCAGGAGGTTCGTTCGGCTCGCCGCGAATCAACTGGGACGGGCACGAGGACATGAAGGAGAACCACAGCCGCGAGGCGGTCCGCATTGACCGGCCTGTCGCCGCGCTCTTGAAGGACTTACGCCGCCGCGGCATGTTGGACGATACCCTGGTCCTCTTTACGAGCGAATTTGGCCGGACGCCATTCACGCAGTCGAAGGCCGACGTCGTTGGTAAGGGTCGGGACCACAACCAATACGGATTTACGGTGTGGCTTGCCGGGGCAGGGCTGAGACATGGCATGGCCTACGGCGCGACTGACTCCATCGGCTGGAAGGCAGTTGAGAACCCGACGACATGGTACGACTTCCACGCAACTGTGCTAAAGCTCCTGGGAATCGATCACACGAAGTTGACGTTCTACCACAATGGCATTCAGAGACGTCTGACAAATGTCCATGGCGAGGTCATCCAGCGAATTCTTGCCTGAACGCATCGCCAACGGAAATCGCCGCGATACGGTAGGTGCGGGTGTCGTGTCGCCACTTCGCGGTGGTCGGTAGAATGTTCGCATGACCGCAAATCCGATCCGCCTCGCCGTCCTGCTCAGCGGTTCCGGCACAACGCTTCAGAACCTCATCGACCGCCGCGTGGGCGACATCGCGCTCGTCGTCTCCAGCAAGCCGAATGCCTACGGCGTTGAGCGAGCCAGGGCCATGGGTCTGCCGGCCGCGATTGTCGAGCGCAAGCACTTCGCCGATACCGCGGCATTCAGTAACGCGATCTTCGATGCCTGTCGCTCGGCCAGAGTCGAACTCGTTTGCTGTGCCGGGTTCCTGCAACTGCTACAGGTGCCCGACGACTTCGCCAGCCGTGTCCTGAACATCCACCCGTCGCTGCTGCCAGCGTTCGGCGGCAAGGGAATGTACGGTCACCGCGTTCACGAGGCTGTCTTGGCCTATGGAGCAAAGGTGTCAGGCTGTACGGTGCACTTCATCGATCAGGAGTACGACCACGGCCCCGTCGTACTGCAAAGGACTGTTGAGGTGCGCGACGACGACACGCCGGACGCATTGGCGGCCCGGGTCTTTGCTGCGGAATGTGAGGCATACCCGGTAGCGATACGGCTCTTCGCGGAAGGTCGGCTACAGGTCGATGGGCGGCGTGTTCACGTTCGTTGACCCTGCTTTGAGCGCTTTCTCGCCGATATCGCGACGATAGAACATGCCGGCAAACTTGATCTTTTCCACAGCCATGTAAGCACTGGCACGCGCGTCCGCCAGTGTGTCGCCGAGGGCCGTTACTCCCAGGACGCGACCGCCATCCGTGAACACGCGGTCGCCGTCAAGTCTTGTGCCGGCGTGGAAGACCTTGACGTTTGGCACTTTGGCTGCATCTTGCAATCCGGAGATCAACTTGCCCGTCTGGATATTGCCTGGATAGCCCTGGCTGCACAGTACGACGCATACCGCCGGCCGCGGATCCCAATCTACCTTCTCCGCTTCCTCGTCGAGCCGGTCATCGCATACGGCTTCCAACAAATCAACCAGGTCGCTCTTGAGGCGCATCAAGAGCGGCTGCGTCTCGGGGTCGCCAAAGCGAACGTTGAATTCCAACGTCCGCGGCCCTTGTGGTGTCACCATGAGGCCCGCATATAACAAGCCGCGGAACGGCGTACGCGCTCGCTTCATCGCGTGCACAGTCGGAACGAGGATGTCGGAGCCCGCCTTGGCGAGGAGTTCCTGTGTCCCGAGCGGAGCCGGGCAATACGCTCCCATGCCTCCCGTGTTTGGTCCTTCGTCGTTGTCGAACGCAGCTTTGTGATCTTGGGTCGGCGGTAGTGGCAGAATCGTGCGATTCGACACGAGAGCGAGTAAGCTCAGTTCCTCACCTTCGAGCCGTTTTTCAACGACGACCTGCCGACCGGCCGCTGTGCCGAACTCGTCGCGGACCATGATCCGCTCAATGGCCTTGAGCGCATCGCCGGTGTCCTTGCAGACGATGACGCCCTTGCCTGCAGCAAGTCCATCCGCTTTCACGACGACCGGGTACTCGCGAGTGGTCACGTAATTGCGGGCTGGCTCCGAGTGGTCGAACACGCGGAACTCGGCCGTCGGCACGTCGGCATGTCGCATCAGCTGTTTGGCGAAGACCTTGCTCGATTCCAGACGAGCGGCAGCTTTCGAGGGGCCGAAGACTTTCAATCCCGAAGCCTGAAACGCATCGACGATTCCTTGCGCAAGCAAGTCTTCTGGACCGATGACCGTCAGGCCGATTCCCTCAGCCTTGGCAAAGCGGATGAGCTTGTCGACTTCTCGCGCGTCGAACGGAACATTGGTAAACTCGCGCGCAGTTCCGGCATTTCCCGGAGCCACATAAACTCGCTTGGCCCGCGGAGATTGTGCCAACTTCCACGCCAGCGCATGTTCTCGGCCGCCCTTGCCGACCACCAGAATTTTCATTCCCATCGAGCCTCCCGATCAAAACTCATTGTCGGAATTGACGGTTCGCCGCAAAGGGCAACGGGCAATTCGTTTTCGTTTCGCACCACGTACAGCGAAAGTGCCCGCGATGACGACCACGAACGAAGCACATCGTAATCCGTAAGCGATTATTCAATAACTACTTATGGAACATGGCGCCAAATTGGCAGCCAGATCCCCGGCGACGGCCCTTCGCCTTTCCTTCGCACACGACAGGTAGAATAGAGGTGTCATTGATTCCATCGAGGCCAATCGGCCCAGGTGCCCTGTGCAGACCCGGATCAAGCAGCTTCGGGAGATTCTCTCGCCGGCCGACATGCGCTTGCCGGCCGTCCGAGCCCTGTACGAATTGACCCTGGCGCGTTCCGAGCGCATTCCATGGTCGTGGATCGAGCGCGGTCTCGGGCGGCGATACGTCGGCCGACGCTGGCGGCTATTCGTTGCCGAGCGTGAGCGACTTCGCGGCTACTGCTACGGCGCTTGGCTCGGCGGTTATGGTGGCTATGTCTCGTACGTCGGTGTTGCACCCGAGGCCCGCGGTCAGGGTGTGGGGCACCGGTTGTACTATGCCGCGTTCCGCCGTTTCCGTCGCGATGCACGGATGCACGGTGAAGCGTTGCCCTTCGTCGCTTGGGAAAGCCGACGTCCTGCCGCCGACGACGGTCCTGCTGTCCACGCAAATTGGCGTGCTCGTCTACGACTGTTCGAGAAAGTCGGCGGCCAGTGGCTAAGCGGCGCGAATTGGACCGTGCCGGACTACATGGATGACTCACGGCCACCGATCGAATTGGAAGTGTTCGTTCGCCCGATCGATCGGGTCGAGTATTCGTCGGCGGCACTTCGGGACGTTCTCGACGGCCTGTCCAGCCGCGTATATCGGCTGCCGCCCAGCGATTCACCAGTGGGGGACTTGCAGCTGCGACCGATTCAGGATTTGAGCGTGCGAAGTTCTTGAGCGAGAGCGGAAGGGGTGGGACTCGAACCCACAAGGGTAATGTCTCACCCCGGCCGTTTTCGAGACGGCGTCCTCATCCAAGCCGGATCCCATCCGTCACACGAGCAGGCCCGCCTGGATTTGAACCAGGATATCCGGACTTGGAAACCGGATGGTTGCCGTTACCGCACGGACCTGTCAAGCTGTCGCAAGGACACCCCACCCCGGGACGGGTTCGCACATGGCCGACGAATACACTGTCACTGCGTCCTACGTCTTCCCCGTGACGTCCGAGCCCCTGGAGCGGGGGACGCTTACGGTTCGCGATGGGCGTATCGTCGCCGTCGAGCCGTATGGCCGACGCAGACCAGACCATGAGTTCGGCGACGCGGCTATCCTGCCTGGCTTCGTCAACGCCCACACGCACCTCGACCTGACCGGCGCGAAAAACCGCATACCGCCAACCTCGGATTTTCTTGGCTGGCTACGGCGTGTGATCGCATATCGGAGAGAACGCACGCCTGAGCAGGTCGCGGACGACATCCGTGTGGGAATCGCTGAGTCGCTCCATCACGGGACAACGAGCATCGGCGACATTGCGTCCGGTGGCGCGAGTTGGTCGTCACTGGCAGGATCGCAATTGCGTTCCACTGTCTACTATGAGTTGCTTGGCCTGTCCGAACAACGCGCATTGGCCGCGTGGACGGCATTTGAATCGTGGCGGCCGCCAGCGACGACGACATGTCGCCCCGGCGTCAGTCCGCACGCTCCCTACAGCGTCCATAAGCAGCTGTTCGAGCGGTCAGTCTTCGTCCCCATGCCGGCCGCGATTCACGTCGCAGAGAGTGCCGAGGAATCGCTACTGCTCGAGCAACTGGCCGGCCCGTTCGTCAATTTTCTTCGCGACCTCGGCGTCTACGATCCGACAGGATTAGCCCGTAGCTTTCGACAAATCCTCGCGGCCAAGGGCTTCGGCTTTCCGATGTCGCTTGTTCACTGTAACTACCTTTCGCCCGTTCCGTTCGCCAAACATGTCACCGTCGTCTACTGCCCGCGAACTCACGCGGCCTTTGGCCATCCGCCGCACCCAATCCGCGAATTTCTCGCCCTTGGTGTTCGCGTCGCCCTCGGCACCGATAGCCTTGCGTCGAACCCCGACTTGAGTATCCTCGCTGAAGCTCGCTTCGTCCGCGAGCGCTACCCCGATTTCGACGGCCCGGCTCTCCTGCAAATGGCCACACTTGCCGGCGCGGAAGCGCTCGGCTGGGCCGACGAGTGTGGTAGTTTGGAGCCCGGCAAGTCCGCGGACTTTGCCGTCGTGGAACTTCCACAGCGCAACGCGCGCGATCCGCACGACCTGCTCTTCGCGTCCGACCGGCCCGTCCGAAGTACGGTCGTGCGCGGAAATGTGGTCGCCGGCAATTGGTAGAGACGGCACCGGCGGTGCGACGCGAAGTCGCAAACCAGGAAAGCAAGACAAACTGTAGCGAGGCGCTTGATTTGTGTGTCGACCTGCCGTATCACCGAAGGTCGGAGAACGACTCGCGCCCGGACACTCAACCCCTGAGCCGCCATGCCGCAAGGCTACCTGTGCCTGGTCCTGCACGCCCATCTGCCCTACGTCCGGCACCCCGAGTACGACGACTTCCTCGAAGAGGATTGGCTCTACGAGGCCATCACCGAGACGTATGTCCCGCTGCTGGACATGATGGACGGCCTCGAACGCGACGGCGTCGATTGGCGCCTCACTATGTCGGTCACGCCGACGCTGGCCGGAATGCTCGCCGACCCGCTCTTGCAGTACCGCTACGTTCGCCATCTCGACAATCTCATTTCCCTACTGAACAAGGAACTGGAGCGGACGCGCTGGCAGCCCGACGTATTCAAGCTTGTCGAGATGTACCTCGGTATGTTTGGCCGAGCGCGGGACGTGTTCGTCAAACAGTACGGCAACAATCTGATCAACGGCTTCAAGCGGTTCTACGACACGGGCAAGCTTGAGATCATCACCTGTTGCGCAACCCACGGCTTCCTTCCACTTATGCCGAACCGTAATGCGGCTTTCGTGCAAATCGAGCAGGGTGCCCGTGAATTCGAGCGTCACTTCGGCCGCCGACCCAAAGGTATCTGGTTAGCCGAGTGCGGCTATGCGGCCGGCGTCGACGAGCTCCTGAAGGAAGCTGGCATCCAGTACTTCTTCACCGACTTTCACGGCGTTGCCTACGCCGACCCACGGCCGCGCTTCGGTGTATTCGCACCGATCCTATGCCCTGGTACCGGCGTTGCGGCTTTGGGCCGGGATGTCGAGTCATCGAAACAGGTCTGGTCGTCCGTCGAAGGGTATCCCGGCGACCCGAACTACCGCGAGTTCTACCGCGACATCGGCTTCGATCTCGATTTTGATTACGTGAAGCCGCACTTGCACTCGCTGGGCATACGCACGAACCTCGGCATCAAATACCACAAGATCACCGGCAATGTTGATCTTGCCGACAAGCAGGTCTACGACCGGTCTGCAGCTCTGGAGACTGCAGCGATGCACGCCGGGCATTTCATGTTCAACCGCGAGCGGCAAGTTGAGTGGCTCAAGCAGGCAATGGGCGGCCGGCCGCCTCTCATCGTCGCGCCCTACGACGCCGAGTTGTTCGGTCACTGGTGGTTCGAGGGGCCGGACTGGATCAACTTCCTGCTCCGCAAGGTGTGCTTCGACCAGGACATCGTAAAGACAATCACGGTGCCGGAGTACCTGGCCCAGTTCCCCACCAACCAGGTCGCCCAGCCGACGTACTCAAGCTGGGGCGCGAACGGCTACGCCGAAGTCTGGCTCGAGGACTCGAACGATTGGATCTACCGCCACTTGCATGAATTGGCCGATCGCATGGTGCAACTGGCCCGCGACTTTCCAGCCGCATCGGGCATGCAAAAGCGTGCGCTGACACAAGCAGCCCGGGAACTCCTGTTAGCCCAAGCCAGCGACTGGGCATTCATCATGAAGACTGGCACCATGGTCGAATACGCCCACAAGCGCACGCACGACCACGTTCACTACTTCTACGCGCTGGAGGCCCAGATTCGCGGCGGCCACATCGACGAGGGCTATCTCGCCGATCTGGAGAGTCGGCACAACCTCTTCCCCGATCTTGACTATCGCCTGTATGCTTGATGAAGAGGATTCACTGCAGTATTTGCAGTGAATCCTCTTCATTACTTCCCAAACCGCGCCGCGAGTCGGCGCATGTTCATGGCCGATGAAAGGCTCCGTTACGCCATTGCCCTCGAAGCCGCCCGACTGATGTACCAGCGGACGGAATCCGAGTACTACACCGCGAAACGCAAGGCTGCCAAGCGGCTGTGCCGCGGCAGCGTCAAACCCGATGACCTGCCGAGCAACGCAGAGATTCGGGAGCTTATTCAGACGTTCGCCCGTCTCCACGAAGGAGAGCGACGTACCGCCAATCTGCGGCAGATGCGGCTCGAAGCTCTCCGGCTCATGCGGCTCTTGCGAGCGTTCCGCCCACGGCTGATTGGCAGCGTGATGACCGGCCATGTCCGGGCCGGGTCGGACATCGACATCCACGTCTTCAGCGACTCCGCGTCGGCCGTCACTCAAGTTCTGGAAGCCGAGGGGTTCCAGTTTGACTTGGAGCAGAAGCAGGTCGTTAAGCACGGCGAGTCGCGCGTTTTTACCCACATCCATGTCTTCGACCGTTTTGACTTCGAGCTAACTGTCTACGCCGAAGACAAGGCTCACTACGTCTTCAAGAGTTCGATCACTGGTAAGGCGATCGAACGGGCTTCGATTCGCGAATTGGAGGAGCTATTGGAACGCGAATACGCCGGCATCGACCTTGTGGCTGAGCTTGAAGACGCTGCGGCGGTGGTCGACCCCTATCCCGTGTTTCGACAGCTGTTGCAAACACTGGAGTCGGTCAAGCAGTCTGCGCAGTACCACCCTGAGGGCGATGCACTGTTCCACTCGCTGCAAGTCTTCGAGCTGGCCCGCGAAGTACGGCCCTACGATGAGGAGTTTCTACTTGCCGCCTTGCTCCACGATGTCGGCAAGGGAATCGATCCCTCGGATCACGTTGGGGCTGGACTGGAAGCCCTCGACGGATTGATTACGGAACGCACGCAGTTCTTGATTGAACACCACATGGATGCTCACCTGTATCGGGTCGGCACGCTACCGCACAAGCAGCGCGAGCGACTTCGAGCGTCGCCCGACTTCGACGACCTGATCGCCCTGGAAGACTGTGACGTCCGAGGCCGTGTTCCGGGTGCGACCGTCGGAACTCTCGACGAGGCACTTGAATACCTGCAGGAACTGGAACGCACGAATGCCGGATAACTGCGGAGTGATTCGGCGACCCAAGTCTTTGAGGCATGTTCGAGGTAGGCTGCTTCGTACCTACATCAAAGACTCAGGTCGCCGCACATGGTGTTAGTCAACCATGAAATAGTCGCGCGGGCTTCGTACGTAGGGCGACGCCGGGAAGCCGAGCGGATACTCAGCCCGCTTCAACGATGGTGCTGGGTTGGGTGACGGCCGGCAGAGCCAAGCGAAGGGTGACCAGGTGCGGTGCGTCTTGGCAGCCGGCGCGCATTCAGTTGTGGGAATAGGACAGGCTGCCGGCTGCGGCGGTTGGGGGTATTGCGCTTCTGCGTTCGCGGCAACCAAAATGAGCGCCACAGCGGCCAGAGCCTTGGCGGTCGGAGACATCACGATTCCTTTCGTCGAGACGTATGGGCATCGTCCGTCATCGACGTCTTCCGCCGCGATCCTGTCGGGGATTGTGGTATTTGCCAACGATTCGACCACACTCGTGCTGTCTGCGACGTGCAACGCGATTGTCCGCTTATTGATGCAAGCGCACAAGTGTCAGAATCAGCACAGCTAATCCAAGGATCAAGGCTCCGAAGAGTACCGTTGAAGCGCCGAGCAGCCATAGAGAAGCCGGATTCACCGGTGGATCGATTTCTTCGAGAGCGGTCACGAGTCCCGCCTCGATTCGCGTCCGCAATCCGCGATCGGCGCGATGCCAGTCCAGTGTCAAGTGTTTGGATGCCGTCGCTGCCAGGAGCTCAACTTCCGCTCGTGCCGACGACTTAGGATCACGCATCTGCAGTGTCGCTGCTGGCCCAGCGGGCATCAGTTCCAACCCACAGCGCTGGCAGACCTCGGCGACGAGCGAACGGCCTAGAGCGGGGTCAATGTGATATACAAGCGTCGTGCGATGTCGTCGCCACCAACCCAATGCGGCTAGCCCTACAATACCGGTCCCATAGGCCAGCCATACCAAGCGCCAGCTTCCATTGCTCGTCGTGATCGCATCGGCCATCCCGTGCAAATCGCCGCGGGCAACTGAGCGTCGCCATCCCTCCTGGATGCCCGCGAGTGCCAACGGACCACCGACGATCAGGAAGCCCGATAGCCCTGCCAACAGACCAAGCAGGTCCGTTGTGCCTGTTACCAGCGTTGGCCGTGGCCGATTGTTAAGGCTCGACACGATCAGGAAATACAGCGCCAGCGGAAACAGGCACGCAAAGCCACCAACGACAACGAGGAGAAGCGGCATTGCTGTGCATCCTATCGATTCGCACGGCCAAGCAGCGATTGACCGTTTCGCGACTTGTGACTACCATCGGACGGCACACAGGATGCTTGTGGAGGGTCCAAGGATGGCAACGCGCACGGTGGTTTTCGTAGGCATCGTGACATTCGCACTTGGCTGCTCGAAGTCCGGCTCCGAGAAGCCGACGCCGGTCATTAGCGTCGGTACGACCTCGCCGACAACCAAGCCAGCGGATGCCACGACGTTGCCGCCGAACGACGACCCAACCAAGCCCGTATACACCTTTCAACCGAGAAGTGTCACGTTCTCCGATGCCGTGACCGAGAACAGCCCCGAAGAACAGATGCCGCCGCCAGATCGCACGCTCAACGGCCTCTCGACCGGTAAGCTACGCGAAGCTGTTCAGAAGCAATTCGAGCAAGTCGGCTTCACCGCACCATCGGGCAGGAAGCTCGCTTACACCGCAATGGTCGACACGGAGTACGGTCCCGTAACCATGGCCCTTCTGCCAGAGGTTGCGCCGAACCACGTCCGGAACTTCATTGCGCTGGCTCGTGCCGGCTACTATGACGGCCTCCTGTTCGAGCATGTCGTACAGCAGGAGGGTGAGGGCGGCGCGAAACTGGAGATGATTGAGGGCGGCTGCCCGCTCGGGACCGGCGAGCCAGGTATCGGGCACCTCGGCTACTGGCTCAAGCCAGAGTTTAGCGACAAAGTAACGCACGAAGAAGGCACGGTTGGCGCGTGTCGCGATGACCAGCCGGACAGCGCGGCCTGTCGGTTCTATATTACTCTCAGCAAAGCTCCGGTCCTTGACGGTAACTACACCGTCTTTGCCAAAGTGACGCAGGGGCTGGACGCGGTGCGTAAAATCGGGCAGTTACCGCGACCGGACGGGTCGAACCGCCCCCTTAAGCCGGCCGGTATCCGCAAGGTGACGATCCAGACGCGGGAGGTGGACTGAGCCGAATAGCGTTACCGCTCACTCGTGCCCGCGGTGGATACGGGGAGGGGTTCCACGCAAAGGGAAGTTGTGAACCTGGTCAGGCCGGAAGGTGCAGCCATAAGCGACGTACCCTTGTGCAGTGGGAGTGCCTCTTCTCGGTTCATCGCGGGCTTCCCATTTCTTCTGAAAGCCCACCGGCGGCGTCCGGTGGGGCGCTGACATGGCAAAACGGAAGGCCACCCCCACCGACTCCTCAGAGCGCTCATCCGAGTACACTGTCGTCGCCCGCCGCTACCGGCCGCAGCAGTTCGCCGATCTCGTCGGTCAGGAGCCGGTCGCCCAGGCACTGACTAACGCCATCAAGTCCGGCCGCATCGCCCACGCCTACCTCTTCACCGGCACCCGCGGCGTCGGCAAGACGACCGCCGCCCGCATCCTGGCCAAGGCCCTCAACTGCGTGAAGGGACCGACGCCGACGCCGTGCGACCAGTGCGAAAGCTGCCTCGCCATCGCCGTCGGGCAGGACATCGACGTGCTGGAGATCGACGGCGCGTCGAACCGCGGCATCGACGAGATTCGCAATCTGAGGCAGAACGTGCAATTCGCACCGTCGCGGTCGCGGTACAAGATCTACATCATCGACGAAGTCCACATGCTGACGACGCCGGCGTTCAACGCGCTGCTCAAAACGCTCGAAGAACCGCCGCTGCACGTCAAGTTCATCTTCGCCACGACCGACGCGAACAAGGTTCCGATCACCATCCTGTCGCGGTGTCAGCGGTTCGACTTCGCTGGCATTGCCGCACCACGGATCATCGATCGGCTACGGGCTGTCGTCAAAGGTGAGAACCGCGAAGCCGACGACGACGCCCTGGCCCTAGTCGCCCGCCGCGCCGCCGGGTCGATGCGCGACGCCCAATCACTCCTCGATCAGTTGCTCGCGTTCGGCGAAGAACGGCTGACGGCCGAGCAGGTGCAACGGTTGCTCGGCACGGCCTCGGACGAACAGGTTGCCGCGATCGCGGCCGCGGTCCTAGCCGGCGACGCCAAGACAGCCCTTGCCTTGCTCGCGGTAGGTGTCGACGATGGGCTGCAACTTGGAGAGTTACTCGATCAATTGATCGACTACTGGCGCGAACTGATGTTAGTTGGCTGTGCCGGCGCCGATGTCAGTGGGTTGAGCACAACACAGAGCATTCGTCGAGCCATCAGCGACCAAGCGGCCAAGACAACGCTCGACGTCGTCCTGGCAGGCCTCGATGTGCTGCATTCGGCTCGAATGCAATTGCGAAACTCGTCGCGCGGTCGCGTTCTCATTGAAATGGCGCTGGTCCGTCTTAGTCGGCTCGACGGCCTAATATCGCTTTCGCAGATCGCCGACATTTTGCAGACCGGCGTCGAGCTATCGGCCAGTCCAACGCCAGTTTCATCACGGGCTCTCGCTGCAGAAGAGCAAAAAAAAAACTCCGCTGAGCTGACGACCAATCGGATCCCGACTCCACCCGCCGGGCCAACGGCGTTAACGATTGACACGTTAGCGGATATCTGGTCGGCGGTTCTCGCTCAGATTGGCCCTGTGCTCGCCCAAAATGTGCAAGTCGCTGGACTTCCAGCAATTTCCGGGCCAAATGCTCTAGTATTGCAGTTTCCTGTGGAGTACAATACTCAACGTTCGTTCTGTACTGACGAGACTCGGCTCCAACGTGTAACCGACGCTCTCCGAAGATTGACGGGGCAGGACTGGGCTGTCCGAGTGGAATCGGTATTATCACGTAACAAACATACACCATCCGTGATCGCTCCAAGAACGGTGAAAGAGATGGGGCCAGCCATCGATCATGCCCTGTTGAAGCGAGCCGCAGATGTTCTGGGGGCCAAGTTACTTCAGGTAGATGACAGTTTCGGTTTGATGCCGGAAACGACGACGGACGAGGATTGAACGATGTTTGGCGGGATCGGAGGCCTTGGACAACTGGCCGGACTACTCGGCAAGCTTCCCAAGATTCAGGAAGAGGCCGAGAAGCTGCGTGAGCGAATCGATCGCTTAACGGCCGAGGGTCATGCCGGCGGTGGCATGGTCACGGTCAAGGTCACCGGGCGCATGACGGTGACGTCGTGTCGTATTTCAACGGAGGCGTTGGCCGATCGTGAGATGCTCGAAGACCTCGTAGCCGCTGCCACGACGCAAGCTTTAGACCGGGTCAAAGATCAGATTAGTGAAGAAACTCGACGTATGGCGACCGAGGTTGGACTACCGCCGGGTGTCAACTTGCCGGGGCTAATGTGAACGACGAGGCACACCTGGGCGCAGTCGGAAGGCTGGCACAGGAGTTCTGTAAGTTGCCAGGCATCGGCCCAAAGACGGCTGAACGATTGACGCATTTTCTGCTCGCGTCGGATCGCAAGGTGGCGTTGACTCTCGCGACGGCCCTTCGCGATGTGGTTGATGCCATTCGACCGTGTGCTGAATGCTATAACCTGGCCGAGGGCACCCTCTGCACCGTGTGTGGAGACCCCCGACGTGACGGTTCCGTGATCTGCGTGGTCGAGACGCCTCGCGACCTGGCTTTGTTTGAACGTACGGGCAACTACCGTGGCAAGTACCATGTCCTCGGTGGTCGCCTGGCACCGCTGGATAACATGGGGCCGGAGCGGTTGACCGCCGAGGCGTTGGCACGGCGTGTGCGGAACGGTGGAGTAAATGAGGTTATTCTCGCGACGAGTCCGACGCTGGAAGGCGACGGAACGGCACTCTATGTCTCCGGCCTATTGGCTGGAACGGGAGTGAAAGTGACTCGGTTGGCTCGGGGACTTCCCTCGGGTGCGACCTTTGATCTAGTGAATTCCCAAATGCTCGCGGACGCCCTGGATGGTCGCCGAGCGTTTTGAGGTGCCTCGATGAGCGGAATGCAGTTGAACATGCACCTGGGCCAGCGCATGGAGCAGAGGATGATCCTCGCTCCGCGCATGATCCAGTCGATGGAAATCCTGCAATTACCCATCATGGATTTGCAGGCGCGCGTGCGTCAGGAGTTGGACGAAAACCCCGCCTTGGAGTTGAAGGAAGCATCCTCGGACGAACTCCCAGCCGATGAGGCTGGCCCCGCTGACTTTGCCGAGAGCGGAGCCGACACCGAGGGCGAGTTGGTCGTCGGTGTGAACGATGAGCTGGATTTCAATCGCCTGGAAGCCCTATCGCGCGACTATGGCGATGCCTTCAACGAAGATCATCGCCCATCACGTAACGGCATCGACGATGAAATCGATCGCAAACACGATGCGATGTCCAACATCCCGTCACGTCCACAGTCGCTTCAGGACTACCTGACCGAACAGCTGGGCTTCCTGGAACTCGACCCGGAGGAACAGGAACTAATCGAGTTCCTGATTTCGCACATCGATGATCGTGGCTATTTGAAGCTATCAGTCGGCGAGGTACTTGCATCGTATCCCCAACCGGTCCAGGCCTTTGAGGTCGAAGGCGCGATCCGTATCCTGCAAAAGCTCGATCCACCAGGCATTGGAGCGCACGACGAGAAAGAATGCCTTCTCCTGCAGGTGACTTCCGAGACGCCACAAGCCGAGTTGGTTCGTCTGATCATTCAGCACCACCTCGACGACGTGCTTCACAATCGGCTCCCTGTAATTCAGAAGCGAACCGGCTACGACATACCGGCCATTCAGGAAGCGATCGAAGCGCTCAAGCACTTGAACTACAGGCCGGGGGCGCAGTTCGCCGCTGAGAACATCCCCTACGTCGTGCCGGATGCGATTGTCGAACTCGGGGAAGACGGCGAGTACGACGTTCGACTCGTGGACGATTGGGTTCCCGAGGTCCACATTCCGCGACACGTGATCGAGTTGGCCCGCACAAAGGGCCACGATCCGAAGACTCGCGAGTACATCAAGCGCAAGATTCAGGCGGCCGAGTGGCTCATGGATGCCATCAATCAGCGTCGCCGCACGCTCGAACGGGTGACACGCGCGATTGTCAAGCATCAACGGGCGTTTCTCGACAAAGGCCCAGAGCACATTGAACCGCTCAAGATGCAACAGATCGCGGACATTGTCGGCGTCCACGTAACGACCGTAAGCCGTGCGGTGGATGACAAATGGGTGCAGACGCCGCGCGGCATCTTTCCATTGAAGCGCTTCTTCGGCGGCGGTACCCAGACTGCCAGCGGCGAAGAAGTCGCCTGGGAAACGATCAAAAACAAGCTCCTCGAGCTGATCGGTCAGGAGAACAAGTCCAACCCGCTTTCGGATGAGGACCTTGTTGCCAAGCTCCAGGAGAACGGGTACCCGGTCGCCCGGCGTACGGTCACGAAGTACCGCAAGATGCTCAAAATCCCATCATCGCGTCAACGGAAGGATTGGTCTCTCGTAACCTAAAGCCCCAAGCCCCGATTGCCGTCGGCCGGCTTTCATCCGATGATTGCTGAATGTCCGACCTCTCCGCACAAGAAGATACGATCCGCCTCGGCGGCGGCCCAAAGGCCATTGAGCGACAGCACGCCAAGGGTCGAATGACCGCGCGCGAGCGCATCGCGACTCTTCTCGACCCCAACACGGCGCTTTTCGAAGTTGGCCTGTGGGCCGCTCATCGCATGTACGCCGACTGGGGCGGTGCACCATCGGCCGGTGTCGTGACTGGGATCGGCACTATCAGCGGCCGGCGCGCCATGGTCATTGCGAACGATGCCACGGTGAAAGCCGGGGCCTTCTTCCCAATGACAGCCAAGAAAGTGTTGCGAGCCCAGCGTATCGCCATGGAGAACCGGCTGCCGCTCGTCTACCTCGTCGACTCGGCCGGCGTCTTCCTGCCCTTGCAGGACGAGGTGTTCCCCGACGAGGACGACTTCGGCCGCATCTTCCGCAACAATGCCGTCATTTCCGCGGCTGGCATTCCGCAGCTCGCGGCGATCATGGGCAACTGCGTCGCGGGCGGTGGCTATTTGCCCGTCATGTGCGACACATTGCTGATGACCGACGGCAGCGGCCTCTATCTTGCGGGGCCGGCACTCGTCAAGGCAGCGATCGGCCAGACGGTAACACACGAGGAGTTGGGCGGCGCGGCTATGCACTCGGCCGTGAGCGGCACCATCGACTATCGAGAGAAGGACGAACCATCGTGCTTGGAAAGAGCAAGGCGGATAGTCGCAACGTGGCCCGCAACACGAGGCACGGTGGACTTTGCCGCCGCACCACCGAATGCCACTGAGAGTCTCGCGGCTACGAAGGGTGAGTACGACGTTCGTGATCTACTCAAAGGCATACTCGATGACGCCCCGTTCGATGAATACAAGGCCGAATACGGCCAGACCCTCGTCTGCGGACTCGCGCGTCTTGGCGGCGTGGCTGTCGGAATCGTCGCTAACCAGCGAAAGCGCTGCAAACCGGCTCAGGGGGCACTTCAATATGGAGGTGTCATCTACGTCGACAGTGCAGACAAAGCAGCCCGCTTCGTCATGGACTGCAACCAGTCGCGTGTTCCGCTGCTTTTCTTCCAGGATGTAAACGGGTTCATGGTCGGTCGCGATTCGGAGCAGGCTGGCATCATCCGGGCCGGAGCGAAACTCGTTAACGCGATCTCGAATTCCGTCGTACCGAAGATCACTCTGATTACCGGCGGCTCGTACGGGGCCGGCAACTACGCTCTGTGTGGCAAGGCATTTGACCCTCGTTTCATCCTCGCGTGGCCAACTGCGAAGTACGCCGTCATGGGCGGCGACCAGGCGGCGAACACGCTCCTCGACGTGCAGATTCAAGCCCTCAAGCGTAGCGGACATGAACCGGACGCTAGCGAATTGCAGGAACTACGCCAGAAGGTGAAGGCATCGTACGACGAGCAGACCGACATCCGCTACGCCGCGGCCCGGCTGTGGGTAGACGGAATCATCGAACCATCGCGGACCCGCGAGGCGCTCATGATCGCACTCGAGGTGACGACGCGGTATGACAGCGGGCGCGAGTTCAAGACCGGCGTGTTTCAGGTTTGACGCCCATCACGGCACCCGCGTCGGGCGGACGCCGGCCGCAAGCAACGTCGGTTCGAGACGTTTCGACAACTCGGCCAGGTGATGACTTGGCACGGCCGGGTAAAGGTGGTGTTCGAGGTGATACGTCAGCTCGAGGAACAGGGCCGGGATGATCCGTCCGCGAAGCGTTCCCGTCTGCGTCAGCGGTGTGTCACCAAAGCCGCAATGCGGCAAGTAAACTGTGAGCAATGGGTACACCCAGCTCCCGACGACGACCAGGCCAGCGTAAACCAGCACGGCCGGAGTCAGCGGCCAAAGGGCAAGACCCACGAGCGGCACAAGAAAAGCCCATGCGGCTTCGAGTAGGAGCCACCGCCGTTCAACTGGCCGACTTCGCCTCTGTCGGAAAGCCCACCACCACAAACGCGGCAGGAATACTGGCCCCCATAACACAGCGCGCCAAAAGGTCAGCCGAGCCGGGTCACCCTCAGGATCGTCCGGGGCGGGAAAGACACGATGATGTTGCAAGTGGGTGACACGGTACGCATGGCCGCTCTCCAGCAATACGGCCCCGAACGCAAAGAGCGCCCACTCGGTCTGCCGAGCGGTCAAGCCAAGCGCGCCGTGGACGACATCGTGCGTGACTGTGACGACCGCCACGAAGATCAGGAAGACGATCATAGGCGTCAGCCACCACCAGCCGAGCCAGCTCGCGAAGGCGAAGGCAGCGATTCCGACAAACGGTCGGGCGCACGACACACGGCACTGCCACGCCGTCGTCGTTAACAAGTCGCCGCCAAGATCGTCTAAGTGTGGCAATGCTGGCTCAGCGTACGGCGGTATGGGCATGCACCGACTCCGGAACAGAGGAGTTGACAAGACGTGCCGCGAGCCGACGCACACTGTCGGCCACAATTCGACTCCCCAAAACGCAGGCCACTGTGCCAAGCCCCGGCCAGGTCGTGTCACCTGCAAGCCAGAAGCCGGGCGGACCCAGGTCGTGCGGCACAGCATTCTGGTTGCTGTTGGCGAGGGTTTGCCGGACGCCCCCGACGGCTCCGCGCGGCCGTCCAGTGAAACGCGCGTACGTCTGTGGAGTCGCCACTTCGTAGACCACACCACACCGACCAAGGTCTGGATAGACGCGTCGGGCAAGGCTCACAAGCCGCTCACCTGCTGCGGCCTTGTGGCGAGCATAGTCGTCGGCCGTCAACCCCGCCCAGGCGGACAACTCGCAATGTGTTGAGATCATGACCGCGCGGTGCCCAGGCGGGGCGCTATTGGTGTCGCCGGCTGCGGATACTGAGATGAACATGTTATTGCCGTCACCGAGCGGCCGCGCGTCATCGTGCAGAAGCTGATGATGGGTGAAGGCTTGCGTGGCGACTTCACGTTCGGGAACGCCGAGAAACACAACGACTGCCCCACCCTGAGCCGGCTCGTCACGACGGATGTAAGGCTGAAGCGATTCCGCGACCTCGGGCGGTCCTAGCCGAGCGATCACGGGGACCGGGAGAGCACTCACCACCTGGCGTGCCGCAACGTCGCCGCGCGAAGTTCGGACGCGATAACCACCGCGAGCGAGCCGTTCAACGCCTGTAACGCGCTTGCCAACACATAGCTTTCCGCCAAGAGCACGATAGTGGCTTGTGAACGCTTGCCAGAAGCCGAACATTCCGCCACGTGCCCGCGTCAGCCCTGCACCCCGGATCGTTATGCCGAGGGCTCCGTTGATCAGGGGCGCGGCGTCGATTCTCGCGTGAACCGTGTCTTCGAGCAGCATCGCCAGTAAGCCGGTTAGCGGTACGTCGCAGCGCAAACCAAACATCCTTAGGGCGTCGCCCACTGTCCAGCGCAAATACCGAACAAGTGGTAGGCCGGCCCATCCGACGCTGTACGCAGCACGAAGGAAATCGCCGACGCAACGAACAGGCAGATGGGCACCGCGACGGCTCGCCTTCCAGAATACAATCGCCAGTCGATCCAATAGAGCCCATAAACGGTGGTGCGCCGGCGTGTCACCGATCGTCCGCAGCCGCTCCCTGTTCCACGCCTCCGGGTCTCGATACAGCGTCACCGTCCGGTCCGGTAGCCACGCGATGTAGCCGGGAAGCACCTCGCCTCTGATCTGGGGAAAACCGACCTCCTCAAGTAGCTCGCTGCCCACACCACCAGGCGTGAAATCGACCAGCGTTGTCGCTCCAACGTCAAAGGCAAAGCCGCGGCGACGGAAGAAGCCGGCACAACCGCCGGGCTGGCCGTGCGCCTCCAATACGACGGTGTGCAAGCCAACCGCTTGCAAGCGCGCTGCAGTCGCCATGCCCGCCATGCCGGCTCCGAGTACGGCCACATCGTACACGGCAGTACCCCCCGTTCGGTTGTTCGGAAGGCCTCTCAAACAGTTTCAGAAACCGTCGTCGAAGTGAATAAGTAACTGACTTGCCGAGCCAAGCGTCAGGCCGCAGGCAAAGGGCGTCGAGTGGCTGAAACCTCGGTCGCGGGCCGGACAACCGGCGCTCGCCTATTCCTCAGCTCGCGTTCGCCCCAACGCCACATCGAATTCGCTCAAGAGTGGTACGAGCATCGCGCCGATGGCAAAGCCAAATGGCAGCGCGATCGAAAGGAATGGCACCAGGGGTGGAGCCGACTCCTCGGAGCCAGGTGTGGCGACAAGGACGTTTGTGACACAGTAGAAGATGAACAAGGGCAACAGTACACTCGCCAGCGTCAGAGCCTGCGTCGGCTGCTCCGCACTGAGCACCCACCAGAGACCGCCAATTCCAACAACCAGGAATAGCGAGAAACTCAGGAATTGATACTCGAACGTGCCGCCATTAATCAGGATCAGATAGATACACACCAGTGTCCCGACGGACAGGAAAAAGACCGTCCCGAGAGTATTGGTGATCGATTGCCGACTATTGACGATTCGTAACGCGACGTGAACGCCGAGTATCATCACAAACGCAAGCAAGATGAGGATGCCACCCCAGGTCGCAAAGAGTGCGGTGGCATTCATGCCAGCTTCGAGCTGCGGTTTCGACGCTGGTGCCGTCGCTAACATCCCGAGGGAAGCGTAGACGGCCGCCAGTATTAGCGGCGGCAGGAGAAATTCCTTTGTGTTGTAAAGGACGCCGCCAAGTTTGCCGAAGATGAATTCCTTTGGCGATAGGTCGGTTACGAGCAAAAGATCGAGCGCCCCACCATCACGCTCAGTTGTGATCGCCGTTGCCGCCTGAGCGGCAACGAGCAATAGGCTCAGGATTGTGATCGGCACCAGCCCCAAACCAGCCCCGAACGGCACCCGGTTCGGCCCGAGTACAACCGACAGGGCAGCGTAGCAGATCAGGCCAAGAACGACGAAATAGGCGAACTTGACGATCAGTGGCCGTCGGCCGTAGGCCCGAGTCCGGATTTCGCGCCACAGCACGGGGTTGCGCCAGACTTCTCGAACGGCACCGGGGGCCGCGTGAGCCCTGGTCCGGTCTTTCTCATCCTCATCCTCTGGAGCTTCCCGCTGCATGATCGGTTCCCCGCCGGGGTTCCAGTGCCGCAGCTTGTAGATGCCCCAGAGATTGAGCAGTACACCAAGGACCAGCATGACGGCAACGAAGAAGTACACCGGCGGTACTGCCGACTCAGCACTCGACGCATCCAGAACGCCGCGTAGCGCCTGGAACGGGTCGAGGTAATCGACCAAGTCAGCCGTCGTTCCGAACAGACCGAGTGCCCGAACAACGCAAAAGTAAAGGACGATTGTCAGGACCGAGAGTGCCAGCGACTGAAACGTCCGGTCACGCCACAACGCGACCAGGCCACCGAGCGATCCCGCCACCAGGGCCGTCGAAAGCAAGACGAGCCACGACTGAATCACTTGTATCGGAGTGATACCACCAAGTAGGAGCAAGAGCATCAGCACTGGAAGCGAACCGACCAATACAAGCAGAATCGGCAACAGACTACCCAGCAACTTGCCCAAGACGATCTCGTAATCGCGAAGGTCGGAGAGCAGCAGAAGAATAAACGTTCGCCGATCCTTCTCCTGCGCGACTGTGCTGGCCGCGGACAGGGCGGCAAAGAAAGTCACGAGCGTCAATTCGACGTAAGTGAAGACCTGAAACAGCAAGAGGCCAAACCGAGCCGTTTGGCCCAATGACGGCTCGCCAGCAAGTCCGCCCGTGGCAAGCCAAGCCGTGATACCAAGCGTCCACAGTAACCCAAGGGACGCCGCTCGAGCGGCATAATGGCCGGCCCGTCGCGGGACGGTAAGAAATTCTCTCGCGAAGATCGGGCCGAGCACGCCGCCGTCCTTCCGTTGCAGTATTCGTCGATACGCCCGGCCCGTCAGGCGGGTTCATTTGAGGGCGGACATTCCTATTATGGCAACCGTCCGGGCACTTGCACCCCCCTCAGTCTGGTCAAGCTGGGGAATCCGCTGTTAGCCCGGTCGGGAAGGTGGTCGCCATGCGGGTCGTTGTTATCGCAGCCGACGGTCTGCGACCGGATTACCTGGGCTGCTACGGATGCGAGTGGGTCGCGACGCCAACGATTGATCGCTGGGCCGCGGAAGGAATCGTCTACGATTGGCACTTCGCGGATTCACCGGGTACGCCCGAACCGTCCGGCCTCTACGACCGACTCGGCATGGCCGGAATCAAGCTCTCCCACGTCCCGTTCGACCGTGACGCGGACGAGCCATTCGGACTGAAGCCAACGCGGCGAGCTCTGCGACGAGCCATCGAAGGTCTGGGCGACTCCGATCCGGCTGTACTGTGGATCGACATCGGCCTATTGCTGCCACCGTGGGACGTACCCGACGAAACTCTCGCAGACTATTTCTTCGAGGACGACGAAGAAGATGAAAGCGACGACCAGGCTTTTCCTTGGCCTGACAAACTACCAATAGCGATCGACGACAACCGAACGTTGGATCGCGTTCAGCGAACTTACGCGGCGGCCATAACAGCCTTCGACACCGGACTCGCAAAGCTATGGGCTGACCTCGATAAACGGGGCTGGGGCGACCAAGCGACTTGGGCGATCACGAGCTTCCGTGGCCTACCACTCGGAGAACGGAGTGCGGCTGGCTTTGCGAACGGACTCCCGCACGAGGAACTCGTTCACCTGCCGCTCATCGTTCGGCTCCCACGCGGCGAGGGTGGCGACCGGATTGGAGCGTTGACTCAGCCACCCGACCTCTATGATGCGATCTGTCGTTGGGTTGGCCTAAGCGTGGAATCCAGCATATCCCATGATGTCATCACCATTGCTCACATTGGTGTTCGGACCCCAAGCCGATACCTGATCGCAACCGATCCACCGCAACTGTACCTCAAGCCGGATGACCGGTGGGAAGTCAATGACGTCGCGCAACAACACCTGGAGGATGTTGAGACTTTGGTCGCACACCTCAACCGGGAGGCCAAGTAAGACTGCGGCCGCCCAGCAGATGCATGTGGAGATGCGGGACCGTCTGCCCGGCTCGCTCGCGGCAATTCAGGACGAGACGATAGCCATCGGACAGGCCCAACTGTTTTGCCAAATTCGCGGCGACCACATGCAGGTGGCCGAGCAATAGCTTGTCAGCGTCAGTCACGGCATCGTGCGTAGCGATTACTTTGCGGGGAATAATCAGTACGTGCGTCGGGGCCTGGGGATTGACGTCCCGAAAAGCCATGCACTGATCGTCCTCGTAAACCACTTGTGCAGGAATCGACTTGTCAAGAATCTTCAGGAAAATGTTGTCGGTCATCATAACGGTCGCGCTCCTGTTTCGTTACCCGTGTTCATGGTAGGAATCGATGCACTGGCTGGTCGGTCTCGACGAGGCAGGTTATGGGCCGAACCTCGGGCCGCTCGTGCAAGCGGCTGTTGCGACGCGGGTGCCGGATGAAGTGGACTGTCTGTGGGATCAGTATTCGGCCGTATTCTGCCGTGCCGGCGAGGCGGCAAACGGCAGGCTCGTCATTGATGACTCTAAGCTCATCTACTCCGCTGCGAACGGTTTGATAGCCTTGGAGACCGGCGTACTCGTTGCTCTCGGCTACGCCCGTGACGCCACAATTCCGTTAGGGGAGTTGATCGACAAACTTTCGTCAAACTGGACTCAGTCGTGCAGGAATGAAGTATGGTTCGACCCGTCCGAGGAGCTTCCATTCGCGACCGACCTGGCTAACCTCATGGTCTTCGGCCTCCGCGGCGAAGCGGAGGAACAGCCATGTTTCCCTCATGTGAGCTGCTGCGTTACACAAACATCTCGCTTCAACGACCTGATCGAGCGACACGGGTCGAAAGCAGGTCCATTAGCCGAAGGAGTGATCTCACTGCTCGGGGCGAAACTCGCTGCCCTGCCCACCGGTGAACCTGTGCGGTTTGTCATTGACAAGCAGGGCGGCCGTAACTTCTACGCACCGATGATCCAAACAGCGATGCCGGATGGATGGGTCATTGCTGAACGTGAGACCGCAACGGAAAGCACTTACCGCGTTGAAGGATTGGGCCGCGATATACGGCTCATCTTCAAGCCGCGAGCGGAGCGCGATTGCCTGCCAGTGGCGCTCGCTTCAATGTTGGCGAAGTACCTTCGTGAAGCGTTTATGCGGCAGTTCAACCGTTATTGGGCCACGCATGTGCCGGGCATCAAGCCAACGGCTGGTTACCCCGGCGACGCAAAGCGGTTCTATGCAGAGATTCGCGGTGCGATGGAGAAGCTCGGGTTACGCGAAGATGAAGTGTGGAGAAAACGCTGATATCCGCCAACTGTCCCCAGGCGGATGGCGTCATGCGATTTCCACCTTCGTATGTTCGTCCACAGTGACGCTTGATAGCTCGCCATTGTCCTTCGTGAAGTGGACTACCGGGACCACGATGTCGTCTTCTGGCACCCGCTCGGTCGCAAGACCAGTCGCAAGGTAGTTCAACCCGCGGAATACTCCCACGATCACGGCATTCCAGACGCGCGCGCCGACGCGGATTCGCTGAGTCACCTTGATGCGCTGGCCCGGCTTAAGCGAATCCAGGAACGCGGCCAGACTTGGATCGACCTTTTTTGTCGCACTCGTCAGGGTCAACGCCGGCGTGTTCACAGGGAATCTCCTTGGCCGGGCTTTCCGCGGACCAAGGCGATCCGGCCGGTCCGTGCTAGCTCGATTATGCCGTACGGCCGCATCAGGTCGATGAACGCTTCAATCTTCGATTCCTGGCCACTGATCTCAAGCATCATCGTGTCCGACGTAATGTCCACGACCTTGCCGCGGAACATCTCGACCAACAGCGCGACTTCCGTCCGTTGCGATGCTGCGGCGTGAATCTTGACCAGCATTAGGTCGCGTTCGACGAAGTTCTCGCTCGAAATGTCCATGACCTGGACGACGGTGACAATCTTGTCGAGTTGCTTGCGAACCTGCTCTAATTCCGCGTCGTCGCCATGAATGACGAACGTCATGCGTGATAGGTCGTGCTTCTCGGTCTCGCCAACAGCCAGACTCTCGATGTTAAATGCCCGTGACGCGAGCATCCCTGAAATCTGGCACAGGACTCCCGGCTGGTTCTGCACCAGGGCCGACAAAACGTGACGCATGAGTCTCCCCGTTGCAGGTCCACACTCTCAAGCGTTTTACGGCACGCCGCGCAGCCCGGCAATGTGATGACGCATCCTATAGCCAAACAGGTGACGCACCCGGTACTTGGCCACGGCTTCGGCGGACCGGCTCGCGGCACCACACTCAGGGTCTGTATCATGAGAGCTACGGAGGATAACCATGCACGATACGATTCTGCAAACCGTCGGACACACGCCGCTCGTGCGGCTGCGGCACGTCGCCGCCGGAGTCAACGTGCCCGTGTACGTCAAGTATGAAGCCGCTAATCCCGGTGGCAGCGTCAAGGACCGAGTCGGCATCGCGATGGTTAACGATGCGGAACGGCGCGGATTGCTCAAGCCGGGTGGAACCATTGTCGAAGCCACGGCTGGAAACACCGGAGTCGGCCTCGCGATGTGTGCAGCCGTCAAGGGCTATCGCTGCGTCTTCGTCCTGCCCGACAAGATGGCAAAAGAGAAGATCAGTCTGCTCAAAGCCTATGGTGCGGAGGTCGTTATCACTCCCACCGGCGTAGCGCCCGATTCACCCGAGAGCTACAACGGAGTCGCCGATCGGCTTGCGCGGGAGATTCCCGGCGCTTGGCGGCCGAACCAATTCGCCAACCTCTCGAATCCCGACGTGCATTATCGAACGACCGGGCCGGAGATCTGGCAACAAACGAACGGTCGGGTCACGGTATTCGTCTGTGGTGTTGGAACAGGGGGTACGGCCTCGGGCGTGGGTCGCTACCTCAAGGAACAGAACCCCGACGTGAAGGTCATTGGTGCGGACCCGGAAGGATCGGTCCTTTCCGGCGACAGCCCGCGACCCTGGAAGGTCGAGGGGATCGGCGAGGACTTCGTGCCGAAGACTTTTAATGGACAGGTTGTCGATGAATGGGTGCGAGTCGGCGATGCCGAGTCCTTCCACGTCGCTCGCGATCTTGCTCGGCGCGAAGGTATGTTGCTTGGAGGCTCCAGCGGCACAAACGTGGCCGCGGCCCTGCGTTATGCGCGGCGGCTGACCGGCGACCATCTTGTCGTGGCACTGGGCTGCGATACGGGACGCAATTACCTGAGTAAGTTCTTCGACGACCAGTGGCTTGCTGAGAACAACCTGATTCAAGTTGCGCAGCAGGCCTTCACACTCGCCGATTTGATGCAAACCCGTGGCCCACGCGAAATGGTTTCGACGACACCCGACGCAACCGTTGCTTCGACCATCGAGCTGATGCAGCTTCGCGGCATTTCGCAATTGCCGGTCTTGGAGGACGGAAAGCCAGTCGGATCGATCCAGGAGGTGACATTGGCGCGGGTGCTGCACGACAACCGAGACCCGGCCCAAATCCCCGTTGCGGAAGTCATGGCCAAGCCCTTGCCAGCCCTCGATGTCAGGACGCACCTAGACGAAGCATATCGGCTACTGATGGCCGGACATACCGGTGTCTTGGCAACGACCGATGGCAAAGTCGTCGACATTGTGACCCGCATCGACCTGATCCAGTACTGGAACCGCTCCAAGCATGCACCGGCAGGGAAAGCATAACCTGGCTCGACCCTGGATCGTGGTTTGGTAGGGCCGCCCATGGCCGGCTCGCCGACGACTGCGCACCGGGATAGTCTTCCGTTACCGTAGCACCCGAAAGGACTCGACCCATGTCATCCGCGAATCATGGCTTTTCCACAAAGGCTATCCACGCTGGGCAGGACGCCGATCCTGCGACCGGTGCGACCGTCGTCCCGATCTATGCGACTTCGACCTACACGCAGGCAGCGCCCGGCGATCACAAGGGCTATGAGTACTCGCGGAGCGGCAATCCCACGCGCACGGCTCTGGAGACGTGCCTGGCGACCCTCGAAGACGGTGAACGGGGGCTCGCATTCGCGTCAGGTTTGGCCGCCACGACGGCAGTGCTCTCGACCCTGCGCCCCGGCGACGAAGTTGCGGCAGCCGCAGACCTTTATGGCGGTACGTTCCGTCTTCTCGAAAGGGTCTTCAAGCCGTGGGGACTGACAGCAAGATACACCGACGACCCCAGTCCAAAGGGGTTTAGTGAGATCATCACGCCCAAGACGAAGCTCGTTTGGATCGAGACTCCTACCAACCCTCTTTTGCAAGTCCTAGACATCGCAGCCATCGCTGAGGTGGCGCGCAAGGCTCGTGCGACGTTTGCCGTCGACAATACCTTTGCGTCCCCATACCTTCAGCAACCGCTTCGACTCGGAGCCGACATTGTCGTCCACAGCACGACCAAGTACCTCGGCGGCCACTCGGATGTCGTTGGCGGCGCTGTGATCGGATCGAAGGCACTCCTAGAACCGATTAAGTTCTATCAGAATGCTGCCGGCGGTGTGCCGGGGCCATTCGATGCGTATCTCACGCTTCGGGGTCTAAAGACGCTGTCAGTCCGTATGGAGCGTCACTGCGCCAACGCGACCACCTTGGCGAACTGGCTCGTCGATCATTCCGCCGTCGAACGAGTGTACTACCCTGGGCTTGAATCCCACGCTGGCCATGCCATTGCGGCTCGACAGATGCGCGATTTTGGCGGCATGGTCTCGATCCGCCTGAAGGGTGGCCCCACTGCCGCACGACGATTCATGACGCGGACGAAGCTTTTTAGTCTCGCGGAGAGTCTCGGCGGGGTCGAATCGCTCGTTTGCCATCCGGCAACGATGACGCACGCGAGTATCCCGCTCGAAACACGGCTCGCCCGTGGCGTCGATGACGGCCTGATCCGCCTCAGCGTCGGCATTGAGGACGCGAGCGACCTGCGGGACGATCTGGCCGCGGCCCTGGACTAGTTGATGAAAATCGGTGTCGAAGGTCTTGCACAGGGAACCTAGAAATATCACACTGCATGGACGCGAACCTGCGACGCTAGTATCGCTGGCTAGATTGACTGGTCGGTGAGCGTGACTCGCTCAGAGGTACTTATGGTTGCGCCAAGTACCAGTGAGGAGTTTCTGGACCTCGTCCGCAAGAGCGGTGTCATCGACCCTGCGCGAGTCGATTCGTTCGCTTCCACACTTAAGCCCCAAGCCGCTCCTCAGGCGATCGCTCAACGCATGGTCGGTGACGGACTGCTGACTGAGTTCCAGGCGCGCCAACTGCTTCAAGGCAAGCATCGACGGTTCATACTCAGTGGCAAGTACAAGCTGCTCGAACTGATCGGTGCCGGCGGGATGGGGGCCGTCTACCTTTGTGAGCACATCTACATGAGTCGCCTGGTTGCACTCAAGGTGCTGCCAAGCAACAAGCTAGAAGATCGCGCCACTCTCGAACGGTTTTATCGGGAGGCGAAAGCAGTCGGGCAACTCGACCACCCTAACATTGTGCGGGCGCACGACATCGACCGTGACGACAACATCCTCTTTCTCGTCCTGGAGTACATCGACGGTTCGAGCCTTCAGGAAATTGTCGGCCGTTACGGCCCGATGGACTTCATCCGCGCGGCCCACTACATCGCTCAGGCAGCCCTGGGGTTGGAGCACGCACACGCTGCCAATCTGATCCACCGCGACATCAAGCCCGGAAACCTGCTGCTCGATCGCGGTGGCACAATCAAGATTCTCGACCTGGGGCTCGCACGCTTTTTCAACGCTCCACCACACGACAACGTCACGGCCAAATACGATGAGGGGACGATCCTCGGCACAGCCGACTACCTTGCGCCCGAACAAGGCCTGCCGGGTGCCATCGACATTCGAGCCGACATTTACAGCCTTGGCAGCACGCTGTACTTCCTCCTCACCGGGAAGGCACCCTTCGAAGACGGCACGCTCAGCCAAAAGATGCTCTGGCATCAGACACGAGCACCCAGGGCCGTTACGGAATACCGAAGCGACGTGCCCGCCCCCTTGCTTGCCGTTCTCGATCGAATGATGGCGAAGGACCCCAGTACGCGGTACCAGTCGCCGCGAGAGGTCGTCGTAGCGCTTCAGCCGTGGACCTGTCAGCCGATTGCGCTGCCACCGGCCCGCGAAATGCCAAAGCGGAGCCGTGCATCCAAGGTCGCCGGCGCGCAGGGTACAGTCGCTGTCCCAGTTCCACCTCCGCGGTCGTCACGCGTCGAACTGCCCGGCCGGCTCACCATCCGCCCGCCCGATCCCGCCGACACGCCGGCCATATCCGTGTCGGAGACCGCACCCATTCCTCGGTCCAAACCCGAGCCAGCGATCCGTCCATTGCCGGTCGCGCCGGTTCCACCGTCGCGAGTTTCATGGAAGCCGGTTGTCGCTGCGGCGACGGCGGTAGTGGTTGTAGGAGTCGCAACGTGGGCCTTGAGGCCGCGTCGCACCGAGCCACAGGTGCCTGCAGCGACGGATTCGACCGCGGCGAAAGTTCCGGTGTTGCCTGGGGAATCAAGGATCGAGACTGCGGCGATCGTCGATGCCGATCGGGCGCGCGAGTTTGACGGAAAGCGGCGCACCGTCCGAATGGTCGTTAGCAATGTGGACAGCGACTCTTCGAACGCCGTCTTCTTCCTCAATACCGAACGGGACCATGCATCACCGAGCAACTTTGTCCTGGTTGTGACCAAGGAACTCTTGCCCGCCTTACGTGTCGATGGACGGTCCGGCCTGGAAGATCGGTACAAGAACCGCGTTATCCAAGCCACCGGAGTTATCCGTAGAAATCAGGACCACTTTGAGATCCTCCTCGAAAGCGCCACCGATCTCGTTCGCCCGGACGACAACACGCCCTGATGACCTGGACGCCACCGGGTTGGTCCGCACACACTTCGCTACGGCTCCCAAGATAATTGTTTTGACTCGATTTGTGACGTAGAGTTGAGCGGTCTCTAACCCGTTGCGTCTGGGCCGCTGGCATGCCGCCGCGGCCGAGTCGTGGGACCACTCGCGACTCGCCGTCTGTACGAGAAGGCCAATGCCTGCGCCGACGAGTAACGCCGAGTTCATCGATCTCATCAAGAGAAGCGGCGTCGCCGACACCGCTCGCGTCGCAGCGTATTTGCAGTCCCTTCGCGACCGTGGCTCGATGCCGGCAGACCCGAGCAAGCTTTCGTCGCTCATGGTGAGAGACGGCATCCTGACTCAGTTTCAGTCCGAGCAATTGATTCAAGGCAAGTGGAAGCGGTTTAGCATCGGTAAGTACAAGGTACTTGAGAAACTCGGATCGGGCGGCATGGGTCAAGTGTTCCTATGCGAACATACCCTGATGCGCCGTCGAGTTGCCGTCAAGGTGCTGCCAACGGCTAAGGCTGACGACCCCGCTTCGCTGGAACGGTTCTATCGCGAGGCGCGCGCAGCCGCGGCCCTCGATCATCCGAACCTGGTACGCGCGTACGACATCGACCAGGACGGCAATCTCCACTTCCTTGTCATGGAGTACATCGACGGAGCTAGTTTGCAGGAGTTGGTCAAGAGAGCCGGACCGTTGAATCCGACGCGCGCGTGCCATTACGTCTACTGGTCCGCCGTTGGCCTGCAGTATGCATCCGAAGTCGCCGGGCTGGTCCATCGTGATGTGAAGCCCGGCAACATCCTGGTCGACCGTCAAGGTGTCGTGAAGATCCTCGATATGGGCTTGGCACGGTTCTTCAACGACCAGGATGACATCCTGACCCGCAAATACGACGAGCGGACTCTTGGCACAGCCGACTACCTATCACCCGAGCAGGTCGACGATAGCCACGAAGTCGATATTCGGGCGGACATCTATAGCCTTGGCGCGACCTTCTATTACATGCTCGCGGGCACACCGCCCTTTCCCGATGGCACCGTCGCCCAGAAGCTGATTTGGCACCAGACCCGGCTGCCGACGCCGATGGGCCAGTTGCGGCGGGACGTTCCCCCCGTCGTCGCGGCTATCCTCGACCGGATGTTGGCCAAAGATCCGACCCAGCGATTTCAATCGCCCGCGGACGTCGCCGAGGCTCTCTTGCCGTTTGTCCAGACACCGATCGAACCACCGGCAGAAACCGAATTGCCTCAGAAATGTGCGGCTGCGGCCGGTGTCACAGCGTCGTCGACATCCGGGCGATTTACGATCCCGAAGCCACCGGTAGCAACGCCACGTACTGCAAGCACGACCGTCGCGTCCTCGACTCCGACATTTGGCACGCGCGGGCTGTCACTAAACGGAACGCCGAACGGATCCGGACCACAGGCCGTTCTCCAGCCACCGGCCCAAGCGCTTCCGCCCAACGTTCGTCCACCGGTAAACCCGTTCTCGAATCTGCTACCCGCCGACGGTCGGCCATCAACGCGACCGGCCTTTGCACCCTCCCCATCGGGCGCGATGGGGCATCAACAAAGCAAGCAGTCCCAGCCAACGCAACAACGGCCCCTGACGTGGTCGGTCGTTGTGGCACTTATGACCATTGGCATAGCCGGCGTCCTATGGTACACGCGTCACGCCGCCCAGCCTGACGTGCCCTCGGGCACGAGCGCCGCGCCGGGCCAATCGGCGAACTAGGCCGCCGGTGGCCCAAGGCGGTCACGGTTGAACCTGGATCTCGTAGGCGATTTGATACGGCCCCAACTCTGGAATCAATGCGATTTTGGCAGCCACAACCTCCGCATCCGTCGCCTTCTTCACTTTCATTTTCAGAAGCAAGCTCGACGAACTTCGTGCTGTCAGCTCAACATCGTAGCCGCGCCCAGCACAGACGCGATCGATCGCTGCTTTGAACTGGCCCAGCAGGTCAGGCGGACGCGATTCGATCCGATTGACTGGCGGCACTTGCCGTTCGACTGCGCGGACCTCGGTGACCGTTGATGGCTTAGGAGGCGGAGCCGAAAACGCTGCCTGTTTGATCGCCGGCATTGGGTATGCCGGTGCGAATGTTGTTGGGCCGTCGGAGACTCCGCGTGGCGTGTAGTTTTTTGACGGAGATGCCGCAACGACTGGATTCGCAGGGTAGAAAGCACTGCCCCACGACGAGGTCGGTGTCGACGGCTGACTACTGGGCATTTGGCTGTACGCGGGCTGCGGATACGAGTAGCCGGCTGGCACAATCGGCTGTTGCTGTATCGGCTGTGGCTGGGCGTACTGCTGCGGCCAGACGTCAGCGGACATCGGATTCGCCGCGGCAACGCGATCGCCGGCCGACTTCCAAACTGGCTCCAGGTAAGTCAACGGACTCAGATTCGGTGTCGCGGCCGGAAGTGACGGCATCGGCGGAGGCGTGGTGTAGCCCCCTGGCGGCATCCAGTCTGACCCGCCATTTCGTGCATTCACACCGGCTGGCGGTGTCACTGCGGGAGCGGTTTCGGTCGGCTTTGACTCGGCCGGTGCTGCCGGCGGATACACCGGCTGCGACGGCGTGAACGGCGGCGGTGACATACCCGCTGAAATCGGCTGCGCCACATCGGTTGTCGCGACGGCTCCGTAGCCATGCCATCGCCACGAAGGTGCTGCCGATGGGGCTGTCATCGCAGGATAGGTCTGGTACTGCGGCGGCGATTTTGGCGTTGTCGCCGCTGGCGGTTTCGGCGCCTCGCCGTCTTTCTTCGGTATCGGCCCGGGTTCCCCAACCGGCATGGGTGCGGGCTGCTGGGCTCCCGTTGGAGCCGAGAGCCAGGCCGTCTGCCGATATGCAATGGGAGCTGACAGCGTGGCCGTTGGTACGCTGGGCTGGCGCGGCGTTACTGGCGGCGGTGCCGGATTCTGGGCAGCGTACGAACCAAGATCGCGCGGGATGAGCGGAACGTGCTGATATGCTGCCGAACTCGGTAAGGTCCGCGGCGGCTGCATATCGGCGTAGCCGTCCTGGCCGCGCGCTATGGGCAGCACGGTCCACGAAGCGCTAACGACCGCTGTTGCGGCGATGCGGGCGACCAGTTTTCGGATGCTCTCCACGGGTCGGGTCCTTCCGAGGGTGGTGAGTCGCAGGGCGAACCGCTCGTCGTCCGTCCGTTACTTCCGCCCCGTGGCGGCAGGCTGCTGTTGTGGGCGATTCTGTTGCGGTGGGCGAGTAGAACCAATGGTGCCAAACGAGTTAAAGTAGCCGCCGACATTGTTGAATGCCGTTGGATGGCTCGATGGACGAGGCAGTCGACTAGTTGGATCCATCGGGTCGAGCGAGATATCATCGCCTGGTTGCAACTGGGCCGCGGTGTATTGCTGTTGAAGGTTGCCACCAGCATAGTAGTTGGCGACAGGGTTCTGAGCCTGCAGCGCTGGTAGGGCGAAGTTGTAGTAATTGATTGCAGCGTTATTGAAGTTCCGGTTGTTCCCACCGCCAAAGATGTTCAGGTACGGGCTGAGGCCTGGCATCGCGTATGGCCGAAAGTTCGGGGCATTGTAGTTCGGAATCGCGGCGTACGGGTTGACGCCCTGAGCGCAGGCTCGTCCGGTCAGCAGCGTTGTGAAGCCCATGGTCACAAGCGTCATCGTTACAATTCGCATCGTCATGGCTTACCTCGCACTGCGGTGTCCACACTCAGTTTAACCGATCCCGGGCCCGTGTGCGGTCAATTCCCCATGCCATTCGGATTCTTGATCGCGTTCACCGTCGTCGCTCCGAGGAGCGTCACGCCAAGCACCTTCTCAACCGGTGCAAGCACCTTGGTGAGCGTGTTCTGGAAGCTGATGATCGGCTGTGACTGCACGTAGATTCGGTCGCCCGGCAGCACCTGCCAATTGGTTGCGGCCACGCCGCCTTGGGTCGTGCCTATCCAGTCGACGGGTAGAATCTGCTCCGGCCCTCCGTGCGGGCTGCGTCGTGCGATCCAAATGTGCTTCTTCGACGCGACCTGCGGCAGCCCATTGATGCGGCCAATGGCGTCGAGAACGGTTTCGCTACCCGTGATCGGGAACGGGAAGACCTGCTCGCCGAAGCCTGCGCCATCGGTAATGACGTAGTACGGCTTGCTGTTGTAAGCCATCACATCGACTACGACCTGAATTGCGTCGGGTCGGGTTTTCGTGACGGCGCTAATGAACTCCCGCACACGCTCGCGGGCCTGATCCTTGGTCAAGCCTGCAAGTTGCACCGTCCCATAGACCCCGAGCAGTACGGTGCCGTCCATGGCGACCATATACTGCCCGTCAATCATCTGCGGGTCGAAGGACTTCGAGAATGGCTTCGGTGGCTTGGCCCCCAGACCGTCCTTGCCGCCCTTGATGCCGACGATGTCCTCCTCGGTCGGCGGGCGCAAGACTTGGATGAACAGTAGATCCGGCGCCTCAATGACGTATGGCGGGAGCACGACCTTGCACAACTCGTGAGGCACGGCTCCGTCGGGCGGAAGCGAAGGCGGCACCTGAGCCAAGCCGGGGTGAACGCTGACGCAGCCGGGGCCGCTCAGGCACAAGCCCGCCAGGAGAAGGCCGGTGGTCGTTCGCCGCGACATAACATCCCTCCGGTGCCCGCGCAGCCGCATCGGCAGCGCCTCACAACCCCATCTATCGGCACCTCCCCGACGACTCCTGCAACTTTATCGAAGCGCCTAACCGATACCGATGAGTCGCAGGTTACCAGCCTTACCAGGAATCCCGTGACGCTCAGCAGACAGTGGCTATGCTCTCCTCGCAATTGAAGACTCGCCCCAGTCCGGTAGCATTTCCGCAATACCCCACCCCACTGAGACCCTTCCGATGAAACGGCCGCTCTTTTCCCTAGTGTGCCTCATCCCACTCGCCGTCGTAATGGCGGACGGCCCTGGCGACAACGTGCCCGACAAGGTGCGCCCCATTCCTCCGGTCGGGATCAAAGTGCCGGACGACGTGCGTGCCGAACTGCGGGCCGGCACGGACGACCTGCTAGCCCGCATCCGGGCGCATACGGCCCGGCCGGACTACCTGCCCGACGTGGAGGTCTTCGCGAAGGCCGTCGATTGGGCGCTCAAGTACGGCGAGTTCTTCGACGCTAAGGAGTTCGCAGTGGCCAAACGGCTGCTCGCCACGGGCAAAGGGCGGTTGGATGAACTCGTTGTCGGCACCGCGAAGCCATCGTGGATTGCCGCGACAGGCCCCGTCATCCGCGGCTACCGTAGCAAGATCGACGGCTCGATTCAGCCGTACGGGCTGGTCGTGCCGAAGGATCTCGACCGTGACAAGCCGGCACGGCTCGACCTGTGGTGGCACGGCCGCTTCGAGAACGTGACGGAATTGAAGTTCATCAACGACCGGATGACGAGCGCCGGACCGTTCACGCCGCCAGGCGCGCTCGTGCTACACCCGTTCGGCCGCTTTTCGAACGCCAACCGCTTTGCTGGCGAGGTGGACACGTTCGAGGCGATGGATCATGTCCGGCGGGATTACAAGATCGACGACGAGCGAATCGTTGCCCGTGGGTTCTCAATGGGCGGCGCGGCGTGCTGGACGTACGCGACTCACTTCCCAAGCCTGTGGGCGGCCGCCGCGCCGGGGGCCGGGTTCTCGGAAACAGCTGACTTCCTGAAGGTCTTCCAGCGCGAGACGCTCAAGCCCACGGTGTGGGAGCAGAAGCTCTGGCACCTGTACGACGCCACGGACTACGCTGCGAATCTGTACAACCTGCCGACCGTCGCCTACAGCGGCGAACTCGATTCGCAGAAGCAAGCCGCGGACATGATGGCGACGGCAATGAAGTCCGAGAGAATGGAACTCGTCCACCTGATCGGCCCGAAGACGAAGCACGCCTACCACGCGGAGACGAAGAAGGACCTTAGCGCCCGCATCGACGACATCGTGGCGAAAGGGAAGGACCCACAACCAAACCGAGTGCGGTTCACAACCTGGACCTTGCGATACCCACAGAGCCACTGGGTACGCATCGACGGCATGGTCGAGCATTGGAAACGAGCGCGTGTCGATGCGACCCGCGATTCTGAAGGCCGGGTGACGGCGACGACCGAAAACGTTACCGCGCTGACTTTGACAAAGGCAGGTTTGCGTCCGACTATCGATGGCCAAACGCTCGACCTTCCCGCCCAGGAGTCCTTATCGCTGAGCAAGGTCGGCGACCGCTGGGAACTGGCCGCGAAGGCCGGACGAGCGGTGGGGCTAGCCAAGATCCACGGCCTGCAAGGCCCCATCGACGACGCGTTTTACGACAAGTTCCTGTTTGTCCGCCCGACCGGCTCACCGATGAACGAAAAGGTTGGCGCGTGGGCGAAGGCCGAGTTCGACCACGCCGTCGCGCAGTGGCGGCAGGTCTTCCGTGGCGACGCCCCAGTTACGGATGACGCCAAACTAACTGAGAAGGACATCGCGACCGCAAACCTCGTCCTGTGGGGTGACCCCAAGTCGAACGCGGTGTTAGCCAAGATCGCCGACAAGCTGCCGGTAAAGTGGTCGGCCACGGGCGTCGTCGTCGGGACGAAGATCTACCCGGCCGAAACACACGTGCCCATCCTGATATGTCCGAACCCGTTGAACCCGGCGAGGTACGTCGTGCTGAACAGCGGCTTCACATTCCGCGAGTACGACGCGCTCAACAATGCCAGGCAGACGCCGAAGCTGCCGGACTGGGCCGTCGTAGATGTTACAACGCCTCCGTCTTCGCGGTGGCCGGGCAAGGTCGTCGCGGCGGACTTCTTCGACGAGAGCTGGAAGCTCAAGTAACGCTACTTGTCCCACCCGAGCGCCTTCTTGGCGCTCGGGTGCGCGAACATCTTCGTGCTGTCGTGTTCGATTCCTTCGGCTTCGACCAGCGTCCAGTGGAACGGCCAGCTCTTTTCCTTCGCGAGCGATTGCGCCAGCTTATATGCGTTACGGCCGCGTTCGAGGCGGGAGCCGCCTTGCTTCATCGCATCAGGCTTTGCGTCGAAGTACTCGTCCGGGTGGTCGTCGGCCGTGCCGAGCTGCAGTGTCAATGGTTGGGCGAGAAACTGCTTGAGCGCGTCGTCGCCGGACAGATCCGGTGGCAGTTTGCCGAAACCGTATGGGAACGGCAAATCGCGGTTCACAAACGTGTGAGAGCCCGCGTTCGAGGCAACAATGCGTCGAGCGTCCGTTTTTGCGAATGCTGCCAAACGGGCCAGGAACTGGCCACCGCCCGAGTGGCCGATCAGGTCGTACGGCATGTCCGGCCGGTTCTCACGGCGACGGATTGCTTCGGCGATCTTGGGTACGAGCGACCACGTCCACTGCTCCGGCGGGTTGGCCCTTCCGTTGGTCAACAGATTTCCGAACTGGTATTTCGCAGTCGGAAACTCATCCACGGTAAAACGTGGGGCGACGACGAGACCGCGGCTGACGTCGGCCAACGGCTTGCCGGCATCGCGGTAGGTATCGGCGTTACGTAGCACGCCATGGAAGACGAGTACCAGCGGGCCAGCCTTCGCATCATAGTCGGCGGGCTTATAGGTAAAGACCTCCAGAGGCTTCGACCCGATCGTCAGTTCGACGCGGCCGCTGCCAACCGGGATCGGCTGGTCTGCGAATGCGAAGCGCGTAAAGACAAATAGCACCGCTGCTAGTCGCCATTTCATTCGCCATCCTCCGGTCGGACTTCCGCTCGTGCGACGAGTGATGGGTGCGATCCACCGACCGCCGCCACGACGCCCGCCTCCTGTTCGCCGATCCATTTGTACTCCACGTTGCCTGTCCACGTATCGCTGGGTCCGAGTTCCCGCCAGCCAACATCCTTACCTTGGGCCGCGAGGTTGACCGCATCGGTCGGACAGGTGTATGGCTCAATCGCGATCGCTTGCCGATGCGGCGGCGTGAACAGCACCAGCTCACGAAAGTTGGGGTCGGCAATCACAGCCAGCACGCCGTCTGAGTCGATGAGTCGTGCAATCTCACGCGGGCCCCGTGCCAAGGGCAGGTCGGTGTACCCATCGTCTAACATTAACCCGCTGACCAGCCGCGGTTCCCGCAGATCGTGTAGCCGGTCGAGGGGAACGACGGTACCGGTCGGAAGGTTGTCCTGAAGGTCCCACCGACCACGGGCTACGGTCGTAAGTCGGCTATCAGGCGTCGTTCGGAAATATGGGTGGTAGCCGAGGCCAAACGGCAGTGGCGTAGGACCCGGGTTTTCGACCTGCGCCACGTACCGCAATGACGTAGGCGTCAGGTGGATTGTCAGTGTCAATCGATACGCGCCAGGCCAGTTCGCCCTGCCATCATCGACTGCTGTACTGTCAAACGTGGAGCGAAGCCAACAGTGCGAGTCACCTTCGACACACCATTCCGGCGCGTGCCATGGCACCCGCGGAGTGAAGCCATGGATTGCGTTTTGCTTCGTCGAATCGTTGAGAGGCAACTGGTACTCGGTCGCGCCGACCATGAAGCGGCCGCCGCGGATACGGTTAGGAAACGGGAACAGCACGGGAATGCCGCCACGGGTCGGACGCTCGACGAGTTCGTCCAACGGCGGGCAGTACACGATCTCGCGACCGCCGACCGACCAGTGAATCAGGCTGAATCCCGTGGGCCAGACTTTCGCAACAGCGTCGCCGGCGGTCAGGGTGTATGCATCGAACTCGGTGCCATTGACGAAGTGTGGTGAGCGCGTGACGTGGGCGGTCATGACATTTCCCCCGAAAGGATGGACGCTGGGAATATAGTGACCCGCGCTCTTGCGGCCGCTCACGAACCTTGGCTAAAATGCCGACGTAATACGAAGTATGCCCACGGAGAACTCTCCGATGACCAGGTACATCAAGCGCATCACCTTCGCTCTCACGCCATTGTGCTTAATACTCGCAGTGGGCGCCGCGGGCTGCTCGGCCACGCCTGACCCTTGGTCCCCGCAGCCGGGGCCAAAGGTACTCGCCTTTTTTCCACCGATCTACAGTCTTGCTGCTTCCGTTGCCGGGGACGACGCTCAGGTCCTGAGCCTGCTGACGACAAAAGGTCCGCACGATTACGAGCCGAGCCGGACAGACGCTCGCAAGCTTGGGCGGACCGATCTGTTCTTGATCAACGGACTTGGTCTCGATGAGACTGTCGCCGGCCGGCTTGCCCAGACGGGCGGCTCGAAATCGCTCAAGCTTGTCGAACTCGGTGAGGCTATCCCCCAGAAGACGCTACTCGAAGGCGGTTGCAATTGTGGTAAGGAGGCCGGGCACGACCATTCCCACGACGATGGCCACGTTCATTACGATCCGCACGTCTGGCTTGGGATCCCCGAGGCGATCGCAATGGTTGGGAGAATCCAGGCTGAATTGTCCACACGCGATCCAGCACACGCAGCGGCGTACGCCACCCGCGCGGCCGCCCTGATCGAGCGGCTGACGAAGTTGCAAACGGACGGCAAAGCTCTCTTAGCTCGCAAGACCGAGAAGCCACGGGTATTGACCCATCACGACTCGATGCGGTATTTCGCTCGGACCTTCGGTGTCGAAATCGTCGATTCGATCGAGATGCCGGGTCGCGAGCCAACTGCGGCTCGGCTGAATGAGCTGGTCGCCCAGTGTAAGGAAAAGAAAACCCGCCTCATCGCAGTTGAACCGCAGTACTCGTCGAACACGGGAGCGCAGGCGCTGCTGAAAGAGCTTCGTCGGCAGGGAATGACGGATGCCGCATTCGTCGAACTCGACCCGTTGGAGACGGCCGACCCGGTTGACCTGACCGCCGACTGGTATGAGCGAAAGCTAATGGCGAATGTCGATGCACTCGCCAAGGTTCTCAAATGAACAATCCGCTGGTCGCATTTCGCAACGTCACGGTTGATCTTGGTGGTAACGCAATCCTGCGTGGCGTTTCGGCCGGAATCGAGCGCGGACGCGTCACGGCGCTCATTGGCTTGAACGGGTCCGGCAAGACGACACTGCTCAAGGCGATCCTTAAGGAAGTGCCGTACCGCGGACGAATCGACTTTCACTGCGGTCATGACCACAGCCGGCCTGCACCACGTCATATCGGGTACGTACCGCAACGGCTCATGATCGACGCTCGGTTGCCGCTCACGGTGCGCGACCTCTTGGCGCTGTCGCTTCAGCATCGTCCGCTGTTTCTCGGTATTGGCCGCGCAACCGCAGCTCGGATGGATGACATGCTCGGCCGTGTATTCTGGCACCAGCACGGCATCCTCGATCGCCCAGTCGAGAAGCTCTCGGGCGGCGAATTGCAGCGCGTGCTACTGGCCTTAGCTCTCGAACCAAGCCCGGAACTGCTCCTGCTCGATGAGCCAGCTGCTGGAATCGACTTCCATGACCAAGAAAAGTTCTACGACCTACTTGGCCGGCTCAACGCTAAGACGGGCGTCACGGTGCTAATCGTGTCGCACGATCTCAGTGTCGTGACCAAGCACGCGCACCATGTCCTGTGCTTGAAAGACGGTCGCATTCACTGCGAAGGACCACCAGGCGAAGTGTTGACAGGTGACGCACTGGCCGCAACTTTCGGCCAACAGGCGGTGTACTCACACCACCACTGACGCCCTGTTGTTGCGCCTGTTCCGAGCAAAGCTTGCACGCGCTCGGTCAGCATCTTAGTTTGCATCGCGATCGTAAGCGACCTTCAGCCATCGTGCGACAAATGGGTCGATATCGCCTTCCGATCCGATCGCGATTTTGTGCGTAATGCGATCCTTCTTCGCGAACCCACCCGTTTCGACGAGACGCCCTTTCCCTGGTGTCTCTCCGAGCGCCAGGCCAAAATCGATGCGGGATTTCGTCGCCGGCTTGATCTGCGCGATGACATGATTTCGATACAGTGGCACGATCGTCTCACACGGGCAAACCTTGACGTCCTTGCCGAGCGATCGACCCAACACAATCAATCGGTCGTGCAGCGGCTTGAGCGCAGGCTTGGCCGCGTACATGGCCTCCACATAGCCGGGGGCCGCAGCCAGATAGGCGGCCTCCTCGATCCCCTCTCGCCCACGCCCGAACGACATCTCCGCTAACCACCACGATGTGTTCGACCCCAGCTTGTGCTCAAGCTGAAGCCACTCCTGTCGTTCTTTTTCCGTCGGCAAACCGGAGTTCTTCGTCACCTTGATCCACTCGTCCACGGTCTTGCCCGAAGTTCGTTCGAGCTTGGCGAGGACGTTGCGCGCATACTGGATACTCGGGTGCGGGCTGTAAATCCCAACAGATACTCGCGGCATGGCAGCGCGACCTCGGGTGGACACACAACTCTGGTACAGAATCGACCCCAGCAAAACGGAAGCGTAACTCAGCGATCGAACTTTCCATCAATCCGCACAGTGATGTGCTTGACTTTTCCACGCACTCCGGAGACATTGACATGAAGGTCACTCCCGATTCCCAGTGACCTTGGCCTCAGGTCCACCCCCTCAATCCTCGCAGGGCCTGTCGATGTCGAACCCATCTCCGCCGAGCGAGACTCGCCGTCGCGTTCGGTCACGGGTCGTGCGCCCCCAACTTGTCCGCCTTGAGTGTCGCGTCGTCCCAGCCAGCTTCATCGTCAACTGGTTTGCCGATGCCCCAGATGCGCAACCCGGCGACGGCGTGGCTCAGACTGCCGATGGCCACGTCACGCTTCGCTCGGCCATCATGGAAGCTAATGCGCTCGGCGGAACTCACGAGATCCTCCTGCCGGCTGGAACGTACACCCTGGCTCAGGGGCTGGGAGACCTGGACGTCACCGCATCGGTCGCCATCCACGGTGGCGGCGTCGGTCGGACGATCGTTGCCGGAAGCGGGATCGACAGGCTATTCGAGTTTGGGAGGGCCGGCGAGTTCGCCCTAAGCGACCTGACCCTAACCGGCGGCAACGCGAACGAGGGTGGAGCGGTTCGTATCGATGGACCAGCTCGGGTTCAACTCATCCGGATCGAATTCATCGACAACACGGCTGAATCCGGTGGGGCACTGGCTGTCACCGATTCGCAAGCAGTCGTCGCCGTATCGGAGAGTACGTTCCGCGACAACCGTGCTGTAAAGTCCGGCGGTGCCGCGTACTTCTGTGGGGGTACGTTTCAGATCACATCGTCTGCGTTTGTCGCGAATTCTGCGTCAATGGGTGGAGCAATCGCCCTTTCGTCCGGGGCGACCACGGCGTCGGAATCGACGTTCAGCGCCAACACGGCTTCGGACGCCGGTGGGGCCGTGATTGTCGATACCAATGCCTCCCTTCGACTACTGAGCGACACGCTTACGGCCAATCACGCGTCGCGCGGCGGTGGTGTTGCACTCAATGCCGGCACTGTCTTTGCATCGAACACAATCCTGGCTGGCAATTCCGCAGCCGTTGGCCCCGATGCGAATGGGCCAATCCACAGCAGCGGCTACAACCTCGTCGGAGACGCCACTGGGACAGTCGGGTTTGGCACGACGGGCGACCAAGTCGGTACGTCGCAGAATCCGATCGATCCGAAACTCAGCCCCCTCGGTATTCATGGTGGAGCTACCGTCAATCACGTGCCGCTGCCGGGCAGCCCGGCCCTCGATGCCGGTTCGGATGCGGCAGGCTTCGACCAGCGCAGCCTGCCGCGCAGTACCGGCGTTGCCGACATCGGGGCCGTCGAAGTTCGATCGTTCAGCGTTGCGAATCTGACGGGTGTCGTAACCATTGAAGCCGGGGCAACGTCGGCACCACTGCGAGTTCGTGTGACAGAAGGCCCAGATGGCCTCGCGGGCGTGCCCGTGACGTTCTCGGCGCCAACGTCGGGTGCTGGCGGAACATTTTCGGGGGCTGCGACGGTACTCACGGACGCCAATGGAATCGCGACAGCGCCGTCGTTCCTCGCCAACGGTGTGACCGGAACCTATCGCATTCGTGCGAATCTGGTCGGCAATCTCGGCATCGACATCAACGCAACGAACATTCCTGGCCCAATCTCCCGAATCGAGATCGGTGCTCCAACTGGGGCGGACGAAGGGTCGACTCTCGCAGTTACTCTCACCGCGCTCGACAACTTTGGCAATGTGGCGACCGGGTTTGTCGGGACTGTGCAATTGAAGAGCAGCGATCCCCGAGCAACGCTCCCCGCAGCCGTCTCGTTTGATGCTGCTGACGCCGGTCGCAAGACATTATCTGGCGTCGTCTTCCGCACGGTCGGCAGTCAGTCGATCGTAGCCACCTTTGGTACGGTAACGACATCCGCGACGGTTGCAATTGCCAACGTCGGCCCCAACCAGGTGCACTTGGATCCGATTGTTCCCATCGATGAAGGGCAAAGCCTGACGGTTGGTGGCCGCTTCGAGGACATCGATTCGCAGGACAGTCACACGGTGGTCATCAGTTGGGGCGATGGAACTTCGGATACGAATCTCTCCCTCGCCGCCGGCACGAAATCGTTCTCGGCCAGCCACCAGTACGCCGATGACTTAGTTGGGACGATTCGTGTCACGGTCATGGATTCGGCAGGCGCGACCGCGACCGCCAGTACCGCTGTCACTGTCAACGACGTGGCACCTGTTGTCGACCCTGTGTTCCCTGCAAACACATTTACGCTGGCCGAAACCCGGTTCCAAGCGAATGGCACGTTTGCTGACCCGGGTGCCGACTCGTGGACCGTAACAGTCGATTACGGTGATGGCAGCGATCCGATCACGACCACACTGGGTCAGAGCCGTGACTTCCACATCGATCACGTGTACTCGTCCGAGGGAACGTTCACCGTCGTCGTAAACGTTATGGACGACGAACGAATGGCCGGCAAGTTCACGGAACGAGTTGCCGTATTCTTTCCGGGGACGCACGAAGTTAAGCTCATCGTTGTTCCGCCAGGTGGCACATCGATCGTCGAGACGAATGGGGTGAAGGCCGAGTTTTACAATGCCTCTACAGACAAGTCCGCGACATTGCTGGCCGGCACTGTCGACAACGACACGCTGAACAAATTGCCGGATGTAGCGACTGAAAAAGGGAGTACGCTCAAGACCTATGAACTCCGCGGTCTTGACGTCCCGGCCGGTAGCCGAATGACCGTGACCTTCCACTACGATCCTAATGCTGACCAGGATCCTGTGCTACGATTCTTTGACGCCAAAACGGGCAAGTTCGTCGTTGTGGCTGGAAGTACCGAAGTGGCTGATTCGTATGTTGTGGACAAGGTCAATCACACAGTCACGGTCGTTTTTGACGCGACGAGCAACCCCCCACCTCGGGATTTGAACGGTACGCTGTTTACGCTGGCTGTGCCCGCACCGCCCCCGCCGGCTCCGACCCCGGCATCGACACCGCCGCCAGCACTGGTTTTCGCTCCGAACCTCGCATCGCCCGCGGTCGCGGACACGTCGTCAGGAGCATCCCGAACTGGCGTCGCCACGACACCGCTTATTACCAACAGTGAGATTACGCTCACCCTCGCGTCGTCGGACAGCCTGCGACGCGGAGGATCCGATAGCGAAAGCGGCGTAACGGGGCCGACCCTGCCGCCGGCAATTGGGTTCCTCAACAACCTGTTTGACGTCCGCGACGTACTCGTGGAGGCGTTTCGTATGTGGCTCGAACAACCCGCTCCGATTGTCTCTCCGCCAAGCCCGGTACCCGCTGCCCAGGCTCCCATGCCCGAACTGGCCGACGACATCAACCAACCCGTCTTACCGGCTGTCGTACGAACCACATCGGAGCCTTGGTGGCTGACCCAGCAAGCATCGGCCACGAACGATGTCGATGACGAATCGATTCCGGTTGCAATTCCACTTGAGGAAACGTCCGAGCCAGAGAAGGATGTTGCCGTCGCGATGGGACTTTGGATTGGCAGTTCGGCCCTGGCTGCAATGGCCCCGATCCCCGAGCGTGAGGAGTTCCCCACCGAGCGGCGAAGGGTACGGGGAACGAAGCGACGGTGGCGCACCGGCGGTTTGGACGAGGTTCGCCGCTGATCGATAGGTTGCGTATCGCTGCGCTCACCGAGCGATTCGAGAGCGCGATGCCTATTTGCGACTTGCGATCTCCGCCACGACCCTCGCAACCTGCGAGAAGGTATCACGAAGCAGCACGCTATTGTCGCGGCCAAAACTCTTTGAACCCAGCACGTAGTATCCTGGCTCGTGCGATGTAGGTCTTTGCGTGCGCGGACACTCGGCGACCTGCAATTCTCGGACCAGGCTTGGGTCGGGTTGATAGCCCACGTTTCCGACAATGCGATCGACATCCCACGATCGGTTGGCGCTTCCAACTCTGGCCGTGACACGGAACCCTTTATCCGGACCATGACTGACCACCGTCTCGACCGACGAATTGGCGTGAAACTCTATGTTCCCTTCACCACGTGTGGCTAGAGAATTGGCCCTCGCCGCCAACCGGTCGCGCTCGCGAAGTACGTCGTTCGGGTCGCGCGGGAGCGGTTGCGATCGTGGACCGCGCGCGAGCCAAACGGTCCACATATCAGCATGTCGGACCGCCAGGTCCGCGAGGGCACAGACGGTTGTGGCAGCACTGAATCCCGCTCCAACAACGAGAACGGACTTACCGGCGTACTTCGCGCGATCGGCTCCCACGATGTCGTCGAGGGTATAGGCAATCTGCGACCGTATCGCCGACTCACCCGCAGCAGGCAGCCCGGCCTCACCGAGCCAGCGCGGCTGCCCATAGGTGCCAGTGCAATCGAGAATTGCGTCGGCCTCGACCGCTCGCTCGCCCTTGGCATCGCGCACGATGATCCGAAACGGCCGCCCAGTACGGGCGCTTGTATCGTGCTTGAGCAAACCACGCCGGCCGACCGCGATGACTGTCGTTTCGGTCCGAATCGAGTCGATGAGTGTGGCTGACATGGCCAACGGTTCGAGGTACGCTGCAACGTGTTCGCGACCAGTGATATGATCGCCGACGGCAGGCAGAGCCTGCTTTGGATTCTCGGCAAGCAACGTCGAACGGCCGAGCGATGTTACGTTCCAGCCGAAAGGCGTGAACAGCTTGACGTGGCCCCACCGATGCAGATGTTCCCCAATTCGGCCGCGCTCGTAGACCGTGACGGATAACCCCGATGCCTTTGCGGCGAGTGCAGCCTCCAGACCAATCGGCCCAGCCCCAAGGATGGCCACATTCGGGCTAGCCCGAGCCATTTCGAATCCCTCTATCGCGTCGGCGAAGCGCGTTCGGGCGGCATCATACCATGCGGTCGTGCGAGATCGCCATTGAAGACATCTACACTTCGCGCATGCCGAGCCAGATATCGCGCCAACTTGGTTCCTTCCCCGTGAGCAGGATGTTGGCCGCGAACACCTTACCCGCGATGCGCCGCATTACGAGAATCGTCAGGACCAACAGGAGAACTGCGGTCAGTGCTTCCCAGGCGGCCACATCGCTCAACACCATACGAGCCGCCATGACCGTTGAGGAAGTGCCAGGCAGGACGGCCAATGCACGCATTATGGGCGAATCCGGTGTTTGGAGGCCGGGAAATCCCATTGCAACGAAGGTCAACGGAAGGAACATCAGCGACGATCGTGCCGACGAATTGGGATCGTTGATGGTGACCGCCACGGCGACAAAGAAGCAGTTCCAAAAGAAGATGCCAAGTACCGAAAGCAGTAGATAGAAAAGCACGTTGGCCGGACGAAGGGCCGAGATGGGCATCGTGAGATTCGTACCGGCTAGCCACAGAATGAGTACGAAGACGCCCACGGCTGCGGCATATGTAAGTAGCGTCCCGAACGCAGCCGCGGTCAGGCCCAAGAGCTTGCCATCGACCCATGTCTGCGGGGAAATCGCGGCAACGACTTGCTCTGTCACGCGCTGCGATTTCTCACCGGTGACTCCAGCGAAAAACGATGCCATCCCGATGAACACGCCAAGGCATGTAAGGCCAACAAACGCAGCCGCAGCTATCTTCTCGACCGGACTCGATGGTGGCCGTCCGGCGTCGTGGTAGGTCACGGCCAGGGCCACCGGCCGGCGTGCTTCCTCGAGTTTGCTTGAGTCGATCGACAGTTCCTTGAGTTTGGCTCGCCAACGCGCATCGGTGAGTGCCGTCTGGAGATCGTTGGCCCAAACGGGCTCTCGAGCTACGATCAGTTCGGCCGAATTGACATCGTGAATGATGAGCAATCCGGCAATCTCACGGCGGCCGACGGAATCGCGAAGTTTCGAGTGCTCGCTTGACTCGTGATGCTCTAACGTCAACTTGGTACCTTCGGGCAGCGAAATGGTTGGCAATCGGTCGGCGTTCAGGATCGCTATGCGAACGATGCCGCTGCTGTAACCAACAAACCACTGGACGGCAACGCCGAGCAACCCACCGATTATGCCCAACGCCAGCGATAAGAGCTGATCTCGCAGCTTGTAGAAACGGCGAAACTCCCAGACGGCAACGGCAAGGGCCACCGGCATCCTCACGAATCATCCTCCATCGTCAATGACGAGTCGCCAAGTGCCTGAATGTAGATGTCGTGCAGGCTTAGCCGCTCAGAATGAACTTCGAGTACGTCGAATCGTGAACCGGCTTGCACCAATAAGTCCCCAAGCGTGGCCCCTTCCCGCAGCAGGAGGACGATCCTGCCGTCCGCATTAGCCTCGACGCCTGCCACGGCCGGATGATCGGCAAGCGCAGTCGGGTCCGGAACACCGCGAATCCGAAGGCCAAGCCGAGTAACAGCCCGCGTCTTCGCTCGCATCTGATCGACAGTCCCGGAAAGGACTTCCTTCCCGCGATTCATGAGCAAAATGCGGTCGGCGAGTCTCTCAACGAGATGCATTTGGTGGGCACTGAGAAGGACCGTCGTTCCGGATGCCGCTAACTCTCTGATGAGCCTGGCAAAGAAATCCTGATTGAGCGGATCGAGACCGCTGAAAGGTTCGTCGAGTACAGCAAACGCTGGACGATGCAGGATGGCCGACACAAACTGCACCTTCTGCTGATTGCCCTTCGAGAATGCCTCCAGATTCTGGTGACAGCGATCCGCGAGCCCCATTCGTTCGAGCCACTGCATTGCTGCCGCTCTCGCGGCGCTGCGTGACATGCCACGCAATGTGCCAAAGTAAACCAGGGTACGTAGTACCGGCACGTCCTTGTACAGTCCCCGATCTTCCGGCAGGTATCCAAGATCTCGTGGCTCAGGCCACGATGCTTTTTCATCGCGGAGACGATACGTAATCGAGCCACCATCAGGCCGGAGGATGCCGAGCAGCATTCGCACAAGGCTCGTCTTCCCCGCCCCGTTTGGCCCAAGAAGCGCGAAGACTTCCCCGGGCTCGACGCGAAAGGACACGCCGGCGACTGCGTGTACGCTGGCGTAGGTCTTCGTCACATCCTCGACGGTCAGGATCGCCACACCAGAACCTCGCCCTTGCCGCGCGCCACGACATCGCCACGAAACCGATCAAACCGACCAGCGAAGGCGGTTGCCGGAACGGCAAACCCGCTCGCAAGGAGATGCCGCAAGTATAGTGTGACGAACTGAGGTCTGTGGGTGCAATCATAAAGGAACGTCGGCAACATATCCGGACGATCGGCGAACGTGACGATCGTACCGCGATTCAGGCCGGCACCGACGTATGGGCCGACTTTTCCGAATAGGAGGAGGCTACCCGCAATCATCGCCGCTCCAGCGAATTCACCGACCCCGCCTGCGACCGCGATGGTTCCCCGCCGCATCACGCTTCCGAGATCGTTGCCGGCATTCCCCTCAACGAGCATTAGCCCGCCGCGCATTCCCCGGCGACTGCCGGGATAAGCCGCTCCGGCCTTGTGCCCGACGGAACCGCGAATTCGGATATGTCCGCCTCGCATTTCGGCGCCGCACCAATCGTCGGCGTTGCCATCGACATCAATGCACCCGCCGGTCATCCCCGACGCCAGGTGCGCCCCCACTGACCCGCGCACCGTCAGACAGCCGCCGGCCATGCCCGAACCCAGCCACTTGATTCGCGAACAGTCTCCTTCGATTCGAACATTGGCATCCGATGGATCGCCTTCAATCTCAAAAAAGTCGCCCAAAGTCGCTGGACGATTGCCGTGGTACACCGAGCAAGATGCAACTTGCGACAGGGATAGGGTCGCAAGTCGATCCGGAGCGATCGCTTCGGCTTCAACCGGAACCAGGCCGTTGTAAGTACAGCGAAGCGTCAACATGAAATTGGTCGAAGTTGGCCCGGAGTCGAAACAAGCCCCATCGTCATTCGCGTCATTGATGTATGGTACAGCACGGCATGCGAATACCATCCTGCCATTTCAGTCCTGGCGCGAGTCGCGTCGGCAACTGCACTATGACTCTGGCCAGGTCCGGAACTGAGCCAATTCAAGATCGGTCGCTGGTTAGGATATGCTCTTCGACTTCAAGTCGGATCGGGATAACATTGGGTCATATCGAGTTCGTTCGCACGCCAGAGGTCGGTAGACCGCCATGCGACTGACCCATGCCTTGTTACTATTCGCCGCAGTCTCGCCATCGTTCGCGGCCGGTCTTAGTCCCTCCGAGGCATTGAAGCGGTTCCGCGTGCCAGAGGGCTTCGAGGTGCGCCTTGTCGCGTCGGAGCCAATGGTTCGCCAGCCAGTGTCGATTTCGTTTGATGACCGCGGTCGACTTTGGGTGTTGCAGTATCTGCAGTATCCCAACCCGGCTGGCTTGACGCCGGTTGCTGTGGACCAGTTCCTGCGTACCAAGTACGACCGCATCCCGGAGCCGCCGCCGAAGGGGCCGAAGGGAGCCGATCGACTAACGATACTCTTTGATCCAGACGAGTCTGGCCGCTTCCGGCAGGCGAAGGACTTCGTCACCGGACTCAATCTGGCATCGGGCTTTTGCGTAGGCCATGGCGGCGTGTACGTAATGCAGCCCCCGTATTTGCTCTTCTATCCCGACCGTAACGGCGACGATGTTCCTGACGGGGAGCCCAAGGTCGTGCTAACTGGGTTTGGGACGGAAGATTCCCACGCCTACGCCAATTCGCTGCAATGGGGACCCGATGGCTGGCTTTACGGGGCACAGGGCAGCACTGTGACGGCCAATGTCCGTGGAAACGAGTTTCAACAAGGCGTCTGGCGCTACCATCCGCCGAGCGATCGATTCGAGCTATTTGCCGAAGGCGGTGGCAACATCTGGGGACTCGACTTCGATAAAAGCGGCCAAGTAATCGCGGGAACGAACTTCGGTGGCTTTTCCTGCATGCACATGGTTCAGGGTGGTTACTACGTAAAGAACTTCGGTAAACATGGAGCCCTTCATAATCCACATACCTATGGATACTTCGACCACATTCCGTGCCCGAATTTCAAGGGCGGTCACGTCTCCTGTGGCGGCATTGTCTATCGCGGCGGAGCATTTCCCAAGCACTTTGATGACCGATATGTCGCGTGTAACTTGCTATCGAACGCTGTGTATTGGTATGACGTGGAACCACATGGATCGACCTTCATGTCGCGTCACGCGGGTGAGTTGTTGACGACCGATGATCGCCACTTTCGACCAGTCGATTTAACGCTCGGTCCGGATGGAGCGATTTACGTCGCCGACTGGTACGACGAGCGTGCCAATCACGTCGATCCCGTCGACAACTGGGACAAGTCGACGGGACGCATTTACCGCGTCGCCCCAAAGGGAACCGCCACAGTCCCTACGATCGACCTGCGTCGAATGCCGACAGATGACTTGCTACCACTTCTTCGGAACCGCAATGGATGGTACGTCCGCGAGGCCCAACGCCTTCTCAACGAGCGACGTGGAGAGTACGCACCAACTGCGTTCGAGGCTATGTGCAAAAAGCACGATCTCTCAGCCTTCGACTCGCTTGTCGCCACGTTTCTTCACTGCGGATACGAAACGTCGAGCATCCAGCACAGCCTACAGTCCGACGACGCGGCGACACGGGCGTGGGCGGTTCGTCTACTCGGGGAGGGACCGCCACCTCGCTCCGACAATGGCTTACTTCGGCTCGCCGCACGCGATGTCAGCCCAGTCGTTCGAGCACAGGTCGCTGCCACGTGCCGTCGAGTCACGGCTACGTCGGCCTTTGAGGCGCTTCGACCGTTGATCGATTACGGTGCCGAGATTCACGATCCGCAATTGCCGCTGTTGATATGGTGGGCCGTCGAGGACCTCATTACGCGCGACAAGTCCTTAGGAGAGAGCCTCATCCGGACTGGGGAGTTCTTCGAGTCGCGTCTTTCACAAGACGAACTCCAACGGCGCGCGGCCCGGCGTTTCGTAGCCGATCGTGACTGGAGGAACGTGGCCGATCTGATGGACATGCCGCCAACGCGAGTCCATCGCTTAGCCTTGATTCGCGATCTGGAGGCGAGTCTGGCTGGGCAACGGCTCGAACGACCCCCCGGACCGATGGCCGATGCTTTGACCGACCTGCGACGAAAGCTGACGGAACGCGACATCCTCTGCTTTTCCGTGCGTCTTGGCGAACCGGGTGCGTTTGAAAGACTTCGGTCATTGGCTGCCGATTCGAAGACCTCCGATCGTGTCCCCCTCATTGAACTGCTGGGCGACATGGGGCGCCCCGACGCCGTGCCCGTACTGGTCGAGATATTCCGAGCCGATACAAGCGAGACGGCTCGATCCGCAGCACTGGCAGCGCTCGGCGCATTCCGAGATGATGGTGCGACCGTCGTCATCGCGGGATTGCTTCCCAACCTGGCACCCGGCCTACGCGGAAAGGCGATTACACACCTGGCCGCCCGGCCAGAGTCCGCGCTCAAGTTACTGGCCGCAGTCGATGCTGGAGCCCTCTCGCCGAAGGACGTGCCGCTCGATGTTTTGCGACGTATCGCCACATACAAGCGCGATCCGCTCGATGCCATGATCGCAAAGCACTGGGGTCGGGTTGCGCCCGAATCGAGCGGCGAGATACTCGCCCATATTCGGCACCTCGCGGCGCGCCTTCGTGAAGAGCGTGGTGATTCAAACCGAGGTGCGGCCGTCTTCACGAAGCACTGTGCGACCTGTCACGCCCTTAATGGCGTCGGGAAGAAGGTAGGGCCGGACTTGAACACGGTGGACCGCCGCAATCGGGACTGGCTGCTTGCCCAAATCGTCGATCCAAGTGCAATCGTCCGACCCGAATTCGTGTCCTACGATGCTCTGACTCGGGACGGAAGATTGCTTCAGGGATTAATTGTCGAGCAGTCACCGCAAGCGGTCACACTCGTGGACTCGAAAGGCGATCGAACGACTCTGCCCCGCGACAAGATCGAATCGCTTGAAGCATCGCGTTTCTCGCTGATGCCCGAGAAGTTGCTCGATGCCCTATCGAATGAAGAACTGCGCGATTTGTTTGCATTCCTGCAATCTGAACACAAGCCCTGAGACTGGCGTAGCGAGCGATTGATGCGTATGCTTGCCGTGTCACTGACGCACCGCTGAGGATCGTCCCCAATGGCTAAAAGCACGAAACCTGAACCGACCGTCCTCGTGATCTTCGGGGCCGGCGGCGATTTGACCTGGCGCAAGCTTATCCCGGCCATCTATCATCTCGAGCAAGACGGCTGGCTAGAAGGTGGATTCTCTGTGATCGGCGTGGACATTAAGCCAATGTCCGACGACGAATACCGCGACTCGCTGCGCAAGGGGATAGAGCAAGCTGGCCGAACGACCTTTGACGCAGAGAAGTGGGCCAAGTACGCCTCGCACATCTCGTACCTACCCGCAGACTTCAGCCATCCGGATACCTACGCCAGGCTGGGTGCAAAGTTCGCCGAGTTCGAAGCGAAGTTGGGCGGCCCAGCGCAGCACATTTTCTACTTGGCGATCGCCCCCCGATTTATCGGGACTGTCACCGAACAGATTGAAGCGGCGGGCTTCGCCAAAGATCGCGTGCGGACACGGGTCGTCGTCGAAAAGCCCTTCGGGCGCGATCTGGAATCGGCCAAGGGACTCAACGCAACGCTCTCGAAAGGTTTTATCGAGCAGCAACTGTACCGCATCGATCACTATCTCGGGAAGGAGACGGTACAGAATATCCTCGCGTTCCGGTTCGCGAACTCGCTGTTCGAGCCAGTTTGGAATCGCCGTTATGCCGACCACGTTCAGATCACAGTGTCCGAAACCGTCGGTGTCGAGCACCGAGGCGGCTATTACGAAACATCGGGCGCTTTGCGCGACATGATTCAGAACCACATCATGCAACTGATGTGTCTGGTCGCAATGGAGCCGATCGTTTCATTCAAGGCGGATGAGATTCGCAACAAGATGGTGGATGTGCTTCGCGCCGTTCGACCGTTTGAGCCAGATGAGATCGACCGCGTCACTGTGCGCGGCCAGTATGGGCCCGGTTGGAACTGCGGGCATCGCGTACCGTCGTACAACTCAGAGCCAGGTGTCGCCCCCGATTCGACGACTGAGACGTTTGCCGCGGTCAAGTTCTACATCGATAACTGGCGCTGGCAGGACGTGCCTTTCTATGTGCGAACGGGCAAGCGTATGCCGGCGAAAGCGTCGGAGATCCTGATTCAGTTCCGCCCAGTCCCGCACCTATCGTTCCCCTCGCAAGCTGTCCGCGACATGCTCCCGAATTCACTGACCATCCGTATCCAACCGGAGGAAGGCATCAACCTTCGGTTTCAGGCCAAGACGCCGGGACAGAAGCTACGGCTTAAGCCGGTCGATATGCAGTTCAGCTACACTGAGGCATTCCGCAACAGCCAGCCCGAAGCCTATGAGACACTGCTGCTCGACGTGATGCTCGGCGACCAGACGTTGTTCATGCGGGCAGATCAGGTCGAGGAAGCGTGGACCCTTGTCATGCCAATCCTGGACAGCTGGGAAGGGTCTCCACCGGAGCACTTCCCGAACTACGCGGCTGGAACCTGGGGGCCGGAAGCATCGACATCGCTCATGGCTCGCGACGGCCGGCACTGGCACGAGCCGGATGTTGCCGACCAATGCCCCGTCGAATTGCCGACGAAGCAACCCCAGGCTGAGCATTAGTAGCGAGCCGGTTGATTCAATTGGCGAGTCACCTGGGAGCTTGGAATGTCGAATGACTTATGGATTGGTATCGACCTTGGTGGTACCAAGATACTGGCCGGCCTGTTCGACGATTCTTTCACGTGTCTAGCCCGTGCCAAAGAACCGACGCCGACACCGGCGCAAGGGCCAACCGCCGTATTTGCGGCCGTCGATAGGGTCGTCACGAAGGTGCTGGTGGACGCCAAGGCCAACCGAGCCCAGATCCGTGGCATGGGCTTTGGCATTCCCGGTCAAATCGACCCGGTCAACCGCCGCGTCAAGTTCGCGCCCAACCTCGAATGGCACAACGTCGATCTTTCGGCACTGATTCCCGCTGACTGGACCTGGCCTGTGACTGTCGAGAACGATGTGCGAGCCGGCACATATGGGGAGTGGAAGCACGGTGCGGCCAAAGGTGCCCGGCATGTCCTCGGTGTGTTTGCGGGAACCGGCGTTGGCGGGTGCCTGATCCTCGACGGCAAACCCTTTTACGGCTTTAACCACAATGCGGGTGAAATCGGCCACATCATCATCAATTGGCGCAAAGGGACCGAGTTGGAAGCAATTGCGGGTCGGCGAGCAATGATGAAACGCGCGGCCGATCGACTTTCCGATAGCCCAAAGCGCGTCCGCAAGGAGTGGAAGGGCATCGATCTGGCAAAAGTGAGGAGTTCACAACTGTCCGAATTCTATGACAAGGACGATCCCGTTGCTGTCGATTTGATCGACGACGCCGCCCGAGCACTGGGCGCGGGCATTGGCAGTGTCATTAACTTAATAAGCCCCGAAGTCGTCGTTCTCGGCGGTGGCGTCGCGGGGGCTCTTGGCGAGAGCTTTCTGGAACGGGTGTGGGAAATTGCGACGCGCTATGCGTTGCCGGGAGCAGCGAGCGGTGTCCGGATTGTGCCCGCTGCCCTTCAAGACGATAGCGGCATCGTTGGTGCAGCAGCATATGCGCGCGATCAGGCCAAAATGTAGCGCCGATGCCGCCTTGCGGTGACCCATGCGTTCAGCCGGTAAGCGGCTCCGGTGCGATGAGATAATGGACCAACCGGACATCGATCCGGAAGCCCACCGGGAAGCATTGCGCGGTCTCGCTCGCATCAACCGATGGAGTAATAGCGACGGCATCCTCTGGCCTCGCCTTCGCACTTTGGCCGATCGTCGACGACCGGCTCCGCTGCGTGTTCTCGACGTTGCCTGTGGTGCCGGGGACGTACTTGTCCGGCTCGTTCGACGCGCGGCCCACACTGGACTTCGGCTCGCAGCTACCGGCATCGACCGAAGTCCCGTTGCCATAAGCCTCGCTTCAGAGCATGCCCGTGCTACCAACACCGAGGTTCGGTTCGTTGTGGCAGACGCACTCCAAGGCGATTGGCCAGGCGACTACGACGCGGTTGTTTCGTCCTTGTTTCTACATCACTTGAGCGACACGGACGCCATGACTCTGCTACGCCGCATGGGGAACTCGGCGGGCCGACTTGTTCTAGTGAACGACTTGCGCCGTTCGCAGATGGGCTATCTCTTGGCGTGGGTCGGTACGAGGCTCCTGTCGCGATCGTCGGTTGTCCACTACGACGGCCCGATCTCGGTCACCAGCGCTTGGACAACAGACGAAGCGTTGCATTTGGCCACGGCGTCTGGCTTGACGGGAGCGCGGTGCGATCGCCGTTGGCCATTCCGGTTCCTGCTCTCGTGGGAGAAGCCGTGAGCACCAGCGACATCTGGGATGTCGTTATCGTCGGAGCCGGACCGGCCGGCGCGCTCGCTGCTTGCCTTGTTGCGCGGGCGGGGCGGTCCGTTCTCTTGCTCGACCGTGCCGCATGGCCGCGGTCCAAGGTCTGTGGCAACGTCATCAACGGTAACGCGTTCGCCAATCTTCGTGCGGCCAATCTGGCACATGTACTCGACGGAGCGGTGCGGTGCGACCGATTCCTCTTGGCTGTCGCAGGCAAATTCGCATCGATTCCCTTGAATGGTAGCCATGTCCTTTCGCGTGAGGCGTTGGATGCTCGGCTCGTCCGCCAGGCTGTCGACGCGGGTGCCATATTTCGACCAGCAACCGCCGCACGGCTAGACGAAGCCAACACGAACTGCAGCTGGCGTTCGCTCGCGCTCGCGGGCGATACGCATGAACGAGCCTATGCGAGGGTGGTGATTGCGGCGGACGGATTGGCTGGCGGCTTGCTCAGCGACGAAGCGACAACAACTGCGTCCGTCGACAGCAACAGCCGAATTGGTGCTGGAACGATTGTCGACTGCCCAGCCGATTTGTACTCGACTGGAACTATTACGATGGCCGTCTCGCGCGCCGGCTACGTCGGACTCACACGGCTCGAAGACGGCCGACTTGCTATTGCTGCAGCCCTGGACGCGGCGCAGGTGCGGCGAGATCACGGGCTTGCAAAATGTGTGCAAGCAGTTATCGCGGCTGCTGGCTTGCCTTCTCTTGCGTCCCTCGCATTTGCCATCTGGAAGGGCACACCGCAACTCACTCGCTGTTTGGCCCGACAGTCTGCATACCGTGCGTTTGCGATCGGCGACGCGGCCGGATACATCGAGCCGTTTACCGGAGAGGGCATAGCCTGGGCATTGGCATCGGCTCGCCTTGTTGCACCGATAGCCCTCGCCGGAGTCGAAGGGTGGCACGATCGTCTCGTGGATCAATGGACGATCGCCTATCGCGCATCCGTCGGACGCCGACAATGGCTATGCCGTTTGTTGGCTTGGGGGCTGCGACGGCCGCGACTCGTCGCGGCCGCCGCAGCGCTTGGCCGTGCGGCTCCCTCGGCGTTTGCACCTATCGTTCGAGCCATCGACCGCCCGACCCTTTTGCCCGCTTAGGATTGTCATGGTTCCCCGGATCGCTCTCATTGGCATTGGCACTGCCCTTCCCGGCCCGTCGATCGCTCAGGACCAGGCCGCCAAAGTCATTAGTCGGCTGACGGGTGTCGATGAGGACTGGACAACAAGTCTGTTTCACGGGACAAGAATTGAACGACGGCATTTCTCGCTGCCGCCGGAAGCCGTGGTTGATGCACTCGCCGGGACGAGTGAATCTGGTTCACCATTTGTACCACATCGAGACCGTCCGGCAGGCCCTAGCACGGCCGCCCGGATGGCTGTCTACGCCAGCGTTGCTCCGCGACTTGCAACTGCTGCCGCGAGTTCTGCGCTGGCAGACGCGAATGTTGATTCCAAAAGTGTGACGCATCTCGTCACCGTTAGTTGCACTGGCTTCACGGCTCCAGGTATCGATACGGCGCTGATTCGCGGCCTGGCATTGCCTCCAACAGTCGAGCGTGTGCAAGTTGGCTTTATGGGCTGTCACGCGGCCGTAAATGGCCTACGAGTCGTTCGCGGGTTGCTCGCCGCCGCACCCCGTACAACTGCGATGCTCGTTGCCGTTGAGTTGTGCAGTCTCCACTTCGATTACCGCTATGGATCCGCGGGAATGGTGCCGAACGCACTATTCGCCGACGGGGCCGCGGCAGCGATACTTCGCAGCGGCACCGCAACCGAGGGTTGGGCGCTCACCGCGACCGGTTCGTGTTGGTGGCCGGATACAGACGACGCGATGACCTGGCGGATCGGCGACAACGGATTTGAAATGACACTATCGTCAAAGGTTCCCTCCTTGATCGCACAGAACCTGCGACCGTGGCTGGGGCACTGGCTCTCGGAACGCGGGCTCAAGTTTGCCGACATCAAATCGTGGGTCGTCCATCCTGGGGGGACGCGCATCCTCGATATGGTGGAAGGTTCGCTCGAATTACCATCTCGTGCAATCGAAATGTCCCGTCGTGTCCTTTCGGAACACGGAAACATGTCATCACCAACGGTGCTATTCATCCTCGACAGGCTGCGACAGCACGGGGCAACTCTACCGTGCGTCGTCTTGGGCTTCGGCCCTGGTCTGATGGCTGAGGCAGCGCTTCTGACTGATTGACGTTTGTTCATTATCGGCCGATAATCGCTGCATGATCTCCATGGCATCGACAGATATCATCTCGACACGGTTCGACAGCCCGGTTGGCCTGCTCGATGCGGCCGCAACTGATGATGGAGTTTGCTTACTCGAATTCGCCGGACAACGCGGGACCTTGCAAGCAGAAACGGTCGGGAAGCGCATGGGGAAGAACGTCATCCCCGGAACCCATCCATTTCTCGAAGACCTACGCCATGAATTGGAAGCGTACTTCGCTGGCAAGCTACGTGAGTTTCTTGTTCCACTCGTGTACCCGGGGACACCATTCCAAGTTCGGGTCTGGACCGAACTTCAGCGCATTCCATACGGTGCGACCCGATCGTACGAGGACATTGCGCGAGCGGTCGGAAGTGCCAATGCCGTTCGGGCCGTCGGCACGGCC
>JAXMAS010000004.1:0-505736 GCA_046350275.1 Gemmataceae bacterium
CAGTTGCTTGCGCTCCCCTTGATCGCTTCGTTCTTCGTTGCGCTCACAGCCGTCACATACCAATTTCAGGGCTGGTTGGCGGCCCTGATGTCCAACCCGCGGCGCCGGCGGAGCATCATCGTCGGAATGACCATCGGGTTCATCCTGCTCGCCCAGTCGCCGAACCTCATCAACATCCTCCGCCCGTGGGAGGGAGCGACGAAGGAACCGGCCGACATCATCGAACGTCGGTCCCAACTCGACGTCGCGAAAGCCGCTGGCAAAATCGAGCCGGACGAGTACCGAAAGCGGATCGACGACCTGAACAAGGAGCGAGCGGAGCGAACCAAGCAGACGGGGCTTCGCGTCTGGGACCGCGTGCAGCAGGTGTCGTGGCTGACGAACGTCGCCCTGCCGCCCGGTTGGCTGCCGCTCGGAGCGGCGGAGTTGGCCGATGGCAACGTAATCCCCGCTCTGCTCGGCACCGTCGGGCTGACGCTCATCGGTGCATTCAGCCTGTGGCGGGCCTACGGCACGACGCTGCGGATGTTCACAGGGCAGGTCGCGACGGGCGACGGACGACCCGCTCCCGCGGCTGCACCGGAAGTGAAGGACGGCCGGCTTCGGATGATGGAATGGCCGGTGCCGTGGGCCTCCGACCATGCGGCAGCCGTCGCATTGGCTGGCATGCGCTCACTCACCCGTGCCCCGGAAGCGAAAATGCTGCTTCTCACGCCGATCATCATGATCGGCGTGTTCGGCGCATTGATGCTTTCGTCGAAAGCCGAGATTCCGGAGGCGTATCGGCCGCTGACCGCGTTCGGTGCACTGACGATGGGCTTGTTCAGCACGGGGCAGTTACTCGCGAATCAGTTCGGCTACGACCGCTCGGGCTTCCGGGCGTTCGTCCTCAGCCCAGCCCCGCGCGGCGACATCCTGCTTGGAAAGAACCTCGCTGTCGTTCCTTTCGCACTGGTGGCCTGTAGTACGGCGGCGATCTTTGTGATGTGCGTCTATCCGCCGCGGATCGACCACCTGTTAGCCGTGCCGTTTCAGGGCGTGTCGATGTTTTTGTTGTTCTGCATGGGTGCGAATCTGTTGTCGATTTACGCTCCGCTTCCGATCGCGCCCGGCGCGATGCAAGCGTCGGGCGTCCGGCTTGTCCCCGCTTTGCTGCACGTGGCCTTCATGCTGGTATTGCCGGCCATTCTCGCGCCGGCGCTGTTGCCGCTGGGGGCAGAGCAGACGGTGGTTGCTCTTGGTTGGGGGCGCGGGTGGCCGGTATCTCTGGTGTTGTCCATCGGCGTCTGCGCGGCAGTCGCGCTTCTATATCGCTTCGTACTGAAGTGGGAGGGCGGTCTGTTGGTCGAACGCGAGAAGAAAGTGCTGGAGATCGTGACCTCGAAGGAAGAGTGAATCGCTCGAGTCAGCGACGGTCGCTCGATCGGAGCCAGAAGCGTCAGCGACGGCCATTTGAGCAAATGGCCCGCTTCCGGCTCGGATAAGTGCTGCAGTTACGCCGCGCCGTGGTCCTTGAACCACTTCTGGAGCCGCTTCCAGCCGTCTTCGGCGTCCGTCTTGCGATAGCTCGGCCGGTAATCGGCGTGGAACCCGTGCGGGGCTTTCGGGTAGACGACAATCTCGCCCGGCTTCTTAGCCTCCTTGAGAGCCGCCCGCATCTTCTCGACCGAATCCAACGGGATGCCGGTGTCGGCTTCGCCGTACAGGCCGAGGACGGGGGCTTTGATCTCGGCGGCGATATCGACCGGGTACTTCGGCTGCAAGTCGTTCTTTTGGCCGACGAGCCGGCCGTACCAGGCGACGCCGGCCTTCAGGTTGGGGTTGTGGACCGCGTACAACCAGACGATCCGCCCGCCCCAGCAGAAGCCGGTGATACCGAGCTTGGCGGTATCGCCCTTGCCCGACGCCTTGGCCCAAGCGACGGCCGCGTCGAGGTCGGCCATCACCTGCTTGTCCGGCACCTTCGACACGACGTCGCCGATGATTTTCTGGATGTCGGTGATCTTCGACACGTCGCCCTGCCGGGCGTACATTTCGGGCGCGATCGCGAGGTAGCCGAGCTTGGCGAACCGGCGACAGATGTCCTTGATGTGTTCGTGGACGCCGAAGATCTCCTGGACGACGAGTGCAACGGGGAATGGCCCACCGGTCGCCGGCATGGCCCGGTAGGCCGGGATGTCGCCACCGGTCACGGGGATTTTGACCTCACCGGCTTCGAGGCCCTTGGCGTCGGTCGTGATGGTCTGCGCGGACACCGGCTGCACGGCCAGGGCGAAGCCAGCGGCCAGGGACGTGACGACGAACTCGCGGCGGCCGAACTCAAAAGGCGGGGTACGGGAGTCTTCACTCATGGTCGGCTTCCTCAGGAGGGGTGGGGTGAGGGCGACCGAGAATAGAGTATGCGATCGCTGCCGTTGGGTCACAGGTCGATTAGCCCTTGATCCGCGAGTAGGTCAGCGAACTCCATCGGCAGATCAATCGAGTCCAGACTCTTCTCGCGGATTCGCTGCAACAGCTCGGGCGACACAGGATCCTTCTTGACGATCGTGCCGGAGTCCTTGAGCCGGAACAGGTCGTCGAGCCGAACCGCCTTGGCCTTGTCGTAAGCAACACAGGTTAGGTGCGTCACCCACGGGTGTTCACCGGGTTGGACCAGGCAGGCGTCTTCTTTGTGCGCGGCCGCCGTCGTCAGGCTTACGCAGAGGACGCGATCGGGGTCCGCGTCGGGGTTGGAGATGACGACCCAGAGGTGGTTTTCCAGGGCGGGGTTCGACGCCAGAAAGGTGTCGCCGGCGCGCACGACTTACCCCCCGAACAACTGGTCGATGGCCTCGACGATCCGTGCCTCCTGGTCGGCCACGGCGATGCGGTCGGACTTGCCCTGTGCCTCCAGCGCGGCCGGCCAGGGAATCGGCGTCGAGGTGCCGGGGCGGTGGTTTGCCTTCCACTCCCCAAACTCGTGAGTTTCCTCGACGAGTTCCCAGTCCGTTGCGTTCCGATACTGCTCGGTCAGCTTGTTGAGCAGGGCAACCTCGCGCTTCGACAACTTCCCCCGGCCCGGGGTCTTCTTCAAGACAACCTTATATCCGTCCTTGTGGACGAATTCGGCCCACCGGCCCGCGTCAGCCGTCTGCCCCTTGATGGTGTCGTACACCCGACAGAGGACCGGGCCGTGGTCCATGGCGACGGCCCGGTCCCCAGTCAAGGTCCGGCCGACCTCACCGAGCAGCGTTCGGTCGGCGATGTAGAGCAACTTGAGCAGGCGAATGTACTCCATGCTCCCGCCGTCGCCCTCCAGGAGTACCCCGGTCGCTTGCAGCGTCTTCTCGAAATTGAAGTGGATAGACATACCGTCACGCCTCCGCGGTTCCGTGCCCTCTGATACTATACGCGACGCTCGGCCCGCGGAGGCGGTTCGCCCGACGGTCGGTTACTGCGGTACCACGGCTTCGACCGCCCGGACGTTGCCCTCGCGGGACGCGCCGCCGATGGCGAGCAGTGTCGGGCCGTCGGCCACGAGTCGGTGGACGCGGCGCGGCAGACTCACGGTGCCGACCAACTCCCATGTCGCGCCGTTCATGCGATGCACGAGGCCGTCGGACGTGCTGAGGACGAGCTTGCCGTTCTGCTCACACGCGGCCGGCGAGAAGCCGGTGCCCTCCGCTCCCGGGAAGTCTGGCCCCTTGGACCACGCGCCAGTCTTGGGATCGAACACGTCGACGCGACGAGTCGTCGCTGTCATCTCGGCGTCGGTCAATCCGCCGCAGACGTAGACTTTGCCGCTGACGGCTGCGGCCGTTAGCGCACGCCGTTGGAACGGCTGTGGTACCGCCTTCCACTCGGGCTTCGCCGCGGCCAGGTCCATGACGAGGGCCGTCTGCGGCCACACCGGCTCCGCGCTGCCTTTCATCACCCAACCGCCGACGACGACCAGCAGGTCGCCACACGTCACCAACTCGTGCGACGAACGGCCTTCCGGCAAGGGGGGCATTGCCTCCCAGGTCCGGGTCGCTGGGTCGAAGCGGGCGCAATCGGCGACCGAGTGGTTGTCGCTCTTCTCGCCCGGTTTGTTTCGTGGCTGCATTCCACCGACGCGATAGATCTTGCCGCCGTGGGCCGCGAGGTTCATGCCTTGCAGTCCCGGCCCGCCCGGCAATTCCTCCCACGCGGTACCGCCAGCGAGCTTGAGCCGATGGAACTTGCCGGACGCAGTCTCGGTCGAGTAGGTGTGCGTCCTGCCCGCGTGCCCACCGTGGACGTACAGGTAGCCGTCGCTCACGATCGCGCCGAGGCTCGACACGGCTTCCGGCAACGGCGGGTACTTCGACGCGGCTGGCGCGTCGGCTACCAGTGTGGCATAGTGACGCACCTCCGCGTACTTCTTGCCGCCAAGTTCGCCGGACTTCGCCTCCGAGTGCTTTGCCCACGCTCCGTACCGGCCGACGATACTTAGGACCGGCGTTCGCCCGTCCTTGTCGGTCTTCACTTTCTCGCTGGGGCCATCGGTCTTCATGATGGTTACTTCGACGTCCGCGACCGGCTTGCCTGCGGCCAGGAATCGGAGCCGCGGCTGGCCCGGCTCACCGGCCGGCACCAGTTCGACTGGAGCCGACTCGCCAAGCGTAGCCGACGAGCCGCCGACGAGCGCTTTCGGGTGGTACACGAGAAGGAATGGCTTATCGTCACCGCGCTGCATGACACCGTACTCGACGCGCCCAGACACCAGTCGTGGTCCCTTACCCGGCAACATTGCGGTGAGGGCATGGGATTCTGTCTTGTGCTCGACGGCGGTCGCAGCGTCGGTGACATCGCGGCAGGTCAGCTTGAGTCCGGCAATCTTCGCGATTTCGACGCTCTCGTCCGGCCCGAGCGTGTCGCTGAAGACAACGGCGACTTTGCCAGGGACTTTTGCGTCCGGCACGATCAGGACGAAATGCGCGCGGGCCGCGGCGGTTGCCACAACGAGCGCCAGGGTTGCTGTGCGTAGTCGGTTCATGTGTTTTCTCCTTTTTTCCACATTTTTCTCACGGATTCAGCGACGCGATTTCGCCGCCCGAACGCGTCGCCAGACTACGGTACACGGCCCAGCCAATCCCGTCCTGGACGAAATGGACCGACCCGTCGGTCATCGCGAAATGCGCGCCGCCGGTGTGTTCGCTGCGAAAGCTCCCGAAACCGTTGGACGCGGCCGCATGATCGTGCTTGTTCAACGGGGAAAACGTTGTGCCCCAGTTGTAACCGATGTAGCCGTAGGCCCACACGCCGCCAGGGGTCGTCGAGATGAATCCGGTCGCCTTGAAGTCGGTTTCGCCGGCCAGAAAGGTGTTCGACGCGCCGTCCGAGATCGCCATTAGGTTGATCGGACGGTTGAGCGGTACGTCGCGCTTCTGCGGTAACACGGTCCCGTCGAAGGCGACTTCGACGCCGCCCGGCGGGTACGGGTGATCGGCGACATTCGGCGTACCGGCATTGACCAGGTAGCTGCACCAGCCACGCTCCTCGCTGCCGCCAACCGGGCCGTCGGGTGGGGTCATGGACGGGCAGACGTAGGTCGGAATCGTGAGCTTCTGGAGGCTGGCATTCGAGTAGCCGAGGGTGGATTCGGTGCTGTTGTCATTGCGCGGCTGCTTGATGTCCCAACGCTGCGCGACGGCATCCTGCTCCAGGTATGGCAGGATCAGGATGAGGCCTGTGGACCAACTCGCGACGGCTTCGCCCGGCTGCTTGTCGATCGTAGCGTAAGGGAGTTTGTTGTTGGCGTCGTGGTAGCCGTGGATGGCAAGAGCGAGTTGTTTCAAGTTGTTCTGACACTTGGTCCGCATGGCGGCTTCGCGGACTTTCTGCACGGCCGGCAAGAGCAGGCCGAGCAGGACGGCAACGATGGCGATGACGACAAGCAGTTCGATCAACGTGAAGGCAGACCGGCGGCGCATGGCGCACTCCTTTGGGCGAAGGGTGGATGCGAGCCGCGTGGCGTACGACCGGGAGGGCCTAGCCCTCGCCGCGGAAGCGGAGCGTACTCAGGTTTTTGTTGAGACTGAGATTGCATCTCAACAACGTGGTGATAGAGTACCAGCGTCGTGCGGATTGTCAATGCTGTGCGGCGAGTTATCGTGGGAATCGGACATGACGACCGAAGCAGACAGTGACAGGCCCGAGGCGCAGCCCCCGAACGCCTCGCGTGAGGATGTGATTCCGGCCGAGCGGCTGCTTGCGGGTCGAACTGAGTTGCTGATCGAACTAAGGGGCGAATACTACCGTTTGCGGATGACGCGGCGTGGTCGGCTCATTCTTACGAAGTAACGAGTCGACCTACTTCCCGGTCGTCGCCCGTGCTGCTACGCTAATCTAATAGATTTCACGCCAGCCTTGCGATATGATGGTTCTGTAAAGACCGCGTTTGGCGGTCCGTTCGTCCTGCCCGCAACCAGTATTTCCTGCCGGGGTTGCTTCGCCCGATCGTTCCCCAACATAAGGGTTGTCTGTATGAGTCGCAATCGTCGGGGGTTCACGCTGATCGAGTTGTTGGTCGTAATCGCGATCATCGCCGTCTTGATCGGCCTGTTGCTGCCTGCGGTCCAGAAGGTCCGCGAAGCGGCCAACCGCATGAAGTGCCAAAACAACCTCAAGCAGATTTGCCTCGCTGCGCACAATTACGAATCGGCGACTGGCGGGTTTCCTCCAGGAGCCGGCCCGTTGCCCGTGCAGCCGAGCGGGCCGCCTGTCGTCAGTTCGACTGGGTCTGTGACGTTTCCGTCAGGTACGTCACGGCCATCGGTCCAGGTGTTAATCCTGCCCTACGTCGAACAGGCGAGCCTCTACAACCTCTACAAGCTCGACTACGATGTTCACGTCTCTGCCGAGAATGAACTTCCTCGCGCTCAAGAGGTTCCCTTCTACCTGTGCCCGTCAGACCTCTCGGACGCCAAGCAGGCGAATACGACGTCGACGCTTGGCTCCTCGTTCTTCGGCCGATGCAATTACTTTGCGAATGCGGGCCGTGCGCCGAGCGCGCTGAACGACGCTGAGGGCCTGGGCGGTCTGTACGCGGGCATTTTTTACATCGAGTACACCAGCCAACAGGTGACCAAGTACAACAACAAGCCGCGGCAAGTGAAGGTTCTGGACATTGCGGACGGCACCAGCAACACGGCGATGTTCGCCGAAATCAAGAAGGCTCAGAAGGGGGCCGACCGCGACTACTGGGACGTGCGGAACGATTCGGGTGGCAACTATACCAACCTCCCGGACCAGGTTGACCCGCCGGCGAACTGCGCTGGTGCGTTGACGTACTCTTACGCCGGCTTGCAGTATTCGCGGGCCGGGACCATGTGGACCGAGTTCTACAACCACACCATTCCGCCAAACTCCAAGACCTGGGACTGCGTGGACCCGAGTCTGGTTCGCGGCTATATCGGGGCGCGGAGTTATCACACGGGTGGGGTCAATGTTGGCTTTGCCGACGGCTCGATCCGCTTCATTACGGATAGTATCAATCCGGCCCTATGGCGGTTGCTGGGTTCGCGCAGCGACGGCCAGCCGACACCGCTGCCGTGACATCCGTATTCGACTCGTAGAAAAGGCCGTGGGGGCGAAAGGGTATTTCGCCCCCACGGCCTTTTGTCTTGGTGATGCCGACTGACATCACTTCTTGGCACGAAGTTGATCGACGGCGACTTGCAGTTGTTGAGCCGTCTCGCCTTTGAGCTTTCCCTTGACGCTCTTTTCGTAGGTGTCGAGGATTGCCTTCGCTTCGTTTGGGTGGGCTTTGGGGTCGAAGAAGATATTGGCGAACTCGTCAACGGCAACGAGCGTCTCGTTCGACTTCGGATCCTTGGCAACCTCCGCCGCGATCCGGTTCATTGCGTCCACCTTTTTCTTCACGGCTTCTTCGGCTGTGATGGGGACAGCTTTCGATCCCGAGGAGCATCCCAGAGATGCTCCAACAACCGCTCCCGCCAACAACAAACCGAATTGCCGCCGATTCATGATGTCCCTCACGCTCGATTCACCGCATTCTCGTTCACCGTATCCGGCCGCCGAAACAATACAACGCATGTCGATGTTGTCGTGTGTTCGTCGGCTCGGGTGAACCTTGACACCCGGACGCGCTACTTTAGTATAATGGCGTTACGGTAATTGCCGAGGTGGCGGAATTGGCAGACGCGCTAGCCTCAGGAGCTAGTGGGGGCAACCCCGTGCAGGTTCAAGTCCTGTCCTCGGCACTCCAATCAGGGCAAGGGTTTGCGGCGAAAGCTGGAGCCTTTGCCCTATTGCTTGCGCCACCGGATGGTAAGAATCTGGTAAACTCATCGCTGTGGCATTGGAGTGACGCATCCCGCATCGGAGCGCGTCATGGCGTCTTTGCAAGAGCGCGGCGGCAGTTACCGGGTTTTGTTCTCCTGGCACGGCAAGCTCCAGAGCTTTACCATCGGTAAAGTCTCAAAGGACGAAGCCGAAGGCAAGGCGAAGCAGGTGGAATACCTGCTGATGCGCCTCAAGCAGCGGCTGATCCAGCTCCCGCCCGGCATCGACATCGTTACCTTCGTGCAGTTCGACGGCACGCCGCCGGCAGATCAACCGACGCTGCCGGAATCGCCGCGCAAGGCGGTCACGCTCTCGCACCTGAAAGATCGCTACCTCGCCACGCTCGGCAACGGCACGGTTGAGGCAAACAGCCTCTACACCATCCGCATCCACCTGAACCACGCTTGCCGCGTGCTCGGCGATGGCTTTCCGCTTGGTGAGTTGACGACGGCGGCACTGCAAAGCTACGTCGATACCCGTGCCAGCAAGGTGAGCGCCTACACGATCCGCAAGGAACTGACCACGCTCAAAGCCGCGTGGAATTGGGGCGGGCCGATGGAGCTGACCAGCGGCAGCTTTCCTTCCGCCGGCATCCGCTACCCGAAGCAAGACGAAAAGCCGCCGTTCATGGCGCGCGAGGAGATTGAGCGGCACATCGCCGGCGGCGGCGATCCTAGCGTGCTGTGGGATTGCCTCTACTTGCAGGTGAGCGAGGTAAGCGAATTGCTCGCGTTGGTTGAGCGCCAGGCCGCCCACGGCTGGATTTACCCGCTCTTCTGCTTTGCCGCCCACACTGGTGCCCGCCGCAGCCGAGATCATTCGGGCAATGGTGTCGGACGTCGATTTCGCCGGCAACACGGTGCTGATCCGCGAGAAGAAGCGGAACCACGGCCAGCGGACGCACCGCCGCGTGCCGCTGACGCCGTTCCTCAAGAGCGTGCTCAAAGCCTGGCTTGCGGAGCATCCGGGCGGCACGCAACTGTTTTGCCAAGCTGGCACCGTGGCACGCAGCAAGAAGCGGAGCGCCACCACCGGCCACCAGGGCGAGAAAACCCGCGCTACCAGCGGCCGCGGCCGCAAAGCGGGAGTGCGCAAGCGGGGAGGGGTAGCAGCAACCGCCATCACCCGCGACGAAGCGCACGACCACTTCAAGCGCACGCTTCGCGGCAGCGCGTGGGAAGTGATGCGGGGCCTGCACTGCCTGCGGCACAGCTTCATCTCGGCTTGCGCCAGCAAAGGCATCGATCAGCGGCTTGTGCAGGAATGGTGCGGCCACATGGACGAAGCCACCAGCCGCCGCTACCGGCATCTGTGGCCGAGCGTGCAGCAGGAGGCGATCAAGACCGTATTCGCTTGAGGAGAAAGAAGAGGGGGCTGCCGGCCGCAGCGATCAGGATTTGAGCGGCAGCAGCCCTTCCTTCTGGTAGCGCAGCAGCTCGGCATGGCTGATGACCCAAGCCGGAAAAGCACCCCGGCCGCTCAGGCGCTTTTCTGCGCGGATGCGGCCGTGCCGGCACCATTCGCGCACCGTGAACTCAGCCTTGCCGACCACTTTGGCGAATTCTTCCGTGCCGTAGAAGTCGCGCACCGCCTGGCGCTCGACCAGCACCAGCATCAGCGATTCGAGCCGCTCCAGCCGGGAAATGATGTCGTCCGCCATAGCTGTACCCGCTATTCGCGCTCCATTATCGAGATGCCTACCGATCTAGTCTGCATCCCCGCCTGGATCCTTCACCCGCTCGAACGTGCCGAGGTGCGTGGCACGGATTTGCTTGAGCAGCGCCTGGTTGCGCGCTTGCCGCGTTGCTAGCTCTTGCAGCGACTTCGATTCCTTGAGCGCGTCGTCATAGCGATCGACCAGAGCATCCGCATCCGGCCAGCAGCTCACGTCGATCGACTCGCCGGTGCGAACCGCCTTGTATTTCCAGCGCTTGCCCGAGACTTCGCAGGCAAATTGGGCAGTGTTGCCCCTTACCCGGCCCGAGCCGACAATCGAGCGCCCGCGCAAATTGCCTTTGGGCAGGTATTCACCCGAAAGGTAATTACCTGACTGTCGGAGCCGCAGTACCGCAAACTCGCCGCGGCGAACCCACAGGCCGGAAAAACTCTCGCCCGGCGGATCAGGCTTAGGCGGCGGAGGGGGAGGGGCATTTGACTGCATTGGGTCCGATGCGTGCGTAAGCATCCACGCCAGCGCCGCAACGACCAGGCCGGGCAACCATAGCCGTTTCATGACTCACCCCCCTTACCGCGCAGCCGAGCTTCCTCCCTGCGCACGGCTGCGCTCTGCCTTGCCATTTCCTCCTTCAAAATGGCGACGACTTCGCGATACATCTCGGCGGCTTCTTCGCCTCTGAGCATGTGCTGCACCAGGCCGACGATCTGCACGCCAGACCGGTGAAAAAACTCGCTCAAATGCCGAATTCTCATGGCTCAGTTGCTCGAAGGTTCCAGGCATTCGCGGATATAGGTGTTGACCCCGCAACGCAAACCTGCCGCCACGACGTTTGCCAGCGCCGCGATCATTGCCTCGCGATCGTGGCCATGCCGCTCGACCAGCTCCCGCACCGAAGCGAGCGCCTTGGCAACGATGAACAGCTCATCCGGTTTCACGGCCGTTCTCCTTTGCCAGCATCCACGCCACGGCCTAGCCACCCACCGTTTTTTGGTTTGGCGAGGTGCGGCCAAATCCGATCCATCTCCGCTTGCACCTCGCGGCGGAGCTTGCGCGTGTTGCGGTCCATGTGGAAAACCCAGCATCCACACGTGACCAGCACCAGCACAGTGCCGTTGCAAATGACCACATCCATGCCGCTACGAATGAGATCCTGACTGATGGGATCAACCGGCGAGCCGTCCGCCCAAACCATCTTGCCGCCGGGCAGCGTGCGATGGGTTGAACGGATCAGCCCGCCGCGAAACTCCCACTGCTTGCCGTGCAGGAAGGCAAAGCGCAGCGGAAGTGCGATCATGGCCACCAGGCCAATGATGCTCAGCAGTCGGTTCATCAGATCAGCCCCCGCTCCAGGCAGAAGGAGTCAAAGGCACTGACGCTGACCACAAGCTGCTCGCACACTTTGCCGAACAGCTCGGGCGTCAACTCGGCCAGGTTGAGGATGATGCGAACGTAGAAAAACGTCTCGCCGCTGCGGTTTTTGTCCTCGCACCACTCAGCCGGTTCCGGGTGTGCCGCAGCCAAGAGCTTGCGCATCGCTGGCACGCTGTTTCCGGTGAACGATGCCGCCGAAGGCACCATGAACAAGGCGGTGCCGTTGCCGCCGTCGTCGATCACGACGGTGCGCTGAATGCCGCACTTGTTGTCGTTGAAGTTGAGCTGAACGCACTTGCCGCTGCGCCCATCCACGCTCCAGCCGCACGCCGAGCACAGCGCGTCGATACGCGAGTGGAACGGATTTCCCACGAAGCACTCGCCGATCTTGCGGCCGATGACGTGCCCCACCTTATGGGCCATGCCGCTATCCACGAACAGCCGAACCAAACCGTTAAACATCTCGCACCTTCGCTTTCCGGGCCATTGGCCCTGTTGATGATGCTCCTCTACCTCCGGTCCGCGCGGTTACGGCGACGGCTCCTGGCCACGCCCACGGTTTCGCCGCGGTTGCTGTTGCTGCGCCTGTTGCGATGCTTGTTTGCCCCACACCGCTTCGGCCTGTGCCAGCTTGCCCGGCGCGTTGCCGCGCTCCAAGAACACCTCTTGTGGCGTCACCCGGCCGCCCGTACCTTGCATTGCCTCGGATTGCTGCGGCCCCCACGGGTTGGCAACGAAGTTCTGCAAATCCACCAGGCCCTGCCGCCCGTAAGCGGCAAAGGTGGCCATCGATGATGGCCGCTGCCGTTTGGGCCGCGGTTGCTGTGCTGCCTGTTGCTGCGTTTGCTGCTGTGCCTGCGTCGGCTGAGCTGGGGCTGATTGCCGCTTCTTCCGCTTCTTCCGCATCGTTCACTCCTCCGGTAAACGGTCCTTCAACCTTTGGGCGATGATTCGTTGGTACATCACCTGATCGCGCGTCCGCGTGACCGCCACGCCGTCGCGCAAGTCGATCAGTCCGAGCTGCAACGCGTGCATGGCGGCCGAGAACACCATCCACCCAGCCAGTGCTGGGCTTGCCGATCGGGCGAACGCCGCCAGGCATAGCCACGCAGTCATGCAGCGCCACCGGCCGTCAATCCACGGATCGCCGATGTGCATGCTTGGCGGCGCGTCACGATCCTGAAAGCGAATCAGCGCCGCAATGAAATGGGCGGCCGCCAGAAGGTAGGAGAGTTTCGCCACCGCCAGCAGCGCCCACTGGCCCGGCACGCGCGGAAAGAACAGGACGAACACGAATGGCGACCAGATTCCGATGGCGACGTGGATGCCAAAGGTTGCACCCACGCCCATCGAGCCGATCTTGCTGGCGTAGAGGCAATGTCCGTAACCGAGCGCGTGGCCGACGCCGGTGACAAAGCCCAACAACGTTCGGCCGCCTTGCGTCGGATCCTGTTGCTGCTGACCAGCCATCGCTACAACTCCTGATCGATCAGAACATTTTTGAACCGCGACCCGTCCGGGTAGCCGCCGCCTTTGAGGATCACCGCGCCGATTTTGAACGCAGGGCGGCCACCGCGCTGAAGCGTGAAGAATCGCTCCGCCGGGAAGAGCGGCGTAATCTGTTCGTGCCAGTTGCCGTTCATCGGCATCGAGCCGAGAGCCGCATCGAGCATCGAGGCCGGCCGCTGCCGCGGGTCAAATCCGCCACCACCGCCGCACATCACCGCGCGGTGATTTCCGATCATGCCCGAAAGCCACTCGGCCGTATCGCGGCTAGATGTCTGAGTTGCGATCTTGGTGGCGAACTGGTTCAGGTAAGACAGGGCTACCTGCTTCCCTATATCGCCTTTGCCGAATGCGACGGAAGCCGTTTCCAGGTCTTGGAATACGGATAGACGAATGCACATACTTGCGCGACCAAGTTGTGCAATCATAGGGTCCAGGCTGGTGGCGGTCAGTTGCGCGTCGTCGGCAAACACCAGAAGCGGCGGCGCTTCGCTGCCCTTGATCCGCAACCTAGCCTGTTGCATGGCCACGGCACCGGCGGCTTGCGCAACGCAGCCCGCCCTGCCGTCACGCAAAACCGGGTGACGAAAAACCACGATGTTGCCGTCGCGCACCGCCAGCTCGGGGCAGAAGTTGGCGTCCGGAGCGCAATAGAGGCTCCGCATCAGTTTCGTGGTCAGTAGAGACCAGATGTTGAGGGCACCTTGATCGAATCCTTGGGCGGTTTTGGACGGTACGAGCGGTGCTTTCTTGAACCAGTAATCAATCAGGTCCGCCGATTCCTGCGTGCCGTTTTTCAGCAGGCTGTCCATGACCACGGCAAAGGTTTCGCCGTACATGCCGGCCTTGGAGCGGCGGATCGAACTGGGCTTGCCAGTCAGGAACTCGTACGCATCCACAAACGTGGCGCGCGGCAGCCCGAGTTGCAAAGCGGCGAACGTCTTGAGCGATCGCTCGCGTTTGCCAGCCTCCCAAAACTCCTCGCCGCCGCGCCGTTCCTGCGGATCCTCACCCACATGCGTCAGCAGGCTGACAAACTGTTCGGCCGATTCCGGCCCACCACCCTGCCGGGTGAGAAGGTGCGAAAGCAGGTTCATCCGATACCGTCCGCCTGCCTCTATCACGCGCACGCATTCCAACCGGCCGGCGCGTGCCGCGTCTTCGATCGCCTCATCTGCATCCGTGACCTTGCCGCCGAGGATCACCGCACCGCACCCGCGCTTGAACAGCCAGCGACGCAGCATCCTGGCCAGGCTGGTTTTGCCCGCGCCGGCAGCACCGAGAAACAGCAGGTGGCTGTACATCTCGTGCTCGGTAATCGGCACGCCGCCAAGGCAGAACACGTCGTCGCGCGGCGGTTCGGTGCCGAACCAGGCGAGCGGATTCAGGAGTTTCGAGATCGATGGCACAGGTCAAACCTTCAGTGCTTTGAGCAGGTGCTTGATGCCCCAAGCCATCACCACGCCATCATCCGTCCACCCAAGGACGGGTAAGAAATCCGGAATCAGATCGAGCGGCATGAGCGCGTAGCCGACGGCCGCCAGGACACAGGCCCAATGCTTGAGCTTTCCCATGGCGCAGAATCTCCCCGAGTCGTCGCGCGACGGCATCGATGCTGCCGCATGAGCGGCTACCCAGTTGGTGGATTCAATTGCTCAGATCAGGCCGCCGGGCGGCGGCGAGTCGCGTACGTCGTGCGGAGAATCTCGGCGTAACACCTCTCCAGTTGGCTTCGGTGATGCGCACGGGCTGCCGCGTCATGCGACTTGCCGAAGCGATCCACCGTTTCGGCCGCGAGCACGGACGCCAGGTGCTCGCAGTGCTTGAACATCCACATGTCGAACAAGCAATTCCACAGGACGAATGCAGCTATGCTGCCGCCGATCAGCAGACATGCAGCCGGTAACACCTGGCCATCAATCCCGAACATGATTCCTTGCCTCCTCACGAATGGTGATCGAATTACCGAAACCGCTTATGCCACCTCACGCGGCTTGTCCGTCACTTGCAGCCGTTCCAACTCGGCGGCAAGAATCCGAATTTGGCGCGCCTGCCGGAACCGGATGATGTGCAGGCGCACGAACTCGGCGATTCCGCCGAACGCCGTCATCATGACCAGAAGGCGCTCAGGGCCGGGCGGCAAGTACTCGGCTGCAACGCTGCGGAGGCCCGGTGTGACCGCTACCAACAGCGGCATGATCGCCGCCGCCGTCAGGGCTGGCAGCACCGCGTTTCTCAACTCCCGCCGCACTCTCAAAATCGTCTGCCACATCGTTCACGCTCTTCTGCCCCGAAGGGCGGTTGAACCGTTTTTCCGCGCGCTATGGCGCGCAGTCTCCTCAGCCCGATCCGAAGATGGCTACCAGATGCCACCGAACGGCGGCGTGCCAATCTCGATGAGTGACTCGCTTACTGCTGGTCAGTTGTCGCTAAACAGCTTGGCCCAGACGGATTCAGGTAGTTTTTTGCCCTCGGCAAAGCGCTGCAAGAGCTTCTTGAATGTTGCTGCTAATTTCGTTGCTGCCACCTCATGCGCCAGCCCTGGGGGCAGCGACACCGAACACGACACGCCGTCATTCCTTTCAGTGATCTTAATCGGCTTCCGCCCTTTGGGTTTGCTTGGCCTCAGTGCCTCAACGGCAGCAGCCAGTGCATCTCGATTCTTGAACTCACCAGCGACCACGCGATCTGCCAGCGCGTCAATCTGATCCCTGGGGGCCTTGCGAAGCTTTCCAACTGCCGAAGCATCAATCCTTCCTTCGCGGTACAGTTCCAAAGTGCGTTGCGGCAGTCGCAGGTTATTGACGAGCCGGTTGATGTAGCCCTGGCTCTTGTTCCCAAGCACCGCACCAATCTCAGCCTCAGTCATCTCGTGATCGCGCTTCATAGTCAGGGCGGCCATGCCCAACTCGTAGGCGCTGAGGTTCTTTCGGCGGAGGTTTACGACAAGCCCGAAAAGGTAAAGATTCTTGTCCGTGATCTCGCCGACCAGCACTGCCGCCCGGAGCGTTTTCACTCCAAACTTGCGCGCACCGAAGAACCGGTGACGGCCATCTGCAATGGCGTCCTTCCGGCCTGGCCGGCGAACAATCTTGATTTCTTCGAGTTGACCGATGGGGCCAGCAATCTCCTCGCCAAGCCCATCGGCATGCGCCTGATCGAATTGTTCCCGGTGATCGAACTCCTGACCGGGATCGATGTCGGCAGACGTGTCGATTTCTTCGTGCAGAATGGTCAGGCCCGCGAATCGTTCAACTGCGGGCGCACCAGTAGCGCGGACGGTAGGCATGGCTTCCCCAACAACACACGAGGTTTCGGGGCGCGGATGGACGTTCAACCATCCCGCCACAGCTTGGGAGTGATTGCGGTTTGCAACCGCAGGGAAGCCGGCTAAATGCGTTCCCACCAACTCAGGCAGAAAGCGTTTTCCCCTTCCCATCCCCATATTTGGACTGGAATTGGCCGAGATCAAGAGCGCCGAAAACGCGAAAAACCAGCGCATCGCAGAAGCGATTGCTGGTTAACGACATGCGTCCGCGAATTGTCGCAACTTTTTATTTTGCAATGGTTTACTGCAAAACCACGGGTCAGTGCGCACCGTCTACGCCGACCATTGCGCCGGCCAGCGTAAGAATACCTTAGGGCACGTTTGGCCCGCATGCAAATCAAAAACTCACAAGCGGTTCCGTTCCGCCGGGCAGCCTGCCCTCAGCCAACCAAGCGGCCATACAGAGCATTCACCAGAGGCTCGAAGGCCATTAACAAACTACCGGCATGCTGGAACACGTATCGATACATCTTTACTTCTTGGTGTCGCAGCGCTACTCCTTGCCGCTCCAATTGCAGCTAGGAGAGGCCCAAATGGCGAAACAGCCACGCAAACGCAAGGTAAAGGAACAGCCGGCCGAAGTAGGTGACGCATTCGAGCCGACGGCGGATCAGGCTCGTGCAGCCGCCACGGCAGCCAACACCGATGCCGTAGATTTCCCGCCACGCGAGGACAAGGCGGCCGCAGCCAGTCAGCCCGAGCCAAGTGCCGAACAACCGAAGCAGAAGTGGCACGAACGGTTTGGGGGTAAAGTCCGTTCGGTCACGGGACGCTACTTCAAAGATCGCCGCGCCGAATTGGTCGATGACGGAAACGCAGGAGGCATTGGCATCAAGCTGAGCTACGACTCTCCGACCGAACGGCCGTCCGACGAAGTGAAACAGATCCTCAAAGAAGAAGAGGGGAAACGCACCGGCTTCCGGTTCGACGGCCAAAAGATGCAATGGCGCAAGAGGTTTCCGGATGGCCGCGATGTTGACCCAACAGTGGCAGTAGCGATCCGTCTGGATGCCGAGAATCGCTTTCACCGCATCGACGAGCAGATGACGCACGAAGAGCGGCTGCGCGCCGAGCAACAAGGCCAATCCGCACCCGGCGATCGCACGCCAGGCTGATTCCGGCATCGCCCGTGCCCGCAGAGATCAAGCTATCCGGCCCCGCCACCTTCGATGCTTGCGAAGCAGCCGAGCAATCGGTGCGCGAATCATTCGGTTCGGAGCCGAGCGGTGCGGAACTGCTAATCCGCCTCACCGGCGGCAACGCAGGTCAATCGCATGAATTGGTGTGTCGATACGACCGAGAATTGCCCGGCTCGATGGAGTATGCCTTTCGCTGCCGGAAGCACCTGATCGGCGAAAGTCGTACAAAGCGGCCCAAAACCAGGGTACGCCAAAGCCGCGCCCGCTGACGCTACGCGATCAGCGGATGCACCGCACGTCGGCACCCGTAGAAGCTTCCAGCCACTTGCGATCCGCCGTCAACACCGGAAAGCCGGTCTTGATGCCGAGCGCCAAGCACGCCCGATCCGCCAACGACAGGCCGAGCGCCTTTGTCGTCGGCCGCAGTGATGCGGCAATCACCGCAAGTTCGGCATCGAACGGCCAAATTGAGAGGCGAAGCAGCCCGATATCGGCGGTGGCATCGGCCAATTCCCGGCCACGCTCGACCGATCGGGCCAGCACTTCCGCATAGTTTGCAGCCGAAAGCAGGCCGAACGGAAGTCGTTCGGCAACGGCATCCGCACCCGGCTCACCAAAAACCAGCGCCAGCACCGCGGACGCATCGAGCACAGCGCTAGTCACGCTTTCCGTCCGACGACCATGCTTCCTCTTCTGCCGCTTCCGCGGCAGCTTCCGCCCGCCGCTCGGCGATCAACTCATCGACCACGCTTTTGCCCGGAACGCAAAAGGGCGCGAATGCTGCCTGCACATCTTTGACCACCTGTGCCATGCTCCGAAGATGCAGGCCCAATTCGTCGGCCTCGACCACCACAGTATCGCCGGGTTTGAGTCCGAAGCGCTTTCTGCATTCCGCCGGAATGACGATTCGTCCATCGTCACCAAGCTTCGTATGAAATGAGTTACCTGACATCCCATGAGCGTATGACGATCCGTGGCATATTGTCAAGCACTATATCATCTGACGGATGGTCGGCTTCCGCCATGACGGCATGCCAGCATGATTTCATGTTTGCTTGATGTCTTACCATCATGACAACATGCCGCATTATTTACCTTTGCCGATGTCAGTGGATGTCATTAGTGATGTCAGTGGCGTTTCGCAGCCTTGCATCCTACTGACATCTCTATTGACAGCAAGTTTGTCCTTTAACCATGTCAGTAGCAGTAAATCGTCAGCTAACGATGTCAGTAGAACTAGAGATGTTCGTTGCCCGAAAAATGGCTCATTGAACTCGATTCTGGAACCGGATGCCACTGACAACGCTAAATGGCACTTGCTATCGGTGCTATTTGGCACCATTTCTCAACGCTAATTGGCACTCATTGGCCGGCCGAAGGGTCTAACGTAATTAATTGCCCCTCTGAACTCGACTTCAAGACATGCCCGAATTCGCCTTTGAAACGCGGCATGATCATTTCGCTTGCCATGTCCGCGACACTATCCCATAAAGGACGTTATGGGACACATTAACGATTACACAGCCGAATGACCTCAGACGCATCTGGCCACACATCCTTACCGACGATCATGCCGGCCGTCGGTTCTTCCGTGCCGGCACTGTTCCTGCAATCTGGCGAAAAAGCCTCACGCCGGTTGCTCGAATGGTTGACCGCCGACATCCGCAACCCGAACACCCGCCAGAGCTATGCCCGAGCAATCCAGCGGTTTTCGGCCTGGTGCCATGAGCATGGCTTGCGGCTGGAGCAGCTTACGCCCATTCATGCAGCCGCCTACGTCGAATCGCTCGGCCGCGAGTTGGCCAAGCCGACGGTAAAGCAGCACCTGGCCGCACTTCGGATGCTCGGGAACTACCTCATCACCGGCCAGGTGATCGTATCCAACCCCTTCGGCCCGGTGCGCGGCCCGAAATACGTGGTCAAGAAAGGCAAAACGCCCGTGCTCACCGCCGAGGAAATGCGGCAGCTCCTGGCCAGCATTGACACCGAAACCATCGCCGGCAAGCGGGATGCCGCCCTGATCGCCGTCATGGCCTATAGCTTTGCGCGGATTTCCGCGGTTCTCGGAATGGACGTGGGCGATTACCGGCTACAAGGTAAGCGTTGCTGGCTGGCTTTGCACGAAAAAGGCGGCAAAGAGCATGAAGTGCCGTGCCACCACAAGGCAGAAGAATATCTGGACGCCTATATCCAGGCCGCCGGCATCGGCCAGGATTGTGACTCTCCCCTCTTCCGCACGCTGGATCGCCGCAAGCGGCTCACCACTGACCGGCTTGACCGCCGCGAGGCACTGGCGATGGTGAAGCGCCGCTCGCTCGCCGCCGGCTTGGGCGTCAGGCTATGCAACCATTCGTTTCGAGCAACCGGGATCACCGTATACCTGCAAAACGAAGGCACCATCGAAAAGGCCCAAGCCATCGCTGCCCACGAATCGCCGCGAACCACCAAACTCTACGACCGCACGCAAGATGAGCTAACGCTCGACGAGATTGAGCGGATTCGATTTTGAACGTAGGCGACGAGCCATCCAAGAGATAATCAATTCTCCACGCAAGACTGCTTAGTCGGACCGAAATATGGATCGCCTCCAGAGTATGCGGCATAGTCTGGTGGAGGGCCAAAATACAACGGTGCCCAGTTATTGTCGCAAGTGTAGTGCATCAGTTGCTGCGAACACGTTTGCCCCATCGGCGGGTGAATTTGATGTCCGTAACCCGGACCAAATGCGCCATAGCCGAGGTAGTAGGCATCGACCGAGTTTCCCCACGCGACAAAGGTACCGTCATTCAACGCGCAGGCGTAGGATAGTGACGGATACTGATAGGTCGCCGAACCGGAAAGGACGCCAGCGGAACAGGTGCGCGTTTCCCAAAGGCTCGGCGGCGCGCCGTGGAGTTCGTATTGCCACTCGTAATCCACCGTGTCGCCCGAGCTGAAATAGGCGACGATGGAATCGCCATCGTTAACGTCAGCGGAGCCTCCATCCGCCCAATCGATATGACACGGCGGTGGAGGATCGGGCGTGCAGCCGGCAAATGCGTAGGAGCCCGAAAGCGTGCCGTTGGTGCATGTGCGAGACTCGGATGAACAGGAATAGCCATATGGCACCGATCCGGTGGAGTAAGCCGTCACACTGTCCGCATCATAAATACTGCCACCCCAGGGCAGATCGCATCCCGGAAGGCTATCGCAGGCTTGGAATGTGTAGCTACCGCTTAATGTGCCGTCGTCACATGCGCGCGATTCATCAGCGCAATCGGCTGGCCAGGGATGTCCGTTGGCATAGGCGGTGACAGACGTATTGTGCGGTGTGGTGCCGCCCCAGGGCAGCGCGCAGGCAGAACACGTGCCGGAACAATTTTGGTTGGTATAGCTGCCGGATAGAACGCCATTGGTGCAGGTGCGGGTTTCACCGAGTGCACCGCAGCCATAACAACTGCCGGAGGTGGCGGCGGAATATGCCGTGACCGACGTGCCGCTGCCTGTCGTGCCACCCCATGGTAGTAAGCATATAGTATTGGTATTTGTAGAAGTACAGCTTGGGCTGGCTGCTAGACCTCCATAGGTGAGACTTCCGAAATCGCCGCCATTCGGTGTATTGGATGCTGCTTTAAGGTCGGGGGAAGTCGACAGAATGTTCCCCGTAGGCCCGTCATAGATTCTAACGAAATAAGCAAAATAATTGCCCAGATACCCAGTTAGCTGTAAGTCGGGAGTACTTCCATGAGTGATGATGAGCGCCAATACATCAGCGTGACCATCGGCATTTACATCGCGCACTGCCAGACCCAGTACTCCAGTGCTATAGACGGGGGCGTTGCCAAATGTATAGCTTTGGCCAACTGTGATTGTGTTGAACTTCGCACCCGTCACGCCGTCATATAGCTCAACGTAGGCAGTGCTGTAATAGTTGGGACTAGCATAGCTACTTTGATCCAGGCGGTAGCAGGCTATGTCGGCTATGCCGTCACCCGTTATGTCGCCTGCCGCAATTATACGGCAGCGATAGCCGTCTGCATTGGGGTTGGGAACGCTGATGGTCCGAATCGTCGAGCCATTCACGCCACTAGAAAGCAGCACACCGAGTCCGCTAATAATGGCTGTGTCATCAACTCTGTCGCCGTCAAAATCGCCAGTGGCATGATAAACCGTTGCAGCCCCCGCGTCTGCATGCAACCCGCTATGTAATAGGCTTCCATTTAAACCACTGTAGGCACCGGTGCCGGTGTAGAAATCGATATTATTGTCAGTGTCATTGTAGCCAAAGAGCATACCGCCTGACATTGTGCCAGTAGGGCCTGACCATGAATAAAGGATACTGCTCCGATTCGCACCATTGTGGATCTCGTAATTATTTGTATAGTTATATGCATTGTACGCGCCGAAGCCAATATCGTCCACGCCATCACCGTTTATGTCACCTGCTGAGAAATAGGACGTGTACGCATCGTGCTGGTCGTAGCCAGTGTAAGGAATGGGGATTCCAAAAGTGTGGGTGTAAACGTTATAGGAGTTGATGTAGTTGTTGCCCGCAAATGGATCGGGACCCAGCCAATAGGGGAAGTACACGTTCCCGTCCCATGGCATTGCGCAACTTCTTATCGCACTCGGGCAGGTCGCTCCCAAGCAGCAGCGATTCGCCATGATTCTTCCCGCGGTATTGGCGGTGGTGGGATACCACACAATGTCATCGAAAGAGGATGTTGCTTCTTTCTTGACGAAATTCACATCAAAACTGGCAACAAAGTTAATATCCACCGAAGCATTCTCGCGCTGATCCGTATCGGACGATCCGACATTGAGGCGATTCGCCACCGAGCTGCCCGCTGCAGGAAATGCGCCGAAGCCGTCTTTGCCGTGGCTGATGTAGAGCACCATGGTGTTGGCAAGGGTGGAGCCGCCGGAGGTGGCTTTCACCGTGATGCTGCCGCTCGTGGTGGCAGCGCACTGCGTGTCGGACGTGGCACGTTTATCGACCACATAAGTAAATCGGCGGCCCCAGCCGTCATACATATATTCATCCGGTAGCCCAAGCGTGCGCACCGGCACCACACCGGCCACCACATTGCTCGATGGACCAAAATCCGCCGCCGGCGTGCCGCCGGTACAGGTGCCAGGCGTCGCCGCTTCCACCCCGAAATACTGCGAGCTGGCCCCGGCTTCGATCGTCTCCGGATACTGGCCGCTGGCCGGGCAAGGGCGGCGGTGGTGTGCCGCCATGAAGCCTTTGGTCGCATCTTCGATGCGTTGGATGCGCTCAAGGGTCAGCAGGGTCTTGGCGTTTTGATCGCCGGCGTCTTTACCGGGGATCATCGTTGCAACCAGAATCCCGGCCAGCGCTAGCAGAATGGAGAGTTGGAGCAGGGAGAAACCGCTGGTCGATTGTGCCGATGCAGCCTGCGCTGAGCCGTCTGAGGAGTCCATTCGCTTCCTTTCCCGATGCCGGCCAGTCTAGCGACGGAAGGGTTAACGAATCGTTTATGCATCCAAGTGTCGCTACCGGCCCCGGCTTTGGGCTTCGGCAACCATCGCCCTGCCCGCATCCCGCATTTGGTGCTCGAAACTCTCGCGTTTCGGCCAGTAAACCCAACCCGGAATGCGTGGTGCCCCTTTGCGGCGATCAAATACTTCGTCTTGCAGTTGCCGTGCTTCCTCGGTCAGTCGCTTGTTGGATACGTCGTCTTTGAGGGCATTTGCCCACAACTGTTCGACATGCTGCTTGCACCGTTCAGACTCGACCGCAGCCTCGACATGTTTGGTGCGCAGCCGCCACAGGGAAAGAGCGGCGGGTAGGAGCGGCACCACCACGCCGAGCACCAGTCGATCCGCATCCCAGCGCATGGCCAGGCCGAAGATCAGTCCGCCGATCGCCATCGCAACCAGCAGGATCAGCAACAAGGCTGCATACCAGCGACGCAGCTCCGAATCCCAGCGCAAGTTGGAGCGCTGGCAAACCAGCCGTGCGGTTTCGAGCGAAAGGCTACCCACTTCCTTCGGATACCAGTCCCTGAGCCACGTCGCCATCGGGTGTTTCGCCCGGTATGTGCGGGCGTGCTCGCCGATGGTTTCGCGGTCGGGTTTTGCCCCCACCTTGAGCGTGTTCCACGGCAGGCGGAAGAGCTGTGTATCGAACACCTCTTGGATCTTTGCTCCAAGCTCCTTTTTCCGCTTGAGAGCCGGCTCCAGAAAGATCGCATCCACCAGCAGCGTCACCGCGCCGAGCAAGCCCGCCCATGCCTTGAGCGCTGGATCGGCGTAGGTCATGGCCGGGCCGCCCACTGCCGCGATCAGCGTCAGCCAAAACTGCGCCGCCGCGAAACGATTGCCGATCGCGTAGGCGCGGCTCGATGCGGCCACCAGGTCGATGGATTCTTCCGTGTTTTGCTCTTCCGGGATCGCGTTCGGCATCCACTTTACCCTCATCCGAAAGCCGGGAACGCATCGCCGAACACGATCCGCCACTTGGCAATGGCCTGATCCGGCTTGCCGTAGTATAGGTCCAGCGAGATCGCTTCCTGCGCCCTAGCTTCTGCTGCCTGGAGCCGGTCGCGCACTTCCTGTTGCTTGGCGTAATCGCCCAAATAGCTAGCCAAGATGCCGCCGTAGCCGGCCGGATCGGTCGTGTAGGCAAACATCGACTGAGCCGAACGGAAGAAGTCGTGCGCCGCCGTCCAATACTCGGTGATGGGCAGATTGCGGAAAATGTCGAGCGCCAGCGCCTCAAGGTGGAACGAGCGAAGCTTGCGGCTATGGGCTCGGTTCCAGGCTTTGAGCATCTTCAGCAGCGGAACCAGCTTGCCGCCCCGCGCCGCGTTCCGCTCGCTCCAAAGTGCCACATGCCGTTTGGGATCGGTCCCAATCCAGCGCTTTTCGATCGAATTTGGGATCAAATAGCCGCCGCCCTGGCGGTAGAAGGCAGGTACCACATCCACGGTGAAGTCCGAGAAATACACCGTTACGGCCTGGCCGTTGCGGCTGACACCGGTCGTTTCCCGGTAGTGCTTGGCGATCGCTCGCTTCACCCGATCCAGCAGGTTCGCACAAGCGTTCGGTCCCGCATCGTAGTATCCCGCATCCAGCACGAGGAACACGTCGATATCGGCATCCTTCAGTGGCGCGATCATCGTGCTCCGCTGGTAAGAGCCGGTCAAAAACGAGTCGAGAACGGTCAGTTCCCTGGCGATGTTGGCGCGTAGATTCGCTTGCCGGCCCGAGGCCGTGGTCGATTGAAGGTTGGTGATCTCCAGCCGCGAGCGGAATTCCTCGAAGCCTTGCCGGACCGTACTCGCCATGATGCATCTCCCTGTTGCCGATCGCTCCTGCGAAAGAACTAATCCTCCCCGGTACCACTTCCGCCGCCCAATCGCAATGTCGGTAGCGGCCTGAATCTATTGCCTGCCGCAGCAGGTGGCATCGTTCACCGGCCTACTCTCTTTCCGGTAACCACCATCTTGCTTCCGGAGGATTACTGACATGCCAGGCACCACCAACCGCGCTAGGGCGCGCCGATTTGCGGCCGCGCTGCGGGCCTACGGCACCGATGACACCGATCCCGGCTGCCTGACCGATTTGCTCGCCGATGCCCGCCACTGGTGCGATTCGGTTGGCCAGTGCTACGCCGATCTCGACCGAATCGCTTACGGCTATTACGTCGCCGAATTGTGGCTGAACGAAATCGGAGAGGAAGCATGACTTGCTGCGCCCACAAACGCTTGGCTTGTTCTCACCGCCGTGCTACACCCAACCAACCGAAAGGAGAAATCCCATGCAGAAAGTCCAAATGACGCTGGTAGGCATCGACGGTAATGCCTTTTCGATCCTCGGTGCGTTCCGCCGCAACGCCCGCAACCAGGGCTGGCCGCAAGACGCCATCGACGCCGTTACCACAGAAGCCATGCGCGCCGACTACACGCACTTGCTTTCTACGATCATGGACGCCACCACTCCCGGCATCGTGGCCGAAGAGTACGACGAGGATGCGGCCGCGTGATGGATGAGTCCATTTTGGATGCGCTCTTCCACGGCTGCGCATTTGCTGCTTATCTTGACCAGGCGGCCGTGCAGCGAGGCTGGCCAGATCGCGAGCTAACGCGCCGCCTGGCTTATGCCTACTACGAAGCCGAGCTTGCCGCCCGCAAGGCGGCATGCCACGGCTCCAGCAGCAGCCACACCTCTTCGTCCGTGCGTGCCGTCTGAATGCGAATTTCTTCGACAACGCACGGATCGGCAGTATTGTCTTCTTCCTCCGGCGCGCCGAAGGTTCGAGCAGGCTTCCGCTCGGCAATCCACGTCACTTTTTGCCGCAGGATGCCGCGCTCGTAGAGGCTGATGTCATCCGTCACCGTGTTCAGATGATGGCCGATCAACGAAACCACGTAAGAAAGTGGCCCGGCGAACACCAGAGCGATGCCGTGGCTTGGGTGGAACAGATGCGGCCCTAGCCACGAATACGGCATCGCAAAGCTGCCCCCATCGCTGTACCGGCGAAACTCCAACATCAGCGCCCGCTCGCGCGTGCCCCGCAAATAGGCAAAGCAGCGACGGGCGCTCTCCTCCCCCTCGCCTTCTCGCACCGCTTCGCGCCCGCCCGGCTTGTTCAGCCGGCGGGCACGCTGAGCCAGGCTTGCCGCAGCATCCAGCTCATGAACGTCACTCATGGATGATCTCCCTGCCTGCCTGGCGATTTTGAGCATGATGGGTGCTCAAAATCGCTTCCCGTTTCGCAAGCGAAGCCAAGTGCTTTCGCATCCGTTTATGCCACGGTTGCTTTGCCGTGCCAACCAATTCGATTGCGGTCAGCCGTTTCTCGGATCGCTTGACTGCTTCCTTCAGCGCTTCCTTGTCGTCGCAGTAGATCAGCGCCTGCTCCTTGCCGCGCGACACCGAGACGTAGAACTGCTCACGGCCCGATGCCGGCAGCGAGTGCGCCGACTGTGCGATCAGCACGCGATCCACCGTGCGGCCTTGCGAAGCATGGCTAGTGACGCAGTAACCGTGCGCCAAATGCCCCCAATCCTTATCGATCACCCAATTCTGATCGGTCAGGATGTCGCCCGCTTCGGTGAAGCCTTTCACCTTGAGCAGCATGCCGTTGTCGAGCCGGTGGCCATCCTTGCTCTTGCCGCCCACCGTCACGCGCAGCGTGTCGCCGCTCGCGATGGCGAGCGTTTCCGGGCGGAATACTTGGAACCGGTCGGATGATGCGAGCGGCAGCTCTTCGCCGGCACGCACCACCAAGCGCGAGCCGCTCTTGTGGCCGGGTGCATTCTTGTGGAACTGGAGCAGATCACCGGACTGGTACGAACGTTCTTCCTTGCGCTCCGCTTCCGTCAGGTGCTTGGCCACCCACACCGGCAGCTCGCGTTCATCGCCGATCTTTTTTGCCGCCCGCAAGCCGTCGCGAATTGCTTGCGTGGCAAGTGCCGCTTCCTTGTGCGTCGGCGACACGACGAGAGCCGATTTGGTGCCGCCTCCCCTCTTCTTCTCGGCCACGGTTCGCAAGTAATCCGTGGCCAGCAGCCGGTATCGCTCGGTTTCCGGCACTTCCTTCACCCAGCCCAAGGCATCAAGCTGCGAAATCCCCTCCTCCATCAGCCCGTCGCGCAGCCGCTCGACCGCACCGCGGTAACTGCCTTTCTGCCGGCGAATCTCGGCCACTTCCACCACCGGGCAGCCGGCATGCTTTTCGAGCAGCTTGAGGGGTGTGCCGTATGCCCCTGGGGAGGTATGTTGCCGCACGTCGCCCACCAGCACCAAACGGGCGTTGAGCGAACCGGTGAGCTGCACCAGCTTCGCCATGTCGCGCCCGGAAACTAAACCCGCTTCATCGAGCAGGATCACCTGGCCGCGTGCGGACTGCTGCATCTTCTCATCGACCAAGAACCTGGCCAGCGTGTCGGCACCGGCAAAGCCTTCATCCCGCAGCACGCCGCGACTGGCAGCAGCGGTCGGAGCTAGCGCCACAATACGCATGCCCGCCGCTTCGATGCCTTCGCGTGCTTCTTGCAAGAGCGTGGTTTTGCCGACACCGGCCGCACCGCGGATGAACAGGAACCGATCGGGTGATTCCCACAGATGCTTGACCGCCCGCCGCTGATCGGCGTTGAGCCAATCGCGTGCAATCGGATGATGCCGGCCGACAAGCGGCGCGAGCACGCCCCTCCCCTCTCGCACCGCATCCAGCATCCGCTCTTCTTCGGCCAGGATCGCCGGCGTCGTCGCCATCCGGCGGCCGTCGATTTCTCGGACGATCAGGTTTTGCGTATTCATCGCCTGCCGAACGCCATCAACCGACACCGCACCCAGGCCGTGCCGCAGCGCTTGCGTCAGGAGCTGCTTTTCGGCGACGACCGATTCCTTCTCGAAGCAGTGAGCCACGGCGAATGAAGCCGCCTCAGCATCGCGCGCCGGCATGTGCTCCGCGGCTTGCGTGCGCGCATGCGCCGCCTCGATTGCCTGCAATTCCTCCGGAGTTAACCGCTCCCGCCAAGCAAGGCGCAGCTCCTCCCAGGTCAAGGTAGAATCTTTCTTCGCCCGCGTTTTCGCACCGAGCTTGTCCTTTTCCTTCGGGTTGACGATGCCCTTTTCCTTGGCCACCTTCTCGATCTTTGCCGTGCGGCGCGAGAATTTGTCGATCACGGATTGCGGCACGCCCGCGATCTCGAAATCGCCATCCTTGAAGACGAGCGCATAGCCGGCAGCCTGGAGCTTTGCAGCCAGGCGCGCCCGAAATGCCGCCTGCCAGAATGGTGCATCACGCTTCAAATCGCGGAACTGCCCAGCCTTCAGCCGCTGCTCCACCGGGTCAAACGTGACGTTGAACATGAAGCCGTGCGCGTGCAGTTGCGGATCGGGCGGCTCTTTCTCTTCCGGCCGCGAGGTGAAGTGAGTGAATGTCGCCCACACGGCGTTTCCCGTGGTGCGGTCGCGATCCGGCTCGCCTTTCTCCCGCACGCGCGTCTTCATCTCGGCTTCGATGTCGCGCATCGTTTCGCTGACGGTTTCTTGGAAGAAGCGAAGCAGCTCCGCATCCTCCGTCAGCCCGTACAGAGCCGAGTAGCTCTTGCTCACCGACCAAGTGAAATCGTAACCAACCGTGCGATCATCCTTGGTGCGAACGGTCAGGCGATTGTCGTTGGCAGGGTGCAGATTGTCGCACACCCGGTCGAATTCTGCTTTCTTGACCGGCCCCACCAAGCCGAGCATCTTCGCCGCTTCGCCTTCCCAGGTGCCAACCAGCTCGCGGCCTTCGCTGTAGTAATCCGCCTTGGAGTAGTAGGCTTTGGCGGCGGCCGCGTTCCGCTGTTGGGTGATCCGGAGCATACCCAACTCTAGCGCCGGATCGGGCCAAAAGGGAACAGCCGTCGCCCCTGATCCGTCGGATTATTCCCCGGCTGTATTCGCCAAAACACACCCCCCTCGCGCTGCACTTATCCACAGCCAAATGCGTGAACCCATCCAAGCCCAATTGTTCTTCAGGCTTCTTCCCGTAGCACGCTATGGCACCCGGACCAGGGAATTATTCGCGGGGAATAGCTGGCCGGTCAGCCAGCCGACTGACTGGCATGCTTGCCGGTTTGCAGTCTTGCCTGCAAGCTGGCCGTCTGGCTTGTCTGTTTGCTTGCCAGTATGCTTGCAATCCATCCCGCAAGCTTGCTTGCCAGACCGAAAGCATGAAAGCCTACCGACACGTCAGCAAGCCAGCATGTCGGCTTGCCTGATTGCTGGCCAGCCTGCTGGCTTGCATGCATGTCGTCCGGCTGGCATGGCGACATGCTGCACATCTTGCTTGCAAGCCGATCCGAATTGCGCTACGGTGCGGCCCCATGATAATCGTCATCGCAAACACCAAGGGCGGAGTCGGCAAGAGCACGCTGGCCGTGCACCTGGCCGCATGGCTTTCGGAGCAGGGGCACACCGTCACGCTCGCCGACTGCGACACGCAGCAAAGCAGCTCCGAATGGATGCGGGAAGCACTGCCCGCGGTGCGAGCCGTTCGCTTGGCCGGCCCGGATGAGATTCTCAACGACTTGCCAGGATTGGCCGCCGAGTGCGATTACCTGATCGCCGACGGCCCCGGCTCCAACACCGAAACCAGCCGCGCGCTCTTGCTCCGCGCCGATCTCGCACTTGTGCCATGCAAGGCATCGATGCTGGAGATTCGGGCGCTGGCCAAAGCCACCGAAACGCTCCGCCAGGCCCAGGACATTCGCGCCGGAAAGCCGGAAGCGATCATCGTGCTGTCGATGGTGGGCAAGAACTACAAGCTCACCGGCGACATGAAGGATGCCGCCGCTTCGCTCGGATTGCCGCTTGCCAAGACGCCGCTGATCCTGCGGCAGATTTACGCCGACGCACCCGGCCAGGGTGCCGTGGTATGGCAACTCGGCTCGCGCGCCAAGGAAGCCGCAACCGAAATCGAGCAGCTTTTCCGCGAAGTGCTGCCCGAGGCCACGACGAAGGCGGGCAAACGGCCGATCACAATCGCGGCCACAGCATAAGGCGAGGGGAGGGGAAGCATGGCCAAAACAGAACGCAGACCGCTGATCGACGGATTGAAGCCGGTTGATCGCAGCCAGGAAGCCGAATTCGTTTACCGCGGCAAGCCCGCTGCGCCGGAATCGCCGCCAGCCGCAACCACTGCTGCTGCCACGCTCGACAAATCCGCCGCCGCATCGCAAGGCCGGTCGCCGGTCACTACCCGCATCCGCAACGACATGGCCGAAGCACTCAAGCGGGCGTCGCTGGAGCGGCAGCTTGCCAAAACGTATCCCAACACGGTGCAGGACATTTTGGAAGAAGCACTGGAGCCGTGGTTACGGGCCAACGGCTATCTCCAGTGAGCAGCCTACAGCACGCGCCGCTGACGCCGAAGCAGCGGAAGCTGATCGAAGCTTCCGCCGCCATCCGAGCCGGCCAGCCCGAGCGATTCGATTTCCTGCACACGGTTCAGTGCCAAACCTCGCTGCCTTACCGAAACCCTGGCGACGAAGTTCGCGTGTGGGACCGCACGCAAGGCGGCGCGTCGTTGCGTGTCGAGGCAGGATCGGCATTCGATCCGCAGGCCCGCGGATTCGTTGAGTTAGGCTTGCCCTACGGTGAGAAGCCGCGACTGGTGCTCATCCACCTGGCATCCGAAGCGGTTCGCACCGGTACGCCGGTTGTAGACGTTGAAGAATCGATGACCGCCTTTGCCCGCTCGCTCGGCATCGAAACCAACGGCCAGCAGCTCCGGGCACTCAAAGACCAGCTCGCACGCCTGGCGGCGGCCACGATCCGATTGGGCGTGGTCGAAGAGGATCGCGCCATCCAGGTGAACACCCAATTCGTGTCAGCGTTCGATTTGTGGTTTCCGCGGCAGGCGGATCAGCGTGTGCTGTGGCCATCGACCGTGCGGCTTTCCGAAGAATACTTCCAGTCCTTGGGCCGGCATGCCGTGCCCCTCGATCCGCGAGCGGTTGGAGCATTGGCATCCAGCTCGATGGCGCTCGACGTCTATGTTTGGCTGGCCCAGCGGCTGCATCGCGTGCCGGAAAGCAAGCCGCAGCTCGTGCCCTGGACATCGCTCTACGAGCAATTCGGCCAAGGCTTCACCCGCATCCGGGATTTCCGCCGCCGCTTCCTCGAAACGCTGCACCACGTTCTAGCCGCCTATCCTACCGCCCGCATCGACGAGAGTGAGGAGGGGCTGACGCTGCACCACAGCCGCCCGCCGATTGCCCGGAAAGTGCACGCCATGCCGCTCCCAGGAGCCACGGTAAGTTAGTCGCGCCCGCTCATGCTCCTGACCAAACACCTCGCCACCAGTATCGAGAAAGGCCAATGCCTTAGAGAGATCGCTGCCGCAGCATTGTGCCGCCACCTTTGCGGGGCACGGTAAGTTGGTCGCGGACAGGCACAAGGGGCGGAGAGAGGGGAGGGGAAACCCGCGGCAGGCGCGGTCTACGGTAAGTTGGTCGCGGCGGAATGGCGGTCAAATTGTGGGTAAGCCCTGTATTTCGGAGCTTATCCACGGTAAGTTGGTCGCGCCATTCACGGTAAGTTGGTCGCGGGCTGCGAGGATTTCCGCGGCTCTCGGCACGGTAAGTTGGTCGCTCAAACCTATATGTATACCTATATTTTACTTCCTATAGCTGCCGGCACCGCACCGTGGACAAACGGCGATCAGAACGTACGACAGAACCAGATGTGGCAGCTTCGATACTGCCGTATTCGCAATAAGAAGGGCATTCAAGTAGGCTTTCGATCCTATCCGCTACCCCTGTAGCTTGATAACCCATCGACAATCTATAAGCCATTCCCAATGCAAATAAACAACAGGTCACATCACACACACTGTTAGAGTGTCACGAACAATCGGACCACATACCGCCGGAACGATATGCCGGCTATCGTCACCGTATACTTTCGCCTAATAACCTCTCGCTTCCAACTCAATTGAGCCAGAGTCTGCCGGTTCTCTGCAATCCCTTGGTCCAACTCCTTCAGCTTGGCCAAGACTCGCCGATTGTAATCATCCAACTGCGTTTGCCACTGTTCAATGCCCTTTGCGTGCTGCTCACGTATCTTGTCTATAGTGGCATCACATTCTTGCTGAATGGCCGCTTCCTCGGCAATCATGGCCACTTCATGCTCGTTCAACCGCCTTATTTCCTCCTGCTCCCGTGAAACGGCCGAGTCGGAGTCTACCTGTATCTGCTGCAACATCGTACCAAGCTCATGCTGAATGCGTTGTTCCTCTTCCGCCTTCCGTGCCTGTCGACCTGCAAGGAAACTTTCCAATCTTTGCCTAAGTGTTGCTATACTCCGCGCATGCTGACCTCGAATCTGAGCGACTTCCAGCGGCAGAGTTTCGCGAATTGCCTTCTCTTCTGTTGTCAAGTTTGCATTCAATACTGCGTACCGTCGTTGGATTTCTTTCTCTTCGTCGTTTAGCCGAGATGCAGTCCCATTGAGCTGGGCTTCAAGAACCTGCCGGGACTGACGAAAGCGCGTGCCAATCCCCGACAGCATGTCAGGAGGCAAACGCGACGGCTTCGACTTCTCCGCCTCCAATTGAACGGCGTTGCGCCAGGTCATGACGGAACTGCCACGCATCCGGCCGATCCCTTCGACTTTATAGACACGAGTCGAAATGTCAGCAGCCGTGTGGTACCCCGCTTGAATCAACCGATTGCGAAGTTTGTCTCCTATGAAATGAATGCTAGCATCAGCTATCCGATGTCTCTTAAGAGAATTGCTTACATGCTCATGTTGCAGTCGAATCAGCGCCGCCTTCTGCTCTTCGTTTTCCAGGTCGGTAAGGTCCGCAACACGCCTTCGTATTTGGCTCGACTCCCTATCGAACGCTGCTCGCACCGCCTTCAGCTCATCCTCTTCCAACTTGCGATTCCTCAGCCGAGACTTGTTTGTTCCATCAAGTTTCGCCTCGGCACGGCGTTTGACATCATCAATGAGGCGAGCTTCCTCCGCTGGTGCATCGTCAATTTGCCTGCGCAGCGACTGTTCCTCTTGCTGCATCTTCGACGGAATAGCTTTCAGCCGGTCAGCAGATTGCCGCTTTGCCTCTGCGGTCAATCTATCCCGGTCTTGGGCTAGCACAAGAAGGTGAGCGCGGCGCTGCGGCACGGCTTGTCGGTTCAAGGTCAATGCTTGATTGGCAGCGGAAAGTCGAGGTGCAAAGCGAGCGTTGGCTTCGGACTGCTGCCGTAGCTCTTCGGCACGGATTAAGTCGATTTCCTTCTGGATTTGGCCAGCCCGCTGAGCGCATTTCGCCCGCATCGCTTCCTTCTGCTTTTCGACCGTCACCACTGCGTGTTGCTGCGAGCGGATTGCTGTTTTTGACTCCGCGATTTCTCGCGAGAGTTCAACTGCCCTGCCGAATATGCCATCACGCCGGTATCGAAGCCACATGAACCCGGCGTACGCCGACACGAACAGCGGAATCAGTACGCTCGCGATGACTGGCGACATGGCACCAGCCACGCTAGCGAAAACCAAAAAAGCGATTACCGCGGTCGTGGTCACTAGCACCGCTAATTCAAGTTGTGTCGAATTCGAGAACGCTAGGGCGGCTGCCGGTATTGAATCGGCAGGTGGTTGCCACGAGTCGAGTATCCACGAAGAATCCACGGATGCAGCTTGGCTGTCGCCAGCGCCTTGGAGGGGGATCGGCGCGACGTAATCGGCCAACCAGTCTGCCTTCGGAGAGGTTTGGCCGATGGCAGCGTGATCGCTTAGCCACTCGTGGCTTGTTGGCGGCCGCGTACCCTGGCTGGCTCGCTGCGGAGGTTGGACATCAATCAGAGGCACCTGGAGCGGCCCGAGGCAAAGTAGTGATTTGAAAAGCGCGACACTTGATTGCACCACGGGATCGGCGGCTTTCTCCAACGTCCGAAAGATTGGCGATTTGGACGGGCTTTCCAGATCTCGGCGTCGGAAGAGGAGGCATTCGTCTCCGCCCTGGAACGAACCCCAGAGCTGTGGCTGCGCAGCTAGCGCCATCAGAGACAGGTAAATCACCCAAGCAGCGAAGTTGTCTAACGTCGGCCCGAAATCAAATTCCTTTCTGTTTGGGTGCTGGTAATTCGGATGACCGATTTCGTGGCTGACATGGCCGGTGAGGGTAGGCACATACATGCCGTCATAGTCAATCAGCCGCAACCGATCATTTGCGACCAAGATGTTTCCGTGTTGCAAATCGCCGTGAGCAACGCCAGCGGCTTGCAGGTCTTTGACCATCAGGACCATGTCGTTGGCCAACCCCCGCAGTCTTTGCGGGGCCTGCAAGTTCAGTGAGACATACTTGACGAGCGATTCACCCTGTATCCACTCCATTTTCAAAATGGGATACCAAGTGCCTTTAACGCGAATCCCCTGGGCGCAGAATGCAAACCCGACCGTATACGGCAGGTTCAGTTGGCTGAGGTGCTTGCTGATTGCATCGTAGCGTTGCTGGTGATCGTGGAAATCTCGCAGAAAGCAACGCACAGCCCATGTCCTTGGGCCACACATCATCTTGTAGACGTTTGCGAACGCCCCGGAAATTGGGCGTGGTAGGCCGAGTTTGTCTTCTTCTACCCTACCAGTCTTCAGTTCAGCGTCGGCAAATGCGATACGTGGGTTTTGTATCGCTTCGTTGTAGTCTTGGGGAGTTGGCCACGGCATGGCGGACTATCCCCGTCAGGCAATAGTGACAACCAGGAGTGTGCAGTCATCATTTCGGATGCTGTTGCACGCCCGAAGGCGGTCGATCCATTCTTGGAAGGAACAAGTTCCATTCAGGCCGGACAGGCCGCGGATCAGTTCCCAGGGCCGTCGATTCTCTTCAGTTTCTCGCAAGAACCAGCACGCGAGCGCATCGGTCATGAGAAGAAACGAATCATGGATTTGCCAGGTTCCGCTTTGCCGTTGCAGGTGTTCGCCCAAATCCTCCTCACGAACACCGCGGCTTCCGAGCAGGTAAGGCCGGTTATCGAAATCGCTTGATCGCGTCAGTGGAAATGCAGCTAGCAATTGGTTGCCGCGCATTTGCACAATGCAACTGTCACCAATTGCCACTGCTTCCCATCGCCCTTGCTCTCGGCATTTGTCATCTTCCATTATGGTGAGAACCACCAATGCCGCAAATGCGCCTTGCTCAGCCTTTTCCTCTAGGTACCAAGGCAAAGGCTGACTCTGTACCCACTCCTGCCATTCCTTCCGTAGACGGTCCAATCCGTCTGCCGGGCACAGCGAAATGGTGCCTTCGCCTGCCGCCTTCACAAGTGCCCGTGCCCACCGGCCGGAAAAGCAAGATTCCGTCGCACCGTCCGCTACCGCAAAGCGGGAGGAGGCAGACACCTGGTCGAAGCAGGTTTCGGGCCAATAGGCATCTTCGTACTCGCTGTCTTGGTTTCCGGATTTCTGAGTTCGGAACGGCACAGCTAGAACTCGCATCACTGCTGCCTCAGCGCAGGTTAGACGGCCTGGTGCCCACATCGAGGAATTTGATCGTGGCAACCAGATCCGCGTTGAAGGCAAATCCTTTCGCTCCTTCTTGGAGCGAATAGCCTTCCTGCCGCGCGACAGAGATCATGAACGGCGTCAACGGGCTGGACATGCGGAACAGTAGTTGGGCGTATTGATCGGGAAGTTGCACCTCCGAATTCGGGAATTCGATGGCCGGTTGCCGCTGCGAAGACAGATGGAGGTTGAACAACAGCACCTGCCCATCGCTGCTCGACATGGCCTTGATGCCGTCCGCTGCGTTCGTTGGATCGCCGTCCTGGGATTCGCCATCGGTGATGTTTATCACCACCGGCGGGAAGCAATTGGGGTGCTGTGCTAGCCACGTTTGCAGAACGTGCGCCGCCTGGCCCAATGCTTGGCACATGGGTGTGCCGCCGTTTGCCACTGGCTCGAACCACACCGGGAAACGCACGGTCTGGTCGATCAAGCCTCCAACGCCGTCATCCACCTTTTTCGTTCGCGTCTCGACACGCGCCGGCATTGAGGCGATTTCGCTGATGGCGGCCATTTCCTTGCCTGCCAATGCGCCGCTGAATGCAGGCCCCACCTGCGTACCGTACCCGATCACACCCACGTGGAAATAGTCGCGCACGCCCTCTTCCTTGGCGCACTTGATGCAGAGGTTTTGCAGCAGCCGGTTGATGGCGGTCGCCACTCCATCCGCCTTCTTCTGCCCGCCCTCGCCAGCGCCGAACGGGTCAGCCATTGACCCTGACTGGTCAATCAGAAAGAGGATGCACGCCGGATTGCCGCGGCTGATTTCTGCCGAGTAGGTTGGCATCGCCTGCTCCTCTGCACGCGGATTTATGGACTGAGGCTGATACGTTTCGACAGTGCTGGTTGTTGCACCTGACTGTGCCGGGGCCGCCGCTAGACAGCCCGCAGTCGGCTGGCGGCAACAAGTCACCCCGATCAATCTGTCCGATCCGCTCCTACTATAGCCAATCCGTGTGTCCTGGGTAGCTTACGGCCGACCAGCGGACGGAATTGTTCGGCTGGGCTCGGCCGTGTGGATGCCTTCAACCATCCGCACATCGAGGCGGAATTCCGGCGATGTGTGGCCCATTGCAGCAGTCTCAGCTACCGGCGGCGGTCCGATTGACGGATTCTTCGATCTCGGTCAATACGGCAAGGAGGCGCTCCAGCGGCGGCGGTTCGGTGAAGAACATCTCGCGCATTTTGGCGTAGTCTTCTCGCAACGCGGGTAGGCGCGCTTCGGGTGGCACGAGCCGCAGCGTTCCCGGCACCGCGAGATCGAATCGTGCCCACTTGGTCGCAAAGTACACCTGCATGTGCCCAGACACGGCAGCCAGCAGTTCCGGCTGGCCGATCGCCCGCGCGCCGTGCCCTTGCTCGTACAGCCGCACGACGTCGTAGTAGTGCCGGGATACCCGCTCACCGAACGGCTTATCGGAAGCCGCGTGGTGCCATTTGTGCAGGATGGTCGCCTTTTCCCAGAATGTCCGTTCCGCCGCCAGTGCCTTTACGCCGACGGCAGCGTTCGGGATTAGGTCGGGGAAATGTTCGGCGACATACGGCCGAATCGTCGCTTCCACCGCCGGCCAATGATCCCCGCGCGCGCCTAGTTCCAGGCGCACCGCCGGGCGAACATACGGCGGCAAATTCGCCGGAGATCCGCCGGCGGCGGACGGATACCCGAACAACAGGGTCTGCTGATCGGGATCATCGGCATCGAGTGACAATGACCAAGCCATCGGTTCCACATCGGCGAGCGTAGCGGTGAAAGCAGCATGCAGGCGCGGCAGCATCACGTCCTTAATCGCCGCGCGGCATGCGCCGGTCAAAGCATCCATTTGCCGCATCCGCGGCTTGGAGCCGGATGCGGCCGCCGGATCGTTTTCCCCTCCAAACCCGAGCCCCTGGCGATCGAACGACAAATCCACGTCTTCCGAGAATCGGTCAATCGCGCTGAATACCTTGGACAGCGAGGTGCCGCCCTTGAAGATCAGGCCAGCAGGCAGATCGGGCAGCGAAAACAAGTGCCGCAGCGTCCAGCAGACCCAGAAATCCTTCTCGATGATCGGGGCAGTGAGGCCGCGGCGCGTGGCCACTTCCGCGAATAAGGCTGCCCGATCAGCCATCGGACGCCGCAGAAACTCATCCATGCACCGCCGCCTCCTAGCCCTGATCCACCGCGACTTCCCGCACCACGTCGGCGATCCAGTCGGTCGCGTAGCGCGCGTCCTTTAGCAACGCCGCCCGCTGTTTGCCATTGAGCGTACGCCGCAACCGGCCCACCACTTCCGGACCCACGGCATCGCGCCCCAGGTAGCGAAGCGCTTGGAACACGGCCGCGCTGATCGGGCTGCCCAGCGGCAGTTCTTTCGGCGCAACGTGCTTGACGGTAAACGATAGATTGCCTACCCGCACCTTACGCGTTCGCCCATCCGTGAGGTAGACCGGTTGCGCGGAAACCTGTGTCGAAAGCCCAAGTCGGTTGGCCGCCACCGCCCCGGACGGAGCCACACGGCTTCCGGTCTGACGTGCCAATGCGGCAGCAATCTCCTCGGCATCCGGGCTGAGGACGATGCCGAGCCGTGGGTGCTTCTTGGGGTAATCGTACAACCCGCGCCCGATCCGCCGCGTGTCGCCGGATTTCGCGAGGCGTGACAACGCCTGATCGACCGCTTCGCGGCCGCCCAGATCAAGAAAGTCCTTGCTGGTAAAGACTTTACCGCGTCCTGTGCCTCGGATTCGCTGCAAAATCGCGTCGTGGATACTGGTCATAGGTGCTCCTGTCAGAAGAGCATACTCGTTTTTCTGACAATAAGCAAGGGTCAATAGTCATTGCCACCAGTATGCCTGTTTGCAGTGCAAATAGCTATTTCTGATTGGTTTGCGGATATTCAGGTACCTGATTAGTGTCAGAAATACGAAGCGTTTCTCTGACGGAACGGTTCCACTCCGGAGGCTGCCAACCACGGCAAATCCTCGCCCGGCAGCCGAAATGCCTGCAACCATCCTTGCCCAGAAGCCTGGGTTCGGGCATACTGCCCTTACCGAACCCCAAGTGCAGACTTGCTTTGTGCCGCCAACCGGAGGAAGAATCCGACGAGCGGCTTTACTTTGGGCGGGAGACGAAAAGCACCACGGTTGTCGATGAGCTTCGCGGCACCGAAAACCAGAAAGTCCACTGTGGCGAACGGCATTTCGTCGATGCGCTCGATGTCGATTTCAAGGTCGTGACGAGCGTGGACGAATTGCTGTGACCACGACGCCACCGAACCCAATCGCGGGCGATAGGCACTATTCAAGGGGGATGCGGCGGAGAAGCGAATGACTGGCACCCGCGAAACGCTGGACAAAATCGAGCGCGTAAAGCTGATCCTGACGCAACGCGCCACCGGCGGTCAGGCGGATGAGGCGTCGTTCGTCAAACTGCGCCGCGAACTGCTTGCCGATGCATCGATCAAAGCCAAGTTGCCGGGATTCCTTCGCGTCTGCACCAACGTCGGCGAGTTTTGGGGGTTCATCAAGCAAAAGTTCCCGTCCTATCAGGAGCGGCGGGATTTCCTGCGAGACGAGTTCCTGCCGGCGATCCAGTATTTGGAAAACGGCGGCAGTGCGCCGGCGGATGAAGCCGTTTCCGCCGTTCTATCCCAAGTCGATTCCGAACACGTTCGCGATGCGTGGCTCAAAGCGCTGGACCGCCGCGAATCCGATCCGGACGGGGCCATTACGTCAGCCCGCTCTCTCATCGAATCGGTGTGCAAGCACATCCTCGACAAATCGAGTGTGGCATACCCCAACGATTGGGATTTGGCCAAACTCTACGGCGAGACGGCAAAGCAACTCAAGCTATCGCCAGGGCAGCACGGAGAAGACATCTTCAAGCAAATCCTAAGCGGTTGCCACACGGTCATTCACGGCATGTCCGGCCTGCGTAATTCCTTCGGCGATGCCCACGGCAAAGGGCGGGCAGGCGTAAAACCCGCTCCGCGCCACGCGGAATTGGCAGTCAACCTCGCCGGAAGCATGGCGACGTTTCTCATCGCGACATGGGAAGCGAAGGAAAGCCGCTACAAGGCGCTCGAAGCGCTTTCCGCGCTGGATCAGAAACTTGGCCTTATCTAGCTGCCATACCGCCGTGTGCCTGTGCGGGGAAACGGGAAATCCTGCGTCAAATCCAAGCCAGCCGCCAAACTAACGCCGTCGCGTGACAAGCCGCAGTCGCGGTGCTACGGTGCCACCCATGCCTTCCGCAGCAATGGCCCACACGCCCAATGCGATGAACGTCGCCACCACGGCCCAGCAAATGGCCAAGAGCGCAGGCCAAGACCGCATGGCGCTGGCATTCCAAACCGTGGCGCTGGTCAGCATGGCGATCATGGGCACCGCGGCAGCTTACCAGATGCTTCGGCAGATGAACTGCGACAATCACTCCAAAGGCCGCTAAGGCAGCTCGAAAGCGCCGAACAAAAGCACCCCCACCTCCTCAGGCTCAGCTCAGGCTCAAACGAAGGGGTATCCCGCAGCCCCGCTGCCTATGCCCCGCCGCTGCGTATGGGGGCCGGGCCGCCATTTTACCGCTTCGCGGTGAGCGGCCCTTATACCCCCATACTCCGACGGCGAGGCGACGGCGACGACGAAGGCAGCAGCAGGCAGGGGAGGGTATGGACGAAAGCCAGAAACACAGCCGATCCAACGCAATCACCAAGAGCCGATCGAGCGAAATCGGATCAGCGTCGGCCCGAAGCCACCGCCGGCCAGGCCGTGAAATGGTAAATAAATGGTAAAATGAGTGGCTATGCGCCCACTATGCAGCTACAATATCAGTGCAAGGATATGCGTCTGATTTTCCCTGTTTTCCTAGGGTTTTCTGCATCACTCCTATGCCACGGCGATGCGACAGCTCGGCAGACGCGCTAGCCTCAGGAGCTAGTGACCTCACGGTCGTGCAGGTTCAAGTCCTGTCCTCGGCACTCTGATTCTACAGGGACTTACGTCGATTCGGCGTAAGTCCCTTTTGCTTGGACGCCACGCTTTGGCGTCATTTTGGTGTCAGTGCTGCGCTTGCGTTGCGCTTGCGTCGCTGGTCCGGAAACGGCCGGCCGACGTACGATGCGACGGAGGTTCGGCACATGGCTTTTCTCCAGTTCCGCGGCAAGCACTACCGGGTCGTCTTCCGCTTCGGCGGCGAGCGCTTCTCGCAGTCCCTGAAGACTGCCGACGAGAAGGAGGCGGGGGGAGCCGTCGCCCGGCTGGAGGAAAACCTCCGGCTCGTCGAACGCGGGCGGCTCGTGCCGCCGCCCGGTTGCCACTTGCCGACGTTTCTGCTTTCGGACGGCAAGCTCGACAGCCCCGTGAAGGCGAAGGCGGTCTTGACGCTCGCCGAACTTCGAGACAACTACCTGGCGTCTCGGCCAAACACGGGCTGGGAAGCAAACACGCGACTCACCCTTCGCATCCACTTCGGGCACCTCGAAACGACCTTCGGCCCGTCGTTCGCCGTGCAGTCCTTGACGCTCGGCGACCTCCAGCGGCACGTGAACCGCCGGGCGGCGATGAAGGGGCTTCGCGGGAAGCCCTTGAGCGCGGCCACGGTGAAGAAGGAGGTTTCGACGTTTCGGGCGGCGTGGAATTGGGCCGCGGACACGGGGCTTCTTACCGGCACCTACCCGCACAAGAACGTGCAGTACCAAAAGACGGACGAGAAGCTCTCCTTCCAAACGATGGCCGAGGTCGAGCGGCGGATCGCGCTTGGCGGCTTGACGCCCGGCGAGGAGTGCGACCTCTGGGATTCGGTCTACCTCACGCTCGGCGAGGTCGATGAGCTTCTCGGACAGGTTCGGGAAAAGCTCCTCCAGCCGTTCGTCTACCCGATGGTGTGCTTGGCCGCCCACACCGGCATGCGGCGGAGCGAACTTCTCCGGGCACGGGTCGGGGACGTGGACTTGGAAGGAAACGTCGTCACCGTCCGCGAGAAGAAGCGGGCCAAGGGTGCCCGGACGACGAGGCGGGTGGCCGTCTCGCCGTTCCTGGCGCGCGCGATGAAGGAATGGCTTTGCCGTCATCCCGGCGGCTCTTTCTTGTTCTGCCAACTTCCCGACGTGGTGCGGAGTAAGAAGGAGCGGCCCGCGGTCGGGGCGATCACCCGGGACGAGGCGAACGACCACTTCAAGCGTGCCGTCGCCGGGGGAGGTTCGAGAGGCTCCGCGGCTGGCACGTCCTCCGGCACAGCTTCGCCAGCAACTGTGCCTTGAAGGGCGTCGATTCCCGAGTCGTGGACCGCTGGCTCGGACACCAGACCGATGAGATGCGGCAACGCTACCTCCACCTCTTTCCGCACCAGCAGCAAGACGCCATCCGGTCGGTCTTCGCTTAACGGAAGAGGACCTCTTGCGCCATCCGACGGGCGGCACGGACGCAGTACCGCTTCTCGACTTCGACGCCGATGGCCGCGAGGCCCATGTCCTTCGCGGCCCGAAGCGTGCTGCCGCTTCCCATGAACGGGTCGAGGACCGTGCCGCCCTCTGGGGCAAAGGAGGCGAGGATCGGATAGAGAGCACCAACCGGCTTTTGATTCGGATGAAAGGCCCGTCGCTCGCGCTCCCATTCGACGACATCGCTCTTCGGCCGGTCGGGTAGCTTGGGGCTTCCCTTGGCGAGCAGGAACGCGGTTTCGTGCTGCCCGCGGGTGAAGCGTCCGAGGCCCCAGACGTTCTTGACGAAGACGATGTGGCTCACGGGGCGAAAGCCGATCTCCTTCCAGACGCCGAGAAACGTGTCGCTGTGCGGCCAGCCGTAAAAGGACAGGCAGAGCGAGTCGTTCTTGAGAAGTCGCCACACTTCGGAGAACACGGGCCTGAGCCAATCCGGGTCTTGGTCGCCGACGATGGCCTTGTTCTTCTTGTCCCAGCGACCCTTGTAGTCCACGAGATACGGCGGGTCGGTCAGCACGAAGTCGATGGACTTCGCTGGCAGGGCGGGGAGCACTTCGCGGCAGTCGCCGTGAAAGATGGTGACACCGCTCTGGCGGTAGAAGGGTGTCATAGCCGGGGTATTCCGGCGCTCGGCGCGGGCAGAAGGCCGTCGTTGCGGATCCGCTCCAGCTCCTCGTGGCCGATCCGCCACTCCACTTCGCCGCCGCGGCCGCAGTTTGCCTTGAAGGCGTTGACCCGCCCGAGGCGGCACCACTCGCGAACCGTAAACGGCCGCTTGCCGAGGAGCTTCGCCACCTCGCCCGTCGTGTACGACGCCTTGTCCGTTCTGGGAGCCGTCAGGCGCTCCGCGATGTCCACGAGCAGGGCTTCGAGCTTGTCGAGGTGAAGCTGCATCGCATCGACCTTGGTCGAGAGCGATTCGAGCTGACCGGCCGGGAGGGCGCTTGCCGCGCCGCGGCGGCCCGACCGAGGGGCCGGTGCCGAGGCGGCGTCGCCAAAGAGCGTCGGTTGTACTCCGTTCGCGTTCATTTCCGTCTCGCGTAGCGTCGCCAGGACGCCAGTGCCTCTGGGCACGCATTCGGTCAATCACCCTTGTCCCCGCATCGTGCTCGCGTTGATCCCGAAGATCGCAGCGACGTTGTTGGCCCGCCTCAGCTTCGCCTCGCTGCCGAACGGCAACGTGCCGTTACTGCTCGGCATCACGAACTTGCTCCGATACGGCGGCGCCTGCGCCTGGCACGTCCGTGGGCCGGAGCCTTGATTGCGCGCGGGTGAGGGCGTCGTCGTAGGCTTCAAAGAGTCCTTCCAAGACCGGCATCACTTCCCTGTAAAGGTCCAACAACTCCTCGCCTCGAAAGCACGGCTCGACGAGGGAGAGAATCTCCAAAGCCGCCCGGTGGCTGCAATCGCGCATAATTCGCCGGTTGAGCATTGGCTTAGTTCTTCGGCTTCGGTTGGTACTTCTTCCGGATCTGTGTGCCTTCGTCGTCAAGCCCTCTGCGATCCTGTGGCTCTCCGCGCAGTTGGATTCCCTTCGCGGTTCCCGCTATGGCGTAGCCGTTCCAGATGCCGTCCGTGCTTGGCATGTCGTTAATCGTCAGGCGTCTCGCGGGAGGCACTTCCTCCGTCGTCCCGAACTTCTTGCTGGTGAGTGCCCACTGGCGGACCAGAAGTGCTTCCCGGTCGTGAAACGGCACCTTGCTACGGCGTTCGACGACGAACGTCCCGTCGGGGAGGCGCTTCATGACCTTGGCGAACAGGTTGTCGGGGTCGCTGGTCGGAATCACTGGGCGTGTCGAGTCGGCCATGACCTGGTAGTACTCGCCGACTTCGACGCCACTGTCGGCATGTACGACACTGACATCCTTGACCGGTTGAATGCCCGTAATGGCGAAGAAGTACTGATTCAGCGAATACTCCATCTTTTGCGCCACCACGAGCCAGCGCCCGTGAGCCGACCAGAACGCCATCCGGGGTGTGTCGTACTTGGGGTCCGTCGCTTCGTCGGTTAATGCCGCAACGCTGCCGGCCGCAGCGGGTGTCGCCGGCAGCGTTTCGCGAGAAGTCTTGATCGCCGCTTCCGCGAGTTTGATTCGCTCGGCCAAGCCCGAGCGGTATGCGGCGTCGTCCGCTTCGGACGGCGGGCCGCCCGTGGCCGCTTCGCCCCGCCGGATCGAGTTTGCCTTCTTGTTGACGCGAGTCACGAACTCGTTGAACGCGCCTTGAAATCGGGCGAACGTCTTGAGGTACAGTTCCACCCGCGTCCGGTAGATCTCGCGGGAGCGGCTCAGGTCGCCGTTCGGGAAAAGTGCCAACGCATTGTCGAGGTCGGACAGTAGTTCACGGTGTTCCCGCACGTCACGAACAATGGCGATCATTTGTGCGAGATGGACCTCCACTTCTCGCCTCCGGTCGCGAAGTACGGGCAGGAGGTTCAGAAGCGTTTCCGCGACTGCAATGCAGTTCTCCCGACTGGCAACGCTGGTGTAGCTCGGGGCCTTCTTGACGAAGTAGTCGGCGGCGTCCGGGTACGACCGCTCCGCCTTCACGATGGAGTTGATGTAGGCGAGACTCACCGCGTTGAAGTCGCCGAAGCGGGTGAGGATTTCGTCGGCCATGACGAGCAGGGCCTTGATGGCCTGTCGCAACCGGGCGACCGACATCTCTACCTCCGAGGGGTCCTTGAAGAACCGCTCGTCGAGCGTGTCGATCCTTTTGACGGCCTTGTCCAGCGCGTCCATGATCGGCACCAACTGCTTCTCGACATCGGCAACCTCGACCTGCGCCATGCGGGCGAGGCGCAGTTTGGCATCACGGATCGAGTTGGGGTCGAATTCCTCCGTGCCTTCGTACATGGTCGGAAGCGGCGCGATGGCCTCGCCCTCCGATTGCACTGGCACCACCTGCGGCGTCTTCGACCGGCACCCGCCGCTCAGGACGAGGAGCAGGGCCGGGAGAGAAAAGGCCAAGAGCCATTTGAACACGGATCGCATGATGGATACTCCTTCGGGGAACAAACGGGAGGAGACGGTCACGACAATACGGCCCTCACGAAGTCGGCGTCGCCGTCGAGGCCGAGGCGTTTGAGGTCGCCTTCGTCGAGTTCCGTCAGACGCTGCTCTTCCGCGCTGCGCTCTTCGGTGAGCACGCGAATCTGCCTGGGCAGGTTGGCGTAGACGGTGGGCACGTGCAGGCGGAACGGGTGCGTCGCATTGAACGCCTCGGGAAGCTTTGCGAACCCTTCGGCGAACGGGTTGAATTCGCGGTTCGTCATGGCAAGGTTGCGGACCTCCGTTGGCATCACGAGCCGTTTTTCCACATAGCCTTCGTTAAGCGACGTACCCTGGCTTCCTCCCACCGTCATGCCATTAGGTCCCCGGCTCCAGTTCGTTCCTTTGTTCGAGCCACGAGAGTAGCGGTGGCCTTCCGCGCTGCCGAAGCGGAGCGAGACGTATTCCGCCGTCATTTCGTCGTCGCACTTGAACGCCATGAAGTGTTGAAGCGTGCTCAGAAGGGCCAGGGTCCGTTCCCGCCCGAAGGCGTCGAAGAGAAGCGGCAAGCTCTGGGCCAGCACGTTCATGCTGACGCCCGCTTCCCGGCCGTTCGTAGCCAATGGGACAAGGTTGACTCCGCGGAGCAGCGCAGCCTCTTCGAGGATCATGAACAACAGCTGCTTCACCGAGCCGACCGCGTTCACCGTGTCGAGGATCGCATTGGACAGCGAATGGAGGAAGAAGCGGTAGAGGGGCAACACCGTCGCATCGGCCGAATGCCGAAGGCCCAGGTGGAGGATTACCTCTTCCTTCAGGAACTGCCTTGGGGAGATACGGTAGTTCTCCGGACAGGAATGAAGGCACGCCGCCAACGTGCGGTACGGGCCAATGCTGGCCTCAATCGAGGCTCGTAGGTTGCCCGTCGTCCTTTTGTCTTCGTTATCGAGGACCATCGAGACGATGTGACGGTGTTCCGGAAACCGCCGGAAAAGCGGCCTCCAGCACGCCGGTTTCGACAGTATGCCGATGAGGTCCCTAAGGTCCCACAGTCCGGGAGCTATCCGGATGAGGATCTTGACGACACCGCCGCCGGTCACAAGCACAACCGTACGCCAAAAGTGCTCCTCTTTCGATTGAGCCGAGTGCCCGTGAGCCGACGATGAGGCGGCCGAGTCCACGAGCATGCTCATGAACTGCTCGGCGTCCGTGTCGTTTTGCACCATGTCCGCGACGTTGATTCCGGCGCTGCCCTTGACCGACGGGTTCAGGCACACAACGGCCGTGTCCGGATTTGCGAGGGACACGATGGGGCCGAGAAGGCTACCCTTCGGGTCGAACACGAGGAGACGCGCCCCCCATCCAAGACCGACGAGCGGCACGGTCGTTTGCAGTTGTTCGACAAGTGCCGTGGTCTTGCCGCTACCGGGGTCGCCTACTGTCGCAAAACCCAACGTAGCCATGGACGCCGGCGTCATCACGCCGCCGGCGGCGATGCCGGGGTGGATGTCGGATATTCCGCCTTGGTGCCACCGCGAAGCGAGGCGCACGGCCGAAGCGTGCGAAATCAGCCGACCACCGCGGACGCGATAGAACCTGTCCGCATGGTCGAGCGGCCCAAACTTGTCCTCCAGCGAAAACGGCCGACCGGCGCGAGGATGCCGGCGACGACCGGGCGTCGTCAGCGCCGATATCGCCCGGTTATCTATCTCGCCGAGGGTGACGATCTTCGCCACGTTTCGTCCCCTTCGTTGTCGTCGTCATCGGCATCGTCAACATCGTCATCGTTTGGTTCCATCAACCAAGCAGACACGGCCGCGATCACGTAGACCCAACTCGGGACGTGAATCAGCAAGTAGTCGAAGACCCTAAGCAACACCATTCCGCCGTCCGCCGCGATGCGGGCCACGGAGATGGCGATGTTGGTGTCGCTGCGGTCGAGACGCTTGACTCCCGAGGCCGCCTTCCAGTAGTCGGGACCGGAGCGGAGATACTCGGGCGCTGGACGAAGTTCGTCGGCAATGACCTCCAGGTGCGACGAATTCGCGTTGCGGTAGATGATGCCGCCCAACAGCACGAAGGCCGGGGCCACGTAAAACGTCATGAACCGACGCCAGAAGAACATCCGGTCGTAGATGGCAAACCAGTGGTCGAAGTCAGTGGCTTCGGGTGGAAACTGCGACGCCACCCACTCGCGCTCAAACGGGTCCGTCCTTCGCAGAATCTTCCGCTGTTTCTTGAGGTTTTCCTGCACCGCCTGATTGGCGAGAACGGTCGCCAGCTCCTTGTGCTTCTTGGCGACGTACATGCAGAGGCACCATCCGATGGCTGCCACCGCGACGCCTTGCTCGGTCACGTCGGGATCGTCCCAATAGAGCTTCGGCATGAACTCCAGGGACCGGTCCGCGTGAAGGACAACGGCTCCTTGGACGGCGAGTGCCCAGAGAATCGCGATCTGGCACGGTGCCACCAGCACGAGCCAGACTCGCGCCAGTGCGTCGCGCTTGGTGATCGTCTTGTTCATCGCATCTACATCCTCGGCGAGTAAATGTCGCGCTGCTGGTCACGTTGCCGACGCTCGTGATCGAGTTGCACTTCCAACGCCATCGACTTCGCACGGTCTTCGAGAACCCGCTCTAAGACGCGGTCATGTTTTCGGTCCACCGACACGAATGCCTGGAGTTTCTGGACGGAGCGGCTGAGCGCGACGTAAGCTTGCGTGCGGTCGAAGTACGTCCCGCCGCCAACCACCACGTAGGTGTTCGCAATGGACTGGCCCTGGGCCGAGAACATGGTCTGCGCGTAGCCGAGTTGGAGGTGTTCGCGGTCGTAGTTGCGGCCGGGCTTGACCGTCACGCGACGTACCGTGCCGTCGAGGTTTTCGACCTCGACGACGAGCGCCTTTCGCCGGATCTCAACGATGGTGCCACGCTCCGCGTTCAGGACACCAAGAGCCTTCGAGTTTTCGCGGAACACGACCGCGTCGCCGCGGTAAAATCCGAAGTGTTCCTCGCCGTGGGTGCGCCCCGTGTACCGGCGTGCGCCTTGGACCGCTCGGTTGGCGGCGTCCACTTCGCGGTTGGTCTGGCAAAGAATGCGGTGGTTTCTTGGGTCATCGAGCGCGCCGCGCGCGTGGAGGTAGGCATCGACCGCCATCTCCAGGGCCTTCTCGCGGTTGGTCGCAAGGACCAGCTTCCCGGCGTCATGAAGAATCCGAAGCGCTTTCCGTACGTCGCCCGATTCGGCAACGGCCAGCACGGCTTCTCGCTCCTGCTGGCAGCGCTGGCGGTGGATGGTGGTCAGATTCGAGACGACGGGAAGATTGCTCTTCGTCAACAGACGGAACAGTCCGCCGGCGTCGTAACTGCCTTGCTGACGGCTGTCGGCGAGGAGGATGACCACCGCGCCCGCCCGTCTCGCTTTTCCGAGAATGTCCGCAAGATCTTGAGTTGAAGCCATCGAGGCTTCGTCGATGAGTATGGCCTTCTTGCGGTTCCAGACCACCTCTGGCGTGGTCACGGTTTCCAGGGCCTTCGCGAACATGTACGGCGCTCGCGTACCGTGGTCGCGGATCATGTTCGTGTTTAGAAGGAGCCACTTGGTCGCGTCAAAGACCGGCGTTCGGCTCGTCAAGAGTTTCATCTTGGCGATGGTGTGCGCTTCCTCGCCGAGTGCCGCGCCAAGAAGTCTGGCGGCATCGGCGGTCGGCGCGAGCGGCACGACCTCGTAGCCGTTGGCCTTGTAGATCAGCGACAACATCCGGGCGACTTGGCCCTTACCGGTCCCCGCGTAGCCGTCGATGGCGTAGATCTTAGACCGGGTGCGATTGACGACATCTTCGATGGCTTTCTTCTGGTCGGCCGGCAAACTATCGATGAGACTCTTCGCTGCCTGAGTTTTGAGCGGCTTGCATTTCGCGTGGTAAAGCGATGCCACCGCCCTGAGGAGCCGATCTTCGAGGCGAAGGTGTCGCTTTGTCGAGTAGACGACCGCTTCCGGCCGTTTGTCGTTCGGCACGATGACGACGAGCGCCTTCGTTGCGAGGTCAACGTATCTCTTCGCCACGGCGAATGAGACGCCGCGTTCGGCAAAGGATCTGAAACAGCGTTCCTCTAACCGGGCCTTCGTCCAATGCCCTTCTTGTTCTTCGAGTGTTCGTAGCTCGTTCTTAACGACCTGACGGGCTATGAAGCGCTGTCGAATCAGTGAGGGCGCTTTCTTGGCAACCGATTGTTCGGGTTCGAGTTTCTCGAATGCCCTTGGAACTTGAACGAGCTTTCGCGTCAGCACCTTGTTGAGGTCGAAGCCGTGGGGCTTCGCTCGCTCGGCCCAACCCGCCTTCAACTCGGCCTTCGGTGGAAGCACCTTTTCCGGGCGAATTTCCCGCGCGACCTTGGCCGCGAGCTTCGGGTCTTCTTCTGTGGTCTCGACGCCGCGGTCGTTGAGTGCTTCGACGAGGTTATTTCGGCTCTTCGAGAACTCGCGGAGGAGTGCTTCTGGCACGTTCTCAACCTCAAGCCCTTTCTCCGTGAAGCGGGTCCGGATACCGAGCCGGCGAAGTCCTTCCGCCGTCGAGCAGTCACGCAGCGCCGCAAGGTGGCGCTGGTTGTCGTATGCGACCTGGGACGCCAGACAGCGAAATTTGCCGTCCGGCGCGATCGCCAGATTTGCCCACACAAGCTCGTCGTGCCAGTGCGGGTCGAGATTGCGGCTAACGTTGTGCTGCACGGAGAGGCCGACAACATCGACCGGGGCGATCACCCGACTGCCGCCCTTGCCGCCTCGGGCGTATAGAAGCTCTTCGAGACGCTGGGTTACGTCATTCCGCGCCTTGGCGCGGACCGCTTCGATCTCGGCTTCTAGTTCGGGCGGAGCAAGGGCTAAGAGCGTCGAGATACTTTTGTCTTCAGCACTGTTTGCGATCCAACCGGGTTGATGGTTGTCGAGGACATGCGGCGCGAGGGCAGGGCTTCCATCAGAAATGCGCCCCTCCAGGAGCATGACGAACTGAACGTACATGGCCGGCGTCCAGTCGTCGGACAAGCCGAAGAGCCTTTCGGCAGCTCTGCCGAACGCCTTGGGGTCGTTGCCGTATTTCAGCGCCTCCTTAACCAGGTATTCGGTCATTCGGCCCGAACCACCCGTCGGGATCGCGCTGATCTTGAACACGCTCATGGTGGACCCCATAGCCAAAGGTGACGGCGGCTTCGGCGGCTCGATGCCTTTCGGAAGAGGGGTTGCCCCGTCGAAGTGAAGGTGGATGGGCGGTTGGTTGCCTCGGTCGCGAGTACGGTACAGCTCGACCGACAGGGCCATAACCACAATGGCCACCATCCATAACAATCGCCTCATGTAGGGCGGAAGGGCGTTCCAATCGGCCCGAATCCGTTGGATAGTCGATCGCGACTTGGCCACCAAAGCGGATGACTTGGCGGGAACTGGCGGCTCGGGCGGCTTGGCTCCTTCGGCCTCTACGAAGGTGAAGCCAGGGCGCTTCGGCCTGCTTTTTGGCGTCTCCTTGCTGAACGCACTGATGATGCGACGACGCACGTCTTCGTCTCCTCCCGGCAACTTGTCCGGTTTCACTAGTTCGTCGTGCCGTTGTCGCCGTCCGTCGTCGGGCGGCGTTTGCGAGGCTGGCTGTCGCGTGATCCCAGCGGGCGGCCAGCGCGGCGAGTCTCGGCCGGGTGAGTCGGATTGGTCGGGCGGCCGTTGTCCGAAGGGACCGTCGAGGGAAGGGGTAAGTCCAGGTGGCTGATCGCCTGCGAGTTCGAGGATTCGTCGGAGAAGGTCTCCGACATCCGCGGCAAAGGGCGGTCTTGGCCCTCCTCGCTAGGCGCGAGCAGCGCCTTCAAATCCTCGCGACAGCGGGCGGCAAGCTCGGGATCGCTCGACGCGATACTCTTCATGTACCGCTCGATCCGAAGCTTGAGCGCTTGCCCCGCAATTGACGCCACAGCCCCGTATTCCTTGAGCAGGATGTCGAGGTTGGCCTTGCGAATCTTGGCCAGCGCGTCGAGAAGTTCGTCGAATGATGAATCGTGCATTAATGCGCTCCGAAGTTCTGGCGACGCAGGCGCGCAGGGCGGCCGAATATGCCCCACCGCAGATCTCGCGGGCGATCCGTTGCCAGATGAGCCACCGCATCTTGCTAGGAGCCGAAGTCCTAGGCCAAATCTGGCGAATGCACCACGGATTAGGTGCCAGCAGTGTACACCTCAAGTGTGGTGCAAGTCAAGAGGGCGCAGATTTGCGATTGCCCAGGTGGCCGGAGAACCTAGCTACCTGCTTTGAGTGGTGGAAAGGTGGGACCGCTCAGCAACCACGACCGCGAACCGTCAGATGTCTTGACTACGAAGCCGCGGTCTCTGACGTAGACCACGTTTACCGCCTTGCCGTTGTAGATGAGGCGAAGGCCGTTGCCGCTTGCAAAGTTGTTCACCGCACTGGTCAGTTGTTTGTTGACGGCGTCCGACCCCAGGTCTTGGCCTTCGAGGCGGTCTAGAAGGGATTGCAGCTCGTCAATTCGCGGTTTTTGCAGTTCCGCAAGGCGACGACCCGACTCGCGAATCTGCTTACGTATTTCTGTCAGCGTTTGGGGACTGCCCGGCAAGTTCGCTTCGGCGAGGTCGGGTATTGATGGTCGATTTTTCTCTGTGCGTTGTTTCGGTTCAGTCACCTCGCCGACACTACGCCATTCCGACCACCAGAGCAAACTGGCTGATGCCACCGAAAAGCCACCGGGGGCAATGGACCGTTCGTTGACGAGACGGTCGATGACGCGCCGAGCATCACGGTAGGTGAACTTCTCGCCGCGGGCGTTCATCACCAGAACGGGCCAGTCGCCTTGCGTCACCAAGATCGAGAGGGTGGCGAGCAGGGCGTCCCGCAATGCTCGGTTGGAGCCAATCATAGTGTCTAGGTTCGTGGCTACTTTGGCGGACGGGCTGTCCGGATCGTCCAGCGGAGTAAACGTTGGCAAGCCATCCGAGACGCCAATCCGCACCACGCCGACGACGCTTTGTGCGCCGCCCTTGGCACTTTCTGCTCGCTTCGCCGAAACCATGCGTTCTCCCGGCCAGTCGCGTGAAGAGTGCGATAGAACCCGTCACGAACGGTAACGGTCCAGCCACTGAATGAGAAAGTTGTCTTCGTACCGGGCGGTCGAATAGGCACTCTCCAGCCTCTCGTGGCTCGCCACCAAACTGATCACGCGGCCTCGGTCGTCAAAGGTGGCACACAACTCCTCGATGGTCGGCTGACGTTCGGTCTCGCCGTAGTCCCGCAAGTACATCCGCGTTGCCTTGAGGAGCGTCGTTTCCAAAATGCCCGCGAACTCTTGCGCCGACTTTCCGTCGCTTCTCTGGTTCTCCGACTCGCCGATCGCGAGGTCGCGCGGACGGAGGACGAGCCATCCAACACTTTCGTCCTTATTGACGCCGTAGAGGACGCGACGCATACACGGGTAAAAGGCATGGCGCAACCAAGGCTCGTCCGAACTGACATCCACGACCGCTCCCAGCGTCTCGCGGTACGAATGCCAGTAGTTGCCGTCGGCGGCTATAGTCCTTCGGCGCTGGACGACCTTTGCCATGCGAAGGATCTCGGAATTCTCGCCCTCCGGAGGCGACCATTCGATACTTCCGGTATCGATGTCTAGTCGCCGACCGGACTCGAATTGAAGATGGGCCTTGCTCGCCGCAGGGAACGGGCGGTACGCTGTCGAAACTCGCCTCACTTCCAATTGGTTCAAGCTCGTCATAAGCGTGTCGGTCCAGCACAAGGGATGCCCCCACAGCACCGCGGGCCATCCCTTTGCGTCGCGAAAGAACTGCTCGTAGACCTGGACGATCTGCGAACGGTGTTCGGCATCGGGCCATGACACGCACGACAACCCAAGCTCAACCGTCTCTCGAAACAGATGGCTGCAATGGATAGCCAGTTGCTCGCCAGTTCCGGCTACGACGGTTGACTGTCGTTCAAACTTTCGCCGAATCGACGATGGAGCCGCCGGGTCGAGGACATTCGATTTGCTCGTCGGCAGGAAAACGTCGGGTCTCTGGCCGCGCCGATTCTGCGTGGCCTTGCGGAACTCGTTAAAAGCAACCGAGAACACCGCGACGCTCCCTCACAGCAGAACCTGATCCCGGCCGATTGCGACCCATGTTTCGTCTCGAACCCAGGGTCTGGCCATTTTACCGGCTTTGCAGTTCGACGGCGCGAAAGTACCGCTCGGTCAAGGACAGTCGTGCAGGCTCCACGCCTACGCTAGACCTGGCGTCAGTGCCGAAGAGGTCGCAGCAATTGGCGGGACGCCAGACCGAGGCGTCCGCCCTCGCTGGCAACAGTCGCGCCAGCAAGCTGGTTCGCTCGCTGCGCTCGCCACGACTCTTGCTAGCGCTCACGCTACCGCCTCGGTCTGGAGTCCCGTCGGACGTTCTTCTCTGTCCCACCTTCTAGTAATCCAGGCGGTCGCGGCGTGGCCGCGGCAGGAATGTCGTTTTCTCCGGGGGAGGGAGGGGGGGATGGCTTCGGTCGGGCGAAAGCCACCGCCCCCCTCCCTCCCCTCTCCGAAAAAGCGAGCGGGCGGGAGAGGCAACACCGGGCCGGACGCGGGGCGCGCCGGACGGCCCCTTTTCGACAGGACAACGTATGAGAAAACCAAAACAACCCACCAGCGCGGCTACGCTCCCGCCTTCGATCCGTAGCGACCTGGAACACGTGGTTGACCACTACATCGACGACGAAGCGGAGGCGTTCGACGCCACGCCCGACGACGAGAAAGACGGCCACGTCTACATCAGCATCCTCAATTTGCGGGAGTGGCTCGACGGAAAGCAGGAAGGCGAGAAGACCCAGACGGACGCAAAAAACCACGGAAGGAGGCGAAGGCCATGAGTGACGACTTCAAGGTGATTCACGTCTACACGCGGGCGCAGGCCATCGCCGACGAGGTGCTGATCGACGTTTCGGACATGGCCAAAGAAGCCGGGTTCAAGGTGCCCGTCGCTCTGACTCGCACGGTCTGGGAATCGTTCGTAAGGGTGCCGCGAGGCGTCGAGGGACAGGACCAGAACGGGCGGCTTTGGGACGTTCTTTGGATGTGCTTCGTCGCCGTCAAGACGCGGCAGGAGTCCAAACCGGAGATGTTCTACCGGCTTCACGTCAGAAATGACAGCGGCTCACCGAGGCTAGTGACCCTCAAGTCAGTCATCGGACCGGGGGACAACGGCGAGCCGGTACTGACGATCATGCTGCCGAACGAGGACTAATTAACCGACCGGCTCGGGGGTCTTCCCGAGCCGGTCCTTTCCATGAAGGAACACTTATATGTTGACGTTTACCAACCTTGAGCGCTCGCCCCGCATGGCGGAACTCAAGATAACCTATCGCCGAAAATCCGCCAAGGGTTCCAAGCAATCGCTAAGCGGGCCCGTCTCGGCTGCCGAGTACGTCCGGGGGCTGTTCGACCCGGCGACCTTGGATCTGCGCGAGGAGTTTTTCGCGGTTTACCTGAACAACAAGCTCGAACCCGTCGGATGGGTTCGGCACGGGATTGGAACGATGACCGCAGCCGTTTTCGACGCGAGGATCGTTTTCGGGGTCGCCGTGCAGGTGGCGTGTGTCGGCGTCGTGCTGGCCCACAATCACCCGTCTGGCGGCGACCCGCAGCCGTCGGACGAGGACGTTTCGATGACTCGCCGTCTGGTCGCGGCCGGGGAAGTGCTCGGCGTCCGGATCTTCGACCACATCATCGTAACCCGACGCGGGTATTTTAGCTTCGACGAGAACAACCTCGTTTAGTGGCTCAGGCGGTCGGCAAAGCGCCGGCCGCCCTTTTTCGCGGCCCTATACCCGAGGGGCGGAATATGGCAACATCGGGTGACGACAATCAAGGAGGACTATGGACCGAGTGCGAATGACTCTAGTTGGTGCCGACGGCAATGCTTTTAACCTTTTGGGACTCTTCCGAAGAAGGGCACGCGAGCAGGGTTGGTCTCAGGAGAAAATCCAGGAGGTCACGGACCGAGCCACCGCCGCAGACTACAGCAACCTACTTGCAGTGCTTTCGGAACACATCGACGATTCGACCGACGACAATTCCGAGGACGACGAGCAATAGGCAGCGATCAGTTGTTCCTGACCCAGCAGACTGCGAACCGGAACAATCGAAGGCGACCAACCATTTTCGAGGAGCGAGAAGAACCCAGCTCTCGAAGTCGAAGCCAGACCGACGAGACGGTCAATCAACCGTCTCGTCGATAGCTCGATCCGACAATCGAGTTTTCCCTTGTCTGACGCAACAATCGACCGCCTCCAACAATCCAAAAACGTAGAACACCGTTTCGTTGCAGCAGAACACATCATGCACCCTCTGGAACAATGGTGTTTTGCGACATTTTGCCGGTTTTCGGCCGGCGAATTGTCGCGATTATTGGCGAAAAAGGCCCAGAAGAATGAGGGCCTGAATTGTCGCGACTTCGGCGACGAGACAATACCAGACGACGCGAAGCCGGTCGCTCTGCGGCGACCGGTCGGCCCGCCAGCCGACGAACCAGTCGGCGTACCCGGTGAAAAAGCACGCGATGGAGCATCCCGCGAAAACCGGGCCGAGCATTTTTGCCGCCGTCAGTGCGGGAAGGCGGGCGAGGGCGGCCACCGTCGCGGCTTGGCAGAGGGCGTAGCCGTTTGCGACCGCGAACGCCACCACCGGGCAAAGGAACCAAAACAAAAACAGGTGGGCCAGGCCGCGAGCCAAGCGCGGGCTGAGCCACGGCTTGTCGTCCCAATCCGGTCCGAAGCGACCGGGCCTCGGGGCAACGACGAATTCGAGAATCCACTTCATGGGCGACACTTCAATTGTCCGGCCAGTCCGCCCGGCCGACGAAAAATGGTGAGAGGCCCCGGTGGTGCGTGGGGAAAATGGGCCTCTGATGTACTGCTTTAGCTTGCGACGGAGGAATGAACCGTCCGTCGCCGCTCATGCCGCGAGCGACAGCGACAACAACTTCGACGCCTTTTGGTCGAGGTCGGTGCGGTCGCCAACGAACTTCATCTCGCCCGCGAGCCGGGTGAGGGCATCCACGAGCGAAAACACGGTGAACCGACCCTGCCGCTTCGCTGCCTCCAACGCCTCCTTGGCAACGCGGCCGCGGATGTCGTGACGGGCGAGGAGGGCAATGACTTCCTCCGCGTCACCGACCGTCTGCGTCATGCTGGCCCGGATCGCCTTGGCGAAACCGTCCCGCCGCTCGTCGCGTCGCTTGACGACCGCTTCGATGATGCTGCGAACTTCGGTCAGCGCCTCGCCAACTTTGGCGGTGTGCTTTCGCGAGAACTCGACCACCTCGACGGCGTCCCAGACAATGTGGTTCTGGCACACGGCCTGGAACCAAAAGGTCTGAACGCCAACGGTTCGCTTCCCGACTTCGCTGTTCCAGAGAAAGAGGCCGGGCGCGAACGCCTGGTCGCCGATCTCCGTCCAGCCGAGCGGGTCGATGAGGAACATGAACAAGTCTTGCTCCCCGCAGTAAAGTCCCGTGCCGCCGGTCATCCCCTTCTGAGGAGGGGTGAAGTCCGGAGCGCTCTCGCGGGCGAGCGTCACGAGTTCGTCGTTGTGGAGCCGCGTGTACGCGGCCCCGTGGACCGAACGAACGACCGAGCCGTCCGTGAACGCCTGAAGCGGCTTCTTGCCGAGCGGCAGGGTTTCTTCGAGTACACGACTGGCGGTTTCGCCCGAGAGGCGGTTGACCGTCTCCTTGGCCACGCCAGCCAGCGTGCAGAGTTGTCCGAACGACCAGTCGTTGAGCGAAAACTCCTCTTGTCCGAGCGAGACGCCCAGGCCGCCTCCGGAACGGGCCAGAGGACGGATGTCCCCAGGCATGTGCCAGCGGTCGGTCGAGCGCTCGCGCTGCGTCTTGCAGTGAGCTGCCAGAGAGTCGAGCGAGCCGAACGTCTCATCGGGCGTCCGGCGAAAAAGCTCGCTACTGGCTCGCGTCAGGTTAGCCATCGGGAATGCCTCCAAACCTTGGGAAAACGGGAGTAGAACCGAGAAAGCACGCACCACCGGCCTCTCGCCGCCGCAGGCTGAAAAATGCCTACGCCGGCGAAAGACTGGTGCCCCGATGGCCACGATCAAACAGCGTTCGTTCGGGATCTAATACAAACCGCGGCGCTAAGCAAGCGGGTGGTGGCTTTCGCCGAACGGGCGGCAATTCGAGGTGGTTGTTTCCGTGTAGTCGGCTCACCGATTCCAGCCGTCGCGGTCGCTTCCGGCCGCGTGTGACCTACACGGGAACCGATTCGCCATCCTCTGGATTCCTCCATCGGCCTCTAGTTCCGTGTTGCCGAGCCTTCTCGATCGGTGGTATCCTTGAGGGGAGGGAGTCGGCCATGATGATCGAGATCGAAGAACAAACCGCAGCCGCCTTGGACATGCTCCGGGAGCAGGCCGCCGCACGCGAATTGTCGCTAGAGGCGTACCTGAAACTACTCGCCGATGCGGGGGGCAACGGGTCGCCGCGAGTGGCCCTCTCCGCAGCCGAGACCGACCATTTCCTCGACGAGCTTTCCGCAGGCGAGACACTTCCCGTACTCCCCGCTGACTTTTCTCGCGCCGACATCTACGCCGAACACGACTGATGCTCGTTCAACTCGACACAGGAATCTTGCTCCGGCTACTGGAGCGGACCGATCCACACCACGCGGACATCCGTGCGGCCATCAAGAATTTGAGGGCAGGCGGGGACGAACCCGTGACATCGGCGCAGAACATCGCCGAGTTTTGGAACGTCTCGACCCGCCCGAGTACGGCCCGCGGCGGCTACGGCCTGACCGTCGTGGACGCGGAAAAGCGACTCAAGATCGTCGAACGGCTGTTCCGAGTCCTTCCCGACACGCCGCAGAGCTACGCGGTGTGGCGACGGCTCATCATCAACCACGGCGTCATGGGCGTTCAGGTTCACGACGCCCGCTTGGTGGCTTGGATGCTGGCCCAAGGCATCTCCCACATCGTCACGCTAAACGGCTCCGACTTCGCCCGCTATCCGGGGATCACCGCACTCGCACCGAATCAGGTACAGGCACCGCCGCCGAACGTGCCATGAGTCAGCGAATTGGCTGACGATTCCGCCCGCCGCTCTTGGACGAGTCCTCCGTTCTTCGCGGTCGAACGTCCATTTGTCGGGCATCGTCCAAGTTGACGGCCAGATGTCGAAGTGGCCGATCTCCGCCGTTTTTCCGAGGAACTAGGACCGCGTAACTGCGATGGGTCAATGAGTTGTGGCGTATTGGCAGACGACTTGCTCAAGTTGACGGCAAGTTGATGGCTGCCGCGAGAGTGGTCAGGGAAGGCAGCGAGGACCGACGAGTCGAAACGGCTGATCGGATCGGCCCCCTGCTCGATTTCAACGTATTGACGACTGTTGATAAAATCAGTTATCCATAGTCGAAAGGGGATCTTCCCCGAGCCAATTTTGGCACTTCTCTCGACAGCTCGTGGCCGACCGATCCCCAACCAAGCAGACCAACGAACAGCTTCCGAGTGTCCTCGCCGGACGAATGACGCCCAAGGTCGCCTCGCAGTTTCGGGACTTCGTGGCGTCCGTCGCCGGCATCTACGAGGCGTGGCTCAGCCGCTGCACGAGCGCCCACACGAGACGTGCCTACGCCCAAGACATCATGTCGTTCGTCGAGGGGTTCTTGCGGCTCGATTGGCCGAAAGACTCGGCCGAGCTTCTGAAGGTGTCGGTGCAGCAGGCCCAAGGCTACCGCAACTGGCTTGTCGCACGGCACGCGGCACCAAAGACCGTCAACCGTCGCATCAGCTCCCTCAGTTCCTTCTACAAGTTCCTCGCCGCGGCCGCGGCCGACATGCGGCTGCCCGTCATCGTGCCGAACCCGGCCCATAGCCAATTCATCCCACGGTCGAGTTCCGACCCCGTGGACGAGACCCAGGCCCTCACCATTACCCGAGCGCGGCAACTGATCGGCTTGCCCCAGGGCGATTCCGTCGTTGCCTCCCGCGACAGGGCGATCCTCAAGCTCTACCTCTATAGCGGCATTCGGCTCGCCACCGGTTGCAGGCTCAAGGTTTCCGACTTCGTGCAGGAAGACGCCGGGGCCACCATTCGGATCTGCGAAAAAGGTGCAAGGAGGCGGACGATTGGCCTGCACTACGCGGCGTCGCAAGCGATCCAGGAGTACGTCGAGGCCGCCCGGCTTTCGAGCGGCCCGCTCTTCCGGCCACGGAGCAACTCGCGGAGCGAGAAGCTTGCCGAACGCGGGTTTTCCGAGATGGCGATGTACAAGCTGATCCAGGGCTACTTGGTGCGACTGCCGAAGGCAGTTCGAGAGGCCGAGAACCTCGACGGGTCGAAGTCGAGACGCTGCGTCTACTCCCCCCACTCTCTTCGAGCGACGGCGGCGACGCTGCTTCTGGACGCCGGCGTGGACATCTGCAAGGTGCAGGAGCTTCTCGGCCACCGACACGTCACGACGACGCAGATCTACGACAAGCGGCGACGGGCCGTGAGCGAAGGGGCGTCGCACGACATCCCGGTCTAGGTTCCTCGCTGTCCGGCGCGATCGGCGGCGGCTTCCGTGCCGCCCGTCGCCAGTTTGACCAATCCCGGCTCGTGTGGTCCATTCGGTCGCGTGACGCACGACGTAGACCCAGCACCGAACGCCGCACCCTCCCCCCGTTCCACTTCGCGGGGCGGCCGAGTAGCCAACTCTCGTGGATTCCCGGAGAATATCGGCCAACGTTCGACGACTGGAGCGAGCCGACGCGACGGCCAACAGCCCCCGAGTTACCCACGCACCATGATGACGCCGTACCACGCTCGGTACTACGCCCACGAGCTGACCCGGCAGCATCAGCCGAACGGCGTCGACCGCCTTTCGATGGCGCTTTTCGACGCGTGCGTCGACCTGAACCCCCACCAGATCGACGCGGCGGCGTTCGCGCTGCGCAGCCCGTTGTCGAAGGGCGTACTCCTGGCCGACGAAGTCGGGTTGGGCAAGACCATCGAGGCTGGGCTCGTCCTGTGTCAGTACTGGGCGGAGAAAAAGCGGCGACTGCTCGTCATCTGCCCCGCCAGCCTCCGCAAGCAGTGGGCCTTGGAACTCCAAGAAAAGTTCAACCTCCCGAACGTCGTTCTCGACGCACAGACCTACCGCCAGCGCCAACGTGCGGGCGACGCCTCGCCGTTTTCGGTGCCCCGAGTGGTCATCACGTCGATGAACTTTGCCAGCACGATGCGCGGGGAGATTCGGGCCGTGCCCTTCGACCTCGTCGTCATCGACGAGGCCCACAAGCTGCGAAACGCCTACCGCCCCAGCAACAAGATGGGCCAAAACATCAAGTGGGCCGTCGAAGAGCGCAAAAAACTCTTGCTGACCGCCACCCCGCTGCAAAACTCCCTCTTGGAACTCTACGGCCTCTCTACCGTTCTCGACGACATGATCTTCGGCGACCCGAACTCGTTCCGGTCGCAGTACACCACCAGCACCGGCGACCTGAACGCCCTTCGCGAGCGCATTCAGTACTTCTGCCAGCGAACCCTGCGCCGCCAGGTCATCGAGTACATCCAGTACACCGAGCGCCGCCCGCTCACGTTCAAGTTCCACCCCACCGACGACGAACACCAGCTCTACGAGGCCGTCTCGGCGTACCTCCAGCGCGACAACACCTTCGCCTTCCCGAAGCGGCAACGCCACCTCACCACGTTGATCCTCCGCAAGCTGTTGGCTTCGTCCTCGCAAGCCGTTGCGAGTACGCTCGACACCATGCGAAACCGGCTCACGTCGCTCCGCGACGGGATGCACGTCTCGGACGAGTTTGTCGCGGGACTCATCGAGGCCGAAGAACTCGAAGACGAACTACTCGACGAGGTTTTGGCCGACGAGGACGACGCCACCGCTCCAAGCGAAGCGCCGCCGAGTCGCGAGGCCCTGAACGCCGAGGTCGAAGAACTCGGCCGCTACGCCCAATGGGCACGCAGCATCGGCATCGACACGAAGAGCCGCTCGCTCCTCAAGGCGCTCGAAGTCGGCTTCGGCGAAATGGCCAAGATGAAGGCCAATCGCAAGGCGCTCATCTTCACCGAGTCGCGCCGCACCCAGGACTACCTGAAGAACTTTTTGGAAGCGAACGGCTACGCGGGTCAGGTGGTTCTCTTCAACGGCACCAACTCCGACCCCGAGTCGCGGTCGATCGTCGAACGCTGGGTGAAGGACAACGCCGCCACGGGGCGCGTCGCCGGTTCGCGCTCCATCGACAGCCGAACCGCCCTGATCGAGCAATTCCGCGACCACGCCACGGTCATGATCGCCACCGAGGCCGCCGCCGAAGGCGTCAACCTGCAATTCTGCTCGCTCGTGCTGAACTACGACCTGCCGTGGAACCCCCAGCGGATCGAACAGCGAATCGGCCGGTGTCACCGCTACGGCCAGAAGCACGACGTTGTCGTCATCAACTTTCTGAACGAACGCAACGAGGCCGACCGCCGCGTCCACGAGTTGCTCGCGGAGAAGTTCAGCCTCTTCGACGGCGTCTTCGGCGCGTCCGACGAGGTTCTCGGGAGCATCGAGTCCGGCGTCGATTTTGAACGGCGCGTCCTGGCGATTTACCAGAGCTGCCGTTCGTCCGAGCAGATCGAGGCCGCGTTTCGACAACTCCAGGCCGACTTGAACGAGTCGATCAAAGCGCGGCTCGAAGACACCCGCAAAGTGCTGATGGAGCAGTTTGACGAGGACGTGCATTCGCGGCTCAAGACGCGGCTCAGCGACGCCGAGGCCAACCTCGACCGCATCGGGCGGCTTTTTTGGACCCTCACCCACTTCGTCTTGGCGGACCGCGCCGCGTTCAACGACCAGGCCCTGACGTTCGACCTTCGCAACCCGCCGACGCCCGAATTCAAGCTGGGCGTCTACCACCTGATCTCAAAGAAGCAGGCCAACACGCCGGGGGAGTTCCTCTATCGACTCTCGCACCCCCTGGGCGAGTGGGCCATCGACCACGGCAAGTCGTCAGCGACGCCGCTGGCGCGACTACGCTTCGACGTGTCGAACTATCCGGTCAAACTCTCCGTCGTCGAGGCCCTCAAAGGGCAATCGGGCTGGCTCACCCTCCAGCACCTCGTCATCGACTCGTTCGACCGCGAAGACTGCCTTCTCTTCTCGGCCTTTACCGACGGCGGAAAGTCCCTCGACCAAGAGACGTGCGAAAAACTCTTCAACTGCTCCGCCACAGCTTCGACGGTCGATCCGGCGGCCGACGACGCCCGGCATCGTCTCGCCACCGAAGCCAAACTTCACGTCGAAGCCGCCATCGGCAACGCCCTCGAAACCAACAACCGACATTTTGCCGACGAGCGCGAGCGGTTAGATAAGTGGGCGGACGACATGACCATTGCGGCGGAGAAGGAACTGCGCGATACCAAGGAGCAGATCAAAGGCGTTCGGCGGCAAAGCCGGTTGGCCACCACCCTCGACGAGCAAGATGAACTGCAAAAGCGACTTCGCGACCTGGAGACCAAGCAACGCCGGCAGCGGCAACAGATCTTCGAGGTCGAGGACGAAATCGTCGCCAAACGGGACAAGCTCATTGCCGCGCTGCAAAAGCGGATGGCACACCAGACCGCCGTCAACCACCTGTTTACCGTGCGCTGGGAAGTAGTGTGATGACGGCCCATCCCCCCAACGTCGAGACACTCGATCCGCCTACACCGGCTCTGGCCGCACTGCCAACCCGGCGGGCAGCCGTCCGACCGTCGGTGAACCATTGGGCCGCCGTCGATCCCGACGAGGTGATCCCGCTCCCCCGCTTCCAGCCACTGCCCTACCTGACCGAAGCCCGCCTCTTCGCGATGGCTCAAGCGGGCGACCGTGATGCGCGAAACGCCCTCTGGGTCCGGAACGCACGGCTGGCTCTGACCGTCGCCAACCAGCACCGACTGCCCCACGACCTCCTTCCCGACATCGTGCAGGAAGCACTCCTTCGGCTCCCGCGGGCCATCGAGCTCTACGACGTTCACCGGTACAACGCCTTCTCGACCTACGCTTGGCACTGGCTCCGAAACGGGGCGCATCATTGCCTTTGGCACTGCCGGTTCCGAACCCGCATCCCAGCGCACCTGTATCGAGAATACTGCCGCTTCCGCCACCACGTTCGCCACGAAGCCCATCAAGACGAGTCGCGCGAATACCTTCATCAACTCCGCGAGTGGCACCCAGAGCGCTACGCTCGGTTCCGCCGACTCACCGCCGTCCACAATGCCGAACCACTAGCCCCGAAGCACGACCGGATCGCGGCACCGTCACCTGTCGGACGCCTGGACGACGCATATGACGAAGCTGCCGTCTCGCTCAGGGCGTTTTTGACCCGATTGCGCCCCCGCAGTGCCGATGTCCTCCGTCGCCGGTTCGGTCTCGACGGCCACCCGCAGCAAACACTCCGTCAGATTGCGGAGGTTTACCACCTCACCCGCGAGCGCGTTCGACAGATTGAGGGTGCAGCTCTGAACAAGCTGCGTCGCTACATTGACGCCGCCGTCGTCGCTAACCCCGACCACCCACTGGCCGACCTCTGCTTGTCCGCCAACGCCACGAGGGCTTCCACGATATGACCAAGAACCTCGCCAAACTCCGCGGTTTGCTTCAAGAGCTGTTCCAACTGGATCAAGCCGACCTCGATTTCGGCATCTACCGCATCATGAATGCCAAGCGCGACGAGGTCGTGCGCTTTCTCGACAAGGACTTGCTCCCCCAGGTCCAAGCGGCATTCCAGAAGTACAAGTCGGCAGACAAGTCGGTCCTCCAGGGCGAGCTCGAGAAGGCCATCCAACAGGCCCAAAGCCTAGGCGTCGATCCCGAATCCACAAACAAGGTGAAAGAGCTTCGTAAGCAAATCGCCGAATCAGCCGTGGACGTGACGGCCCTGGAGAACGAGGTCTTCTCGCACCTATTCAACTTCTTCCGTCGCTACTACAGCGAAGGCGATTTCATCTCGTTGCGTCGGTACAAAGAGGGCGTCTACGCAATCCCCTACGAGGGTGAAGAGGTCAAACTGCATTGGGCCAACGCCGACCAGTACTACGTCAAGAGCAGTGAGACATTTCGGGACTACACCTTCGTCGTAGCCGGGGGCAAGCGGGTCCGTGTCCATCTCGTTGCCGCCTCCACCGAACAGGACAACAACAAAGCAGCCCAGGGAAAGGAGCGTCGGTTCGTCCTGGCCGCGAATCCGCTGTCGGAGGAAAACGGCGAACTCTTCATCCGATTCGAGTACCGGACCTGCGAAGGCAAAGAGAAGCAAGACGACCTCAACAAACAAGCCATCGACGCCGTTCTCAAGACGCCGGGCTTCGAGCATTGGGCGCAGGAGTTGGGGAAGCTCGCCCCGACCGAGAATCGCAAGGACCGCACGGTGCTAGAGAAGCACTTGAGGCAGTACACCGCCCGCAACACCTTCGATTACTTCATTCACAAAGACCTGGGCAGCTTTCTGCGGCGGGAACTCGACTTCTTCATCAAGAACGAGGTCATGCACCTCGACGACATCGAACACGAGTCGGCCCCGAAAGTCGAGCAGTACCTCAGCCAGATCAAGGTGATCCGCAGCATCGCTCACAAGATCATCCAGTTCCTCGAACAGCTAGAGAACTTTCAGAAGAAGATCTGGCTCAAGAAAAAGTTCGTGGTCGAGACAAACTACTGCATCACGCTCGACCGTGTGCCGGAGACTCTGTACCCGGAGATCGCCAAGAACGACGCTCAGAGGGAGGAGTGGGTCAGCCTGTTCGCCATCGACACGATCAAGAAAGACTTGACGGGACCAGGCTACTCGAAGCCGCTAAAAGTAGAGTTCCTCAAGGCGCATGGAGGTCTCGTACTCGACACGGCATTCTTCCCCAGCCAATTCAAAGACGCACTGCTACGAAGTATAGACAACCTTGACACAGCAATGGACGGCTGGCTGGTTCACGGCGAAAACTTTCAGACATTGACCCTTAGCATTGCCAAGCTGCACAACTCAGTATCGTGCGTCTATATTGACCCACCGTACAATACCGGGGAAGACGAGTTTCTTTACAAGGATGCTTACCAGCATTCCTCGTGGCTCTCGATGATCCGAGATAGAGTTCTGCTTGGTAAACTCCTTCTGAGAGATGATGGCGTACTCCTTACGAGTATTGGTCGCGAAGAGTTTCACCGGCTGATCCATGTTATGGATGATGTGTTCGGCGATGACAATCGTGTCGCAGAGTTCGTGTGGGAGAAGGGACGCAAGAACGACGCCAGCCATGTGTCCATCGGCCACGAGTATATCATAGCCGTCGCCCGCAACTTGGAGAAAATGAAGGCAACATATCCACAATGGCGTGAAAAGAAGCAGGGCGTCCAAGAAGTTAAGCAACAGTTCGACCGACTTCGCAAGCAGTTCGGAAGCGACTTTGCAACTATCAAGAGAGAGCTGTTTACCTACGTCGTCACAAAGCTCGACCCCGCCGTAGCACGGTCAATTCTGCTTTTTAACAAACTTGATGAAGGCGGCCCATTCCGAGACGATACAGACTTGTCGTGGCCCGGAGGCGGAGGGCCACGTTATCAGGTCATCAATCCGGCCACCAAAAGGCCTGTCGAGATACCGCAGCGAGGCTGGGTCTGCGTCGAAGATACGATGCACAAGTGGATTCGTGACGGAATCGTGCAATTTGATCCAGATGACCCCACTCGCTTGTTCAGAAAGCGTCCCTTGTTCGAGTTTGACGAACAAGTTAAGGGATCGAATCTCTATAAGCACTCCAAGGCTGCTACTCGTCAGCTGCGAGACATTCTCGGTGGCAAAGTCTTCGACAATCCAAAAGATCCTGAGCTTATTGCCGAGTTGGTGAGCTACGTCGCGCCGCATGGCGGAATCGTGTGCGACTATTTCGCTGGTTCAGGTACTACCGCACATGCCGTCATCAATCTGAATCGAGCTGGAGGGCCGTCTCGCAAATACATCTTGGCTGAATCTGGTAATTACTTCGATTCGTTGCTTCGACGGCGCATTCAGCGAGTTATCTACTCGGACGAGTGGAACAACGGAGTGCCGTCTGGAAAGTTGATGACATCGCACTTGATGAAGTATATGCAGCTTGAAACATATGACGATGCTCTCAACAACCTCGAACTGAAACGTACCGCGCAGCAAGGCATGTTTCTCGACACCGACGCCGAGATGCGGGAACAGTACGTTCTTTCCTACATGCTCGACGTGGAAAGCCGGGGAGGCCAGTCCCTTCTTAACGTCGAAGCCTTTCGGAATCCCGACGAGTACAAGCTGCGGGTTGAACGCAGCGGCGAGACGCAACTGGTCAATGTCGATCTCGTGGAAACCTTCAACTGGCTTCTCGGCCTGAACGTAAGACACATCGACGTGATCCGTGGCGTGCGGGTCATCGAAGGGACGGCTCCCAACGGCGACCGCGTGCTGGTGCTGTGGCGGAACATCGACCAGATGGACAACGACGCCCTCGACAAGTGGTTCGAGAAGCAGGACTACAACACCCGGGAAATGGTCTACGACGTGTTCTACGTCAACGGCGACAACAACCTCGAAAACCTTCGCCGTCCGGACCAGACCTGGAAGGTGCGATTGATCGAGGAAGAGTTCCAGCGGCTCATGTTCGACGTGCAGGACGTATAGGAGGCGAACATGGGCAAGCGCAAAGCGAGTCGATCCGGCGTGGCCACGCTCATCCCAGAAGCGGTGCCGCTAAAGTTCGACCAGAAGCTCGTCCTCAACCAGTGGATGCTCTGGCACTTCGACAAGTCGAGCTTCGAGCAACTGGCCGAGCCGTTCAAGTCGGCAGACCTCGAAGGTCTGAACGAAGACAACAACCACAAGTTCCTCGCCGTCTTCCGGGCGCTGTGGGAGTTGGAGGAACTGCCTGGCGACGTGCTTCTCGGTTACGACCAGAACATCGTCGCGCACACGCTCAAGCTGAACGAGCGGCGGTCGGAACCGATTCGTTGGAAGTACTTCCAATGGCTGTCGCTCCTGTTCACCGAGGTTTACCTCGACCGCTTTTTCCGTGACCCCGACAAACTGCTGTCGGACCTCAACGGATTCGTCGCCAAGTTCAACGAGGATAAGCTCGACAAAGACAAGATTCCGGACTACGAACTCGCCGACCTGCGAAAGCTCGCATTCTGGAACGCCACCGGGAGCGGCAAGACGCTCCTGATGCACGTAAACATCCTTCAGTACCGCCACTACCTAGAGTTGCACGGCAAAGGCGAGGAGTTGAACCGCATCATCTTGCTCACGCCAAATGAAGGGTTGTCCCGGCAGCACCTCGCCGAGTTTCGCGCCGCCGGACTCGAAGCGGACTTGTTCTCCAAAGACGGCAAGTCGCTTTTCGTGGGCAAGTCCATCGAGATCATCGAAGTCACCAAACTTCGGGACGAGATGGGCGAGAAGACCGTGGCCATCGGCGCTTTCGAGGGCAACAACCTCGTCCTCGTGGACGAGGGCCACCGGGGTTCGAGCGGCAAGGAGGCGGGTCGCTGGATGGACGCACGCCGCCGGTTGTGCGAGCACGGTTTCTCCTTCGAGTATTCAGCCACCTTCGGCCAGGCGATGAAGGCCAGCAGCAACAAGGCGCTGGAGCAGGAGTACGCCAAGTGCATCCTGTTCGACTACTCGTACAAGTATTTCTACCGCGACGGCTTCGGGAAGGATTACCGCATCCTGAACCTCGCCGACGACACCGACGAGGAGAAGCGCCGCCTCTACCTCACGGCGTGCCTCCTCGCCTTTTACCAACAACAGCGTCTCTACCGCGACAAGCCCGACGAGTTTCGTCCCTTCCTCTTGGAGAACCCGCTCTGGGTTTTCGTCGGTGGCAGCGTGAATGCCGTGCGGTCGGAGAACAAGAAGAAGGTCTCCGACGTGGTGGACATCCTCTTATTCCTTGCCGAGTTCGTGAAGGATAAGCGCGCCACCATCAGGTTGCTTGACCGGCTCCTGAGCGGCAAGCCCGGTTTGCACGACCAGCGGGGTAATGAGATCTTCGCCACGGCCTTTGGCTACTTGAGCCAGGCCAAGCGAACGGGCGAAGAAGTCTTTGCCGACATCCTCACGGTGCTGTTCAACTCCCCAACACCTGCGAAACTGCACGTCCTCAACCTCAAAGGGACGGACGGCGAAATCGCCCTGCGACTCGGCGAGAACGACGCCTTTGGCCTCATCAACGTCGGCGACGCCGCCAGCCTCTGCAAGCTCTGCGAAGAACACGCCGACTTCATGGCCGTGGACGACAAGGAGTTTTCCGGGTCGCTGTTCGCCAGGCTCAGTGCCGCCGATTCGACGATCAACGTGCTGATCGGCTCGAAGAAGTTCACGGAGGGGTGGAACAGTTGGCGGGTCAGCACGATGGGCTTGATGAACGTCGGAAAATCCGAGGGATCCGAGATCATCCAGCTATTCGGGCGTGGGGTGCGGCTCAAGGGTTACGGAATGTGCCTGAAGCGCAGCAGCCAGATCGACGGCGTCACCAAGCCGCCGCACATCAACCTGCTCGAAACGCTGAACATCTTCGGCATCCGGGCGCAGTACATGCAGCAGTTCAAGGAGTACCTGGAGGACGAGGGCCTCCCCTCCAACGAGGAGCGAATCGAGTTCATCCTGCCGGTCATCAAGAACCTGGACGGCAAGAAGCTCACCAGCATCCGGCTCAAGGAGGGCGTGGACTTCAAGCGGCAGTGCAAGCAAAAGCCGACGCTCGACGAGCCGAACTGGTTTCTCCTGAAGCACCCGGTGACGCTCAACTGGTACCCGAAGATTCAGGCGCGGCAGAGCAAGGGCGTCGCCGCCACGACCGAGAATGCCGTACTGGATGTTGGCGTCTTCGGCGACAAGCACCTCGCCTTCATGGACATCGACGCCATCTGGTTCGAGTTGCAGCACTTCAAGAACGAGCGGGCGTGGTACAACTTGAACCTCCCCCGTGAGAGCGTGCTCAAGCTGCTCCGCAACCACCACTGGTATCGGCTATACATCCCCGCGGCGGAAATGGAGTTCACGCGCTTCGACCGCGTGCGGCGCTGGGAGGAGATCGCCGTCGCCCTTTTGAAGAAGTACATCGACCGCTTCTACAAGCACAAGAAGCAGGAGTGGGAAGCCGACCACCTGGAGTACCACACGCTGCGCGAAGACGACCCGAACTTCGTGCAGGAGTACCGGATTTTGATCGACGAATCGGCCGAGAACATCAAAGTCGGCCTCGAAGCCCTGAAGGAGCAGATCAACAAGAAGACCTTCAAGGCCAAGTGCGAGATCGGCAACCTCTCCGCGTACTGGTTCGGGAACCACCTTTACCAGCCGCTGTTGCACCTGAGTAAGAGCCAACTGATCGAGATCAGTCCCGTGTCGCTGAACGACGGTGAGCGCGACTTCGTTCTCGATTTGAAGAAGTTCCACGACGACGACAAGGGTTTCTTCAAGGACCGGGAACTATTCTTGCTCCGCAACGTGAGCAAGCGCGGCATCGGCTTCTTCGAGGCGGGCAACTTCTATCCCGACTTCATCCTTTGGTTGCTGGTCGGCAAGAAGCAGTACGTCACCTTCATCGACCCCAAAGGACTACGCCAACTCGACGACGGGTCGTCGAATCCGAAGGTCCAGTTCTACCGCACCATCAAGGACATCGAGCAGCGCCTCGCCGACCCTGGCGTCATTCTGAACTCGTTTATCGTCTCTTCGACGCCGTACCAGAACATCCCGATGTGGGGCCAAGGCATGGCGAAGGACGAACTAGAGGAATGCCACGTCCTGTTCCAGAACGACGATCGCGGCAGCTACGTCCGAAAGATGTTGAGTCGGGTTCTCGACGCAAGATAGGTCGTTTCGTCGAATCAAGTGGTGTGGGGTGGCCCTGCACCTAGCTCCCTCAGATTTTTTTGAGTAGCGTCCTGACTCCTGCTACCATTTTGCCAATTCGAGAGTCGAATGCGTCGGCCCTCGCGAGTAACCCAGGACTGCCGAAGGGAGATTTCCGAGAGCAGTTCGCATCGACAAAAACATATGACAACCAAACAACCACCCATCCACGAATTCAAGCTCGGCCGCGTTCGCGCTGCCATTTGGGCCAATTCCACCGAGAAAGCCACGTTCTACAGCGTCACCGTCGCAAGGCTCTACAAGGACGAAAAGACCGGCCAGTGGGCCGATTCGACCTCCTTCGACCGCGACGACTTGCCGCTAGTTGCGAAAGTCGCCGACATGGCCCACACCTGGATTTACCAGCAGAGGGCCGCCAAAGCTGAGACGCCCGCGAGCGATGGCGATCTCGTCAAGGCCGCCTAGTTTAGCCGGGCTGGTGCGGTTCATCGGCCCCCTCTCTCGACACCTCCATACGGGTAGACGAACTTGCCCGACCTCACCCCCACCCGGCACTGCCGGTCGGCGGAGGGTCCGGTGATCCCTCTTCTCGCCGACAAGCGCGACGTTGAGCCGACCGAGGAGGGAACCGGGGCGAAAGGCGGCCATTCGGTCAGAAGTGTAGCAGGGCGTCTCGGCGATGTCGCGGCCCGCTACGGACCTTGAAAGCGCGGTGGAGCGTGGGACAATACTCCGAAGCCACGATCATCGGGAAGGGAGACCGGAGTTGGGCACGCCGCCCCGAGCGTCCCCGGAACGTACCGTCCGGCGAATTCGCGGAGGCAGGGCATGCTACTGGCGTCAGCCAAAGTTGGTCCGTTCAAGTCTATCAACCAAGCCCAGACAGTCGCAATCGACGACCATGTGACCGTTCTCGTAGGAATGAACGAGGCCGGTAAGACCGTATTCCTGCAAGCCCTCGACAAGTCCAACGACGCCTTGGGATTGGCCAAATTCGACCCGGTGGAGGACTATCCCCGGAAGGACCTGCCGGCATACCTCAAGCAGCACAAAACGCAACCTGCCACGGTCACGGAATTGACCTATTCCCTGGACAAGGAAGAGATTGACGAGATCAACAATGATTTCGCGACGGAGCTGAAAGCAGGGTTTCGGTTCGCCATCCACTACACGTACGGGAACACCCGCACGATCAGCCTCAAGGTGGACGAGAAACCGGTCCTCAAGAACCTAGCCGCGGACGACCGGCTAAGTTCAGATGCGGTCACCGGCGTCAAGAAGGCGACCACGCTCCGGGGCATCCCGGAGGCGCTCAAGGCAGTCGCCCTCACCGATGGGGACAAGGAGTTCTTGGGAGAGATCGAGGAACGGATAAAGGCAACGAAATGGGACTCCGTGGTGTCTTCGGAGGTCTTCGAGTGGGTTGACGAGCGCGTCCCCAAGTTCGTGTACTTCGGCGAATACGAGCTGTTGCCGAGCAAGGTGAACCTGGCGGATTTGGCCCAGCGGGTGCAGTCGGGCGCGAATGACCCGAAGATCCTCAAACCCGAACATCGCGCCATCCTGGCTCTGCTCAGAATGGCCGACATCGCGATCAACGACTTCGCCAAACCAGGCGGCTACGAGTCGTTGAAGGCCAAGATTGAAGGCGTGTCGATCAGCCTCACCGACCAAATCATGGAGTTCTGGAAGCAGAACGAGGACCTGGAAGTCGAGATCGACATCAAGGCCGACCCGGACGACGAGGCCCCCTTCAACAACGGCTCGAACCTATACATCCGCATCAAGAATCGGCGACACCGTGGAGTTAGCACGCCCTTCCGCCAGAGGAGCCGCGGGTTCATTTGGTTCTTTAGCTTCCTCGTGTGGTTCGACAGCGTCCGGCACCAACTCGGCACGAAGTCCGACGACGACCTCGACCTCATCCTTCTACTCGACGAGCCGGGCCTGAGCCTCCACGCACTCGCTCAGGCCGACTTCTTGCGGTACATCACGAACCTCGCCGAGCGGCATCAGGTGCTGTACACGACTCACTCGCCGTTCATGATTGACTCGGAAAAGCCGTTGCAGATTCGCATGGTCGAAGACAAGAAGACCATCGGAACCGTCGTGAGCGAGAATCTCTCCGGTTCCGATCCCCGGACGATCTTCCCGCTGCAAGCCGCCCTGGGTTGGACGATTGCCCAGAATCTCTTCATCTCGAAGCGGAACTTGCTGGTGGAGGGGCCTTCCGAACTCATCTACCTGAAGGCACTTTCGAACGCACTGGAAGCGCAGGGACGGACGGGACTCCGGGATGATGTGACGATAGTGCCCACAGGCGGACTGGATAAAGTCGTTACCTTCGTGGCGTTGCTCGGCGCGAGCGGCCTCGAACTCGCGGTCCTACACGACTTCCGCGGCAGTCCCGAGCAGAAGATTTCCGATCTGGTCCGACAGAAGATCATTGCCGGCAAGTACATCCTGAATGCCTCGCAGTTCCGCGACCTCGCGAAGATCGGGACGGACGGTCAGCCTTCCGACACGGAAGACCTCTTCGCGCCGAAATCCTACCTCGAATGGTTCAACAAGGCGTTCGCGAAGCCCTTGAAGGGCAAAGTAAAGGAGTCTGAGCTGCCAACCGGGCCACGCATCATCGGCCGCTTGGAAGGCTACATCGCGTCGAAGGGCATTGTTCTCCGCCCGAGTGGCGGATTCAACCACTATACGGTCGCCTCGTACTTCATCAGCAATCCACCAGCGAAGCTCGACGACGACACCCTGGCTAGGTTTGAAGCCCTGTTCACCACGGTCAACGGCCTCTTTACGAGGTGACGTGCGAAACGGATTGGCTTGACGGATCAGCGTGTCTTGAAGTTTCGTGGGATATATGCCCACTCCATGACCTTGGGGTGAACGCAAACAATCGCAGGGACATCATTCACAGACTTGCCAGAAAGCACTTGCGCCATCATCCGGTGATTGCCGTCGATGACGTAAAGGATGCCGTCGGGCTGTTCGTTCCAAACGATTACGACCGCCATGTCTGGTGCGCTCCGCACGTCGAGCGGGCCACGACTTTTCCCGGCGTTCCCTTCGATGATCGACTTCACTCGCGGAAGGTCTGCCGCCGAAGGCAACACGTCTTCGAGACGGCAACTCTCGCCCGCTGTGTGTACCTTGAACTCCCACCACAGCACGATGCGTCCGAGGTCCGCTGACTCCAAGCTGGCGCAACGCCCCTTGTACTCAGACGGCCGACCCGGCATCGACTCCAAGTCAAGGGCCACGCCAGAGTGACGGGCTTTGAGGTGTTTCTGAATATGTTCGACGCTGACGCTCCCCGTCAACTGCATCACTGCTATCCTCTCGCGACTTGCGCAGCCTGAGCCTGCCCCTCGCCGGGGAACCGGAAGTCACGCTCTACCGAGGCGACCTCGCCGCCGATTTGGCGATTGTATCCCGGAACCGCCTCGCCGAAGTGATCACCGGCGGCTTGTCGATCACCTCGAAAATGCCCTACCCGTCGTGGTCGATCTCCGCCTTACGCTGCCAGGTCGGCTCCGTCCTCGCCGAGAAGGAAGGCACGACCTGTTCCGACTGCTACGCCCGTAAGGGCCGCTACTCGTTCGGGAAGGCCGCGTCCGCGCCGGCGAGACCATTCTCATCACCGAACGAGATGTCGCCGTCGTGCGGCTTGAACCGGCATTCCGCTTCGACCGCTCGAAGGCCGCGCTCGGATCATTCATCGACGACGGCCTCCTAAAGTCCGTCAACGCTTTCGCCGCGACCGAGCAAGACCAGGCCGAGTCCGATTAGGCTACCTGCCGCGCCTCCGATTGCACTTTCGATGTCACTTCGATTCTCTTTCCCGTCATAACCACAGGTGTGCCCGACGGGCCGCTTGGAGATGGCTTCGTCCGAAGCCCCCTCCGAGAGGTCCCGAGGTGCATGTTCGAGTCGGTCTGTTGACAATTCCACTCACCCCAACCACCTCCCCGAGAGGTTGGAAGGAGCAAACGGCCATGAGTCAGCAAAAGGTTCGGAAAAACGGTTCACCCGCCCCTGCCGCCAACAACGGCAATGGCAACGGCAACGGTGGAAACCGCCCCGTCCACGAGATTAAGATGGGCCGCGTCGTCGGTGCCATCTGGGAACATGCCGATGGCCAAGGAAATCCTTGGTTCAACGTCACCATTTCCCGCATCTACAAGGACGACGGCGGCAAGTGGGCACGGAGCGACTCGTTCGGCAAACACGATTTGCCGCTCGTCGTTCGCGTCGCCCAGCAGTGCCACGACTGGATGTACGCAAGTCGGAATGACGACTCGCAGTAAGCAGTAAACGGTTTTTCGCACCGGCCCGACCGCACCCTCGGGCCTCTCTCTTTCGTCGGACCTCAGCGGTCGGCTCTTGGACGAATCGTTACGCGCTGGCGGGGCTTGCCACCGCCAGGGTACAGATGACCCGGTGATGGACGCTTGTGGCCAACGCCGTAGAATTGGGCCGACCGCGCGACTGCCACTCGCATCGAAGGGGCCGGCACGCTCCTCACAATAACCGATTGACTTCCGGCCACGAGCAAATGGCTGTTCCAGCAGGGACTCGGTTCATCGCACGAGAACACTGAGATGTCTCCTGACCCGACCCAGCCCGACTCCGTTGCGGCCGCAGACGAAATGGTCTTGCAAAAGCGATCTGAACTCGACGCGGCGCGTGAGCGAGCGAGTGCCCTCCACCCCCGAGAGCATTGGTTGGCGAACCGCCCTGACCTCGTGCGACTCGATGACCTCATCAAAGACCAGCCCAACCGACAGTCACAACTGGCCCAGGTCCAGGTCGAATACCGACAGGCATTCGAGTCACTCCTTCTTGAAACAGCGCTTGTCCGTCCGTTCGAGCCACCGGCGGAAATAGAGGCCGAGATTGCGCGCCTCCATTGGCTCCAAGAGGAGTTGCGCGCCGTCACCGATAGCCACTTGGCATCGCTCCTAGCCGACGCGCGGTTGGCCGAAATCGACAGGGCAGTGATCGCCGCGCGACTCGCCGCCAATCGCAACCGGTGGGTACCACTTCACGCCGCCACTACCCGCCGAGCGGCATCCACAACAGCGGCCGCAAGTGACTCCGACTGGAAGCAATTCGTCGCAAGGGTTGGCGAGGACTTGCGACAACTTGAACGGACGCTTGAAGAACAAAGATCGAGCCACGACAGCTTAGTTCGATCCGACGTAGACGCGGAACTCACTGCGCACAGGGCGAGAATCACGCTCGCACAAGCCGCGCTTCGCGAAGCGGACGCTTCGCTGGCTCAACGGCCAACCATTGACCGGCACATCGACGACATGATCGAGGCATTTGTTGCCGAGCAGACACAGCCTCAGAAATCGGCCCTTGAAGCAGCCCTCAGAGAATGCGAAGCCGCTAAGCGCGACGCCCGCCACGCCCGAGATCTGCAAGAGCGCGACTGGTGGAATGCGGCCGGAGAGCACCCAATTGCTGATCTGTTGGGAGCTTTGCGCCGCGTACCGGACGATTTCGTCGCGACGGCGATGGCCCGCCTACTCTCGTTGCCCGCAAACGCACCCGACATCCACGATGCCGAAGTCCACCGGTTTCTTAACAAGCACCAAAGATCCGCACGGCGTCACAACGGCTTCGCACCGGTCATCGTTGCTCAGATCGGCCGCCTCGTGGCGAACGAGGAGTACGACGAGGCTCGTGCGCATCTAAACACGCTTCCCGAATCCAATGCGTCTGCGATCGCTGCGGTGACGCAGTACCTCCGGTACGTCACCGACAACACGTTCGACGCTGCGGGCGAAACAGCATTTCAGACTCTGTCCCCGGACGACCTATTCCTCGGTGCTTGCTACTACGACGACGGACCCGCGCTGCCGATTCTGAGCAGGCAGTCACCCCGATGGGATTACTCGTCGGTCGTACGATCTTTGCAGGGCCAGGACGAGCGTCGCTCGCGTCCGCTCGACAGTTTCAAGGTTCGAGGCTTGCAGCCGAGGGTTGCGGAACTCGCCTTTAGGGACATCTTTCTCCGCCTGCACGGTGCCGAGGCCGCAAGGATGCTTCGCGACCTGAATGCTGACCACGTCGCCCGCCTTGCCCGGCCGTGGTCACTCGACTCGCGACCGACTCTGCCGTCAGCCGACTGGGAGGATGGCCGGGGGAACCGGTACGATGTCAAGTGCAACGTCTTTTACCGAAGCAGCCGGGAAAAGCTGGGCCTTCGCGGCTTCTTGATCGATGTCCATCACGCAACGGATCCGAGGTGCATCTTTCCAGGCTTCGTGATTACCGAAACTGCCGACCAAGGCTGTCGATGGGTGTACATTGGCAACTACCAACCGACCGAATCGGTAGCGGGTCGAACCAAGGGCCGCGTTTTGCCTTTCTGTTTCCGCTTGCCGGAAGCGGCCCGGTTCACGCCGCAGGCCGAAGTGACCGACGTTGAGCCTGGAATGCATCTTTTGCAATGCGACGCCCTTCGCGTCGGTTGGCAGCTTGCCGCTCGGAGGCACGCCCCGCCCAAATCCAGGCAGCCTACGGGCGTCGAAGCACTGCTCGACAAACTCGTCGAGGCGTGCGCCAGAACGAACGCAACTGCACCGCTTGAGATCGTCATCTGGCGGTCGTTGACGGACATTACCGTCGAAGCGTGCTCGACGCAGAGTCGCGAGACCATAGCAGCGTTTCTTGACTGTGCCGATCGACTTCTGTCCAGCCGCGCGTTTCCGGTTCGCCTGCCGCGAATCGACGGATCGCCGATCCTGAGTCACTGGATCGACCAGGTGTTGAGGCCGGTGATCGAGCACTGGAGCCTCATCGTTTGCCCGGAGTGCGGGACCGCCGCGGCCCAGGGCAACCAAATCACGGTCACGGACATGCGAATGACATCGGAAGGCACGATACACGGCCGAATGTCGTGCAGGCGGTGCGGCGGTGACGCGCCCGGCGTCACGCTCCTCACGCACTGCCATAAGTGCTGGCACTACCCTCTTGTCATCGGGAAGAACGTCATGTGCCGTCGCTGTAAAGGACTCGTCTGTAATTGGCTTGAGCCTGAGTCGAAACGGCCGTGCGGGTGTTGCAAGACGACATGCGAGGGAAGGCCGGTGTAACGTATTGCGGAACCCAAAGGCATTTGGCGTGGCTTCGTCCAACCGCTGAGTCCATCCCCGGAACCGCTCGCCTCTTCTGCCCCCACCCCCTCAAGCTCCCTCGAATCCGGCAAGTGTTTGGACGGCAAGTGAAGTGGCCTTTCCCGTCTTCCTCGGTCGCTGTCGGGGGCGGGCCCCAACCCGTCGAACCCACCCCCGACAGCGACCGAGAAAGACGGCAAGGAAAAGAGGCGAAGGGTATTCGGCGGCAGAGTCATGGCTGCGGGGAGGGTTACGCCGCCCGCTGGGTTTCAGGTGGCTTAAGGCGTGCCGAGCCGTCTCGTTCGTAGCGAAGGACGGTCGGCGGAACGTTTGGAAGTCCGGCCGTTTTCCGCTTCGCGTTGACCAGACGAAGGAGGTCGAGAAGTTGCTGACGGATGGGAGCGAACGGCTCGTACGGCAGCGCGTAGAACTCCCTTCCCAATGCCTCGACCGAGCGGCGGAGGGCCAGGTCCAGAAAATGGGCTTTGAGTTCCGTGTAGTTCTTCTTGGCGATCTGAACTCGCGAGTGCCAGTTCGGGTCCGGTACGGCCTCCCCGTCCCTTACTTTTCTGAGGTGGCCTCCCCGCTTGTAGCTAACCGAGTACCCCTCCCAGATGAGCGGATTCCGGCGAATGTCCCGGATTCGCTCCCCCTCTTCGGCAAAGAAATCGTGCTTTCCGTGAGTGGCGATGAGGACAAGGAATCTGCCGCAGCGGAGGTAACGCAGGTTCGCAAATCCGGCGGCCTTTCGCCGCTGCCGCGCCGACGGCGAGATAGCGATGCCGTACTTGTCGAGAAGCTTCCGGTCAGTCACCTCGACCGGTTTCGGCTCCGGAATGAACCCGGTGACGTAAAACCAGTAGCCGTGCGGAAGCAGGTTACTGGCAAGTTGCTGCACCAGGGCATGAACGGACGTGACTTCGTATTGGTAAGCAAACGGCATGGAAGATTGTCCGCCGTTTGGCGGTCGCTGATCCACCGGCAGTCGCGTTTCGGCGTGGGGGCTTTTAACGGCTCGCCCCCGAAGCGCAAATCCTCTGCGTCGGCCCCTCCCCGTCGCCATTGGCGTCGTGGGCCGTCGTAACCTCCTGACTCTCGAACCTCACCCGAACCCTCTTCGCGTATCCGCGCAGCATCGGACTCGCGTACCGATGCTCTTTCCAAGTTCGCACGACCTAATTTATGGCCATATCGTTTTTGAACCTAATCCCGCACGGTAAGAACCTTTGGGCACACCTCACCCGTGCGTCGCTCTGACGCCGCCAAAAAACACCCTTCCTCCCGAAAGAGTCTTGTTTGACTGCAAAAAGCCCCATCCAAGGGCAAACGGCATCCGACCGGGGAGGCTCTCGTACAGTGAGAGCGCTCCCCGATTCGGAATGCCCGACGTTCCGACTGGTTACAAGCCAGTCGCCCCTTTCGTCGACTCCTCGCCCCGGCACCATCCGGGTACGAACGAACGGCGTGCGACGCGCCTCGCCGCACTGCAACCGCCCTCGGACAACCGAACTCCCGTCCGGCCGCCTCAAGGCTCTCTACTCAGGGCACACTCCCAGACTGTGGCGTTTGAAGCACCGAAGCCCATTCGCTTCGGCACCGGGTCATCACTCCGGCAACCACAGTCCTTCCCGCTTTAGCCATGACTGTCCTCGATCGGGTCGCGTGGCTAGGGCGTGTTACCGCCCAGGCAATGAGGCCGTATGTCCGGGAATCCCTCCCGGCATAGTCGCCCCGCGTCGATTGACGCGGGCTTTCAGGGGGCAGAAAGAGCAAGCTCCTCCCCTACCCACCGGCCTCCGCCGTCTCGCCGTCGCCGCTCGCCTATTGGTTCGCGGCAACATTTTCGGCATCGCCTCCTCGACCGACTGACCGGTAAGCCCTTGCGGGCCTTTCACCGTTGAGCTTTTCGCGGCCCCGCGTTTCGCGGGGTCCCCGGACCCGTGGTTGGTCCGGCGCTTCTGGTCGCCCAGACAGCGGCTCCCGGCACCGGCGCACGTTGACCGAACCTTCCGAAGAAGGCCCTGTCCCCGTGGGTGGATTAGAAACTCCCGCTTGGGAACTTCGCACCGACTTCAATTCATGGCGGCCCGCCGTCCTATTCAGACGGCGGGTCTGTCAGCGTCGCCCCCTTTGCTCGGGGCAATCGAAAGTGCATCGGATAGAAGACTGAGATTACTCCGCTGCCGTACAAAGGCATTCGGGATTACTTCAGCCAGCCTCCGTCGAGCACGGACGAGCCACTCTCGTGGCATCCGGCTCTACCGGCGCGGCACTGCTGGAAGTTGATGAGACTTCCGACCCTTCGCCCGATGGTGAGTCGGGGTTGGTGGGCGTGCCGCCCAGACGGAATCGTCGTCGCTTGAAGCTTTACGTTCAGGAACAACCACGGCCTCCGATGGGGCCGCGGGCGGAAAATACCGGGTTACGGCGATAAAGTCACGCCTTCCGCGATTCTCCGTTGCCCCAAACCTCGTCAACATCGGACGACCGCAATTAGGGGGTTGACGGATCCCTGTAACTGATGAAACGCTGGCCAAGCCGTCGGGGAGAATGGCCGGCCATTCGGCTCGGACGAACGACGGGCTTTGCAGCGTTTCAGGACATCATGAGGACCATCGCAGTAGTCAATCAAAAGGGGGGAACCGGGAAGACGACTAGTTCCGTAAACTTGGCCGCCGCCCTCGCCGATGCCGGGCGGCGCGTGCTGCTGATCGATCTCGATCCACAGTATTCGACCACCACCTGGCTTGCCGCCCAAGCCGTCGGCAGAGGTGTTTTTGACCTGTTCGCGGAACCCGGCGTCACCAAACTCCAGGCCCTCGCCCAGCCCACCGGGACAAAGAACCTCTCGCTCATTGGTGCATCGGCGTGGCTCGTCGGTGCCGAGAAGGCGCTTGCGAACGAGCCGGGTGCCGAGACGATTCTCCGCGAAAAGGTCGCGGAACTCCCGCCCGAGTCGTTCGACTACTTACTTATCGACTGCTCGCCGACGCTCGGGATTCTCACAGTAAACGCACTGACCGCCGCGAAGGAGGTCCTCGTTCCCGTCGAGTGCCACGTCATGGGCCTCCAGGGACTCGCCCAACTCCTGCAAACGGTCGATCTCGTCCGCAAGCGCCTCAACCGCGATCTCAGGATCAGCGGCATCCTCGCTTGTCGGCTCGACGCCCGCACCAATCACGGGCCAGAAATCGTGGCCAAGCTTCGAGCGAGATTCCCGGAGACGCTAAAGACCGTCATCCGAGAGAACATCAAGCTAGCCGAGTGCCCATCCACCGGGATGCCGATTACCGAGTACGCACCTTCGAGTGCAGGCGCGGAAGACTACCGGGCACTGGCCAAGGAACTTCAATCTCAAACTTTTGCCAAGGAGGCGTATGACAAGGCAGCGAACGAATAAAAGTACCATCCAAAGGGACCCCTTCGAGTCGGTGATCCCGATGCCGACGGGCGAGCAACTTGAGCCCAAGCGGCCGAGCTACGCCACCAGAGCCGTGCAGGCGGCTCCCGAGCCACAGGCACAAGACGCCCGGAAGAAGAAGCTGACGGTCCACCTGGACGCGGACCTTTGCGAGCGGGTCAAAAACGCCGCCTACTGGAACCCGCGACTTACCATCGCCTCCATCGCCGAACTCGGGATCAGCCAAGTTATCGATCAGGTCGAAGCCGAACACGGTGGCCCCTACCCCCAGCGCGAGGGCAACCTCGTCGGCGGCAGGCCAATGAAGTGACCCGCGGCGTTTCCGCTACGCAGCTTGGCCGCGATACAGTGTTTCGGCATCTCTGCTTGCCCGTCGCTCCCTCTTTCCCGAATCCCGGCAAAGCGGGAACCCTGACCTTGCTTCCCAGACGCATGACGGTCGTTGCAGCTTCGCTGAAATACTGCACGGCGGGTTTCTCGGCTATCCTGCATCGCTGCATCACTTGCTTTACCGACAAAACGCAATCCTGAACGGCAAGCCGACCAGCGAAGCCGCATTACGGGAATGCCCATGACGCCGCGTTCCGGCTACATGGGGGTTCGAGCAACGCTCTCCTTTCAGCGTTGCCGGCGAACGTCGCGTGCGTTGGACGCGAATCGCCCAGGATAGCCGTTCGGGGTGGGGGTCCAGTGGTCGAGTGGGACCGAGATGCAATCGGGCCAGGAAGACGGCAAAGCGTCGTCGCAATGAGGTCTGGGAGGGCGTGTCTAGGTCTCGAATCTGCGACGGGTCTTTCTCGGCAGTGCGACCCCACCGATACCGAGGTGCGGGGGAGGGGACCGACCCGTGACTGCCGGGAATCGGACGCCGTTTTGCAGAACACCGTTTTTATTTCGATGCACGAGGGCAGTTCGTGCTTTCACTCCCGAAGTGGCCGAAAAGTTCGTGCTTTTACTCCCGGAAGAGAGCAATTGTTCGTGCTTTCACTCCCGAACCTGTCCGTGCGTTCGTGCTTTCATTCCCGCAATGGGGCAGTAAGTCGCCGAAATCAAAAAGGATCTCGACAGGTAAATACTAAATAATCTACATATGAATGCATTTTAGTTTAATGGGCTTGAAGTAAGCGCTCGTGGTCAAGGAAAGGCAGCCCGCTCAGATCGGTTCCGTCATCGCTCAGGTCTTGAGCCAGTCAATCGCGTCGCCTCGGGCGTGCGATGCGGTCGAGGTGCCGACAGGCGTCAGCAGCGAAGGGCACGTCGGTGCCGGCCGCTTCGATTTCGACCTCGCCGATTTCCCGGTGTTTCGGTTCAGCAAGGGTTGCGGAAAGGCGGGGAGCCGGGAGCCGCTCGTTTACGCCGACACGATCCGGGGCGCTGGCGGCCAGCCCGTCACGCGGACCTGGAAAGCGTACCCCGGCCCCTTTGGCTTCGGCGGCGAGAGTACGCAAGCGACCCTTTTCGACCTCTTTCAGCTCTACGCCGAGCAGGGTGCCAGGGGAGGGCAGATCCAGTTCGGCACCATTCGCTCACTCTTCCAAAGGCGTTCCGACAGGAACCCCTCGAAGCGAGACTACGAACGGATCCGACGCGACATCGACATCCTGCGCGGCTACGACTTCCACTGCACGAACGCCTTTTGGGACGCCCGACGCAGGGCCTACGTGGACATGAACTGGCGGCTCTTCGGGAGCGTTTTCTACTTCAAGGCGCCACCCGGTGATGGCGACGAACTGCCCTTCGGGTTCATCGAGGTCAGTCCAATTCTTCGAGAGATCGCCAGGACGCGGGGCTTCTTTTGCATCGGCTTTCCGGCGCGGCAGTTCCACGACCTGCGGCCCCTGGAACAGAGGCTAGCCGTCTACCTCGCCAAGAAGTTCATGAGCCAGGGCCTGCATCGACGATTCGTGGAGGACCTTGCTGACGCCTTGCCGGTCGAAGCGGCTTGCGAGCGCGACGTGCGAAAGGCGGTCCGAAGTGCGGCCCAGGGACTCATCGACAAAGGCGTTCCCACCTTGGCGGGCTTTCGCTTCGAGCGGTCGAATGACGGGCGTTGGGTGGTTGTATTCGACCGGAAGGAGGCACCGAAGCAAGACTACGCCACGGTTCGCGCCGCGGCGGCGGCAATGGAGCCGTACCTCGAAGAGGTGGTCGAGCGAGTCATGGTGGCCGTGGGAAGCCGCGACGACCGCCTTTGGTGGGAACGGTGCGTGCGGCGGCTTGGCGTCGGACCGGTCGAGCGTGGCCTCGGGCTTCTCAAGGAGGCGTCGCAGTCCGGGAAGGTGCGGAGCAAGGGGGCGGTACTCACCAAGTTCTTGAAGGACATCGCGATCGAGATGAGGGTGGCGATCCGGTAAGGCCCAAACCCGTTTGACGGCGATCTGCTGCGATTGAGACGCGCGAGGAGCCAACCCAAGCGGGAAATCTGCGAGATGCCCGCCCTCGATACGGCGCTACCAACCCGCCGCAAGTGACACGAGCAAACAAGTCGTATACCTTCCGACAGCAAGCGGTTGGCCTGCGAACCCACTCCGCGCTGACGTTATCCGTAAAAGAAGCCATGTTGCGAAAACCACTCCCCGAGTCGCTGCACCGAGACGGCGTCCTCCAAATCCCGTCATGCCTGGTAGAGCCGCTTCGGGAGGAGCTTGCCGCGCGCGGGCTACTGGAAGACGCCAGTGTCGCCCATCCTCCAGAGAAGGAACTCTTTGGCGGCGAATCAGACGAGGTGACGCTCCGCCATTTTGCCCAGCGCTTCAAGACCTCAGCCGCACGGGTCGGCCACGTTGTCTTGAACCCGAACGGCTTGTTCGAGCCGGTCTCGACCGATTTGCTCGCAACCCTGTTCGACGGATCTGTAGCGATCCTCGACATCCCTTGCGGGTCAGGCGGGGGCTTACTGGGCCTCCTCTCCACGGTCGCGGCACTCCGGGCCGAGGGGTGGTTGCCCCGACTGCCGGTCGACGTGCAGGTCGCTGCCGGCGATTGTTCAGCGAAGGCGCGAGAGGTTCACGCCTGTCTGCTGTCTCGCCTCCAGACGCCCCTCGCGGACGTTGGGATGCGGCTCACGTGGCGGCACCTGGAATGGGACGTAACGGACTCCTTCTCTACCGCGGCTCTCATCGACCACTGGTTTCTGCAATGCCCGGAGTGCGAGGAGTACCTCGTCTTCGTTTCGGCCTTCAGCGGGTTCGCCGACAAGCACACCGAACACGTATCGAGGGCGTTCCAGCACATCACTGAACGCCTCCACAACCGAGCCGCTCTGATGGCCTGGATCGAGCCCGACATGAACCAGAGTCGCCGATTCCTTCCGAGGATTACCGACCACTTGACCAAGTGGTTTTCGAGCTTTTTCGGCCTGAGCAGTCCGACCGAGGCCGAGCGGTTTCGATACTGCCACCCGTTCACCGACTGCGACCCGATCCGCGGGCAAGCCAATGTTCGGGCGTTCAAGAAGGAGTGTTGAGGTGTCGTCGATGCACTTCGATACTCTGGCCGCCCGCGCCTTGAACGCAAGTCGGGCGGCGCACAAGCCGACTTACGTCGGCCTACGCCTCCTCCTGACCGGGGCGCAAAACAGTCGGGCGGCGCTCGACGCTTTTCTGACCCGCCGCACGGTCTCGCGCCGCGAGTGGCGATACTTCTCGTTCCAGATTCTCAAGGAGGCCCGAAAGGACCACAAGCCCGAGTACCGGAACTGTATTGTCGGCAGCCCGCTCACGACGCTGGCCGAGGCCCACGTCCTCAGTCTGATGTCGTCGGAGCCGTCGTTCGGCGTCCCGGCCTGCGCATTCAGTTCCCTTTGGCCGGCAGAACCGTCATCCGGGCGGAACTTCGAGTTCTTCCTCGACGGCTACGAACGTCGAAACCGCCGCGTGGCCGAACTCCTCGCGGCCAAACCTGGGCACGTCGCCGTCGTCAACGACATCAAGTCCTTTTACCCGTCCGTCGAGAAGCCTCGACTCCGCGAGCGAATTGTTCGCCGGGCGAAGGCGATCCAGGACCGGCAGACGAAGCGGTCGGTCGAAGGGTTGCTCTTGGCGCTCATCGACCTCGACGCACCCAAGTACTCGGGCATTCCAATCGGTCCGGAGGTCGGGCACGCGCTCGGTCACGTCGCCCTTGAGGGTGTCGATGCGACGATGATCGGCCACTACGGAGACGCCTATCTCCGGTATGTGGACGACATCATCGTCGTCTGTCCGACGGAGGAAGTCGACGGCGTGACGCGCCGCCTTCAGAATGCTCTCTCGGACGAGGGACTCGCACTGAACGACGAGAAGCGAGACGTGGTCGCCGAGGGGTCTTGGCGGCAAGACTGCGTGAGCTTCGCTCCGGCACCGCTGCCGAACACGTTCGAGTCCCTCGTCGAAGCCATCGTTCACCACCTCATCTGGTACCCAGGCGACGCCGAGGAGCTTCAGCGGCGGCTCACCGACGCGGGGTTTTCGATTCCGGTCAACCGCTTTCGGAGCCTGTCCAAGTCGAAGCGCTATCGCGGCCACCTCCGGAGTCGCTGGCGAGCGGTCGACCGACTCTGGGACTGGCTCGTGGTTACGTTCACAAGTTCCATCGACACCATCGTCGAGACGGCAAAGGCCGTGCGGGAAGAGTTGCGGCGAAAGGCCACGGTGCTTGCGGAGTCCACGCCCCCCGAAGGCTCGATGCGGCGGCGCTGGCACATACAGCGTTGCCGGTACGTGCTGAACCGACTCGCCTACCTGCTCTCGCCGGCCGACTACAAGGCACTCTTGCAGCTCGTGCCGAACATCGACGAGTTCCAGGAGCTTCGGCTCGTCCTTGAAGCAGTCGCGTCAGGCGACGCGACGACCATATTGCCGTACCCAGGTCGAGTTGCGTCTACGTTTTGCGAACTGTGGCACCTTCACAACAAGGCACGTCCGCCGCGAGTCGCTTGGCCGGCCGTTGCCGGCCGAGCGGAGGCCGAGAGCGCGGCGACGCTGTCCCTTTACCTCGGAGTGAAACCGTCGACCACGTTTCTGCGGGCCTTCGATCAGTCACTGCCCGGCGGCCGACTCCTACTTGATCTTTGTTCTGCCGGTCGGACGGAACACCGCATCGCACCGCGGACCTTTATCGACGAGGTCGATTGCCTCTATCGCGGCGTCCGGCCTGAAGAACTCCACTCGCTCATGTACTCCCGCCACGACGAGTTGGAAGACGTTGGCTTGGAGGGCCTGCTCCTCGGCAGCTTTGGGTCCGGGCTGCGATTCGACATTCCCGTATCGGGGTGATGAGGCCAGGGGAAGTAAACGGCCTCTCCTCTGGTGCGACGCCGTGGCGTCATTTTGGCGTCAACGTTGGCCCTACTCGGTCAACGTGCCTACAATGCAGGTACAGTGCGGGACCGAGCGTAGAGTCCTGCAAGTTCGAGGTTTGCGACGCAAAAGCGTTGCATGACACCTGTAGAATAAATGTGTCGCGACTAGCCTCAGGAGCTAGTGGGGGCAACCCCGTGCAGGTTCAAGTCCTGTCCTCGGCACTTTAGAACCGCAGGGACTTACGTCAAATGGGCGTGAGTCTCTTTTGTTTGCGCGACCCCGAATTTGGGGACGGCGGCCGCTAACTCTTCTGCCAGCCGTCGTCGGTAAAAATAAACTCCAAGCTTATCTTCCGCTCACCGCGGCCTTAGTCTCTTCAGGTAGCATTGTGTTGGTGACGCCCCAGAGTCGATGGGAGGCGCGGGGACGGCCATGGCGTTTCGCATCTTGCTCGTCGAGGACGATGCTGAGATCGCCGAATACGTCGCCCAGGGCTTGCGGGAGGAGGGGTTTCTCGTCGAGTGGGCCGCGGATGGGCACGACGGTGCCCACGCCCTTGCCACATCCACCTGGGACCTGGTCATCCTCGATTGGTGGCTGCCCGGGCCGGACGGGCAGACCCTGCTCCGCGACTTCCGTAATGCGGGCAAGACGACGCCCGTGCTGTTCCTCACGGCTCGCGACGCAGTCCAGCAGCGGGTCGAAGGACTGAACGGCGGTGCGGACGACTACCTCTGTAAGCCCTTCGCGTTCGAGGAGCTGCACGCACGCGTGCAGGCGCTGCTCCGTCGGCTGCCCGGTCTCGTCGGTACGGAGTGGCGGTATCGCGACGTGGTCCTGGACCCCTCGACGAACCGGGCGGAGCGCGCCGGGCGGCCGCTCGGCCTCGCTGCCCGCGAGCACGCCCTGCTCCTGTTCTTCCTCCGGCACCCTGGCGAGGTGCTGTCGCGCACCCGCCTTTACGAGCAGGTGTGGCAGGAGCGGTACGACGGGCTCTCCAACACGCTTGAGGTCCACGTCATGGAACTCCGCAAGAAGTTGGAGGCCCACGGCCCGCGCCTGATCCACACCGTCCGCGGCCGCGGTTACATGCTCGGCGAGCCGTCCCAGGCCGAGGGGCAGCCGTGAGCCTGACGAACCGCCTCTCCCTGTTCTTCCTGGTCGCGCTGGCCGTGGCCCTTGCCGGCTTCTCGCTGACGCTACACCTTCTGGCTCGTGCGCACCTCCGCTCGCAGCTCGACGAACGCCTCGACACGTCCATGAAGACTCTGGTGGCGGCGGTCGAGGTACACCCCGGTGACGTCCAGTGGGAACCCCTGGAGCGGCGCATCACCCTCGGGGAGGACACGGCGGCAGACCAGCCGCGCTGGGCGCTGTACGACCTGTCCGGCCGACCGAGGGATCGCTCGCTCAACCTGGCCGCCGGCGTGGGCGACGGTGCCCCTGCGGCTGGCGGCTGGCGCGTGTTGGACCGGCGGATGTGCGCCGGGGTCTTCACGCCCGAGCCGGTCGAGGGGCCGGAGGGGCACTATTGGGTCAGGACGCTCGCCGAGACACCCCTGGGACACTCGTCCGCGGCCCGGCTGCCGGACGACCGTACGTTCCGAAGCGATGGGCTGGTGATCACGGTGGCGGTGAGCGAGGCACCGGCAGCGGCGATGCTGGGATGGCTCGCGTTCGCCGCAGGCGGCGTGTCGGTGGCGGTCTGGATATCGGCGGCACTATGCGGGCGCTGGCTCTGTCGCCGGGCGCTGCGGCAGATCACGCAGATGGCCGCGTCGGCCCGGTCGATCCGACTGGAGCCGGAGCCCGCACGCCTGCTCGACGCGCCTCCGACCCGTGACGAGCTCGAAGACCTCGGGCGGGCCTTTAACGAGCTTTTGACCGACCTGCGCGAGTCACTGGAGCGGCAACGGCGGTTCACCGGGGATGCGTCGCACCAGCTCCGTACGCCGCTGACGGCCATGCTGGCCTCGGTGGACGTGGCATTGCGGCACGACCGATCGCCGGACGAGTACAAGCGGGTACTCGAAGTCGTGCGTCGTCGAGGTGGCCAACTTCGGCAAATCATTGAGTCCCTACTGTTCCTTGCCCGTGCGGATGGTGCCACGCCGCTCGCAACGCCGGAGCGGGTCGAACTCAATGACTGGTGTCGGACTTGCCTCGACGCCTGGGCGGAACACGCACGCGCTAACGACTTCACATTCCGCGCGTCGGCGAATCCCGTCGTGATTACCACCCACCCGGCGCTACTCGGTCAGGTGGTGGACAACCTGCTCGACAACGCATGCAAGTACAGTGAGCCGGGGACATCGATCGGGGTATCGTTGGACGCGACGCCCGACTACACGTGTCTAACAGTGAGTGATTCAGGCAGTGGGATTGCATTCGACCATCAGGCGCTGATCTTTGAGCCGTTCTACCGCGCGCCCGAAGCCCGATGGGACGGCCGGGCGGGGGTGGGGCTGGGCCTTGCGGTGGTCCGGCGGCTCGCGGCGATCCTCGGCGCGAGAGTGGAGGTGCGGAGCGAGCCTGGCAAGGGCAGCCGGTTCAGCATCTTCCTGTCCGCGGGCGAGGAAAGACCGGTGGGTGACATACGCGAAGAAAGGGTGGAAACTGCGCAGACTGGATGAGTGTGGCGCTGTGGGCTGCTCTCGAATCGGGCCGCGCAACCCGTATGACTCCGAATTTAAATCCCGTCCGCGCAGATTACCGATTGAGACGAATGGAAATGGTGTTGCGGCCGCCAACTGACGTCGGCTGCGCTCCCGACGGCCGGTTGCCCATTGTACGGCGGGGCTCGTGATGCGATCAGCGATAACCAAACGGCGGATTGCGGGGGGAGGGGGCCGCGCTCTTGTGGCGGGCTTCACATTGGTCGCCGCGCCCTGGCTCTTGGTCGGGTGCCACACCGTTCCGCAAGCCCCGGACCGCTCGACAGTCGCGGCTCACCTGACGCAACGGGTCGGCCACACGATTCCCTGCCAGGCCGCCCTGGGCGAAGTCACAATGCCACCCGGGGCGTCCCTGGACGACGGGATTACCGAGGACGAGGCGGTCGCGATCGCACTGTGGAACAACGCCGCCTTCCAGGAACTCCTGGTCGACCTGGGGATCGCCCGCGGCGACCTGATCCAGGCCGGGCTGCTGCCCAATCCGGAGTTTGTCTACTACGTGCCGATGTCCGAGAAACCCTACAAGTACCTCTTCGACTTTCCCATCGAGGCGATCTGGCTACGACCAATCCGAATACGTTCCGCAGCGAGAGAGGCGGAGCGTGTGTCGGAGCGGCTCACGCAGGCCGGGCTGGACCTGATGCGCGACGTGCGGCAGGCCTACGCTGACGTCGCGCTGGCAAACGAGCGGGTGCGGATCGCCCGCGAGGGCGTGCGACTGCGGGGCCAGGTCGCCGAGCTCGCAGGGAAGCGGTTCAAGGCCGGGGACGCGTCGGAGCAGGAGTCGGCGACGGCCCGGATCGACGCCGCCCAGGCCGAGCAGGACGCCGCACGCGCCGTGGCGGAAGTCCCGGTTCTGGAGGAGCGGCTGCGAAACCTCACCGGCACCGGCCCCCTGCGGCGGCCGCTCACACTCGACCCGCTGCCGCCGCCAGCGTGTCAGACGTTTGACGCCGACGTCCTCACTCAGGAGGCCATGGCCAGCCGTCCGGATGCACTCGCTACTGCCGAGGCGGTGGCGGCGGCCGAGGCCCGGCTCAAATTCGCTAGACTTGGATGGGTCCGAGTCCTGGGCATCGCCGACGCGACCAGCGGCCAGGAGAGCCACGTCCTGGGGCCGGCCGTGCGGTTCACCGTGCCGCTGTTCAACTGGAACCAGGGCAACGTCGCCCGGGCGGAGGCCGAACTCGAGCGGGCCGTGCGGAACCGGACGACCGTCGGCTACCAGATCATTCTGGACGTGCAGCGCGCCTACGCACAGTTCCGGCAGGCCTGCGTCGAGCTCGACGTCCTGCGCACGAAAGTTCGGCCGGAACTCGAGGGTGCCGTCCGCCGTGCCCAGGGGGCGTATCAGGAGGGGAACATCCCCATCTTCGTCGTCCTGGAGACCACCCGACAACTGCTCGACAACCAGCTCCGCGAGGCGCAGTTGCAAGCCGACCTGCGGCGCTTCTGGGCCGAACTGGAGCGAAGTGTCGGGCGGCGTCTGACTTCCCAGAACCCGGCGGCACCGCCGTGCCCTCCCGCCGAGGGGACGGGTGCCCGCCCGCCAACGTTACCGCCGCCGCAGCCTGAGATGAAGCCAGAAGAGTCTGGCCACCCGGTCGCCGACGGAAGGGGGCCGAAATGAGGCAGCTTCAGGCTTTCGCTACGGCCATGCTCACCCTCGCGCTCGCGGCCGCCACGGCAGCCGGGGCGTGGTGGCTGGTGACAAACCGCTCGGTCACCGGTACCCCCGACAAGCCGGCGCCGCCGGCGAGCGTCGCAAAGCCGGTGAAGGAAGAGGACCTCGACACTGTCACGCTGACCGAAGAGGCTGTGAAGCGGGTCGGCCTGACCGTCGCCCCAGTTGCGAAGAAGGCCGTCCGTCGGGCGCGGGTGTACGGCGGCGAGGTCACAATCCCCGCCGGGAGGTCGATCGTGGTCGCCGCCCCGCTCGGGGGTACGCTTAAGGCCCCAGCCAGCGGCGAGGTAACGGCCGGACAGTCCGTGAAGGCCGGCAAGACCGTGTTCCTGCTGGCCCCGCTCCTGACGCCCGACGGTCGGGCCACGATGTCGGCCTCATTGGCCGAGGCCGAAGGGCTTGTGAACAACGCCAAGACGCAAGCGGCATTGACGAAGGTTGCACTCGACCGGGCTAAGCGCGTACTCAAGGAGGGGGCCGGCAGCCAGCGGCAGGTGGACGAGGCCGAGGCCGCGTACAACGTCGCCACCAAGACGCTCGACGCGGCCGACGCCCGGCACGCGATCTTGAAGAGAGTCGTCGGAGACACTGAGTCCGGCACCGTCACCCCGATCTCAATCGAGGCCCCCGAAGACGGCATCGTCCGCACGATCTCCGCGCTACCCGGCCAGACCGTCCCCAGCGGGGGAGCGCTGTTCGAGGTTATCAACGTTTCGACGGCCTGGGTCCGCGTGCCACTGCCGGTCGGCGATCTGGACGCGATCGACCGCGCCGAGCCGGCCAGCGTCGGCAAGCTGTCCGCCCCGCCCGGCACCGGGCTCGCGACCGCCAAGCCGGTCGCTGCCCCACCGTCCGCTAACCCGCTTTCGGCCACGGTCGACGTGTTCTACGAGCTACCGAACGCCGACGGGAAGCTGGTCCCCGGCCAGCGGCTCGGTGTAACCGTTCCCCTCGCCGACGCCAGCGAAAGCCTGACCGTGCCGTGGACGGCAGTGGTGTTTGACGTCCATGGCGGAACCTGGGTCTACGAGCAGGTCGGCCCCCGCCGTTTCGCCCGCCGACGGGTCGTCGTCGCGTACACGGCCGGGGCCGATGCCGTGCTAACGGGCGGCCCACCGGCCGGCGCCAAGGTGGTGACGGCCGGTGTGCAAGAGCTCTTCGGCGCGGAGACGGGCTTCGTGAAGTGAGGACCTCATGCTGAGCCGGCTGATCTCATCGTCCGTGCGGGGCCGGGTCGTGGTGATCGCCCTGTGCGGACTGCTCATGGTCCACGGGTTCCGAACGATCCGGACCGCCCCGCTCGACGTGTTCCCCGAGTTCGCGCCGCCGAAGGTGGAGGTGCAGACGGAGGCACCGGGGCTTTCCACGGAGGAGGTGGAGAGCCTGATCAGCGTCCCGCTGGAGAACGCCCTCAACGGCACTCCGGGCCTGAAGACGATCCGCTCGAAGTCGGTTTTAGGGCTGTCGTCGGTGGTGCTGCTGTTCGGTGAAGGAACCGATATTCACAAGGCCCGGCAGTACGTCCAGGAGCGCGTCGCCGCGGAGGCGGTCCGCCTGCCCACGGTCGCCCGCCCGCCGGTCATCCTCCAACCGCTCTCGTCCCTCAGCCGGGTGATGAAGATCGGAGTGTCGTCCAAGACGGTGAGCCAGCAGGACCTGTCCGTGCTGGCCCTGTGGACCATCCGCCCCAAGCTGATGGCGGTGCCCGGCGTTGCGAATGTGGCTATCTGGGGGCAGCGAGACAAGCAGTACCAGGTGCTGGTCGATCCCGACCGTTTGCGGGCCGCCGGCGTCACGCTCGACCAGGTCATGCGTGCAGCGCAGGACGCGACCGCCCTTGAGTCGGGCGGGTACGTCGACAAGCCGAACCAGCGGCTCGCTGTGCGGCACCGGGCGATGGTCCGCGACCCGGACGACTTAGCCCGTACGGTGGTCGACTTCCAGGGCAATGCCCCGACCCGCCTGGGTGAAGTGGCGACCGTCCGGTTCGGCTCGCCTCCGCCCATCGGCGACGCCATCATCAACGACGGCCCCGGCTTGCTCCTGATCGTCGAGAAGCAGCCTGAGGGCAACACGTTGGAGGTCACGCGCCGCGTTGAGGCGGCGCTCCGGGACCTCGAACCCGGGCTGCCCGGCGTCGCGGTGGACCCCACCATCTTCCGCCCGGCGACGTTCATCGAGCGGGCCATCGACAACCTCGCCCACGCCCTCCTCATCGGGTGCGGGCTGGTGGTGGCCATCCTCGTCCTGTTCCTTTTCGACTGGCGGACAGCCCTCATCAGCCTGACCGCCATCCCGCTGTCGCTCGTGTCGGCCGTGGTCGTCCTCACGGCATTCGGCATTACGCTGAACACGATGGTCATCGCCGGCCTTGTGATCGCGCTCGGCGAGGTGGTCGACGACGCCATCATCGACGTCGAGAACATCGTCCGCCGCCTGCGTCTCAACCGAGCCGCGGGCACCCCGGTCTCGGCATTCCAGGTGGTCGTGGACGCCTCGAACGAGGTGCGGAGCGCGGTCGTCTACGCGACCGTGATCGTCATCATCGTGTTCCTGCCGATCTTCTTCCTCGATGGCATCGCCGGGTCGTTCTTCCGCCCGCTGGCGCTGGCGTACATCCTGGCCATCCTCGCCTCGCTGCTCGTCGCCCTCACCGTCACTCCGGCCCTGTCGTACCTCCTGCTGACCGGCAGGCAGGGCCGGCACGCAGAAGCGCCGCTCGCCCGCCTTTTGCGGAGGGCCTACGGAGCCGTACTCCCTTACCTCGTCGGTCGGCCATACGCGGCCCTCGGCCTCGTCCTCGCCACGTTCATTCTCAGTGGAGCCGCCGCCACCCGCTTCGGCTCGGAGTTCCTGCCCGAGTTTCAGGAGACGGACTTCCTGATGCACTTCATCGCCAAGCCCGGCGCGTCGGTCGAGGAGCTGGACCGGATGACCGTCCTCGCGAGCCGTGAGCTTCGAGCCATCGCCGGCGTGAGGAACTTCGGCTCGCACATCGGCCGGGCCGAGGTCGCCGACGAGGTGTACGGCCCGAACTTTACCGAACTGTGGATCAGCATCGACCCGGCCGTGGACTACCCGGCGACTCTCAAGAACATCCAGGCGGCGATGGTGGGCTACCCGGGCATGTACTGCGACGTGCAGACGTACCTCAAGGAGCGGAGCAAGGAGGTCCTGTCTGGCACGAGCTACAGCATCGTGGTGCGGCTATTCGGCCCGGATATGGACGCGCTGCGGGCAAAGGCCAAGGAGGCCGAGCGGGCCATGGCGACCGTCGAGGGCGTAACGAACCTCAAGGTCGAGTCGCAGGTCCTGGTCCCCCAGATCGAGGTGCGGCTGCGGCCCGAGGCGGCGGAGCGATACGGGCTGACGCCGGGCCACGTCCGCCGGGCGACAACAACCCTGCTCCGCGGGGCGAAGGTCGGCGAGGTATACGAGGGACAGAAGCGTTTCGACGTGGTCGTGTGGGGTGAGCCGGCGTGCCGGGACGATGTGACGGCCCTCCGGTCGCTTCCCATCGATACGCCGGCCCGCGTCCTCGTCCGGCTCGGGGAAGTGGCCGACGTGCTGGTAGTGCCGATGCCCAACGAGGTGAAGCGCGAGTCGGCCTCTCGACGGCTGGACATCACCTGCAACGTGCAGGGCCGGGACCTCAGGGCCGTCGCCGCCGAAGTGGAGGCGAAGGTGCGCGGGCTGAAGTTCGAAGCCGGCTACCACCCCGAGTTCCTCGGCGAAGAGGCCGTTCGCCGCGAGTCGAGCCGCCGTCTTTACGCGCTCTCGGGCCTTGCCCTGCTCGGCGTACTCCTGGTCATCTACTCCGACTTCGGCTCGTGGCGGCTTACCCTGTTCGTCGCCTTCACTCTGCCGTTCGCACTGGTCGGGGGCGGCGTCGGTGTGCTGCTCTCGAGCGGGGTGGTGTCGCTCGGATCGCTGGTCGGGTTCGTGACGGTGCTAGGCATCGCCGCCCGTAACGGCATCATGCTCGTCAGCCATTACCGCCACCTCGAGGACTACGAGGGCGAGGAGTTTGGAGTCGGCCTCGTGCGGCGCGGTTCGGAGGAACGTCTGGCCCCGATCCTGATGACGGCCCTGGCGACCGGGCTGGCGCTCTTGCCGTTGGTGGTCAGCGGGCAGAAGCCGGGCCACGAGGTCGAATACCCGCTCGCCGTTGTGATCCTCGGCGGGCTTGTCACGTCTACGCTGCTGAACCTGTTTCTGCTGCCGCCTCTCTACCTGCGATTCGGCCGGCGCACTGCCATGGAGCGGCAGGGGCTGGAATAACAGGTCACATGCAGGGGATCGACAAGGACGGGCGACGCAATGCGCCTTTGAGTTCCAGCCGGCATCGCCAACCTCGCGGTATACGCGACCGCAGTCGCGGCGGCCGGCTTTTGGCTTCGCCCGGCCTTCGTCGCTGACGTACAGTCGCTTAGGATCGAGGCGAGCTTTCGCTGCCGGCCCGTGCCGCCGGTCACTCCCATGTGATGAAAGTGACCGATCGCGGCGGGAACGAATAAGTCGCCTTGCCGCCTTTCAATTCGTGAGCCCATGAGCGGGCGTGCGGAACAACGGTGCTGGGCTGAAGGTCCGAGTTCTTGGCGGACAATTCCCCGGACAGATCGGTCACCCGAGCCTCGTTCTTCACCGGTGCGAAGCCGGACAATTGAATTTCGGCCGGCACGCTTCGGTCTGTCGGATTCACCGCCTGTAGCAACAATGTCTTGCCGTCCCGGCTCAGTTTAGCGTTCACGTCGAGCGTGCCCGTTGCCCCGGTCACCCTGCATGGGACGAGCCGCGGCTGGTAGTTGCGGGAATACAGTTGCGTCACATAGCCGGGTGGCTGAAGCCAGGTCCGCGAGGGATTCAGGAAGAGTAACCCCTGGTCCCAGCCGTTGTCGTTCTGGCCGTCGGGCTGGAGGCCGTTAGCCGACGCTACGACGGCGATTCGTCCATCTCGCTCGATCGCCTGGATCGCGAGCGCATTGGCCAGTGCTCGTCGTACCCCGTGGTTGTTGGCGTTCAGCTCGAATACGGCCACCTTGAATCGGGCACCGTCACCGATCTTCTCCAGGGCGTCGATCAGGGAGAGCGCGCCGGGCAGAGTGGACGTGGGTCGTGGCCCGTCCGTCCAGACGTGGACGTCGAACCAGACCTCGCGGCCGCGTTCTTTGGCCAATTGCAAGATCTTCTGGTGGGCGGCTAGCGTTGTGATGCCGCTGGAGTTCCCGCGGAACATGAACGGGTCGCGGATGGCCTCGCGATAGTCGAAGTCGCCGACCACGATGACGACTTCCGGGTCGGTCGCCCAGATGGCTTCCGCCAGCCGTTCGAACTTTCGGAAGTAGCCCTCGTCCACTCGCTCTTCATTGCCGAGTTCCACATAACGCAACTTGTAAGGCTCTGGATGGCCGTCCGCGGCTCGCCGCTTGCCCCACTCGCTGTCGACTGGGGCTTTGGCGTAGCGAATGAAGTCCGCCATATCCTGGGGCGTTTCGTCCATGCAAAAGGTGGGAATGGCCTCAAACCCGGCTGCCTCGCAGAAGCTCAGGAAGTCCGGGATCCCCCAGCCGTTCGACGAGTATGGATACCAGGTGCCACGGTGGGGCGATCGGCGGTCCCGCGGGCCAATCATGTTCTTCCAGCGGTACTCGGCGTGGTTGACCATGCTGCCGCCGTAGCGCAATACCGTCACGCCTTGGTCGATCATGGCCTCCGCCACGTCCCGCCGGACCGGCAGCCCTTTGAATCGTCCCCAGTCCCCGGGTTGCAACAACGCGTAGCCCAGGATGACCGACCCTGGCTGCCGCAGCGTGATGGCCAGACGGCCGAGGCCAGTCGCCTTGGGCGTGAGGGTGAAACTCAGTCGTTGCCAGTCGTCACCCTTGAGCGAAAGTCGGGCCTCCGCCAGCGGCTCGGACCCGTTCCGACTTTCCAACGTCACGAACAAGTCTGTTGCCGTGTCGGCCCGAGCCCAAAGCACACCTTCGTATGGCTTGCCCTCGGCGAAGTGCATCCCCCGACGGTTCAATCCCTGGTTCTCAACGCCGACCTGGCCCGCACCGTCGGTGTGGGTGATCCGCTGCGACTGCCGGCCAACGAACGGGCGGTCTGTCGCCAGGGCGAAGCTTCCTTTGGCCCCACCGGTTTGCACGGGCCGCCACATCCCGCTAACCGCTAATGGGGTGTTCGAGACTGGCTCGAAGGGCAGCGTCTGCGTTCGGCCGCTCGCCTTGACCGACAGATTCCGATATCGCGCCTCACGCTGCCACTGGCGAAGCCCGATCGTGCCGGCGGGCAAAACCGCGCGACCGTCGTCGTAGCGCAGGACGGTGTTGCCGTTGACCGAAACCTCGATGGCCGAGCCGTTGAGTCTCGCCACCAGCGACACCCACTGGCCCGTCGGCACCTCGCATGGTGCGACCTTGAGTCTCTGAAAATCCTGCTGATGGCGTCCCAAGAGCACGCTTTGCTCTTGGGCATTCAGGGCGATTTCGTAGCCGTCAAAACGGTCGGCCCCGACCTCGGCACGTGCGACTCGTACGATCAGCCCCGCATTGGTGAGCCTGCGGTCCGGGACATAGACTTCGACGCCGACTTCGCCGTCCGTGAAGCCTGGCAGATCACTGACGACTTTGGCCCCACGGTCGCCCGCGAAATGTAGCTCGCCTTGCTGGACTTGCCATTGGCCGCCGAGGATCCGGAACCCCTTGAGTCGGTTCTCGAGCGTCTCAGGCTCCTGAAAACTTTCGCCGAACACCATCTGGCTGTAGAGGCCACCGTAGATCTCGTGGTTAACGTCCTCGATACATGCGCCGGTGAGAAGACGGGAGATTGGAGTCGTTGGTTGGTCCGCCATCACCGCGATGACGAGCTTCTGGGCCGAGCCGGCGTCCTGCGGTCTGGCGGCGGCGTTCCAGCACAGGATTAGGGCCAAAGCGCCGACAAACTGTCTTGAGTCCACGATGATCGCCTCAGAATCGAGTTGATGGCCGGACCGCATCGCCCTTGGATGCGAATGGTCCTCGACGGGCCTCCCATGCTCGAAGAGAATCCTGGTTCGAGGTCCAAGATAGTCTGTGCGCCGTCAGGTGACAGTGCGTGGCTCTTGGTGCCGTGGTGACCCGTGCGGATCTGGCCGGGTGAGGAATTAGAACGTAGCGTTGCGGCTGTATGGTCCGCTCGATCGCTGGGCCAACACGGCAGGAGGCTGGGTCGATCTAGGGTGTAGTGCAAGCAGGCCCAATGTGGAGAACGAACGCATGAGAAGAGTACTCGCAAGCGTTGTACTCGGCGCGGTGTCGATCGTGTGGACCGCACCGGCCTTCGCCGCTGAACCTGAGCCGCCAGCCAGTGCTGAAGTCACGTCAGCCATGCAGGCGTACCTGGATCACTACAAGCTGGCGGGGGTCATCGACGTCATCGCCGACCGAAGTGGGAAGGTTCACTACAAGAACCTGCTGGGCTATGCGGATGTCGAGGCGAAGAAGCCGATCAGCGAAGACAACGTTTTCTGGATCGCTTCGATGACGAAAATGTTCGCGGGTGCCTCCGTCATGATGCTGGTCGACGAAAGCAAGGTAAGCCTGGACGATCCCGTGGCCAAGTTCATTCCGCAACTCAACAAATGGATGGTCGTCGAAGAGAAAGCTCAATCCCACGTCTTGCTGAAACCCTTGGTCCGTCCTGTCACGCTCCGGCACGTGCTCAGCCACACCAGCGGATTGGCCGGCATGTCCGAGCTGCAGCAGGTCACGGGATCGGATAGCACGCCGTTGAAGGCCCGTGCGCTCAGTTCGGTGACTGGTCCACTCCAGTGGCAGCCCGGCGAGAAGTACGCCTATGGCAACCAGGGCATGAATGTCGCAGCGCGCGTTGTCGAGATCGTCGGTGGCATGCCCTACGAGGAGTTCTTGCAGAAGCGATTCTTCGACCCACTGGGGATGACGGAAACGACCTTCTGGCCAAGCGAGGCGCAAGTCGCGCGGCTAGCCGGCGCGTATGGGCCGAACAAGCAAAAGACTGGCTTCGCCAAGGGCGGCATCGGCTTTCTGACCAAGCCGCTGAGTGATCGGGTGCATCGCTTTCCCGAGGCCGGGGGCGGACTATTCTCCACCACACACGATGTTTTTCGCTATGGCCTCATGCTGGCTAACGACGGTGAGCTGGACGGCAAGCGCTACCTGTCGCATGCGGCTATGGACGAGTTACGGAAGGAGCAGACCGGAAAGACCAAGATCAATTACAGCCTGGGCTATCACCTCCGCAACGGCATGTTCGGGCACGACGGTGCCTATGGCACCGATCTGTCGGTCAATCCCAAGACGGGAATGGTCGCCGTTTTCATGGTTCAATGCACAGGCGGTGACCAGCGGGCGGCCCGCGACTTGTTTCTCAAGACGGCCACGAGCATCTTTCCAAAATGAATCCGCGAAGCGCCTGTCGAAGCACGCCGGTTAAGTTGACCGGGAGACATGCCTCGCCGTGAGGACACGATCGTGACAACCCGGCTACCCGCCAGCACTGCCGTGGCTGCGCTGCTCTTGGCCTGCGTCTCTGGGTTTGCCGCCGACCCGCCGGCCGCGCCGAAGTACGTGTGGGCCACCGCGTATCACATCCCGCCCGAGACGACGACCGAGGAGTCCGGATACTTTTCGCTCTGCGAGGGCAAGGACGGCAAGGTTTACGTCGGCACCGCCGCCTACGGCCGCAACTCCTATCTGGTCGCGTTCGACCCCAAGGCCGAGACGATGCGGGTGGTCGTGGACACGCACGCGCTGGTCGGGCTGCCGTCCGAACCGACCGGGTACGCCGCCCAGTCGAAAGTCCACACCCGCAACTTCGTCGGCCCGTCCGGCACGATCTACTTCGGCACCAAGCAGGGATACCCGACGGCCGCGGAGAAGAAGGCCGGCCGGGTCGCCACCTACCGCGGCGGGTACGTCCTCACCTACGACCCGGCGACCGGCAAGGCCGCCAACCTCGGCACGCCGATGCCGCTGGGCGACAAGCGGCTCCCGGCCGACGCGAAGGAGGGGGAAGGGGTTATCGATGTCGTCGCCGACGAGGCCCGCGGCCTGATCTACGTGGTCACCTGCGAACACCAGCACTGGATGCTGTTCGACACAAAGCGGCCGGAGAAGGGGTATCGCGATCTCGGCCCGATCCTCCGGGACCAGCCGAACACCCTGATCGACGGCCGCGGCCGGGCGACCGCCGTCACCCACGACTACCGGGTGGCCCGGTACGACCCGGCGACCGACACGGTAACGGTTGACGAGCTGACGGCGGACGGCCGGCCGTTCCGGGAGTTGGTCGGGCCGAAGGCCGTCCACCCCGACTGGCGGCTGGCGGCCGACGGCCGGACGGCCTACCTGCAACTGCTCAACGACCTGCGATGGTTCCGGGCCGACCTCGGCGACGACGCCGGCCGCCCGGTCCCGGCGGCGTCGCTCGGGAACCGCGTCGAGGGGAAGGGTCCGGACTCCCGCGGGTCGCTCGCCGTCGGCCCCGACGGCCGGGTGTACTCGGTGGTCCGGGTCGATAACGCGACCGGCTTCGGCACCGGCTACCTGCACCATCTGGTGCGGTTCGACCCGGCGGCGGGACGGACGGAAAACCTGGGCGTGATCGCCGTACGCAACCCGGGCTTCTTCGACTTCCGCGGGCCGCAGGCGAAGAACCCGGACGGCTCTCTGCGCCCGCGGCACGGCTTCCACACCCTGCCGGACGGCACGCTCACCCCGCTGCACGTGGTCATGGCCATGACCGTGGCTGCGGACGGCACGGTCTACGCCACGACCATCTACCCCTTCACGCTGCTGCGCATCCCCGCCGTCCATAGTGGGCGTTAATGTAGGCACACCCGCGTGCCGTCGGGCACCGGCAAGGAGTGCCTACCACACTAACGCCCGCTACGGATACCCGAAGCTCGCTCTAGCTCATTGCTCGGCCCAGGGCCGGCTCGGCGGCGGTGGCGGGGGTTGCTTCCACCGCCAGGTCGGCCGGTAGGCGACCCGCAGGTATGGCGTCGCGATCCGTGCCCCGCCGCGGACGTGGGACTGGAGCAAGGCGTCGAGCGTGCCGCTGGTCAGCAGCGTCCGCTCGACCGGCCAGGCCGGCGTTCCGGTGAGCATCATCGACTCGATGCCGTTGAGCAGCAGCGTGAAGTGGGCGGCCGGCCGGGCCTCCTGCGTCCAGAACTGCGTCGATTCGATCGGGTTCCCGTCCCGGTAGCGCCAGGCCGCGGTCCACGCCCCGACGGCCCCGTTCAACTCCAAGACGAAGGCCCGTAACCCGTCGTCGTACTCGACGGCCATGAGCAACGGCTTCGCGACGGCCTTGCGGTTCAGCGGCTCGCCCTTCTGATAGCCGGGGGCGCGGCAGAGCGCGGCCGCGAACAGCGCCGGATCGACCAAGCGTTGGTCCAGCGCCTCCCACACCGCGTCGCCGCTCAGGCAGCGGACGGCCGCGATGCCGGTCTCGCCACCGTGGCGTTGTTCGGCCAGCGCCTGCACGGCCTCGAGCGCGTGGAACCCGTAGGCGTCGGTGGTGCCGTAGGTCAGCGCGACGATCTCGGCCAGCCGGGCGTCGCGGGCCACGTCGGCGGGCGGGTGCCGCCAGGTGCCGGGCACCGAGGAGCCGGCCATGAGCGGAACCTTCAGCTCGCGGGCGGTGTCGTAGATCGCCTTGGCGTCGTCCCAGGTGTCTGCGAGGTGCTTGTCGAGGAAGACCGGGACGACGCGGCCGCTCGCGCGGAAGACCTGGACCGTCTCGTCCCAGAAGCGGCGCTTGGGGTACTGGTGGTTGCCGGTGGCGGAGACCGGATAGTTCCCGTGTTCGGCGACCAGCAGAACGCCGTCCACGGCCAGCCGGCCGGTGCCGAGGGTGAGGGCTTCGGTGACGGTCGGCTTGATCGGGAACCGATGCGAGGCGGCCAGCAGCCGGCTGATGTCGGTCGCCGGCCGCTGGTCGGTGTAGAGCGCGGCCAGCTTGAGCGGCGAGTCCCGCCCGGTGCCGTCGAGCATGTCGGTCAGCAGCAGGCGGCTGACGATGACGTCGGCGTGGGCGTTGTGGCGGTACTCGGTGACGGCGGCGGCGACCCGCCGGGCCGGCGGCCCCTGGGCCGCGGTCGGGCCGGCCGTCGCGACGCCGAGCAGAAGGGCGACTCCCCCAGCGGGGCAGCCGAGGGAACGCAGCATGGCGTTCATCGTTGCTCCGAGGTCGCGGGCGTCGGCCACCACCGGAAAGCCATGCCCCCGCTGCGGAGGCTCAAGACCTGCCGCCCGAGCGACCGCCGGGCGTCCACCGTGTACAACGGTCGTAACGCCTGCAAGCGGTCGCCGCCACCACGAGTCGATCATGCCTCGCACACTGCTGCTCACAATCGCCTTCTCGCCACGAGTATCGGCCGCGGCCGGCCGATCCGACGAGGGCCGCGCGAGCGGGCTTCCTGATCACCGGCCGGTCGCGGGTTGGCCGCAGTTGCCGGCTGGTGTTGAACTCGGCCCGGCGTCGGCCGTGGCAACTGGATGCGGCGGACCGCGTGGCCGTCGCCCACCGCGGCCCGAAGCCTGTCCTCGTCTTCGACCGCGATGCACGTTCGTTCGCTCCTGGGGAGGATGATCCTACCAAGACGGCCCACGGGCCACGGATCGACTCCGAGGGCACGTGGGTGACCGATATCGGCAACCACCTCGTGATGAAGTTCGACCCCGAAGGGAAGTTGCTCCTATCGCTGGGTCGAAAAGGCCGGTGGTGGGGAACGCCCTGATCGGTTCGACCGGCCAACCGATGTCGCGGTGACGGCGTCGGGCGAGTTCGGCGTCACGGACGGTTACGGCAACGGCGGGTGCTGAAGTTCGACCGTACTGAGCTGCTCCGACAATGGGGCACGAAGGGTGCGGGCGAAGGCGAATTCAACTTGCCGCACGCGGTCTGCGCGGATGCGAAGAAGGGTGTACGTGGGCGACCGCGAGAACAACTGCGTGCAGGTCTTCGACGGTGAGGGCACCCCAGGCAAACGGACGGAGACTGAAGCGCCATATGGCCTGTTCTGGCCGGGAACCGATTGTTCGTCGCCGATGGTCGCGCGAACTGGGTCCGATCCTCGAAGTTCGATGGGAAACCGCTCGGCCGCTTCGGCGAGACGGGCACCGCGATAGGGCAGTTTCAGGATGCCGCATATGCTGTGCGTCGATTCGCGCGGGGCCGTCTGGCGCATTGCCAGCGTACTCGGCCGCCGAATCCAGAAGTTCGTCGCCACGAAGGAGCATACCGAGCCTGCTGAATCGTACCACAAGCCCGCAAGCGCTAACAAGGGCTGTGGGCTACGCCCCTGCTGGGCGCGGCGGGTCAGGAGTACGATTCAACGCGACCCGGTATGAGGCAGAGGAGGGGTCATGATTTCGCGAAGGACGCCCCGGAACGCCGGCCAGCCCGATGGCGGCACCTTCGATGGCTGCGCTCGCCCAGTCGCCTCGGGCGCCGCCCGCGCAAGAAATTGGCCATCGTCACCACGGAGTGGCGGGTTCGTTCGCACGCCTGGCACATGGGCGAACGCTTTCTCGTCGGCTACCCCGTCGGGGGCCAGTGGCATCGGCCGCCCCTGGAAGTCGTCTCGGCTTACGTCGATCAGACGCCGCCGAACGACGACCTGAGCCGCCGGCGGGCCGACGAGTTTGGCTTCAAGATTTATCCCATGGTCGGCGAGTGCTGCGCCGCGGCGGCGACAAGCTCGCTGTGACGCGGTCCTCGTCATCGGCGAGCACGGCCGGTATCCCAAGAATGAGCTGGGCCAGGTCCTCTACCCGCGCTACGAGTTCTTCAAGCAAGTCACCGACGTCTTTCGGAAGGACGGCCGGTCGGTCCCCGTCTTCAACGACAAGCACCTGTCCTGGAAGTGGAGTGGGCTAAGGAGATGGTCGAAACGTCCCGCGCGCTGGGCTTCCCGTTCCTGGCCGCCGTCGCTCCCCGTCACCTGGCGGATGCCGCCGTCGACTTGCCGTACGGGCGGAGGTGTGCGGAGGAAATGGTGTGCGTCGCCCCGGGGGCGGGACAGCTACGACTTCACGCCCTCGAAGTCCTCCAGTGCATGGCGGAAAGCCGGCGGAAGGGCGGCGAGACGGGCGCGGGTTGGCCTTCAGGCCCTGCGAGGCGAGGCGGTGTGGGCGTGATGGCGGCCGGCGGGTGGGACGCGGCGCTGTTCGAGGCGTGCCTGTGTCGGAGTCAGACGCCTGCCCAGCCCGAAACCTTCAGCCACCGCTACCCGTCGGCCGCCCAGATGGAGCAGGTCAAAGACCCGGTGGCCTACCGCATCAATTACGCCGACGGCCTGGAAGGCGACGACAAGCAAGATGAACGGGCTGGTCGGCGATTTCACGTTCGCGGCCCTGCTGAAGGGTCTATGCCGAGCCGCTCTCGACGCTGTTCTACCTGCCGCCGAACCCAAATGCGGCCTACCTCGGCCGGCTGATGGCGAAGGCCGAGGAGATGTTCGTGACCGGCCGGGCACCGTACCCGATCGAGCGCACGCCACGACGACGGGCCTGGTCGCCGCCGGCATGTCATCGTTGGCATCGGGCCAGAAGCCGCGTCGCGACGCCGTACCTGGCCGTGCCGGCTACCAGGCCCCCGGCGAGTCCTGTTTGCGATGACCTGACATCGTACGGCTTCGTAAACCAAACCGTGCGGTCGAGCCGAATGCGGCCGACCCCGTTTTCCGAGACGACCCATGCCGCGACTCCACCACTGCCCGCCCGCGCTGGCCGCGACCGTCGCCCTCGCCGCGGCCCTGGCCGCCGACCCGGCGAAGCCGACCCACTGGGCGTTCGTGCCGCCGCGCCGGCCGGCCGTGCCGGACGCCCCGTCCCTCGCCGCCAACCCAATTGACCGCTTCGTCCGCGCCCGGCTGGCGAAGGATGGGTTGCAACCCTCGCCGCCCGCGGATCGCGTCACCCTGTTGCGGCGACTGTACCTCGATCTGGTCGGCCTGCCGCCGACGCCGGCCGACGTCGAGGCGTTCCTCGCGGACAACACGCCGGACGCCACCGAGCGGCTGGTGGACCGCCTGTTGGCGTCGCCGCACTACGGCGAGCGGTGGGGCCGGCACTGGCTCGACGCCGCCCGGTACGCCGACTCGGACGGCTACGAGAAGGACATGTCCCGCCAGGTCTGGTTCTACCGCGATTGGGTCGTCGCCGCGCTGAACCGCGACCTGCCGTACGACCAGTTCGTCGTCGAGCAGATCGCCGGCGACCTGTTGCCGAACCCGACGCAGGACCAGATCGTCGCCACCGGCTTCCTGCGGAACTCGATGCTCAACGAAGAGGGCGGCATCGACCCCGAGCAGTTCCGCATGGACGCGATGTTCGACCGCATGGACGCCGTCGGCAAGGGCGTCCTCGGGCTGACCGTGCAGCGCCCAGTGCCACGACCACAAGCTCGACCCGGCTCTCGCAGACCGAGCATTACCGCCTGTTCGCCTTCCTGAACAACGACCACGAGGCCCGGCGGGTCGTGTACACGCCGGCCGAGCGGATGCGGATCGCCGACCTCCGCCGGCAGATCGCCAAGGTCGAAGACGACCTGCGCCACGCCACCCCCGACTGGGCCGACAAGATGCGGGCGTGGGAGGAGTCCGTCCGCGGCAACCAGCCGGCGTGGTCGCCGGTTCGCCTCACGCACGACGGCGACAACGACCAGCGGTACTTCGACCAGACGGACGGCTCGACCTTGGCCCAGGGGTACGCGCCGACGAAGTTCACCGCCCGCTTCCACGGCCCCAGCCCGCTGACCACCGTCCGCGGCTTCCGGCTAGAGTTGCTGACCGATCCGAACTTGCCGGGCGGCGGGCCGGGTCGGTCGTTCATGGGCACCTGCGCCCTGACCGAGTTCACCGTTGAGGCCGCGGACGCCAAGGACCCGGCCAAGCGGGCGCGGGTGAAGCTCGCCTCCGCATCGGCCGACTACGCCAACCCGGTGCGCGACCTGGAGCCGAACTTCGACGACCGCTCGAACAAGAAGCGGGTGACCGGCCCGGTGGACTACGCCATCGACGGCAAGGACGACACCGCCTGGGGCATCGACGCCGGCCCCGGCCGCCGCAACCGGCCGCGGGTGGCGGTGTTCGTCCCCGAGAAGCCGCTCGAATTCCCCGACGGCGTGGAGCTGCACTTCTACTTGAGGCAGAGCCACGGCGGCTGGAACAGCGACGACCACATGAACAACAACCTCGGCCGGTTTCGGCTGAGCGTGACCGCGGCCGAGGGCGCGACGGCCGACCCGGTGCCGCCGGACGTGCGGACGATCCTCGCCGTGCCGGCCGACCGGCGGACGCCGGCACAGACCGCGGCCGTGTTCGGTTACTGGCGGACGACGGTGCCGGAGTGGAAGGACGCCAACGACCGCATCGAGGCGCTGTGGCAGCAGTGGCCGGCCGGGGCGACGGCCTTGACGCTCGCCGCCCGCGCGGAGCCGCGGGACACCCGGCTGTTGAAGCGCGGCGACTTCCTGAAGCCGGCCCAGCCGGTCGGCCCCGGCGTGCCGGCGGTCCTGCACCCGCTGCCGCCGGGCGCGCCGCCGAACCGGCTGACGTTCGCCCGCTGGCTCGTGGACCGCAAGTCGCCGACGACGGCGCGGGCCGTGGTCAACCGCGTCTGGCAGGCGTACTTCGGCACCGGCCTGGTCGCCACCAGTGAGGACTTCGGCACCCAGGCCGAAGCCCCGTCGCACCCCGAACTGTTGGACTGGCTGGCCGTCGAGTTCATGGACGGCGGCTGGTCGCTGAAGCGGCTGCACCGGCTCGTCGTCACGTCGGCGACGTACCGGCAATCGTCGAAGGTGACGCCGGCGGCGCTCTCCCGCGACCCGTACAACCGGCTGCTGGCGCGGGGGCCGCGGCTGCGGGTCGAGGGCGAGGTCGTCCGCGACATCGCCCTGGCGGCGAGCGGGCTGCTGACGGATCGGCTCGGGGGGCCGAGCGTGTTCGCCCCGGCCCCGGCGTTCCTGTTCCAGCGGCCGACCAGCTACGGGCCGTTCAACTGGCCGGAGGCGACCGGGCCGGAGCGGTACCGGCGGGCGCTGTACACGTTCCGCCGCCGCTCGACGCCGTACCCGGCCCTGCAAGCGTTCGACGTGCCGGTCGGCGAGACGGCCTGCGTCAAGCGGGTGCGGTCGAACACGCCGCTGCAAGCGCTGACGGCGTTGAACGAGACGGTGTTCGTCGAGTGCGCCCGCGCCTTCGCCGCCCGCGTCTGGCGCGAGGGCGGGCCGACCGACGCCGACCGGCTGACCTACGCCTTCCGGCTGTGCGTCGCCCGCCCGCCGGCCGCGGCCGAGTTGGCCGAGCTGACGCGCTTGTTGCAGTCGCAGCGGCGGCGGTTGGCCGACGGCTGGCTGAACCCGGCCGAGATCATTACCGGGTCGAAGGATTCGTTTGGCGACCTGCCCGCCGGGGCGACGCCGACGCAACTCGCCAGCTACGTTCTGGTCGGTCGGGTGCTGCTGAACCTGGACGAGACGATCACCAAGGAGTAAGCGTTTTGAAAGTCAATGGAAAATGGGCCAGCGCTTTCAGCCCCGAAGGGGCGGGCTAGCGCAGCCCAGGGCAACGCCCTGGGGAAAATGTCGCCCACGATTCTCAGCCCTGAAAGGGCGAAATAGGTCGCCCCTTCAGGGCTATTGGCTACAGGCGGTGCCTCTCCCCAGGGCGTTGCCCTGGGCTGCGCTAGCCCGCCCCTTCGGGGCTGAAATACCACCGACGGTGAAGACAATCACCCCACCAAGGAGTGACCCGGCGATGACCGCGACGCAACACCTCGACACCGAACTCCGGCGGCACGTCACCCGCCGCTGGTTCCTGCGGGACTGCGGCGTCGGCCTCGGGGCGATCGCGCTGCGGGCGCTGGCCGGCGGGTCGGCCGTCGCGGCCCCGCCGGCCGGGCCGCTCGCGCCGAAGCCGCCGCACTTCGCCGCGAAGGCGAAGCGGGTCATCTTCCTGTTCATGGCCGGCGCGCCGAGCCACCTCGAACTGCTCGACCACAAGCCCCAGTTGACGAAGTTCAACGGCCAACTGCCGCCGGCCGAACTGCTCAAGGGCTACCGGGCCGCGTTCATCAACCCCGGCGCGAAGCTCCTCGGGCCGAAGTTCAAGTTCCAGAAGGTCGGCGCGGCCGGCGTCGAGCTGTCGGAGCTGCTGCCGCACCTGGCGACCACGATCGACGACGTGGCCGTGGTCAAATCGATGGTGACGGATGCGTTCAACCACGCCCCGGCGCAGCTGTTCCTGACGACCGGCTCGCAGCAGTTCGGCCGGCCGACCTTGGGCGCGTGGGCGACCTACGGCCTGGGCAGCGAGTCGCAGGACCTGCCGGGGTTCGTCGTGTTCAGTTCGGGGGCGAAGGGGCCGAGCGGCGGGTCGGCCGTGTGGGGCAACGGCTTTTTGCCGACGGCCCACGCCGGCGTGCTGTTCCGCTCGGCCGGCGACCCGGTGCTGTTCCTGTCGAACCCGCCCGGCATCGACCGGCAGGCCCAGGGCGACGCGCTGGCGGCGCTCAACCGGCTCAACGGCCAACGCCTGACGGCGGTCGGCGACCCGGAGATCGCGGCCCGCATCGGGGCCTACGAGATGGCGTTCCGGATGCAGGCGAGTGCCCCGGACCTCGTGGACCTGTCGCGGGAGTCGAAGGAGACGCTGGCGCTGTACGGGGCCGAGCCGGGCAAGCCGTCGTTCGCCAACAACTGCCTGCTGGCCCGCCGGCTCGTCGAGCGCGGCGTGCGGTTCGTGCAGCTCGTCCACGAGGCGTGGGACCAGCACGGCAACCTGACCAAAGACCTGAAAAAGAACTGCGAGGACACCGACCGGCCGAGCGCGGCCTTGGTGAAGGACCTGAAGCGGCGCGGCCTCTTGGACGACACGCTGGTGATCTGGGGCGGCGAGTTCGGCCGGACGCCGATGGTGCAGGGCGGCAACGACGGCCGGGACCACCACCCGAACTGCTTTACCATGTGGCTGGCCGGCGGCGGCGTGAAGCCGGGCGTCCTCGGCCGGTCGGACGAGTTGGGGTTCAACGCCGTCGAGGACCGGGTTCACGTCCACGACCTGAACGCGACGATCCTGCACCTGCTCGGGTTCGACCACACGCTGCTGACCTACCGCTTCCAGGGCCGCGACTTCCGCCTCACCGACGTTCACGGCGACGTGGTGACGAAGCTGGTGGCGTAGCATGCCGCCGGCCCCGCCGTCGTCCATAAATCAACTCCGATCCGTTGCCATCGTGTGATCCGAACGAGTTTCGAGGGGTGACGATCGTGACCTCGACACGCCTTTTACTCACCGCCACTTTGATCGTCGGCACCCTCGCTGCCCGTGCACCAGCCGACGACGTACCGATCGACCTGTCCGCGTACGACTCCCGGCCGGGCGTGGTCGTTCGCCGCGATGGGTCACAACTCCGGCTCGTCTGGCCGATGGCCGCGGGGGAATTCGGCGTCCTGACCCTTCGCCTCCGCGGCCAGGATCCGCTCATTGAGGAACTCGGCACCGCGCCGACCGCGGACGGCGCTTGCGTTCCCATCCTCCGCGGCCTGACGCCTGTGACGTTCCTGACCGTTGGCAGCCGAAACTTGGCCGCTCAGGGGTGGAACGTCTTCTTCGACAATCCGCCGCGCCGCCCTCACCAGACCTTTCGGGCCGCCCTAAACCCGACGTCGGCGACCGTCCGCACGCAGGGGGGACAGACCGCCGTCGCGATCGACGGATTGACAGCCGGGCCGTTCCGTGGTCACCTCCGATTTACCGTCTATGTCGGCGCTCGGCTCGTCCACGCCGAGGCCGTTGTCCGTACCGACCAAGATGCGTGCGCCATCCTCTACGACGCCGGGCTGACCCGTCCCACGCCCGACTGGAAGTCCGTCGGTTGGGTCGATACGGACGACCGCCCGGTTCGGGTGCCCGTTCCAAATGCTGCGAGCGCGGGGCCGGTCGCTTCGCGCCACCGAGCCATTGTCGCGGAAGCGATCGGGGGGTCGGTCGCCGTGTTCCCGCCACCCCACCAGTTCCTCTACCCGCTCGACTTCGCCGACAACTTCAAGCTGGTTTGGCATGGCCGTGACTATCGCCAAGCTGGCGAGGGCTGGGGCTTCGGCGTCCGCCAACCGCCGGACGGCGACGGCCGATTCGTCCCTTGGGTCAACGCTCCGCCGGGCACCGACCAGCACCTCGGCGCCTTCTACCTCCTCTCCCGCGGTGACGGTCCGGCGGCCCTCGGCGAAGTCCGCAAGTTCACCCGAGGGGACCGCTTCAAGCCGCTCGCCGGGTACAAGACGTTCAGCAGCCACTATCACATCGAACACACGTTGGAGTTTCGCCGCGAGCAGCGGCGACAAGAGACCGTCGGCGTTCCCCGTGGCCTGGAGGAGCCGCCGTTCGCCGCGACCTTCAAGGCCCACGGTGTCGATATCGTTCATCTGGCCGAGTTCCACGTCGCCCATACGGCCGAGATGAATGCCAATCGCCTGGAGCTACTCAAGACGCTCCATGCCGAGTGCCGGCGGCTGTCGGACGACCGATTCCTCCTCCTGCCCGGGGAGGAGCCAAACGTCCAACTTGGCGGGCACTGGATCAGCTTGTTTCCAAAGCCGGTCTACTGGGAGTTGCACCCGGCGGAGGGTGTGCCGTTCGAGCGCACTGCGGCCGGAATGGGGACCATCTACGCCGTCCGTAACGCCGCCGACATACTCAAGCTCATGGAGCGGGAGCAGGGGCTGATGTGGACCGCCCACCCGCGGACGAAGAGTTCGTACGGCTATCCGGATCGGTATCGTCACCAGGAGTTCTTCCGATCCGACCGCTTCCTGGGCGCAGCATGGAAGGCGATGCCGGCCGACTACTCGAAACCCCGCCTCGGAACGCGGGTGCTGGACCTCATGGACGATATGTCGAACTGGGGCGAGCGGAAGTACGCGCCAGGCGAGGTCGATGTGTTTCAGGTGAAGCCCTCCCACGAACTGTACGGCCACATGAACGTCAACTATCTCAAGCTCGACGCCGTCCCGCGCTTCGATGCTGGGTGGAAACCGGTGCTGGACGCCCTGCGGGGCGGCCATTTCTTCGTCACGACGGGAGAAGTGCTGATCCCGACATTTACAGTCGGTGGTCGGTCCAGTGGAGAGACACTCCAACTCGGCGGTGTGGCGACTGTGACAGTGAAGGCTCGGGTGGAATGGACGTTTCCGCCGTCATTCGCCGAGGTGATTTGGGGCGACGGGACTGCCGTTCACCGGCAACGTGTGGACCTCTCGGCCGAACACGCGTTCGGGGGGATCGACCTTGGGGTCGAGATCGGCTGCAAGGGCGCGCGGTGGGTGCGTCTTGAGGTCTGGGATGTGGCCGGGAACGGGGCGTTCACCCAGCCGGTATGGGTCCAATAACCCACGCCGGCTTGCCACCCGCTGTACGCGTCGGCGGGACGCCGCGGTCCAATTTGTTATTTCAGCCCACGCTCGACGGCATCGAAGAAGGCGTTCAGTTCGATCGACTGCGTGAAGACGTGAGTGGCGACGCGGACCCGTTGAGGGCTGCCGGCCACGCAGATGTTGCGGGCGGCCAATTCAGCCATCACACCTGTCAGGTCGCCGCTGGTCGGCTCGAAGCTGACCAGCCCGCCGTAGAAGGCATCGGCACTCGCGTTGGTAAGGCGCAACCGAGGAAACTGACTGAGCCGGTCGCGGATGCGCTTGGCCAACGCGTGGATGCGTGTGTAGACATGGGCCGGGCCGATCGTCTGGTGAAAGTCGAGCGCTGCCTTCAGGCCGACCATAACCGATAGGTTCGACGTGCCCACGTTGGAAAAGCGGTATGCCTTCAGTGCGCGATTGCGCCAGTCGGCGGAAGCGATGGTCACCCACAGGCGGTCGAGTAACTCCTCGCGCACGTACAGAGTGCCGGTGCCCTTGGGAGCGAGGAGCCACTTGTGCGGGCTGGTCGCATAGAAGTCGCAGCCGAGGTCGTGGAGGTCGAGCGGAATCTGGCCAATGGCATGGGCACCGTCCACGTGGGTCAAAACGTCGTGCCCGCGGGCCAGGCGGCACAGTTCCTTCGCTGGCAAGATCAGCCCGGTCACCGTCGTGATGTGGCTGAAGACCAGGACGCGCGTTTGCGGTGTGAGAGCGCGACGGAATCGTTCGACGATCTCATCGACAGAGGCCGGCGGCTTCGGCAGCGTTACGGTATTGAGCTTGATGCCGTAGCGGGCGGCCTTTTGCTCCCAGCAGCATCGACCGCCGGGGTGCTCCTGATCGGTCAATAGAACCTCGTCCCCGGGCTTGAGGTCCAGCCCATTGCACACGACGTTGTTGGCTTCAGTGGCGTTACGGACGAGGGCCAGTTCGTCGCGCTTGCAGTGGAGAAAGGCGGCGAGGGCTTTCCGCAGCTCGCCTAGGATGTCATTCTCCTCGTAGCCGAACCACGGGTACGCCGGCTCGCGAAACGCCTCGGACCCGAGCAGGTGGTCGATGACAGCGTTCAGTACCGGCAGCGGCGTACAGCCGACCGAGCCGCAGTTCAGGTTGATGCGGTCGGGTGCCAGCAGCCACTGACGGCGTAGCTCGGCCCAGTAGCGATCCGCGTCGGTGTGGAGCAGGGCGGGCGACGGCAAACGCGGTGAATCCGCACCCAAGGCACGTTCGGCCTGCGCCATCGGCAGACCGAACGCAGCCGCGCCGATGGCGGCACGGCGGATGAACTCGCGGCGATCCGGCATCGGTGGCCTCCTGTACGATCGACCGGGCATTTTCGCGCTCGCGTCCGAAATCCAGTGTCACGGTAGGCTACGACGAACGGACTTACAACGGATCAGGCGCACCGCCGAACCGCATAGTGCGATTGCCGCGTGGCGACCACGCGCTGTTGTCTCGAATCGCACCGATCTCCGGCTTGGCAATATCGGTACCGTCAAGCTGTCGCACGGAGAAGCTAAGGTGGATGTGGGGTGTGGACGAAGAGGGGAACGAACTCCGCATGACCTGCATGCGATGGCCCTACCACGCAACACGACCGCGTGGGCCGTAGCATACACGGTGATCGCCCGAGGGCGAGTGGATGCTCGTGGCTCGATTGGCGTTTGGCGGAGGTCTCCGGCTCATCCTGGACTTCGTATCGCGCGAACTGACCTACCATGGGCGGAACTTCAACTCTGGAGTCGCATCCTCGTCAAGAACGTAGCATCGGCGGGTTGTTACCAGCGACTTCAGTTGCTGGTTTCGAGCCAAGCACGTGGGTGGTCACCGAAACGCCGTTGGCGGGATCGACAACGCCTCGGTCGGAAGCACCCGTGCCGACGCTCTTGGCCGCGATACGCTGCCCGTACACTTCGGTCAACACCGGCCCTAGCACTGATGTCACCACCATGAGGACGATGACGCTGTTCAGCACCGGCTCATCGATTAGCCGGACTCCAGCAGCGTTTTTGGCATCGTAGGCTGTCAAGGCGACCGCCAGGGTTGCGGCTACCTGTGGTAGCGCGAGTGCCCACATGATCAGACCTTCATCGCGTGTGTAACCCAGTGACTTCTGTGTCACGATGCCGGCGAGCCATTTCGCGACGACGGGAGTCGCCACGATGCCGCCGACCAGGACGAGGTTGTTTGCGATGGTATCGGCGAACACGCGCACATCGATCAGGAAACCGATGGTCACAAAGAACGCCGGGATGAACAGCGTGTTACCCAGGAACTCGAGCTCTTCCTTGGCCGGACTGTGTTGAATCGCGCGATTGACGGCCAGTCCGGCGAGAAAGGCACCGATGATTCCTTCGAGATGAATCGCTTCCGCGGCGATGGCAGCCACGACGACGATTAGCAGCATGACCAGGAGTTGGCCTTCCTTGGACGACTCGAGGTGCGCCATTAAGGCATGCGCCCCGTAGCTGAGCACAAACAAAACGAGCGGGACGTAGATTGCCAATTCCACCAGTTGGGTCACGAAAGCCGCGGGCGAGAACCCTGTCGTGTGGATCGGAATGCACACAGCAACGACGAGCAGTGCAGCGACGTCCGTGAAAATGGTGGCTCCGATGGTGACAGTCACCGCCTCGTTGCGGACTAAACCCAGCCGCTGCACGATGGGATAGCCGAGCAGCGTGTGCGATGCGAAGACCGACCCAATGAGAAGCGCCGACAGCCAGTTGTACCCGAAAGCCAGCCCAAGTGCGGTACCCATCACAATCGGAAACGCAAACGACGCGACACCGAAGGCCAGCGATCGATTCCGCACTTGTTGAAACTGCACCAGATCGAGCTCAAGCCCCGCAAAGAACATCAGCAGCAGCTTGCCAATATCGGCGAAGAACTGGGCAACTTCGCCGTGTTTCGGGGCCACGTGCAGACCGCTTGGCCCAAGAACTACACCGGCAGCCAAGAGGCCGACGACCGCGGGCAGCCGGACCTTCCGGCAAAGCGCGGGCACCGTCAGAAAGACGATGAGCGCAACGGCAAACCGCGCCAACGGTGGCAAGTGCGTTATCGATTCAAGGAATCCGCCGAACATAGAGGACTCCGCAGGGACTGTTCGCTAGTTGCGAGCGGTCAATGTGAACGCATGGACCTGCCAGGGAGCGACGTCGAGATACAGGCCGCGGGCATGCAAGTCATCGCCGTTACGGTCGTAAACGGCGTCACCGAGCCGATCCGTCAATCGCCATTCATGTTGGCAGAGGTCCGGGAACGGAAGTGGAATGTAACACTGGCCCTGGTGGGATGAATAGTTCACAGCGACAAGAATTCGCTCGGAGCCGGCACGACTCCAGGAATAAGCCAGAAAATCGTCATTTGTGGCATTGCCATTCCAGGCGGGGCGGCCATCGTGGAGTTGCCATTGGCCATCGTGGAGTGCCGGCAGCCGCAGCACTGCCAGAAGTCGATCGTAATACTGCGCCAGGTCATCGTTGATCGGTTCGTCCGGGCCTCGGACCAAGTGCGGCGAGATGCGCTTCGTCCTGCCCTGAAACTGGCCCTGATGGAAGAAGCGCAGGCCAGGGCTGAGAAACGTGATGGCGGCTGCGGCTTTGTGAACCTCGGGGCGAAAGGTCGTGGCCGCGCGAGGCTCATCGTGATTCTCAAGGAAACGAGCCATCCGTTCCTGGTAGCCGAGTTCGGCGCACAGGTGCTCCCGAACCGGGCGAGCGGCCCCGTGCACGAGCCGGTCGTACAGACGTTTGTCGTAGGTGTAGTTGAAACCCTGCTGTTGCAACGTCCATTCCAGGTCCCAATAGACTTCGGCCATGAAGCAGAAGCCGGGTACGGCGTCGCGCACTCGCTTGGTCGCCTTGGGCCAGAATGGCTCGGACTGGATGCCCCAGGTTCGCTGGAAGACGTCGGGGAGTACGAGCATGGCCATATCGCAGCGCACGCCGTCACATTGACCCGCAATCCTGGTCAACTCGGCGATCATCGCCTCCTGGGTCGCCGGGTTCCCATAGTTGAGTTGAAGCGTGTCTGGCCAGCCGGGGAAGTAGGGATCGCGGCCGTGGGCGATGAGCAAACTGCCTTTCTTGCTTCCGACCCGGGTGAAGTTGTTCGGGGCCTGTGCCAGATCCAGTTCCGTCCCGGGAACGAAGCGATCGGGGTGAGACTCGATCCAGGGATGGCCCAAACCCATGTGGTTGGGGACAAAATCGAGCATCAGCTTCAATCCGCGCTTCCGAAGCCGTTGGCGCAGGCGGGCCAGGGCGGCGTCACCTCCCAAGTTGCTATGCACTGTGTAGCCAGTAATTGCAAATCCGGAGCCGGCGATGTCCTCCTCACGCAAATCTGGCAGTGTCTCCTGAAACTCGTGCCGCCATTCGGGATTGCTGCGGGAGACCTGCTGGGCCGCCGGGCCGGTCTGCCACACGCTCAGGAACCAGATCCAGTCGAAACCGAGAGCCACCCATCGGTCCAATTCCGCGTCGGGAACGTCGTCGAGCGTCGCGGGGCGGTTGAGCTGCCGCGATAACTCGGTCAGCCAGACTCGTGTATTGACCTGATAGAGCGATGGATACCGATGTGCTGCCATTGGTTGTCGGGCCTCGTCGTAGGAAATCGTGGAGAGTGAGGCTTATCTGCATCCGCGGTATCGAACCTCAATGCCGCAGGAACGCGCTGATAAGGGCAACCATGCCGAGGGCGGTGAGCAGGAGGGCCAACACGCCCGCTTGCGACATGGGCAGAGTCGGGCACTGTTTGCGCATGGCCTTCATCGCCCGCCGATGCTGGACGCTGGCGAGTGTAAGCGACACAAGCCCCAGGACGATCATGAGCATGCCCACGGTCCGGCCGCCCAGCAACGGCGCAGTCGTTCCGCGATACTCGTGCAGCGTCTCGAACGCCTTCGCAATCGTGAAACCAAACGAGATGAGCGCCAGGCAGACTTGCACCCACGACATCTGGGTTCGTTCTTGCGCGAGGTACGTGTTCTCGAACGCAAGGCGCGTGGACAGATCCAAGGGTGGATCGGCCATGGGTCCATCGGGTTGATTGCTCATGACGTTGCTTCGTCACAATCCCACTAAGGCATGCCGGTGTTTAATGTCGTCTGCACATCGATCATCGCCTGCTGACTGACGCTGAGAACCCCTTCGTATCCTCGGTCGAGATTCGCGGCCAGGAACAGCACCCCACCGAAGGCCAATATCAGCGCCAGCATGATGGGTGAACGTCGTGTCGCCGACAGACCAGCCTGATAGCCAACGGAGGCCATTCCCAGAAACGCCAGTCCAACCAGGCCCGCCCAGATACTGATCGGAATGCGGCTGCGCACACCAACCTGAACGCGCTTGGCGTGCAATTCGATCATCTGGTTCAGCGACTGAATAAAGAGGCTCACGATTGGGCTCGGATTGCGTTCGGCCGCTTTCGTAGCCTGCGTCCAGAGCAATCCGTGTATCTCAGTCGAGCGGACAGCCATCTCATTCAGTCGAACTTCCTGGACACCGCGAACACGGACATCGACGTATTCGCGCAACAAGCGAACAATCTCGGCTCTCTGTGGTTCGCTCAACAGCCCAGCTCGGCGGTAAGTCGTCTCGATGGCATTTGCTTCATCGAGAACGACCTGTCGTCGGGCATCAAACCGATTGGCCGCTAGCCCAAAGGTAAATGCGAGTACAAACGCGAGTAGAGCGAGCAACGACCCAACCATCGCACCAATCGCAGTGGGCTTCTCCTGGTCGGTGTGAGCGAGTCGCTGCCTGCCGAAACGAAAGCCACCTTCCAAGCCAAGGCCTGTGAACACACAGATGACCACGAACAGAAGCCAGAGCGGCATGAAATCGAGCGAATCGCTAGTCAAGGGGTCGCTCCGGCGCTTGTTCTTCATCTCACTCGGACTGGAACTACTTAGATCCAATCCGGGTGAGCGATCTGCGCGCTAGGGTCATCGCGTGGCCGCGTCCTGACTTCTACCTCTTGTGGCTGCGCCGGCCAGATTGCCGTTTCGTAGTCTTTGCTCGTCGATCGCGACAGATTTCATGCCGCCCTGCAGTAGTTGCGCGGGTGTGGTTGTAGCGAACAGGTGCATGAGTCGAGCGATGACGCCGGTCCAGCCGGTCTGATGGTTGGCACCCAGACCGGCACCATTGTCGCCGTGGAAGTACTCGAAGAACTGTAGGCAATCGCGCCAGTGCGGATCGTTCTGGAACTTCCACGTTCCACCGTAGACCGGCCGTCGACCGTCCTTGTCCTTGAGGAAGATGTTCGACAAGCGGCGCGTGATTTCCTCGGCCACTTGGTAGAGGGTCATCATCTGGCCGGAGCCGATCGGGCACTCTACTCGGAAATCGTCGCCGTAATAGCTGTAGTAATTCAACAGAGCGCGGACGATCAATGCGTTGACCGGCATCCAGATAGGCCCGCGCCAGTTGGAATTGCCACCGAACATACCAGTATCGGACTCGGCTGGAAGATACCCGACGCGATACTCCTGTCCGCCAGCGTTAAACACAAAGGGATGTTCCGCGTGATAGCGCGATAGCGAGCGGATGCCGTACGGGCTGAGGAACTCGTTCTCGTCGAGCATCTTGGCCAGCACCCGACGGAGCTTGGCTTCGTCCAGGATCGACGCGAGGTACCGACCGGTAGAGCCTTCTTTGCCCAGAGGGTGAATCGCGGCTGTGATTTCCGGGCGAGCCACGATGAAGGTTCGCAAGCGTTCCGCGATTTCCGGATACTGCTTCATCACCTTTCCGTCGAATGTCGTAGCCGCGCACAACGGCAAGAGTCCCACCATCGACCGAACCTTGAGTCGCTGGGCCTGGCCGTTGGGTAATCGCAGTACGTCGTAGAAGAAGCCATCGTCTTCATCCCACATGCCAGTGCCGCCGCCGACATTGGCCATCGACGAGGCGATCCAGAGAAAATGCTGGACAAACTTCAGCGCCATATCGGCGTAGTCCGGGTCGGTCATCGCAAGTGTGCTGGCGATCTGGAGCATGTTCTCGCAAAACAGGCACATCCAGGCGGTGCCGTCGGCTTGCTCCAGGTAGCCGCCCGTTGGCAGCGGGGCGCTGCGATCGAAGACGCCGATGTTGTCCAGACCCAGGAAGCCTCCCTCGAAGACATTCCGTCCGGAACGGTCTTTGCGGTTGACCCACCAGGTGAAGTTGAGCAGCAACTTTTGGAAGATCGACTTGAGCCATTCCTTGTCGCCTTCACCCGTCTTCGCCACGTCCATGGCATAGGTGAAAATGGTGGCCCAGGCGTGAACGGGCGGATTGACGTCGCCGAAGTTCCATTCGTAAGCGGGAATCTGCCCGTTGGGATGCATGTAGCGCTCGCGCACCATCAGCTTCAGCTGATCCTTCCCGAAATCCGCGTCCACAAGCGTCAGGGCGATGACGTGGAAAGCGAGGTCCCATGCGGCATACCACGGGTACTCCCACTTGTCCGGCATCGAGATGATGTCGCCGTTGTACATGTGGTGCCAGTGGTCGTTCCGTGGGGCCTGCTTGCGCGTCTCCTTGAACGGATCCGAGCCGCGCTCTTCAAGCCATTTGTCGACGTCGTAATGGTAGAACTGCTTGCTCCAGAGCATTCCTGCCAGGGCCTGACGCATGACGTTGGCCTGATCGGCATTGAGCGAGGCTGGAATCACAGCCTTGTAGAATTCGTCCGCTTCCGCGCGGCGTGCATTGAGGACATCGTCGAAATGGCAACCGAACGGACTTGCGGTGTCGCCGTTGGTCTTGGCGTACGCGGCGGGCGCGACATCGGTGAGCCGAAGCCGGACCACCTGGCACTCGCCTGGCTTCACGGTGAGTCGATAGTGCGGGGCCGCCTTTGTCCCCGTTTTCTCTGGGTTCACAGCCGAGGCCTGGCCGTGGACGACGAAGTTGTCGAAACCGTCCTTGACGTAAGGGCTGCGGTTCGGCACGCCGAAGATGCGCTTGGTGTTGGTCTCGTTCTCCGTGAATAACAGCGGCGCGTCGCCATCGCAGTAGAGGTACCGCTCCCCTAACCGTGGGTTGGTCGCCTTGACGACACCTCGCCCCTGGGCGCTGGCGACCTGTTGAAGTGTCGGCCGGTCCGAGTCCCCATGCCAGGACCATTCGTTGCGGAACCAGAGCGTCGGCAGGACGTGCAGCTCGGCTGGCTCCGGACCGCGGTTGTGAACGCTGATCTGGATCAGGAGGTCTTCGGGGGATTCTTTGGCGTACTCGACGAACACGTCGAAGTAACGGTCGTTGTCGAAGACGCCCGTATCGAGCAGTTCGTACTCGAAGTCATTCCGTGTCCGTCGACCGCTGGTTTGGACGAGGTCGCCGTAAGGGAAGGCTGCTTGCGGGTACTTGTAAAGATACTTCATGTACGAGTGCGTCGGTGTGCTATCGAGGTAGAAGTAGTACTCCTTCACATCCTCGCCGTGGTTGCTCTCGCTGTTGGTCAGGCCGAACAGTCGCTCCTTGAGAATCGGGTCCCGACCGTTCCAAAGGGCCAGGGCAAAGCACAGCCGCTGTTTGTCGTCCGAAATGCCGGCCAGGCCGTCCTCGCCCCAGCGGTAGGCGCGAGAACGGGCCTGATCGTGTGAGAAGTAGTCCCAGGCGTTACCACCCTCGCTGTAGTCCTCGCGAACGGTACCCCATTGCCGCTCGCTGAGGTACGGCCCCCACTTCTTCCACGGGATGTCTTGCTCCCGGGCTGCATCGAGGCGGGCCTGTTCGGCGGTCATCGCTGGACCTTCTTTCGAGTTAATAGGGCAGGCCGAGCATGAACTTGTAATGTCCTGGGACCGGCTCAAGCTCTGCATCCTCCGGGGGATAGAACGGTTGGCGGTGGTCCCAGGCGTTTTCGACACTCGGTACGATCCAGAAGTTTCCCTCGGGATCTCGGACGATCCACTGCTCCGTGGACTTGTCCACATAGATCGCAACCATGCGGTTCTTTACGGCCAACATCCTAAGTCCTCCTAGGGGCCCTTCCTTCCACAGCGTCGGCCGTGCGCACCATTCGACGGCAATTCCTCGACACTGTCGATGCCGCAGCTACTTCAGTCGTGACGCTCAACCGTTTTCGCGATACGGGTGGGGTGAGTTTGCTAGTTGCACCGGTTATGCATTTGCGTCCATTTTGCGTGGTGATCCCGGAGAATCTTTACGATCGCGGGACCGTCCTCGACGCACACCGGCAGCGCCATGTCTTCGGGGCTGGCGAGTGGGAACTCGGGGCGGAGCATGTTCGCTCGGCACCAATCCACCAAGTCGGCGTACATCTTGCCGGCCAGGATCAGGGGCGTGTTTTCCAGTTTCCGGACCTGAATGAGTTGCCAGACCATCATCGTCTCCAGGACCGTTCCGATTCCGCCCGGGACGACAACGAAGGCGTCTGACATCACGACGAACTGGTGAAGCCGCGTGAAGAAGGTCCGGTGCTCGAAGGCCTGGGTGACGAAGGAATTGACCTCCTGCTCGAATGGCAGATCGACCCGGATTCCGATCGACCGCTTTGTACCGTCCTGATCCCCGAGCTTGACGCCTTCATTGGCGGCTTGCATCAATCCGGGCCCGCCACCGGTGATGATGTCGCATCCCATGCGCGTTAGCTCCGCGGCCACATCGCGGACGGCCGCATAAACCCAGTGGTCCTTGGGCACTCGCGCAGAGCCGAACACTGTGACGCGGTAGCGCTCGCGCTTCGTTGGGCGCAACCGCGTCAGGTCGTTAACGGCCTCCCATAGGTGCATGACCGAGTTGGCGATCACGTCGGCGACCTGCCGTTCATCGTTGAGATGGACGAGGCCTGTGGGGTCCGATCGAGACTGCTGGTCCATCGTGTACACCTTTCATCGTGGTCGGTCGCCGGTTCATTGCGGTCGCGACCGTTTGCGGTCTTGGCTTTAGTACCTTTCGGGAACGAAGTGTCGGTCCTTCATGGACTCCTGGTCGTCGTATTCGCCCTTATCCGAGCGGCCGGGGAGTTTGACCTTCTCGTGCGGAACGGTCTCGTAGGGAATCAAGCTGAGAAGATGCGCGATGCAGTTCAACCGCGCACGCCGCTTATCGTCCGACCGGACGATATGCCACGGGGCGGCTTCGATGTCCGTGGCATCGAGCATCTGATCGCGTGCCCGGGAATAGGCATACCAACGCGAGTACGATTCGAGGTCCGTCGGGCTAAGCTTCCACTGCCGTAACGGGTCGTCGATACGGGCCTCGAAGCGCCGCTTCTGTTCCTTCTTGCCGACCTCCAGCCAGAACTTGATCAGGACGATGCCCGATTGAACGATGAACTGCTCGAACTTGGGGCAGTTTTCGAGGAATTGCCGGTATTCCTTCTCCGAGCAGTAGCCCATGACTCGCTCGACGCCCGCTCGGTTGTACCAACTGCGGTCAAAGATGACGATCTCGCCCGCCGCCGGGAAGTGTTGCAAATACCGTTGGACGTACAGTTGTGTCTTCTGACGGTCTGACGGCACTGGGAGGGCGGTGAGGCGAAACACTCGCGGGCTGACGCGTTCGGTGATCGCCTTGATTGTACCTCCCTTGCCCGCGGCGTCGCGCCCTTCGAAGACGACGATGACTCGAAGTCCCTTGTGGACTACCCACTCCTGGAGATTGGCTAGCTCGGTCTGGAGCTTGACCAGTTCTTTCTCGTAGACCTTGCGTTTGAGCTTCTTGTCTTCGGAATTCGACATAGTTCGTTTCCACCTCCAGGGGTCCGCGGACCCATTTGCCGGCACCGCGTCGCGTCCCCGTCATCACGTCGACTGACGAGGAGGCTCGACCTGGGCGGTTGCGTCGATGGTCAGATTCGCACCCAGGTCACCGTCAACCGATGAGGAAGTCGATACGGTAGATCCGGCCGCCTTCTGTGTTGTGGAGCTCACCTGGTCTCCCGTGAGCCAACGGACGACCGAATAGAACACAGGCGTAAAGAAGATGCCGAATGCCGTGACGCCGAGCATGCCGCTGAAGACGGCCACGCCGAGGGCCACGCGCATCTCAGCCCCGGCCCCTTTGGCCAAGACCAGGGGAACAACGCCGAGGATGAAGGCGAACGACGTCATCAGGATCGGTCGGAGCCGTAGCTTGCTGGCATCGACTGTGGCATCGAACCGGCTCTTGCCTTCGTCCTGAAGTTGCTTGGCGAACTCGACGATCAGGATCGCGTTCTTACTGGCGAGGCCGACCAGCACCACCAGGCCGATTTGGCTGAAGATATTGTTGTCCATGCGCATGATCCACAGGCCGGCTATGGCAGCAAGCAGGCACATCGGCACGATCAGGATGATCGCAAGGGGCAGCGACCAACTCTCGTACTGAGCTGCCAGCACCAGGAACACGAACACAACCGCGAGGGGGAACACGAGCTTGGTCAACAGGTCTTTTCCTGCTTCAATCTGCTGATACGTGAGTTCGGTCCACTCGAAACCCATGCCGGACGGCAGCTCCTGTCGGGCGATGCTCTCCATCATCGCGTTCGATTGTCCCGAACTGACACCGGGAGCCGGACTGCCCGACACTTCGGCCGACGGCTTCGAATTGTAGTGGTTCACAATGGCCGGCCCGGCGACATCACTAACGGTAATCATGGTCTGAAGCGGCACCATCTCGCCCGAGGCATTCCGCACTTTCAGCCGACCGACGTCTTCGGGGCGCAGGCGGTAGCGAGCGTCGGCCTGGAGGTTCACCTGCCAGTTGCGGTTGAAGAGCGTGATGTCGTTGACGTAGGCCGACCCGAGATAGACCTGGAGCGTGTCGAAGACGTCGTTGAGGGCCACGCCTTGCTTCTTGGCCTTAGTCCGGTCGATGTCCACGTAGAGCTGGGGCTGATTGGCGCTAAAGCTACTGAACAGGCCGACCAACCCCGGTTGGGCATTGCCTTTGGCGACGATGTTTGAGACGGCCCCTTGCAGACCTTCCAACCCCAAACCGGAACGGTCCTGCACCTGCATCTTGAAGCCGCCCGTGCTGCCAAGGCCGTCGATCGGCGGGGCACCGAAGACGTTGGCCTGAGCATCCTCAATTTCACGGAACGCCTTTCGCAGTCGATCCGTTACTTGGTCGGCGCTCAACTCCTTGCGGCCGGCTCGCTCCTCAAACGGGGCGAGGATGACAAACATGCCGCCGACATTGGAGATGTTCGTGCTCGTCAGGATCGAATACCCCGGTACACCGATGACGTGTGCGACGCCCTCGGTCTTGCGGGCGATTTCAGTCATGCGGCCGATCACCTCGTCGCTCCGCTCCAAACTTGCCCCGTCGGGAAGTTGGGCGTTGACGACGAGATAGCCCTTGTCTTGCTGGGGGATGAATCCGACCGGCACGGTTCTGAACCCCAGAACCGTCAGGGCAATGAGACCGCCATAGACGATTAGCATGACGGCACTTAGGCGCAGGAAAAGAGCCACCGTCCATCCATAGATAGCCGTCGCGCGATCGAAGCCCCAGTTGAAGCCCTGGAAGAGAGCACCGAGGCCGCGATTCACGACACCGGCCAGAATCCACCCTACGGCGGCTCCGGCCAGGAAGAGACCCGCACGGAGTGCTCCCAGTTTGGTGGCATCCGTACCATGGTCGGCCCCATGTTCGCCGTGGCCGGGGACAGTCACGCCGACTAGCGGTCCGACCAGCGTCGGCAGCAGGTACATCGCCAACAGCCCGCCGATCAGGACGATGCCGAGCCGCGGCAGCGCTTCCTGGTGACCGTGACCGTGGTCGCCATGAGCGTGGGGCTTGAGCAGAATCACGCACAAGGCCGGGCTAAGCGTCAGCGAGTTGAACGCGGAGATGATCGTCGAGGCCGCGATGGTCAGGGCGAACTGCTTGTAAAACTGCCCACTAATGCCCGCCATGAACGCTGTCGGCACGAATACTGCGCAGAGGACAAGGGCGATCGCGATGACCGGGCCGATTGTCTCCGTCATCGCGTCACGCGCCGCGTCCCGGGATCCCTTGCCCATGGCCAAGTGCCGCTCGACATTTTCGACGACGACGATCGCATCATCGACGACGATGCCAATGGCGAGAACCAAGCCGAATAACGACAGGTTATTCAGCGAGAAACCGAGGAGTGCCATCACAGCGAACGTACCGACAAGCGACACGGGTACCGCGATCATCGGGATGATAGTGGCCCGCCAGTTCTGCAAAAAGATCAGGACGACGAGGAAGACGAGGACGATCGCCTCGAACAACGTGTGAAAGACGCTCTTGACCGACTCATCGATGAACACCGTTGTGTCGTAAACGATGCGATAGTCGATCCCCTTGGGGAAACTCGTCTTGAGCTCGTCCATCTTCGCGCGGATGTTCGTGGCGCAGTCCACGGCATTGGAGCCGGGCAACTGGAAGATGGCCATCGTGATCGATGGGTCACCGTCGAGGTAGCTATTCACGTCGTAGTTCTTGGCTGCCAGCTCGACGCCCTTCTGTCCAGGCCGATCGTCCGAGACCACGTCGCGAAGGTAGGTGGCAGAACCGTCCGTGTCGGTCCTGACGACGATGCCACGGAACTGGTCCTCGCTTTCGAGTCGACCCAGTGTGTTGAGCGTAAGCTGGAAGTTCTGACCCGTCGGTGTCGGTGGTTGGCCGAGTCGCCCCGCTGCGACCTGGACGTTTTGCTCGCGAATGCCCTGGACCACGTCCGCGGCCGTCATCCCGCGCGCCGCCAGCTTCTGTGGGTCGAGCCAGACGCGCATGCTGTAGTCGCGCGGGCCGAGGAATGTCACGTCGCCGACGCCCTGGATGCGCGCCAATTCGTCTTTGACGTTGATCGTGGCGTAGTTGCTCAGATAGAGTTGATCGAACCGATACCGCTCATGGCCCGTCGTGGCGTCCTTGATCTTGTCGGAGATCAGGTTCACGCACAACAGAATGCTCGGTGATTTCTTCTTCGTCGTGACGCCCTGGCGCTTGACCTCCTCCGGCAGCTTGGCCTCGGCGACCTTGACCCGGTTCTGGACCAGCACCTGAGCCATGTCCAGGTTAGTGCCGAGCTTAAACGTCACATCGAGTGTCAACTGGCCGTCGTTGGTGCAGCGCGACGACATGTAGATCATGTTCTCGACGCCGTTGACCTCCTGCTCGATAGGAGTTGCGACGGTGTCGGCCACGACCTTGGCGTTCGCCCCAGGGTAGGACGCAGTGACCGAGATCGTCGGCGGAGCGACTTCCGGGTACTGGGCGATAGGAAGCTGCGTCAGCGCCACCGTGCCGACGATCACAATGACGATCGATAGCACCGTCGCAAAGATGGGGCGGTCAATGAAAACGTGCGAGAACATGAACAATCGTCTCCCTTAGCTTTTGCCTTTCGGCTGGACCGGTTGCGTCTTCGCATCGGTCGTGCCGACACCGGGCATCGGGCTGCGCTTGGGGGCGACCTTCATGGCGTCCCGCGCCCGCTGAATGCCGTTGACGATGACCCAATCGTCTGGCTTGAGGCCTTCCTTGACGATCTGAAGGCCATCGACCACCCGGTCGAGCTTGACGTCGCGTCGCTCCACGACGTTTTGGTCATTGACGACGTAGAGGAATTTCCGCCCCTGGTCATTACCGACCGCCCGTTCGGTAACCAGCAGTGACTTGTGCGGATCACCCACGGGCATACGAACGCGAGCTCGCATGCCAGCGTCGAGAATGCGCGTCGGGTTGGGTAGGACGCCACGGACCTGGATGGTGCCCGTGCTCGAGTTCACGCGGTTGTCGGAGAAATCGATGGTGCCCTTGTGTAGGTACCCATCCTCCCCTTCGAGGCCGACGAAGATGGGAATGTTCAGGTCCTTGATGGGTCGTCGCGGGCTGCCCGCGGGCATGTCCCCCTTTTCGAAGTCCTTGCGGTAGCGGAGCAGGGACCGCTCATCCACATCGAAGTAGACGTAAACTGGGTCCACGGAGACGATCGTCGTCAGTAGCGTCTCGCCGCCGCTCGCGTTGATCAGGTTGCCCTCCGTCACCTGCGTTCGGCTCGCCTTACCCTGGATCGGCGCGGTGACCTTGGTAAAGTCGAGTTCGAGTTGCGCCTGCTCGACGGCGGCGATGGCCTTGAGCCGCTCGGCCGTTGCAACGGCCTGCTTGGCGATCCAAACGTCTAACTCCTCGCGGGTCGACGCCCCGGCCTTGACGAGAGGGGCGATCCGGGCATACTCCTTTTTGGCCAATTCGAGGTTGGCCTCCGCTGCCGCCTTCTGAGCTGCCGCCGCGTCCAGCATCGCTTTGTACGGCCGCGGGTCGATCTCAAACAGCAGGGCGTCCTTTTCGACGACCTGCCCGTCCTTGAAGCTAACCTTGTTGAGGTGTCCGCGGACGCGAGCCCGCACCTCGACAACATCGACCGCAGCGATTCGGCCTTCGTAGTCGTCGTAGTCGGTTACCTCGCGGCTGATCGGTTGGCTGACGGTGACGGGCGGCGGCGGCGGTTCCGTTACCGTAGGTGTCTGCGACTCGCACCCGCCTGCCAGGCAACTGACTGCGACGGCGAGTACGCAATTGAGCCGTGTGATACGCATGGGTTTACCTTTCTCTTGCATCCTCACAGCGATGAATCCCCGTTGCCGCACGAGGCCGAGCTATTAGTCCGGCGCTCGGCCGACGGCGTCTGGCTCGCCTTGCCTTCATTCAGGGCCGGTTCTAGCCGCCCCCAACCCAGAGCAATCAAGGCCACCGCGATCGTCTGGAAGATCGCAAACGTTGTCGCCGCCGTTACGGCTCGTGAACCGGGGAAGCTGGCCGTCGCAATGACCAGGCTGAGGCCGACATTGCGAACCGCTGTGGCCATCGCCATTGCGGTGCGGATGTCGCGCGCCGGCCCACCGAACAGCCACCCAGTCACCACGCCCGCGAGTACCAGGGCCGACATTCCCACGAACGCCCGTGCCGGAATGCCGGCCAGCGTATCGAACTGGGCGACCAGGATGGCCACGAGCAAGGCCACGTTCAGGAGACCACTCAACCGGCTGGCCGGTCGGCTTAGCTTGTCCGCCAGGGCCGGCCACCAACGGCGTACGGCTAGCCCGATGCACAGTGGAAGAAATTGGGTAACGAGCAACGTGCTGACTAATCGGCCGGCGTCAAGATGGAGAGTCTCTGTGCCGGATGTCACGGGGAGCAGGACGGAGAGCAAGGCCGGAGCGACAAGGGCCGACGACCCGGCCAGCAGCACCATCAGTCCCACGGCAACGACCACGTTGCCTCGCGCCAAGCCGGTAAACGGTGGCCCATAGGGTGCGCCCGGACAGACCGCTGCGATCAGGAATCCCGCAGCGACCCACGGATCGACATGGAATGCGAGCAGCAGACCAACCGCAAACGCCGGGTAGCAGACGTAGTTCGCGAAGGCAGCTCGCACGACCAGCCGCCCGTTTCGTCCGACATTGGCAAGATCGGCGAAGGTGACACCCAATCCGATGGCCACCATCATCTCGAACAAGGTGAGGGGGGCCAGTATGTCGATCAGTCGGTTCAGTTGTTCGGCGGTCACGATACCACCATTCGTCGGTTGTCGTGTGTTCCGCCCACGCCCTGATTGTCGCCGATCTCCGCAAGGGCCAGGTCCTCGGGCTCGGTAAAGAACCGCTGGGACGAGCGATGCAGCAAGTCCAATTCTCTCCGCAGCAGCCGGGCGCGCGACTCGGGCAAAGTCTGCATGAGAGTTTGCAGCATAGCCCGCAGGCGACGCGCGACCTGAATACTCTCGCCACCGAAGTGGCGAATCTCTGTCACTGCAAGCTGAACGAAGTCCTCCCAGTCGGGTGTCCGGTAGACCAATCGCAGTTGGCCCTTTTCATCGCAATCTTGCCCGGTGTCGAGTTGCCGAATCCCAACCTGGCCGAGCAGATGGTGGATTTGGTCAATGGCCAACACCGCCGTCGTGGGGTCATTGATCGCCGGCGACAGCGCCTTCGAGGCGATATCCACAATGATGCGAAACGAGAACGCCGGATCTTGCTCCACGGTCCGCTCGGGTCCGATGGCAACAGATTGGGCCAGGCGGTGGCGATCGATCGAGCCGCGATTGCCATAAATGCGGAACAGTGGGTCGTCGGGAGGGATGAAGTCGCCTACCTGCGGCACGAGCTCAATGACGCAGTCCGCGTCTCGGGCCAGTTCCAGGAGACCTCGGTCGTCGAAGGCCAGCAAAACGCCGGGACCGCCACTGTGGAGAATTGTTTCAGTCAACTTGCCCATCGCGGGCGGGTCCGGTGGCTGACTCGACGGATCCGTGTCGGCCTCGAGCTTCGGGTAGATCGTACGGATGACGTCACGTCCCTCGGTCGCCACGCCCGTCAGGATACGCACGGGCCGCAGTTCTTTGCCGAGTCGGTCGATCAGAAATACGAACACCGCCACACATGTCAGCGCCCCGTACGCGCACGACAATCCCGCGAGCTTAGGGACGGGGTCTTCGAGGCGTCCCAGGACGACGAGCGAGAATGTGAGGACGAATACGAATAGTCCCAGGGCGATCTTTGTGCCGGGGTCTTGAAAGACCCGGGCGATCACCCGTGGCGTGAATTGCGCGCTCGCTACCTGAACCGCTAACAGCACCACCGTAAAGATAAACACGATCAGGGTCAGCATCGAGCCGGTCAGGATACTGGCGACGGCTCGTGCTCCGTCGGCGCTTAAGCCCATCGTCCAGCCAAGCCGCTGGTCGATGTCCAAAACGGCGTGCGCACACAGTGGGGCAACGATCATGAAGGCGAGCGGGATCGGCCACAAGGCCGACTTCCAAAACGTTCGCAGGGCGTGGCGTTGCTTCCAGGTCATGACGGCGATACTCTTTTTTCGTTGACGACGACTACACGTTATCCCCTTCTGTGGAAGTAGCGCGACTGGCTACCGATCCTTTCGTCCCCCACTTCCAGCCACTGATGGCTGGGATGTCGTCGCCGTGTTGGGCGATGTACTGCTTGTGTTCAATCAGCTTCTCCTGAATCGCCTGTTTGAAGTAGGCCGCGCGGGCACCGAGCTGAGGTAGACGGTCGATGACGTCTTCCACCAGATGGAACCGATCGATCTGGTTCAGTACGCACATATCGAACGGCGTTGTCGTTGTGCCTTCTTCTTTGTAGCCGCGGACATGCAGGTTCTTGTGATTCGTCCGCCGGTAGGTCAGCCGGTGAATGAGCCACGGGTAGCCGTGGAACGCAAAGATCACTGGTTTGTCTTTCGTGAACAGGGCGTCGAAATCGTGATCCGAAAGCCCATGCGGGTGTTCGCTCGCCGGTTGGAGCTTCATCAGGTTGACGACGTTGACCACCCGCACCTTGAGTTCGGGCAAATGCTTGCGGATCAATTCGACCGCGGCCAGTGTCTCGAGCGTCGGCACGTCGCCGCAGCACGCCATGACGACATCCGGCTCACTGCCCTTGTCGTTGCTCGCCCACTCCCAAATGCCCGCGCCCATCGTGCAGTGTTTGATGGCCTGATCCATCGTCAACCATTGCGGAGCTGGCTGCTTGCCGGCAACCACGACATTGACGTAGTCTCGACTCCGCAAGCAGTGATCGGTAACGGACAGGAGGGTGTTTGCATCCGGTGGCAGGTAGACGCGGATGACCTCGGCCTTCTTGTTGACCACGTGATCGATGAAGCCGGGATCCTGGTGGCTGAAGCCGTTGTGGTCCTGCCGCCAAACGTGCGAGCTGAGCAGATAGTTGAACGACGCGATCGGTCGCCGCCACGGGATGTGCTTGCACACCTTCAGCCACTTGGCGTGCTGATTGAACATAGAGTCGATGATGTGAATGAAGGCTTCGTAACAAGAAAAGAAACCGTGCCGGCCGGTGAGTAGATACCCTTCAAGCCACCCCTGACACTGGTGTTCGCTCAAGACCTCCATCACCCGGCCGTCCGGACTGAGCTTATCGTCCTCCGGGTAGATGTCGGCCATGTAGCAGCGCGTGGTCACATCCAACACGTCTTGCCAGCGGTTCGAGTTGTTCTCGTCCGGGCTGAACAATCGGAAGTTCTCGCTCTCCAGGTTCTGTTTCATAATGTCGCGGAGGAATTTGCCCATCACGCGAGTTGATTCCGCGGTCGTTGCGCCGGGGCTGGGAACCTCGACGGCGTAGTTGCGGAAGTCGGGCATCTTCAGGTCGCGCAGGAGCAGCCCGCCGTTGGTGTGTGGGTTGTCGCTCATGCGCCGATGACCCGTCGGGGCCAGCGCGGCGAGTTCGGGCTTGAGCTTGCCCGCGTCGTCGAACAGTTCTCCGGGCCGGTAGCTCTTCATCCACTGTTCGAGAATCCGGATGTGTTCGAGCGAGTCCATGTCGCCCATCGGCACCTGGTGCGACCGCCAGTAGTCTTCGCACTTTTTGCCGTCGATCTCGGCCGGACAGGTCCAGCCCTTGGGCGTACGGAAGACGATCATCGGCCAGGCGGGCCGCTTGACGATGCCCTTGGTTCGGGCGTCGGCCCAGATCAGTTTGATTTCCGCGGTCGCCGCGTCGAGAGCGCTGGCGAGTTGCTGGTGAACCACCGCACTGTCGCTGCCCTCAACGAAGTAGGGCTTGTAGCCCATGCCCTCGAAGAACTTCTGCAATTCATCCTTGGGGATGCGGGCGAGGAAACAGGGGTTGGCGATCTTGTAGCCGTTCAGGTGCAGGATCGGCAGCACGGCCCCGTCGCGAGCGGGGTTGAGGAACTTGTTACCGTGCCAGCCGGTGGCGAGCGGCCCGGTCTCAGCCTCGCCGTCGCCGACCACGCATGCCACGATCAGATCGGGATTGTCGAACGCGGCTCCGTAGGCATGCGATAATGCGTAGCCAAGTTCGCCGCCCTCGTGGATCGAGCCGGGTGTCTCTGGGGCGACGTGGCTTGGAATGCCGCCGGGAAAGCTGAACTGCTTAAACAGCCGCTTCATCCCTTCGGCGTCCTGGCTGATATTCGGATACACCTCGCTGTACGTGCCTTCGAGGTACGCGTGCGCCACCAGCGATGGGCCGCCATGACCGGGGCCGATGATGTAGATGACGTTCAGATCGTCGCGCTTGATGACGCGGTTGAGGTGGACGCAGAGCATGTTCAGGCCGGGCGACGTGCCCCAATGGCCGAGCAGCCGTGGCTTGATGTGTTCCCGCTTGAGCGGCTCGCGCAGAAGTGGGTTGTCGAGCAAGTAAATCTGGCCGACCGATAGGTAGTTCGACGCCCGCCAATAGGCGTCAAGGCTGTGGAGTTCCGCTGGGGAAAGCGGGGCGGCGACGTGCGGTTGGATGTCCTTAAGGGCTTGCGTCACGATTCGATTCCTCAATGCAGGTTGTCCACGAGGCACTTATCAACGGGCCATCGAGAAACACTCGATAGCGTAGGCATCGGTGGCTACGACGGTGCCGGGGCGGTTGACCGTTCGCAGGTGGCCTGAACCGTCCGAACACCAAGGATCAGTCCTAACGCTAGCCCACTTATCCCTAGACCCGCGTACGCCGCATTCGCAAGTGTTTCGGCTACCGCGGCGGTGTCCGCCTCATTCGCCAGCCGGGCGATGTGCAGCGCCCCGGCTAACGCCCGGTACATGTGCAGTCCCGGTATCATCGGCACCGCACCGGCGAAGGCGATGACTGCGACGGGGATCTTGCCGGCCCGGGCAATCCCAGCGGCCACGGCACCGACGGCCAGCCCTCCCAGAAGCGTTGCGGGAACCAGGTCCGTGCCTACCTCCAGGGCGAGGTAGCGTAGGCCGTGGCCTACCATACCGCCCAAGGCAGCTAGCCCCACTTGGCTCCACGTCGTGTTGTAAAACACTGCGAACCCACAAGTCGCGACTCCCGCCAGAACCACATCCGACACGAGATCGAGGCGACCTGCAGCGGCCGTCGTGACGGGCAGGGGACTTCGGACGGTTAACTCAACGCCGAGAACAACGCCTAATGCACCGGCGAGCTGGATGCCCGCCGCCAGCCCTAGCCGGGCCATGCTCATCGGCACGTAATTGTCGATCAGATCCAGCACACCATTAATCAAGTGCGGCCCAGGCACCACCATCAGAGCCGGCACGACCAAGGCAAGTTCCGGCGTTTGCGTCCACCCGAGTCGGATTGCTCCGCCACCAGCGACCGCCCCGACAAGCGCAGCGGCAAGCGGCAGGGTCAGCAGACTGAAGTGTCGCCGGCCGAGCGCTTGTCGGACGACCAGGCCCAAGCCCGTCGCCACGCCCGCAACGGCCGCGGCACCAGTATCCGCCCGAAGTAGGACGGCGAGGCTGGTGGCGGCCAACCCTAGCACCAAGATGGCAACCCACTGCGGGTGCCGCGGGGTTTCGGCCTCGACCCGACCCAATTCCGTCAAGGCAGCCATCGGCTCGAGGTGCCCGTCGCGAACCCGACCAAGAATCGCATGGACTCGTGCTTGGACAGCGGTGTTGTAGCGAAGCTCTCGCACGGGTACCAGCGCCGACGTATTGCCTCCCAGTGACACGGCGACGCTGCCGTAGGACACCACGACGTGACAAGCGTCGTCGGTCAACGCGCTGGCCGTCGTTGTAAGAGCATGTTGAATCGCTCGAGTCGATTCGTTGTACTCAAGGAGCAACCGGCCCGCTTGAACCAGCAACTCGGTCTGTAAGCAGCGCATTCTCATGGACGATTCGATCATCGGTCATGTGGCTGGCGCGGCCGCACGTACGTCCGCGCCCGTACCGGCCTCGTACTTCATGAAGTTGTCGACAAACAACTGCGACAGCTTCTTGGCTGCCATGTCGTACGCTGCTGATTGAGTCCAGGTGTCCCGTGGCCACAGGACTTCGGTCGGCACCCCAGGACACTCTGTGACGACTTCGAATCCAAACATCGGGTCGCGGCGCGTCTTGCCACCGATCAGCGCTCCGCTGTGGATGGCGTCAATGATCGCGCGGGTGTGTGCGAGCTTGATTCGCTTGCCGGTGCCGTAGCTGCCGCCGCTCCAGCCCGTGTTGACGAGCCAGACGCGGGCGTTGTGCTGTTTCATCTTGGCTGCGAGCAACTCCGCATACTTGCTCGGATGCCAAACCAAGAACGGCCCGCCAAAGCATGGCGAGAACGTGGCCGACGGCTCCTTCACCCCAACCTCGGTGCCGGCCACCTTGGCCGTGTAGCCGCTGATGAAGTGGTACATCGCCTGGGCCGGCGTCAGGGAACTCACCGGCGGCAGCACGCCGAAGGCATCGCAGGTGAGAAATATGATGTCCGTCGGGTGGCCGGCGATGCACGGGATGCGTGCATTTTGGATGAAGTTGATCGGGTACGCGCCGCGTGTATTCTCCGTGATGTGGGTATCGGCGAAATCGACGATGTGGTCATCGTCCAGAGCAACGTTTTCCAGCACCGCGCCGAAGCGGAGTGCCTGAAAGATCGTCGGCTCAGACTCCGGCGTTAGGTTGACGGCCTTGGCGTAACAGCCGCCTTCGATGTTAAAGACGCCGTCGTCGCTCCAGACGTGTTCGTCGTCGCCGATTAGCTCGCGCTTCGGGTCGGCGGAGAGCGTTGTCTTGCCCGTGCCGGACAGCCCGAATAGCAAGGACGACTTACCAGTCTTCGGATCGGCGGTGGCCGAGCAGTGCATCGACAGCAGACCGCGCTTCGGGGCGAGGTAATTCGCGACCGTGAAGACCCCCTTTTTCATCTCGCCGGCATACTCGGTGCCCAGGATGATCAGCTCGCGGTCCTCGATGCTCAGGCAGACGCTCGTCTTGGAATCGACGCCGGTCGTCAATCGGTTGGCTGGGAAGGCCCCGGCATTGCAGATGACGAAGTCTGGCGTGCCGTACGCCGCCAACTCCTGCTTCGTCGGCCGGATGAGCATGGTGTGCATGAATAAGGCGTGGTACGGCCGCGAACAAATGACCCGCACCTTCAAGCGATACTTCGGGTCCCAGCCGGCAAAGCCGTCGAAGCAGTAGAGCCGCTCACGGGTGTTGAGGTAGTCATGCGCCCGCTCCCGGTTGATGGCGAACGCGGTCGCGTCAAGCGGGATGTTGACCGGTCCCCACCAGACATCGGCCTCCGAGTTTGGGTGTTTGACGACCCGCTTGTCCTTGGGCGACCGCCCGGTCTTCTTGCCGGAGTAGGCGACCAGCGCGCCGCTCTCGGCTATGCACGCATCCTTCTCGTACCGAATGGCGTGCTCGTAAAGCAGACTGGGTGACAGGTTGTGGTGAACTTCCGCGACCGTGATGTCATAGTCTCGAAGGTCGAATGGCGTAGTCATGGCTCGTCTACCTCTGCCTATTTGGCTGGGCCAGCCGGTTCCTCGGTGGGTGCCTCGACCCGCACGAGCGTCATCTGCTGAACTTTGTCTTTGTTGAAGTGGACGAGCATGGTGCACTCGTCCTTCGTCATGTTGGCGATACCGACCTCGTAGACGGGAGCCTTCCGACCGCCCACAGTCCAGGCCGCGCGCTGGGACTTCGCATCCACCGATCCGGCCACCGGTTCCGCGCTATCGGTCAACGCGTTGTAGTAGTTGCCGCGGATGATGCCGGCTTTGTTAATCGCGAGTTGGAACAGGTTGTATGATGTGATGTCGTCGCCCTGAACCATTGCAAACACGCCCAGGGCTTGCCATTTCTCATCGTCGGCCGGTTTCGCCTGTTGGCCCGCGTCGGCAATGGCCTCGGCTTGTTCGGCATATTGGACGGCAGTACCGACCGCTTCGCCGTTCACGTACATCGTGTCGCCTTCCACGACAGCCGTGCTGCCGTAGTCGTAGTAGATCGGCTCGGCCGGATAACCGCAATACGACGAAACGGTGCCCCAACTCGGGGTACTCCATGCTGCTCCAACTACAAACCCCGCCGCGGCCCAGGCTCCGGGATACCGTGCATACCATCCGGGACGGAAGCAGTGGTAATAACCGAAGCTTTGGCGGACGTAGACGCCCTGACCGGAGATAGCGGCGGCCGACCGATAGTAAGTACCGTAAGGAGTCGCTGCCACTCGGCCCGCACCGGCGACTGCTCCACCGGGACCTACGGCTGCACCAGCCCGGCCAGCAACGGCCCCGTTCGGGCCAACCGCCGCTGCCGCGCGCCCAGCTGCCGCACCGCCGGGACCGACGGCAATACCCGACTTACCAGCCGCGACGCCGCCCGGTCCGGCTACGACGCCGCTACGGCTCGCACCAGTCGCTGTGCCACCGGGGCCAGATGCCTGGGTGATATTTGACTTTCCGGCCGCAGCGTTACCGCCGGGGCCAGCGACGGCACCACCGGAGCCGACCCGATTGACGGTGTTGCCACCTGGCCCCGTGACCTGGACACCGCCCACATACTTACCGCCGGTGACACCGCCGACAGTCGTCCCGCCGGCAGCCGCCCCTTTGTAGTCGATCGTCGTGCCGCCCTTGGTCGTGATCGAGCCGCTCTTGGGACCGGACGTCTGAATGTTGCCACCGCGTGGCCCCGTGCCCGATGGTAGCTGGCCTGGATGCGCACCATGAGGACCGACGGCTGCGGGGGATACGCCTCGATTGGGCGTCGCAGCCGGTCTGGGCGCGGCCGGCGCGATGCTCGGTCGGGCGCCGCCGGGCATGCCACCCGGCATTCCGCCGGGGCTAACAGGTCGTGGGGCACCGCCCGGGACACCCTGGAAGCCGCCCCCCGGGCGACCACCAAAACCTCCACCGCCGCGACCGCCGCCACCGCGGCCCCCGCCACGCTGGCTAAACGCATCGGTGGATAAACCTAGCCACGTGATTACCGCGACCAAAAGAGGTAGCATGGCTCGCTTCATGATGATCCCTCACTCTCAGGTCCACCGTTGGCTCAATCGGATCGCAAACCGCCGGTCGATCGAAGGCGATCGAATCGCCGCTTAAGGAGACTTCATCCGCGCGACCTTGATGGGTGGCATGTTCCCGATTGCTTCGCCGTCGATCGTGAGATCGAGGGGCTGCCAGGTGAAGGTATCGTGGTCGATCGGCGAGAGGACGTTGGTGGCGGTCATCGTCCGACCATCGGCCAGGGTGGCGCTTGAGGCGAACAACCACTTGTCTCCATCGCGAGTGGCCGTGCCCTCGCCAATGCTTCCGTCGGCCTCAAACGTCCAGACGCGTAAGGTTCCCGTCGCGGGGTCCAGACCGATCATCTGAGTGCCCGTCACCGCCACACCCTTGGTCTGAATCGTGAACTGCGATCGGATAAACGCTTTGTTGCCCATCCACTCGTATGTCGTCCGGACCTCGCCGTTACTGCCTTTCGATTGCCATGTGCCGATCAGCCAGTCGAGATCGAGGAGCGATGCCTGAGCGCTTTCGTCGTTGCGGACCACGGCCATCAACCACGCGCCGTTTTCTCGGACGTACAGGACGACGTAACGGTAGATGCCGGGACTCTCCTTCCCGCGGGTCACGGTCATGTGACCCTCCTCCAGCGCTGTATCACGCGACGTAAACCGGAGTGACTCGGGTTCGACCCGGACCTGGTGTTTGGGATACTTGGCGAAGTGCTCGGCGTACGCCTTCTGAATCGCGTCACGGCCATGAACGGTCGTTCCGTCCGGGGCCATCAATTCTGCTCCCGTCGTCATGTGAGCGGCTGCGGCTGCGGCGTCGCCCTTCTCAAAGGCGGCGAGGAATTGCTTCATCGCGTCCCGGATAGCGATTCGGTCGGCAGTTCGGTCACCAGGATCGCCGACTTTCGCGTCCACCTTTGTCTGGCCGGACGGCGGTTGCGGTGTGCCCTGTGCGTCGATGCGGAAGACCAAACCGCCAAGGATCACTCCGAAAGCGCACAGGCCGACGCTTGCGAACATCCGTCTTGCAGCCATGACTGACCTCCCTTGCCCGATTGGAGCGAATTGCCCCTCGCATTTTCCGGTTCGTTATCAACCCTGTGGCCCCCGGGGCGGATAGGCCACCTCAACGCAATTGAGCAGCTTGCGTTGCCCCAGCAGGGGCCGAACGGTCTCTTGAGCTAGTTGCTTGTGGTAGAAGCTCGACACCGTTCCTCGGATGACGATTGTATCCTCACCCTCCTCGATCCGCAGTCCGCGCAGTGCTGGAACGGGACTGCGGCCGAGTGCCTCTCGGGCCAATGGTACAGCACAGTTCGTCATGGACAGTACGCGATCGACCACGTTGTGTCCCTCCTCGTCTCGCAGATCACATCGAAATCTCCGTCTTCGAGCCGGCGCATAGCATCAGGCCCAGCATCGTCCACGACAGACCGCTGAAGAGCAGCTCGATTCCGACGAACAGCCCGATTACCCACAGGCCCGAAAGTGGCCACTGACGCCCAATGCCAACGCCGAGCGCGGCGGAAACGACGCCATTCAGGAAGACCCAACCCCAACCCCTAAACCGTTCCAGTAGCGAGAGGACCATGCGGAAGACGCCGCCAACGAGGAGGACAACGGCAATCAGGAACGTCAAGCTGACCGCGGCCTCAAACGGGTTTTCGATGACAAATACACCCGCGATGAGGTACAGGACACCCGCCAACAGGTGAAGCGCGAACCCCGGCCAGCCGCGGCCCCACAGTGCCGTAACGATCTGGAAAATGGCACCGAGTAACAGCAGAAACCCGATCGTCGTTGCCGTTGCGAGTGTGGCGACGAAGGACGACCCGATGGCAGCCATTCCCAGAAAGATTAGCGCGATGCCCATGCCGATCAGGAAGACCCGAATCTCACGCAGCCCTTCGGGGACGAATTCCTGCGTTCGTGGGGCCAACGGTAAGAGCTGGAGGTTCATGGTGGTCGCCCCTCATTGCACGTTCGGCATGAATCGACGGATCTGCGACGCTTATCCCCGAGTTTTCAAGCCGACGGGCATCGACGGAGACCGGGAGAACCTAACTCGTCACCGGTCTCTGCGACGCCAACGCGGTCCGAACAGAATGCGGCATGCTGCCGGACACCCTAGGAAAACTACTTGTGTGGCCGATCGCTATCCACTGGCAAAAGTGACAGGTGTTCCGAGAAAAACTGACAGTACATCAATCTCGAAGGGTGATGGTTCGAGGTTCGATTGTCATTGGTAAACAATCGTCCGACCTACAATCATGCCCATCGGGTTGTGCCGCTACCGTTCAGGAGCGCCCGTCATGAGGCTCAACTGTCGGGACCGACCCTCGATGCTCCCACGATCACTTGCATTGGCAGTCCTCATCACGGCCTCGTTACCCGCCGTGGCCGATGAACCTGGCGCAAGCAAGCTGGTCGTCGTGCTTTATCCCCAGAACAACGACGGTAGCCCAGGGAACGCACTCGTCGATCAGAGCATTCGATCGACCCTGGCCGGAGCCACATCCGAGCGGATCGAAGTTTACGCCGAGTATCTCGACGTCGCGCAGCCGGCTGATGCGGCCGACCGGCTCGTTCAACTCGAATCTCTGCGTCGAAAATACTCGGGCCGCAAGGTCGATCTGATCATTGCCGGACTCTCATCGGCACTAGACTTCGCACTCGAACATCGCGCCAAGATCTTTCCCGGTGCGCCAGTCGTCATGTGCGCCGTGGATCGGCGAGAGGTAAATGCCCGCAAACTGCCGTCCGATGTGGTTGGCGCGCCAATCGATATGGACCTGGTCCGGACATTGGAGTTGGCTCTTCGGCTTCATCCAAAGACGAAGCGTGTATTCGTTGTGGCCGGCCAGGCGAAGATGGACGACTGGTGGGTCGCCGAAGCGAGGCGAGAGTTCCGCTCCTATGAGGACCAATTGGCATTTACCTATCTGGTCGGCTTGCCGATGAGCGACTTGCTCCGGCAAGTCGCCAACCTCCCCGAGAACTCGATCGTCTATTACATCCACGTGTTTCAGGATGGCACGGGACGAGCTTCGGTGCCGGCATACGTTCTGGAGCATCTGGCTCGAACCGCGAATGCGCCGATTTACGGCCATGTGGATTCCTACATGGGTCGGGGAGTCGTCGGTGGCCGCATGTTCCGCTTTGAGACCGCTGGCACAGAAGCAGCGCGCATCGGGCTGCGCATACTGGCTGGTGAGAAGGCAGAGGCGATCGGCATTCGTGACACGTGCAAAAACTCCACGATGCTCGATTGGCGTCAACTGCAACGCTGGGGCATCGGCGAGGCCAGCTTGCCGCCCGGCAGCATCGTTCGCTTCAAGGAAGCGAGTCTGTGGGACCTCTATAAATGGCCCATCGTCGGCGTGGTGTCTCTTTGCGTCGTCGAGACGTTGCTGATTTCCGCACTGGTGGTCCAGCGGACTAATCGTCGTTGGGCCGACCAGCGCTTTCGCCAAGTGGTCGAAGCTGCCCCCAACGGCATGGTCATGGTCGGACGCGATGGCACGATCGTTCTGGCCAACGCGCAGATGGAACGGCTGTTCGGCTATCGAAAGGAGGAGATGCTGGGACAACCGGTCGAAATGCTATTGCCGGAGCGATATCGGGTACAGCATGTGGCCCTTCGCGAGCGGTTCGTCGCCGTGGCGGAAGTCCGGACGATGGGAGTCGGACGGGACTTGTTCGGACGGTGCAAAGATGGGCGGGAGTTTCCCCTGGAAATCGGCCTCAGCCCCATTCCGACTGGCGAAAGAACGGCCGTCCTGGCGTCGATCGTCGATGTCACGGAACGCCGACTTGCGGAAGCCAACATGCGCGACAGCCAGCGCGAGTTGCGCGATCTCACCGGCCGGCTGATTGTCGCACAGGAGTGCGAGCGGCGACGGATTGCGAGAGAACTCCACGACGATCTCAACCAAAGTCTCGCCCTGTTAGCGGTCGAGTTGGACGTCATGGGCCAAAGGCCCGCAGAATCGGTTGCTCAGTTCGCGGAACAGGTCCGGGATGTGTCGGCTCACGTCAAACAACTCTCGTCGGCTGTCCACGATCTCTCGCACCAATTGCATCCATCCAAGCTGGAGCAACTCGGGTTGGTCGCTGCCGTCCGCAGCCTGTGCCGGGAGTTGACGCGAAGCTACGGCTTGCCCATCGAGTTCTCGGATCACGGCGTGCCGAGGTCGATCCCGGAAGACACGGCTCTGTGCCTTTATCGCATTGTGCAGGAGGCCCTGCGGAATACCGTCAAGCATAGCCATGCTCACCATGCCGAGGTCGCACTGGAGGGAAGTGCCGAGACCATCACCTTGCGGATCGTCGATGACGGAGTCGGCTTTGCCCCGGAGTCCATCGATCGGCAGGAAGGACTGGGGCTTGTCAGTATGCGGGAACGGTTGCGAATCGTCGGCGGTGAGATCGTCATCGATTCCCGCCCGGCCGGTGGGACTCGGATTAAGGTCCATGTGCCGCTCGGTCCCGAGGTTGTTGCGAGGCGAGCACTCGATCGGTTTCCTAATGGCAGCGATAAGGCGAAGATGGGTGTCGCAATCGTCGGGAGGTCGCCATGAATCGTCCGCGCGTCCTGTTGGCCGACGACCACCGGCTGTTGCGCGAGGCATTCGAGCAGTTGCTGAAGCCCGAATGCGATGTGGTTGGTACTGTGGGCGACGGGCGAGCGGCGCTGGCAGCCGCACGAGAACTTCAACCGGACATCGTCGTACTCGATATTGCCATGCCGCTCTTGAACGGCTTGGATGCCGCTCGTCAGCTCAAGAGCGAGATGCCCAAGATCAAAGTGATCTTCCTGACCATGAGCGAAGACCCGGATGTGGCCGCTGAGGCATTCCGCACCGGTGCGTCCGGCTATCTGCTCAAGAACTCGGCTGCATCAGAATTGCTGCAAGCGATCCGCGAAGTGTATCGAGGACGCGTTTACGTCACACCGCTGGCTACACAAGGTTTGGTCGAGACGTTCCTGCACGAACCGGAGCCGGCGAATCAGCCCAAGATCCTCAGTCCGCGACAACGCGAGGTTCTCCAATTGCTGGCTGAAGGACACACGATGAAGGAGATCGCCCGCATCTTGAATATCACGCCGCGAACGGTCGCATTCCACAAGTACAGTATGATGGAGGACCTGGGCATTCGGTCCAGTGCGGAGTTAGTTCAATTCGCCATCAAGCAGGGTGTCGTGACTGTCTAGCGAGCATTTCCTGTATCCGTAGCGACCGCAGGAGCCGCGAGCGTGAGCGAGCCGCGGGACACTTCAGCGCTCGCTCACGCTCGCGGCTCCTGCGGTCGCTTCCGTGACTTGAAGGACGCTATAGAGTCAATTGTGCACTCCGATTGTCGGATTGAGACGCTCTTGGGATTGTCGCCCCAGCGTGCCACGCGATCGACCATCGTTCAGTATTGTGCGACAGTCGAGCCCTTTCGCTGGGCTTGAATCGAGAATTCCATCGCTACGCCGGCCAGGATCACGATCATCCCTTGGCAGACCGGAAGGATGATCTTGATGAGCACTTTGATCGCTGGACGGGTGTCGTGCGGCATGTAGTAGGCCCAGAACAACGGCCAACCGACGGCGGCACTGAAGACGGTCAGGCCGGCGATAATCGCGCCCATGCGCGGCCGGCGACGATGGCGATAAGCCAGTCCGGCCGCGACGAGATAAGGGAACAACGGCGTCAACGTGACGACGTGAATCCAGTGATGGCTCTGGTAGGCATCCTCAACCATCATGCCATACGTGACGATCGCTCCGATCAACGCCAACGCGTAGTTCACCTGTAGCCAACGGGCGCTCATCGGCCTCCTCGCTTGCCGCCCGCAGCGCCGGCATCGTCCTGCCGAGTGAAGATGGTGAAGTAATTCTCCTCAAAGATGCCACCGACCTCGTTGGTCTTGCGGAAGCCAGCGGTTCCGATTTCCCTTTCAACGACCTCCCGCCCCGCACGCACATGGCCGAGAACCCAATCGCGGCTTTTGCCGGGGATGCGCTCGAAGTCGATGACGATCAGTCGGCCTCCCGGCCGCAGCGCACGCCGGATCGAGTCCACTGTGCGGGCCGGGAACTCGAAGTGGTGGTAGGTGTCGCAGATGAACGCCAGGTCGATCGAATGGGGCGGCAGGTCAACGGCATCGTCGTTGCACAGAACCGGCGTCACGTTCCGCAGTCCGGCATCCCGGCTCGTTTTCCGGACGTGTTCGAGAAACTTACCGGCGATATCCACGGCATAGACCTGTCCGTCTGGTCCGACCGCCCGCGCAAACAGTCGCGTGTACAGCCCGGTCCCCGCACCGATGTCGGCGACAACCATGCCCGGCTTGAGTCCGCAGGCCGTCACAACGCGATCCCGGTGGACGAAGATCTCCCGGCTTTCGCCCTCGAAGGTCTCGACGAACTTTTTCACGTCCGGGTCGCGGAATGGATCGTTGATGCCAGGGCGAACGCTCTTATCCTGGCAACGCGCGCTGGCCGGAACTAACACCAGGGTGAACGCGACTGCACAAACGGTGCGACTCATAGCGCAACTCCGTGGCGAGTTCTTCACGACAGTAGGTTCATCTTCCGAGCGGACGATACCTCGGTCAAGCGACGGCTGTAGGAAGAACGTGCCGTCATGACGGTTCACAGAGGGGGCAGGACGTGGCGGCAGCAGACGCCTGGTCGGCTTTCAGGAAGCTAGCACCACGGGCGACTGACAATAGGCCGGTCACCAGGACGCACCAGGCTGCGAGCGTCACGACCTTGCGCCGCACCGGTTGGCTCAGGTAGCCGCCACCGGTGCCAAACAGGGCCAGGGCTGGAACGGTGCCGAGGCCGAATAGCGCCATCGTCGCTGCGCCCGACCAAACGCCGCCGGAACTGCCGGCCAGGGCGAGGAACGCATAGACAAGGCCACACGGCAAAAGCCCGTTGATGACGCCAGCAATGAATGTGCCCTGCCATCGGGCTGCCTGCCACAGAGCCGCGAACATCCCCGGTCCGAGGCAATTCGACCCGGGGAGTATCGCGCGACGCGGCCAGAGACCTGCTTCGACGGCTCCTTGCACCGTTAGGAACAGACCTGCGACGATGCACAGCCAGCCCTGGGCTTGAACGGCCGAGGGCAATAGGTGCGTGAAGCGGAGGCCCACATAGCCGGCCGTTGCGCCGTAACAGATGTACGTGAAGATCCGCCCGGCGGCGTACACGAGTTGTCGTCGCAGTTCGGCCCACGGGTAGCGACCGCGCACGCTGAGCGTTAGCACGAACCCACCGCACATACCGACGCAATGTGCCGATCCGAGCAGACCCCCGAGTACGATGAGCGGTGCATCGATCACGGGCCGACTCCCGCGGGGATCGATTGCGACTCTGTGGGGGTGGTCTCTTGCATGGCCGGGGCCGCCGACAAACGCAGCGAGTTACCGAGCACGGAAAAGCTGCTCACGACCATCGCGAGCGCCGCCCATACAGGATTGAGCCGACCGGTGCACGCCAGGCCAATGCCACCGACATTGTAGGCCAGCGCCCAGAACAGATTCTGCCGGATCGTGCGGCGCGTCTGCCGGGCTAGCGCGATTGCATCGGCCGCTCGCCGCAGGTCGTTACCGAGTAGGCACACATCGGCTACCTCTCGCGTTACGTCGGCTCCGCAGCCCATCGCGATGCCGGCGTCGGCCGCGGCGAGTGCCCCAGCGTCATTTAACCCATCGCCGACGACGGCGACCGGGCCGATCTGGACCTGAGCACGACGGACGGCCGCGATCTTGTCTTCGGGCATCAGTCCACCTTCGGCCGGCATGCCGAGTTCAGCAGCAATCGTTGCAGCTCGGGCCGAATGGTCGCCTGTGAGGATCGCGACGTCCAGGCCCAAATCGCGAATCTGCGAGAGCGCCGTACGAGCTTCGGGTCGAAGTTCCTCACGCAGCACGAACAGTCCACGGACGACGCCAGCGCGACAGAAGGCGCAGATCGACGCGCCGGAATCGATCTCACGACGGCATTGTTTAGCGAGCGGTTCGGGCCACGTGCAACCGAGTGCGGTCAGGAATTCCACGCTACCGAGCGCAATGGGAGCCGACGCAACTCCCTCCAATCCGCGCCCTGGTGTAGTCCGGACGGGGCCGACGATCGGTATCGGCTCAATTCCGCGATCGGCGGCGGCCTCGCCGATGGCGATGGAATACGGATGCGTTGATGCGATCGCGAGAGCGGCAGCCTCGGACCAAAGAGAATCGGACGATTCACCGGGAACGACGTGGACCGACGCAACCTTGGCTCGCCCCGTGGTGAGCGTGCCAGTCTTGTCAAATCGTGCCGCCTGTACCGAACCAAGGCGCTCGAGTGCAACGGGTGTACGGAACAGCACGCCCAGACGTGCTGCCCGTCCGACTGCGGCCCACACGGCAAGCGGCGTCGCCACGCCGAGCGCGCACGGACAGGCGATCAGCACGACGGCAAGCCCCGCGAAGACCCCTGCGCTCACGCCGCTGGTCAGTGCATGCCCCACGCTTGCTGCGATCGCCACGATTGCGACGATTGGTAGGAACAACCGGGTGACACGGTCGGCCAACCGTTCGTACCCACCACGGGCTTCTAACGACTGGCGCACAAGGGCCAGAAACCGGACGGCGGTACTCTCCGCCACAGCCGCAGTAGCTTCCAGCCAGACATCGCCGTCCACGACGAGGCTACCGGCACGCACCGGATCGCCAATGTCCTTCACGACAGGCTGGCTCTCGCCGGTTAGCAACTGCTCATCGAACGTCGCTGCGTGCTGTAGCAGGACGGCATCGCATGCCACGCGCTCGCCGGGCAGCACGCGCAGAATATCGCCTGGACACACGTCTGCAGTCGGCACCTGTGTCTCGCGGCCCGCTACCATACGGCGCACGGTGTCCGGCAACAGTCGCTCTAGCCCGCGCAGGGCCTCGCCAGCCCGCTGTTTACCGGTTGCTTCGACCCATCGGCCGAGCGTGACGAGCACCAGCACTCCGCAAGCGACCTCGAAATAGACGGGACCCTCATCGCGTACTACAGCGACGGCCGATAGCGCCAGCGCCGCTGCGACGCCCGAAAGCAAAAGTACGTCCGTGGACGGTCGGCCGGATCGCAAAGCGTCGATGGTATTGATCGCGAGCGGCCCACCGAGAAGCCAGACGACAGGCAACGTGAACAATAGCGCCAGGTAGCGGAACAGCCCAGCGAGCGTGACATCGAGCGGTGTCCCGTGGCCGGGATCGAGGTCGCGCGCCCAGAGTGCCATGGTGAAGACCATGACATTCATCGACAGGAAGATTGCTGCTCCCAGCCGGGCGAGGGCCCAGCGATTCAAGCCGGTTTCGCCTTCCGCTCCAGCGACGGCCGCCGCGAAACGACACCCGGAGCAACAATAGCCGGACCCACGGCCGACGAATGGCAGGCCGCAGAAGGAGCAGACGGCGGTCACGGCGGGTTAGCGACCTCGGTGCGCACCATCGGCAGCGCGTAGATCAGCAAATAGGCGATGGCACCCAGCCAGAACGATACCCACAGGGCGTGAACGTACCACGGGATGACGTGGCTGGAGTAGAAATGATACTTTCGCTCCGCCTCGGGGCTTTGCGTCTCCGGCGCGGCCATCGAAGGCTCCTTTCGGGAGGGCTGGTCAGGCATCCGGTCGGACGGCAGGCCGGCCGCCGGCTGCGAGCGCGTCGAGGATCGTCTCGTTTTCGAGCATGTTGTACTTGGGCCGCTCGATGTCGCGGAACGTACCCCGCATCACCGCCCAGCCGAACAACATCAGGAAGCCAAACGTGACGAGCAGGTAATTCAGAATCGGCACCAGGGCGAAGGCCCCTTCGGTCGCCTCATCGGTCAACCCCTGGTGTGCTTGAAGCTCCTGCAACTCCGCCTGTTTCTCCGAGCTTAGATGCGGTCGGTTCGCGCCAAGGGTGCGCTCGTAGCCGCCGTAGAGCAGGACCAGTTCGCGGAACTTCGTCCCAAACCCATACAGTGCGGGTACGAGGATGGCCACGGCCAGCAGACCGTTGAGCCACAGCCACAGTGCGTTGTGCCGCGGTGTCGGGTTCACGGCAACTCCTTCCAGGTCGGCTTGTCCTTCTGCTCCCCGAGGATCGTTGGCATTTCGCGCTCCGGTCCCTCACCGGTCGGTTCGCGGTATCGGGTTTTGTAGAAGGGCATCCACGAGCCGAGCCATTGCATGTACGTAATCATCGCCAGGCCGCGTTCGTTCGGCTTGCCTGGGTCACCGTCGAAGAACCACGGGTAGCGCGGCATGACGGATTCCGGCGAGGTCATCCGTGGATTGAAGAAGTGGACGGCGTGCCAATCGTTGCCTCGTCGGCCGCCCTCACGGATCAGGTCGGGGCCGACGCGCCGTGTGCCGAACAGCACCGGCCGCTGGAGTTCATTCTGGTATTCCCAACTGCGTGAGACGGGTCCCCAACGATCCTCTTCGTTCGACACCGGGCGGACAAACTGGCTGTGGCAATGCCAGCAGCCTTCGCCCGTGTAAATCTTGCGGCCGCGGCGCAGGGCCTTGGAACACAGTTCCGACTCGTTCGCGTCAGTCAGCTTCCCAAATGCTGCCTCAAACTGGGCCGGATAGCGTTGGGACAGGTCACGGAACTGATAGAGGACATTCGGGTTGAGCGTTTGCTCGACAGTTCGCTCGGGCATATGCGCATACATGAGCCAGGGCACCAGCCCCTGCGACAGAAACGCGAAGGCGAACGATCCGAGCCCGGCCACGAAGAAGACGCCGGATTTTTTCTCAAACATGCTGGCGGCCCTCCACAGCGGACTCGGTAGCGGCTTGCCGCGGGGCAAGCATCGTCCGCACGATGTTGACCGCGAAACACACCTGCCCAGTGATGATGATGAGGCCCGACACCAATCGTGCGTACCACGCCGGCAACGATACCTGGATCGAGTCGGCCCACGGCTGCATCGCCGCCCACGAGTGCCCCTGGAAGACACCGACGGGGATGAGGGCCGACACCATGACCGTCAGCCCAACGAGGCTGAGCCAGTAGTGCGCTTCCAGAAGCGCTCCGCTGGCCCACGGCTTGCCGAGCAACCGTGGGATTAGGTAGGTCATCATGCCGAGCTGCCAGAAGCCAAACACGCCAAACATCACCATGTGTGCGTGGCCGACGACCCAGTCCGTAAAGTGGATGACGGCCTGGAACGTCAGCGTTGTCTGGAAGGCACACTGGAGGCACGTCAGGAAGTAGAAGACCATGCCCGTCATGAACCACCGCAGCGGGAGATTCCGCAGTGCGACGAAGCCGTTCGTCCAGATCGTCCCGACGAAGTTGATGATGACAGTGGCCACCACGAACTCGACCGCGATAGTCGAAATGACAGCCCCGTATTGGAGAAACATCGGGATCGGCGTGTACAGGAAGTGGTGGATTCCCGTGAGCGGGTAAAAGAATGCGAGGCCCCAGAAGCCGACGAGCGACAGAGCGTGACTCCACATTGGCTTCTTGAGGATGATCGGCACGAAGTAGTACATCATGCCCCACCCGAGGGGCGTAACAAACAGCCCGACCAGGTCATGAATGAACATTCCAGCGACCGCACCGCCGCCCGTGCCCGGCAGGAAGTACTGCGGCAGGAAGTTGCCCATCGCGTAGGTCAGGAAGGTCCAGACGAATGCGGCGACGAAGTACCAGTTCGAGACGTACAGGGGTCCACTCGACTGGAGGATTGGCAGAAGGAAATTGATGGCCACGAGCAGCAGACCGACTTGCGCGAGTGGGTCGATCCAGACGGGCGTTTCGCCCCACTCCAACCCTTGCGCCTCGCCGAGGAGGATGCCGACAGCCGTCGAGAGGACGACGACTTGCCACGCGGCGAAGATGAACCAGCTCAGCGCGACATTCAGCACCGGCCGCAACGTCAGCCGCGGTACGGCCCAATGCAGTGCGCCGAGGAACGCATTGGCGATAAACCCGTAGGCGATGGCGTTGGTGTGAATCATCCGCCACCGCCCCGGCGAGAATAGTTCCACCCCGGCCAGCGGGTTGTGGTTGACGAGCTGAAGCGCCATCAACAATCCGCCGGACAGCGATACGAACATGTAGCCGAGGGCTGCCAGAAAGTATGCCAGGACCAGCCGCTCAATCACAAGGGGCGGCTGGCCCGATCCGCCCGGTCCGGCGTTCACAACTCCGTTGCTCATGCGGCCTCCGAGGGCGACGGGGCGACGTACGGCTCGTAGATACCGAGCGGCTGCACCAGCAGCATGGTCCAACCGAAAACGAGATGAGTCAGCAGACCGACCCACCAGGGAACTAGATCGACGATCCAGCGGCCGCCAAACAATGCGGGCTGAAGCCAAGACAAGATGCCATAAAAGTTCACGAGCCAAAGCGCCACGGCCAAAGCGCTCACCACGATGAACTTCTTCTGGAAAGTCGAGCTCGCCGGCATTCGGCGCAGCACCAGGTGGAATGGAATACCTAGCACCATCCCGGTGGCTAAATACAGGCAGCAGCCAATCGCGAGCATGAGACTCGAACTACCGTCCTTCAGGGCATCCGCACCCATCGGAAATGTCAGGTAAACGCGAATCAACTCAAGCGGATGCTTTCCCGTCAGTAACGAGCCAACGATGTTAAACAGCAAGCTCGTCGCGGCACCGAAGATGCCCAAGGAGAAACCCGCGAGGATATTGTATGGCCAGTAAAAGGGCGGCGGTGGTTCTGCATAGGGAGCCGTGTGGAGTTGGGCCTCCAACTCGGCGATGCGATTGCGAAGCGATAGTAATTCCGACTCGATTTCAGCGCGAGTCATTCAGCACTCTCCCGCCCGGCCGTCGCGACCAGAGTGACAGTACGGGTGGACTTAAGCGAGCGACGATTATTTACGTAATCATTGAGCCGATGACAGATGCAAACCACAATTCCGTGAGCTGTATTCGACATAAATTACTATCACACAGTACTTAACGTTGATGTGCCTGGTCGAGTTCGACGCCGGTAAGCGGCTTGACTCATTTGGGCGTCATCGCATTTCTTAGGCGACGGCGAGATTCCATCGGACAGGCTGACAGCCCCAATTGGCCAGTGGGCATGAGCGAGCCGTACATTCAAACGACGTTTCGCGACAGCGACGCTCGGATCGCCGGCAATTCGATTGCAGGTTCATCCTGAAAAATAGCGCCGAACTCGCAATGGCTCGCAAGCGATCGCGTCTTCGATCGCTTCATCCGCCCGATCACGAACCCGATCTACGCAAAGGATCCGCGCTCGTTGACGGAAGCGAGGCCGCTGTTCCTCAATGACATCATTCCGGGCGATCATGCACTTGGTGTCGGAAACTTCCAGGCATATGGCGATCAGATCCGAGTCGCCTTGACGAATCGCCTGACGTTTATCGAATTGTCCCAGCATCGTAATGTGCACCATTTGAACTGAGGCTCTCATGCACTGCCGTGCTCCAATGGCGTTCCATTTGCTGCTGGCGGCAGTGGCCGTGGCGACGTCCGTTCGCGCAGCCGACACGATAGCTGCGGACGTGTCGCGCGTGGTGGATACGTATCTGGCGGGCCCAGTCAAGGAACGAACGTTCTCCGGCGTCGTCCTCGTCGCCAAAGACGGCAAGCCACTGCATCGCAAGGCCTACGGCCTCGCCGATGAGGTTCAGGGCGTACCCAACACGCCCGATACCGGCTTCATGATTTTCTCGGTCACGAAGCAATTCACGGCCGCATTGATCCTGCGCCTCCAGGATCGCGGCAAGCTCTCCGTCAACGACCCCGTGACGAAGTACTTCGCCGAATGGCCCAAGCCGTGGGAGAAGGTGACGATTCATCACCTGTTGACGCACTCGTCGGGGATCGAGGTCGATAGCCAGTACTTCTGGCTCGTGAAGCACTATCCGGAGTTCTGGGAGGACAAATCGAAGTCACCGCCACCGTTCGAGATGAAGGCGCTTCTGAGCGAACCCGGGACGCGGTTTCGCTATAGCAATGCGGGTTACACCGTGCTGACGCTCATTGCGGCAAAAGCGGGCGGCAAGCCGTATGCCGATCTCATTCGAGCGGAGCTGTTTCAGCCACTCGGCATGGCCCGCACAGGCTTCGCGGGAGCGATGCCGCCGCCGGCTCGGGCGCGCGGATATCGGCTAACGAATGGAGCGCCTGAGCTGTCGGAACAAAAGACGATCGACATCGTTGGTGCGGGAGACGCCGTCACAACCGTGGACGATTTGCTCAAGTGGGACGAGGCACTGTACGGTGATGCGCTCCTGTCGTCTGCGGCCCGTAAGGCGATGTTCACGCCGTTCGTGCCGGGCAAGAACGGCAGTTTTGGGTATGGCTGGCTCGTCCGTGAAAGCGCGCCGGGCCGATCGCTGCAACTGTTTAGCGGCAGCGGGGCGGGGTTTGCAGCGTATGTCATTCGTGTACCAGAGGAGCACCTCTACGTGGCGGTCCTGTGCAATCGCGAGAGCGAAGGGCCGTTTCCTCACGGCCTCGGCGTGTTAGACGCAGCGAGGGTTGTTCTCAACGGCACCAAACGCTGACCGATCGAAAGTGATGTCACAAAGAAATCGCGTTTTTGTCGGCAATATGCTTGAAACAGGGCCGCCGAGCGCGGTAAGATGCTCTCACATGTTTCTCATCATTTCGTGAGGGCGGCCATGATCAATCTGTCGATGATCCGGCCACGGATGGAAGTAGTAGGGCGGTACGGCAACCACGTTGGGACAGTCGAGGCGGTCGAAGGCGGTGAGATCAAGCTAGCGAGGACTCACCCGCGCGCGGGGGGACAGCATCATTGGATTCCGCTCGATTGGATCGCAGAAGTTGACGACGTTGTTCGTCTCAACTGCGATAGCGATCAAGCCCGCCACGAATGGCATCGCGCTCCGGAAACGGCCGCGACGTGTGCGGCGGTTTGACCACCGGCTCGACAAACGACGAGATCTACGTCATGCCGCCCGCGCCAGCCGGCGGCGTTCGGCCTCGCGCACGGCCGCGCGCCGCGCGCCGGCCGTCGAGGCGTGCAGTCGACGGTAGAACGTCAAATGAGCCGGAGTTAGTTCGTGACCGCGGCGTGTCATCACCGTGGCCGCGGTCGTCAGCATCCCATCCAGGTCGTCGCGTTCGGCCACACGGTCGAAGCGCGTCGTGCCGTAGGGTGGGACGTGCTTCGGCAGTAGCCGGCCCGCCGGAAGCGTTTGGCCGAACGCGCCGATGACAGTGCCTGTGTTTAGGAGGCAGCCCAAGCCGATCTTTGCGTGGTCCCCAACCAAGGCTCCAACTTTGGTGGTCCCCGTCGCAAGCGTGCTGCCGCCCAGAATGACGCGAACTTCGCCGTAATCGTTGCGCAAGTCACTGGCTTGCGCCCCAGCGCCGAAATTCACCCATTCGCCAACGTAGCTGTGTCCCAGGAATCCCTCGTGGTACTTGTTCGTGTAGCCCTGAACAATGCTGCACTCGACCTCGCCGCCGATGCGACAACCCGGCCCCAGCGTCACACCGCCGCGCAGCTTCGCCCCGAGAATCTGGCAATCAACTCCGATGTAGCACGGACCCTCGACACGGCTAAATGCCTGCACACACGCTCCCGCGTCGACCACGATCGATCCGCGTGTGGTATCGAACAGGACCATGGGATCGACCGTCGCCTCGGGATCGATCAGCAGCCGTTCGGAGGGGCCGATCAGTCCAACGCCTTCGGGCCGACAGCCGAGGAGCGGCCAAGGGCCTATCCTCGGGGCCGACCGCTTCGCGAAGTCGCGATTCAGGTGCTCCGGATTGGCCGAAATCAACTCCCACAGATGCCGAATCGCAACGCCGCCAGCGTCGATCGTCGGCAACTCATCGCGCAGTTGCAGCAACCAGTTGTCGAAGTCGGTCCAGTCGTCCGGTAGTTGAGATGGCGTCACGGTTGCAAATACGACAGTGCCGTCAGCCAACCCGACGCAAGGACCGTCGGGCAATGCCGGAAGTGTCGTCGGCGGGAGCCAGCGGCCGTTGACAAGGACGACGGGCCCCGCCGCGAGCCACGGCAGATCGTTGACGGGCACGCCGGGCCGGGCGAGGCGCACGAGATCGGCGAGGTCGGCGCGAACGAGCAGGCCGGCATCGGCGTCCGGAAATGCGGCGAGTTGCTTGTCGGCGAGCGACGTTGCCCCGCAAAACAGGTCGAAGACGGGTCGCGTGGTGGTGAGCGGTTCGAGTCCGGCGGCACCGCGATCTTCGTAGAGGCAAACGCGCATCCGTGCGTCCTCCAGAGTTGGGCAAGCGCGACATCTTACCGCGAAGGCAGTGGATCGTGCAAACCCGACTCGGACGCCGGCGAGCGTCGCGGCGTGTCTTGGCGAGCGTCGCGACGTGTCTTGGCGAGCGTCGCGGCGTCAGCGCGACGTGCAATCCACGTCGCGCTGACGCCGCGACGCTCGCCAAGACGCCTGCGACGCTCGCCAGAATTACCGCCCCGCCAGCAGCGCATCGGCCTGCTTGCGCCATTCCTGGTAGTCCGGCGTCCGCTTCCACCGCTCGTAGCCGGCCCCTGGGCCGACGAGGTCGATGTCGGCCCCGAGGTCCTTGCCGCCGGGGCCGGCCCCCTTGCCGGCGCTGCCGGGGGCCAAGCGGAAGTCGGCCGCGGTGATCCGCTGCGGGGCCGCCTGCGCCCGCTGCCCGAGGCCGCCGCCCTGGAAGCGGACGTCGCCCTCCACGGCGTTCGCGTCGCCGGCCCCCCAGACGCCCTTCCACTCGGCCCGCGTCTTCGCCTGCCGCTCCGGCTGGCCGGCGTCGGTCCCGTACCACAGTTCGTAGCCGCTCGTCGGCGCGTACACGTTGCGGTCCCCGCGGTAGTCGAACAGCGACGCCGCGAACCGCTCGACCCGCGCCAGCGGCCAGGTCTTCAGGTCCGTCTTGCTCGGGATCATTTCCACGCGGAAGACGTTCTGAGTCCGCAGCACGTTGTCGGTCGCCCGGACCCGGAACGGCTTGGGGCCGGCCTCCTCGGTCCACAGCTCGCCGGCGGAGTAGCAGCTCATTAGCAGGTATTGGGCGAACGAGTTACCCGTCAGCTCAATCTCGATGTCCTTCAGCCCGGCGTCGGTCGGCAGGACGAAGATGGCCCAGTTGGGGCTGACGCAGTTCCGCAGCCGCAGCACGCCGCGGGACGGCGGCGACACCCAACTGACCGCGGACGCCATGGTCCAGGCATTGACGACCTCGCAGTTCCGCAGTTCGACCCGCGGCGAGCGGAGCGCCCCGTTCGTCGCCACGGTGGACGTGAACCGGCAGTTCGCCGTCAGGAGCGGCGCGTCCTTGCTCACCACCAACTGCTTGCCGCGTTGCGTCTGGACGTCGCCGACGAGGTCCTGGAACTCCAACCCCTCCAGCACCAGTGCCGCCGTCGTCGTGAGGACGCTGGCCTTGGTCGCGTCCGCCGGGTCGCGGACGATCACCGGACGGTAGCCCACGCCGGCCCGGACGGCGAGTGGCCGCGCGACCTCGACGGCGGGGACGACGAACGGCCCGTCGCCGCGGACTTCGACTGTGCCGCCGGCCGGGGCCGCGGCGACCGCCTCGGCCAAGGTGGCGAACCCGCGCTCGGCCGCCGTGCCTGAACCGCAGAGGACGAACGGCGTCGCCCCGCCGGCCGGCCGCACCTTCGCCAGCCGGGCCTTCGCGTCGACGAGATGGGCATCGACCTGATCCAGCACCTCTTGCCGGGCGACGCCCGCCTCGACTTGCTTTGCCGTCAGCACCCGCTCCTCCTCGTGCAGCGTCACCAGTTCGTGGAGCCGGGCGACGATGGCCGCCGCGTCGCGCTCGGCCTCGGCCAGTCGGACGTGGGCCTCGGCGAGTTCGACCTCAGTGGCCAGCGGCTCCATCCGGCTGGTGGCCCCGGCGTCGTGCCGGGCCTGGGCCGTCTTCGCGAGCCGCTCCTTCGCCGTCACCTGGGCGCGGAGGGCGTCCAGGACGGCGTTGGCCGGCGTCGGTGGGGCGACACGGCGCGACACGGCATTCGCCTCGCTCAGCACCCGGCCGTCGGTCGCCTTGATGAGATGTTGGAACGTCCGCCGATCGTCGCTCTCGAAGACGTACCGCCCCTCCAGCCGCTTGTCCGGCGAGTGCCACGTCATCGTCTTCGCGGCCTCGTCCCAGGTGCCGATGAGGTCGGAAACGTGGCCGGCCCCACTGAAAAACCAGGTGCGGTATCGCTTGGCGGCCAGTTCGTACCAGACGAGCGAGTAGTCCGTCACGCCAGTAGTCTCGTCGGCGTCGATCATCTCGACGAACCGTCCGCCGAGGATCGACGCGGCCCTCGTCCGCTGTACCTGGGCCTGTGTGCGGTCGGGCGTCGCGATGGTCTTAAGCGTCAGTTCCGTGTGCCAGTCGCCGACGAAGCGGTCGAGGACTTTCATCTCGTCCGGGCGCTTCGGATCAGTGGGCCAATCGGGGAGTGTGGCGGGGCCGTTGACGCGAGTGAGACGCACGGGCAAGTTTTGCGAGACGTTGTCTTTCGCATCCCGCTGAAAGACCCGGATATTCATCGCATTGGCGTCAATAGCTTCCGATTGGTGGATGACTTCATTTCCCTCGCCCGAACGAGCGGTCCATGTCACAGTGCCGTTAGTGGGGTTAAACAGGCCAGTTGCAGGTCCCCAAGTCGATCCGCTGGGGGCCGCGGAGGCGGCGGCCCATTGGCGCAGTAATCCCTTTTCGGCGTCATAGGTAAAGATGGCGTGTCTCATCCCGCTCTGCCGGAGGAACTTGCCGCCGGCGACAAAATCGAATGTCGTGAACGAGGCGTCGCGTGGCGCGTCCGGCGAAAGCTTCGCGTCGGCTGGTGGCATCATTGCCTTCCACGTTCCGGCCAGGAACGGCAGCACCTCGGCGGCCGTCGTCGGCACCGCGGGCGGGACCTCGCGCGTCACGGCCCGGACGGTGACCCGCTCGCCGCGGACGATGTGGATGTTCACGGCCGGCCCGTCTTGCGTCGTCGAGCGGGCCGGACCGAATCCGAACGTCGTCACCTCCCACCGGTCGGCCGTTCGGCCGGGGGCGAACACGGGCTCGATCCGGTAGTCCCCCGGCAGGAGTTCGATCCGCGGCCGGGCCGTTGCGGCGAACCAGTCGGTGACGGCGTGCCCGTCCTGGTAGACGGTGAGGGATACCAGCCCATCCGCTGGCTCGATCTCGATCACATGCTTCAATTCCACGAACCGCCTGGCGAACGGGTTGGCCCAGATCGCGAAGATGAGGAACGACAGGCCGACGGCGGCGAGTGCAAGGCCCGGCCGTGCCTGCCGCGGCTTGCGAACCGGTTTCCCGCCGGGGATGTGCGAAAAGTCCTTGAGCGTTCCGTGAGCCTTCCATTGCGTCTCGCAATCGGCCAACACGTCGGCGACCGCGCGGGCCGATTGGAACCGCTCGGCCGGGTCCTTCGCGTGCAACTTCTCGACGATCCGGCACAGCCACACCGGCACCTCGGGGATGATCTCCTGGATCGGCCGCGGGTTGTCCTCGCACACCCGCTTCAACACGGCCATCGCCCCGCTCGCCCGGAAGGGAGGCCGGCCGCTGCACATCACGTACAGGACACTGCCGAGGCTGAACAGATCGGCCCGGTGGTCGAGCGCCTCGCCCTTGGCCTGCTCCGGGGCCATGTACATCGGCGTGCCGGCCAGCACGCCACTCTGCGAGATGCTGGCGTCGTCGGCCGCGCGGGCCAGGCCGAAGTCGGTCAGCTTCACCCGCTGGGCCGGGCCGCCCTCGATCAACACATTGGCCGGCTTGATATCCCGATGGATCAGCCCCTCGGCGTGGGCGGCGGCCAGTCCCTCGGCGACCTGTCGGCCGATCCGGAGGATTTCGGCCACGTCGAGCGGGCCGGTGCGGTTGAGCCGCTGTTGCAGCGTGTCGCCGGGTATGTACTCCATTACCAGGTACGGCAGCGGCTGCTCCTCGACCGCGTAGGTCTGCACGACGTTCTCGTGGCGGACCTGGGCCGACGACCGGGCCTCGCGCAAGAACCGCTTGCGGGCCGGCGACGTGGCGGCCACCTGCGGGGCCAGCACCTTGACCGCGACCACTCGCTGCAACACGTCGTCGAACGCCCGGAAGACGATGCCAAACCCACCCCGGCCGAGGACTTCCAACACCTCGTAGTGCCCAATCCGGCCGAGCGAGTCGGGCCGGCCCGGCGGGGCGAGGAAGCCGAGGTCGTTGTCGTCCTCGGCGGCGGTCGCTGGGAACGTCCGCGTGTCGGTGTGGTCCGGCTCTGACGTTGCGACGGCGGGCATGCCGAGGAAGCTGCCGGCGCTCTCGTGCGACCGGAGCAACTTCTCGACGCGGCTGCGCAGGGCGACATCGCCGCGGCAAATCGCATCGAGGTGCGCGGCGCGGGCAGACGCATCCGGTAGATCAATGACGGCCAGGAAGATGTCGCGTTCGGTCATCGCGGGAACCTCGGGAGAATGGTCCGCTATCAATGCGTCGCCGCGGCGAAATCACGCCAAGATTTTCCATCCGCCTTCCGTCCGAGCCAGAAGCGTAAGCGACGGCGAAATGGTCGTCACTTACGCTTCCGACTCGGACACTATGTCGGCGAGTTCGCGGTGCAGCCATGCCCGCGCGAACGCCCACACCCGGTCGGCGGTACGCGGAGAGATTCCCAACGCCTGGGCCGTCTCGGTGATGCTAAGACCCGCGAAGTGGCGGAGTTCGACGAGTTGTGCCGCTTGCGGATCCTCGACCGCGAGTCGGGTGAGGGCAGCGTCGAGAGCGATGAGATCGTGGCGGGGATCGGGCATGGCTGGGGCAGCCGCGTCGAGGTCCACGCGCACCCGATCGCCGCCGTGTTTCAGTCGTTGCTTACGCCGGGCGGTGTCCACCAGGATGCGGCGCATGGCCTCGGCTGCAGCGGCGAAGAAGTGTCCGCGGCCCTCCCACTCAGCCGCTTGCGGCTGAGTGGATGCGACAAGCCGCAAGTACGCTTCGTGGACGAGCGCGGTCGGTTGCAGGGTATGATCGGGCGATTCGGCCGCCATCCGAGCAGCGGCAAGCTTCCGCAGCTCGTCGTAAACGAGCGGCAGCAGATCAGCCGCGGCTTGGCGGTCGCCGGCCGCGGCCGCGTCGAGCAGGCGGGTCACGTCGGCCATGACGGTCGATTGTACCGGAGCAGGCCGAGTCTCGAAACGGCTCGAAGCGAAAATGCCAAACGCGCCGTGCGGTGCGGACGCGCGGCGGCGAGTTGTATCGGAATCGCCTCAAGTCGGCGCAACTCCCCGGCCGCGCCACGGGAATGCGGGAATAGTTACTGCGAGGGGCAGGACGGCAACGGACGCCGCAAGGCTTCGGGGGTGTCCGTCTGATGGGCAAAGATGTGAAGTTCGGCTTGGTGGTCGGACTGGGGGTTGTTCTGGCAGTGGCGGTTACGTACTTCCCCCGCGAGGGGGGCCACGGCGGGACAACCGGAAGCGTGCTGCCTTCGCTACCCGCCGCCACTCGGGATGCCAACGCGACGCGGTGACGCCGGCGGTTTCGCACCGGACCGCCATTCTGCCGAGTGCGCTGGGCTCGGGCAGAGCGATTCACCTGGGCCTGTCCGCTACTCGGATTTCCTGTTAACAGACCGTCGCTGCTTCGGCCGTGCGTTTGGCGTTCACCTATGGTGCTGCGTTGGCCTCCGCTCCGGAGGGACGGCCGCGAGTAGCCAGAGGCGTCAGACTCATTTCGACGGTAGTGCGCTCCAACAGTGGGTTCGTTGACGACGGCGATTCGGCGCTCCATCGCCATGCCGTGCGTCTACCGTCCCGCCATTCTCACTCTCCCTTAACGGCGCTAAGTCCAATATGACGAGGGCGCAAGCACCGACCTTGCCAGGACACTCACCCGTGAGCAACCAAGTTCGACGTCGTCCGGGAAGTCGTGCACCACGTTGGCTGTCGCTGCTCGTCGCCGGGCTTGTCACCATGCCGGCTACAGCCGCCGACCTGTCGGCCGTCGACCGCACCATTGGCAAGGAGCCGGCCTACGCCGGCACGCCGCGGTACTGTCTGCTGGTATTCGGCCCGGACGCCAAGGAGCGGGTCTGGCTGGTCCACGATGGCGACACCCTCTACGTGGACCGCAACGGCAACGGCGACCTGACCGAGCCCGGCGAAGCTGTCACCGCGCCGCGCGACAAGCACCGCGACCCGGACGAGACCCGCTACGAGTTCAAGGTCGGCGAGCTGAACGTCGGCGGGCGGGTTCACAAGGAGCTGACTGTGCGGGCTTCGCCGGTCGCCCGGGCGGGCCTCGCCAGCGACCCGAAGGCCCGCAAGTACGGCATCGCCCTGCTCGCCGACCGGCCGGACCTCGGGGGACGGGGAACTGACGGGCGAGTCACCCAGTTGGCCGGGGTCAGATACGGCGATGAGTTACTCGTGTTCGCCGACAAGCCGGCCGCCGCGCCCATCGTCCACATTGGCGGACCGCTTCAGGCCACGTTCTCGGAGGAGAAGCCGGTGCTGCGGCTCGACCGGGACAACGAAGTGCTGCTGGTCGTCGGCACGCCTGGCCACGGCCCCGGCACCTTTGCCGAGATCGCCTACGAGGGGACGATCCCCGACGGTGCTCGGCCGACGGTCGAAGTCGCGTTCCCGGCGGCGCGGGCCGGCGACCCACCGGTCCGAATGCTCTACGAGTTGAAGGGCCGGTGTTGAGGGACGTACCTGCACGGGCCGGTCCGGCCCCCCGAGACAGCAGGTCCAGGCACCGCCGCCGTCACCATCTCGTTCGCCGGCTGGGCGGGTGCGGGCGTCGGCCCAACCACGCACGCCGTTGCCGTGGCCCGGCCGAAGGGGACGGCGAAGGCCGAGCCGGTATCGCCGTTGCTGGTTCGTTCCCTCGTCCACCCGGACCGGAAGGCGATTGTCGAGGTTGTCCGGTTCTCGGCCGATGGCCGCCGGCTGTTCACGGCCGGTTACCCGTCCTGCGTGATGCAGTTCTGGGACGTGGCGGCCGGCAAGGAGCTACTCCGCATCGACAGCCCGACTGGGTACCGCGGCTCAAGCGAGACGAAGCCTGAGCTGCCGGCCGACTGGTCGGCCGTGTACATGCCCAACGAGAGGCGGAAGGACACCCGCGTCGACCGGGATGGCCGTCGCGAGTTGCAGATCGACCTCGAGGGTGAGGTACTGGTGTTCGACGCGGCCACAGGCCAGCCCCGGTCCCCGCTGAAGGCGACCCCTGGGTATGGCATCCCGCAGGTGTATCTCTCTCCGGACGGCCGGAAGCTCGTCACGATGGAGCAGTCGTCCATCCGCCCCGGTGAGCGGAAGGCGAATCGCGCCGTTTTGTGGGACACCCGGACGGCGACGTCCAAGCCGCTCGGCGAAGGCTACGCGATGGCCACGTTCACCCCGAACGCGGAGCAGTTCGCCCTCTGCCTGAACGACCACGCACGTCAAACCGGCGTGCTGAAACTGTTCCGCGCCGACGGGACGGAGTTGGCCGAACTCGTGACGGTGACGGACGGAAGATTGATCTGGCCGACGATGTCGGCAGACGGCCGGCGGCTGGCGGTTATGCAGGCCACGGGCAAAGGGACTCAGCCGGCCACCTTGCGGGTGTGGGATCTCCCCGCGCGGAAGGAGGTGGCGACATTCCCCTCCCGCGGGTCGTTCCCATTCAGCGAATTTGCCTTCGCGGCGGACGGCCAGCGGCTGGCGGCCACGGACTACAGGGGTGGCGTGCAGGTGTGGGACGTTGCGACCGGCATGGCCGTCGTGGAGAAGTCCTTCGGCGACGGCGTTCGGCTCTGGCACCTGGCGTTCGCGCCCGACGGCCGGCGGTTGGCGGTCCTCGGTCAGCCGACGTGGGACCGCAGGGCGTTCCCGCCTCCACCCGACCCGCTCGACCTGCCGCAGCCGCGAGTGTTCCTGTTCGACCTGACCGCTGCGGCCGCCGAGCCGGACGTCCTGATCTGCCCGCACGCCTACCCGCACGGCAACGCAGTCGGCGGCCTGGCGTTCAGCCCGGACGGCCGGACGCTGGCCGTCGGCGGCACCGGGGCCGTCCACCTGTTCGACATGACCGACCCGCCTGCCCGAAAGCGCTGACCGGCATGCCAAGGTGGCAACTCAACCTATGACCTTCCATCGGACCAGGACGTTCCCGATGACCTGTACGAATTCGCCAGCATCCTGATGGCAATGCGTCGGTTGGTAATTCGGAAGGTGGCCGGTGCGCGTGCCGTCGCTGACATCCCAGCGCGACAGCCCGGTCGGATCCGAGGAATAGAGCCACCGCCCGTGGCCGAAGAACAAGCCCGCGGGACCCGGGAACGCCGTTAACTCGCGGGCGTAGCGCTCTCCGGCGTCGCTTGACAGCGTGACGTCGAAGATGCGTGCGCCGCCGATCATCACATTGTCGTCATCGCCGATTCCGCCCACGGCGACCCGGTTGTCGTCGAGCCAGGTCATGGCGTGGTCCCAGTAGTAGGCGCGGCCGCAAAGGCTCTTCATGGTCGACCCGTCTTCAGACTCCCACACGTTGCCGGACAGCCAGTGTTCCAGGCCCCACGCCATCGGCACGCCGAACGGGTGCCACACCCAACCGTCGTCAACGATCCGCGCGCCGCTCGGGCTGACGTGGAGCGCCCCGTGGAAGTAGTCCAGGTAGTGTTCGGGCCGCTCTTCGCCTGTTCGGTAGCTCGTTGGTTCGCGCTCGGTGAGCAGCACGCCCGTGGACGGGTCGGAGACATCCAGCCGGTTCCAGGCGGTGCGATGAACGGCAACCACGCGCCCATGAACATCGGCGAATGCGAACGAGAATGGGACCGTTTCCGAGTGGTAGTCGCCGCCGTCGAGCGCGAGGGTCACCTTGCCGGACCGGAGGTCGATGATCTGGCCGTAGCGGCCGTAGTTATGGACGACGGCGGCAAACTCGCCCCCGGCGCTGGCGTGCAGCCGCCGTTTCAGGGTGTGGCCCATCCAGGGGTCGTGATCCGGTTCCGCCGGGACGGTCGCAACCGCCAGGTGTGCCCACGCGCCGGTGTCGGCGTCGAACCGCGTGAGCCGGCCGTCTTCAGCGAGCATTAGCCAGGATGATCGGCCGTCCCGGCCGACGTGGGCGATATCGACGATTGTTCCAACGTCGTTGGGAAGCGCAGTCTTCCGAAGCTCGCCGTCGAACGGCTCGGACCGGGTGCGAACCTCGGGCTTCCCGCGAACTCCTACAAGCTCGCCGACCTCCGTGGTGGCGTGTGCAAAGCACTCCTCGCACACGACGTCGGCCGGTGCGGGCCGGCCCTGCTCGCGTTCGTCCGCGCACGGAATGCACAGCAACTCGACGTCGAGTCCGGTCCCGGTGTACCACCGGACGTAGCGAATGTCAGGTCCGCGGCAGGTCCGCAGATGCACGCACACCGGCAAGCCGAACGGGACTTTCTCGTGGCCGCATGCCAACATCTTGGTGACCTCCGAACCGCTTTATTGGCTGCTGGCCGGCGAAGCGGCTTTCAGGCCTTGGGGTGGCCGCGGCCCCTGGCTTTGGGCTTCGGGGCGACCTCCCCGTGCGCCTCCTCCAGTACAATACCGAGGACGTCACGAGGGACGGCCGCGAGTCGCACGAGGACGTAGGGATACCCGCGGTAGTGGTCGGTCACGTAGAAGACGTCTGGCATGTGCGCGAGCCGTGCAGCTTTCCGGTCGTCCGCGATCCGCACCACCAGCGACTCGCCGTCCTGGTGCTTGCGGACGAAGAGCTTGCCCTTCACCTTGAGGGCCGGCGTCCCGTAAGAGGTCGATTCCTCGACGCCGGGCAGGGCGAGACAGAGTTCGCGCACAGTATCCCAGGAACAACTCGGGATCACCGGCCGCTTGCGGTCGTTCGCCATCGGGTCATCCTATCGGCCGATCGCAAGCTATGCACAGACGCTAAAGCCCGAATCGCCCGCGAATTGCCGCCGCGATCATCTCGGCGACGATCACGTAGGCGTTGCCCCACGCCTCTTGCCGGAAGAAGCGCGTCGGCTCCTCCGGGCTGCCGACGAACGGCCGCAGCACCCACCCCATCTGTACGCCGACGAATGCGTACACGCTAACCCACGCTCGCATCAGCCACCGGTGCCGCGGGTTCCGCGCCACCAGCGGCCGATAGTGCCGCTGTACCAGCGCCTGGGCCGTCAGACTCGCCACGGCAAACATCGCGGCATTGAACAGGATCGCCTCCTGGTAGTTGCCCGACGTCAGGTACCACAGCGCGGTGTACGGGGCGAGCGCGGTCAGCACCGCGGCGACGCCGGCCTGGGCCGCGCCGACAGCACGCAGCACGTCGCCGAAGTCGGCCCGCAGCCCGAGGACGGTATTCAGCACGAAGAAACTCGGCAGTGTCAGCAGGAACGTGATTCCAAGCAGCATCGGCACCTTGACCGCCGAGTAGGCGATTTGCAGTGGCCGATCGCCCTCGAAGCCGCCGAAGGTGCCCATGACCGCGCCGTACACGGCCCCGCCGCCGACGACGCAGGCGATGCACCGGCCAAGCGTCGCCTCCGCCGGTCCGCCGCGCAACAGGGCGTCGACCCACCTCACGACACCAGGCTCCGCAGTAGCTGTAGGATTGCCTCGAAGAATGATGCCTCGCGCTGGCGGAACCATGTGAACGGCACCGCCGGGTTGCCGATGAATGGCCGCAGCACCCAGCCGGTCTGCGCCCCGACCAGCCCGAACAGGACGACCCACACCAGGAACACGGCCCGTACTCGCCGGTCGGCCGGCCGTACGGCGCGGGCGACCGGCACCGGTTCGAGCGACGGCTCTGGCTCGTTCATCGCCGCGACGAGTCGGTCAAGGGTGCGCAACAGGAACGCCATGCCGAGGACACCGGAGACGGTGCACAGGACGACGTTCAGCAGCACGATGAACGGGTGGCTTGTCGTGGTGACGGAGAAGAACGCGAGAATCGGCCCGAACGACGCGAGGACGGCGAGAGTCACGCCGAGCGCCGCCGCGAGCAGTCGGGCCAACCCGGAGAGCGTCAGCCGCGAGCCGAGTAGGGCGTTGAAGACGTAGAGCGATGGGAACGTGACGAGGAGCGTCAGGGCGAAGAGGGCCGGCACCTTGACCGCGCCGTTGAGCGGCAACAGGTACTCGGGTTCGGGCCGGTTGAACAGTCCGAAGACGCCCATGCACAGGCCGTAGATGGCCGCGAGCATAACGCCCGCGGCCGCCAGCCGGCCCGGTGGCGAGTCCACCGTTCCGTAGCGTAGCGTGTCGGCGCGGGTCGCGTCGCCGCGCAAGACGCGGTCGAGGTCCCGGAACCAGGAGAACATGGAAGCGGCCTCCGGTAACTCTGCGATACAAAGTTTCGCCAGATTACCGCAGGCGGAGCTGAGTGTCAACGGATCGACAGGTTTTTTCGCATCACCCCTGTTGTGCCGCGGCGGCTTGCAGCCGCATCGCGACGACAGCGGTCAGGAACTCGGTCATCTCTTTCTCGACGGCCTCCACGTCGTCGAACAGGGAGAGAGCTGGCGTGTCGTCCGGCGGTGGCCCCGGCGGCAACCCTTCCAAGGCCGCAATGCGCTCGCCAAATGTCGGGTGCGTGGCAAACAGGGACGCCTTCTCATCGAGGAAACCGCGGTAGGTTTCTCGTCGTTGCTCCTCCGTTAGCTGCTCGTCGCGGTAACTGCGGAAGGCCGTGTACATGTTGATAAACGACTTGTCCTGCTGCAACAGGTCGGCGATGTTGCCGTAGATCGTGGACTCGAACAGCGTCCCTTCGGTCATGACCTTGGCCAACCCCGAGCGGAACACGTCCGGCCCGTACAGGCTGACGGCCATGCGGTCGGCGAGGAACTCGCGCGATCGCGAATAGCCGGCCGAGAGCAGCTCGTACGCCTTGTGGTACAGGACGAGGAACCAGTAGAACGGGTTGACGTAATTGAGGAAACCGCCGGTTGCTCGCATGCCGTTGAGCGACTCGCCGATCGACAGCGACACCTGATATACGAAGCGGTTGACGGCCGTGTCGGCGTGGCTGAAGTGCGCGTATTCGTGCGCGAGGATCGACCGCAATTCGCCCAAGGTCAGCGACTCCATCGCGGTCAGCCCGAGCGTCAGGACGCGCTTTGAAACGCCGAACAGGCCGAACGGTCCGCGGCCCGTCTGGTGAACGCCGATCGACGCGCCGGGCGACAGGTAGATTTCGTCGACGGGTGCAGTATCAATGCGGCCGGCGACCTCGGCCACGAGCGCGTGCAGCCGCGGGCACTCGGCCGGCGACTTAAGAATGCCGAACCCGCCTGCGGCCGGCCGGGTGAAGATACTCTTAAGGACGGCCCACGTCGCCCCGAGCCCAGCGACGACAATGAGGATAACGAGCTTCACCGGGATGCGGTTGGCCGAGAAGATCAGGAGCAACAGCCCCGCGGTACCGCCGAGCAAACCGACGACCACAAATGGCACAGCCACGTAGAAGAGGACGAGGCCGATAGCGAGCGCAACGACATAGAGTTTAGCCAAGCCGGTTTCGCCGCGGACACGGGCGACTTGCCCGCCGCTCACCAGATCTTCGCCGGCCGTGCCGAGCAGCTCAAGTGCTTTGGTGCCGCGGGTGCGGGTCGCCAGAAGCAGACCGATGAACGCCATCAGGAGCATGATGACGGCATAGGCGATGCCGAAGTAGGCCATTGCCCAGAGAAGCACCTCCCACCACACCGGCGCGCCATCGTCTTCGATCGCCGTGACGAGTTGCGGTGACAGGACCTCGGAAGGGTCAGTGCCGAGCATGCGGGCACGGCCGAACTCGCGGACGCCGGCCCGCGGGTTGTTATCCAGAGCGAGGGCGACGCCGCGCAGACATGCGAGCGGGCCGTCGTCGGGGAACTTCTCGCATAATGGCCGTACCACCCGGTCGTAGCCACCGGGGTGGCCCTTCGTCTGGCAGCACGCGGCCGCTGCTCCACGGGCGTATGTGACATCGTCCGGCTCCTCGGCGAGCGCCGCGTGAAAGAGGGATTCGGCTTCCGGGAACTTGCCCCGCATCATGGCGACGTTGGCCTCGACGTGCTTGAGCGGCAGGACCGGGTCGAGCCGGTGGGCGGCATCGAGTTCGGCCCGGCCCTCAGCGTCCCGAGGCGGGTCCCGCAGCAGCAGGACAGCCGCGAGGTTGCGGTGAGTCCGCGCAAAGGTACCGTCGAGCCGCAGGCTCGTCCGGAGCGCTGCCTCGGCCCTATCCAAGACGGGCTTGCGATCGCCGGTCCCGTAAGCATCGTTCATCAACGACGAGCCGAGTAAGTACCACGCAAAGGCGTCGTCGGCGAACGGCGCGGGCAGCTTGTTGCCGTTGGCCGCGGCCTGGTCCTTGAAGAACTGGCGGGCAGCGTCGTAGGCCGGATCGCTGTTGGCCGAGCGGTCGCCGAGCCACGCGAGGAGCCGGCCGCGCCACACCGGCCAGGTCACAGCCGAAATTGGCTCGCGAGCGACCATCGCGGCGACTTCCGCCTTCGGCGGCGCGGCCTCACGGGCCGCCGCGGGGGCGGTCAGCAAGGTTGTGACACAAAGGACGAACGCGAGGCGGAGCGACATGGGAACCTCAGCCGGCGTGGGAGTTTGGAACGGAGTTCCAAGTCTACCACGCTAACTGTCGGTCGTAAACGGCGACGTCTTTTGGCGAGCGTCGCCGCGTCAGCGCGACGTGGGTGACTCACCCACGTCGCGCTGACGCGGCGACGCTCGCCGGAAGACTCGCTCACTCGTACACCACCGCGTCGGCGATGCCGAGCCGGGTCGCCCGCCACGCCGGGAACAGGCCGGCCGCCGTCGCGAACACGACCGACGCCGCCCCGATCGCGGCCGCCGTCAGCCACGGCACCACGACCGGGAAGACGAACCCCGACTCCTCGAAGATGACGACCCGCACCATGTACCAGTTGAGCGGCACCCCGATCAACAGGCCGAACGCGGTGCCGATCAGCCCCATGAGGGCGGCCTCCGCGACGACCGACCGCAACACCTGCGCCCGCGTCGCCCCGACGGCTCGCAGCAAGCCGAGCTCGCGCCGCCGCTGCAACACGGAGATCAACAGCGCCGTCACCACGCCGAGGCCGGCGACCAACCCGACGACGAGCTGCTGCACCTGCACCAAGGCGTACAACCGGCGGATCACGCCGGTGATGTAGTCCCGCAGGCCGGTGCGGGTGACGACCGTCAGGGCGTTGCGGCCGGCCAGGGCGCGGACGCCGGCCTCCCCCACGGCGCGGTCGCCGGCGGCCAGGAACACGTCGAACAGGTCCACGCCGTCGTCGTCGAACGCGGCCTTCAGCGTCGCCCGGTCGATGAACACGGTGCCGCGGTTCCACGAGTAATCGACCATCGTCCCGAGGACGCGCAACTCGACCGGCCCGCGCGGGCCTTGCAGCCGCACCGCGTCGCCGGGGCGGACGCCGTGCAGCGTCGCGAAGTTGTCCGACACGATGGCGGTGCCCGGCTCGACGAGCTTCGGGAACAGGTCGAGGGCCGGGTAGTCCGGCTGCTTCAGATTGGCGGCGTGGAACCGCACCCCATCGAAGGCGATGACGAGGACGAGGGTGTCGCGGAACGTCGGCCGGCGGAACCGCACCGGGACCGCGTGGGCGACGCCGGGCAACGCCTCGAACGCTTCGCCGAGCCGGGTGTCGAGCGGCAGGTTGCCGCTGGTCGTGTTCGCCGCCTCGCCGCCCATGACGAAGAAGTCCGGCGACACCCAACGGTCCACCCAGTCGAGGACCGGCCGCTCGTTGCTCTCGGCGACGCCGGCGATGCCGGAGGTCATGCCGACGCCGGCGGCCAACGCCCCGATGACGACGCCGGTGCGGCCGGGGGCGCGCAACAGGTTGTCGGCCGCGAGCCGGACGCCGACGCCGGGCAACAGCCGCACCAGCGGCAACACGAGCCGCGCCCCGACCGCGACGAACACCGGCGCGGCCAACAGCGCCCCGGCCAGCATCAGCACCAGCCCGCCGTAGCTGCCGAGCCGCAGCGGCATCGCGTCGCGCAGCACCGCGGTCATCACCCCGAGGCCGATCATCGCCAGGCTGACGCCGCCCTGCACCACCCGGTACAGCCGGGCCGAGCCGGACGGCACCCGCCGCACCGCGTCGGCCGGCTCGTCCGACGCTGCTTGCAGCGCCGGCAGCAGCGACGCGACCAGCGCCGTGACGACGCCCGCGGCCAACGACCCGAGGAGGATGCGGGCGTCCCACGTCACCGCCTGTTGTTCGACGGCCATGAAGATTTCGCTCAACACCTGCTGCATCGGCCGGAGGGCGGCGCGGGCGAGCAGCATGCCGAGCGGCAGCCCGGCGAGCGCCCCGGCCAGCCCGAGGAACGCGGCCTCGCCGGCGAACAGGGCTGCCACCTGGGCCCGGGTCGCGCCGAGGGAGCGCATGACGCCGATCTCGTGCCGCCGCTCGGCGACGCTGACGGCCAGCGCGTTGTAGACGAGAAACACGCCGACCACGAGCGCCCCGCCGCCGCACAGGGCAAACCCGGTCTGCACGCCGGCGATGATGTCGTTGACCGACTGCCCGGCCGCGTCCGGCGTCTGCACCAGCGCCCGCGATCCGGCGATGTCGGCGGCGGCCCGCTTCACCGCGTCGCGGTCGGCGTCCGGGGCGAGGAACAGGTCGATCCGCGAGACGAGGGCCGGCCGGCCGAACAGTTGGCCGGCGCGGTCGAGGTCGAGCGCGATCAGGCTCTTGCCGATCTCCGCACCCGCCCCGTCGAGGCGGATCGTGCCGAGGACGCTGAGGTCGTGGTCCCGCCCTGCGGTGCGGACGTGCAGCGGCCTGTCGCCCAGTTCGCGGGCCAAGTCTTCGCCGAGCAGCACCGGATACTTGGCGAAGAGCGCGGCCGGCCGGGTAATCGTGACCTTGGCCGCGAGGGCGGACGTGTCGCCCTCCGGCCGTTCGGCCCCGAGCAAGAGTGCGACCCGGCCGTCGAGGTCCGGCAGTTGCACCCGTTCGAGCAACAGCGGCTGAACCGACTTGACGCCCGGCAGGCGGCGCAGCTCGACGGCCAGCGCGCGTTCGACGCCGGCCTCGCCGTTGGAGGCGAACAGGTCGGCCGTGCCGCCGAGCGGGGCGGTGGCCGACCGGACGGCCGCCTCCATGCAGCGGTTGAGGACGCGGGCCGATACGAGCGTCGCCACGCCGAGGGCGATCGACACGACGACGAGCGCGGCCCGGCCGAACCGGCGGCGCAGGTGGCGGACGCTCAGGGTGCGGTAAAGTGCGAGCATGGGTTGCTAACCACGGAGTCCGTAGGGTGGGACGAGCGGCAGCGAAGTCCCACCACGAAGCGCGAACGCCTTCGTGGTGGGACTTCGCCGCCGCTCGTCCCACCCTACGAGAACGGTCCTCTGTCCTCTCCTTCGAGCAATCCGTCGCGGGTTTTGACCAACCGGTCGCCGACGGCCGCCGCGGCCGCGTCGTGCGTCACCATCACGACGCACCGCTTGCCCGCCGCCGGCAGCTCCCGCAACAGGGCCAACACCTCGCGGGCGTTAGCCGAGTCGAGGTTGCCGGTCGGCTCGTCGCACAGCACCGCCTCCGGCTCCGTCACCAGCGCCCGGGCCACGGCCACCCGCTGCATCTCGCCGCCGGACAGTTCCTCGGGGAAGTGCCCGGCCCGCCCGGACAGGCCCACGCGGTCGAGCGCGGCCGCGGCCCGCTTGCCCGCGGCCGACCGGCTCACGCCGTCGAGGAGCAGCGGCAGCGCGACGTTCTCGTCGGCCGTCAGCGTCGGCAGTAGGTTGAACGCCTGGAAGACGAAGCCGATCCGCTCGCGCCGGAGTTTGGCGCGCTGCCGGTCGCTCATCGCCTGGAGGTCGTCGCCGCGGAAGAGGGCTTGGCCGGTGGTCGGCGTGTCGAGCGCCCCGAGCAGGTGCATGAGGGTGGACTTGCCGGAGCCGCTGGGGCCGGTGACGACGACGAACTCGCCGGCGTCGATGCGCAGCGACACGCCGCGGACGGCCTCGACGGTGCGGCGGCCTTGCTGGTACGTCTTGGTGGCGGCGACGAGTTCGAGCATCGGTCACGACCCGCGTTGCTTGCCGGCCCGCTCGAACAGCTTGGCGAGCGACAGCGTGAACCCCGGCAGCACGTCGGCCCCGTCGAGCGTGCCGTCGGCCGGGACGGCGGCGAAGGTGTCGGGGGCGGTGTACACCTCGGCGGTCTTCGCGTCCGGGTCGATCTGCCAGACGAGCCGGACGCCGCCGGCGAAGTAGTCGCGGCGCTTCCGCTCCATTTCCCGGCGGGTGTTGCCGGGGCTGAGGACTTCGACCGCGAGGTCGGGGATTAACCCGGCGATCGACTCGGCCGGCAACTCGCGATCCGGCAGCTTCGCCCACGAAATGAACGACACGTCCGGGAGCCGGACCTGTCTCGGTAAGATGCGTAGTAGCGCGTCCGCCGGGTAGCAATAACCCAGGTCATTAGTTTCCAAGAAGTTCTCGATCGTAAGGAACACGATGCCGCCGACGCGGGCCGCGTAGTGACTCATGGCTTTCTCCACCAGCGTCCCGTCGATGAGTTCCACCAACCGCTTCGCGTCGCCGTACACCAGGCGCACGGCGTCGTCCTCGGTCGCGGTGCCGGGGTAGGGGTTCCACAGGACGCGCTCGGGCGGGATGTCGCCGAGGCTGTGAAGGACGTCGGCCACCGTGTCGAACGCCGGCGGCGTCGGTTGGGGCGCGGCGGGCGGCGGGAGCGTTGCGGTTGACATCGGCTACCTCTTCGCTGGATATCGCGTCATCGTTCGCCGGCCGGGACGGCAACCGGATAGTCGAGTGTCCAGGCGGTGCCGTCGTGGACCGGCGTCGGCCGCGGTTCCGGACTACCCAACGCTTCCCACGTCGCCAACCCGGCCGCGCAACTTACGGCGTCGGGGAGGGTGTCGGCGGCGGTCCCGACGACACGAACGAGGACCGCGCGGTACGCCGTGCCCCCGTTCGTCGCGGCCCGCGCCGCCAAGGCCGTGCGAACGCCGGCCAGCGCGGCGTTCACCCAGGTCGGATCGATCCGCGCGTTGACCTCGCCGGCATCGGTGTCCGGCGCGGCGGGTAGGCCGTCTTCGACCTGCGGCAACCCTGGGGCGGGGCTGACATCAACCCACACTTCGGCGAACGACGCGACGCCGCCCCTGATCCGTCGGAACTTGTGGCGGCCGATCATGGCAACATCCTCAACAGGCGGAACGCGGGCGGGGCGAAGAAGTATTCGGTGCCCACGTTGGTCAATCGTACCACAACCTCGAAGTCGTGCGGCCGGGCGTCACCGTAGTGGGAATACGTCGCCAACCAGGCGTCCACGTCCTCGTCCGGCAATCGGGTCAGGTCCAAGGTCTTGAACGCCATCAGCGCGTCGTCATCGACCTCCCAGCCCGTGACGACCAACCCCGTCACGCCGCGGGTTTCGAGCCGCCGAAGGTAGGTGTCGGCCACGTCCGCCGCGTCCCACGCATAGAACCCCGATCCGAGGTTCGCCCGCTGAAGTCCGGTCGGCCACGGCTCGCCGCCGGCGGCGAGCCGGGCGACATCCGCGGCCGATTGGACCGAGTAGAACCGCGCCACGGCCACCCCCGGCGGTCACTGGTGCAGCTTGCGGTACTTGAGCCGGTGTGGCTGGTCGGCCGCGGCTCCGAGGCGGGCCTTCCGCTGCTCCTCGTACACCTGGAAGTTGCCCTCGCACCACACCACCTTGCTGTCCCCCTCGAACGCCAGGATGTGCGTCGCGATCCGGTCCAGGAACCACCGGTCGTGGCTAATGACGACCGCGCAGCCGCCGAAGTTCACCAGCGCGTCCTCCAGCGCCCGTAGCGTGTCCACGTCCAGGTCGTTGGTCGGCTCGTCGAGCAACAGCAGGTTGCCGCCGGACCGCAACAGCTTCGCCAGGTGGACGCGGTTCCGCTCGCCGCCGGAGAGGGTGCCGACCAGCCGCTGCTGGTCCGGCCCCTTGAAGTTGAACCGGGCGCAGTAGCCGCGGGACGCCACCTTCCGCTTGCCGAGTAGCAGGAAGTCGGTGCCGTCCGTGATCTCCTCGAACACGGTGTTGTCGGGCTTCAGGGCGTCGCGGTTCTGATCGACGTGGGCGGCCTTCACCGTATCGCCGACCCGCAGGGTGCCCGCGTCGGGTTTCTCCTGGCCGACGATCATCTTGAATAGCGTCGTCTTGCCCGCGCCGTTCGGGCCGATGACGCCAACGATTCCGCCGCGGGGCAAATCGAAGTTCATGTCCTCGAACAAGAGGTTGTCGCCGAACGACTTCTTCAACCCTTCGGCTCGTACCACCAGGTCACCCAGGTGCGGCCCCGGCGGGATCTGGATTTGCAGTGCTTCCTCGCGGTCGTCGAACTCCTGCGAGGCCATCTTCTCGTAGGCGGCGAGGCGGGCCTTGTTCTTGGTCGTCCGCGCCTTCGGGGCCATCCGTGCCCACTCGAGTTCGCGGGCCAGCGCCTTCTTGCGCGAGGATTCTTGCTTCTCCTCCTTCGCGAGCCGGGCTTGCTTTTGCTCGAGCCAGGACGTGTAGTTGCCCTCGAACGGGAAGCCGTGGCCGCGGTCGAGTTCCAGGATCCACTGGGCCACGTTGTCGAGGAAGTAGCGGTCGTGCGTCACGCTGACCACGGTGCCGGGGTAGTCGGCCAGGTGGTGTTCGAGCCAGGCGACACTCTCGGCGTCGAGATGGTTGGTCGGCTCGTCGAGCAGGAGCAGGTCAGGCTTTTGCAAGAGCGTCTTGCACAGGGCGACGCGCCGCCGTTCGCCGCCGGAAAGCTGCTCGACCGGGGCGTCGCCGGGCGGCAGCCGCATGGCGTCCATGGCGATTTCCAGTTGGCGGTCGAGGTTGTAAGCGTCGGCCGCATCGATCTTGGCCTGGACCTTGTCCATCTCGTCGGTGAGCTTGTCGAACTCGTCCGGCGTCGCCTCGGCCATCTTGTTGCCGATCTCCTCCTGGCGGTGCAGCAAGGCCCGGATCGGGGCGACGGCCTCCTCGACGTTTTCGAGGACGGTCTTGTTTGGCGTGAGCCGCGGCTCCTGCGGCACGAAGCCGATCGACGTGCCCTCGTGGGCGCGGGCCGAGCCGACGAAGTCGGTATCCTGCAGGGCCATGATGCGGAGCAGCGACGACTTGCCGGCCCCGTTCGACCCGATGACGCCGATCTTCGCCCCCGGATAGAAGGCGAGCCAGATGTTCTTCAAGACCTCGCGCTTTTCGTAGGTCTTGGTCAGGCTCTCGATGGTGAAGATGTAATGCTCAGCCATAGCTCTCTTTCTGTGACCGCGAATCGGCGGTAAAGTTCACCGCATACTTTCAGTGTAGCGGCGGTGTACGGCACGACACGGTGAACGGATGGGAGGCACGATGCGCCTGATGCCGACGACGCGGCGCGGAACATGGGCGCTGGCCGGCATGCTGTGGCTCGCTGCCGCCGCGTGGCTGTGGTGGGTCGCGCCGTACCGGCTGGTCGCCCGGTGGCCGCGGTCGATCGGCACCGACCTTGTCGGCTTCGCGGCAGACGGCACCGCGCTCTTGGTCATGCAACAGCCGCGAGAACACGACGAGGCGAACGTGACCCGCCAACTCAACCGGCTCGACCTGCGGACCGGTGCGGTCGATGGCCTGTGGTCCACCGCCGAGAACCTGGCGCACTCGCGGCTGTCGCCCGACGGCCGCACCGTGGCCATCCGCCTTTTCATCGACGACGGCGAACGGACGGGGCTGTTCGATGTCATCGAGCGGCGATGGACCGAAATCGCCCGCGGCGGCCGTGCTGCCCTGCCGGTGTTCCAGTTCTCCCCGTCGGGCCGTTACCTGGCGTTTGCGATGGAGGATGGCGACGGCGTTCGTGGGTTGCGAATTTGGGATGTATCGGTCGGCCGGGAAGCCGGCACGATGGTGCCGGGCGGCAAGGACTGGCAGCTCCTGTTCGACTACGAACTCGACGACGGCTGGCTCGTCCTCAAGGTCCGGAACAACGACGACCGACAGACGTACCACGAGCGCATCCGCGTCTACGCCGGCCCGGCGTGGGCACTGCGGCACACGTTCGAACTGCCGCCCGGGCACGACAGCGGCCCGCCGACCCTCCACGAGGACGGCAAGATGTCGGCCAATACCGGACCGCGCGGTGGGTGGTCGCGCTTGCAGACGTGGGACCTGGAAACCGGCCAGCTCCTTTCGACCGGGCCGGAGTCCGCGGCCGTCACCCCGGTCCAGACGATCGACCACGGCGTCCCGCGCTGGCTCAACGACGCGGTCTTCGAAAGGCTCGGCCTAAATCTCCGCAACGAAGTCGTGATGCTGTTTGACCCGGATTCCGGCAACCGCATCGGTGCGCTGAAGCCGTCGGCCGGGTACTACGACGAGCGCTGGAACTTCCTGGGGCCGGACGAGCGCGTCGGGTTGGTCGCCGTTGGCGACTCCGATGGCGTTCACGTCTGGGAGTACCCGCCGCGGCGGTCGTGGCGGTGGCTCGCGGCCGCGTGGGCTGGCAGTGGGTTCGTCGTCGCATTGTTGGCGACGTGGCGCGTCCGCCGGTTGCGCGGCCATGCCGCACCGACCAAATGACGGCTCCGGCCTTTCGCCCCGGCTCGGAATCTCGTACAACGCCCCGCGTGCGAAAACGCCGCCTGTTGTCGTTCGAGTCAAAGCACCAGCCGCTCCTGAGCCCCACGGAGTTCGCGGCTCGTCTCGCCCGGAACTTCGGGTTCGCGACTGGCCTGATCACCGTGTCGCTGGCCGTCGGCATGTGCGGATATCACTACATCGAAGGGCTGGCCTGGATCGACGCTTTCGCCGGGGCGGCGATGATCCTCTCCGGCATGGGGCCGCTCGGCGACCTGCACACGTCGGGCGGGAAGTTGTTCGCCGGCTTCTACGCCCTGTATAGCGGCTTGCTCCTCATCGTGGTCGCCGGCATCCTGTTTGCCCCGCTCATCCATCGCATCATGCATCGGTTCCACCTGGAAAGCGACGACGGCAAGGGCCGCTGAATCGTCACTCGGTGGCGACAGTAACCGTCCGTGCTCCGGCGGACGACGGTGGTAGTTGTAGTTTGCTTCGACCGAGAGAATGGGACCATGCGGTTGTTGCCGGAGACGCGGCGCGGGACGTGGGTACTGGCGGGCGGGCTATGGTTCGTCGTGGCGTCGTGGGCGTGGTGGGTCGCGCCGTACCGGCTTCGGGCGCACTGGCCAGCGTCGGCCGGCATTGGCCTCATCGGCTGGTTGCCCGACGGCGACGCCCTCCTGACGCTCCACGAGCCGGCCGGCGACGGCACCGCCCCGACGTGTTACGTCCACCGGCTCGAAGTGAACACGGGCGAGGTCCGCGACGTGGCTGTGCTGCCGTATAGCGTCGGTTCGTCGCGGCTGTCGCCGGACGGTCGTTGGCTCGCGCTCCGCTGCCACGGCGGCGACAAACACACCGCCCTGCTGTTGGAGGTCGCAACGGGCCGGCAGACCGTGATGTCGGAGACGTCGGGCGTGTCGCCAACGTTGGAGGAGTTTCAGCAGTTCTCCTTTGCACCGGACGGCCAACGCCTCGTCTACAATTCCGGCGACCTTGAGGACGGCCGCGTCTGGGTCTGGGACTTGCCGGCCGGGAAGTTGGCCGGCGTCGTGGACGGGCCACCGACGGGGGCGAAGGGGCTGAGTCCCTATGCCGACGTTGCCGCCGGCCGGGACGCGATGGCGCGGCGGGTGAGTCGGTCGCTGCTCCTCGGCCACGACGTCGAGGCCGTCTTCATTCGCGGGTACGCCGATACGGATTGGCGGCACTTGTGCGACCTCACCGATATCCGGCTCCGCGGGTTTGTTGGGTTCACGGACGCCGGTGAGGTGTTCACGCTTCGCGGCGAGGGCCGCGGCAACTACCGCCGCAACGTGTTCAACCCGGCCACCGGGCGGCTCCTGCGAAGTGACGAGGAATACGGCCTGCCGTCGGTGGAGAGGATGACCCCGTCGGGCGCGATCAGCCGGTGGGTCAACGACTACGTCTTCCGGCAGGTATTCGACCGCCGTGTTGAAACGATCACGCTGAACGACCCGTATGCGGGCACGCCGATCGCGACCCTGAAGAGTACGTTCCGCCAGAACACCGGCCAGCCGTGGCGGTACGTCGCGCCGGAGGACGGCTGCCCGTTCGTAGCGGTCGCCGACGAAGAGGACGGCATCGAAGTTTGGGACGCCCCGCCGCGGCAGTCGTGGCGGTGGCTCGCCGCGGCGTGGGCCGGCACTGGTCTCATCGTCGCGGCCGTCGCGCGGTGGCGAACGCGCCGGCTCGCCCGGCGATCGGCTAGCCTGTTGGGTGGTACTATCCCGTAGGGTGGTACGACCGCAGGGAGCGCCACCACGACCCAGCAAGACGCTTTGCCGGGTCGGCACTCCCTGCGGTCGTACCACCCTACGGGACGTGGCGGGGTCTGGCCTCATCGTCGTGCTGTTGGCGACGCGGCGCGTCCGGCGGTTGGCCCGCGCCGTGACGCCGCCTACCGCGCCCCACCCGCCCGCACCACGAACCGCTGCCTCGTCTTGAACGTCTCTGCGATCAGCCCGGTCCGATGGCTGCGAAGCGTGACGGCCCCGTGCGGCCACGTGCCCAGGTAGCGGACGCCGCGCGACTCGTACTCCTCCGGCACCTTCGTCGGCCACGTTGGCGGACCTTGGCACGCCACGGCCACGAGCGGCCGGCACCACGCGCACAGCGCCGCCGGGTCGGCCGCCTTACTGCCGTGGTGCGGTACCATCATCACATCGATCCGGCGCGGCGGCAGGCCGGTGACGCGGGCCAGTCCGGCCCCTTCGAGGTCGCCGGTGAGCAGGATGGTGTGCCCGGCGTGGGCGACTTCCAGCACCAGGCTGCGGACGTTTTCCGGCCCCGGCGGACCGGCGGGCGGCGGGTGCAGCACCGCTAGCGCCACGTCGCCGGCCGTCAGCACGTCACCGGCCGCCGCGAGCCGCACGGGGATGCGGCGGCGCTTCAGGGCCACGAGCATCACCTTGACGCCGGGGGTGGTTTTGTCGGCGAACGTCGGCGTCAGCGTCACCCGGCCGACCGGGAACCGCTCGAACAGGGCCGGCAGTCCGTTGAAGTGGTCGAGGTCGGCGTGCGAGACGAACACCTCGTCCACGGACCGCACGCCGCGAGACCACAAAAACGGCGCGACCACCCGTCGCGTCAAGTCCGGCCCGCCAAGAGCACCGGCGTCGTACAGCAGCACCCGGCCGTCCGGCGTCTCGATGACCGTGCAGCCGCCGTGGCCGACCGCGAGGAACGTCAGCCGCAGTTCGTCCGACGCCGGGCGGTGCAGCGTTGCGGCCAATCCGACGACGATCCACGCCAAGCCGCCGAGGGCGAGCCAGCGCCAGCGGTCGCGCCACGACGGCAGCATCAACCCGGCGATCAGGGCCGGGTACGCGATGGCCAGCCACCATACCGGCACGTCACCGACATAGGCGTGTGAGTGCGGCAGCCGGTCGCCGAGATTCACACACCACTCGCACGCTCGCACCGCCCACGTCGTCGCCCATGCGAAGGGCGGTACGAGCGGCGGCATGACAGCGGCCGTGGCCAGCAACAGAAACCCGGCGACCAGCGCCACGGACGTGCAAAGAACGACCGGAGGGCCGATCACTAATCCCGCGAACGAGACAAGGTGATAGCGGGCTGCCGCCAGCGGAAGGATGACCAGCCCGAGTGCGAGCGTGATACCGTAGCTTACTGCAAGCGCGTGGCCGAACTTGCGGACCAAGCGCAGCCACGCGGGCCGGCTTTCCTCGATCAGTGCGTCCAACGGGTCCGGCTCGCGCGGAGCAAACCAACGTGCCGTGCCCCATGTCAGCACAACGACGCACAGAAACGACATTTGGCACCCAGCGTCGGCCACATCGGTCGGCTGGAGCAGCAGCACGACGAGCCATGCGAGGGCCAACGCGTTCGCCGGCATCACCGGTCGACGCAACACCAGGCCACCACAGACAACGGCTACTTGCACCGCGGCTCGCATCGCCGGCGGCCGGCCGCCTGTCATGAGCGCGTACGCCACCAGCACGAGTGCGACGACAATCGCCGTTCGTCGCGGCCGTACGCCCGTCAAACGCAACAGTAACCCGAGGAACGCGGCCAGTACGACCAGGTGCTGGCCCGAGATAGCGAGTGCATGCAACACGCCCGTGCGGACATAGCGGTCCCAGTCGTCTGGCGTCATCGCCGAGCCATCACCGAGCAGAAGCGCTGCCGCAACGCCGGCCTGCTCCGGTGGCAGCGCTGTGTCGAGTGTGCGCCGACCCCAGCCACGCACCGAGGATAGCATTGCGCCGAACGACCAGCCGCCCGGCGCGAGCCGTACGACAGCGTCGGCGGTCTTGCGGACGCTCAATACGGCCGTGACGCGACGGTCGAGCCAGTGGTCGGCCGCGTCCCACTCACCGGGGTTGCTCGGCTCCGGTGGCAGGCTCAGCCAGCCGACGACTTCGAGTTCGTCGCCGGCGTGCAATCCATCGAGCGGCCCGGCCACCGCGAGCCGCAACAGTCCCGAGGCTGGTCGCCAGTCGTCGTGGGTGAAGAGTGCCGTCGCCTCGAAGGGCGCGTGCGTCGGTGTTGCGTGCGGTACACTGCGGAGGGCATCGGCGGTTGGCGGGTTCGGCCGATCCGGCTCGTCGGCCAACCGGCCACGGAGGCGCACGAGTTGCGGCTCCTCGGTCGCAACGCGGCCCAGATCGTCGGCCGCAAAGCCGGTGCGGTACTGCCGGTGGTGCAGCGCCCCGACCGCGGCCAGTGCCAGCATCAGGAACGGCAGCCCAGCAACGGTCGAACGCCGAAACCCAGCGGCCCAGCCGACGAGGCCGATGCCGAGCGCCGCGAACGCAGTGCCGACAGCCGGATGGAAGGCGCGGTCGATGAGGATGCCGGCCGTGACCGCGAGCGCGACCGGCACGAGCGGGGCGTGCCAGGGCGACAGGTCAGCGGCGTTGGCGAGGGCGGCCATGCGGGCGATTCTATGGTGACTGCGCCGACGCGACGTCGAAAGAGCGAGTCTGGGCCGCGTGGAGGACGTGTCACCAGCGCGTTTCGCGCATCCGCGAGAGGGATGACCGAGTCATCGTGCTAGAGCGTGTTTCGGGCGTCCGTAGCGTGTCATCATTGTAGTAGGCACACTCCGTGTGCCGTCTCTACGGCACACGGAGTGTGCCTACTACAATGACGACACGCTAAACCAACATGAAGCATGCTCTAGATTACAACCAGAGCCTGAGGTAGTCTGAATGGCGAATCGTTGTCCGTGTCGGCGAGTGCTGGTCAGTCGGTGGGTCGGCCGCCCCACCAGAGGAGCTTGCTATCGAGTCCTAAAGTGATGACGCTCGCGCCGTCCGGTGCAAAGATCGCTTGCACGAGACCACGGCTGTGACCGCGCAATGAAATGGTCTCGCGGCCCGTCTCTGTGTCCAGAACTTTCGCCGTCCGGTCCATGCTTGCGGTGACGATCCGGTCGCCCCGCCGAGAAAAGGCGATGGACCGAACCGCGTCCGTGTGCGCCTCGGTACACCACAACTCGCGGCCCGAGCGAACGTCCCACAAGTGGATCCGTGCGAGTTGGTCGTCGCCGGCCAAGGCCTTGCCGTCCGGCGTGAACGCCAGTCGAGAGACTCGGATGTCCCGTCCGATCGCGATCGCGCCTGCCCGGCCGCCATCGGGTCGGAACAGAGCGATTGCGCCGACCCCGGTCGCGATGGCCAGCATGGGGTCATCGCCGGGGCCAAAAGCCATCGCTGTCATCTCGGCCCAGAAACTCAACTTGGTCGGATCACCGGGCTGCGTGAGATCGTGGATGTGCACCCACTGAGGGTCGTGTCGGACCGCCAACCAGCGGCCGTTCGCGGATGCGGCGAGAGCTTCCCCGCGTGTTACCTGCGCAATTGCCGGCGGGGTCTTACGACCGTACAGGGTCGCATAGTTGATTTGGCCGTCCGCGCGGACGATAGCCAGCGTGTCGCCGTTCGGGAGCAGCATGGCTTCGCGCACGAACTTCTCATCGCTCAGGGTGTCGGCAAATCCCGTCACCCGCCCGGTCGCCAGGCTAATGCAGATTCCCTGGCCAAATAGTCCGATGCAGTACACGCCGTCCGGCTGTGTGGTCGGGACGACCGAGACCGGCTCCGAAATGTTGGCGCTGAGGACTGCGAACTCTGGGTTCTGGCGGAAGTCCCAGATGCGCGCAACGCCGTCGTCTGCGATCGATGCCAGTTGAAGGTCGTTCGGCTTGAACCGGACGGTATTGACCATGCCAACGTGCCCGCGAAAGTTCCGCAGCAATTCGCCCGTGTCCGGGTTCCACACCCGGACGTTTCGGTCCAGCCCTCCGCTCGCCAGAGCCTCACCGTCGGGGCTACACGCCAGCGAATTCACCCAGTCGGTATGGGAGTGTAGTTCGCGCAATAACGCGCCGGTCTGCAGGTCGCACACGGCGATTGGGCCGCTATCGGACCCCGCTGCGAACCACTTCTTGCCGGGGTGGACGGCGACAGAGACGAGCGGCCGGCTCAGCTTCACTTCGCGGACGTGGGTGCCGCTCTCGACGTCGTAAATATGGACGCGAGAGTCGAACCCGCAGCTCGCGAGCAGTTTGCCATCGCCCGAGAGGGCAATGTCGCAGATGGCCGACGCATGCTTCTGGATGACATGCTTCGTCTGTCCGCTTTCCGCGTCCCAGAGGATCACTTCGCCGGGCTTCATCAGGCCGGAGAAGCGTCCGCCACAGGAGATCAGCGTCCGTCCGTCCGGCGTGTATAGGAGTCCGACGGCTTCGTCAGCATGGCCACGCAGAGTATGCGCTACGGCCCCGGTGTTGGCATCCCAAACACGGACGGTTCCGTCGCGGCTCGCACTCGCGATTTGGCCGGTCCGCGGATTGTACGCCAGGGCCGTGACAATCGAGGTGTGACCGCGGAATACAACCTCCAGCACTCCTCGGTCGAGGTCGTAAAGACCAAACTCGTTGCCTCGCCCGAATGCAAACCGGCGGCTACCGGGAAGGAATGCGATGGCACGCGTACTTGATCGACCGAGCGGAATCGCCCGCACCTCGGAACGACACAGCCGGTCGAGGTAATGCCACTCGAAACCACGCAGATCGGCGCCGGACTTGGGAGTGTAGCGAGCGAGGAATTGTCGCGATCGCAACAGGTCGCCCGCCTCCCATGCTTTCAACGACAGGTTGGCGTCCAGGGCGTACCGCTCGCGGACACCCCGCGCCTCCCGGTCGGTCGCCTGCTTCGCCAGTTCGGTCGCGATCCCCTTTTGCCGCATCTCTTCCGACCGGGCCGTGTTGGCCGCGGCCACGGCCTGGACAGCCTCGTCCTCCTTGGCTCGCGCTTCCCGGGCGTTGGCCTCGGCCTTTTGCTGCTCGACCTTCGCCAATCGGGCGTTCTCGTCGGCTCGAAGCGCGTAAGCCCACGCCACGCCGGCCCCGGCTGCGAAGACGGCCAGGATACCGGCGAGCAGTCCTGCGATCACAGGGTTCCGGGCGCACCACCGCCAAGCCTGCTCAGCGGGCCCGGCCCGGCGGGCGGAGATCACCCGGCCCTCGCGGAACCGCCGAAGATCGGCCGCTAACGCTACGGCCGTCGGGTAGCGGCGGGCGGGGGACTTCTCCAGACATTTCAGGCAGATCGTCTCCAGGTCCCGCGGAATCCCACGGACCAGTCGGCTGGGCAGCACGGGGTTTTCCGACAGCACGTCGGACATCGTCCGCACAGGGCAATCGGCGCGGAAGGGCAGGCTGCCAGTGAGCATTTCGTAGAGGATGACCCCGATCGCCCAGATGTCGGCTGCCGGCCCGATCCGGCCACGGTCGCCCCGAATCTGTTCCGGGGCCATGTATGCCGGTGTGCCGGCCACGACGCCGGTCTCGGTCAGGTGACAGGTCGTGTCCAGGCGTTTGGCCAGCCCGAAGTCCGCAATCTTGACCACGGGAACTGCTTCGGGACCGTCTCCCGATCGCGGCCGTTCGTCGGCGAGTGTGTCGTGATCTGAGACGTGGAGCAGGATGTTTGCCGGCTTCAGATCGCGGTGGACGATCTGGATGGCGTGGACAGCGTGCACCGCCCGGGCCACCGTCTCGCAGATCTCGGCCGCGAATTTTGGCGGTACGGCCCGCCCTTGGATCCGCTGAAGCAGGGTACCGCCGGCCACGTACTCGAGAGAGAGGAACGGGCGACCGGCGTGCTGGCCAGCTTCGTAAACCTGAACGATGTTCGGGTGCCGCAGGGCGCCGATTGCCTCGGCCTCGTGAAAGAACCGGGCAACGTCGTCGGCTCCGGCCTCGTCGCCCACGATCAGCTTGAGGGCAACCAGGCGCTTAAGGCTGTGCTGGTAGGCCTTGTACACAACGCCCTTGCCGCCTCGGCCCAGCACCTCGAGCAGTTCGTACCCCGGGATGTGCGGGAAGGGCGTCCGTGAACGGCGCGGCGAAGCGAGCAACTTATTATCGACTGTTGGGAGGGCTGCGATGAGACCAGGCAGACGCTGCGTCGAGACCGCGTCCGTGCCGTGCCCGCGGGAGCTTTCGTCCCGGGGCCGGCAGGGCGGGACGTGAGATGGCGTGCTCATCGCGCGGGCCTCCGGGAGAGCGGTCGTTCGGTGACGGCTGGGAGGTGTTTCCCGGACCCGCCTCCAAACTGTAGCTCACGCCGCGCCGGCGAGCATGGGTCGCGGTGGCGACTTTTCCGGCGAATCACATCGTTTGCGACAGAAAGTTCTCGACGGCTGTCGCCACCTCGTCCGCGGCGTCTTCGAGGATGTAGTGGCCTGCGTCGGCGTAGCGGTGGACCTCAGCCGTTGGGAAGCGGCGTTGCCATTCCGCGAGGAAGTGATCGTCGAACACGAAGTCCCGTGCCCCCCAGCATATCAATATGGGCTTGCAACTTAGCCGAGCTAGACCATCCTGCGTCTCGGTCACGATATCGTAGCCGGGGTCAGTCGGTTTCAGGGGGATCGTCTGCACGAATCGTAGCACGGCAATGCGATTCGCCCACGAGTCGTAGGGCGCGAGGTACATGCGGCGCACCTCCGGCGGCATCGGTCGGCGGGTCACGCACCAACGTGCGGCCCCACGGCAAAACGCATTCGCCCCTCGGATGAGAAGGGATCCGAGCGCCGTGTTGCGGCCGAGCCACAAGGACGCCGGCAGCCGCTTGCCTGGCGGTAGGTGGAATGCGCCGGTGTTGAGGACGACCAGCCGCTTGACCCGCTCCGGGAATCGTGTTGCCCAGGCGCAGCCGATCATACCCACCCAGTCGTGGACGATCAGCGTGACGTTCTCGCGCACGCCGAGGTTGTCCAGGAGCCGCGTCAGGTCGTCGATCCGACTCGCGAGGCTGTAGTCGTACCGCCCGTCCATTGGCTTATCCGACAACCCACAACCGATGTGATCCGGCACGACGCAGCGGTACCGGTCGCGTAGTTGGAGCACAAGTCGGCGGTAGTAGTACGACCAGGTCGGGTTACCGTGGACCATGACGACGGGGTCGCCGTGGCCTTCGTCGAGATAGTGCATCCGCACGCCAGGGCGGGCGTCGAAGAAGTGGCGAGCGAACGGGTAGTCGGAAGAGGTCATCATTGAAACGCTAACAGAGCCGGAAGCGTCAGCGACCGCCCACTGACGGCCGTCGCTGACGCTTCCGGCTCGGAAAACACAATCGTCAATACTGCACGCCCAGCATCAGGCAGTTCAGGCCGCTGCCGATGCCGAGGAAGCCGACGCGGTCGCCCGGCCGCAGAAAGTCGCGCTCCTCTGCGAGTGCGGCCGTCAAGGGTAGCGAGACGGTGCCCATGTTGCCGAGGAACGGGAACGTCGAGAAGTCGCGGTCGGCTGGGATGCCGAGCGTCTTGAGGATCGCTTCTCGGTGGCCGGCCCCGACCTGGTGACAGATCACCTTGTCCACACTGTCGGCCGCCCAGCCCAGCCGGTCGCGGAACATCGACCATGTCCGCAGGCCGAGGTCCACGCCGAACTTCAGGACGGACGAGGCGTCGGTCGCGGTGAAGGGGATGACGCAGTTTTTGAGGCCGAAGCCGCCGGAGAGAAGCCGTTGCGACACGTCGTGGTGGACCACCTTGTTGACCACGGCGTCGAGCGATTCCAGGCCCCAGCGGCACAGTCCGAAATGCTGTGGGGCCGTCTGCGTCGCGCCGCCGATCAATCGACGTTTACGGGCCGCCGCGAAAGAGCCATCCGTCACCAGCACTGCCGCCGCCCCGCTGCCGCCGGTCAAGGTGGCCAGGGCCGACTTGAACGTCTCCATGTCCGGCGAGGCGAGCATTTTGTCGATCATCACCTCGTTAATCTCGCGAGCCGTCTCGCACGACACGACCAGCCCGGCTCGGCACTGGCCAAGTTCGATGCGGTTGGCGACGTCAACGATTCCGTTGAGGACGCCGAGGCACGCGTTCGACACGTCGAAGACGAAAGCGCCGGGGCTGACGCCAAGTTGGGCTGCGACGTGGCAGGCCGTGGCCGGCTCGAACTGCTCGCGACAGACGCCGGCGTAGATCAGGCAGTCGATCTCGTCGGGGCGGATGTCCACGGCCGCCAGCGCATTGCGTGCGGCTTTAACCGCTCCGCTTGTGATCGGGTAGTCGGCTTCCCACCAGCGCCTTTCGCGGATGCCGGTGATGGCTTCAAGCTGCCCAGCCGGCATCCGAAGCCGCTGGTACAGCGGCGCGAGCCGGTCTTCCAGCTCGGCCGTCGAGACGACGACCGGCGCGAGTTCGTAGCCGATAGCGTCGATATAGACCCGCGAATAGCGCATTGGCCGTCAGGGGTTGGAGCGGAGCGAGAAATCCTTCATCTCGTAGATGACCCGCCCGTCCACGGACAGGAAGCCGTCGGCGACGAGCGTGCGAGTCAACTCATCGATTCTAGTCACACATGCCTGGACCGTCACCCGTCGGTCGGTCGGAAGCACCTGGCCACGGTACACCCAGCGGTGTTCGACACCCGAGGCGGGAGCAACGATCGGGTGACTTCCCCAGCGTCGGGCCGCGATGACTTGCAACAACTGTAGCAGCGCTTCCAGTCCGAGGGAGCCGGGCCACACCGGGTCCTGGAAGAAATGAGCGTGGAAGAACCACGCATCCGGGTCGACATCGATGCCGCCCCGAATAAAGCCCAGTTTGGCTGGCCCGCCGTCGGCGACGAACAATTCGACCTCATCGACCATCCGCCACCGGCGATCCGCGAACGGCGGATCGGTCGGCACCGGGAACCGCTCGCCCCGCTGGATCTCGTCGGCGGTCGGCTCATAGACCTTGGCGTCGCGGATGCCGACCTGGTTCGCCAGGGCCGCGTCGGAGAAGAAGCCGAAGTAAGTGTCGCCGCGATAGATTGGAGTGCCATCGGCGAGCGTCATGGCGAGATCGAAGTTCTGGATGACCATGCCGCCGGAGTTCGCGCACTTGGTCATTGTGACGGTCGTGACGAGCGTACCGTCCTCGGGCGCGACGGGCCGGAGAAGCGTCGCCTTGCCGCCGAGGTTTCGGTAGTGGAGATCGACATCGCTCGTCAGAGCCGAGCCGACGAAACAGCTCATCCAACCGCATGGCTGAAGGGCCGCTTCCAGCAATGCCGCAAACGGCACCTGTCCCTGATGACTCGCCGCGAAGTACCAGGCGTTCGGCGGAACGTCGTACTCGGCGACGGCGACACCGCCGGCCTTCATGACCCATTGCGTTGCCGTGGTCGATACCACGCGGTCGATGAAATCGTACGGCGGCCGCGGCAACCGAGCGAGCACTCGGTCGCGATCGAATGGCCTGTAGCGATCGCCGAACGCCTCGGAGGGATTTCCCTGCGAGTAGGCGTCGAGTTGTGCACGGGTAAACACGACCTCCCGCGCCAAGCCCACCGATGGCAATCGGTGGGAGGAGCGCACCGATTGCCATCGGTGGGCTTTCGCGCGCCACAGCTCACACACCTTGTCTTCGGTCAACCCGCGCAACCGCAGCGTCACTCCCAAGCACTGTACGATTGGTCTGCCGTCAGCGTACATGAGCGCATCGGCAACGGCATATGCGTCCGGCCCATATCCGAGTTCCTTGATGGCGATCTCATACTCCACCGTCTTCGTCACCGCTGTGACCTGACCTCGGCACTTGAGCCGGCTCGGCCGATCCGGCAATGGCTCACTCACCACGTCAGCCTTCTCGCCGACCCAGCCGAGCCGCAACAGCGCTACTCGCAGCGTGTGCAGACAGCACTCATACATGAGCGTGCCGGGCATCACCTGGTCGTCCACGAAGTGGCACGTCAGGAACCAGTCGTCGGGGCGGATGGCGGCTTCGGCGCGGATCAGCCCCAGGCCGTAGCGACCGCCGGCCGGGTCGAAGTGCGTCACGCGGTCGATCAAGCGGAGGATGCCGCCGGGCAGAGTTAGCGGTCCGCTAACCGGCAGCCCAGCGAACGCCTCGCCGAAGCAGGCCGCCAAATCTCCGTCGCGCAGAGCGTCAATTTGCTCCACCGAATACGCTTCGACCCCCCCAAGGGGGGCTGGTGCATGCCAGCCCTCGGGCACGATTCCCGGCTGCGGCTTCGTCTCAAAGGCCGTCTGCACGATACCCTTGCCCGCGGCCAACTCGGCCGCGGTGAAAAAGCCGGCGCAGCCGTCGCGCATGGTGATGAACGGCTCGCCGTCGATGGTACCGTCGAAGCGGAAGCGGAATAGGTAGGTGTTGCCCTGGCGGAAGAACTCATCGATGCGGATGTCGTAGCGAATCGTAGCCCCCGGCCCCGGTAGGCCGCGATGGAATGCGACGACGGCATCGAGCAGGCGATACACGGCCAGGCCGCGGGTCTGGAAGTCGATGCCGAGATAGCCGGAGAGGAACAGATCGGCCTGCCCGCTCTCGACGGCGACGCCCGTCGGGATGACGCCGTTATCCAGGTACCAGCGTCCCTCGTAGACGTCGTGCTCGGTGACGACGCGGCCGCGGGTCATCGACAGTGGCTCGCCCTCGACCGCGACGATGCGGTCGCAGAGCATGAGCGGCTCATCCGGCAAGCGAACACGGGTCGGAAAGGCATCGATCGGTGCGAACGCTTCGCCGAGAACGGGGCCGACCTTGCCGATGGCGAACTCCATGCAAGCGGCGCGGTCCATGAAGTGTTCTTCCTCCCTCGTCCGGCTTTGCGGGAGAGGGGCCGGCGAACCGGAGTACTGGGTACCGAGTACCGAGGACTCCGATCCCCCCGTCCCTCCCTCGCGAACCTGGGCGAGGGGGGGCAGAGCCCCGCGCTCCAACAACATCGTCTGGAATGCGAGCGCGTGTTCCAGACGCTTGTACGTCCCCGCAGTGAACCGCAGGAACGCCTCGTGCGCTTGCGATAGCGCGACGGTGGCGCGGGTGTCGATGACGACATCCGGCATGATGGTTCGCGACGCTTCGGTGAAGCGTTCACGCTTCTGCGAAGCATCGCGAACCAGTGGCGTGACGCGCGCCACTGGGATCGCGATCTCGCGACCTTGCTCGCGACGTACTGGCGTGTCGCCCCCGTAGAGCGGCGTCAGATCGACAGGCACCCGCTCCGCGTGCAGGTGTCCGAGCGTCCGCAAGAGCGTCGAAACTTCGTCCTGTCCACGCACGCAGACCGACCGAGCGATGTGAGGCCGGTCACCCAAGACGGCTGCCACCGTCCGCGAGAATGATGCGCCGGGGCCGCACTCGACGAACAACCGCACGCCGTCGGCGTAGGCCGTCTCGACGAGCCGCGGCAGGTCAAGTGGAGACGCGGTGGCGTGCCCGAGAATCGCATCGGCCGCGCTCTCGCGCGTCAACTCGTACGACCGCCCCAGCGCGCCGCTATAGTAGCGCACCCCAGCAGGCGGCGTCGTCGGCAGCAGGTGCAACTCGCGATAGCGGTCGGCGACTTGCGCGACGATATCGCAGTGTGCGATCGTGACACCATCGAGTCGGTGGAACCGTCCACCGAGTTGCGCTGCGAGGGCCGTCACGGCGGCCCGTTCGCCGCCGATCACGCACTCGTCGGGCGTCTTGATCGTGAGGAGGTAGGTTCGCGGGAACTGCGGCAACAACTTCCGCACCACGTCCGCCGGCCGGGCGATCACGCCGAGCGACCACTCGACCCGATCGACGCCCCACGCCGACTGCGCGGCCAGGTAATCACCACCAAGGTCGCGGTCGAATAGGTGCGTGGACCGCATTCGCGCGAACATGCCATCGCGGTCGCGCCAGGCACGCAGGCCAAAGAGAGCTGCACTTTCGCCGAGCGAATCGCCGATGGCCGCGTCCGGCACAAGGCCGAAGAGGCCCAGGACATCGCTGACGATGGCTCCGAGGCAGACCTGGCCGAAGATCGCGTCCTGCGCGTCAATGGGCGACGTGCCGTTCCAAAACTTCGCCGGGTCGACCTGGCTCCGAAGCCGTTCGCTCTCAGCGTGTTGACGGCGCATGACCTGCGGGAATGCTGCCGCGAACCGCTGGCCCATCCCGACGAAGTGGTTACCGGAGCCAGGATACGCAAACGCAAGTTGGCCACCGATGGGCCGTGGCGAATAGAAGACGCGGTCGCGCAAGGTGCCGACGGGCCCCGATCGCTCCAGCGTGTGCATCGTCTTCGTGGCATCGTCGTGGAGGCAGCGCTCGGCGAAGGCGATCTGCACGCCAAGTTCCTCGGCGCTGCGAGCAACCAGGGCGAGGCCGAGTTTTCGGGTCGGGTCCGGCGGGTTCTCGGTCCACCAACGCCGCGCGTCGGCTTGCAAGCGGAGCCGGGCCAAACTCGCGAGCAATTCCGCCGGCGTGTCGCCAGCGAGCAGATAGATGGCTTCCGGCGGTTCATCGAGCGACCGCGACGCCTGGACCGCATCGTACTCGCGAATGCCGATGCGATATGTGTTACCGTCTACACTCGTCCCGGCAACGACGGCTCGCCGCGGGCCGTCGGCCTGGTCGTGCAACCAGAATTGCGGTCCCGGCAGCAAATGCCGGTCCAGCATCAGGCACGCCTTCGCGACCGACGCAAGTGCCGACGCCGCGCCGCAATGGCCGAAATCCTCTGTGGCATCGACCGTCAATCCCGAGCGTTCCTCGTCGAGGACGGCGTAGATGCGTTTGCCTGCGCGCTCGGCGTCCGCGAGCCGCATGAGCACGAGCGCCGCGGCCCCGTCGCCAGGGGTTCGCGCGGTCGCGAGGGACCAGCGGGGGTCACACGCGAAATCGACCGCGCCGACAATCGCCTGCGACAACTCACCGCGCTGGAGCGCCCGCACCGCCGCGGTCAAGGCACTTGCACCGCTAGCGTCTTCGCTACAAAGCGTGTGCGATGGGCCGCCGAGGCCGAACGCACGGGCGACACGGCTGGCGGCGATGCTACCGAGCGCGCCCATCGTCCGATCGGCGGTCAACGGCGGGCCGGCCGCGTTCCGATCGTCGGGCGGCTGGACCCAGCGATAGCTGAAGTTCGTCGTATTCAAATCGAGCCCGAGCCCGATGAACGCGCCCGTGTGTAGCGGGTCGTCAAGACCATCCGCGTCGTCGACTGCCTCAGCGGCGACACGGAGCATGAGCAGTTGTTGCGGCAATGCGTCGCGAAGCTCGGCCGGCGGAATGCGGAAACGGTCAAGCGGTATCCGCACCTCCTCGATGGCGTGCGCCGTAGTAGGTTCGCCGAAGAGACGTGCTTGCACGGCGGCGAGGTCGGGTGCGTCGCCAAACTGCGCGCCGATGCCGACGACGGCAACTGGCGCGTCGGCTCTACGGATTGCCATCCGTGGCCTATCGCACGGGGAATACTCTTCGACCAGGACGTGCGCATTAATGCCGCCGAACCCGAAGGCGTTCACGGCCGCCCGCCGCGGGCCGGCCGACGGCCACGGCGTCGCTTCGCGCAAGACCTTGAACGGCCCGGCACCGATGTCACCGCGGCAGTTTGCCGTCGGCGGCAGAGTCTGGTGCCGCATTGCCAGCAGCACTTTCAGGAGGCCCGCCGCCCCGGCCCCGGTCAACAGGTGCCCGACCGTCGATTTGACTGCCCCAAGGACGGCGTGCCCACGCTCGCCAGACCACAGCTCTCGCAGACTCGCCAACTCGACCGCATCGCCGACGGGGGTTCCGGTCGCGTGGCATTCGATGAACTGCACGTCGCCGGGCCGCCAACCGGCTGCCGCATACGCCGCTCGCATCGCTCGCAACTGGCCTTCGCTCGATGGAGCGAGCAGGCCACCGCCGATGTCGTTCGACAAGCCGATGCCGCAGATAACGCCGTGAATGGTGTCGCCATGCGCCAGTGCGTCGTCGAGTCGCTTGAGGACGACGACGCCGGCCCCCTCGCCGACCATCAGCCCGTCGGCCGCGGCGTCGAAGGGCGAACAGCGACCCGTCGGCGAGAGTGCCTTAAGTGCGGTGAACCCGGCCTGCGTGTAGAGGCAATCCGGCCGCGCTAGCCCACCGGCGAGCATTGCGTCCGCCCGGCCGGCTTGCAGGTCGTCGCACGCGAGCTTGATCGCATAGAGGGAAGATGCGCAGGCCGCATCCAACGTGACGCTGCCGCCGCCGAGACCGAGGGCCTGGGCCAAGATGCCGGCGGGGTACCCGGCGACATACAGGTTGTGAGGGTCGTGTTTCGACTGAGCCGGAAGCGTGAGCGACGGCCCCTCACCGAATGGGCCGTCGCTGACGCTTCCGGCTCCGCTCAGCCAGTCGCGCGATAAAGCCGACGAAGTGTCGGTCGGCAGAGCGATGTGTCCGAGTATCACGCCGACACGCGTCCGATCCACCGGCTCGGTCACCGCATCGGCCCACGCCTGCCGGCCGGTGTGCAACAACAGGTGGACGACCGGATCGAGGTCCGCATAGGTCGGGTCTTCGGGGATCGCTCGCAGATAATACCCGCGGCGGCTGGCCACGCAGTCCGGCCCGGAGCCGACGGGCAGGTCGCTGACCCAGCGGCCAGGCGGTACCTCGGACGAGCAGTCGCGGCCGGCAGCGACACTGGCCCAGAAGTCGTCGAGGGTGTCGGCTCCCGGCAACAGGCCGCCGAGGCCGACGATCGCGATGTCGAGTCGTTCACTCATGAATCGGTCACACCCGCGCCGGCTCAAGCCGGTTGCGGCGGAACGCGGCCGTCAGGCCGCCATCAAGGACGCATTCGTAACCATCGATGGTTGCGACGAGCGACCCGTCGGCCGCGACGAAATCCAGGTCGGCCCGCACGGTAGCACCGCTGCTGCCCGTCACACGTGCCATGACGCGCATTTCGCCGGCTGGGAATGATCGGCGGTACTGACGATACCGGCTGACACCGGTCGGTAGGGACAGCAATGCGCGCTCCGCGTGGGTCCAAACGATCATCGCTTGAAACGCACAGTCGAGTACCAGCGGGTCGGCCAACCACGTTGAACGCAGTGGCTGCGTCAGCCAGACCGTCGGGGTCGGTGCCGTCGACGTCGTAACCGTGATGCCCAGGGGGCCGCAGCCGTCAATCGATTCGAGGCCGCGTAACTCCGGCCCGTGGAATAGCACGCGCTGGTACACATCGTCCACATCGAGCGCGTAGGACGGCAGCGCCGGCCACGGGTCGCGGGACGGGGCGGCCGGCAGTGTGTCGGCGAGCAGCACATCGGCTCGACTGAACGCGATATCGCGGCCGTCTCGTTCGCCGCGCAGTTCGACGACGACGCGGTAGACGCTGTTCTCGCGAGTCGGCTTGCCGGCGACGGCACGCACCGCAGTGACTCGGTTCTCGGCGACGATGAGAGGGTGCAGTACCCGCAAGTTGTCGCAGCCGGCGAATGCGAGGCCGGGGTTGCCGTGCATCGCGGCATGGGCGAGCCATTGGAGCGAGAGGGCCAGCGGCATCACGGCTCGGCCGTCGATGACGTGGGCGCGCAAGACCGGGGCGCTGGCCAAGTCGAGGTCGCGCTTGAAGACGACCGTCGCTTGCGCGGCTTCACCCACGGGCTGCCACCCGTGGACTTTGGTCGGCAGTTGGGAACCAGGGGCGAGGAGAACGACTTCCACAGCGTCGTCTGCGGAACACTCGGTGACAAGGTGTTGTGCCCCGGCCGCGAGCGGAATCAGGCCTACGCCCTCGGCGGCGAACAGCTTCGCGAGGCCGGGCGTCACCATGCCGCCGGCCCACGGCCCCCAGTTGAGCGCGACGACGCGGCAGCCGGGCCGGCGACGCGATTCCGCCTGGGCGAGCTTGTTGAGTGCCTCGTTGGCACATGCATACGCGGCCTGGCCGGTGCGGCCGAAGCGGCCTGTCGACGATGAGAAGACGGCCAGCAGCTTCAGCGGTTGGCCTTCGGTCGCGGCTAACAACGATTGCAGGCCCGCGACCTTGGTGGACCACACGGCGTCGAACTGCTCGGCTGTCAGGTCCTCGATCTTGCGGTCGGCCAAAACACCCGCACCATGGACGACACCAGTCACGCGATACCCACCGAGAGCACGGCGGACCGCGGCGGCGTCGCGAATATCGACTGACTTGTACACAGCCTTCGCCCCGGTTGCGGCGATCCGATCGAGCGTTTGCCGTACTTCGCGACCGGCGAGGACGCCCTTGGCCTGCGCGTCAATTTGCTTTGGGGTCGCGCCACCACGGGCGGCGAGGGCGCGCTTCAGGCTCGTTTCGTCGGGGCAAGCCGCGACGTCGGCTGGTTCCGGCGTCGGCTCCGGGCTGCGGCCGAGCAGCACGAGCGTCGGGCCGCCAGCAGCAAGGGCGACCGCGACCTCGGCCGTTACGCCGCGCGCGCCACCGCTGATGACGACGACATCGTTGGGGCCGAATGGAGTAGTGGCGGCCGGTGCGAGCGGTGCTTCTTCCAACTCCGGCGCAAAGCGTTGAGACCCGGCAATACCGACCTCGACGGGGCCGCGCGTCAACGCCTCATCGACGGCACTGGGGGCATCGGCGTCGGTCGCGATATCGATGGCCTTGCACGCGACTTCGGGCCACTCGAAGCTGGCGGTTTTCGCCAGGCCGGCCAGCGCACCCGCCAGTGGGTTACCGGTGAGCGCGTCAAACCCAAAGGAACCGCCCAGCCGCGTCAGCGTGGCGAATGCTCCGCGCGATCGACGTAGTGCGGGGCCGGCTGCCTGGAGCCAACGTAGAGCCTGAGCCGGCACGCCGTCACCAATATGGCTCGGCGCGACGAGTACGAGACCCACGAGACGATCGGTTGCCGGCAGCGTGTCGGCCCAGCCGTAGCGGCGCGGCACCACCCCGCGGTGCGCGAGCGCAATGGCCATGGCGTCCGCGAGCGGCTCGGCATCGGCGATGAGCCAGACGTCGGAGCCGGCGGCTAGAGTCACAGTGGACCGGTTCCCCGGCGGTTCGCCCCGGCGCACCTTAAAACGGCCGAGTGCCGGTGCATCGGCCACACGTTCGCGCTCGCGGTTCTGGTCCGAGCCGTTGGCGAGGAAAGCGGCGATGTCGCGGAGTGTATGCAGTGTGCCGAGGTGTTCGGGTTTGACCTGTGGGGCGTCGGGTAACTTCTCCTGGAGCGCGGAGAGGATTTCGACGCGTTTAATGGAGTCGATGCCAAGGTCGGCGTCGAGCCCCATGTCGAGGTCGAGCATTTCGGGCGGGTAGCCGGTCTTCTCGGCCACAACGGCCACCAACACCGCTTGGACGTGTGACACGTCGGGTGAGCCTGTGCCCGCCCGCGGCGCGAGGTCGGGTGCCGGGGCCTCCACCACTCGCTCGCGGTTCTGGTTCGAGCCGTTGGCGAGGAAAGCGGCGATGTCGCGGAGTGTATGCAGTGTGCCGAGGTGTTCGGGTTTGACCTGCGGGGCGTCGGGCAACTTCTCCTGGAGCGCGGAGAGGATTTCGACGCGTTTAATGGAGTCGATGCCAAGGTCGGCGTCGAGCCCCATATCGAGGTCGAGCATTTCGGGTGGGTAGCCGGTCTTCTCGGCCACGACGGCTACCAGCACCGACTCCACGTACGATGTGTCGGACGTTTTGACAGCGACGGGGGCCGGCTTCGGCGCTTCCGGCGCGACGGTCCGCCGCTCCTCTCGGCGCTGCGGCGGGAGCGAAGGCGTGGGATTGGAGGGTGGAGCACTGGGTACCGGATACTGACGGCTACGATCCGTCAGCCCATCAACTCGGGCGGGAGACGACGGAATTGGGGGCAATAGAGCCGGCCGCTCGACCGATGCCGCTGGTGCGGCGACCGCCATACCGAGCGATGCGGCTAACAACCGCTGTTGGCCTTCGACCAGTGTGTGAAGCGTCCGCTGCGCCGATTCCTGCGTTTCCAGAAACTGTCGGTGCAGGGTCGCTGTCTGCTCCTGCAAGCGCTGGAACGCGGCGAGGCTGTCCTGTGTCACCTGGAGGGCGTGCGACAATCCAGCGGGCGGCTGTGTCGGTTCGGCAGGCATCGGCGTCTCGGGTCTGAGGGTGGGGGCCAAGGGCTTGGGCGCTGCGGAAATGGTCGGGACGCCGCGACCGGAGTCCGCGAGCGGAGCGGGCCGGATGCTCGGGACTCGGTATTCCGTACTCGGTACTGGGGATGCGACCCTCGCGGGCTCGGGTCGCGCGGCCGGCTTACGGTAGTTCGCCCCGCAGATCGGCACCGTCAGTGTCGGTTTGGCCGGCGTCGTCGGCACGGGCGGTGCGTCGGCATCCCATGCCGTCACATCCACGGGGTATCCAAGCGTGGCGAGGCAGGCGACGGTCTGGGCCAGATCGACCATCCCTGGCTTCGCGCCGGCGGAAGCATCGAGGGCAATCGCGTGGTGCGGCGTGCCGTTGAGAATGGACTCGACCAGTCGGGTGAGCGTCCGGCCGGGGCCGACTTCGACGAACACGCGCACGCCGGCCGCGGCCATGTTCTGCACCTGCTCGACGAACTCGACCGGCTTCGCGAGTTGCTGCGCGAGCAGATCACGCGCTGATTGTGGGTCGCGCGGATATTCACGGGCCGTGCTGTTGGCATAGACGGGCAGTTGGGCGGTGTGGAATGCGATTGGCTCTAGGGCAGCCCGAAACGGGCGGGCTGCATCCGCGACGAGCGGGCTGTGAAAGGCTGCTGCGACCGGCAGGCGGACGTGCCGGACCTTTCGATCGCCGAGGGCCTTCGCGGCTCGTTCGATCTCGGCGGTCCGCCCCGACAAGACGGCCTGGCCTGGGGAATTCTTGTTGGCAATCACCAGGTCAAGTCGAGCTCGGGCGACAATCGTCTCGACCTCAGCGAGCGGGGCCTGCACGGCGATCATCGCACCCGAATCGCCGCGCGGCTCGGCCATCAGCCGGCCGCGGAGTTGCGATAGCTCGAACAGCGATGGCGCATCGAAACACCCGGCTGCGCACAGAGCCGTCAGCTCGCCATAGCTGTGCCCGGCTGTCGCATCGGGGCGAATACCGAACTGAGCAAGGATTTGTAGGGAACCGAGACTGACGGCACCGAGCGCCGGCTGAGCCACCTGGGTCGCTCGTAAGGCTTCCTCCTGGGTCGCTCGCTCGTCCGGGGTAAAGGCGTGCGGCGGGTAGATGAAATCGCTGAGCCGCTTGTCGCCCGGATCGACGAGGCCCGCTGCAAAGGCCCGGTCAGCTTCGGCGAGGACTTGCTGCATCGCAGGGAAAGTACACGCGAGATCGCGCAACATGCCGACCGATTGCGAGCCTTGACCGGGGAACAGGAAGCCGAGCTTGCCGGGCACGGGGCCCGAGCCTTCCCACCGCGTGCCGGCGGCGGGCTTGTCGCGAGTGACGACAAATGTCACACGATGAGCGGCCCGAGGGTCGAAGGCCCTGCGTGCCTCTGCGGCCCGTGCACGAGTAACGGCCCACCGATTGCCATCGGTGGACTTTCCCTCGGCTTCCCAGGTCTTGAGTTTGGTGGCGAGTGCTTCCTTGGTGTCCGCGCTCAGCGCGACGATTTGCACGTCGCCGTCCCAGTCGATGGTGGGCTTGGTGCGGTCGTGTTCCTCCAGCACGCAGTGGAAGTTCGAGCCACCGAAACCGAAGGCACTGACGCCGGCCCGTCGCGGGTGGCAATCGCGTGGCAGCCAAGGTCGGCAGTCGGCGTTGACGTATAGCGGCGAGCCGGCCACCACGTCGAGCGGCTTCTTGACCTTGATCGTCGGCGGCAGCACCTTGTGGTAAAGCGCGAGCGCCGCCTTGATGAGTCCGGCCGCCCCGGCCGCTGCTTTCGTGTGGCCGATCTGCGACTTCACCGAACCGACAGCGCACCACGGAGACGAACGCTTCGGCGAGGCATCGTGAAACACATCGCGAAGCGCTTCGATTTCCGTGGCATCGCCAACCCTGGTACCAGTGCCGTGCGCTTCGATGAGTTCAATCGTGTCCGGTGATACGCCTGCCTGCTGGTAGGCCGAGAGCAAGCACCGCTTCTGACCGGCGGCGACCGGGGCATATACGGCGTTGCCCTTGCCGTCGGAGGAGGAACCGATGCCTTTGATGACGGCGTAGATGCGGTTGGCATCGCGCTCGGCGTCGGCCAGCCGCTTCAGCACAACGACGCCCAAGCCCTCGCCGAGGATGGTGCCGTCGCCGGCCGCGTCGAACGGCTTCGCATCGCCGCTCGGGGAGAGCGCTGGCGTCTTGCTGAAGCACATGTACATGAAGATGTCGTTGAACGTGTCGACGCCACCCGTCACCACGGCGTCGGCTCGGCCGTCCTGGAGTTCGAGTGCGGCCAGGTGCAGCGCCGACAACGACGATGCGCACGCCGCATCGACGACGCAGTTGGTACCGCCAAGGTCGAGCCGGTTGGCGATCCGTCCAGCGACCACATTGCCGAGCAGACCAGGGAACGAATTCTCCTGCCAGCCGACGTAGCCATCCGCGATCTGCGCTACAACGCGATCGGCCACGGCATCGGCCACGCCGGCGTCTTTGAGCGCCTTGCGCCACAACGGATGACCGAGGCGCGCGCCTAGCGGGATCACGAGTTCGAGCGTGCCTGTGACGCCGAGGATGACGCTGACTCGTTTGAGGTCCGGCCCACCGCCCGCCGTCGGTGGTCGTTGGAGCAGGCCCGCGTCTCTCAGCGCCATTTGTGTGGCGACGAGGCCCAAGAGCTGCGACGTGTCGGTGGCTTCAAGGTCGTTGGGGGCAATGCCGAATTCGCCCGGGGCAAACGCGTACGGCTCGAGGAAGCCGCCGCGGCGAGCGTAGGTCATGTCTGGCCGCTTCGGGTCGGCGTCGAAGTAGTCGTCGGGATTCCAGTGCGTGGCAGGCACTGGGCCGATGCAGTCTACTTTGTTCCTGACGTTGGCCCAGAAGGCTTCCGGTCCGTCCGCCTTCGGGAATAGGCATCCGATGCCCACGATCGCGAGCGCAGTTCGGTCGTTGGTCATGCAGGTCCTACAAATCCTCGCGCGGCATTACGCGGGTCACGTCGGCAGGGAGGGAGATACCTTGACAGGTTAGCATATTCACCCGCGTCGCCACGGCCGCACCGTGTAGAAGATTGTGGGCGACAATGGCCGCTCGGCGGTTCTCCGGCCTCTCCAAAAATGTGCCCTTCACCCACTCGTTGAACGCGCCCATCGCTGGTCCGCACCAGACCTGGTAATCGACCTGGCGAGCGGCGTCGCCGGCGTTCGCCCAGCGCGACGACAGACCAAGATACCAACGAAAGACGAGCGCCATCTTGTGCTTCGCGTCTGTCGCCGCCCGTTCGACCTGCTTCGGATCGCGACCGGCCCAAAATGTCTGCGTCTCACTCCAGATTGCGTCGATCGGGGCGCGGAAGACGTCCTTTTCGATGCGGGTCCGTTCCGGGGCCGGAATTGCGTCGAGCGAGGGGTATGTCTTGAACAGGTCATAGAGCTTCGCCGCCCGCATCGCGAAGAGCGTGCCGCGCTTCAAGACTTGGAGTTTGACACCCATCTCAAACATGTCGGCAGCCGGGGCCATGATGACATCGGCTTGCCCGGCCTCCGCCAGCATCTTACGCACAATGTCGGAGGAGCCACTTTCGACGCACGCTTGATTGATCGATCCCGTGACGACATACGCGGCCCCAAGGGCAAACGCTGCTGCGACGCCGGTGGGTGTCGCTAGGCCGCCGGCGGCACCGACGCGTAACGGTGCCTCGTAGCCGAACTGCGATTGCATCCGGTCGCGCAGGGCGATCATGGTCGGCACGAGCGCGACGAGCGGGCGGTTGTCGGTGTGCCCGCCGCTATCAGCCTCGGCCGTTAGGTCCTGGGCGACAGGGACGTGCTTTGCCAGTTCGGCTTGTTCGGGCGTCAGCGCACCACTTCGGACGAGTTCACCGACGAGCTTATCCGGGGCCGGTGCGAAGAACTTGCTCGCCACCTCGACGCGCGACACCTTTGCAACGACGCGGTTTGGCGCGATGACACAGCCGTTCGGATCACGATGAAGGCCGGCGAGTCGGTACCGGACGACCGGTAGCGTCAGATCCAGGTACGCCGACGCTTCGATGAGTGACACACCCTTACGTAGCAGCAGCTCGACGGTAGCCGACTCGTGATCCGGCTCGTTCGGGCTATGGATGAGATTGATGCCCCAAGTTCCCGCGACTGCCGTCGCCGGGCATTCTCGCTGCAGTCGTTCGATCGCGGCTTCGATGCGCGGGAGCGAAAGGCCCGCGGCCCCGAAAAAGCCAAGGTAGCCCGCGCCGCAAATGGCCGTTACCAGTTCGACCGACGCGATGCCATTGGCCATCGCTCCGGTGGCATAGTTCGCGGTGAGGCCGTGGTCGGTGCGGAAACCTGGATCCCCGAGGCGTTCGGGCGGAAGAGCTGGGGCGTACGCGGCCAGCGAGGCGATCGGGGTGTCGGCCTCGGCGAAGGCCAAGCCGCCTGGCGAGCGAACGACCGCCAGCGGGCAGTGCAGATCGTGGAGCGCGGCGTGAAGTGTGGGAGAATCGAGCACGAGTGCGGGGCCGTCGGGATGAGCGAGTGGCAGCGAAAGCGATAGCCTACCGCGCCCCAGCAAATCCGTCCAACGCGTCGCGTTTCCCTTCCGTGCCGCAAAGCCGGGAGAGAGGGGAAAGACTAAGCTATCCGCGAACACCTCCTCCAATGAGGCAGCTCATGCTCGGTCTTGCGTTGATCTTCGGGCTACTCGTCCTCGGCTGCTCCGTTCTCTTTGCCGCGATTACAGGGTTGAGCTACGGCCTCCTGTATAGCGCTCCGGCGGAAGGACTGCCGTGGCGGGCACCCCTCGCCGGCCTGATCGTCGGCGCGTTTCTAAGCGGCTGGTGCCTGCTCGAACGCAGTGCGCCGGGTCGCTTCGATACGCCACTCGCCTTCAGCCCCGTCGAATCGACTGTGTACGAAAGGCTTTGGAGCGAAAGGCGGGGCGACCGGGGCGTCAAGACTGCGGAATACACGCGCGGCCGAGGCGATCGTGGGTCGGTTGCCTATTTCGATGCCGACGGTCGACCGTGGGCACGCGTCAACGACGGCGGCATGGTGGTCGCCATCATCATCGAGGAGAACGATCAGAAGAAGCGGTTCGAGCCGGACATGAACCCCGACGGCACCTTTCGGATCGAACCGAACATGCCCCTCCGCTTCGTCGAGAAGGAGACCGGGCGGGCCATGACCGAGACCACGCTGGGTACGATTCAGTCGACTCGGTGGGGGCTGCTCATCGGCAATGTGCTGTTGAATCTCGCGCACCTGATTGTCTGGTGGCTCTGCTTCTGGCTGGTCATGAACTACCAGTGGACCCACGCGCTCGCATTCGCGTTCGTGCTGTGGCTCCTGACGACATTCGTCGTTTGGCCGGTCTTGAAGGGGCAGATCACACCGGCGGCGACCGTCGTATCGGTACAGTCGATCCCGTGACGCCGTCACCCGAGTCATCGGGACATGCCGATGGGCCTGGCCTCTCCTGCAATGACAGGAGAGAGAGCAAGGCAGCTTTCGGATCAGGGGCTACTTCTTGATTCGCGCCTGCACCGCCAGACCGTAGTCGCCCAATTCGGGAAGCCCCTGCAGGCGGGCGTACAGCAGGCTCCAATCGCGTGGCGAGCGCACGGCGACGGCCACCTTGACCTGTTTGTCCGGCAACTCCTGCGTTTCGACCTCGCCACCGACATCGCGGCAGGCGGCAATCACGGCCTGCCGCAATCGTGTGGCGTCGGTCGGCCTCAGCGGAGCGCCACCGTCTCGACGAACCACAGCGTACGTCACATCGGCCGGCGGCGTGGGCCTGGTTTCGCCCGGAGCGCAGAGTTGACACGTCGCCAGCGGCTTGACGGCCGGCACAGCGGGTGCCGGTGGCCCAGCGTTGATCTTGGCGGTGGTCGTTGTCACGGACTTTGCCGGCGTGGGCGTTGCTGGAGTGTTGAGATCGCACGGGACCATCGGCCGTTCCGAAACGGGCAGGGCGCTGCCGAGGACGGCCGCGCGCGGCGCGGACCAGTTGACGGGTCGCGGCACAACCACGGCGGGCACAGGTGGCGTCACGACCGGGATGGCCGGCAGAGCGACCGAGGGCGCCTTCGGTGCCGCGGACGGGACAGGCGGGGGCGGTGGCAGATAGGCCGTCACCGAGGATGGACCGGGCAGCGCGGCGCGCTTTTGTGTCGGCGCTACCGAGATCACCGACTTGGCCTCCTGGGGCACGGGAGGTGGCAAGGGAGGCGATTGTGTCAGCGCATTCGACGCCGCGATCGGGTTCTTCCAAACCGGCTCCTCCGCCAGCGATAGCGGTGCGATCGCTGCAAACGAACCGACGATCATGCACGAGCGGAAGGTCCGTCGCATGGATGCGCCTCCGTGCGCAAGGGGTGCGGTTGTCAGTATGAATCGACGCGGGCGGTGGTGCGACTTAAGCGGAAAGGGCCGGCTGGAGCGGCTTTGTCACCCTCGGCACGCCATCACGGGGTTGCCTTGAGCGACTCCAGTTCCTTGCGCCACGTCGCTGCCTCGTCCGGCTTGCCGATGGCGTTGTAGAGCTGCATTAGCCGCTCGGCGGCTTCTGGCAGGCGGATCTTGCCTGCCTTGGAAATACGGTCCGATCGCCGTTTCAGTCCGTGGAAGCCATCCACCAGCAGGGGCTCGGCTTCAGCGTATCGACGTTGGCCGAGCAGGCTGCCACCGAGTTGCGACTTGGTGTTAAATGTCATCCAGGCGTCGGGCTGAACCTTTTCGCGGATCGCCAGGCACTCGCGCAGGATCGGCTCGGCGGCGGACCACTTCTGCTGCGTCAGCAGGTTAAGACCGACCGCCGCCAGGGCCCCGGTGAACTGCGACGACTCGGAACCGGCCTTCCGTTTGGCGATGTCGGCCAACTCGCGCAACAGCGGCTCGGCCCGGTCGAGTTGGCCAGCCGAATCGTAACAGGTGGCGAGATTGTTCAGGCTAAGGACAGTGTCAGCGTGGTCGGCGCCGAGTTTCGCCCGCCGCAGCCGGAGCGACTCCTCGAACAACAGAAGCGCCTCATCGAACCGGCGCGCTGCCCGGTAGCTCAGGGCGAGATTGCCCAGGCTGACGAGGGTGTCGGGGTGGTCCGCGCCGAGTTTCGCGCGACGCCGTCGCAACACGTCTTCGAACAGGGACAGGGCCGCATCGGGCTTGTTGGCATCGCGGTACCCCAGGGCGAGGTTGCTCATGGCGATGAGCGTTGATGGGTGGTCGGGGCCGAGCTTGATTGTCAGGAGCCGTAGTGATTCCTCGAACAAGGGCAGGGCGGCTTCGAGTTTGCCGGCTGCCCGGTACGCCAAGGCGAGGTTACTCATGGCGATGAGCGTGGACGGGTGGTCGGGGCCGAGCTTGGCCTTCATATGTGCGACGACTTCCTCGAAGAGCGGTAGGGCAAGGTCGAGGCGGCCGGCGGCCTGATAGTACTCGGCGAGGTTGTTCTTGCTGACCAGAGTCTCGGCGTGCTCGGGACCGAATTTGGCCATCCGCAGCCGAAGCGCCTCCTCGTAGAGTGGGCGGGCCAGATCGAGCTTGCCACTGTCGCGGTAGGCCAGCGCGAGGTTGTTCATACTAATGAGTGTGGATGGGTGGTCGGGGCCGAGGGCGGACTTCCGCTGCCGGAACACCTCCTCGAAGATCGGTCGGGCAAGATCGAGCTTGCCGGCTGCCCGCAGGCCCAGGGCGAGGTTGCCGAGGCTGATAGCGGTTTCCGCGTGGTCAGCCCCGAGCCGGGCCGTCCGCCGCCGGAGCGTGTCTTCGTAGAGTGGCAGGGCGAGGTCAATCCGGCCGGCCGCGCGGTAACTCTCGGCGAGGTTGTTGGCGGCGCGAAGTGTCTCGGGGTCGTCGGGGCCGAGGCGGGCCGTCAGCGTTGCCCGCGCCCGCTCGGCCAATTCGACGGCTCGCTCCGGATAGCCCAACCCGAGGTGCGATTCGCCCAGCGTCAACTGCATGTGGGCGACCGCCAATTCGTCGCCGATCGCCTCACCATCGATCGCGGCGGCCGCCCGGTCCAGCCGTTCGCCCAAGATGGCCTGGAGCGGCTTGCCCTCCTTCTCGGCGATGCGGGGGTTCAAATCCTGAAAGATCGAGCCCAGGATCTCGTTGAATTTCACGACCTGCGCCAATCGCCGCTGGGCTTGTTCGCGGGCGGCGCGCTCGGCGTCCGCCGCCTCGACGGCCGCGGCCCGCGCGATCTCTTTCTGCTCCGCTTCGGCTGCCACGGCCCGCCGCGCTCGTTCGCTCTGCCACGCGAGCAGCGCAAGCACCCCGGCCCCGATCAGGACGGCCGCGGCCAGGGCGGTCGCCAGCCGGGCGTGCCTGCGTCCCCAGCGCCGCAGTCGCACACCGATCGGCTCCCGGTATGCGGTCACTGGCTCGTCGGCCAGCCACCGCTCCACATCGTCGGCCAACGCCAGTACCCCAGAGTATCGATCGGCCGGGGCGAGGGCCATTGCCTTCAGGCAAATGGCTTCCAGGGCCGGCGGCACGGTCGGCAAAACCGTTCGTGGCCGGTCGAACTGCCCCGTGCAGATGCGCACCAGAAGGTCGTCGAGGTTAGAGGCTTCGACTGAGACGCGGCGGCAGAGTAGTTCGTAGAGCGTTGCCCCGAGCGAATACACGTCGGTTGCCGGGCCGAGTTGATCGAGTCGGCCGTCAGCCTGTTCGGGACTCATGTACGCCGGCGTACCAAGCGTTCGTCCGATGGCCGTATTCGAGCCCGGTGAGCTTGAGTGTGGCAGCCCGCCGTGCGAAGCGTCTGAGACTTCACTCCGGAGTCCGACGATCTCCGGCTCGCCGGTCAGGCGCTTGGCCAAGCCCCAGTCGACGACCAGCGTCTCGCCGTAGGGGCCGAGCATGATGTTGCTCGGCTTCAGATCGCGGTGTAAGACACCGCGCGAGTGCGCGTAGGCGACGGTGTTGCATACATCCACGAACCGCCGTAAGAGTTCGCGGAAGGATAAAGAGGTAAAGTCCGGCGATCGGGGCGTGTGAACGCCCCGGTTCGTTGCAGAATCGGGGCGTTCACATGCCCCGATCGCCGGGACCTGGAATCGCCGGATGGCATCGTGCAGGGTGTCGCCCTGGATGAACCGCATGGCGTAGTACGGCCGACCGTCGGGGTGCACTCCGAGGCCATACACAGGCACGATGCCGGGGTGTTCCAACCCGCCGGTGACCTCGGCTTCGCGCACGAACCGGTCTCGGCTGTCGGCGTCGTCCGCGAAGCGGCCTTGGATCTCTTTGAGGGCGACGCTACGACGGAGTTCCATGTCCTCGGCGACAAATACCTCGCCCAGCCCGCCGCGAGCGTGCGGTTTCAGGATGCGATATCGCACGCCTGTCGCTGTGGACTGCCGGCCCGCGCTGTGGCTAAGGTCGCCTTGCAGGATCGTACGTTGTGAGTCACCATCCGGTACATCGGTCGGGGGCATTGTGACCGACGCGGCTGCCTCCGAGTGGGTCGCGAGTCCCAGCGTGACATCGCCGTTGTGTGGCAGGCGATCTTCGACTTGTGCGTTGAGTTGGTGGAGTTGCTCGGACGTCAGGTGACCGAGGTCGTGCAACGCCTGGCCGAGTGACCGGACCCCGTCGAGGTGGCAGGCAGACAGGCCGGCGTCGCATTGATTTTGCGTCACGAAGCCGAGCCGGACGGCAAGGGTGCCGAAGAGCAGGTTACGGTCGGCGGACACGAATACGGTCTCCGGAGCGTCTATCGGGATGACAGGTGCGCCAATCCTAACCGCGATCGTGACTGTTGCAAAGCGAGTTCTCGCAGCGTATCATCGCGACACGCCTGCCAGCCAACGCGCCTGTGCCTACCGTGCCCCACACTCTCTCCCTCGTCGCCGCGGTCATCGTTGCCGGGCCACTCATGGCGGCCCCAAACGTCATCATTCTCCTGACCGACGATAACGGCTACGGCGACCTCGGCTGTCACGGGCACCCGTTCCTCAAGACGCCCAACCTCGACAGGTTGCACGACCAGAGCGTCCGCCTGACCGACTTCCACGTCGCCCCGATGTGTACGCCGACCCGCGGCCAACTGCTCACCGGCATGGATGCGCTCCGTAACGGCGCGTCGTCGGTCAGCGCCGGCCAGACGGCCATCCGCCGCGGCATCCCGACGTTGGCCGACGCCTTCGCGGCCGGCGGCTATCGCTGCGGCCACTTCGGCAAGTGGCACCTCGGCGACGCCGCCCCACATCTGCCGCAGCACCGCGGCTTTCACGAGGCCGTCTACCATCTCGGCTGGGGAATCACCGCCCTGTCCGACACGTGGGAGAACGACCTGTTCGACGGCCGGTTCTTCCACAACGGCGTCTTGCGGCGCTACCCTGGCTATTGCACCGATGTGTTCTTTGACGAGGCGATGGCGTGGATGCAGAAGTGTCAGGCTGAGGGCAAGCCGTTCCTCTGTTACATCGCACCCAACGCCCCGCACACGCCGCACTGGGTGCCGGCAAAGTACAAGGAGCCGTACATGGGCCAGCCCGCGCCCGCCTTCTTCGGCATGATGGCCAACATCGACGAAAATGTCGGCCGGCTCGACGCCTTCCTTAAGGCCCGCGGCCTCATCGACGACACCATCGTCCTCTACATGAACGACAACGGCGCGACGGCGGGGCAGCCCGTCTACAACGCCGGCATGCGGGCTGGCAAGGCGACGTACTACGAGGGCGGCCACCGCGCAGCGTTCTTTCTCCGTTGGCCCAACGGTAAGCTGCCAAGGTCGTACGCCCTCGACACGCTGGCCGAAGTGCAGGACGTAATGCCGACGCTTCTGGACTTTTGCGGTGTGCCGACCCCGGCCAACGCACGGTTCGACGGCATCTCACTCGCCAGGCCGTTGCGTGGTCAGGTCGCTGGGCTGACGGATCGTATGCTCGTCGTGCAATATGGCGATCAGCCTGGTGCCAACGGCCGCAAGCTCGAAAAGTACCACTGCTGCGTCATGTGGCGCAAGTGGCGGCTCGTCGAAGGCACGGAGCTGTACGAGCTGACGGACGACCCCGGCCAGGCGGTCAACGTGGCCAGCAAGCATCCGGACGTCGTGAAGCGGCTGCGCGACCACTACGAGACGTGGTGGACGGGCATTGCGCCGGGCGTCCATGACATCGAGCCGGTGAGCGTTGGCCGCACCGACGCCAACCCGGCGACGCTGACGAGCGCCGACTGGGCCCGCGTCGAGTGCGACGACGCCTACCAGTTGCGGGCCGGCCACCGCGCCAACGGCGTCTGGCACCTGCTGGTCGAGCGCGAAGGTGAGTACGAAATCGAGCTGCGCCGCTGGCCGCAGGGGGCGAACGCGGCGCTCGCTGGCGGTGTGCCCGCGTTCCAGGCCCGTGACGGCCAGTTGCCGGCTGGCAAGGCACTCCCGGTGGCGAAGGTGCGGCTCAAGCTCGCCGGCTTCGACGCGACGACGCCGGTGACGGCGACGGACAAGGGAGCGACGTTCACGACGACGCTGCAAGCCGGTCGGACGACGATGCAAAGCTGGTTGCTCGACGCGGCCGGCGAGGAGTTAGCCGGGGCGTACTTCGCGTACGTGCGGCGAAAGTAGGAGTTGGTCCGCAGATTGCGGTGATGGACGCAGATGAAAAGGCAGAAGGCAGGGCGAGATACCCGCCCTGCGCTTCTGCCTTTTGCCATCTGCGTCCATCACCGCAATCTGCGGACCTACCTCCTATTTGACGCAGAACAGGTGATCGACGCCGCGGACGAACAGCGCCCCGTCGGCCACCGCCGGGCTTGCCCAGCACATCTCGTCGAGGGCCGACGAACCGAGCAGCTCGAACTTCGGCCCGGCCTTGACCACGAACGTTCTCCCGTTGTCGTCGAGGAAGTACAACTTACCGCCGGCCGCGAACGGCGACGCCACAAAACCTCGGCCTTGCGGTAGCCGTTCCTTCGTGTACGCCGGCTTGCCCGTCGCCGCGTCGTAGCAGTTGAGTAATCCTTGGTTCGCAGTGTATACATAGCCGTCGTAGACCAGCGGCGACGAGTTGCTTAGGCCCGCGCGCGTCTTCACCCACGCCACGCCAGCGTTCGACGTTTCGCCCTCCTTCAGAGTGATGTCGCCGGACGCGCCGGCCTTCACGGCGTACAGCGGATTGCTACTCATCGGCCCGCTCACGCCGAAGTAGATCATCTCGGCGGTGGCGGCCGGCGACGATTGCGAACCGGCATCCAGGCCGCCCATCTCCCAGAGAATGGCACCAGTCGCCGGGTCGTAGGAGCGGACCTTTGTCTGGCCGAGCGCGACGATCTCGGTGCGCGCCTTCGTCCTCCAGACGAAGGGCGTACTCCAATTCGATTTTTCCTCGCGCGGTTTGCGCCAGAGTTCATCGCCTGTCTTCTTGTCGAGCGCGACGAGGAACGACTTGTCCTCGTTGTCGCATTGGACAAACAGGCGATCGCCATCGAGGACTGGCGAGGAGCCGGTGCCCCAGCCATTTTGCATCGGGTAGGTGCCGAGGTCTTTGTGCCAGAGGGGCTTACCGGCAAGATCGTAGCAGTACAGACCGGTCATGCCGAAATAAGCGTAGATGCGTTCGCCATCAGTCACTGGTGTCTCGGAAGCGAAGGTGTTCGACGAATGTGTCGGGATCGTCGGCTTCTTTTCGGCGGCGAGTTGCTTCCAGAGCACTTTGCCGTTGGCGCGGTCGAGGCACATGAGTTCCCAGCGATAGACAGCGTCCGGCGGCTTGGGGCTACCGCCTTTGCCAAAGCCGCCCTTGGGGAACCCACCCTTCGGGAAGCCGCCCTTCCCGTCTTTGCCATCCTTGCCGTCGCCCGGCGGTCCCTTGGGAAATCCTCCACCTTTGCCGCCGCCCCCGCCGCCGGGGCCGTAGCCGGCCTTGGGCTTGGTCTGCTTCTCGGTAACGGCCGTGGTGACGAACACCTTGTCGCCCCAGACGATGGGCGACGACCAGCCGGCACCGGGGATTTCGACCTTCCAGGCGACGTTCTTGTCCGGACCCCACTCAATGGGCAGCGTCGCATCGGCAGCGACGCCGGTCGCCGTCGGCCCACGGAATTGCGGCCATTCGCCGGCCCGGAGAGCGGCCAGGCCGCACGCCGCAACGACCAGGGTGAGTACCTTACGCATCAATGACCTCCGTTTGTGTGTCTGGACGCAGCGTAGCCGGAGCCGGCTCGCGGGGGAAGTCGTCTCACCCGAGAACTCATGCCCCTCTCACGATGGCGGGGCTTCAAGGCCGCGAGCCGCAACCACCTGTGTGAACCACGCCGCGCTCGCCTTCGGCGTCCGTGCTAGCGTCGCGCGGTCGACGTGGACCAGTCCGAACCGCGCCTCGGGTCGGTAGCCTTCCTGCCACTCGTAGTTGTCGAGGAGCGTCCACGCGAAATAGGCCGCGACCGGGACGCCGCGGCGGATCGCCGCGTGGACCTGCCGCAGGTGTTCGCGGAGGTAGAAGATCCGTCGCGCGTCGTCGTGCGGCTCGGCCTGGGCGAAGCCGTTCTCCGTCACGTCGATCCGCCGCAGGCCGTGCGCCCGGTACGAGTGCCAGATTTGCGTCAGCACGTCGAGCAGCCCGTCCGGGTACGCCGGCGGCACGGCGACGGGCCAGCCGAGGTCGTTGGTGAGCCGGCCCGGCGGATCGGCCGTCGCGTACCCGAGCGGCGACGCCGGGTCGTGCCGGACGACGACGCCGCTGTAGTAGTTCAGGCCGAAGGCGTGCAACCGGTCGCCGACACGCATCGCCGCCAAGTCGTCGTCGCGGAAGTTGGGTAGGTGGTCGCGGTACGCCTCAACCATGTCGTCGGGGTAGCGTCCCATGTAGATCGGGTCCATGAACCAGCGGTTGAAGTGTCCGTCAGCCAAGTCGCGCGCTCGCACGTCGTCGGGATTCGCCGACGCGGCGGTGTACGCCTCCGCGTTGAAGACGGTGCCGACCTGCGCGTCCGGGGCGATGTCGTGGACGGCCCGCAGCCCGAGGCCGACCGCGAGCAGGACGTGGTGGGCGGCGAGCAGGGCCGAGCGGAGGTCGCGTTCGCCGGGAGCGTGCAGGCCGCGGTAGTGGCCGAGCATCGTGACGCACCACGGCTCGTTGACGAGGTAGTACTCGTCGATCAGGTCGCCGAGTTCGCGGACGGCATGGCCGGCGTGCCGCACGAACCAGTCCACGGTCTCGCGGTTCGCCCAGCCGCCGCGCTCGGCGAGGAACTGCGGCAACTCCCAATGGTAGAGCGTGGCGTAGACGCGGACGCCGCCCTCGCGCAACAGGCCGAAGTAGCGACGGTACCACGCGACGGCCTTCGCGTTCACGTCGCCGGACGCCGTGAGCAGCCGGCTCATCGACACCGACGTGCGGTAGTGCGTCACCCCGAGCGACCGCATCAGGGCGATATCGTCTGCGAAGCGGTGGTAGCGACCGACACCGGCACCCGGCGGCGTGAGTCCGCGGCCGCGGGCGAAGGCGTCCCACATCGTCGGCAGGCTGTCTTCTTCCGCACGTGGGTCGTCTTCACCGACGACCTGCAAATCGGCGTCGGCCACGCCGAAACGAAAGTCGGGCGGGAAGCGCAGCATCAGCCGGCCCTCCGTCAAGCGTCCAAGTCCCAAACGACGATGCTCCCCGCACTGCCGCCGGCCGCGGCCCGCAGCCCGTCCGGGGCGATGGCGACGCACCAAACTTTGCCGAGTCGGAAGTCGTAGCGCGACCGCTCCGCGCCCGTGGCGACATCGTACAGTCGCACCGTGCCGTCGGAGCGGCCGGCGACGAGCGTGCGGCCGTCGGGGGCGATAGCGATGCCGTGGAAGTGCGTCGCGTCCGGCCGCAGCGTCCAGCGAGGGGTGCCGGTCGCCACGTCATGGAGCGAGAGTGTCGGGCCGGCGGTCGCCCCGAGCGCGGCCCCGTCGGGCGTCAGCGTCAAGCCGCCGGTATGCTGGCCGAAGCCCCGTAGCCTGGCGACGATCTCGCCGCTGGCTGTGTCGCGGACGGCGACCCAATACCCGTACGGGTCCGGGTCGGCGTACGCAAAGCCGAGACCTTCGATCCGGTACGTCTCGGCCGAAAGTTGCGGCACCGCGAGCCGTCGGCCATCGGCGCTGAACGCCGGCCGACCGAAGCCGTACTCGCCCTCCCACGCCGGCAGCCGCCGAAGCGTCCGGCCGTCCCAACGGGCCAGCCGCCCGCGGGTGAACGCGGCCAGCGTCGTCCCGTCCGGCGACAGGGCAAACGTGCCGAGGTCGGGGGAGTCAGGATGGAGGAGCTGCCGCCCGCCGGTGCCACAGTCGAGCCGTACGACGTTCGGGCCGTCGTCCCAGTAGAGAAACCGCGAGTCCGGCGTGAACGCACATGTCGTGATGCGCCGCGCGCCGGTCGCGTGCGCCTGCATGCCGCCGGTACTCAAGTCCCAGAGGAGGGCGCGGCCGCCGTCGCCGGCCGAGGCGAGCGTCGCCCCGTCGGGGCGGAACGCGAGGCACAGGACGTGGTTGCCAGGTCCGTGGCCGGCAAGGGCGAGCATGGCGGACCTCCGGCGTCAGCGAAAATCGTTGAGGATGTGGTAGCCGTCCGGGACCGCTACGCCCAACGCGATCATTCGCTCGACGGCCCGCACGATGGCCTTCGGCGACATGTTGCGCTTCCGGTCCTTGTCCTGACGGATCGCGAGAATGCCGGGGTGGTGGCCGCCGCAGATTAGGATGAGGTCGTGTAGGTTCTGGTAGTCGTCGTAGTTCTTGGTCAGCAGGACGCGCGACCCGGCAACGGCTTGCTGCATGTGTTGGGAGTCGTCGCGGCCGGCGTAGCCGATGTCTTCGGGAACCACGACGTCGTGCCCGGCCGCGCGCAGCAACTTGACCAGGACGCCTTCGGCGGAGTCGTCGTCGATGTACATGTTCATCGCCGGCCGAACTCCCGCTCGATTTGTTCGTCGATACGCCGGCGGGTGCCGAGCGGCAACACCCCGCGGTGCTTCGCCGGGTTCGTCGCGTAGTCGGGGTCGTTCGCGCCCATGGCCTCGAAGAGCAAGTCGGCCGCACGGTGGTCCATGCGGATTTCCACCGGGTCCGACTCGCAATAGCGAACGGCGTCGCGGACCGCCTCCACCGGGATTCTGAAGTCGGCGGCAATCTCCTCCGGCGTCATAACGAAGCCGTCTTCCTTCGGGATCGTCAGGTCGTAGAGGATTTCCGCCCGGATGCGGGTGCCCTTAACGAACAGTTGACGGTAGCTCGACCCGGCTCGCCGCTCCAGGTAGGGGTACTCGGCCCCGTTGGTCGTCGTACTCATGACGCCATTGTACCCTCCAGCGCCCACGCCAGCGAGGCGTAGCGGTCCCACGAGTCGGCCAGCAGCACGACGACCAGGCCGGCCACGTCGCCGCGCCCGGCCACCCGCAGCGCCGCGGCGACAGCGGTGCCGGATGAGCCGCCGGCGAGCAAACCCTCCTCGCGCCACAGCCGCCGGGTGACGGCGAACGACTCGGCGTCCGTCACGCGCTCGGCCGCGTCGATCACCGACAGGTCCAACACCGCCGGCGCGACGCTGCCGCCGATGCCCTCGACGGCATACGCCGCGTCGTGGTCCGGATGTACGGCCGGGGCGACCAGGTGCGCGAGCCGCGAGCCCACCGGGTCGGCGAGGACGATCTTCACGCCGGGGACGTGAGCCTTAAGGAACCGGCCAACGCCGGTGATGGTGCCGCCGGTGCCGACGCCGCAGACGAACGCGCCGACCCGGCCGCCGCACTGGGCGAAGATTTCCGGACCGGTCGTCGCCTCATGGACGCGCGGGTTGGCGGGGTTGGCGAACTGATCGGTGAGGAACCAGCCGCGCTCGGCCGCGAGCCGGCGGGCGACGGTCTGGAAGTTGTCCGGCGACGACGGCGGGGCGTTCGGCGTGACGATGACCTCGGCCCCGAGCGCGGCCAGGGCGGCTCGTTTGTCGGCCGACATCTTCGCTGGCAGCACGCACGCCAGCTTGTAGCCGCGGGCGGCCGCGACGAGGGCGAGGCCGACGCCGGTGTTGCCGGCCGTCGCCTCGACGAGCGTCGCGCCGGGCCGCAGGACGCCGCGGGCCTCGGCGTCGTCGACGATGGCCTTGGCGATGCGGTCCTTGACGCTGCCGCCGGGGTTGAGGTACTCGCACTTGGCCAGGACCGGCACCGGCAGCCCCGCCGCCATGCGGGCGAGCGGCACCAGCGGCGTGTTGCCGATGAGGTCGAGAACGGTCGTGGGGGTCGTCATGCGTCGAGGTCCCAAATGACGACGCGGCCGGTGTCGCTACCGGCGGCGGCCGTCAAGCCATCAGAGGCGAACGCGATGGCGCAAATCTGGTCGATTTGCCAGTCCCAGGTCGCGACCGGCGTGGACGTCTCTTGGGCACCGAAGAAACGCCGGGCGCGCGGCACGTTCCACAGCGACACGCGCCAATCGTCCGACACGGTCAACGCCCGGCGTCCCGTCCGGTCGAGGGCGGCAAGGTTGAACCACTCATCGGGCGGGAGAAGTCGAACCATGGGGTTAAGGTTCGCCGCGCCGCCGCCAGCGGGCAAGCCGATCAGCCGCCGATGAACGTCACGCCATGCCGACCTGGGTCGGTGCGGCGTCGAGAGGCCGGAAAGGTCCCAGACGGCGACGGACTCCTCGCTCGCGATCGCCACTCGTGGGGCCGCGGCCGCGACACTCACCGCCTTGGTCCGATCCGACGGCGTGAGGGCGGTCAGGCGGTTGCCGGTTACCACATCCGACAGGGCGCAGTACCGCAGGCTGCGTTCAAGGATGGGGTCGTCGGTCCACAGGACGGTGCGGCCGTCCGCGAGGCAGGCCCAACCGGATTCGACGAACGGTTGCTTCCGCAACTCGTGCCGGAGGGTGCCGTCCCGGGCGTCCCAAAGCCACCCGACGGCCGTCGGGCCGACGCCCGCGGCCAGAAGCGTCGAGCCGTCGGGGCCGAACGTCAAGCTTCGGACGAACTGGTCGATCAGCGTCCACCGCGCCGCGACCCGCCCGCTGGCGAGGTCGTGGACGACAATTTCGCCGACGAACGCAACCGCCAGCTGGGAGCCGTCCGGCGAAAACGCCACAGCGTTCGCGCTGTCCCCGGCCGCGCGGATGACCTGTTCGCGGTTTCCGCCCGGCGTGGTCCAAACGGCCACGTCGGTACCGCCGCTGTCGAATGTGGCCAAACGGCGGCCGTCGGGAGAATACGAGATTTGGACGATGCGTCGCCCGTGGGCCTGCCACGCCAACACGTCAAACCTCCGCGTGCGGCTCGGCACTCAAACAGACGGCTCGCACCGGCATGGGGCGTTCGCCGAGTGCTGCCGGCACGTGCGCATCCACGTACCCTGCCGCCGCCCACGCCGCCACGTCGCCCGGCGGCGGCTCCGCCGACTTGAGCAGCACCAGCTCCGCCGCCCCGCAGACGACGGCGAACCGGGCCGCGACGCTGTCGGCCGTCACGGCCCACGAGTGCGGCAGCCGGCCGGGGTCGCGCTCGTCGGCCCGGCAGAACTTGTAGGCGTCCAGCACCGCGACGCGGCCCGCGCCCCAGATGCGGCGTGCGTGTTTGACGCCGTAGGCGATGTCGCCATCGACGAGCTTGGCCAGGAAGCGGGCGTTGAGGGCCATCGCCCGCAGCGCGAGCCAGTGCGACGTCGCCTCGCCGAGGTTGTGCGTGCGGTCGAGGGCGCGCACGGCGTCGGCCGTGGCCCCGCCGCCGGGGACAAGCACGATGCGCGCTCCCCGCGCGGACTCGAGTCGCGGCGTCAAGGCGAGAAACGCGCGGAGCCGGTCGCCGAGGTCGGGCAAGTCGAACAGGCTGCCGCCGACTTTCACCACCACCGGGTTCGCCATCCCGCTAACATAGCACCATCCCATTCTCCCGAAAGCCTCGCCATGAACCGCCGCCAGTTCCTCGCCACATCCGCCACGCTCGCCGCCGGGCCGACGTTCGCCACGCCCTCACGGAAGACCGTCGTCACCGTCGAGGGCGACGCCTTTCGCATCAACGGCAAGCCGACGTACGCCGGCCGGAGTTTCCGCGGCCATCGGGTCGAAGGCTTGCTGATGAACGCGCGGATGGTGCAGGCCACGTTCGACGACCTCAACCCCGCGACCCGCGACCAGTGGGCGTACCCCGACACCAAGGCGTGGGACGCGGAGCGCAACGTCCGCGAGTTCCTGGCCGCGATGCCGACGTGGCGCGCCCACGGCCTGCTCGCGGTCACGGTCTGCTTACAGGGCGGCAGCCCGCAGGGGTACTCGAAGGCCCAGCCGTGGGAGAACAACGCCTTCGACCCCGACGGCACGCTGCGGCCGGCGTACCTGGACCGGATGCGGCGCGTCCTCGACCGGGCCGACGAGTTGGGGATGGTCGTGATCCTCGGCTACTTCTACTTCGGCCAGGACCAGCGGCTCAAGGACGAGTCGGCCGTCAGGGCCGCGACGGTGAACGCGACCGACTGGCTGGTCGTCGGCGGTTACCGCAACGTCATCGTCGAGGTCGCCAACGAGTGCAACAACCGGGCGTACGACCACGACATCCTGAAGCCGGCCCGCATCGTCGAATTGATCCGTGCGGTGCGCGAGCGCGGCAAGCCGCTGGGCCTGATGGTCGGCGTGAGCCTGAACGGCAACACGATTCCGACGCCCGAGCTGGCGGCCGCGTCGGACGTGCTGCTGATCCACGGCAATGGCGTCAAGGAGCCGAAGCGGATTGCCGAGATGGTGCGGCAATCGCGGGCCGCGGCCGGCGACCGCAAGCGGCCGGTCGTGTACAACGAGGACGACCACTTCGACTTCGACAAGCCGGAGAACAACATGCTCGCGGCCGTGGGCGAGTACGCCTCGTGGGGCTACTTCGACTACCGCATGGCGGGCGAAGGCTTCGCCGACGGCTACCAGAGTGTACCGGTCGATTGGGGCATCGGCAGCCCGCGAAAGAAGGCGTTCTTTGGATTGCTGAAAGAGGTGACCGGCGGCGGGTGATCGGGCGTGTAATTGTAGGGTGGGCCGTGTGGAGCGAGGCCCACCGCGAATCCGAAACGGCCTCTTGGCTCCCGGTGGGCCTCGCTTCACTCGGCCCACCCTACCGGCCTCCACCGGCCTCCGACGCCAACGTCGCGACGGCGACCGCACACGCCGCCGTCGAGCGCTCGGGGCCGAGCCGTTCGGTCAACGAAACGACCGGCCCGGCGAAATCGGCGAACGCTGCGCGGGCCAGGAACTCGCCGCTGCCGCTCAGGATCAGCGTCCGCGGCTCGCCGTGCTTGGCCGCAATCCGCCGGGCCGCGGCATCGAGCGCCTGTCTCTGGACGAGCGCGAGCCGCTTGGCCAAAGCTTGCGTCGCCGTACGCGTGACCGTCTCGCCATCGCCGCCGAGCATGTGGGCCAAGCGCCGGTGGGCGCACTCGACGGTCGCCGGCCGATTGTCGGCCGTGTCGCGGTCGGCCACGTCCTCGGGGATGTCGCCAAGCGTCAGGTAGATATCGTGCGACGTGGCGTAAAACTCGGCCGCGCCGCCGAGGCCCATCAGGGCGCACGCCGGCGTCCGTCGGACGCCCGTGTACACCAACTCGCCCGACTTGAGCCGTTCCGCGTCGGTCCGCCCGGTCGGCACCGGCACGCCGTCGCGCAGCGGGATCAGGTCGCTCGTCGTCGTGCCGATGTCCACGAGCAGGGCCGGCCCGTTGGGCGCGAAACGGCCGGCGAAGGTCGCGAGGGCGAGCCAGTTTGCCGCGGCACACGGCCGCGGGTCCGCCCGCGCGGCAGCAAGATCGACGAAACGACCCGCGGTCGTCCAAATGTTCGCCGGTCCAACGCTCGCCACAGCGTCGAGGACGTGCAGCACGCCCTCGCGGTGAGTGTCGAAACAGTCGCACGTCTCGGCGGTCATCGTGGCGGCGAGGCGATCATACGGCGGCCAATCGCGGAGCAAGTCGCGAAGTTGGTCGGCGAGCGCGTGCGGTGCCTTCCAGACGGCGAACGGCACGGAGCGTGCGGGGCCGGCGGAGTGGGCGGCCTTCAGGTTCGCCCCGCCGATGTCGAGGCCGAGGGTAGGAACGGTCATGGAGCGTGATTCTACGACGCGGTGCGGTAGAATGGTGCCATGAGTACCATGCCGATCGGCGAGGTGTCGTGGGAAAGGATGGTCCGGGCCGTGGAGAAAGTTCGCGACCGCCTCCGCCGTGCCGCCGTAGCCCTCGATGCCGCGGGCGTGCCCTACGCCGTCGTCGGTGGCAACGCCATTGCCGCTTGGGTGTCGCGGGTCGATGAGGCCGCCGTTCGCAACACGCAGGACGTGGATATCCTCATCCGGCGCGACGACCTGCCGAACGCCATCGCGACGTTGGAGCCGGCCGGCTTCGTCTACCGCCATTCGGCCGGCATCGACATGTTCCTCGACGGCCCCGGCGCGAAGGCCCGTGACGCGGTCCACGTCGTCTTCGCCAACGAGAAGGTGCGGCCCGAATACGACCTGCCCGCTCCCGACGCCGCCGAAAGCGAACCGACGTCGAACGGCCGGGTGCTTACGCTCGACGCCCTGGTGCGGATGAAGCTCACGTCGTTCCGCGACAAGGACCGTACCCACATCCGCGACCTGATCGGCGTCGGCCTCGTCGATGCGTCGTGGATCGCGCGGGTGCCGCCGGTGTTGGCAGGCCGCTTGCAACAGCTCCTCGACGACCCAGACGGCTGACCACCAATTCACGTCCATTTCCTGGAGAAGGCACCCCGCACGATGGCCCGCTACCTGATCGGCATCGACCTCGGCACCACCAACAGCGCCCTCGCCTACGTCGACCTGCGCGACAAGCCGAAGGACGGCAAGCCGGTCGTCCGGCCGTTCCCGGTGACGCAGCTCGTCGCCCCCGGCGAAACGGCCCCGCGGCCGCTCTTGCCGAGCTTTCTGTACCTGCCCGGCGAACACGACCTGCCGCCGGGGGCCGCGGCCCTGCCGTGGAACGACACGGCCCGCGAGATCGTCGGCGAGTTTGCCCGGCAGCACGGCTCGCGGGTGCCCGGCCGGCTCGTCGCCTCGGCGAAGTCCTGGCTCAGTCACGCCGGCGTCGATCGGGCGGCGGCCCTGTTGCCGTGGGGCGCGCCGCCGGACGTGCCGCGGCTCTCGCCGCTCGACGTGTCGGCCAGGTACCTCCGCCACCTCGCCGATGCGTGGAACCACACCCACGCCGCCGACGAGCGGCTCGAAGCGCAGCCGGTCGTTCTCACCGTGCCGGCGTCGTTCGACGACGTGGCCCGCAACCTCACCGTCGAGGCGGCGAAGAAAGCCGGGCTGACGAACATCACGTTGATCGAGGAACCGCAGGCCGCGTTCTACGCCTGGCTCGCGACTTCGCCGGCCGGCGAGGCGGCGGACCTGATGCCGGGGATGCGCTGCCTCGTCGTCGATGTCGGCGGCGGCACCAGCGACTTCAGCCTGATCGCTTGTGCGGAGGAGCGCGGCGAGTTGGCGTTCGTCCGCGAGGCGGTCGGCGACCACCTGCTGCTCGGCGGCGACAACATGGACCTGGCGCTGGCCCGCGCCGCCGAGGCGAAGCTCGGCGGGGCGAAGCTCGACGCGGCCCAGTTCGGCCAACTGGTGCAGGCGTGCCGGGCGGCGAAGGAGACGCTGCTCGGGCCGACGCCGCCGACGAGCGTGCCGGTCACGGTTGTCGGCCGCGGCCGGTCGGTCGTCGGCGGCACGCTGACGGCGACCTTGACCGGCGACGAGGTCCGCGGCGTGTTGTTCGACGGCTTCTTCCCGGCCGCGGCCGCGACCGACGAGCCGCAGAAGCCGGCGCGGGCCGGGCTGCACGAGATGGGCCTGCCGTACGTCCACGACCCGGCGGTGACGCGGCACCTCGCCGCCTTCCTCAAGAACCAGTCCCCCGCAAGCCCACCGACGGCGGTCGGTGGGACGGCCGTTGACGCCATCCTCTTCAACGGCGGCGTCTTCCAGCCCGCGGCGTTGCGGTCGCGGCTCGTGGACGTGATGCGCGCCTGGTCGCCGGCCGGCTGGGAGCCGCTGGTGTTGACGACGCCGTCGCTCGACTTGGCCGTGGCGTGGGGCGCGGCCGCGTATGCGTGGCTGCGGCACACCGGCGGGCGGCGGATCGGCGGCGGCACGGCGCGGTCGTACTACGTGGGCGTTCATCGCGACGACCCACCGACCGCCGGCGGTGGGCTTTCCGTGGTGTGCGTGGTGCCGCGGCGGTTGGAGGAAGACCGCGAGATCGTGTTGGACGGGCCGGACCTCGAACTGACGCTCGGCGAGCCGGCGTCGTTCCCGCTGTTCACCTCGACGGTGCGCGACGACAAGCCCGGCCAAGTGCTGCACGTCGCCCCCGACCAGTTGCAGCCGCTGCCGCCGCTGACAACCGTGCTGCGGGCCGGCAAAAAGGGCGGCGGCACACCGAAGCAGGTGCCGGTGACGCTCGCCGCCAAGAGTACCGCCGTTGGCACGCTCGAACTGTATTGCGTGGCCAAGGACAAGAGCGCCCGCTGGCGGCTCGAGTTCAACACCCGCGACGTGGTGCGCCCCCAGGAAGCGGTTGAGGCCGAGGAAGCCCACCCGTGGCAACGGGTGGGTGCGACGGATGTGCTGCCCGAAGACCTCGTGCAAACCGGCGTCGAGTGCCTGCGGGCCGTGTACGCCGACGGCGGGGGCGACCCGCGCGAACTGACCAAGGCGCTCGAAGCCGCGCTGGACATGCCGCGGTACGACTGGCCGACCGGCCTGTGCCGCCGGCTCGCCGACGCGCTGGTCGAACTCGCGGACGGCCGGTCGCGGTCGCCGGCGCACCGCGGCCGGTGGTTCAATCTGCTCGGCTACCTGCTGCGGCCCGGCTTCGGCGACCCGCTCGACCGCTTCCGCGTGGACGGCTTGTGGAAGCTCTTGAACGCCCCGAAGCCCGGCGGTGGCCCACCGCAGCCGGAGGGCGGGGCCGACGTGTGGATCCTCTGGCGACGGGTGGCCGGCGGGCTATCGGCCGCGCAGCAACAGACGCTGTTCGAGCGCGTGCGGCCGGCCCTTCTCGGCAAGGGCAAGGCGGTGGCGAAGCCGGGGGCGAACGAGCTGGCCGAGATGTGGCGGGCCGCGGCCAGCCTGGAACGGCTCGACCCGACGCCAAAGCAACTGCTCGGCGACGCCCTGCTGAAGCAACTGAAGCGCAGCCCGACGCCGACCTACGCCTTCTGGTCGCTGACCCGGCTCGGGGCGCGGGTGTTGCTCTACGGCCCGCTCAACGGGGTGTTGCACCCGGACGTGGTGGGCGGCTGGCTCGACCAACTGGTCGGCTTCACGCCGGGCCACGAGGGCGAGGCCCGCGACTTCGCGTTCTGCCTCGCGGAGCTGGCGCGGATGAGCGGCCAGCGGGCGCTCGACATCGACGACTCGCGGCGGTCGGCCGTGCTGACGGTGCTGAAGGGGATGTCGATCCCGGCGGAGTGGCGGCGGATGGTGGCGGAGGTGGTGGCGGAGACGGCGGCGGAGTCGTCGCGGCTGTTCGGCGAGTCGCTGCCGATCGGGCTACGGCTGCGGGGGTGATGTGCGCCGGGTCAGGAGCGACGGCCACGCGAGTAGCGAGCGGTAAGCACATCAACCCGCCGAAGGGCATCGTCGACAACGTATTCCACGGCGAGCGGTGGCACAATCACAACTCGCCGGTCGCCCTCCCGAGACTCACCGGCACGATTTGGTTCGATCCGCAAGAGCGATTCGATCCGCGACAGGGCGGCGTTGAGTTCGGCCGTCTCGCGGCCATCCCCTTGAACCGTCTGAGCGTAAAAACTCAATAGGACGTCGCCGAGCCGTTCGGGCCAATTCACGTCGTAGTTCATGGCGCGGTTCGGGGCATGTACCCGTGTTGCCGCAACTTCTCAAAGAGTTGCGCCGATGTCAACACCTTGCCCTGGCGGATTTCGTCGAGCGACTTCTGGCGCTCGGCTTCCGCCTCGGGCGTCGCCGCGATTGCCCGTTCAAGATCGTACAGCAGCCGCAAATACTCGTCCTTCGACAACACGACGGCGACGGTCTTGCCATTCACGTCCTGGAGTTGAGTCACATCGTCGGCAAGTGGCAGATGCGCCCGAAGTTCGTCGGTCAAGGTGATCGTACCCATGGTCGCCTCCGAATGAGCCGACGCCATTCTAACAAAACGTCGGCCGCTACTCCAGGCAACCGTGCATCGCCACGCGGCGTGGCCTCAACTTGCCGACCGTCACGCCGACCGCCTCGGCCGTCGGCGCGAACGCCACGTCCGGCGGCAGGTCGCCCAGCCACGACTTCCTCACGACCAGGGCGATGCCCGGATGGGCCGTGAGCGCCGCGACCAACTCGTCGCGGTCGCGGACCCAGCGCACGTCGCCGCGGCCATAGAACGTCACCGCCTCCCACGGCTGCGGGTAGCAGATCGTCGGGCCGTCGGTCGAACGGGCGAGCGCCTTCAGCGAGAAGCTGGCCGCGTAGGCCGGCCACCACGCGGCAACGGCAACGAGCATCGCGGCACACGCGGCGGCGGTCGCCCAGCGCACAGCGGTCGGGCGCGCGAAACGGCGAGCCATGACGGTGGCGGGGCCGGCCAGGGCGATCGCCAGCGGCGGGAGCGCGGGGACGAGGTACACAGGCCGCTTGCTGCCGGCGAGCGAGAAGAATAGCACCATCCACGCGGCGGCGACGAGGGCGAACGCATCGCGACGCATCGCAAAACGGCAAGCGAGTGGCAGCAGCAGCGTCCACGGCAGTAGGCCCAGCGCCAGTTGCGGCAGGTACGCCCACCACGGCTTCGCGTGGTCAAAGGCGTTCGTATACCGCACCACGTGGTGGAACCAGAAGAAGTAACCGACGAACTCCGGGCACTGCATCGCCACGGCGACGAACCACGGGGCCGCGACTGCGACCGCCGTTGCGCCGAACGCGAGCCACCATCGCAACGGCACCCGCGCCAGTCGTCGATCAAGCCAACCGTGCGCAAGCATCGGCGGCAGCACCAGTGCGGCGGCTACCGGCCCCTTTGTTAACAAGCCCAAGCCCACGCACGCCGCCGACGTGAGCCACCAGCCGATGCACAGACGCGGGCCGAGCCGGGCGACGTGGCCGCACGCCAACGCCGCCGTCGTGAACAGCGCGAGCAGGCCGTTCATCGTCACGAACCGGCCGCGGTAGATGAACTCCGGCGTCAACAGCAGCACCAGCCCGGCCGCGAACGCGACCCGCCGCCCGGCGACGGCCCAAGTCCAGCCGTAGACGACCGCGACCGTCAGCACGGCGGCGAGCGCCGGCACGATCCGCGCCGCCCAGTCATGGACGCCGAAGACGCGGTAGCACCCCATGACGAGCCAGTAGAACAAGGGCGGCTTGTCGAGGTAGTCCTGCCCGTGCAGCGTCGGCACGAGCCAGCGGTCGGCCGCGAGCATCTGCCGCGGGATTTCGGCGTACCGGGCCTCCTCCGGCTCCAACAGCGGTGCCTGCAGGCCGGCGAAGAAGAGCAGGATTGCGACAGGTAGCAGCCGTCTCATGGGCGGCACCGTCGCACAGACGCCGCGGGGCGTCAAGGCGAAGGACGGGCACGCGCTTGCAACCGCGTCGGTAACGGCTACGATGGCGGCGGCTCACGTTTCATGCCGCGAGGTCGCCATGTCCGCCGCGTCCGCCGACCGCAACCTCCTGTTCGGTATTCTCGCCGTCCAGCTCGACTTCGTGACCCGCGACGCCCTGGTCGCCGGCATGGGAGCATGGCTGTTCGACAAGGGCAGGCTGCTCGCCGACCACTTGCACGACCTCGGCCATCTCTCAGCGGGCCGGCGGCAACTGCTCGACGCGCTCGTCGACGAACACATCCGCCAACACGACGGTGACCCGCAAATGAGCCTGGCCGCGTTGTCGGCCATCGAGCCGGAGCTTCACCAATCCCTCGCGGCCGTGGCCGATGCCGACGTACAGGGGACGCTCAAGCAGGTGCGAGTCGCGACGTCGATGGACCAGCGGCCGACCGGCACACTCGTTTACACCGGGTCGGGAGGGCCGTCCGACGTCCGCTACCGCATCCTGCGGCCGCACGCGCGCGGTGGACTGGGTGAAGTCTTCGTTGCTGAGGATACGGAGCTGGGTCGCCCGGTCGCCCTCAAGGAGATTCAAGGGACCTACGCCCACGACGCCGAGGCCCGCGGACGATTCGTGCTAGAAGCCGAGGTGACCGGCGGGTTGGAGCATCCGGGCATCGTGCCGGTGTATGGGCTGGGGACGTACGGCGATGGCCGACCGTATTACGCCATGCGGTTCATCCAGGGCGACAACCTGAAGGACGCGATCAAGCGGTTCCACAGTGCCATGCCGCGCTTCGACTCGCTCGAATTCCGCCAACTATTGCGGCGATTCGTCGATGTCTGCAACGCGATCGCGTACGCTCATTCCCGCGGCGTATTACACCGCGATCTGAAGCCCGGTAACGTCATGCTCGGCCAGTACGGCGAGACGCTGGTCGTCGATTGGGGCCTGGCGAAGGTCACGGGCCGGTCAGACGGCAGCCGAACGGTCGGCGACACGACGCTACGGCCGCGGTCGGCCGGCGACTCGTCGGCGACGGTGGCCGGGCAAGCGATGGGGACGCCGGCGTATATGCCTCCGGAGCAAGCCGACGGCCGGCTCGACTTGCTCGGCCCGGCGTCCGATGTGTACTCCCTTGGGGCGACGCTCTACGAGCTGTTGACGGGACAGATTGCGTTCGCCGGCCGCACTGTCACCGAGACGCTCGACGCGGTCCGGCACGGCCGCTTCCCGCCGCCACGAACGGTGCGGCCGGCCGCGCCGCCCGCCCTCGACGCGGTGTGCCTAAGGGCGATGGCCCGGGAGCCGGCCGACCGGTATTCCTCCGCGCAGGCGCTGGCGGCTGACGTGGAGCGGTGGCTGGCCGACGAACCGGTGACGGCGTACGCGGAGCCGCTCGGCGTGCGGTTGCGGCGGTGGGTGCGGCGGCACGCCCGGCTGGTGACCGGCGGGGTAGCGGCGCTCGGCGTCGGGGCCATCGCGCTCGGCCTGGTCGCGTGGCAACGCGAGCAGGCGCGACAGGCTGTCGCCGCCGAGAAGGAACGAACCGCCCGCGAGCGCGACGCGAAGGAGGACGAGGGGAAGAAGGCAGCGGACGAGCGCGACCGGGCCGTGGCCGCCCGGCAGCAGACCCGCGAGGCGCTCGACGCGATGGTCTCCGGCGCGACCGGGGACTCGCTGGCGACGCAAGCCGCGATCTCGCCGGAGCAGCGGAAGTTCCTGGAGGGCGTCCTGACGTACTACGAGCGGTTCGCCGCCGAGCCGGGCGAAGACCGTGGCGGCCGCGAACGCCTTGCGAAAGCGCACCTCAGCCTGGCGATGATCCACCATCGGCTGGGGCACGACGGGCCGGGTGCCGAGGTCTTCCGGCGGGCCGCGGGCCTTTGGGGCCAGCTCGCCGCCGAGTACCCCGTCGAGCCGGCCTACCGCAAGGAGCTGGCCACGTCGCAAAACGCCCTGGGCCTGGCGTACTTCGGGCTGAAGAATGCCGCAAAGTCGGAGGAGTCGTACCGCGCGGCGATCGACTCGTGGCAGAAGCTCGCCACCGACGCCCCCGCCGAGCCGACCTACGGCCGCGGTCTGGCCGGCACCTACAACAACCTGGGCTGGCTGTTGGACAACGTCGGTCGGCTTGCCGACGCCGAGGCGCTCTACCGCAAGTCGCTGGCCATCCAAGACGCCCTGGCGGCTCGGTTCCCCGCCGAGCCGGCGTACCGCCGCGAGTCGGCCCGCACCAACAATAACCTCGGGATTACCCTTCGGGACCTAGGCCGGAACGCCGAAGCCGAGCGGTGCTACCGTACCGCGTTGGCGGCGCAGGAGAGGCTGACCGTCGAGGTCCCGACCGACCCGGCCTACCGGCAGGAGGCGGCCCGGACGCAGAATAACCTGGGCCTCTTCCTCGCCGGCCTGGAGCGGAACGAGGAGGCCCGGGCGGCGTACGCGGACGCGCTCGCGACGCGGGAGAAGCTGGCGACCGACTTCCCGTTGATACCCGCGTACCGGCACGAGTGGTCGCGCACGTACAACAACCTGAGCGTCGTCCTCGAGCGGCTCGGTAAGCCCGCGGAGGCGGAGGCGACGTACCGGGCCGCGCTAACGGTTCAAGACAAGCTGGTGGCCGACTTTCCCGACAACCCGGACTACCGCCAGTACATGGCCCTGACCCGCACCAACCTCGGCAACTTACTCGTCCGGCAGGGCAAGCACAAAGAAGCGGAAGCGGCGTACCGGGCGGCCCTCGCCGTCCGGGAAAAGCTCGCGTCCGACCTCCCGGCCGTGCCCGACTACGTGAGTAAGCTGGGTGCCGGCCACAACCAACTGGGGCTGCTGCTGGCCGAGTTGGACCGGAGTGCCGAGGCCGAGGCGGCGTACCGCGCGGCCCTGGCGATCCACGGGAAGCTGGCGGCCGACTTCCCCAAAGTGCCCGGCCACCGCCAGGAGTTGGCCATCGCGCACGGCAACCTGGGCGTGTTGCTCGCCAAACGGAGCAATGCGAAGGGGGCCGAGGCGGCGTACCGCGGCGAGCTGGCTCTCTGGGAGAAGCTCGCCGCCGACGCCCCGACGGCCGTCGCTTACAAGGCGGGGCTGGCGCGGAGCCGCGAGCGGTTGGCCGACCTGCTCTGGCAACTTGCCGATACGCCGGCCGGTCCGTCGCCCTGAGATTTCCGGCGGGGTCGGACACGGTCGGGGCCTCTATACCGGGGAGAGCCGTCGCCCCGAGGCCGAGCCGCATGATGCCGACGCTGTCCGCCGTTCTCACGCACGTCCGCCGCACGGCTGCGCATGAAGCTGGGCCGAGCGACGCCGAGTTACTTCAACGGTTCGCCGTTGGCCGCGACGAGGCGGCGTTCGAGCTGCTCGTCTGGCGGCATGGGCCATTGGTTCTCGGCACCTGTCGCCGCGCTCTCGGCGACGCCCACGCAGCCGAGGACGCCTTTCAAGCCACGTTTCTGGCGCTGGCCCGGCGCGCGTCGAGCATCCGCCGCGGCGCGTCCGTGGCCGCATGGCTGCACCGCGTTGCCGCCCGGGCCGCCCAGGCCGTCGGCCGCCGCATGGCATGCGAACAATCGTTCGACGGGATTGCGCTCGCGAGCCGTGAGCCAGAGCCGGCCGACGCGGCGAGCCTGCGCGAGTTGCGGCGGGCGCTCGACGAGGCGGTCGATCGGCTGCCGGCCCGTTATCGCGAGCCGCTGGTGTTGACGTGCCTCGCCGGCCGCAGTCACGCCGAGGTCGCTCGCGAGTTGGGTTGTGCGGTGCGGACGGTCGAGAGCCGGGTCAGGCGCGCACGGCAACGGCTGCGGGCGGCGCTGGCTCGGCGGCGGGTTCGTGCCGGCCACGGCGTTGGCCGCGACGCTCGTCCCGGCCGACGGCGGCGTCGCAGCCCCGCTGGTCGCCGCGGCTGTGCGGGCCGCCGTCAGCGGGGCGGTTCCCGGAACGATCGAGATGTTAACGCAAGGAGTGTTGCACGCCATGCTGCTGAGCAAGCTGAAGGTCGCGGGGATGGTGGTCCTGGTCGCGGGGGCCATCGGCCTCGGGGCCGGGAGTTGGGCGTTCGAGCAAGGGCCGGCCGACGTCTCCGCAAAACCGCAACCGGCTAATCCGGCGCGGCCGAAGTCGGACCGTCGGGAGCGGGTGCGGGAGTTGATCCGCGAGTTGGGCGAATCCTTGAACGACCCCGACGTCGCGGCCGACGCGACGCCGAAACTCCGCGAGATGCTCAAGGCGGCCGACGAACGGAAGGCGCAGAAGGAGGCACGCGACCGCACGGTGGCCGACCAAATTCGCATCATCCGGTTGGCCCTGGCGGCGATGCGGCGGGCGACTGACGACGACCCGGAGCGGCGTCGCGCGGTGGCCGACTTCGAGGCGGAGGTGGCGCGGTTGGAAGCGCGGCTCCGCGCCGGTGGCGACGCCGTGCAGATGCTTCCCGTTGGCGATCCGCGCGGCAAGGTGCTGAGGATCGACGGCGAGTTGGTAACGATTTCGATCGACTCGGACGCCGATGTCCGCGTCGGCAACAAGCTACACCTCTACCGGCTACGTCCGATCCCAGAGTACGTCGGCGACGTCACGATCCTGGCCACGACGCCACATCAGGCAATTGGTCGGGTGAAGGGGCCGAAGGGAATGGCCGTCGTCGTCGGCGACGAAGTTGCGGCCGGGATACCGCCGGGCTGACTATCACGAAACGGCAAGCATCACGCCCGTGTCACGTAGTACAGCACCGTCGCCCCGTCGAGCAGGGCGTACTCCGGCTCCGGCAGGGCGGTCGCCGGGCCGGTGAACGGCGTCAGTGCGATCGTGCCGTAGTCGCCGAGCCGGCGGAGGCCGGTGTGGAACTCGCCCAGCGAAAGGCCCGGCCGGCGGTCGCGCAGGGCGGCGAACAGCTCCGGCAGCGGGCAGCCGGCCGCGGAGCCGCTCTTCGCCCGGCGGTCCAGATACGTCAGCACATCGGCCGCCCACGGCACCGCCTCGGCGACGCCGTTGGCGAGCGCCGGCACCGTCGCGTCCGTCCGCTTCAGCGCCTCGGCCACCCGCGTCTCCAGGGCGTCGATGCGGTGCAGGAGTGCCTTCATCTCGCCGGCTAGCCGGTCGGACAGGAGCCGGACCTCGGCCTGCATCGCTTCGAGCCAGACGGGGACGCCGCTGCGGGTCGTGGCCAGGGCCATCTTCAACTCTTCGAGTACGGCCCGCGGCGACTCGTGGGCGTGCAGCACGTTGACGCCGGCCGGTGTGATCCGGACCCACTCAGTCGTGAGCTTACCCTTTGGCTCGGTGCGGACGACTTCGACGAGGCCCTCGCGGACGGCTCGCTCGGCGGCTTCGCCATTGGCTCCGGTCCGCGTGGCGAACAAACCCGGCAGCTTGCCGCTGCGGTAGAGTCGCAACTCGTCCGGCTCGGCGAGTGCCAGCCGCAAGCCGTCGATCAGGGCGTCGAGAACCTTGTCGCCGTCCATCCGGCAAATTGAACCTCGGGCGGGCGTCGGTACTCTATCCCGAACCGGCCGACGCCGGAAGATGAACCGTGGAACCCGGCGAGCCAGCCCATCCATGACTGACCGCAAGCGCATCCTCAGTGGCATTCAGCCGACCGGCAAGTTGCACCTGGGCAACTACTTCGGCGCGATTCGCCAGTACGTCGCCCTCCAGGACCAGGGTGAGTGCTTTTTCTTCATCGCCGACTACCACTCGATGACTTCCGTCGACGACCCGGCTCTCCGCCGACAGCTCGTGCGGGATGTCGCTCTCGACTACCTCGCTCTTGGCCTGGACCCGGCCAAGGCGACGCTGTTCAAGCAGTCGGATGTGCCGGAGGTGACGGAACTGACCTGGATGCTCGCCTGCGTCACGAACGTTGGCTTGCTCGAACGCGCCCACTCGTACAAGGACAAAATCGACAAGGGCCTGGAGGCCAACGCCGGTCTGTTCACCTACCCGGTGCTGATGGCCGCGGACATCATCATTTACCGCTCGCACTTGGTCCCGGTGGGCGACGACCAGGTGCAGCACTTGGAGATGACCCGCGACATGGCCGGGCGGTTCAACCGGACTTATGGCGACATCTTCCCGCTGCCGCAGCCGTACCTGGTGAAGAGCGGGGCCAAGGTGCCCGGCATCGACGGGCAGAAAATGTCCAAGTCCTACAACAACACGATCGAAATCTTCGCGGAAGGCAAGGCGCTCAAGAAGGTCGTGATGTCGATCGTGACCGACTCGACGCCCGTCGAAGCGCCGAAGCATCCGGACCGGTGCAGTGTCTTCGCCCTGTACTCCTTGTTCGCGACCGACGAGGAAAAAGCCGCGCTCGCCGAGCGTTACCTCGCGGGCGGGCTGGGCTACGGCGACGTCAAGAAGATGCTCCTGGACAAGATCGACACCTATTTTGCCCCGGCCCGCGAACGACGCAAGCAGTTAGCGGCCGATCCCATGGCTGTGGACGAGGTATTGGCCGCTGGAGCCGCGCGGGCACGAGCGGAGGCCCAGGCGACCATGCGGCTCGTGCGGGACGCGGCCGGCTTCTAACGCCCAGGGACAATGCACGAAATGCCTGTGTTGCGCGCATTGCAGGCAGACACACTGGTCGGTCCATCTGAGCGGAAAATGGTCGAAAACGATTATGCAGTAATGCTTTGAGGAGTGTGTCCGCGGATCGATGCGAAGTTTGGCACGCACGTTGCTTTACATTCGGGCGAGAGCAATAGACGCCGTGGCCGCACTGGCTATGGGAGAGGTGGTACAGACGGTTGTCGGCGTCTGACTCTCACGCACTCATCGCATAACCCGCTCGGTTCGCGCTGGCCATGGGAGAGGTGGTACAGCGGATCGAAGCGGGTTTTTTTCTTTTTACACGTCGTGACTCGCCGCCCTCGATTAAGGGTCCAGCCTCGGCCACGCCATCGCCACCCGCTGGCAAGATCGAGATTGGCGATTGGCTGCAGACCGTCATTGGCTATGAAGAAGACATGCCCATGGGGCGGTCGAGGTCGCCGACCAATCAGCGACTGAGGAGATGTCGTGAACCTGTTGGCGCACGCCCTCCTGGCCGGGCCGGGTGCCGAAGTCTGTCTCGGCAACGTACTCGCGGATTTCGTCAAGGGCCGCGACCGCCGCACGATGCCGCCGGCCTTTCGCGAGGGCGTACGGCAGCACCAATCGATCGACGCCTTCACGGACATGCACGCCGTCGTTTCCCAGAGCAAGGCTCGGATCGGGGGCTACCCACACTTGACAGGCATCCTCGTCGATGTCTTCTACGATCACTTTCTGACGCTGCGATGGGATCGATACTCGTCGGAACCCCTCGGCGACTTCACCGCCCGACTGTACGCCACATTGCGATCGCACCGGCTGCCCCTGCCGGCCACGGCCCAGGCCGTCGTGGACCGGATCGTCGGCGACGATTGGCTTGGGTCGTACGGGAGCATCGCGGGGGTTGAGGATACCCTGTGTCGCATCTCACGGAGTCTTGAGGCCCGTATCGGACGCGACTTTCGCCTCGGGGAGGCGACTGTGGAACTGCGGGCGAACTTCGACGATTTGGACCGCGATTTCGCCGAGTTCTTCCCGCAGCTCCAGGCCCATGTCGCGACCATTCGAACGGCCGAGCCCTACGCCGTCGCAGACCGGCCGCACGACACACGTTAGTTCGAGGCTCGCCGCCTCTCGACGAAACGCGCTACAGCCGGTGGACAGCCTGAGCCTCGACTACTCGATGGGAAACTACTTCGAGAAGTCCAGGATTTATCGGGTGTCCTGGAAGGGCAAGGGCTTCGAAGCGTCCGAGATCGTCTTTGGGTGATGTCGAAGGGCGGTAAGTAATCCGTTGCCCGTGGGCGGCGTCCGAACGCTTTTCCAACCGCACGCATTCTCGGAATCGACATTGACCAGGTTGAGGTTGGTGCTACATAATACTTCAACAAAATTGAAGGATTGTGCATGATCCGTTCGACCCGAGACGCGGCCCGCCGACTGTTCGCCGTCGCCCTGGCACAGGGCGGGTATTTCACGGCCAAGCAGGCACAGGAAGCGGGGTACGGCTATCCCCATCTCGACTACCACGTCTCGACCCGGGCGTTCGAGCGGGTCGATCACGGCCTCTACCGCATGGCGAGTCTTCCGCCGGGGGAGAACGACGACCTGATCCGCTGGACGCTGTGGAGTCGGAACCGGGCGGACGAACCGCAAGCGGTCGTCTCCCACGAGACTGCCCTCGTGCATCACGGCCTCGGCGACCTCTTGCCGAGTCAGCTCCACTTCACTGTACCGCCGACGTTCCGCAAGCCGGCTCCGTCGGGCTGCGTCTTGCACAAGGCCGCGCTCGGCGACGTGGACTCCGAGGCGCGGGTCGGATTCCGCGTCACGACGCCCTTGCGCACGCTCATCGACGTGGCCGCGGGCGGAGTGAGTCGAGAACAACTCGACAAGGCCGTGGCGGACGCCCTCGCTCGCGGGTTGGTGCGTCGGTCACAACTGAATGCGGCTCTCAAGCGCGTTCCGGGATTCGTTCGCGCGAGCGGCGAATCGTCCGGACGCCGGACGAGAAAAATCCCCATCTGACCGCGACGTCGGGCAACGAAGCGCCATGGCCAAACACTTCACCTCGGCCCCCGCCTTCAAGGCGTCTCTCGAAGCCCACCTCAGGAAGCGGGCCGACAAGCGCGGCGTACCCCTCAGCACGCAGCAGCTCAGGTTCGCCATCGAGCGGTTGCTGGCCCGACTGTTTCGGGACGCTGCCCCTGGTTGGTTGCTGAAAGGTGGCTTTTCGCTCGACCTCCGCTTTCGGCCCCTCGCCCGGACGACAAAGGACATTGACCTCGCGGTCGCATTGGACGCCCGGAAACGCCCCGTTGCCATGCGCGAAGTCCGGGACCGCCTTCAAGAAGCGGCACAAGCCGACCTTGGAGACTTTCTCGCGTACCGGATCGCGGAGCCGAAACGGGAACTCACAAACGCTCCCGGCGGCGGGGGCCGCTTCCCTTGCGAGGCCGTGCTGGTGGGGAAGGCCTACGCCAAGTTCCACATCGATGTCGGCTTCGGTGACGCCACGATCGGTGAGCCGGAACCGCTGATGGGCGACGACCTGCTCGACTTCGCTGGCATCGCCCCGGCCCGTGTGTTTGCGATTCCGAAGTCGCAACAGTTTGCGGAAAAGGCCCACGCCTACACATTTCCCTGGGGCGGTCGGCGGAACACGCGAACCAAAGATCTGGTGGACTTGGTGCTGCTGATCGAAAGGGGTGACCTTGACGCCGAATCCGTACGGCCGGCGGTCGTCGCGACGTTCGAGGCGCGGCGGACGCACACTCTTCCGCTCGACCTCGCACCGCCACCGCCGGAATGGCAAGCCGAGTTCGCCTCGATGGCGGCGGAAGCCGGTCTGACGCCGCCTGACTACTTGGCGGCGTTCGATGTGTTCCGTCGGTTCTGGTCGGCACATCGTCTCGGCGACAATCCGTCGACGTAACGCGGCCTCAAGAAGCGCCGACTGGACCCGTCGCCGCACGGGCGGTACGCTAACATCCTCCGCCAGACTCGCCCGTCCGACGATGCTTCACCCCATGCACCGCTTCCCGTTGGCCATCGTGCTTCTTGCCTGGACTGTGCGTCCTGTGTCGGCCGGCGAGCCGATCACGTTCGAGCAGCACGTCCGGCCGATCCTCAAGGCGTACTGCCTCGATTGCCACGGGGCCGCGGAAAAGATGCCGGGCGGTCTCGACCTGCGGCTGCGGCGGTTCGCCGTCGCCGGCGGCACTGGCGGGCCGGCCGTCGTGCCGGCGGAGCCGGGCAAGAGCCTGCTCCTCGACCGCATGAAATCCGGCGAGATGCCGCCGACGGCCAAGAAAGTGCCGGCCGAACAAATCGCGATCGTCGAAAGGTGGATCGCCGGTGGCGCAGCCACGCAGCGCGACGAGCCGGCGACGTTGCCACCGGGCCTCGGCATCACGGCCGAGGAGCGGGCGTACTGGTTCTACCAGCCGCTCACCCGGCCGACGCCGCCGCACGGCCCGGCCGACCGGGTACGGACACCGATCGATGCCTTCGTTCTGGCGAAGCTGCGGGAGAAGGGACTCGGGTTCAACCCGGACGCCGACCGGGCCACGCTCCTACGGCGGGCGACGTTCGACCTCACCGGGCTGCCGCCGACGCGGGCGGAGATCGACGACTTCCTCACCGACACATCGGCCGACGCTTATGAGAAAGTGCTCGACCGGTTGTTGGCGTCGCCGGCCTACGGCGAGCGGTGGGGCCGGCACTGGCTCGACGCGGCCGGGTATGCTGACTCGGACGGCGACGGGGCCAACGATACCGTCCGGCCTTATGCGTGGCGGTACCGCGACTACGTCATCCGCGCCCTCAACGCCGACACGCCGCTCGATCGCTTTATTGTCGAACAGTTGGCCGGCGATGAGCTGTTGCCTCGGCCCTGGACGAACCTGACGCCGGAGAAGATCGACCTTTTGGCCGCGACCGGGTTCCTCCGCACCGCCCCGGACGGCACTGCCAGCGGCGGCAAGCCGGGCGACGCCGAACAGGCGATGACCGATGCGATCAAGGTGCTGACCACGGCCTTGCTGGGCACATCGATCGCGTGTGCGCAGTGTCACGACCACCGCTACGACCCGATTCCCCAGGCCGACTACTATCAGCTGCGGGCCGTGTTCGAGCCGGCATTCGACCCCGGCCAGTGGCGACGGCCGGGGCAGCGGCTCGTCTCCCTGTACACCGACGCCGACCGGGCAAAAGCGGCCGCCGTGGACGCCGCGGCGGCGACGATGCAGAAGGAGCATGACGCGAAGCAGACCGCTGCGGTGAAGGCCGCGTTCGAGAAGGAGTTGGCCAAGTTCCCCGAGGACGCCCGCGACGACCTCAAGGCCGCGTTCGAGACGGCCGACGCCAAGCGGACCGACGAGCAGAAGATGCTCGTGGCCACGAACCCAAAACTGAACGTCACGCCCGGCGTGCTGTATCAGTACGACCCAAAGGTCGCGGACGAGCTGAAGGCGATGCAGGCGAAGGTGACGGCGAAGCGGGCCGAGAAGCCGGTCGAGGAGTTCATCGCGGTGACGGCCGAGGTGCCGGGCCGCATTCCGGCGACGAAGCTGTTTCACCGCGGCGACGCTCGGCATCCCAAGGGGCCAGACCTGACGCCGGCCGACCTGACCGTCGCCGCACCGGACGGGCAGCGGTTCGAGATCGCATCGACCGCGTCGAATGCGACGACTGGCCGGCGCCTGGCATGGGCAACGCGGCTGACCGATGGCACGCACCCACTCTTCGGCCGGGTGATGGCGAACCGCGTTTGGCTGAACCACTTCGGCCGCGGCATCGTGGACACGCCCGGCGAGTTCGGCAAGCTCGGTCAATTGCCGACCCACCCGGAACTGCTCGATTGGCTCGCCACCGAGTTGCCGCGCCGGGGCTGGAGCCTCAAGGCGATGCACCGACTCGTCATGACCTCGACGGTCTACCGGCAGTCGTCGCAGCGCAATGCGGCACCGGATGCGCTCTACGGCCGTTACCCGGTGCGGCGGCTCGACGCCGAGGTGGTGCGGGACCGCGTGTTTGCTGCGGCCGGCCGGCTCGACCGGGCACCCTTCGGCCCCGCAATCGCCGGGGTCGAAGACGCGGCGGGTCAGGTCGATACGCCGGACGACAAGCCGCGGCGGAGCGTCTACCTGCAAGTCCGCCGCAGCAAGCCGATCGCGTTCCTGGCCGCGTTCGACGGGCCCGCCGGCGAGATGCAGTGCGAGCGGCGTAACTCAACGACATCGGCACCGCAATCGCTCATGCTTCTCAACGGCGACTTCCTGCGCAAGCAGGCCGGCTACCTCGCGGCCCGTGCGAAGTCCGACGGGCCGATGGCGGCGTGGGTCACGGCGGCGTGGGAACTCGCCTACCAGCGGTCGCCGACCGCCGACGAGTTAACGCTCGCTGTCGGCTTCCTCGAAAGCCAGGTCGCGATGCTGCGCGGCAAGGCCAAGGAGCCAGAGGTCGCCGCGATGACCAACCTGTGCCAACAACTCTTGGCGTCCAACGAGTTCCTCTATGTCGATTGACCCGCTGCCGACTCGCCGCACCGTCCTGTCCCGCACCGCCGGCGGCGTCGGCCTGTTCGCGCTCGCCCACCTGCTGCGGCGTGACGGCTTGTTGGCCGACGAGCCGCCCGGCAAGCCGGGCGAGAACCTGCCGCCCGGCCTTTCGCCGCGCGCCCCGCACTTCGCCCCGAAGGCGACGGCGATGATCTCGCTGTTCATGCACGGCGGCCCGAGCCACGTCGATCTGTTCGACCCGAAGCCGGAACTGACGAAGCACAGCGGCCAGGACTACAAGGGCGACGTGACGTACAGCTTCGTCAACCGGGCGAGCAAGAAGCTCTTCGGCAGCCCGTGGAAGTTCGCGAAGCACGGCGAATGTGGGACCGAGGTATCGGAACTGCTGCCGCACACGGCCGGCATCGTGGACGACATCGCGGTGATCCGGTCGATGCACACCGGGTTCAACGCCCACGAGGTGTCGATCCGCTACTTTCACGGCGGAATTGCGGGCGTGACTGGCCGGCCGACGCTCGGCAGTTGGGTCGTCTACGGGCTGGGGACGGAGGCCCAGAACCTACCGGCGTACATGGTGCTGTCCGACCCCGGCGGGCCGCCGGTGGACGCGACGCACAACTGGTCGCACGGCTTCCTACCACCCTTGTACCAGGGGACGGTCCTTCGGCCCAAGGAGCCGCGAATCCTCAACCTCGACCCGCCGGCCGACGCCGCCGGCGACGTGCAGCGCCAGAACCTCGACCTGCTCGCGGAGTTGAACCGCCGGCACCTCGCGGCCCGGCCCGGCGAATCGGACCTGGAGGCCCGCATCGCCAGCTACGAGTTGGCCGCGGCCATGCAGACGGCGGCGAAGGACGCGCTCGACGTGTCGAAGGAGCCGCAGCGGGTCCGCGACGCCTACGGCCTGGACCGCGACGAAACGCGCGAGTACGGCACCCTCTGCCTGATCGCCCGGCGGCTGGTCGAGCGCGGCGTGCGGTTCGTGCAAATCTTCCTCGGCGGCCAGCCGTGGGACAACCACAACAGCCTCCGCTCGACGCTGCCCGCGATCTGCCGGCGAACCGACAAGCCGGCCGCGGCGCTGGTCAAGGACCTGAAGCAGCGCGGCCTGCTGGACACGACGCTGGTCCATTGGGGTGGCGAGATCGGCCGGCTGCCGGTGTGCGAGGGCGAGTTGGACGACAAGGCCGGCCGCGACCACAACGGCCAGGGCTTCACCTGCTGGCTGGCCGGCGGCGGCATCAAGGGCGGGCTGGCATTCGGCGCGACCGACGAGGTGGGCCAAAGGCGATCGAGAACGTGGTGACGCCGAACGACTTCCAGGCGACCGTCCTGCACCTGTTCGGGATCGACCACGCGAAGCTCGTGTTCCACCACAACGGCAAGGCCCAGCGGCTGACCGACGGCAAGCCGGCGCGGGTGGTCCGCGAGTTGTTGGCGTGACGGCCGGGCCGCTCTCTCCGTCCGCGGCAGACATAGGAACGAACCGGCGATCCGCTCGCCGCCGTACATCAAGCCTTCCAGCGACCGCAGGATCGCAGGGTCGGTGATCTGCTTCTCGTCGCGGAAGGGCGCGGCCTGTCCCCGGATTACTATCCGGCGCTCCCCGGGGGGAGTCATCCGGGGGCAAGGAACGAATCCCGCTCGTGGGCAGTTGTGAGTCCCCGCGGCCCGTGACCGCGCTTCACCCGGCGACCCGCGTGACGGGCGGTCCCCGCCGCGGCGGCCACCAGGGCAAGGGCCAGGGCGGACGGTTCGGGGACGGGGACGACCACGAATGAGTCCAGGAGGACCGAGTTGGTGGTGTAGGTAACGCGGGCACCGTAGTCGGTGCCGCCGAACGTCCCGACGTAGACCACCGACCCCGGGGGCGCGTTCGCAAACGTGCCCGTGACCTGCGTCGCGGAGTCGGCACCGAAGAGGATGGTCAGGGCATCCCCGGTCGGGCCGAGGGTCGGCCGGAAGCCGAGCGTCGTCGAGAGAGTTGCGCCGCCCAAGTCGACCGTGCCGGTGGTTCCCAGGTCCAGTCGATCGTAGCCGGTGCCAGGGATCGTGCCGTTCAACTCGGCCCGAAAGGCCGCACCGGCAGCCATGATGATGGACCCGGTGATTGAGAGCGCACCGGGTCCATCGATGCCCGGTGCCAAGGTCGAGCCGGCACCGAAGGTCACCGGCCCCGAGAAAACCGAACTCGTGGCGAGCGTTCCGGTCCCGCGCAGCACGCCACCGCCGATGGTGGTGACGGGGCCGCTGAGGGTGCCACCGGGGCCGACCGTCACCGTCCCGGAGTTCGTCAGGGGTACGGGAGCCCCGTTGACTCCGACATTCGTCAGCGTGCTCCCGGGGAGCACGTCGAGTGTGCCGGTGTTGACGAACCGGCCATAGTTCTGAACCGTCGAGGAGCCCTGGAAGCGAATCACGCCGGCGTTCTCGAAACTCGACCCATTGCGCACGGTCACAGTAGGAGTGGCACCGTTGCCGGTGATGGTGAAGGTCGAGCCGGCGGCATTGGCGAGCAGGTTGGTCCCTGCCGTTAGTTCCAAGGTGCCGCCGGACAGCGTCGAGGAACCGCCGGCGAGCGTCAGCCGGACCGAATTTTGCACCGTCGGATTCAGCCCCGTGATAGCCACCCCGCCGTTGATAACGAGGTTGGTGTCGGGGGCCGAGGTGCTGACGCCGACGATGGAGCCGTCCGCCCAAGTCATCGGGCCGGCCACCGTCAGTGTCTGACCCACGATCAGGTTGCCGCTGGTGAGTGACAACGACGCCACACGGCCTCCGGTGCTCGCAAACAGGTTGGCCCGCGAGACGTCGACGGCTCCGCTGTCGAGAGTGCCTGGGACGGACACCGAGCCGCTGATACCCGTAGAGCTGCCGGTGATGCGGAAAAGCCCCGCCCCGCTGACGCTCGATCCGGCCCCGAGGGTGTAGGTGCCGTTGGCGGTCGGGAAGCTGAACTGCAACGTCGCCCCGGCGGCGACCACGAACGCCCCCGTGCTACTGCCGGTAGTGCTGCCGCTGAAGTCGAAGTTTAGGGTGCCAGTTCGCACGTCGACCGTGCCGCCGTTGATGAAGGCTACGGCCGGCCCGACGGTCGTCGTCCCGGTGCCACCCTGCTTGCGGAAGGTGCCGTTATTCACAAAGGTGGCGGCCCCCGCGCTGAGCCGCGTGATCGCGTCGTTGCCGGTGGCGGTCAGGACTGAGCCGACGGCGTTGGTCAGTGACCCGCCGTTGTTGAGCCGGACCGTGCCGCTCGACCACGTGCTCGCCGCGCCGCCCAAGGTGAGGCCGCGGCCGTCTAGCAGTAGCGGTGCCGTCGTGCCGGTGATGGTCGCCCCGCCGTTGGCGGCGGTGGCACCGCCGCCGGTGAAGGCACCGCCCGACCAGGTCAGCGGGGCGTTCAGCGTCAGGTTGTTCGGCCCGGAGATCGCGCCCGCCCGGTAGAGCAACTGGTCGATGACGATCGGCGCGTCGATGGTGACGGTGCCGCCGCCGTTGAGCACGGCGTCGTAGGTCGTGCCGGGCGGTGTGCCGTTGTTGGGCACGGCCGGGGACCAGAGGGCGGGGTTGGTCCAGTTGCCGGTGGTGCCCGTCCAGGTCGCGACCACTTGCCGGGCCGGGGCGGGCGCGGCGGCGAGGAGTATCAGCAGGGCGACACAACGGCGTGCGGCCGCGGCGGGGTGGGGGGACGCGGGCATGGGGACCTCCGGGTATGAAAAGAGTGGGCGGTAGCCGCGCTCTCGCACGGCCGAAAGAAAGCGGATCTACAGTTCGAGTGTATCGCCGGGGCCAAGACCGGGGCAAACAAATAGTCCCAGCCAGGCGAGCCTGCCCGATCCGGCGGCCGGCCGGCTGCCGGTGTGCGAGGGCGAGTTGGACGACAAGGCCGGCCGCGACCACAACGGCCAGGGCTTCACCTGCTGGCTGGCCGGCGGCGGCATCAAGGGCGGGCTGGCATTCGGCGCGACCGACGAGGTGGGCCACAAGGCGGTCGAAAACGTGGTGACGCCGAACGACTTCCAGGCGACCGTCCTGCACCTGTTCGGGATCGACCACGCGAAGCTCGTGTTCCACCACAACGGCAAGGCCCAGCGGCTGACCGACGGCAAGCCGGCGCGAGTGGTTCGCGAGTTGTTGGCCTAGTTCTGAGCGGCCGGACGACGCCTCCTACCGGACGAGCATCTCGAGAAGTGGGTGACAAGCCGGGGGGCATTTGTAGCCCCGAAGGGGCGGGATAGCGCAGCCCAGGGCACCGCCCTGGGGAGGAGACGCACCCAAGTGCGTATGCCCTGAAGGGGCGACATATACCGCCCCTTCAGGTCTGACTTGGTTACCGCGTACTCACCCCCATGGCGGTGCCCTGGGCTGCGCTATCCCGCCCCTTCGGGGCTAATAGCATCGACCGTTCCTGAGACGCCGACCAATCATCCGGGCACGAAGTCCGTTTCGTCGAGCGCGACCAGCCGCGGGAGGTCGGCGGGGCCGCGCCGCACGGTCAACGTCCGTCGTGGGGGCGGGTCGGGCACCGCGAACCACGGGTCGATCATGCCGCCGTCCGTGTCCGCCGGGGACATCCGTCGGACTTCGACGCGGTACCCGCCGATGGCGGCGCGGTACGTCTCACCGGGGCTGAGAGCGAGTTGTCGAAGGGCGTCGGCCAACGCAGCACTCACGACGACCTCCTGCGATGAAGGGCCAAGACACCGGCATTGTACCCGCCGGCGGCTGCCCGCGTCTAACGCCGCGACGACCCGGTAGTGGTACACTTTGGAAGGCTTGGATATTCGGCTTCTCAGACGGCCACCGTGTCGAAGTCCTTGACCATCCGGGCGGCAACCACCCCGAACAGTTCGTAACCGCGGCTGCGACTGTCTTGGAGGTAAAACCCGCCCGGCTGAACGAAGACATTGGCGTCTGCATTCCCACCACCAGGTACGAATCGCAAAGGGAGTACGTTGCCTTTCGTCGATGCCCAACGGCTCACCAACGATCGGGCGGCACGGGTGGTGCGGGAGCTATTCGCGTAACAGCGGAGTGCGACAACGTTAGTTCTTCCGTTTCTTGTTTGACACCGTTTTCATGAGCCGTTAGCCTCATCCTCATTAGCTTCCCGATCCGCTCGAGTGGTTGCTTCGGTTCGGCCGTCGACAACCCGTTGTCGCTTATCCGTGGGGGATGCAACTGCAAGACCGTCCCAAAACCAAATTCGAACATGCCAATGTCTACCATGACCAGTCCGAACGCGGTCCACCAGGGCCTGCGCGCGGTCGTGGCGCGTCGCGCAACGGCTGCACTCGCCCTGGTACTTCTGGCGGCGAGTCCGGCGCCATCCCGACAAACGGATCGGATGCCCGACGAGGCGATCCGGCAGTGGCGGGCGTACCTTGATGGACTCGCCTCCCACCCTGGCATGACGGTGGAAACGGACGCTGACGCGCGCGGGCCGGACGGCAGTCCGGTCGGTGACCCGGTGCGCGGCCGTCTCATGATCCGTCCCGGCGCGGCCTCTGACGATAACTCGCGTGACGAAGCCCCGAAATACGGTCAAGAAGTCCTCGCAACGAATGCACTTTACGGCTTCCGCATCCAGCGTAAGCGAGCGGACGCCGCCTGGAGGTTGGCGGACGCCGCTCCCAACAACGGCAGCCGCGAGTTTTGGGAGCATTTCCCAATCGGAGACGGAGTCGAAACCGTCGTCAAAGCCGGCGTGACGCTCTGCGCGTCCGGCGAAGTCCTCCCCGACTTGGCGAACGACAAGGAGTTCGTCGTCACAGGCGTCGCCCCGGAGACGCATGACGGTGAGTCGCTGATGCGGGTCACCTTCCGCAACACGCCGCGATATATCCCCCGCGGGACGGACCCGACATCGCCACGACCTCCGCGGCAAATCAACATCGTCTCGGGGTACGTCCTCCTCGACCCCAAGCGCTATTGGCTCATCCACTCGTACGTTGCCCGCGTCAACTGGGGCATGCCCGGTCAAAGCGAACGCTTGCAAGACGTGACCGGCACCTACACTTACGGCATCCTTCGCGGCGGACTGCCTGTCGTTGAGCGGCTCGAACACCGCTTCGAACACGGCACCGCCGTGGGTGTCCGCAATTTCGTGCGCACCGCCGTTTACCGCTACGATGAGACGGTGCCGGCCGAGTCGGAATTCCGTCTGCCGAAGTATGGCCTGCCCGATCCGTTCAACGTTCGCCGGCCGATCCGTTGGTATATATGGGCGCTCGCAGCAGCGGTCGTTCTGTTCACCGCCGCGGTTGTCCTTCGCCGGCTGGCGAACCGGCGGGCCGTGGCGGCACCATAGGTCGCCGAGCCGGAGGGCGGACGAAAAGTCCTCCGGTTTTTGTTTGACATCGCCTCAGCGAACCATTAGCATCCCTCCCAACAACCTCACCGCTCACCCGATGTTGAGGACGCCCGAATGCCCGAACCCCTTATAACCGACCGACCGACCGACCGACGGGCGGGCAGGCATCTCGCTTCATCTTCGCCGCGCTCGGCGTCTTGTTGCTAGTCGCGGTAGTGGGTAAGCTCCAATCGGCGACCTCCGATTCGGTGGGGGAGGCATTTGCCATCTCGCCCCGTGTCCGCCTCGGCATCCTCGGACTCGAAGTGGCACTCGGCATTTGGCTGTTGTCAGGTGCGGCACCCCGACTGCTGAGAATCGTCGCGATGGCGTGGTTCGGCTCGCTTGCGGCGGTCAGCCTGTGGCTCGGTTTCCATGGCGCACCGTCTTGTGGGTGCTTCGGTTCGGCCGTCGACAACCCGTTGTCGCTTATCCGTGGGGGATGCAACTGCAAGACCGTCCCAAAACCAAATTCGAACATGCCAATGTCTACCATGACCAGTCCGAACGCGGTCCACCAGGGCCTGCGCGCGGTCGTGGCGCGTCGCGCAACGGCTGCGCTCGCCCTGGTACTTCTGGCCGCGAGTCCGGCGCCATCCCGACAAACGGATCGGATGCCCGACGAGGCGATCCGGCAGTGGCGCGCGTACCTCGACCGACTGGCCTCCCACCCCGGCATGACGGTCGAGGTCGATGTCGATGCCCAAAAGGACGGAAAACCCATTGGCGAGCCGCAACGCCTACGCATTATGGTCCGCCCTGGGGCGGTTTCCGCCGACAACGCGCGGCTCGAAAACCCAAATCACGGCCATGTGGTGACCGCGACTAACCGCGACTACGGCTTCCGCATCGGCCGCAAACGGGCGGACGCTCCTTGGGTTCTTGTGGACGCCTCGCCGAACACTGGCACGGGCCAGTTCTGGGAAGCATTCCCGGCGCGGGAGGCAGCCGAATCCGTCTACAAGTCCGGGTTGATGCTCGCCTTTCCCGGCGAAGCCCTCCCGGATTTGGTCGGCGACAAGGAGTTCGTCGTCACCCGCGTCGCCAAGCACGACGAGGGCGGCGAGTCGTTGACCCGTGTCGAGTTCCGAAACACGCCGCGGGACGTCCGGCGTGTCACCGACGCGACGTCGACCCGGCCGCCGCGGCAGATCGACGTCGTGTCCGGGCACGTCCTCCTCGACCCCAAGCGGTACTGGCTCATCCACTCGTTCGCCGCACGCTTGCGTCCGGCGTCGGCGGATCAAAAGGGCCAGTTCCTCGACGTGATCGGCACACACACATACCGTCCGCTTCGTGACGGTCTGCCGGTCGTCGAGCGGGTCGAACACCGCATCCAACTCACATCGAGCGGCTCGGCCACTGTGACAACCGCGATTTTTCGATACGACGAAACCGTACCGGCCGCGGGGGATTTCCGCCTGCCCAAGTACGGCTTGCCAGAGCCGTTCGGCTTTGGCCGGCCGACCCGCTGGTACCTCTGGGCCATTGCCGCGGCAGCCGTCCTTTTCGCCGCCGCGGTCTACTTTCGCCGGCTGGCAAGCCGGCGGACCGTGGCGACCCATTAGAGCATGCGTCATGTTGGTGTAGCGGGTCGTCAGTGTAGTAGGCACACTCCGTGTGCCGTCTCTTACGGCACACGGAGTGTGCCTACTACACTGACGACCCGCTACAGATACCCGAAACTAGCTTTAGCTGCCGAACCGAAGGGCGCACATGAAACCACCACGCCGCGCTTCACTCTCATCGAACTGCTCGTCGCCATGGCCGTCATCGCCGTGTTGCTGGGCTTACTACTCGCAGCGATCCAGCGGGTCCGTGAGTCGGCGTCACGCCTGCGCTGTGCCAACAACCTGAAGCAGATCGGCCTGGCCCTACAGAACTACCACGCGGCTCGCGGTACGTTTCCACCAGGGATCGTGACCGGCAAGAGCGCTGGCGAGCCGTATGCCGGCATGACCTGGCTCGTCCGACTTCTGCCGCACTTGGAACAAGAATCGCTCTGGAACGCGACCGTCGCCGCTTACCGGCAAAGCCTCAACCCGTATCGCGATCCGCCGCACGTCGGCCTGGCGACGCCCATGGCCCTCTTCTCGTGCCCGTCCGACGGGCGCGCCGAGTTCGCACAAGACACGCACGATGATTACCGCGTTGCCCTGACCAACTACCTCGGCGTCAACGGAACCGAAGGTGAGGCTCGCGACGGCGTCCTGTTGCCCGATCGGACCGTCCCGCTCACCGAGGTCACGGACGGCACGTCGAACACGCTGGCCGTCGGCGAACGGCCGCCGAGTCCCGACTTCTGGTACGGCTGGTGGTATTCCGGGGCCGGCCACCGCGGCGACGGGGTGGCCGACTACCTGCTCGGCGTCCGCGAGCGGAACTTCGGCGGCCGCTTCGTCTGGTAATGTCCGCGCGAGCCGGCTCACTTTGCCGCCGGCCAGCTCGACGAGTACTGCGACGTGTTCCACTACTGGTCAACGCACCCCGGCGGGGCGCACTTCCTTTTCTGCGATGGCTCCGTCCGCTTTCTGCGCTACGACGCCGATGCCGTCCTGCCAGCCCTCGCTACTCGCGCCGGCGGCGAAGCAGCCACGCTACCCGACTGATGCAGAGGGCACGCGAATCGTCGCCGTCTAGCGTCGTCAATCCGATGGTGGAATGCTGCGCCCGTTGCCCGCCGGAGGATTCGACCTTGGCTACCTCGATCGCCGCCCCGCCGGCCGCTTTGTTGACTGCGGACGAGTTCGCCGCCCACTACGCCGACGCGCGCGCGGAACTCGTTCAAGGTGTCGTGAAGAAGTTACCGATGCCCGGTCAGAAGCACGGTAAGGTTTGCCTCGAAATCGGCTTCCGCATCCGGCAATTCCTCGAAACGAATGACATCGGCCATGCAACCAGTAACGACTCCTGGGTCAAGGTCCGCAGCAACCCGGACATCGTTCGCGGCAGCGACGTTTGCTTCTTCTCCTACGACCGGCTGCCGAAGGGCGGCATCCCTGAGGGCGTGTTGCCGGCCGTCCCCGATCTGGTCGTCAAGGTACGTTCGCCGTCGGATCGTTGGAAGGACGTGCTGGTGAAAGTCACCGAATACCTCGACGCCGGCGTTCGCGTCGACGTGGTCCTCGACCCGAAAACGGAGTCGGCCACGGTCTACCGGCCCGATGAGTTGCAGCAGATTGTCCACAACGGCGACGAGTTGACGCTGCCGGACGTGCTGCCCGGCTTCGCTGTGCCGGTGAGCCGGCTGTTCGCTTGACAGCTACCACACCACGATTTCCGGCTCCAGCGCCACACCGGCGCGGTCGTGGACCCTGCTTGTCTTCAACTCCTTGAGCCGCGGCACGTCCTTGGTGATGGCGGCGACATCGTTGGGCCAGGGCGGTTGCTTCTCGGGCAGGCTGCGGCAGAGGGCCGTGGTTAGTGAACGCCCGTTTTCTAGGAACGATGACGTGAGAAATGCGTCCGCCGGGCGCAGGTTATTGCGTTTGCGATTCTGGGAAGGTATCGTCAGGGGATTCGTTCTCTCGGCCGGAGGACACTGCCGTGACTCGCACCGGGGCCCTCGTCCTGTTGCTGCTGCCCGCTTTCGCGCGCGCTGAGGACGCCGGTAAGCGGTACGCACTGCTGGTCGGCGTGCAGGACTACACCGGCACCGAGTTGGCCAACCTCCGGCATGCCGAGAACGACGCGACGGCCCTCGCCGATGTGTTCCGGCAGGACGGCTACCGCCTCGTCGTGCTGATGACCCGCAAGGAGGGCTTTGTTAAGCAGGACGAGACGCTGTTCCCGACGGCCGCCAACGTCCGCAAGCGGCTCGGCGTGCTGCTGGAGAACCGCAAGCCGGAGGACACGGTTGTCGTCTCATTCGCGGGGCATGGCGTTGTTCTCAGGGGGTCGGAGGATTTGCAGTTCTGCCCGCTCAAGGCCGACCTGAAGAGCAAGGAAACGCTGATCGCGCTTGGCGAGGTGTACGCAGCCCTAAAAGGTTGCAAGGCCGGGGTGAAGCTATTGATCGTGGATGCCTGCCGCAACGAGCCGACGGCGGCCCGGTCCAACGAAGTGGCGAACCTCGCGAGCGTGACCCGGCCCGTGCTGTCGAAGCCGCCGGAGGGCGTGGCGGCGCTGTTCAGTTGCTCGGCCGGCGAGATGGCGTTCGAGAGCCGTAAGCACCCGCACGGCGTCTTCTTTCACCACCTGCTCGAAGGCTTCCAAGGCAAGGCGGCGAACAAAAAGGGCGAAGTGACATTGGAGCGGTTGGCGGCGCACATCAAGGACGAGATGGTCGACACGATTCCAGAGGAGTTCGGCCCGGACGTGCGGCAGCGGCCGCACCTGCTCGGCGACCTGATCGGGGCCGCCCCGCTGGTGCGTTCGCGGCCCGGCAGCGACTTGGCCCGCCGCGGGCTGGAGGAGTTGGAGCGACGCGAGTACGATGCGGCCATCGAGACGCTAACAAAAGCAATCCAGGCCGATCCGACCGAGCCATTGCGGCACACATACAGAGCCGAGGCGCTGATGTACCGGGGCCGATTCGTCGATGCACTTGCTGACGCAAATCTGGCAGTGCAACGCGATCCAAACTCGGCACGGGCGTTCGCCATTCGGGCCGCTATTTCGGCGGAGCTAAAGCGGTACGACGACGCCATCGCCGATGGCAATCGGGCCGTCGCACTCGCAAGCACTTCCGCTTTCGCGTACCGCCACCGCGCTTACGCCTGGAATCTGAAGGGCGAGCCAGATAAAGCGATCGCCGATTGCACTACCGCGATCCACCTCGACGCGAAGTACGTGAAGGCGTACCAAAGTCGCGCTTACGCCTATAGCGAGAAGCGGGAGTACGACCGGGCGATCGCCGACTGCACCGAAGCCATTCGCCTCGACCCGAAGTATGCTCACGCCTACAACAGTCGCGGGCATGCCTACAACGAGAAGCGGGAGTACGACCGGGCGGTCGCCGACTGTACCGAGGCCATCCGCCTCCACCCGAAGTTCGCCGCTGCCTTCAACAACCGCGGGCGCGCCTACAACGAAAAGCGGGAGTACGACCGGGGAATCGCCGACTGCACGGAGGCCATCCGCCTCGACCCGATGTACGCCCACGCCTACAACAACCGCGGTGTGGCATACAGTTGGAAGTATCCCAACAGTAATCAGGCGCTTCTCGACTACAACCGAGCCATCGAACTCGATTCAAGGTACGCCCTTGCATACCTCAATCGCGGCAAATGGCTTCGGACGAGCAGCCCCGCGCAAGCAGCGGCTGACTTCGCGAAGTACAAGGAGCTGACCGGCAAGGACCCGTGAGCGGGTTATTCGCCAGCCCCTACCACACGACGATTTCCGGCTCCAGCGCCACGCCGGAATGCTCGCGGACCTTGCTCTTCATCAGCTCGGCGAGCCGTAGGACGTCCTTCGCCGTTGTGCCGGGATTCGTGACGATGTAGTTGGCATTGCGAACGCTCACCTCGGCCCCGCCGACGCGCGTGCCCGCCAGGCCCGCTTGCTCCAACAGGGCCGTCACCTGGAAGCCCTTGGGGTTTTGGAACACGCGCGCGGCAGCCTCGAAGCTGAACGGCTGAGCCGCCTTGCGAGTGATCCACGCCTTGCGCATCCGTTTGACGATCGCGTCGGCCGTGTCGGGTTCCAGGTCGAATTCGGCGGTCAATAGCACCATGTCATCGAGGTTCGACCGGGCCTCGGCGAAGGCGAGTTCGTCGCGTTCGCGGGTGGCGGACTCGCCGTGCTCGTCCATGACCTCGACGCGGCGGACGTATTGCCCGATCTCGCCATCGCGGCCGCCGGCATTGTAGCGCAGCGCCCCGCCGACGGTGGCCGGGATGCCGACGAGGGTCTCGAACCCCGCCAACCCGGCCCGGGCCGTCGCGGAGATCAGTGCCGGCAGCGTCGCCCCGCAACCGGTGCGGACGTGCGACCCTTCGACATGGATCGTCGTGAAGGCCGGCGTGCTCAGTCGCAGCACGACGCCCGGGATCGGCTCATCGCGAACGAGCAGGTTGACACCGCCGCCAAGGACACGCACCGGCAGGCGCGTCTCGGTGCAGTGGCGCAAGACGGCCGCGAGCTGTTCGACCGTCTGCGGCTGCACGAACAATTCGGCCGGCCCGCCGATCTTAAGATGCGTGTACGGCGCGAGAGGCTCGTCAGCCTTGGTAATGGCGGCAAAGTCGTCGGGCCAGGGCATGAGTGTCTCCCGTGCGCTACGGCAAAGGGCCATGATAAGTGATGGAGTGTCGCGGGGGAAGGTGACGCGGCAAATGCGCCTGTCTCAGCTCAGTTGTGCCGATCGTCGGGAGGTGCAAATGGGCGTCGCCGGAGAACGACGCCCCTGGGAACCGACGTCCGCCTGGAATTGCGGGTGTCGGACCGCGAAAACCCGAATGGGCTGCACGGCCCACCGATGAAAGGTTACCGCTTGCCGCCGAAGAAGCGTCGCATGACGCCACTTTCGGGCGGCGGTGCCGAACTGGCCTCGGGCGGTGGCGGAGCCTGCGGCGCTGAGGGTTGCTGTGGCGGAATCGACGTTCGCGCGGGTGGCGTTGTACCGGAACGGCCAAACACCTCCTGGTGCCGCCGCTGGAATTGAGCCAGCCGTTCGTTCAGTGCACGGTCGCCGCCGGTAATCTGGTCCAACTCGCGACGGACTTCGGCGTGCAGGCGTTGGAGCTCCGTTCGCTGACGGGCTAGCTCGGCACGCTCCTTTGCCATACCGACTTCCATCTCGCGCATCTGCTTCATCAGCGTTTCTTCGTCCTCGCGGAGTTGCTGGCGCTCCTCGTCCAGACTCCGTCGGTCCCGCGTTAGTTTGACTTGCTCCTGTTCGAGATCGTCCGCCATCCGCATCAGATCTTCTTCCCGCGGCGTTCTCGGCAGCGCCGGCTCGGTCGAACCGGCGACGTGCTGCTCGAGTTCCTGGATCTGGCCGGTCAGAAGCTCGATGTGTCCATCTTTTTCGCGGGCCAGCTCGGCGAGTTCGGCGACCTTGGCTTCCAGATCGTCGATGCGCGTCTTGGAGGCTTCGAGTTGTCGACTGGACTCCTGTTCCTGGTGCGTGGCCGTCTCGAAAATCTGCTTCATCTCATCGACCAGCTTGTGCAGCTCGTCGTTCTCGGTCTTCAGGCGCGTGACTTCGGAGTGATCGACGATGGGCGTCGTCGGCGTAACCGGAGTATTCGAACGAATCGCGCCAGACATATCGCTCATCAACAGGCTGGGTAGCGGTGCGCCATTTCCGCGCGCTGGGCCGACCCCCTGCGATTCCAAAGTCCCAAACGGCGATGACACGCCGCCGAGCGACGCCGGGCCATCCGGAACCGGAAAGTTGCGGGCGGCTTCAAGCCGTTCGATCTCGCGCTGAAGGGCTTCGTCCGGGTTCCACGGCACGGTGACGTCGAAATCCACGGCCCCTTCTTCCTCGGTCTCGAGGGACGGCGGCTGCGGCGGACGAACGACGGCTGCCTCCAGACGGCGCAGCAATAGGGAGTCGTCGGGAGTTCGTGGTGGCTCGGCAGGACGGAAGAAATTGGCCATGAGGCGGCCTCGCGACAATAGTATCCGATGATTGCACAAACCTAGCGTATCAATCGCAAGGGTGCAAACGGCTCGAACGGTCGGGCGGTGCATACCGGCCCGCGAGGGAGTGCTGCCAGGGACGGGAAGGGGGGGGTGAATCCGGCGAAAGCACGCTCGTACCTGCAAACGTAACGTTGCCGGCGCGGGCGTCAAGAAAAAAGGACGGCGCAAGTTCTGCCGGACACAGCGTTTTGACGAGAGTAACCACAGTGCGGCCGCGCGCATAGTGGCGCGCGATGCGCCGGGCGTACCGGCGTCGGACTGGACGGACTCCCAGTCCTCAGAGGCGAATCGCCATTTTGCGCTAGTACTTGGTGGCATCCTCTCAGTAATATGGCAAGATCGGGTCGGGCTGCGGCTGCGCGCCTGCCTTCTTGCGCCGCCACGCCGCAACACACCCGACTGAGTGTTCCAAGGTAGGGCAAAGCTCAGTTGACCACGAAGAATCAGGGAGTCTGGACTATGACCACCCGACGCAGGCTCAAAGTGGCCGGAGCGGCTTTCGCGCTCGCGGCCGCCGTCACCTGCACGCAGATCTGGGGCGACTCGTCCGGCGACAAGCGCAAGAAAAACGCTGCGCTTTCGGGGGCGATCCGTACCCCCCGTGATGCCGCCGCCGTCGAGGAGTCCACCGCGGGCCGGTTCGATGCACGACCAGTCGTTACGTTCCAAACCCTCGCGGGCGAATTGCACTTCGCCCTCCAGGTACGGGCCAACACAACCGAAGCCGATGCGCGTCCACGCGACCTTGCCGTCGTCGTGGATACCTCCGCGAGCCAAGCAGGCTTCGCGCTGAAGAACGCTCGGCTCATTGCCGAGGCCGTCACCAAGGCGGCTCGCCCAGGTGACCGAGTGGCCATCTGGACCATCAACACGCCGGAAGCGACGCGCGATCTCGCCGGTGGGTTTCAGTCCGCGGGCAGCGCCAAGCTCACGGATGCGCTGACGTACCTCGCGACTCGCGAGTACGCAGCCGGAGCCGTGGATCTCAAGACCGGCCTGAACAAGATCCTCCGCAGCTTCACCGCGGGGGCCGACCGCCGGCAGGCTGTCCTGTTCCTGGGGGACGGTGAGAGTGCACTGAACCCGCTCAGCGACGCTGATCGGTGCGCTCTGGCCAGCGAAATGACCGGCCGCGAAATCGCCTTCTTCCCCGTGCCGTTGGGCAACAAGCTCGACGCCAAGAACCTGCACGGCCTGGCGACGGGCACTGGTGGCATGGTTGTCCGCATGCTGGGCGAAGACAAGGTTGAGACGTTCCAGCCCAAGCTGGAAACGGCACTGGCGGCCCCGATCTTCTATCCGACCGCTGCGTCGCCGAAATACTCGGAAGGCGTCACGGAATCGTTGCCGAATCGCCTGCCGCCGCTGCGACCCGATGCTCCGACCCTGCTGGTCGGCATCATGAAGCCGAGCGCGACCATCGGCCTGAAGGTCGATGGCACCGTGGCCGGTAAGAAGGCGACGGTCACCGTCAGCGAGCAAGTTCCGGCAAGCGACCCGGCCAACTACTTCCTGGTTAACATCGTTCACCAGTGGCGCGGGGCCGATCATGCTGCACCGGCTCTGGTCCGGGCCGACCGCGGGTTGGCGCTCGCTTACGAGCAGACCCGACTGGCCCGCGAAGAGGCGCTGACCCAGGGGCACTGGGCGCTATCGCAGAACAACCTCGGCGCTGCCAAGAAGTTGTTTGAATCCGCCAAGAAGATCGACCCGAACGACACCGAGTCGGCGGCCGGTCTGAAGGTTGTCCAGAAGTTGCTCGATGGCACGTTGACCCGCGAGCAGATCAAAGCCAAGCTCAGCGATCCGAAGGCGGTCGCGGCCAAGATTTCCGCTGGCGAGAACGGCGTCGTCCAGGTCGTGCGGCAGCAATTGCCGGCCCTCGCGGACGATCCACCGGCCGATCAGCTTCCACCGCCGGCCGTGGCTCCCGGTGCTCCCGGGGCGGCCGCGAATCCTGGCGATCTGTTGGAACTCGAAAAGCGCCGCCGCGCGGTGCAGGAGCAGCAGACGCAGCAAGTCGTGGAAGACACGATCAAGCGTGCCCACCAGCTCCTCGGCAGCGATCCGGATTCGGCTCTCGACCTGCTAAAGCGCCAGCTTGCCTCGGTGCGTGAGAACACCGACTTGAGCGATCGTCTGCGGGCGACCCTCGCCAGCCGGCTCGAAGCCGCGCTGCGGAGCGGTACCGCCGAAGGCACTGCGATCAAGCAGCGTCAGGAAGCCGAACTGCAACGGCGCATTGCCGACGAACAGTTCCGTGCGGCTCTGGCGGCTCAGCAGAGCGATCACGAGAAGATTCGTGAGCGCGTCCGCGCGTTCGGGGCGCTGATGAACCAGGCTCGGTACGAGGAAGCCTACAAGGAAGCCCTCGTCCTTCAGCAGGAACAACTGTCGAAGGGCAAGGAGATTCCGGTGCAGGCGACCGCAGGCTACCAGATGGCCCTCAACGCGGCCAATCTTCGCGAGTTCGAGGAACTGCGCCGCATCAAGGAAGACCGCTTCCTCCTGACGATGCTGCAAGTCGAGAAGTCGTCCGTGCCGTTCCCCGACGAGCCGCCCGTCGAGTTTCCGCCGGCCGCCGCGTGGCGTGAGTTGAGCGCTTTCCGCAAGGAACGCTACGACGTCTACGGCCTCGACGGCGTTAGCTCCAAGAAGGCGATCCAGATTCGCGAGAAGCTCAACCAGCCGGTGTCGATCGACAAGCCGATCGAGAACCTGCCGCTTCGCGAAGCCCTCGACTTCTTTAGCGAGAAGTACGACCTGACGTTCATCGTCGATGAACAGGCCTTCGAGGAAGAAGGCAACAAGACGATTCTCGAGCAGATGGTGCGGCTGCCGAAGATGCCGGGCGTCTCGTTGCAGACGGCTCTGCGCTTCCTCCTCGCGCAAGTGAAGGGCAACTACATCATCCGGAAAGACTACGTCGAGATCACGACCTTCTCCAAGGCGGCGAGCGAGAAGGCCGTGCGAGCCTATCCGGTCGCCGACCTCGTCATTCCGATTCCGAACGGCATTAACAACCAGTCGCTGAACCAGAACCTGCAGGTCCTTGGCTCGTCGCTGTCGGCGAACGGGCAGGCGATCTTCGGACAGTTCGGCTCCAACCAGGCGCTCGGCTTCGCCGGGCCTTTGGGAGCACTCGGTACGCTGGGTGCGCTGGGTGCGCTGGGTGCCGGCGGCGGCGGTGTCGCGATCGGCGGCATCGGCGGCGTCGGTGGTGGCGTGGCGGGTGGCGGAGCCACGGGTGCCCAGTTCCAAGGGGCCTTGGGCTTTGCCGGTGGCAACAACCAGACGAACCTCGGGTTCGGTGGTGGTACACTCGGTTTCGGTGGCGGTCAGCAAGGTCAGTTCGGCAACCTGGGTGGCCAGTTCGGTATCCAGGGTGGCGATACCAGCTCGATCCTCATCGAGTTGATTCAGGACGTGATCGCTCCGAAGGAGTGGGCACTGCGTGCCGCTCGTTACCTCTTTAACAACGTGAACGTGGCCGAGGATGAGAACGACATGCCGTTCCTCAACCCCGACCAGCTCAATTCGCTCGGTTACTATCAGCCGGCTCGGGCGCTCGTCGTTCGAGCGACCTCGCGCATCCAGACACGTGTCGGTGGTGGGGCCATCAACGCTCCGCGACCGGGCGGTATGGGTGCAGCCGAACGGCAGCGTAATGGCGACGCCATCGTCATCGCGCCCGGCGGCAACCGCAACAACGGCGGTACGGCCGTCGCCAAGGCCCCGGCCAAGGCAGCCGATCCGAAGCCGGAGGCCAAGGTCGAGGTCGCCAAGAAGGACGAACCGCGCGATCCGAAGAAGGTTTGGCAGGAAGCGGTCGAGAAGGGCCTGATGAAGCCGCGACAAGTCATTGCCGTGGCGGACGTGCTGGCCCACTTCGAGAAGTTCGATGAGGTGGCCGAACTGCTCAAGGCCGACCTCCGCGTCGGCGTACTGGCCCGGCCGTGTTGCTACGACGCTTTGGCCATTGCTCTGAAATCGACCGGCGCATCGCCTGACGAAGTCGAGCGCGTGCGGTTGTCGGCGATCGACCTCAACCCGACGAACCCGCAGGGCTTCCTGGCGGCCGCCGAGGCGATGAGCGAGATGGGCCGGCCGGAGAAGGCCGTCGAGTTCTGCAAGCGGGCCGCGGCGCTCGAGCCGAACGCTTCCGATCCGTATGCCAAGGGCCTGGTCTACCTGACCAAGTCCAAGGATGTGGACGGGGATTCGGTCCAGTGGGCGGCCGGCAACCTGCTCCGCCGCGAGTGGACGGCGAATCAAAACCAGGGCGAGGCGCAAAAGGCGCTCCTGGAGATCGCCGGGAAGTTGAAGACGCTCGGACGTACGGCCGAGGCCGACAAGCTGCTGTCCGCGATCGATTCCGAGAAGCAGCGTGACCTGACGATCGAAATGGTCTTCGCCGATCAGGCCGATCTTGACCTCCAGGTCAAGGAACCGTCGGGCACGACCTGCTCGCCGGCCGTGCGTCAGACGACCGGCGGTGGCTTGTGGCGTGGCGACAATTACTTCGCCAAGGACCGTAAGGACGCATACCGCGAAACGTACGTCGCGTCGGAGGCGTTCTCTGGCGCCTACGAGGTTACGGTGAAGACGATCTGGGGCAAGCCGCTGGGCAACAAGGTCACGATTCTCGTGACCCGTCACCAGGGTACGCCACAGGAGTCCAAGGAACTGCATCGGCTGGAACTCAGCGTGGACGGCACGGCGCATCTCAAGGTCGAATTGACCGATGGGCGTCGGACGGAACTCGCTTCGGTCCCGCCGCCGATGCCACGGCGCGTGGACACGCTGGCGTCGGGCACCTCAGTCAGCAACAGCGAACGTGTGTTTGGCCTGTTGCGATCGATGTCTGAGCCGACGTTGGCCAACCGGGCCGGCATGGCCGGCGGTACCTCGGCGTCCGGCAGCCTGACCTCGCAAATCCTGGATCAGCCGACCGAGCTGGGCCGGGAAATGGTGGTCCAGAGCCGGGTACCGGGTTCGGTCGGTGCCGGTGCCGGGATGCAGAACCAGACGACGGTTTCGGCGGACGGTCGCAGCCTGCGAATGTCGGTGGCCCCGGCATTCCAGACGGCGAGCGCCGAGCCGGACGTGCGGCTGTCGCTGATCCCGGGCGGGAAGTAACACCGCTACCGTGATGTAACCTGACCCCGGCCCCGCGGATCGATGAGATCCGCGGGGCCGGGTCGTTTGAGGCGGCTATGACGGTCAGTAGGCCAGCGTGATCCGCCCGGACGGCCCGTCGTAAACGAGCAAGCATGCGGCGAGAACGTCGCGGCCCAGAAGCGCCTGGAATCCGGCTGCCGCAAGCGGCTGTTCGATGCGGCGAGGTTCCCGAAAGCCAGCGGCCGGCCGCCGCCGGGGGGTGCGGGTAGGGAAAGGCTCACGAAATACTCGACGGTCGGGTGGATCCCGCCGAACAGTGGTGTGTTCGCGATAAGAAGCCGGGACGGCGTGAGGCCGGCCGCCACGAACGACGCAAGGGCTGACGGGTCGAGACAGGTGACCTCAGCCCCTGTGTCAATTAACGCCCGCACGATGACCGGCGGGGGCACCGCCCGCCCGGTCGCCCGCAGTTGCCGCACGATGGCGGTCGAAGGTCCGACCGCGACTTCGATCGACGGGCCGTCTGCGGAAAACGATTCGTGGGCCACGGCGAGGGCCACGTCACGCCCCCTTGAGAAACGCGGCGGGGAAGTACGGCGCGAGGCGGGCGATGTCGGCCGGATCGATCGGTTGAGCCAGGAACGCCACGAGACCGAATCGGTCATACCCGGCCTGCAAGGCGTCGTCAGTCGTGTCCCAAACGGTGATCGGCTGGCCGGCCTTGACCAGAGCAATTTTGCCCGTGTGGCCCTCGGCGATCAGGCGGGGCAGTTCGCGGTAGAATTCGACGATCTCCGGCGCCAGTGGGGCTAATTGGGACGGCAGGTTGGCGGCAGTCGGTGTGGCGGTCGGCATGACGGTCGGTCCTCAGGGTCGCGACCCATTCAGTCTATCCGAAAGCGAGCGCCGTGCCGGTAGCGTGACGGTTCAGTCACTGAGCGCGTCGGCGAGTTCGCCGTACACGTCCGGCTCTTGCCGGTTCCAGTCTGGGCCGAATGCTTCCCACACGGCGACGGGGCCAACAGTTGGGGGGCCGGTGTACACGGCGAAGGTCTGCCCGTCTCGCCGCGCGATTGCGAGCAGCCGCCCCTTCGGGACTGATTCAGGCACTCCTTTGACGTATTGATCACTCTTTTCTGTACTTCAGACTACCGCGTATGGGGGCCCGATTCTGATTCGTGCCGGCATAACGCCGTCCATCATCGGACACAGTTAGCCGGTCGATGAATCGGCCGTTAAACCAGTTGATCGTAAGGACGTTGCCATTCTTGGACCAAGTGATATTGCTGTCCGGTTTCCCTGCCTTACCGTTCGAATACAGAAGTACATCTGCGTGCAGGTTCCATTTGCCATTCGCGAATACTTCGTGTCTCCACACTTCGATCAATTCGGCCTTGTGGACAATAGGCGCTGCTTCCGCCGTTTCGCGATCCAACTGCACGGTCATGGGTTCGCGCTCCCCAGCCGTTAACGTTAATTCACGGCTCTCGACCTTGAACCCATCCTTCTTCACCTCGACAGTGTGCTTGCCCGGCGGCTTGCGAATCGCGATCGGTTCGTCGCCGTTCTGCGTCACCGTGATCCGCTCGCCGTCGACGAACACCTCGGCGTCCTTCTCGCTGACCGTGACGACAATCGTGCCGTCGGCCGTCTTGTAGAGTACGACCGCCGCCGTCACCGCCAGCCCGAGTACGAGCAGCCCCACCGCGACGCCCGCGACCAGCAGCCACCGCCGCTGTGTCGTCGGTTTCCGCAGATTCGTCGTCAGCGACGGCAGCCCGTCGAACGCCGGCGGATTCGCATCGGCCGCTTCCGCCGGCACCACCGCTGCCCGCTTTGTGTACGGCGCCAGCGCCTCCGCGACTTCCTTCGCCGTCGCCGGCCGATCCGCCGGGTCTTTCGCCAACATCCGATCGATCAACTCGGCCAACCCCGCCGGCACGTCCGGCCGCAGGTCCGTCACCCGCGGCGGCGTCTCGTTGATCTGCTTCATCACGATGTCGATGGCCGAGTCGCCCGTGAACGGCGGTCGCGCGGTCAGCAGGAAGAACAGCGTCGCCCCCAGGGCATAGATGTCAGCGGGTGGCCCGGCGCTCGACGTGTCGCGGGCCTGCTCCGGGGCCATGTACTCCGGCGTTCCGAGGATCACGCCCTGCGAGGTCATGCCGCCGCGGCTCTTCGTCTCGGTCGCCAGTTTCGCCAGGCCGAAATCGAGGATCTTGACCTGCCCCGTCGTCGACAGCATCAGGTTCTGCGGTTTGAAGTCGCGGTGGGCCAGCCCCTTCTCGTGGGCGTGTTGCAGGCCGAGCGCGGCCAGCCGGGCGCACTTACAGGCGTAGTCCACCGGCAGCCGGCCGCGGGCGGCGACCACCTCGTCGAGCCGCTGGCCGTCCACGTACTCCATCACGAACAGGTGCAGTCCGCCGGCCGTTTGCGCGTCGAGCGCCCGCACGATGTTCGGGTGGTCGAGCTTGGCCACGGCCCGAATTTCGGCATGGAACCGCTGGACTGACTTCTCGTCGGCGACCAGTTCGGGGGCCATGACCTTGACGGCCACCGGCTTGTCGAGCATGGCGTGGTGGGCGAGGTACACGGCCCCCATGCCGCCGCGGCCGAGCGGCCGCTGCACCTTCAGCGCCGGATGGTCGCGGAGAGCCGGCGGCACCTCGGCCGTGTCGTGGTCGGCCGGCGGTTGGAGGCCGGTGACGACCGCGGCTTGGGGCGGCTGCGCGCCGGTGGCAGCGACCGACGGCGCGGACGCCTCAGCCTTCGACTGGCCGCTCGCCTCCTGAAGCAGCCGAACGAACGTGTCGGTCGGCGTCCGCTCGGCGAGGGTTCGGCAGCGCGGGCAGGCGTCCAGGTGGCTACGGACGGTCTCGGCGTCCGCGGCGGCGAGCTTGCCGAGGACGTAGGCGGCGAGGGCCACATCGGTCGGGTGGGCTGTCGTCGGGGGCATGACGCGACTCCTGTCGGGTGTCCCACCCGTGGCAACGGGTGGGCTTTGGAGGCTTCTTATGCTGAAATACGCGAGTGCGCGAAACCTGTACGAGAAGAATAGCATCAGTCGATCAGGCCGGCCGCCTCGTGGCGGTCGTGGTCTGCGTTCCACCGCGCGAATAGGCCGGTGGATGGGTCCGGCACCGCCGCGAGCGCGCCCATGCCGCCAGCCGGCCGGCGATCGCGCCACCATTGGCGGACGCGGTTGGCCGCGACCACCCGCTGCCAACGGACGTGGGTTCCCTGAGGTGAAAGTGCCCCACGACATCCGACGAAATGCTCACGAGCAACCGTTGAGTCGCCGTGAACGATCCATCGACGGCTACCGGCTCCCACTCGTCGTCGCTAGGGTCGCGAGCTCAAAGCACGCCATCTCTTCGCCGCTGCGAACGAAGAGCCGTCCGCCGGCGACGGCTGGGTGGCCCCACGTCTTGCCGCAGACGGCGGCGACTCGGCCCAGCTCTCGATGCTGCTGCGGGTCGGCATTCACGAGAACGATGTCGCCGGTCTCGCTGACGACGAGAAGCAAGGCCTGGTCGGCCAGCAGCACAACCTGCCCGTGGCCGTAACGTCCGCCCTTCCACCGGCGCTTGCCTGACGCAAGATCGATGCAAGTAAACAGGCTCCCGTCGAAGCCATAGGCATGCCCCTCGTGGATGACGTAGTCGTTGAAAGATGGCTTCAGGTCGCGCGACGTCCACCGGCGGTTGATCGACCACGTAGTCCCGGCGTGGGTCACATCCAGCGCCGCCGTGCCCAGATCGACTTCGGACGACACGAGGATCTGCGACCCGCCGAAGACGTGGGGTTGAATCGACCGCGGCGCGCCGGGCAGGGCGATCTCGTGTTCCCAGAGCGTGGCCCCAGTCGACGGGTCGAACGCGCAAAGCCCTCGGTCGCCGAAGAACAGCACTGCTGGTACGCCGGCAACGACCGCGAACTGCGGCGAGCCATAGCCGACCGTGCCGGCGTCGGCCGACCACGCCGGCTCGCCTGTCGCCGCACGATAGGCGAGCAAGCCCTTGGTCCCACCTGTGTAAACGATGACCAGGCCGTCATAGACGAGCGGCGAGCTACAGAATCCCCACGTTGGGGCTTTCGCACCAGCCTCGGCCGCCGCGTCGCGCGACCAATACTCGCGGCCGGTCGCCGCGTCGAGACAGTTGAGAAGGCCCGATCCACCGAGGCAGAACAGTCGGCCGTCAGCGAACGCCGGCGTGGCGCGAGGGCCTGCCCCGGCTACCGGGTCGTAGAATCGTGCGGGGTTTTCGTGGACCCAGACCTCGGTTCCAGTCGCGGCGTCGTAGGCGACAATGGCTTCCCGCTCGCCGCGTTGCTCCTGCGTGAACAGTCGCCTGCCAACCACGGCCATCGACGACCATCCCGGACCGACCGGTGTTCGCCATAGCGGTTTCGGCGGGGTAGCGGTCCAGTCGGTTCGGATCGTCACGCCGCGGACGACGCTGTCGCGATGGGGACCACGAAAGCCCGGCCAGTCGTCGGGGCCGAGCGTCAGCGGCGCGGCGTCCACCGGTGCGACAGTCGGCGGCTTCTTATCGGCCAGGAACCGCTCTTCTGCGGTTGGGGTCCAGCGCCAGTGGGCCGCTGCACGTTGGTCGCCGTCCAGGCCGTCCGTGCGGATGGATAGGAACCCGCCCCAGGCCACGACCAGCGCGGCCACCAGCCCGATCTGACGAATGCGCGATGTCGCCCGGCGGGAAACGAGTAGCCAGATCATTCCGGCCGACAGCACCATCGGTAGCCCGCCGACGATGACCCCAAACCCGCCGATCGAGGGATGAACGAGCGCGACAGCCGGGACGACAAGCAGTGTGGCAATGAGGAAACCCGTCCACCGCTCGCGGCGCGGCACGCCGCGGCGGAGCCACCACCAGAGGGCGAGCGCCGGCGGCAGAAGGATCGCCGCCGCGGTCCGTCCCGCGAATCGAATGAACGTCGGCATTTCGACCGCGTACGTCCCGAGGTAGGCGGCCCAGAACAGCGCGACCATGACAGCACCAAGCCACACACGCGGCGGCCGCGCCGCACTCGCGGTGTCGATCCGGGCGGGCAATGTGTCAACGCTCATGGCCGTCCTCCATACGGGTTGTTGCCGGCCTCGGCCGCCCAGCGAAGGATCGTCTCCGGCTCCCACGCCAGGCGGCCGGCGCGCAGATCTTCGACGAGCGCTCGCACCCAGGCCAGTTCCGCTCGCTTCATGGTCACCGCGTACTCGACTTCGACGAGGACGAGCCGGCCGATCCGCGGCACCATCGTCAGCAGCACCATGTCCAGGTCCGCGATCTCGGCTTCGACGAGGCCCGCCCTTGCCTCCAACTGCTCGATCACATCCGCCGGCGATAGGTGCGGCAGAAAGCTCAGCCCGGCGAAGAACTGTGTGGCGTCGCGGGCGGGGTTGGCGAGCAATTCGCGCAGCCAGGCGGACAGCTCCCGCTCGCCGTCGGCGGTGATGCGATAAGTTGTGCGTTCGGGCCGCCGTCCCTCACGCGTCGTCTCGACCGGCTCGATCAGCCCGGCTTGGTGAAGCCGAGCGATCGAGTGATAGAGCGAGCCACGTTTCAAGTCGAGGAACACGTCCTTTTTCCGTTCGCGAATCAGGCGCTGCATTTCATAGGGGTGCGTCGGCCGCTCCCGCAGCAGACACAAGACAGTGAGAGACCATAGGTTCCGCGACACAGGTATTTCTCTCAAACCAGTATTCGCTCGAAGTAGCTAGTCATTTTGGAAATATCTCAGACTAGCTATATTGGCCATGTCGAGATTCCAAGTGGTGGCTGACGCAAGACTTGGGAATTCGGTTGTAGCAGGCGAGCGTCGAGGCGTCGGCCTGGCGTGGAAGAGTTAACCACGTTGAGCAGCGCCTCGACGCTCGCCAGCATCATCGCCCACCGGCAGCCGATGAACGCTCCACCGACGAAGCGCGGATCGTAAGCCATGAACTCCGCCGTGACGGTGCGGGTACGGCCATCGAGGACTTTGATCAACGACGGCAGCCCCGGCCCCGGCGCGCAGACGATGTCCGGTACGCCGTCGCCGTTCAGGTCGCGGCAGGCGATCCGCACGCCGCCCCGGAAATTGCGGTCGTAGGCGAAGTACTCGAACTGCATCCCCCGAGCGATGTCCCACACACGGACGTTCGGTCCGCCGCCGGTGCCGGCACCGGTGATGATGTCGGCCCGGCCGTCACCGGTCAGGTCGGCCGCAGCGACAAATGCGCCACCCTGGAACGCCACCTCGTAGGCGTCGAACTGCGCCAGTACGTTTGCGGCGTTGCGGCCATCGAACACGCGGATGAGCGCAGGCCGGCCCGGGCCGGGAGCGGTCACGATGTCCTTGATACCGTCACCGTTCACGTCGCCGACGGCCACGCGGACGCCGCCGCGGAAACCCTTCTCGTACGCGCCGAACTCGGTGAGCATCCGGCCCGTCGCGCCTTCGAAGACGCGCACGACCGGCGCACCCCCCTCACCGACACCGCAGATAATCTCGGCCCGGCCGTTGCGGGTGATGTCGGCGGCCGCGACGTACACGCCATTGTTGACGGCCTGGTCGAACGCGAAGAACTCGGTGATCAGCGAGTAGTCGCGGCCACTGAACACGCGGATCACTGGCACGCTGCCGGGGCCGGGCGCGCAGATCACATCGCGGATTCCGTCGCCATCGACATCGCCGAGAGCCACGCGCACGCCGCCGCGAAAATCGGGGTCGTAGGCGAGGAAGTCGAAGTAGTCATCGACGCGTCCGGACTGGAAGACACGAACGTGCGGTCCGCCGCCTGCGTCGGCCCCGATCGCGAACAGCGCCTTCTGTCGCTGGTTGATTCCTGGCCAGACCGGCCCCGGCGGCACGACCGGCCCCGGCCCTGGACCGGGACCTGGCGGTGGGATCGGAGCCACCGGTGGCTGCCAGTTACGACCGACGACCTTGCCGAGTTGGGCCATCAAGTTGTTGACATACGTTGCTTGCGTGCGAACGGCCGACGACTCGCCGAGTGGGCTGCCGGGGGCAAAGTATGCAAGCACGGCCTCCCACGTCGGCAGCACCGCGCCATACTCGGCAGCAAGGCGATTCAGGTCGGCGTTGGCCTCGGCGCTGCGACGGAGTTGGTCGCTCGCGCGAGTGAACTGCTTCAACTGCCGGTCGAACTGCGCCTGGATCGGGCTGAAGTTCGGCGTCGCGATCGCGAGCCGCAACAGCGTCTCCGCCTGGCCGTCGAGCGCTCGGCACAGGCGCACAACCCGCGGGGCCGGCGGGCCAGCCTCCCCGCCGCCGGCGTAGACCGCGCCGGCGAGTTGCCGGTCGGCGTACTCGATCCGCGAAGCGAGTTGCAGGAGCTTAGCACTTTGTAGTGTGCCACCGAGTCGGCGACAGTCGGCCACACAGGCGTCGCCGACACGGTCGAGCCGCTGATACTCGCGGACGACGCGATCCCGCGGCGGATTGCTCTTGAGCATCCGAACGAAGCGCAGCGTGTCCTCGTAGTATTCGTTCGTCGAGCGGACGAGGTTTTGAAGCTGCCCGCCGCGCAGCTCACCGTTGACGAGGTCGCGCAACTGCTCGACGGAGTAGAAGAGCTGATTGGCCTGCAGGCTGACCTGGGTGAGGTACGGGTTGTTGCCGGGCGGTACGAACTGCGCGACGGCCGCGCCGACGGCGCCGGCCAACGCGACCGTCGCCAGGATGCGTCGGAACATGGTGCAAGACTCCGGGAGGAATGATCCGCAGACAATACGAGGAAGATGTATCCGCAGATTTCGCAGATGGCGCAGATTTCAAGACAGAAGATAGATCGAAGAGTTGATTCTTCGATCTGGCTTCGTCTTGAAATCTGCGCCATCTGCGAAATCTGCGGATACATCTCTTACCCGCGACGGCCCGGCACCGAGATTGGCGGCGGGTCCGGTCGGGCCGGCGATGGCTTCCAGCGCGGGGCCTGCTTCTCGGCCGGCCGCTCGCGGAATTGCACCGGCTCGGACTGTCGATCGGCCGGGCGCTCGTACTGCTCGTACGTCGTCCACGACAGAATGCCCAGGAGCGAATAGCAAACGAGATTGGCGAACATCGACTTCGACTTGAGCTTGAGCGCGGTGCCGGCGAACTGGTTGAGCGTCGGCGTCAGGCCGCGAAAATCGACCGCGCACAATTCATCGAGGACCAGGTGCGACAGAAAGCCGAGCATCGTCCCGAAGGCCATGAAGAGCCGCACATCTTCGGATGGGTGCTTGTAGCCGAGGTAGACGATCATCCCGACGCAGATCATGGCCGGGATGCTGTGATACATACCGCGGTGGACCGAGAGGTTCTTGAACAGGTTCGACAGCCCGTAGCGGACAAAGGCGTACACGCCGGCGAAGGCGAGCAGCGTCTGCTCCGGCGTCAGCCCGTGATGGGCGAGGCGGCGCAACAGCATGACCGGTAAGACGAACGACAGCAGACCAAACAACTCGCGCACCGGAACGCCGGAATCGCTATCGAGGTCGGGCAACAGCCCGCCAAGCGACGTGAGCAACCCGCCGACGGCCGCGACCGGCCAATCGACGCCGAACTGGTACCACGAGATGCCGCCATAGGCGACGCCAAGGGCGGACGAAAAGCGGATGTGGCCGCGCCAACTGGCCATGACGGGATCCTCCCGGCAGGGCAATACCAGGTCACGCTATGCGATGCAAGGCGAGCCACAAGGTCTTCCCGGCGTGAAGCGGCAAGCGAGATCATCTCATCCGCGTGCGGTTTTCCGCAATATCGCCGTTCGGCGAACGAATAGACCATTGACAAGTACCTTGCCATACAAGATACTGGGTAGCATGGAGACGGACTTCTTCGATAACTGGACGACGCAGCTCCGCAAAGGGACGCTGGAACTGTGCGTCCTCTGTGCCTTGCGCGGCCGGCGACTCTACGGCTACGATCTCGTCAAGCAGCTCCGCGACGTCGATGGGCTGGTGATGAGCGAAGGAACCGTCTACCCGATGCTCAGTCGCTTCAAAAAGGAAGGGCTGGTCACCACGACCCTGGTTGAATCCAGCGAAGGGCCGGCCCGGAAGTACTACGAACTGACGCCGCGGGGCCGACACCTCGTCGGTCGGATGCTCGATCACTGGCATGCGGTTCGCGGCGGCATTGATTCTCTGAGCGCGGAGGGCAAGACATGACGGACGCAATCCCCGACATCACGGCACGCTTCACGCCCGAGGCCGCCGCGCGGTTCAAGGAATACCTGGCTCACGCCCGCACCGCCCTGGCCGGGTGCGAGGAACTTAGCCCCGACGAGGTGGAGCAGGACATCCGTGCCCACGTCGCGGCCGAGTTTCCGCCCGGGTCCGGGTGGGTTCGGCTCGACCAGTTGGAGTCCGTCCTGGCCCGCCTCGGCCGGCCAGAGCAATGGGTCTCGGACGGAGGACCGCCAGCGTGGCGGCGCGGCATGAACTGGGTCCGGGCCCGACCGGCAGCCGTTCGCCGGGGCGTTCATAGCGTCGCCGCCCAGCTTCGCAACGGCCCCGACGACTGGCGGTTGGCGTATCTGACGTTCGGCCTGTTCATCGTCGGCGTGATCGTGTTCCCGCTCGCCGTCGTGTTGTTGCCGGCGAGCTACCTCTTAGCCCGAGCGGCGGTGAGTCTGGCGCGAGAGCGCGGCACGTCGCTCGGCTCCCAGCGCTGGTTGGTCTACACGCCGCTGGTGATCGTGAGCGCACCCCTGCTTGTCGGTTTGGTCCTTTGGCCCATCGGTTTGGGCGGAACGATGGCCGAAGACGTGTGGCGGCACAACCAAGGCGACATCCAGGAAGCGATGGACCTTCCGCGCGGCCTCTGCGAGTTCCTGACGTTCGTCTACTTCATTGCTGGGACGACAAGTCTGTGGAATCTGCTGATCGGCAGCGTGTTCTGGGCATTCCCGCGGCTGCCGGCTGCGCTGTTCGCCCCGTTCTTCCACGGAGACAATCGCAAGCCCGGCCGGGTGCTGGCCCTGACGGGCGGGGTGGTCTTCGCACTATGGCTATCGTTTACGGTGCGGGCGATGCCGGTCGCGGAATGGCTCGGTGAGTGGAAGCGCTCGACATTCGAGCGCGAGGGACCCGTGCGTGTGTCGCGGCCAGGGCGTGCCGATCGGGTCGTGCTCGTGCCCGAGGCCGAGCCGGCCCGCGACGCGGTCGAGCGGCGGGCGAAGAAGGTCACAACCGATTTTCTGCGGGCCTGCCGCAACCGCGAGGTCGGCGAGGCGCTGCGGCTGGCCGACACGCCGTTCTACACGGGTTCGGTCGTCTCAGGCAGCCTGCTCGTGCCCGACGCGGGCCCGATCCTGCGAGACACGTCACGGCTCCAGGTATTTCTCGACGGCCAATTGCGCCAGGTGCGAAGGACCGACCCGATGCCGAACGAGGTGCTCAGCATTGTGTCGTACGAGGACTTCAAGATGCTGGACGCCGATGTGACGTTGACAGCGGTGTTGGATGAAGTGCTTCACCCCACCGACTTCGTCGTCGTCGTCGGCCGCGATGGGAAGCAAACCGGCCGCATCTTCGTGCGTGTGCAGAACGGCTGTACTACGGTGGCCGGGATGATGAAGTAACTTCGGCACGTGCGGGCGGGCGGTCGACTTTCGCCGGCCGCCCGCCATTGCGGTCTCCGTTGTTAGTTCCGCGTTTTCAGATGGTCGTCCATCTTGAGGTGCGGAATACCGTTGGCCCACCAGTCTGGGGCCGGTTTGCCCATCAAGTGATGGTCGAAGAACTCGCGCATTCGCATCGCGTAGTCCTTGCGGTTCTCGGGCTTGACCAGGCCGTGGTTCTCGCCGCGATACTGCAACATCACGACCGGCTTCTGCAACCGGCGGAGCGTGTTGTAGTATTCGACGCCCTGCGTGAAATCGACCGCCCCGTCCTTGTCGTTGTGCAAGATCACCAGCGGCGTCTGCACCTTGGTCGCATGATAGACCGGCGAGTTGCGGATGTACGCCTCTTGCTGGTCCCAGTACCCGGCCGTGAATCGGCCCTGGCTGCTCTCGAAGATCGGCTGGTTGGCCGACCCGGTGTTCCAGTACACGCTGCTATACATGCTCACGAGGTCGGTCAGAGGCGCGCCGGCGATGGCGGCCTTGAATCGTGCGGTCTGCGTGACCAGAAACGCCGTCTGGTAGCCGCCCCACGAGTGGCCCTGAAGCCCGACCTTACTGCCATCGACGACGCCGGTGGCAATGGCCGCATCGAGCGCCGGCAGCACACACTCGACCGCGGAGAGACCGGGGTCGTTCAGACGATACACGATGTCCGGCATCAGGACCGCGTAGCCGTTCGACGTGTAGATGGCCTTGTTGAAACCACCGCCATTGCCCGGCGGCGTGTACTGGTGGAAGCCCTGCGAGAGCTTTTCGTAGATATAGACGATCGTCGGGTACTTCTTGCCCGGCTCGTAGTTCGCGGGCAGGAACAAGGCCCCCTGGAGCCGCTTGCCGCCGACGCCCTTGTATTCGATAACCTTCGCCCCGGCCGACCAGGCGTAGTTCGCCTGCTGGGGGTTCGCGTCGGTCACCTTCTTCGGCGACGAGAACGTGGCGTCGGAGAGGTAGTAATCGCCGTACTCCTGGTTGGTCTCCCGGGCGAACGCGAATACGTCGGCATTTCGGGCCTTGACGAGCAGACCGTACGCGCAGTCGCCCGATAGCAGAACCGTCGCACCCGGCTTGCCCGGGTCGAGCCGGGAGACGCCCGATTTCTTCGTCCATTCGCCGAACCAGCGCGTGTAGCCGGGCTGGGATAGATCGAAGCCTGGCTCGGTGCGTTCCGGATCGAATTGCAGGTAGCTTTGGTAGCGGATGCCGTCGGTCTTACCGTTGACGGTCAGGTTCTCGCCACCCGAGCCGTCGATCGCCACCTTCCAGATGTCCCATCCGTCGGAGAGCAGGGCCGTTTTGCCGTCTTTCGACCACCCGAGCGGTCGTGTCGGCGGCTTGGCGACGTTGTGGTCGTCTTCGGTATCGACGAACGAGGTCGCGGTAATCTTCTCGGTGACGTTGACCGATTTGCCGCTGGCCAGATCGTACGCGAAGAAGTGGCCATTGTCGTAGTACAGCAAGTGCGTGCCGGTCGGATTCGGGCCAAGCGTCCACTGGGCCTTGGTCAGCGCCTTCTTGCGTGCGCCCGTCGCCATGTCGATGACATAGACGTCGGAATATCGCCGGCCGTCGAGCGTGCTCATGTACTGGTAGGGCCGTACGTCCTGGCCGATGGCGTATTTCTGTTTCGGGGCCGGGGCGACGGTCTTGCAGTCGTCGTCCGATAGGCGGACGAACTTTTTCTCCTTCACGCGGTAGACGCCGAGATGCGTGAACGCCCGGTCGGACGCGGCCTGCTTTTCCTGCATCGGTTGGAGCCGGTCGTCCTTCCAGTGCCAGATGGCGAGGTCGGGCTTGGCATCACCGGCCGCCGCCGGTGCCTTGCCCTTGGCTGGCGGGGTCACGGCCTTCGATTCGACCGCCTTGGGGGCCGGCTCCCGCGGACTCGCCGTCGATTCGCTTGTCGCAGCCTTCTTCTTGGTTTCGGCGAGCCCAAAGGTGATGGCCGTTAGATCGTCAGTCCACATCGCCGGACGGTTGGCGCTCACGCCCATGTTGGCCGGGAATGCCTTATCGCCCTTCGGATCGTACGCCACCTTGGTCGGCTTCGGTCCGAGGTCGGAGAACCCGAGGACGGCGTACCACGGCGACTCGAGCGTCTTGTCTTCAATGCCCTTCAACAACGTGAATGCCGTCGTGTCGCGGTTCCAGATCAGGTCGCGGTAGGTCGCCTTGCCGGATTCGACCGGCGTGGTCGCGCCGGTCTTCATGTCGCGCAGATGGACGCCGTTGCCGATCTGGCCCTGGGCGTCGATCACCATGGCGAGCCACGCACCCTTCTTGTCGAACCCGTACTCCGAAACGTTGCCGATCACGAGGTCGTTGCCCGTGGCCAGCTCGCGGAGAACGAGGTCCGACCCGCGCGGTGGCGCGGCGGCTGGCGCAGCACCTGGCGCTGGTGGCCCGCCACCCGGCCCGGATGGCCCGGGTACGGTGGCCGGCCCGTCGCTTGACTTGCGATATGCGATGTGTGTGCTGGCTTCTCCCGAGAACTGGAAGGCGGACGCGCCTTCGATTTCCGTCTTTTCCGCCGTGGCCAGGTTGACGAGCACGATCTTCGGCTTCGGCCGTGCGGCCGGGGGTGTGCTGCTGCCCGGCTTGATGTAGGGCACCACGGAAAACCCGAACCACTTGGAATCGAACGAAAACGCGACGGTGCCGAATCCGCCACCGCCGGGGAACTTCGTCTCCTTGCCATCGGCGATCGATCGGAGAGTGACGTCGCCGTCGCCCTCGGTCGGGGCAACGCGGTGAGCGAACCATTTACCGTCGTTCGATAGCCCGATGCCGCGGACCGAGCGCCAAATGTCGGCGTCGGCCAATGTCAGCGGCTTCTTTGCCGCCGGACCGGTCGGGGCCGTGGTCTTGAGCGCGTCGAGCTGCTTTTGCAACTCGGCCAGTTGTCGTTCCAGGTCGGCGATCTTGGTCGCGCGGTCGTCCGCGCGGGCGACACCGGTGATGGCGAGTGCCGCGGTCCAGAGCAGTGCATACCGCAAAAATCGAGATCCGAGCATGTGTCCCTCGGGTGGGAAAGTGGAAGAGCATCCGGCAACGGGTGGGGGTGGACGATCCGTCATCGACCCGGCGAGCGGGGGTGTCCGCATGCGGTAAAGGTAGCTTTATTCCGGACGCCATGCCCGTCGAGGTGATCCGCGCCAACGGACCTTCGGCCTCTTGATGGACACCCGTATAATACAGGCATGGACAACTCAACGGTTGCTCGCGAACTACAAGCCCGTGCTCGGGCGATGGCAGCGGCCGGCGAGAATCTGTACCGGGTGCGAGCCTACCGCCGGGCCGCGGTCGCCGTGTTTGGCCTGGACCGCCCCGCGGGCGAACTGCCGATCGATCGGTTGCGCGCCCTCACCGGTGTTGGCGCATCGCTCGCCGAGACAATTGCCGAAATTGCTGGCACATATGCCACGGAGCCGATGCGTCCCTCGACGGGACTGGCCAAGGCGGGCTAACGGCCGGAGCCTGGCGTCCACAGGATGTCGTTGCCATCGTTGAATCGGCGGGCCAGGACAAACAGCAAATCCGACAGCCGATTCAGGTAGATGAGCACCTGCCCATTGACCGGCTCCGTTCGCATGAGCGTGACGACGTGGCGCTCGGCTCGGCGGCAGACGGTGCGGGCCAAGTGGCACCAGGCGGCGGCCGGGGTGCCGCCCGGCAGAATGAAGCTCGTCAGCGGCGGCAGGGGTTCATTGAGCCGATCGATCGCATGCTCCAATCGTTCGACCTGGGCTGCTGTCACGCGCAGACACTGGCCCGGCTTCTCGCCATCACTCGGCGGCACACACAGATCGGCCCCGACGTCGAACAGGTCGTTCTGCACGCTTCGGAGCAGCTCGCCTTCCGCCGGCGTTGCGGTCAGGAGTAGCCCAACGACGGCGTTCAGCTCATCGACAGTGCCGTAGGCTTCGACGCGGAGGGCGTCCTTCGGCACACGCCGGCCGTCGCCGAGACCGGTCTCGCCGGCGTCGCCGGACTTCGTGTAGATATGCGAGAGGTAGACCATACGGTCAGTGTAGGTCTGGCGAGCGAGGAACTAATCCCGTATCGTTGCGACCTCACCGCCCGCCCGACTGGCCAAGGCCGGCATCACCGGATCGACCGCGTACGTCAGAAACTTCGCGGAGCCATCGCAGAACAGAAAATATGCCCCGCCGGGGTGCACACTCCAGAAGTGGAACAGGTCGCACTGCTCGTCCATCCGACCGGGGACGAACGCGAAAGGGCCCGCTGGGCATCCGTCAGTGAACGGTGCTCGCGGCCAATGCAGTTCCCGTGTCCCGAGCAACATGTCCCCAGAACCGGTCCGCCGCTGCCCGACGCCAGCGTACCACCAGCCGTACCAGAAGTCGGGGCTAGGGGGCCGCTCGCCTGCTGCCAATGTGCCACTCGTGCCATCGGTCACGTCCGTCAGTTTCACCCGCGAGTCGCGATAAAGTACACCGTCGGACTTCGTGAAGTCGGTCCCGAGGACGCCGATGTAGCTCGTCAGGGCGGCGCGGCGGTCCTGATGCGTGTCTTGCGGGCTTTCGACTCGGCCGTCGGACGGGCAGGAGAACATCCGCTGCGGTGTGCCGAAGCCGATGTGGGGAAGTTGGAAGGGGTTGCGTGGAGCGAAATCGTACGCGTCCAGGGTCATGCGCCAGAGTGTATCTTGTTCGATGTGGGGCAGCAGCCGCGTGAGCCAACTGATGTAAGGCATCGGCTGAGACCGGCTGGTGACGCCGGCCGGCAGCGCCCCCAGCCGGTCGTGATACTGGTGCAGGGCCAAGCCGATCTGTTTGAGGTTGTTCTGGCACTTCGCACGGTTGGCCGCCTCGCGGACCTTCTGCACGGCGGGAAGGAGCAGGCCAAGTAGCACCGCGACAATGGCGATGACGACGAGGAGTTCGAGTAGAGTGAACGCACGGCGGGCGGCGGTCATGGCTCACTCCTTGACAATGTCGCCGGCTGGCTTAGCGCGAGCCGTCCCCTCGACTCGGAGTTCGTGTGCGCGCAGGCCAAAGTCATCCACAAAGACGTGGAGCTGCGCCCCGAAGCGCCCCGACAACCCAACGGTGAGCGAAAACTCCAGCCATTCGGCCGAGCGAGCAGCTAGCTCGAACGGTACGTCTCGCTTCGGACCGAAGCGACAGTTTAGCCCTCAACACGTTTCGAGGCCGACGACACGCACCGGGTGCCCGGAGTCGTTGACCAAGCGAAAGCGAACAGTCATCTCGGACCGCTCGATCGGGTTCGGCTCGACGATAAAGACTTCCGGCTCGATGCGAACGCCGGCGCTGGACGAGACGACCGCTTGGTAGGCGGTGATACCGAGGGCGGTGAAACCGGCGGCGAGCAGGACGACTGGCATTGGGCGCATCATCGATGAACTCCCGACGTTCCGGTTGAGGGGCCAGCCAAGCTGCGGCGTGAAAGCCGTCGGAACAACGCGGCCAACCCCGCAAACACCAAGGCGGCCCCGCAAACCCACAAGTACCACGGCGTCGACCGACGATTGCCGGCTGGTTCCGGTAGCCCGTACTTCGCCAGGGTAAAGTCGGCTTCAGTCGGCGTGGTTTCGTCGAACTTGTAGTCCAAGACCTGGCTGAAGTCCGGCCTGTTTTCGACCGGCTTGTTGTTGACAAACGTAAGGGCGACGCGACTGAGGACGGGCAACCCGTTCTTCAACTGTTGATAGGTGTATTCGCCGGTACAGTCCGACGTCCTAACTGGCAGTTCCCCCGGACTCGACCATTGGACGGCCGCCGAATAACTCTGAAGGAGCCAATACTGCTGCGGGTCCAACAACATTGAGCCCGAAACGACGGTAACCTGTCGGGCTGGCTTCACCGTCGTTTCACCAACGACTTGGGAAACCAACTTCGGAGTGTTGCGAAAGGTAACCCGTACCAACGACTTCCCGGCCCGCTGTTCCAGTGTGGTGCCGGTGACGACAAAGTCCGCGTCGTCAATCAGATCGACTAACCGTTCGCCAGGCGTGTTTAGGGTGAGGCCGCGATGAAAGAAGGTTTCGATGGCCGACTTTGCGGGAAAGCGAACGATCAGATTGCCCGTGTCCGCGCCGGCCGCGAACTCGGTCAACACCCAAGGCTTGCCGGCCGACTTGCGCCGAAGTTGAAATGCGTAAGCTGGGTTCTGGCAGACGACTTCTTCCGGTGCGCCCCGGTCCCCGTGCGCGGGCGACTCCGTTAGCGCTGCACCCGGCCGATACACTAAACGGAAATGGTACGCGGCCTGGACGCGCTTGTCACCGCCCGTCTCGCGGACGTTAAGGTCTGCAGTCACGGTCATGCCGTTGCCACGTCCGAGAAGGTCCAGGTACTTGTGCCACTGCCCCACAGCTTCGCGCTTGAAGTCCACATTGTCCTGGGCATGGAGACAACCCACACCGTACGCCCACACCAGTACGACCAAGGTGCACAGACCTTTTCTGCCGCTGGTCCCTGACCGCGACGGAACCAGCGGTCGGCCGGCCATGTAGGGGCCGCGGGTCGCAAAGGCCGCGGCCGTGGCAGACGATTCGGTCACTGTTTGCACTCACACGTCATGGACGCGACGTTGTACCTGCACGAACAGCCGTCACAGAAGGCTGGCGACGACATCTTTTTGCATACGTCACTGCCCGAAGTACACGTTACACCGATGTCAATCTTGCAAGTGTTGGTGTCGTTACAGTGGTTCGTCGACGTTACGCAAGTTCCCACAGGAGGGTTCGTATCCCCATTGTCATCGTCCGCTCGTCCCATGGCGAGGTTGCTCGGAACGATCAACAGACTGAAGACAAGTAGCGACGTGGCTGTGCAGCTACAAAACCACGACAACGAATCGTACACCCGAGCCATCCGGCACCTCCTCTTTTCATACCCGCTAACGCGGCTTTGTCACGACACCCGTCACCCGCACGGTTACGGCCCACTGGCCGGGGGCATCCGTATACAACTCGTACTTATTGCGGAACGCCCCGGGCGTGCCGGCAAACTTTGACCACATCGACACGACCACCGTCTGCCCCGGGTTGACCGCTAAGGGCAGCTCGGAGTCGATCCCGCACGCACACGACGACGGCCCTCCGACAACGGTCACCATTCGACCTGAGCGGTTTGTCAGTCGTAACTCGAACGGATACCGCTCGCCGCTAACGCCTTGTCCCAGGTCCGTTATTGTCGGCTCGACCGTCAACGCCTCGCCCTTAAGCCGTGCCAATGCGTCGTTTGGGCCGACGCCCCAGTAGGCCATGGTCCCCGTCGCTGTCAGGACGGACAATAGGGCAGCCCCCCACGCCACACGGACGGCATCGCCGAGTCGCAACCACGGTTCAGCACATGCGCCAGGTCGAACTGCCGTCAGTAAGCCAACGGCCACAGCGTCGGCCACAAAGGTCGTCCACGGATGAACAGTGATCCGCCCAAGGCAGCCGCACGAACTTTGGCCCTGCCACACTAGCCACAAGCTAACTCCGGCCAGGGTTGAGAAGAATGCCAAGGCCGCGCGCCGGGCGGCGATGGCCTGCCAGCCACTTAGGAGCCAAAGTCCGATGAGTAATTCGACTTCGACCGTCAACACCCGTATCGCCGGGGCGAACAGGACATGGTTCTGATCCAACACGCGCGAACTGCCGCCGGCAAGCTTCAATCCCGCGGCTGTCAGCAGCACGATTCCCACGAGTGTCGCCACCGGCCGCCAGAGGCGAGGTTGGCCGGCAACGGTCGTGGCGATAACAGACATGCGGGCAACCGTCCCATGTGCCAGGTGGAGTTTTGTGGTGGTATCCTAACTCCGTTTTTTCCGCCTGCTAGGGAAGCTCTGTGGAAGCTGTCCCCCCCCGCGAATTGGCCAGCGCACGCCCTCGCCGCTGCCGTCGCCGTGAAAGCTAACCAACGGGTTCACTTGGTGCAGGTTGAGGTTCTTGATCGTGTCGTGAAGTCGCTCGCGCGTATCGACATCGGGGTCTTGCGGTAAGGGGTCGTCGATACGCGGCGGCCACCCGTCCTCCTCGAAGGCCGCCAGGACCGTTTCCTGGTTGTCGGCCGGCTGTTGGAACCGCTTGACCAGCTGGCCCTGGAACCAAAGCTCACGCTGGTCGGCGTTGTAGAGCGGCACACCGATCGGGTTCAGGGCATTCGGCGAAGAAGGCATGGCGAACCTCATGGCGCAGTTAGGGCGGGACACAAAGCTAATTGCGATTTGCGCGAAAAGGTGGACATGACTTCTGGAGGATTTTGCTACTTGACTTCTGTGGTTACGCCGTAAGAGTTAAGCCAGAATGATGTTACGGATTCAAGTGCGCTGAGCCGTACCCGTTCTATCGGACACCGTGGTCCCACATTTATCTGAACAAAAGAACATATTTTTCGTCGAAGCACGCTGGCCATCGGATGCAAGGCTCGGGCGTCTCGTCGGAAAGGCCGTGCCTATCTCATTGGATCAGCCGGGCGTGCCGCGGAGTCCGCTCGGCCCTGCGACGCCCGTGCGATACTGTAGACCGCACCGATCCGCTAAAGTCCCCCGCTCGGTCCCGTCGATACATCCGAACAACTTGGCATTCCGCGCACGGCCCGCGGCAAGCGCACGGCCTGCGAAATTGGGCAGACCTCACGGACGAGAGAGGGGGAGTCGAGATGGCGAAGGTGCGTAGGTGGCTGCGGGCGGCCGTCCTGCTGACGCCGCTTTTGGGCGCGGGCTGCTTCCCGCCGGCCCTGGGCATCCTGGTCATGACGCCCACCCAACCGTGGGTGCAGGAGCGCATGGAGGATAAGTACGACCACAAGAACGATCACCGCACTCCGGTGATGCCGCCGATCCGCGACGGGTTCCCGCCGCCGATCTGCGAAGACCCACCGAGTGAGCCGGAAGTTCTGCGGGCCATGCCACGCGTGACTCGCGGTGTGCCGTACGTCTACGAAGAGTTCCGCGACGATATTCAGATCGTCAGCGAGCGGCTCGTCGATAAGATCGACCCGCCGCGGTTCTTCCCGCTGGTTGGGCCGGCTCAGTTGCACCACTGTCACTGGAAGTGCACCATCTACTACAAGGAAACGGTGCAGTCCAGCTACCCGTGGCCGACGAAGATCGTGCGGAACCGCATCGAAGTCGTCTACATCGACAAGGACCACCTGCACCTGTACGTCGGGCCGAACCCGAAGTCGCAGGCCGAGGTCACCCGCGATTTGTCCGGGCACTAAGCCCGGATCGACGGCAGATCGACGACCCACGCGCGTGAGCGAGTGTTGGGCCCAACACTCGCTCACGCTCGTGGCTCCTTTTTTCTGGGTCGTGCATCGGTGATCGCTTTCCCATCGTTGACCGTCGCGCCACTCCAAGTTACCCTCTACACTACGGCCCGCACTCCGGTACCCTCACGGACTCTCCGCCATGCTGCGCTTCGACGCTCCGCGTCCCGTGTCGTTCTGCGACGGCCTGACCCGCCGCGACTTTCTTCACGCCGGGGCATTGGCCCCACTCGGCCTGGCGCTGCCGCAGTTTTTGCAGGCAGCCCCAAAAGACAAAGACATCAACTGCATCATGCTCTTCCTGGTTGGCGGGCCAAGCCAACTCGACACCTGGGATCCCAAGCCCGATGCCCCGGCCGAGATCCGCGGGCCATTTAAGCCGATTGCGACCAACGTGCCGGGGATGCAGATCACCGAGGTCTTTCCCCGGATGGCGAAGGTCGCGGACAAGTTCTCACTCGTTCGCTCCGTCTACCACACGGCCACCGGCGTCCACGACACCGGGCACCAGATGATGCAGACGGGTCGGCTGTTTAGCGGTGGTATCGAACATCCGCATATTGGTAGTGCTTTGGGCTACTTGAAGGGCGGCCGCGGTGAGTTGCCGGCGCACGTCCTGTTGCCGCGGCCGATCGGCAATACCGGCGGCGGCATGCCACACGGGCAGAGTGCCGGCTACCTCGGCAAGCCGCACGATCCCTTCGTCCTCAATGCGTTCCCCGAAGACCCCAAGTTCCGCGTCCAGGACCTGCTGCCGCCCGAGGCGATCACCGTCGACCGCGCCGACCGCCGTCGGCGGATGCGCGACGCGGTGGATGCTTCCTTCAAGGCATTCGAGAGCAGCCCGGCCGCGAAGCAGATGGACGAGAGCTTCGCCCAGGCCCATCGGCTCGCGTCGTCGGCCGAGGCGCGAGCGGCATTCGCGCTCGACAAGGAACCTGACGCGGTGCGCGACCGCTACGGTCGGACGCGCTTCGGCCAATCGTGCCTCTTGGCTCGTCGGCTGATTGAGGCAGGCGTGCGGTTCGTCACCGTCAACATGTTCGAGACCGTGTTCAGCGAGATCACGTGGGACATTCACGGCTCCCGGCCATTCACGGACATCGCGGAGATGGCCAACCAGGTGGTGCCGAGCTTCGACCGGGCATACCCGGCGCTGCTCGAAGACCTGAGCGAGCGTGGCTTGTTGGACAACACGATGGTGGTCGCGTTTGGTGAGTTTGGTCGAACCCCGAAGATCAACCCGGCGGGCGGCCGAGATCACCACCCTGGTGTGTGGACGGTGCTGATGGGCGGCGGCCCGCTTCAGGGCGGCCGGATCATCGGCGAATCGGACGAGATCGGCTACGCGCCGAAGACGCGACCGGTGACGCCAGCCGAAGTCGCGGCGACGGTCTACAAGGGTCTGGGGTTGGACCCGCACAAGGAACTGCCCGGCCCCCAGGGCCGGCCGATCCCGCTGGTCGATTACGCGGTGCAGCCGGTGAACGAGCTGTTTTGAGAATGGAGAGACGATGCCGACCGAATTTGACGTCGAACGTCATCCGGCCGAAGCGTACGGCTTCGTGACGCCGCCAACCGACCTGCTCTACGACGACGGTGCGATCTTGGAGACGCCGCAACACCGCGCCAACATGAACGTGTTGATTGAGCTGACGGAAGTCCGGCTCAACGGCCGCAAAGACTTCTACACCGGCGGCAACATGTTCCTGTACTTCAGCGCCGAACAAGCGCGGAACCGAGACTTCAAAGGCCCCGATTACTTCTTCGTCGACGGGGCGGACCACGACCGCGAGCGGCTGTACTGGGCCGTCTGGGACGAGGACGGCCGCTACCCGACCGTCATCGTGGAACTCACGTCGCCGAGTACGGCCAAGGTGGACCGCGGCGCGAAGAAGAAGTTGTACGAGCGGACGTTCAAGACCCCGGAGTATTTTCTGTACGACCCGATCCTCGGCGACTTCGAGGGCTGGCGGTTGGCCGACGGAAAGTACCGCAAGATCGAGCCGGACGCCCGCGGCTGGTTGTGGTGTGAGTCCCTCCAAGTGTGGCTCGGACCCTGGCACGGGGTCTACCTGAACGTGCCCGGCACCTACGTTCGGTTTTACGATGCCGACGGAAACCTGGTTCCGCTGTTTGCCGAGCGTGCGGCTGCCCAAGCCGACGCCGCCCAGGCCCAAGCCGACGCCGCCCAGGCCCAAGCCGACGCCGAGCGCCGGCGGGCGGACTCCGCGGAGGCTGAGAACGAACGCCTCCGCCGCGAAATCGCCGCCCTGCGCGGCCAAGCGGCCGAGGGAGGTGCGCCATGACGCCAGCGACGGCCGCCGACGAACCGCTGTACGAGGTCGTCGGCGGCGTCCGCGTGGCGATTCCGCATATGGGGTCGCGGGCGAGCATTCTGGCGAACCGCCTGGCGCGGCTGCTCAACAACTTCGCCGAGCCTCGCCAACTCGGCGAGGCGATGGTCGAAGTTCTTTTCGAGATTAACGCGGACGGCCTCCAACGCCGGCCGGACATTGCCTTCGTATCGCCCGCGCGTTGGGTTCCCGAGATGGATGGCTTGGACGATCCGGCCGCGTTCACGACCGTACCCGACCTCGCCGTCGAGATCGTCAGCCCGTCGAACACGGCGATGGAGATTCTCGAGAAGCGGGCGGACTATTTCGCCAGCGGCGTCCGCGCCGTCTGGATCGTCTACCCAAAGCAGCGTCGGGTCGAAGTCTATTCGTCCGTTGACGACTACCGGCCGCTCCACGTAGGCGACACCATCGACGGCGGCGACGTGCTGCCCAGTTTCCAGCTACCCGTCACCGACCTATTCAACCGGGCGCCGCCCGGCCCGCCGTGACCGACGCACACTCCGAGAATCGCACCCGATGACCCGCTCCGCAATCGCACTCCTCCTCGTTGCCTCCTTGGCTCCCGCCGCAGAGTTGCGCGTCCTTCCGCCGGCCGTCGAACTGACCGGGCCGCACGCGAAGCAGCGGTTTGTTGTTGTCGAGCAGGACGCCGGCCGCACGACAGCCGACCGCACGGCCGACGTGACATACGCCAGCTCTGATCCGGCCGTCGCGACCGTGGACGCCGAGGGCGTTGTCCGCGCCATCGGCGATGGCGATGTGACAGTCACGGCCACTGTTAACGGTAAGTCGGCCCCGGTGCGCGTCCGCGTCACCAAGACGAAGGAGCCGTGGGAATGGAGCTATCGCAACCACGTCTTGCCGGTGCTGACGCGGGCCGGATGTAACTCCGGCTCATGCCATGGGGCCCTCGCCGGCAAGGGCGGACTGAAGCTTTCACTTCGTGGTTACAACCCGGAGGCCGACCATTTTGTCCTGACTCGGCAGGCTCTCGGCCGGCGAGTTGACCGCACTGACCCCGCGCAAAGCCTGATGCTGCTCAAGCCGACGCGGGAACTGCCACACGCGGGCGGCAAGCTGTTTGAGACGGATTCTGAGGAATACCGCCGCCTCCGCGAGTGGATTGCCGCCGGGGCCTACGGCCCGCGAGCCGGCAGCCCGACCTTGCAGCGCATCGAAGTCTTTCCGACTCTGGCGATGCTCAAGCCGCAGGATAAGCTGCGGGCTATCGTCCGAGCGCACTACTCCGACGGTCACGCTGAAGACGTGACGCCGTGGGCCAAGTTTTCGTCCAGCGAAGAGCAGGTGGCCACAGTCGATGAATCCGGCCGCGTGACAGTCGTGGGGCCGGGCGAGGCGGCGGTCAACGTCTGGTACTCGAACTTCGTCGCCGCCGCTACCGTCACGGTACCGCTCGACAATGCCGTCGATCCCACGGTGTACGCGCAGTCGCCGCGTAACAACTTCATTGATGACCACGTGCTGCGGAAGCTCGAATCGCTACGCATCCCGCCGTCGCCGCCCTGCACCGATCGCGAGTTCGTCCGCCGGGCCTTCCTCGATTGCGCCGGCACGCTGCCGACGCCGGAGGAGGCCGACCGCTTCATCGCTGACCCATCGCCGACTAAGCGGGCCAAGTTGATCGACCAACTGCTCACCCGGCCCGAGTTCGTGGACTACTGGTCGTACAAATGGTCGGACGTGCTACTCGTCTCGTCGCGCAAACTCGCGAACCCGCAAATGTGGTCGTTCTACCGCTTCGTGCGAACCGCCGTGGCGGAGAACCGGCCGTGGGACCGCTTTGCCCGCGACATCATCGCCGCGCAGGGCAGCACGACGACGAATGGCGCGGTCAACTACTTCGTTTTGCACAAGGACACGGCCGAGCTGACCGAAGCGACATCGATCACGTTCCTCGGCCTGTCGGTGACGTGCGCGAAGTGCCATAACCATCCGCTGGAGAAGTGGACCCAGGATCAGTACTGGTCGTTGGCGAATCTGTTCGGCCGGGTCGGCCTGAAGAATGGCGAGCGCGCCGGCGAGATCATCGTGCAGTCGCTCGCCGAGGGCGACGTGCCACACCTTCGCCGCGGCGTACCGATGCCGCCGACGCCGCTCGACGGCAATCCCTGGACCGAGGGCGGCAAGGACCGCCGCGAATACTTCGCGGATTGGCTGACGGCACCCGAGAATCCATTCTTCGCCAAGGCGCTCGTCAATCGCGTATGGAAGAACTTCTTCGGCCGCGGGCTGGTCGAGGCGGAAGACGACCTGCGTCAGACCAATCCGCCGACCAACGCCGAGTTGCTCGACGCTCTGGCGAAGGACTTCGTGACGCACAAGTACGATGTCCGGTACCTGATCCGAGTGATCACTGCGTCGGCCGCGTACCAGCGCTCGTCGGTGCCGGTACCTGGCAACGAGGCGGACGACCGCTTCTATGCGCGCTATCTTGTGCGCCGCCTGCCAGCTGAGGTGCTGCTCGATGCCTACTCGCAAGTGACGGGCGTGCCAACGCCGTTCACCGCGCTGAATACCGGTAGCGGTACCGTGCCGCAGGTGCCGACCGATTTGTACCCGCGCGGCACACGGGCACAGCAGTTACCTGACGTTCACCTTACATCTCGCTTTCTCGATGCGTTCGGCCGGCCCGCCCGCGAGCAGACGTGTTCGTGTGAGCGTAACTCGGACGCGAGCGTCGCGCAGGCGCTCCACGTCGCCAACGGCCCGACGCTCAACGACAAGCTGACGGCCAAGGACTCTATCGTGTCGCGCTGGCTCGCGGCGAAAACGCCAGACTCCGAGGTGGTGCGCGACCTGTTTGCACGAGCACTGTCCCGCGAGCCAACGCCGGCCGAGTCGGCGAAGCTACTGGCGGTCTTGACCGAGGCGCCTGGCGATCGCCGCCCGGCCCTCGAAGACCTGGTCTGGGGCGTGTTGACCGGGCGGGAGTTCCTGTTCAACCGCTGACGACCGGCGGTCACGGCTCCTTGGACTTCGGCTTCGCTGCCAGGTCCGCGAGCAGTTGTTTGAAGTCGGCCCGCTCGCGGATCGGGTCGAAGTCTGTGTCCTGTTTCACCTGTTCGTGGGCGTTACGATCCCCCTCGAACCTGAGGTCGGTCAACCCGGCGGCGGCCGCCCGCTTCAGGGTCTCCACTGCCTGGTCGGCGTACCGGCCACGCGCCTTTGCATCGTCTTTGACGGCCCCGGCGGCAAGGGAGTAGACGCAGGCCACGTTGTACAGAACGCCTGCGTCGCTGCCGGCTCCGGCGAGGACGTCGTCGGCGGTCTTCACTGCCGCGGCGATGTCGCCCCGCTTGACCAACTCGCCCGCCCGGAAGAGCCGGTCGATCGGACGCTCCTGCACGGCGATGATCTTTTGCGATTCGACCTGCGGCGGCGGCAAGGGGTCGAGCGCGATGCCGAGGGTCGTGGCCGCAAACTCGCGATACCGCTCGGTCCGCGGCCGCTCCGCCAAGTTCGGGAACGGCCGACTGCTCCCGGCCAGGCTCATTTCGAGGTTGGGCATTCGCACCGGCTCGCGGACCAGGCGTTCCGCGGACTCGAACGCCGTCTTCGCCGCCGCGGCGTGTCCGAGCCGGTGGTGGACGGCGGCCAACAGGTATTCGTTCTGGGCGACCAACAGCGGCGGGTATCCACTGCCCCGCTTCAGTTGTCGCATCAGCGCGGCGAGCGAGTCCTCGTACTTGCCGGCCCGGAGCAAAGCCAGGCCGTGGGCGCCGCGGCAGTCGTAGTCGTCCGGGTACGCGGCCACGGCGCGGGCCGTCAGGGCCAAGGCCGTGGCCGGGTCGCGCTTCGCCGGGTCCGGGCCGTCGCACAAGCGGTACGCCTCGGCCAGCAGTTCGTCGATGGTGCGCTCGGGCGTCCAGGTCGCGGTCGTTGGCCGGCCGTCCCACACCCGCAGCCCGCCGCCGTCGGTCGTGAGCCGCTGGCCCCAGGTCCGGCACACGAACCGGCCGTCCGGGGCGAAGACCCCTTCCTCGACGGCCGAGGTCGCTTCGAGGTCGTTCAGTGAGAGTAAGTCCCGGCCGGTGTCGGCATCGTACAGGATGGCGAACGCGCGGACCGTCCGGCTGTCGTGGAGGAGGATGCGGCGGCCGTCCGGGCTGAACCGGGCGTGCCCCAGGCGGGCCTCGGACGGCAGTGTCAGCGGGCAAATCGCCCGGCCGGTCTCGACATCCCACACCGTGGCCCGGCGCGACGGGTTGCTCGCAAACTCTTGCGTCCGCGACGGCCGGGCCGACGCCGGTGGCCGGTCGAAGGTGAGCATCCGCCGGCCGTCCGGGCTGAACCGGGCGTGGGACGCCAACTCGCCGGACCCCGCTTCGTCGGCGTCCGCCGACTTCCGCCAGAGTTGCGTGTTCGACGCCATGTCCCACAGTTCGACGAATCCGCCGTCGGCCTGGCCGGCGACGAACGCCCGCCGGCCGCCGGGTACGAACTCGAATCCGTGGTCCTCGCCGTCGGCGGTCGCGAACACCACCCGGTCGGCCGCCACGTCCCGGACCTCCCACCGGCCCGAGTACGGCCGGCCGTCGTTGGCGAAGACGTAGCTGGCGACCAGGAACGTCCCGTCCGCCGCGAACCCGACCTGTGGCACTTTGAGCGACCGCCGCTGGATGTCTTCGCGGGCGAGTTGCAACGGCTTGCCGCGCATCACGACCTGCCCGCCGGGTACTTCCGACAGCACCGGGACGTAGAGGGTCGACTTGGACCCGTCTGCCACGGCGATCAGCCCGCCGGTGAGCAGGACGGCCAGCCGTCGGCCGTCCGGGCTGTACTCGGCTTGGACGATTCGCTGTCGAACCGGCGGCATCGTGGTCGGGAGCTTCTGGCCCGTCCGCAAGTCGATGTGGTCCAGCCGGTAGCCGGAAACGGACTGGCCGTCGCGGGTCGTCACCGGGGCCGCAGAAACGGCCGCCAGGTAGCGGCCGTCCGCGCTCACCGCCCGCGGGTCGAGCGGGATGCTCTTGTCCGCGGTGCGGTCGGGGATCAGGGGCCGGGCGAGGGATGATTCCCGCAAGTCCCACAGCCGCATCTCGCCGGTCCGCGCGACCGTGAGCAAGCGGTTGCCGTCGTCGCTGAGTTCGGCCACGAACGATTCGCCCGCGAGCTGCGCCCGCAACGGGATCGATCGGACCTCGATGCCGCTGGCCACCTCGACGACCGTCATCCGGTTGCCCATCGTCATGACGGCGGCCGCCAGCCGGGTGCCGTCCCGGCTCAGGCTCACGGCCCAGTTCTTACGCGTCCGCTCGGGCCGGTTGCCCTTGGCGGCGACGTTGCCGGCGACGGCGTGCGACCGTGCGGTGATTGGGGCGGGCAGCCGCCGCGAGGCCAGCGTCCGGCCGGTTGCGATGTCGATCTCTTCGAGGGTGTAGTGGCTGGTGTACCCGAGGACGGTCTTGCCTTGCCCGGCGAAGCCGACCAGTTCCGTGTGCCGGGGCATGTCCAACGCCGGCTTGCCCGTCGTCAGGTCGAACAGGACGTTCCGCCTGTCGTCGTGGACCACGAGCGCGTACCGCCCGTCCGGGCCGAACCGCACCCGCGACCGGCGGTCGGGGCGGGTCAGCGCGGTCGTCTCGAACGACCCCCGGACCCGCGGCTCGCGTTTGGCCAGGTCCCACACGGTCAGCTCGCTGGTGGTTCGCGCCGCCTCGGCTTCGGGATTGGCGTCCGGCGGGGCGGCAGGGTCACCCACTGCGACGAGGCCGGTGCCATCCGGCAGGAACGCGAGCGGCATGGCCAAGGTCGAAAGAACCACGCTCGGTTGCTCCGCATCATCCCAGATGCGGATCGTGCGGTCCGTCGCCGCGGTAGCGATCCGCCGGCCGTCGTCATTGAACACGACGTGGCCGATGACCCCGGTGTGCCCGGTCAGCCGGCGCGCGACCTTCCCGCTGCGCACGTCGAAGACCGTGACGACCGGCGGGTCGGTGGGAACGGCGGGGGACTGCGGGTCGGCGACCTTCGGGCCGCCGCGGGGCCGGGGGACGGATCTCCAGACCGCCAGCCACCGGGCGTCGGGGCTGAGAGCAAAGGCTTCGCCGTACTTCGTCACGTCGTCGGCCAGCAGCTCCCACTGCGATGCGGTGGCCCCAGTGTCCGTGTCCCACACGTGCACGTACAGCGATCGCAACGCGGAGAGCAGATTGGAACTGACGGACACGACCGCCTTCCCGTCCGCGGTGAAGCGGTAAGTGCCGTTGGCGGGCGAGGCGTACATGCTATTCGAGTACGCCGGCCGCAGCGTAAGGCCGTCACGGTCCAGCAGCCGGGTGAGAAAGTTCCACTCCCAGCCGCGGAACTCCGGCGGGCAGGTGGCGAGCAGGGCCGCGGCCCGCGACGGGTCGTTGTCCTGAAACGCCTTCTGGATGAGTGGGATCGTCATGTCGTAGGCCGCCAGCTTCTCGGCCGCCAGTGCGGCCTGCACCGCATCCTTTCCTTCCCGCTCCCGGCCGAGAGCCTGTTCCTTCTCGTCGCGCTCGGTCAACGCAATCCGTTCGTTCTCACGGGCCATGGCCTCCGAGCGGTTCGCCCGGACCAGTCCCCAGGCGATGCCGACGAAGCCGACGACGGCGGCCAGCGCCACAGCACTCGCGGCGACCACCCGCGCCTTGTTGCGGCGGACGAACTTCCGCAGCCGATAACCGGCTCCCGGCGGGCACGCCTCCACCGGCTCGTCGGCGAGGTAGCGCTGGATGTCGCGGGCCAGGCCGTTGGCCGTCTCGTACCGCCGGGTCCGGTCCTTCTCCAGCGCCCGCAGCAGAATCCAGTCGAGTTCGCCGCGCATCAGCTTCGTCAGTTTCGCCGGCTCGACGCCGCGGTTGGCAGCAATGGTCGGCAGAGCCGCGTCGGTGCTAAGCCGGGTACTCGGCCGCGGGGCCTCCTCCTCGCGCACCAACCGGAGGATTTCGAGCAAGGCTGCCTTGCCGAGTCGCTTGCGGTCGATCGGCGTCGTGCCGGTCATCAGTTCATAGAGCATCACGCCGAGCGCGTACACGTCCGAGCGGGTGTCGATGTCGAGTTGGTTGACCTCGGCCTGCTCGGGCGACATGTACTCCGGTGTGCCGACGACCGCTCCGAAGCCGGTGAACAGCGTCTTGTCGGTAAGCTGCTGGCCGGCTGCCTTGGCGACGCCGAAGTCGATGACCTTCGGCACCGGCCGGCCGTCATAGAGCGCGACGAGGACGTTTGACGGCTTCACGTCCCGGTGGATGACGCCCTTCTGGTGTGCGTGCTGGAGCGCCTGGCACACCGGGATGAACAGTTCGAGCCGCTCCCGCGGCGACAGCTTGCGGTCGTCGCAGAACTTGGTGATCGGCGTGCCCTTCACCAGTTCCATGACGAAGTACGGCCGGCCCGATTCGGTCGTGCCGGCGTCGAGGACCTTGGCGATGTTCGGGTGGTCCATCAGGGCCAGGGCCTGCCGCTCGGCCTCGAACCGGGCGAGGACGGCCTTCGAGTCCATGCCGAGCTTGATGAGCTTGAGGGCGACCATCCGCTTGACCGGCGCGGTCTGCTGGGCCATGAAGACCGACCCCATGCCGCCCTCGCCGATGGCTTCGAGGAGCTTGTACTTGCCGGCCACGACGGTACCCAGCGATTCGGCGACGGGCGGCGCGTAGTCGGCGGTGCCGCCCGCCGGCCGTTCCAGGAAGCTGCCGACCTGCGGCTGCGCGGCGAGGAGGACTTCCACGCGGCGGCGCAGCTCGACATTACCGTTGCAGGCGTGGGCCAGGAAGGCGTCGCGCTCGGTCGGCGTGCCCTTCTGCAATGCCGCGAAAAAGATCGATTCCACGTCGGACATGGCAGGCTCCCAAGGGAGTGCGAGGTCGCTCCACACTACCAGTGCGGGAAAACGACCGAAAGCCCCTCAACCCGCCGTCAAGAATTTCTCGCGGGGCCGAGCCGGCCCGGCGCGAGAGCCGCGCGTGTCAGTCCTTGACAGGTCGGCCGTCGAGGATTCGGTATTTGGAGGCCCTCAGGTGAATGCGGTCGCCCTCGAACTGGATGCGTCCGACATTGTTGCCGACCATCGTCGCAAGCGTCAGCAACTCGCGGCCGGTGGCCATGTCCCAGATATGGAGGCGGTGTTGTGCCGTCGCGGAGGCTCCCCGCCCGACGTGACAGAAGAGCCGGGTGCCGTCCGGGTTGAAGACGGCTTCAATGGCGTTGCCCTCGAAGCCAATCAAGTGATGCAGCCGCTCCCCGGAGTCGAGGTCCCAGAGGTCCATCCCGCCCGCTTTCAAGACGGCCGCGTAGCGACTGTTGGGAGCGACGGCCTGGATCTGTGTATGATTGCGAAAGTCGGGCACGATTGGACCGTTCGGTATGCGGTGGAATTCCGCGGTCCCTAGTTGGAGCGTTTTCGCATGGCTGCCGTCGGCGGCCGCGGCCACGCGCAGGTAGTGTCCCTTTTCCGTTCGATACTCGACTCGAACTCGACTGCCCGTGCCGTCGAATTGCGCGCGGGTGGTATCGCGCGAGAGAACTACGCCCAACTCCGCCGACCAGAGTCGCTTTCCGGTGGCCGTCTCGAAAACTTCAACCTTGGCCGGGAGTGGCCCGTCGCTCTCCGCCGCGCCGGTCGTCGTGATCCGGATGAATCGCTCGGCCGTGGGGTCGAACATGTCGCCCGTGACGTAGAACCGTTCGGCGCCGGTGGCGAAGAATCGCTGCACAACCCGGCCCGTGTGAGCGATGCGAATCTCGATCGCGTCGGTCGTCCACGCGTACTACGCGCGACGGAATTCACCAGGTAGGCGGAATTCGGCACCGGGAAAAGAACCCCGATCCTCCCGCGATCCGATCGACCCGACCCGGCGTTTCCAAGTCGTATAGCGCCCACTCCGTGCCCTTCCAGCCGGTTCGCAACTGCGGGTCCTCGTCCGTCGTCTCCTGGAAGGTGCGAACGAGCAATCGGCGGTCGTTGTCCACGAAGTCGATTCTCGGAGCGCGTCCCGGGTGCGATCCGCCGGGCAGTTCAAAGCGGCCGATTTCCTTCCCCTCCGCGTCGCGCGTCGTCACGGCAATCGGCGGCGCCTGGCCGACCGGCAAACCTCGATCTGAACGGGAGTACCCCCGGTAGCGCACCGTGATTCGTCCATCGGCGGTCGCGCGCTCGGTCATCGGCCAACCGCCGTGGACAAGCGGCTCGCGGGGTTCCGGAAGCGCTGTTGCTACCGGTCCGCCCTGCGGGTCACGCGCCACGTCCCAGACGCGAACGGTCGCCCCCGATCGAGTAAAGCCGATCAACGTTTGGCCGTCGGGCAGCAACTGAAAGATGTCGCCGACGCTATGATCGCCGACCGGGTCCCAAATGTCCCAGCCGGGGCGATAGTGGATACTCCAACTGACCGGCCGCGCCGTAGGCGACTTCCCCAGTTTCTCCAGTACGGTGATCGTCCCCTCGCCGCAGATCACGACGCGGTTCCCGTCGTCGGACACGTAGTACTGGAGCCCCCCGGCTTCGAGTTGCAGGCTGGCGGGAAGCGGCACCCGCCAATGGATCGAGGCGTCAGCAATTCGGTGTATGACCATGTCGCCTTGATTGTGAAAGCCGACCATCGTCCGGCTCGGGCTGAATCGTGTCACGACCCTGCGGTACGCTGGGAACGAATTGCGGACGCCCGGAATTTCGACCGACCAGCGGCGCTTCGGGTCGCCCGCGGTATCCCAGCACTCAAACGTCAGGGGGCCGGACCGCGCGCCGATCGAGATGTCATTCGGTACGGCGGGAAGCCAGAAGACGGTGCGGCCGTCCGGGGCGAGGGAGAGTGCGCCCGTCCCCGTGCCGACGGAGAATTTCTTCGGCGGCAGCATCCCGACTCCGCGCTCCCAGCGGCAGACCGCGATTTCCACCGGGCCAGCCGCCCCGTTGGGGCGCAAGCCCATGCCGCCGTCCGGCCTTGAATTCTCGTCACTCAGGTTGAGGCCGGGCCGTTCGACCCAAGCGACCCAGGCGGCATCCGGCCCCAAAATGGGGCCGCGGTTGACGGCGTACGTGACCGGGATCGCATCCGGAAGGCCGACCACTTCCTGCCCGGTGGCTATCTCCCAGGCGCGCAACCGGGCGACCTTCGCTGCGACCTTACTCTCGAAGCTGGCCGGCATTTCGGTCAAGAGCAGGTAGCGGCCGTCGTCGCTGACGACGGCCCGCCACGTCAGGCCGGAGGCCTTCGCCGGTCGGGCGATCGCGCTATCCTTCGGCACCTGAGCGACGCGCTGACCGCTCAGGGCATCGACGATGACGTACACGTCGCCCGCGCCATGCGGCCGGCTGGTGACGAGCCAACGGCTCGGCTTGGCGTTCGGCGTCAGGGTCCGCCGCAACTGGGACACCGCGGGATTCCCTTCGTCGAAGGGGTTCGAATCCAGGGTGTACTCGCGACCGGTGCGGGTGAGGCGGTCGAGGTAGTGCCACTCCCACCCGCGGAGATCGGGTTCGCCGGGCTTCGGAGTCGTCTCCTCGAGTTTCCGCACGACGAGTTGAATGCGGTTGTCGGCCAGGGCTGCCGAGGCCGCGCTCATCTGGCTCGCGTAAAGCAGCCGGCGGGTGCGGTCTTGCTCGGCCCGGACGTTCTCCGCTTCGCGCTCGGCCCGGTCGCCATTCTCCCGAGCGACTCGCGCGTTCTCCTCCGATTCGGCGCGCCGCTGGTCCGCGATCCGTTCGGCCCGCCGCGCCTGGACGGCCGAGACGATCGAGACGACGGTCCCCAGCGCGAACAGCAGGGCGAACGCCAGGCCGACGCGGATCGGATTGCGGTGCTTTCGGTACGCCTTCGTCAGCCGGTATCCCAGCGTCGGCGGGCACGCCTCCACGGCGTCGCCGTTGAGGTAACGCTCGACATCCTTCGCCAGCCCGATGGCAGTGTCGTAGCGGCGGGTGCGATCCTTTTCCAGGCACCGCATCACGATCCAGTCGAGTTCGCCACGGACCAATCCGGCCAGCTGGCCCGGGTCGGTGCCCCGCTTTGCCGACACGGCCGTGAGCGTCACTCCGAGGGATGTCAGCCGGGTACTCGGGCGTGGCGGCTCCTCCTCCTTGATGATCCGGCGGATCTCGTCAAACGCGGCCTTGTGGAAGCGGTCTCCGTCGAACGGTGTGGTGCCGGTCAGGAGTTCGTAGAGCAGCACCCCGAGCGAGTACACGTCCGAGCGGGTATCCACGTCGAGTTGGTTCACCTCGGCCTGTTCGGGGCTCATGTACAGCGGCGTCCCGATCATCTGGGCGAACCGCGTGTAGATCGTCTTCTCGGTGAGCGACTGGCCGAGTGCCTTGGCCACCCCGAAGTCGATTACCTTTACCACCGGGATGCCGTCGTGTGGGGCAACCAGGATGTTCGACGGCTTCAGGTCGCGGTGGATGACGCCCTTCTGGTGAGCGTGTTGCACCGCCTGGCACACCTGCACGAACAGCCCAAGCCGGTCCTTGGGGGTGAGGTTGTTCGCGTCAGCGTACTCCGTGATCGGAGCGCCCTTCACCAGTTCCATCACGAAGTACGGGCGGCCGGCGTCGGTGACTCCGGCGTCGAACACCTTGGCGATGTTGGGGTGGTCCATGAGCGCTAGCGCCTGCCGCTCCGCCTCGAACCGGGCGACCACCTGCCGCGTGTCCATCCCCGGCTTGATCACCTTGAGTGCGACTTTTCGGCGAACCGGCTGCTGCTGTTCGGCGACGAACACCAGCCCCATCCCACCCTCGCCGATCTGTTCCCGCAGCGTGTACGGGCCGATGAGCGTTCCTTCGCCCTCGGTGCCTGCGTCGCCGTAGTCCGCCGTGCCAGCGGGAGCGGCCGGAGAACGCATGAAAGAACCGGCATCGCCCAATGCCTTGAGGAGTGTCTCCACCTCGGCCCGCACGGCCGGATGGCCGGCGCAGGCGTCGTCGAGAAACGCGGCCCGCTCGCCTGGAGTCGAGATCTCGGCGGCACGACCGAAAATGGACTTCGCGTCGGGCAGGGAACTGTTCATGCGATGGCTCCGTGAAGGGTGCTTACCCTCCCGTGCGCCGTGCGGGCGTCGCGGCTGCCAAGAATATCACTCGACCGGCGCATTTTCTTCCTGGCGGTCGCCGCCGCCCAACCTGCGATACAGCCAGGCCCGCGCGAATGACCACGTCCGGTAGGCCGTCCGGTGAGGCACGCCGAGGAGATCGGCCGCCTGTTCGAGTGTAAACCCAGCGAAGTAATGGAGTTTGACCAGTTCGGCTGCCGTCGAGTCGCGCTCCGCGAGCTGGTCGAGGGCCTCGTCGACGGCCAACACATCCTCGACCGGGGCTGCGGGGGCCGGGAGGTCGTCCGGCAACTCGACTCTCTGACCGCCTCCGCCCCGCTTCAAGCGAACCTTGCGCCGGGCCGATTCGACGAGAATGCGGCGCATCGCCTCGGCCGCCGCCGCGAAGAAGTGTGCGCGGCCGTTGAAGTGCTGGCCGCCGATCAGCCGGAGGTAGGCCTCGTGAACGAGGGCAGTCGACTGAAGTGTCTGACCGGGCTTCTCGTTGGCGAGCCGGACCGCGGCGAGCTTGCGGAGTTCGTCGTACACGAGCGGAAGCAGCGCGGCCGCGGCTTGCCGGTCACCGCCCGCGGCGGCGTCGAGCAACCGGGTCACGTCAGACATGGCGGGTGCCTCGGTATGAGCCTGTGCTCCGGCGGTCCCGAACCGCCAGCCACTTCGCCGTATCCTATGCTCCAGTCGGCCGTCCTGCCTGAGGTCTCACCATGAGTACGCTTCAACGTCTGGCAGACCGCGGTCTGGTCAAGCCGCCGCGCTGGCTTCCGGCAAACGTCCAGTACGAGACGGTCATGGGGTCGGTCGCCTACGGCGTCTCGTCCGACACCAGCGACCTCGACGTGTACGGCTGGGCGATCCCGCCGAAGGACGATCTGTTCCCGCACCTCCGTGGCGAAATCCCTGGCTTCGGCCGGCCGCACGAGCGGTTCGCGCAGTTCCAGGAGCACCACGTCCGCGACCCGGACGCCCTGGCCGGCCGCGGCCGGACGTACGACCTGACCGTCTTCGGCATCGTCAAGTTCTTCGCCCTGGCGATGGAGAACAACCCGAACGTCATCGACAGCTTGTTCACCCCGGCGACGTGCGTGTTGCATTCAACCCGCGTCGGCACCCTGGTCCGCGAGAACCGCCGGCTGTTCCTGCACCGCGGGGCGTGGCCGAAGTTCAAGGGGTACGCCTACTCGCAGCTGCACAAGCTGACGATCAAGGAGCCGATCGGCGCGCGGGCGGACCTCGTGGCCGCCCATGGCTACGACACGAAGTTTGCATACCACGTCGTCCGCCTGCTCGGTGAGGTCGAGCAGATGCTGGTCGAGGGCGACATCGATCTTCAGCGCGACAACGAACGGCTGAAGGCGATCCGCCGCGGCGAGTGGACGGAGGAGCGCCTGCGGCAGTGGGCGGCCGACAAGGAGGCCGACCTGGAACGGGCCTACGCCGCCAGTCCGCTGCCGGCCACGCCGGACGAGGGCAAGATCAAGGCGCTGTTGCTCCACTGCCTGGAAGAGCATTACGGCACGCTCGACGGCTGCGTCGTGCAGCCGGACCGCGCGGTCGCCGCCCTGCGGGCCGTGCAGGCGGAACTCGACAAGGTGAGGGAGTTGCTATGAACGCCGACGAGCGTCTCCGCGATGAAGTCGCCCGACACCCGTACCCGCTGGTCTTCGCGACCGTTAGTGGGGCGCACCTGTACGGCTTCCCGTCGCCGGACTCGGACCACGACCTGCGCGGCTGCCACATCCTGCCGGTGCGGGAGGCGGTCGGCCTGGACCCCGGCCGAGAGACGGTCGAGTCGTCGACGACGGACGGCGGGTTCGAGGTCGATCTCGTCACCCACGACGCAAGAGGTGCGTAGGGTGGTGCGACCGCAGGGAGTGCCACCAGAACGGCCTCGCGCCTCGGCCGCCGTGGTGGCACTCCCTGCGGTCGTGCCACCCTACAGATACCTCATACGTCACTTGAGAATGGCCCTGAAGGCGGGACGACATCCCTTGATCCGACGTGACGGATGGGGTTCAATGGTGGGACAGTAGTAGTGAAACTAGTCGGGCGCGATTGACCACCGCACCGATCTCTTCCTCCGGTAAGGACCAGCCGTGTCTCGGCGTTCACGCGATGGATTGACCCTGACCGAAGTTCTCATCGTCGTCGGCATCGTTGCCGTCGTGGTCAGCCTCTTGCTGCCAGCGACCCGGCGCGTTCGTGAACCGGCCGAACGGGCCAGGTGCTCGAACAACCTCAAACAACTGGTGCTGGGGTTGCACATGTTCGAGTCAATGGGCGGGTCGGCGGCGTTTCCGTCCACGGGTCACACGGACCCGCCCGAAGGACGGTCATTCCCTCCAGGCTGTGTGGGGCTGGGCGCGACGCCCGATGAACGACTCAGTTGGGTGGTCCCGTTGTTGCCATACCTGGACGAGGAGGCCCTGTTCCGGCAGCTCGACGTGGCGCGGGGGTTCGCGGGGAACCTCCCGGCGGCCCAGACGCGGATCAAGACAATGCTCTGCCCCGCGGCGGGTGAGCCGGCCGACGCGGTGACCCATTACGTCGCAATGTCCGGCATTGGACTCGCCGCTGCTGGGCAACCGGCGGGCGCGGCCGGCAACGGCTTCATGGGCTGGGACCGCGGGACGACGATGGCGATGATGCAGGACGGAACTTCCAACACGATCGCCCTGATGGAGACCCGCACCGGCCTCGGGCCGTGGTCCCGCGGCGGCGGATCGACCCTGCGCGGATTTGACCCCACCGACGTGCCGCTGCACGGCGACCAACGGCCGTTCGGCGGGCACGCCAACTTGATTCTCGCCGCGATGGCCGACGGGTCGGTCCGGTCCATCCGCTCCTCGGTCGAGCCGAGAAAGCTGGCCGCCGCGATCACCATCGCTGGCGGGGAACCGTTCGACTTGGATTGAGTGCCGCGGTGAGGTTCCGAATCCTGACGACGGTCCTTCGCTGGCTTGCGGTCGCGCTGGTGCTGCGGGTGCTGGCTGCGATCCTGGCAAACTACCCCGATTACTTCCCGCCCGATTTCAATTCGCTCTTCCTGCAAGGCCGCGAGAGGACGTTTACCGGCGTCTACCGGCCGGCGTTCTACGTCCACATCGCGTTCGGGCCGCTCGTGCTGCTCAACGGGTTGATCCTCCTGAGCGAATACGTCCGTCGTCGGTACGGCGGCTTGCACCGCTGGTTGGGCCGCGGCCAGGTCGTCGTGCTGTTGGCGTTCGTCCTCCCGAGCAGCGTGGTGATGGCCCGGCATGCCTTCGGCGGCTGGCCGGCGGGGCTGAGCTTCCTCGCGCTGTCGGCGGCGACCGGCGGCTGTGCGATCATCGGCGTCGTTCACGCCCGTCGCCGCCGCTACGACCGGCACCGGCGCTGGATGCTCCGCTCGTACGTCCTGATCTGTTCGGCGGTGGCGCTTCGCCTGATCTCGGGGGCGGCCGGGCTGGTTGGCGTGTCAAGTCCCGAAGACGCCTACGTCGTCGCGGCCTGGAGCAGTTGGATGGTTCCGCTGGCGGCCTACGAGATCGCGGAGCGGTGGCCGGCGGATCGACGGGCGATGGCATTTGCGGTGTGGCGGGCCGACCGGCCGGCGACCGTTGAGCCGCATGGCGAACCGGGCAGGCGGTAATGCCAGCCACGTGCCCGAACCTTGTAGTGCCGCCGACGCGGTAGAATGGTCTCGAAAGCGGAGGCCGACCCATGATCGATTGGCGGCTGTTCTTCACCCGCGACCCACAAGTCTGCCGCGGCGAGCTTTGCGCCAAGGGAACGCGGGTATTCGTGACCAACATCCTCGACAGCTTGGCCGAAGGGGCGAGCTGGGACGAGATTCTCGCGAGCTACCCGACCCTCAAGCCGGAACGCATCGACGCGGCCGTGGCTTACGCGGCATCAGCCTACGAAGACAGCCTTCTGCCGCAAAGCACGTCGGGCTGACGCTCCGACGCTCGCCCGCGTCAGCCATCGTTTGGTAAGATGGCCGGCATGAACGCCACTCTCCTCCTCGCCTTGCTCGTTGCCGCTGACCCGCACAAAGCTGCACCGCCGGTCAAGGCCGTCGCGTACTCCGCCGACGGCAAGCAACTCGCCGCGGCTGGCTACGGCGAAGTGCTTCTGCTCGACCCCACCGGCAACGAGGTCGTCGGCCGACGCCCCGCGGCCGGCAGTGCCGTCACGGCCGTCGCGTTCGCGGCAGACGGGCGGCTCGCCGTTGCGGCGGGCGCGCCGGGCAAGCCACCGGAGATCCGCATCGGCGACCGTACCCTCATTGGGCCGAAGGACGCGATCTACGGCCTGGCGTTCAGGCCCGATGGCAAGCAACTGGCCGCCGCCGGCTACGATCGCGTCGTCTACGTCTGGGACAATGACAGAGCAAAGCCGCAGGAGTGGCGCGACCACAGCGACGCGATCTACGGATTGGCCTTCAGCCCCGACGGAACCTTGCTCGCCACGGTCGCGGCCGATCGAACCGTCAAGGTCTGGGACACGGCCACCGGCAAACGGCTCTACACGCTCGGTGAAGCGACCGACTGGCTCTATGCCGTTGCCTGGCACCCGAACGGCAAGCACCTGGCTGCGGCCGGTGTCGATAAGACCATCCGCGTCTGGCGCGTCTCGGCAACGGACGGCAAGCTCATCAACGCTCAGTTCGCCCACGAAGCTCCCATCACCAAGCTTGCGTATGCGCCCAACGGGGTGACACTCTACACATCGGCTGAGGACCGCACGCTCAAAGTGTGGGACGCGACCAAGCTTACGGAGATGAAAGTCCACACGAAACAACCAGACACGGTGCTGGCCATTGCAATGCGGCCCGACGGCAAACAGATCGCCCTTGGCCGCTATGACGGAACACTTGCATTGCTCGACCCGGCGACCGGCATGATGACCGATGTACTGCCTGCAAAACCAAAGCCGCCGCAGATCGCGAAGGTCAGCCCGGATTTTGGGCCACGAGGTCGAACGACGACGGTTGTCATCACGGGCAAGTATCTCGACGGGGTCACGCGGGTCACGGCTGAGGGCATCGGCGTTCGCATTCAGCCGAATGGCGTTCATCCCGAGCGACTGACGTTCGACCTGGCCGTGCCCGCTACGCTGCCGGCCGGGCGTATTACCCTGACGCTCCAGGCCGCGGCGGGTTCGACGACGGTGCCATTCACGGTGGACTTGTTTCCGGCTGAACCGGACCCGACTAGAAACGACGCGCCGAGTGCCGCCAAGGTCCGCCCGATCGACCGCACTTTCATTGGTACCATCGACCGCGCCGGTGCCGTGGACTACTACCGCTTCAAGTGTGCCGAATACCAGGCGGTCGGCGTGCAGTGCGCCACCGCGTCCATCGGCTCGAAGCTGGAGCCGGCACTCGAATGGCTCGACGCAGCCGGCAACGTCCTCGCCGAAAGCGCGAATGGATTACTCGCCGCGAAGTGTGGCTCGGCCGGTGTCTACACCTTGGCCGTGCGCGACCGCGACTTCCGCGGCGGCAAGGACATGCATTATCGCTTGTACGTTGGCACCGTGCCAATCGTCGCCAGCGTCTATCCGCTCGGCCTACGGGCCGGGGCAAAGCAGACGATCCACCTCAACGGTGTCTTCCTCGATTCCGCGGGCGTCGAAGTGTCCGCAGCCGATGCCAAGCCGGGCACGAAGTTGCCGGTCCCTGTGAGGTCGAAGCACGGCCCCGTGCTTGGCTCGCCGACGGTGGTCGTCGGCGAGTTTCCCGAGTGCGACAAGTGTGAGGATGTTATCGCAGTCCCCGGCACGGGCAATGGGCTGATCCGCAAGCCGGGCGCAGTCGGCGAATGGAGTTTCGTTGCAAAAAAGGGAGAGCGGCTCGTCATCGAGGTCAACGCCCGCCGGCTCGGGTCACCGCTCGACTCGTGGATCGAAGTGACGGATGGGAACGGCAAGCCGGTCGAGCGAGCGGTCCTCCGCGGCGTGGCCAAGGTGTACGTCACCCTACGCGACCACGACTCCAACGTGCCCGGCATTCGGCTCGAATCGTTCAACGAGTTCGCAATGGACGATTACGTGCTGATCGATCGCGAGTTGATGCGGATCGAGACGATGCCGCGCGGCCCGGACGACGATTGTCGCTTCTACTCATTTGGTGGTAGCCGACTCGGCTTCCTCGGCACGACGCCGGCTGCCCACGCCAACAACTCGCCAGCGTACAAGGTGCAGGTCCACCCACCGGGGTCGAGCTTCCCGCCGAACGGTCTGCCGCTGGTGCGTCTGAACTACCGCAATGACGACGGCGGCCCCGGCTTCGGCAAGGACTCGCGACTGGAGTTCGACCCGCCGAACGACGGGCTGTATCGCATCCACATTGGCGACAGCCGCGGGCACGGCGGGCCGGACCACGCCTATCGGCTGACCGTACGGCCACCCAAACCCGACTACTCGCTGGCGCTCGGTAGCCGGACGCCGGCGGTGTGGCGCGGTGGGGCGTTGCCCTTGTCCGTAACCGTGACGCGGCTCGACGGCTTCGACGGCCCGGTCGCGGTGCGACTCGACGGCCTGCCGCCCGGCTTCCACTCGGCCTCGACAACGGTCGAGGCCGGCCAGTTCACCACGACGCTCGCCGTATGGGCCGATGCCGACGCGAAGAGTCCGCCCGTATCGACGTCCTTCAAGCTGGTCGGTGAGGCCACGATCGGCGGTCAACAGGTCGTGCGCGAAACGCAAGCGGGTCGACCGACGGCCATCGATCCCGGCACCATCGTGACGACCGTCGCGCAGAAGGAGCTGACGATCCAGCCGGGGCACGAGACGACGTTTGACGTGACGATCGAGCGGCGCGAAGGTTTCAAGGGCCGCATTCCGCTGGACGTACGTGGCCTGCCGCGCGGTGTCCGCGTCGAGAACGTCGGCTTGAACGGTATCCTGGTTACAGAACGCGAGACGAAGCGGCGGGTGGTCCTGTACGCCGAGCCGTGGGTGAAGCCGACAACATTGCCAATCGTGGTGCTGGCGACGCACGAGGGCAAAGGGACGCAACACGCCGCTTTGCCCGTGACGCTGCGGGTAGGGGAATGATCGTCCTTGTCGACTACGGCGCCGCGGACATGCGATCCGTTCCTTGACCGAATACTGGTGCCCGGCCGACGAATTACCTCCGGCATTGCGACACGGTTCAAGGACACCCTGGGGCGGCGATCGTGGACGAGCCGGATCGCGCGGAGAAAGTCATCCGCTTCGGCTGCGGGGCGCTATTCGGCCTCGCAATTGCTGGGTGGATACTCCTTCAGATCGGCGGCCTCGCGTGGCCGTGGGCGCTATTGATGGCCGCGAGTATGGCATTTGGTTGCGCCTGCACCGCCTTGAACGAGGGCGACGAGTTCTGGTGGTCGTCGCTTGAGGACCGGGGGTGGTGGTAGCCTGTGTCGGAGGATTCCGTCTGTGGATGGTGCTTTGCTTCTGATCCCGCTGGCTCTGGGAGTTGCCCTGCTGGTCCGCGTCCTGGCAGGAGTCGTCGATCAGGGCCGCATCCGTGACTATGTCGAAGAGCGTGGCGGCCGTGTACTGAGTTGTCGCTGGGCCCCGTTTGGTCCCGGCTGGTTCGGCGAAAAGAGCGACCGCATCTATAGCCTTCGCTTTACCGACCGCGACGGCAACGTTCACGACGCTCATTGCAAGACCAGCCTGTGGACCGGCGTTTATCTCACGGAAGACCACATCGTCGAGTACGCTCGCGGGCCGGAACCCGCCACAGCAAACGATCGCGTGGAATCCCTGGAGGTCGAAAATCGCCAGCTGCGCGAAGAGCTGGCGAGGCTGAAACAACAGCGCGGCGACCGCGCATAGTGCGTGCGAAAAGAGTGCCCGCCGATGACGCGGGACATTGCGTTCCGGGCTGCATCAGTCAAGCAGTCGGCGCAAGAGGTCGGTCGTCCCAATGACGCCGACGAGGACGCCAGCGTCGTCCACAACAAACATCCGATGAACGCGCAGCCTCAGGAGTTCCTCCACGACAGTCTTTGCTGTTGCGGTCGGTGCCACGGAAAACACGACCGGTGTCATCACGTCGCGGACACAAACACCAGCAATCGACTCGACTGACAGCCCGCTCAGGGCATCCTGGCTGGCAGCGTGCAAGTCGGCACGCTGGTAGAACTCGGGCACGGACTGCTGACCCCCCGCGGTGGTGCGGTCGTGGACCAGTACGTCGCTCTGGGTCAGAACGCCGACGGGTCGGCCAGCCGCGTTGATGACGGGCACGCCGCCAATGCCACGTTTCGTTAGCGTGCTGATCGCATCGTTCAGCGACTCGGTCTCCGAAACCGACACGACATTTCGGTTCATCAAGTCCGCGGCCGGCAGGATTAGGAACTCCAGCTCCGTCGGCATCGTCTGCGACACGGGACACCTCCTTTGATGCCTACTGATCGCTGCAACGGACCAAGAGCACTGGTCCTTCCGAACCGCGAATGACCTTATCGGCAACACTTCCGAGGAACAGACGCGCGGTAGCGGATCGGCCATGCGTTGCGACCGCCGTCAAGTCCGCTGCCTTGGCCGCATCGAGGATCGCCGGTCCCGGCGAGCCGCCGACGACCGTATGTGCGGTGACCGTCAGGCCATCGGCGCGCAAGCGTTCGGCGATCGCACTCAAGTTCGCCTTCGCTTGCTCGAGCAGTTCCTCGAAGAGTTGCATGTCGTAGCCACCCGCCGCGTACGTCGCGCCATCGCCCACAATGGCGGGCACTGGCTCGACGACGCGCAGTAACGTGAACTCCGCGTCGAACAGCCGTCCCAGAGCGAGCGCCGGGGCGATGGCTGTCTCAGACGCGGGCGAGCCGTCGAGTGCAATCAGGATCTGGTGTAAGCCGTGGCTCGATGTCGAAGCGCCCGATTGCGGTTTCTCGCCCGGCCGGAGCAGCAAGAGCGGCACGGTCGATCGGCGAACGAGGCTGTCGGCGACACTACCCAGCCACAGGCGGGAGAGTGGCCCCCGGCCGTGCGTGGTCATCACGATCAGGTCGGCCGGCGTGACGACCGCGCATGCGGCCAGCGTTTCGGCAACCGGGCCATACAGCAACTCACACGTTGCGGAGACACCGCTCTCCTGCCGGACCTTTTGCAGTATGCCGTCGAGGTACTGTTGGTGCGACGGATTGGCTGAACGATTCGCACTTTCGTCCAGCGATGCGACGTGAACGAGCTTTAACTCGGCCTTGGCGGCTCGCGCCACGGTCGAGGCCAGAGGTAGCGAGAGTTCGCTCTGAACCGATCCGTCAAGAGGGACTAGGATGGTGCGGTACATGGCTGCGTTCCGATATCGTGTTCTGCCTTCGCGGGGGAGACGCGAATTCCACTGTCACAGGATGTTATAGCCAGCCCGCTTCGCTGCGCAACGAGGCTGTGCGAGATTCAGGTTGCCAGGGACTCCTGGCGCAGCTCCCGAAGCACGGTCGCAGTAGCATCCTCGATCGCCATATCGGTGCGGAGGGTGACGAGGCGTCCCGGCCAGGGCTTCGTCGGTTCCTGCCATCGCGCGGCTGCCCACTGGTAGACCTGCCAATCGGCATCCGAGGCATCGCCGCGGCGCTTGGCCAATCGCTCTCGCACGACGCTCGGGTCGGCCACGCAGATGACGAACAATATCGGAACCGCGAGTCGGTTTGCCAACGCAACGAATAGGGACCGCTGAGCCTCTTCACGAAAGTTGGCATCGACAACCACCCGCTGACCGTCGAGCAACAATTGCTCTGCCCGGCGGGTACATTCCGCATAGGTTCGCTCGGTCCACGCGGGCGTGTATTTGCCGCCTTCGAGTGTCGCCGTCCCAACGGGCACTGCCGCGGCGATTTCGTTACGCACCTCGTCCGATCGCACGACGATCGTGCCTGCCTTCGCACACAGTTCGCGGGCCAGAGTGGATTTGCCCGTACCCGGTAGGCCGCCGATGAGCAGCAGCGCGGGCCGGTGATCCGGTGACGCCAGTTCACCAAGGGCTAACAGCCAGTGGCCACGGGCGCGCCGCACGGCGTCGGTACGCTCGTCGGCTGGGATTTCCGGCTCGCGTAGCTCGAATCCCTCGACTTTGGCGCGCACCACTGCCCGATACGCAGTGTAGAACGGCATCAGGCGCATCCCCTCGGCGTCGCCCGAAGCGTGTGCATACGCCTGGGCGAAGGCGACCGCCAGATCGCGATAGCCGCGGAACTTGAGGTCCATAACCGGGAACGCCACATCGGCTATGGGGTCCGCGAACCGGAAGCGCTCGTTGAACTCGATGCAATCGATGATAACCAGATCGTTGGGTGGCATGCGTTCCGGGAACAGGTACACGTGATCGAGATGCAGGTCGCCATGCGTGTCGCGGGGGACGCCTCGCTCGGCCCGCGCGTCGATCAGTGAACCGAGGTTGGCCAGCGCTGCTTCCGTGAGCGATCGGAGCCGGTCGAACACGCCCCGGGTCACGGTCGTTCCGACCTCCGGTTCGGCCTGCTCAAAATTCTCTCGCGCGTTCCGGGCGACAACTTCGAGCCGACCACACGCCGCGACCGCCGAACTACTGCCGGCCTTCCGATGGAATTCGGCCAGCCGGCCTGCGAGCGCCGCGAGTTGCTGCTCCGTCACCTCGCCGCGGCTCAGTCGGCTCAAGAGCGTTGCATTGTCCGGGAGGCGGCGCATCTTGACCGCCCATTCCACCGCGTCCCCCGCGGCCTCGAAAGCCAGGCCGTCGGTTGTGCTCGCGATTGGGACGACGCCGAGATAGACATCCGGGGCCAACCGACGGTTGAGCCTTACCTCCTCGTCGCAGTAGTGCCGCCTGAGTTCGAGTGTCGAGAAGTCCAGGAACCCGAGTTTGACGGGCTTCTTGACCTTATAGACCAGGTCTCCGGCCAGGAAGACGGCTGAGATGTGTGTTTGCCGGACCTCGATGACCTTGATTGGAACTGGGTATGCGTTTGGTCGAGACAGATCGTCGATCAGTCGTGCAAGGTTCATGTGACACCGTTGGACGGCGGAATCAGGACGGCTGCGCCGCGGAGTTCGCCGGCCCGCAATAAGTTCAGCGCATGGTCAGCCTCAGCAAGCGAAAACGTCGTCACGGCTGTCCTCACCGGCACGCGTGGGGCTAGGGCCAGGAACGCTTCGCCGTCCTGCCGGGTCAGATTGGCTACGGAACGGATGACCCGCTCGCCCCACAGGATGTCGTATGGGAACGCCGGGATGTCGCTCATGTGGATGCCACCACACACGACCGTGCCGCCCTTGCACACGGCCCGCAAGGCCGCCGGCACGAGTGACCCGGCCGGAGCGAAGATAATCGCGGCATCCAACTCGTCCGGGGGCTGTTGATCGGACTCGCCAGCCCAGGTTGCGCCAAGGTCGAGAGCAAACTGGCGAGCGTCTTCATCGCCGGGGCGCACGAAAGCGTAGACCTGGCGGTCCTGATACCGAGCCACCTGGGCCACGATGTGTGCGGCCGCGCCGAAGCCGTAGATTCCAAGGCGTCGAGCGTCGCCGGCCATTACCAGGGAGCGGTAACCGATCAGTCCGGCGCACAATAGCGGGGCTACCTCGGCGTCCGAGTATTCGACTGGTAGGACAAAGCAATAGCGATGGTCGGCCACAACATATTCGGCATACCCACCATCGAGGGTGTAACCGGTGAACCGCGGACGGTCGCACAGGTTCTCCCGATCGCTTTGGCAATAGCGGCACTCGCCGCAGGTCCATCCGAGCCAGGGAATGCCGACTCGCTGGCCAATGGCGAACCCCTTCACTTGCTCCCCGAAATGGACAACGGTCCCGACGATCTCGTGACCGGGGATCACCGATGGCCTTGGGTTGGGGAGGTCGCCATCGACGACGTGCAGGTCCGTGCGACATACACCGCAGGCGCGAATACGGACTAGGAGTTGCTCAGGCCCAGGCTCGGGAACAGGCACGTCGTCAGCGCTCAGCGGTTGGCGTGGCCCGGCGAATCGCATCGCAAGCATGACGGCGATGGCTCCTGCACCGCGTGAGGGCGCGCAATCGATTACGCTGGCGCCAGGCCAATCTGCGGATCGCTGTAGCTCCATTGCCCGGTTTCGACACGGCCGGCGTAGCGTTTCTCGAACGGCTCGTGGCCGGCGATTCGCACGGTGAAATCGTACCACCCGAAGCTTGCCTTCGTGTCGATGGCCAAGGTTGCGCGCCCACCGGCCGCCAGGGACTGCGGCGGGACGGCAGCCTTGTATGCGTTGTCGTGAACCTCGATCGTCGCACCCTTCTGTTGGTCGGCGTTCGTCAGTTCGATGGTGACACCACCCGTCAGGATTCGGTCCCCGGGCTTCGCTCGCGCGTAGTCGAACCGGACCTCGACCGTCGGGTTATCGCCGCTACCCTTAAACTCGCGGAAGAAGCCATTCGGCCCGTAGACCCGCAAGTGGTAACGCTCGTTCTCGAAGTCGGCGAGCGCCCACGAATCGTCCAATCGTTCGCCCGGCGCGACAGCGTAGTTCCGCACCGCCATACCAGCCTTCGTGAAAGCGTACACGATGAACGGCGAACCAGCCGAGCGGTCGCCAAAGACCTCCTTGCCCGCTGCGAGATGAATCGCGAAGCGGCGGCGATCGGCACTCAATGCGCCGTCCACAGTTAGTTGGTACGGCAGCGCGCACGATCGCCGTACACCCGGCTCCTGGTGCGGCAGTAGCGACGAGGACCGCGAGTCACGGCGAAGTTGGGTGATCTCGTCCGATGTCAACTTGCGGTAGCCAGTCGGAAGCTTTTTGAATTTCGCCTTGTGAATCGTGCCGAAGAACTCATCGCGTGGCGGGAACGGCAGTGGGCTGCCCTTATCGGCGGGTGTGGCTTGGAAGGCGGATGTCAAATCACCGCAGACGGCTCGCCGCCAGCGGCTAATGTTCGTCTCTTCGACCGCCTTGCCCGTCTTGTGCGATAGCAGCTTCTCGAGGAACTGCAAGACAGATGTGTGGTCGAACACCTGCGAGCAAACGCATCCGCCGCGGCTCCACGGCGAGGCAATGACCATCGGCACGCGGTAGCCTAGCCCGATCGGACTCTCCCGCGCTTCGCCGCGCCGCTTGCGCTTCGCGTCCTGCTCCCACTCGACATATTCGACGCTGGCGTCGATCCCCGTCGATACTCGGCCTGTCTCAGGCTTGCGCGGGTGCGGGGCGACGAATGGCGGGAAGTGATCGAAATAGCCGTCGTTCTCATCGTAGGTCAGGATGAAGACGGTCTTCTTCCAGACCTCGGGGTTGCGCGTCAGGATGTCGAGGACTTCGGCGAGATACCACGCCCCATACCAGGCCGACGACGGATGGTCCGAGAATTTCTCCGGGCTAACGATCCAAGAGACCGTCGGCAGCGTGCCATCGTTCACATCCTTGCGGAACTGATGCAACACATCGCCCATCGGCACGTTCATCCGCCGTTCTTCGGTGCCATCGCGGTAGGCGATTTCTGCGAGCTTGCGGTACGCCGGGTCGCCGGTGTTCGTGCAAAATGCTTTGGCGTGCAGGTTCTTCTCGCGCGGCGAGAGCTTTTCAAACGCCGCGGGTGTTAGCTGGGCGGTTTCCGCCTCGTATCGCTTGAGTGCGGCTGAGAGCTTCGCGATCTGCTTGTCTGCGTCGGCCGGCCGCTCTTTCTTTAGCGCCTCGATCTCGCCGGGGATCTCTTTCAGCCGCCGTGCGACAAAGTCACGATGCGTTGCTGCGAAGCGCACGTGGTACTGCGAGAACCACTCGATTGGATTGTCGGTGAAGTTCGACAACCAATCGTCTTCGTCGCCGGAAAGTCCGGATTCGAGGCTGAGTTCGTTCTGGTAGATCTTCCACGTGATACCGCGATCCTCGAGTCGCTCGGGAAACGTCGGCCAGCTTGCCCACCGGCCGTAATCGACGTCCGAATTGAGGACGTTGGCCGGCGAGTCCGCGGACGGCTTCTCCCGGATCGTACCGGTCCAGAGGTAGAGGCGATTGGGAGTCGTCCCGGTCAGCGACGAACAGAAGTGTTGGTCGCAGATCGTGAAGGCATCGGCCAAGGCGTAGTAAAACGGGATGTCCGCGCGTGTGTAATACCCGAGCGTGAGTGGCATGGAAGCGTACTTCCCGCCCGGCCGCTTGGACGTCAGCCAGCGGTCGTACCGCCCGCCGTTGCGGGCGTCTACCTGGTCTGTCCAACTGTGTGGGAGAGACCCCATCCACGTCGCCATCGTGTCTTTGATGTCGAGCCGGAACGGCAGATAACGATCGCCGGCCGCGCTAGGCTGTGCCCAGACTGGGCTGCCGTCGGGCAGCGTGATTGCCCGGGGATCGTCGAACCCGCGGACACCACGGAGCGACCCAAAGGCGTGGTCGAACGACCGGTTTTCCTGCATCAGAATGACGACGTGTTCGGCATCGAGAACCGTGCTTCCCTTCTCTGGTTCGATGGCCGCGGCCCGTTGGATCGACTCCGACAGCCCGCCGAGCAAGCCAGCCGCCCCCGCCATCTGAGCCGCACGGGCGATAAACTCGCGTCGCGAATGCATGACAATCTCCGCCGTGGTCGCGTGTGCGTGACACTACGCATTGTCGTTGGCCACAGCGAGACGGCCACGGGGCGATGGGGAATTCACGACGAAAGCCCTAATGGCCTTGCCGCTCCTGCGCTTCGACGGCTTCGAGGTCGTGGATCCAATGGGCTAACTCGGAATCGGGATCTAAGTCGCATACGAGATGGACAAGGAACCCAAGCAGGTTTCGGAATTCGTGCCCAACCGGTCGCGCATTCTCGCGCGCATTCGTGCGCAAAGATGGTCCCACTGAGCATGACCATGCTCAACGGCGTTTGGCCAAGGCGGTCATACGCCGTTCTGCGGCGCTCGAGGAATGTTCGCTCGTGATCATCGATATCACGGTGTGTCGGCACACGGGTTGCGTAGTAGGACCAGCGAGTGAATCGGACATCTGGCGCGGTTCGCCTGCCGCACCTTAACGAGGAGCATCATCATGATCAAAAACGCCATTCGCCGGGCCGGCAACACGCGCTGGGGCCTCATCGCATTGCTGCTGGGTTTGCCACTACCCATCGTGATCCTGATGTGGCTATTCATGAACCGTTGACCGGCCTACGAAGTGCTTCTTCAGCGTCGGGTCCCGAGGCGGCGCCTGAGCCTCACGACCCGACGCTTCGTTCAATAGCCTAATCCCGAGTTCGCTCTGCCGCTCAAAACGCGGAATCGATGGCATGACCAAATGTGCCGACTCGGGAGGGGCCGTGGACAAGCGACAGGACCAGGGTTGGGCGATTCGATCCGCTTTGGCTGTGGCAGTAGCCTTCGCGGGTCTGTGCTCTGCGGCTCCCGTTGAGCGGCCAAACATCGTCTTCATGATCGCCGACGACCTCGGGTATGGCGACCTCGGCTGCTACGGCCAGCAAAAGATCCGCACGCCCAACATCGACCGCCTCGCGGCCGAGGGGCTGCGATTCACCCAGGCGTACTCGGGCCACAACGTCTGCGCCCCATCGCGCTGCGTGCTGATGACCGGCAAGCACCCCGGCCACGCCTACATCCGCGACAACCGACAAGCGAAGGGCTACCCCGAGGGGCAGGAGCCGGTCCCCGCGGGGGCACTGACGCTTCCGCTGGCGCTCAAGGCCCGTGGCTACGTCCTCGGCGGGTTCGGCAAGTGGGGCCTGGGGCCGTTCGGCAGTAGCGGCGACCCACTCAAGCAAGGGTTCGACCGTTGGTTCGGGTACAACTGCCAGGCCGTCGCCCACAACTACTACCCGACCTACCTCTGGGACGACGGCAAGCAGGTCCCACTCGACAACCCGAAGTTCGCCGCCCACCAGAAGCTACCGGCTGGGGCCGACCCGAACGACCCAGCCAGCTACGCCGCCTACGCCGGTAAAGAGTACGCGCCCGACCGGATCGCCGAACAGGCGCGGGCCTTCGTCCGCGCCAACAAGGACCGACCGTTCTTTCTGTACTTCCCGACCACCGTGCCGCACCTGGCCCTGCAAGTGCCCGAGGACTCCTTGCGGGAGTACGCCGGCACGTTCACCGAACAGCCGTACCCCGGCGGCCGCAGCTACCTGCCGCACCGCCAGCCGCGGGCGGCGTACGCGGCGATGGTGTCGCGGCTCGACCGTGAGGTCGGCCGGCTCGTCGCGCTCGTCAAGGAACTCGGCCTCGACGAGCGGACGGTCTTCGTGTTCACCAGCGACAACGGCCCGCTCTACGAGAAGCTCGGCGGCACCGACGCCGACTTCTTCAACAGCGCCGGCGGCCTCCGCGGCCGGAAAGGCGCGTACTACGAGGGCGGCTTCCGGGTGCCGCAGATCGTCCGCTGGGCGGGCCACGTCGCCGCCGGGACGACGGATCGCGTGACCGGCTTCGAGGACTGGCTGCCGACTCTGGTGGAGTTGACGGGGGCGGCCGCGCCGGCGGGGATCGACGGCATCAGCTTCGCGCCGACCCTGGCCGGCCGGCCGCAGGAGCCGCGGCCGTTCCTGTACCGCGAGTCGCCCGGCTACGGCGGCCAGCAGTGCGTGCGGGTCGGCAACTGGAAGGCAGTCCGCGTGAACCTGAACCCGCCGGCCGCCGCGAAGGCCCGCACGCCGGGCAAGCTTGAGTTGTACGACCTGACGAAGGATCCCGGCGAGACGACCGACGTGGCCGCGGCGCAACCGGAGGTCGTGGCCCGGCTGAGCGCGATCTTGGCAGCACAACACGTCAAGTCAGAGTTGTGGCCGATCCCGGCGCTCGACGGGAAGTAGTGATCCGATTCGCGATGCTTCGCAGAAGCGTGGACGAATCGAGTCCGACTACTCTGACCCGCGTTCGACGCCGTGCTGCGTGGGAGGTTGTCGATGACACACGCCACGCTCCTTCTGCTGGCCGGGTTGGCCGCCCCGCCCGCCGGGCTGCCGGCCGGGGCGGTGGACCGCATCGGCTCCCCCTTCCTGCGGCACACCAGCCCGGTGGCCGCCGTCGCCTTCTCCCCGGACGGCAAGCGGCTGGCGTCCGGGTCCAACTACGGCGGCATCGACCCGGCGGTCAAGGTCTGGGACGCGGACACCGGGGCCGAACTCTGGAGCGCCCGCTACGAATCGACCGGCGTGGCCTGGTTCACCGACGGCACTCGGGTGGCTTCGGCCGGCCGGGACGGCACGGTCAAGGCGTGGGAGCTGGCCACCGGCAGCGAGGTGTTCTCGTCCCACACGCCCGGCGGGTGGGCCCACGGGGTGGCGGTGTCGCCGGACGGCAAGCGGCTGGCGTCGATTCACGGCAACCGCCGGACGGTGCGGCTCTGGGACGCGGCCACCGGGGCGCTGGTGCGTGACCTGGAGCCGGGCGCGGGGAAGGAACTGCCGTTCGGCGAACTGGCGGCGGTGGCCTTCCATCCGGACGGCAAGTCGGTCGCCGCCGGGGTGCCCGGGGCCGGCCTGGTGTTCTGGGACGTGGCGACCGGGAAGCAGGGGCGGACCATCCCCGGCGTGTACACCGCCCACGGCTGGCTTGAGTACCGCAGCATCACCTTCGCCGGCCGCGACGCCCGGGTCGTCGTGTGCCAGCCGGACGGCCTCGGCTTGTTCGACCCGGCCACCGGCGAGCAGGTCAAGCATACCCGCGGCACCCGTGCCGAAGACCCCACCCGGATGAGCATCTCCAGCGTCGCCCAGTCGGCCGACGGGTCCACGCTAGCGCTGGTCCGCAACCACGAACTGAAGCTCTGGGACTTAGACGCCGACCGAGAGGTCCGTTCGTTCGGCGCGATGGTGGCGGGGCCGTTCGCGCTGTCGCCCGACGGCAAACGACTGGCCCGCGCCGTCGGGTATTCGATCGCGTTGTGGGAGACGGCCACCGGCCGCCGGTTGCCGGCCGACCGCGAGATCGATGGGGACGTCGGGGTGATCGGGTTCGGCCCGACCGGTGAGGCGTACATTCGGCACGCCACCGGGGTACGGGTCTGGGACGTCGGCCCGGCCGGCCGCCGGCGGGGGGAACGGACGCGGGTGCCGGACGGGCAGGTGGTCGCCCTGTCGCCCGACGGCCGCACGGCCGTCCAAGGCGGGTACTGGTACCAAGGTCGCCCCCGACTCACCGATATGGCCACCGGCAACGAGAAGGTGCGGCTGGACACGACCGAGAACGAGGGCGTCTTGCACGCTGCTTTCCACCCGGACGGCCGGCACCTCGTCGCCGTCGATACCGGCGGCCGCACCCTGAGCCTGTGGGACGTGACGACGGGCCGGCGGGTACGAAAGTTCGAGGGACACGAAGACCCGGTGGATGCGATCGCCATCGCGCCCGACGGCAAGCGGATGGTTACCAGCGGTAGCCCGCGGGCGTACATCCGCACCCCGTTCAAGGGATACGTGGGCGACCCAGGGATGCGGGTGTGGGACATCGACACCGGTGCCCAGCTACCGTCCATCCCAGGCCGGGCCGGCACGCTGGCCTACTCCCCGGACGGCACCCTCCTGGCGGCCGGGGACGGCAACGGGACAGCGCGGTTGATCGACGCGGCCACAGGCAAGGTGGCGCGAGAGCTGACGGGGCCGCGGCTCGGCCCAGAGCGGATGGCTTTCACCCCGGACGGCCGGACGCTCGTCGCCGTCGGCCGGGAAAAGGCGGTGCGGCTGTGGGACGTGGCCACCGGTGGCGAACGGCGGGTGTTCGCCGGCCACGCTGGCGAGGTGTACGGCCTGGCCGTCGCCCCGGACGGCCGGCGGGTAATGACCAGCGGTGGGGATGGGCTAGTGTACGTGTGGGACGTGTACGCTCCGGACCGGCCGCCACCGGCCGACCTGACCGCCGCCGTGCGGGGGCTGGCCGATCCGGACGCCACGGCCGCCTTCCACGCCATTCGGGAACTGGTCGCGGCCGGGGACCGGGCGGTGCCGCTGATCTCTGCCGTCCGCCCGGCCGACGCGTGGGCACCGCGGGCCGTCGAAGTGCTGGAGCGCGTCGGCTCTCCGGCGGCCCGGGCCGCCCTGGCCCAGTGCGCGGCCGGCCCGCCCGGCCAACCTCTGACGGTTGAAGCCCGGGCCGCCCTCCAACGGCTCGGGAACGGCTGACCCGCGTACGGGCCGGTACGAGCGCGCGGCACAGACCGAGGCAGAGCGCGACTGTAGGAAATCGCCGGTTGTCGTCACCCGGCTGCGGTACAACTACCGCCCAGCCAGACGGCAGGGTCAAAAATGGGTTCAAGCCCGCTCGGGCCGACAGCCGATGAAAAAGGCGCTTGAATTATCACTATGTTGATGCTAATAATATATCGACAGCATGATCGACCGACTACTACAGGTTACTGCCATGTACGCCAACCGCATCCAACACCTGATCCCTGAAGAGCTTCCGGTCGCCGCGATCATTCCGCATGGTTTCGTACCGTGCCCGGTTGCTGTTCTCTCAAGCCTGACGCCGAGTCAACAGTCGGCGGTTGAGGCGATCTATCGCATCGCCCAGGAGCGTGCACAGGCACAACTTCAGCCAGATCGGCGAGCGTGGGAATCGCGGATTCAGTTCTCGGACAACTGACACCCGTCACAACGGGGACAACTTCTTCGGGTCCATCCGCGTGAACCAAATTCGGTCGTCGGCCGTCATGACAGGTATCCGATTGTCCGCGCACTCTGGCAATTGAATAGCGGTCCGGTGGCGGGGAGCGTAAGATAGGTGATCGCACCGATCCCCGAGGAGGCTGCCCCCCGAAGTGGAACTGACTCGCCAGGAAATGACCGTCCGCGCCGAGCGGGCGATCCTCGTTAGCGTCGACCTACCCAAGCGCCCCTGGGTCGGTACCGACCCGCTCGAAGAACTCGAAGGCTTGGCCACAACGGCCGGAGCGACCATCGTCGGCGGGCTGCTCCAGCGCCGCCAACAAATCCACCACGCCACCTACATTGGCCGGGGCAAGGTCAACGAACTCGTGGACCTTGTGAAGTCGGCCGACGCGGATGTCGTCGTCTTCGACAATGAGTTGACGCCGGCCCAGGTCCGCAACCTCGAAAAGGCGACCGGCGTCAAGGTCCTCGACCGGAGTGAACTGATCCTCGACATCTTCGCCACCCGCGCCCGCTCGGCCGAGGCTCGGTTGGCCGTCGAGTTGGCGCAGCTTGAGTACTCGCTGCCGCGGCTCAAGCAGATGTGGTCGCACCTGTCGCGGCTCGGCGGCGGCGGCATCGGCACCCGCGGCCCTGGCGAAACACAGCTCGAAGAGGACCGCCGGCTCGTCGGCGGCCGCATCCGCGACCTCAAGGCCAAGCTCGCCGAGGCCCAGGCCCGCAAGGAGCGCGAGGTCCGTACCCGCGCCGAGGAGTACACCGTCTCCCTCGTCGGCTACACCAACGCCGGCAAGAGTACGCTGATGAACGCCCTGACCGGTGCGGGCGTTGTGTCGAAGGACCAGCTCTTCTCGACCCTCGACACCCGCACCCGCCAGTGGCACCTGAAGGAGTGGGGCCGGGTGCTACTAAGCGATACCGTCGGCTTCATCCGCGACCTGCCGCACCACCTGGTCGCGTCGTTCAAGGCGACGCTCGAAGAGACGCGGCAGGCCCGGTTGCTCCTGCACGTCGTCGATGCGTCGAGTCCGACGGCCGAGGAGCAAATCCTGGCCGTCAACGCCGTGTTGAAGGAACTGGCCGTCGACAAAAAGCCGATGCTCCTGGTGCTGAACAAGGTGGACCGCGTTGCCGACCGATCACTGCTCGATGTGCTCCGTGCTCACCATCCGAAAGCCGTGGCCGTCAGCGCGGCGACGGGGCAGGGCTTGGACGAACTGCGCGACGCGGTGATCGAAGCTCTGTCTGCGAGCTTCATTGACGCCGAGATCAACGTCGCCGCGGCCAACGGCAAAGTGCTGTCGTATTTGGCAGCTCACGCGGAAGTGTATCGGCAGACATACGAGGACGACCGCGTGGTCGTGCGCTGTTGGTTGCCCAAGCATCTTTTGCACCACATTCAAGGGCCGGACGTGACCGTGACCGAAAAGAAGAGTTGAAGGACACTTCGCGCGTTTATTGACGAAGCCCCAGGCGCGGCCTACGATGGTTCTTTTCCCGCAGGCCGGGGGTTCCCCGCTGATGCACGACGCCTTGCGCAAGGCTGAGGCGCTCATCGAGGCGCTCGGTTACATCCGTCGTTTTCGCGACTGCCTCACCGTCATCAAGCTCGGCGGCAGCGCGATGGAAGACCCCACGGCCCTCCACGCCACGCTTCAAGACATCGTTTTCATGGAGACAGTGGGGCTGCGGCCCGTTGTCGTACACGGTGGCGGCAAGCCGATCGACCGTGCCATGAGCGCGGCCGGTCTTACGCCCGTGAAGCGGCAGGGCCGGCGCGTCACCGATGAGGCAACGCTCGGCGTCGTCGTCCGTGTTTTGCGCGACGAGATCAACGCCAGCATCGTACGGCAGATTCGCAAGCTCGGAGGTCGGGCCGTCGGATTGCACACCGACACCCTGCAATGTCTAACCGGTGAGAAACTCCTACTCCCCGGCGAGGACGGAATGCCACTCGATCTCGGCCGGGTCGGCAAGCTGACGGCGGTTGACGCCGGCCTGATTGCCGACTTCACGTCGGCCGGCGTCGTACCGGTGATCCCATCGCTGGCCGTCGATGCGACTGGCGGCTGGCTGAACGTCAACGCCGACACGGCTGCGGCCGGCGTTGCCGCGGCGCTGAAAGCCGAGAAGCTTGTGTTCCTGACCGATACGCCCGGCATTCTCCGCAACCGCAACGACGAAGAGTCGACGGTACGTCACCTGAACCTCGAGGGCTGTCGGACACTCGTTGACGAAAGTGTGATCGACAGCGGAATGATCCCCAAGGTGGAGGCGTGCTTGGATTCGCTACGGGCGGGCGTTGCCAAGGTGCATATCATCGATGGTCGCCTGCCCCACGCGCTACTGCTGGAGATCTACACCGACCGCGGAGTGGGGACCGAGATTGTGCTGTGAGCGCGAAGCCGCAAGCGGCTTTGCGCTCGATCCATGGGGTGACTGTATGACCGCCGACACGATGACCAGCGACCAGACGATTGCCCAATACAAGCAGTACGTCATCGCCAACTACACACGCTACCCGGTGTGCTTGGTGCGCGGCGAGGGATCGTACGTCTGGGACGCCGAGGGGCGGCGATACCTTGACCTCTTTCCTGGCTGGGGCTGCGGCCTGCTCGGGCACTGCCCGCCACGGGTGGTCGAAGCCGTTCGCGAACAGATTGGACTGCTCATCCATGTGCCGAACACGTGGTACACCGAGCCACAAGGTCAACTCGCAGAGACGCTGAGCCGACACACCGATTTCGGCGGCCAGTGCTTTTTCTGCAACTCCGGCACCGAGGCCAACGAGGCGGCGATCAAGCTTGCTCGGCTCAACGGTGGCCAGGGCCGCTACAAGATTATCACCACACTCAACAGTTTCCACGGCCGGACAATGGGTGCCCTCAGTGCGACGGGGCAGCCGAAGTACCATGCCGGCGTCGAGCCGTTGTTGCCCGGGTTCAAATACGCTCCGTTCGGCGACCTCGCAGCGATGACTGCGGCCATCGATGATGCGACGTGCGCGATCATGGTCGAGCCGATCCAAGGCGAAGGTGGCGTCAACCTGCCGCCCGACGGCTATCTCGAAGGGCTACGCAAGCTCTGCGACGACCGCGGACTTTTGCTCATTTTCGACGAAGTGCAAACTGGCATGGGCCGCACGGGCCGCTGGTACGCCCATCAGCATTGGGGCGTGAGGCCAGACATCATGACGTTGGCCAAAGCGTTGGCCGGCGGCGTAGCGGCGGGCGGCCTTGTCGCAACACCCGCAGTGGCGGCGAAGCTGAAGCCCGGCACGCATGCGGCCACCTTCGGCGGCAATCCGATTGCCTGTGCCGCGGCGCTAGCGACCATTGCAACAATCGAGGCCGATGGCCTACTGGAACGAGCTGAGGCCATTGGACGACGCTTCCAACAGCGGTTCGAGGCATTGAAGGACCGCACTTCGCTCGTGAAGGACGTGCGCGTGAAAGGTGCCATGGTCGGCGTTGAACTCGCCAACGATGGCACGCCGGTCGTAACAAAGTGCCTGCAGCGCAACCTGCTCATCAACTGTACGCACGGCACCGTCATCCGACTGCTGCCGTCGCTGACTCTGACCGACGACCAGCTCGACGAGGGCTGCGACATTCTCGAAAGCGTTTTGAGTGAACCGTGATGCGCCATCTTCTCGACATCCCCGATCTGAGCGCGGACGAACTCGCGCACCTGCTCGACGAAGCTGCTCGCCTCAAGGCGGCCAACCGTAAACACGAGATGCCGCTCACCGGCAAACTCATCGGTCTGGTGTTCGAGAAACCGTCGCTGCGCACGCGTGTTAGCTTTGAAGCAGCCGCGGCGCAGCTTGGTGGGTCGAGCCTGTTCCTACCGGGCAACGAGGTTGGCCTCGGCTGGCGCGAGTCGGTGGAGGACTTTGGCCGAGTGGCGTCGCAGTACCTGGACGCATTGGTCCTGCGCGTATTCGACCATGCGACGGTCGCGGGCATGGCCGCATGTACGGACATGCCGGTCATCAACGGCTTATCGGACACATCACACCCCTGCCAGGTATTGGCCGACCTGCTGACGATCCGCGAAACGTTTGGCTCGGTCGCCGGGAAGACGGTGGCGTTCGTCGGCGATGGCAATAACGTCGCGCGGTCCCTGGCCTACGGCTGTGCGATGAGTGGAGCAACCTTCGTGCTGGCGTCTCCACCCGGCTACGGCTTCCCGGCCGAATTCGTGGCCGAGTACCGGACGAAGTTGCCGGGTCGGCCCGAGCCAGTGCAGACGAACGATCCGGCAACGGCCGTCCGGACGGCGGATGTCATTTACTCGGATGTATTCACCAGCATGGGCCAGGAGGCGGAGCGCGAGCAAAGGCTGCGCGAGTTCGCGCCGTACCAGGTGAATGCCGAATTGCTGACGAAGGCCCCGGCCCACGCGATCGTTCTGCACTGCTTACCGGCCCACCGGGGCGAGGAAATCACTGGCGAAGTGATGGATGGCCCACGTTGCCTCGCATTCCCGCAAGCCGGCAATCGGCTGCATGGCCAAAAGGCATTGCTCGCGTGGCTATTGGGATAGCGCCGCGCTTGTGCCAGGAGTATCGCATGCCTCGCACCGACCGCCGAGCGGACGAACTGCGTCCGCTCTCGTTCACCCGCCGTTACACCGGCAGCGCTCCCGGCAGCGTCCTCGTCAAGTCCGGACGCACGACCGTTCTCTGCACCTGCACTGTCGAAGCGGCCGTGCCGGCATGGCTCGTCGGTAAGGGCCGCGGCTGGTTGACGGCGGAGTACGGCATGCTGCCCGGCTCGACGAACACCCGCAAACCGCGCGACAAGGGCGGCAAGGTCGACGGCCGGTCTGTCGAGATACAACGGCTCATTGGCCGCAGCTTGCGGGCCGTCGTCGATCTCGCCAAGCTCGGCGAGCGGACACTCTGGGTCGATTGCGATGTCCTCGAAGCCGATGGCGGCACCCGTACCGCGGCCATCAACGGCGCCCTGGTCGCCCTCGTCGACGGGTTGATCGCGGCGCAACTTCGGCCGGTCGACGTGCTGAGTGATAGCGTCGCGGCTGTCAGCGTCGGCGTCGTCAACGGGGCTGAGCTCGTCGATCTGGAGTACGTCGAGGACAAGGATGCGGCCGTCGACTTCAATGTGGTGATGACAGGCCGCGGCCGCTTCATCGAGGTGCAGGGCGGGGGCGAAGGCGCGACCTTCTCACGCGATCAGCTCGATCGTCTCGTCGTCCTCGGTGAACGCGGAGCCGCAGCCATCACAGCCGCTCAGCGGAACGCCCTTGGCGAAGCATGGCCATTCGGCTGAGCTTGGCTTCCCCACTCTAACCCACCCCCGCCGCCTGGCTGACCTTTTCCAGCAACTCCTCGCTCAGCTCGCGCGTACCCTTGCACTTCGGGTACTTTGTGCAGCCGAGGAAGTAGCTACCGCCACGGCCGGTGCGGAGCTTCATTGGCCCGTCGCACTGTGGGCACGTCTCCTTGACCTCGATGTTTAACTCCGGCTTCTTGGCCGGCGCCGGCATCAGCGCCTTCACCTTCTCCTTCAACTCCTCCGGCAGCGGTTTCGCATTGCGACATGATGGGTAGCCTGAGCACGACAGGAACGGGCCGCGTGGGCCCTTCTTGACCACCATTGGCCGGTTGCACTTCTCGCACGTCACGCCGGTTTCGATCGGCTTGACTGGGTTGCCGTTGGCGTCCACGTCCATCGCGTTCTTGCACTTCGGGTAGGCTGTGCAGGCTAGGAACGGCGTCCCACGGCGACTCTGTTTGATCGCCATTGGCGAACCACACTTCTCGCACTTGTGTTCGGTCGGCTGGGCCGTCACCTGGGGCTTGCCATCGTCCGACAGGTTCATCGTCGTCTTGCAGTCGGGATAGCCCGAGCAGCCGAGGAACGGGCCACGGCGGCTCATCCGCTGGATCATCGGCTTGCCACAATTCGGGCACTTGTGTTCCGTCTCCGTCGGCTCCGGTTCGCCCTCCTTCGGCTTGATGTACCGGCATGGCGGGTCGTTCTTCCAGCCGGAGCAGCCGACGAAGCTGCCGCCAGTCTTGCGGCTGAACTGCACCACCAGCGGGCTGCCGCACTTCGGGCACGCTTCGCCCGTCTCCTGGCCACGGAGCGTGCCCATGTCGCCCTTGGCCTTCTCCAGCGCCTCCGAGAATGGACCCCAGAACTCATCGAGGACCGCCTCGTAGGCGATCTCCCGCGTGGCGATCTGGTCCAGTTCCTCTTCCATGTGCGAGGTGAACTTCAGATCCAGCACCTTCGGGAAGTGCTGGATGAGTAGGTCCGTCACCGTTTTGCCGATCTCGGTCGCGTAGAACCGCCGCTCTCGCTGCTCGACATAGCCGCGGTTCTGGATCGTCGAGATGATGCTCGCATAGGTGGACGGGCGACCGATCCCTTCCTTTTCGAGCGCCTTGACGAGTGAGGCCTCGTTAAACCGCGGTGGTGGCTCAGTAAAGTGCTGGCTGGCCGTCAGTTCGAGCTTGTCGAGAGGCTGCGAAGCCACAAGCGGTGGAAGGAGGGCGTCCTCCTGCTTGCCGGGGGCCAGGACTTTGCGGAAGCCGTCGAACTTGAGTGTCCGGCCCTGAGCCTTGAAGATGCCGACGGCGTTGGGACCGGCGCTAACGCTTCCGGCTCCGACTGCTTCGACCTCGACGTTAGTCACGGCAAAGATGGCCGGTGTCATCTGGCTGGCGACGAAGCGGTTGTAGATGAGTTGGTACAGCTTCAATTGGTCGCCGTGGAGGCCGAGCTGCGCCGCTCGCTGCGGTGTCATCGCCACGTCGGTCGGTCGGATCGCTTCGTGGGCCTCCTGGGCACTCTTGCCCGAGGCGTACAGGTTCGGCTTCGCGGGCAGGTACTTGTCGCCGTGGGTCGCCTGGATATGGCCCCGCACCGCCGTCAGCGCCTCGTTTGAGATACGGGTGCTGTCGGTTCGCATGTAAGTGATGAGGGCGGTTTGGCCCTCACCACCGAGGTCGATACCCTCGTAAAGCTTCTGCGCGGTCTGCATCGTCCGACTCGCGGAAAAGTGCAGCCGTAACGACGCTTGTTGCTGGAGCGTCGAAGTCGTGAACGGGGCCTGCGGTCGTTGTGCCTGATCCTTTTGCTCGATGGACCGCACCGTGTACGCCGCCCGATCGAGCGTGGTGGCGATGCCGCGAGCCGTCACTTCGTTGACGGCGGCGAACTTCGCTCCGTTCCATTCGATGAGTTCGGCGGCGAATGCGCCGTCCGGCGGCACGCGCTTGCCCTTCTCGACGGGTTCACTGTCCTCGGTCTCGGGGGTGGCTTCGGCCTTCTTCGCCTTCGCCAAAACGACGGCGAACGGCTTCGCGTCAAACTTCAATGTGCCTTGCGGTGCAAGCCACGCGCCGATCTTCCAAAACTCCTCCGGCTTGAACGCCTCGATCTCCCGCTCGCGATCTACGATCAGCCGCACCGCCACGGATTGCACCCGGCCGGCGGACAGACCGCGCGTTACCTTCTGGCCGAGGAGGTTCGACAGCGGGTAGCCGACGACGCGGTCCAGGATACGCCGAGCCTCTTGCGCCCGGACGCGGAACATATCGATCTTGCCCGGCTGGGCGATCGCCTGTTGGACCGCCGATCGCGTGATCTCGTTGAACGCGATACGGAACGTGCGGTCGTCATCGAGTTTTAGTTCGTCTTCGATGTGCCAGGCGATGGCCTCACCTTCGCGGTCGGGGTCGGTCGCGAGGTAGACGTGGTTCGCCTTCGCGGCCTCCTTCTTCAGCTCGGCGATAATCTGCTTACTTGTCTTGAACCTCTTGCCGCCCTTGGACTTATCGTCCTTGTCTTCGACGACGTACGTTGGCACCCAACCTTCGAGGTTGACGCCAGCGATCACTTCGCCGGGTCGCCGGCGGCGCGGCAGGTCGCGGACATGGCCGTAGCTCGCCATGACGTGGAAGTTCGACCCGAGGTACTTGTTGATCGTCTTGGCTTTGGCCGGCGACTCGACGATGACCAAATCGTAGCTGCCTTTGGCCCCGGTCGCTTGTTTGGCCGGGGCCTTCGCCTTGGCGACGGCAGTCGTGGCCTTTGGTGCGGTGGTCTTCTTGGCGGCAGGCGCGCGTTTGCGGCCGCTCGCAGTGGTTGCCGCGGCGTCGTCGGTAGTCGGCTTCTTGCGTGCGGGCACTGGCCAAATCCTCTAGGGTCGCTTCGTGTTGCTGGTCCGCGGCCGCCTAGCGGCATAGGTCACTGAGTCGGTCGCGGGCCACCGTTGTTACAGTCGTTAGAATCGCTACAATCCCTGAATCGGGCAGTCCCGGCCCGTTCACCCATACTATACGGTTCGACACACCGTCAAGCCCCCGCGACCCGATATGGACGCCACGCGGTCGTCGTAAGCTGAGGAACGCCAATGGCTTTTAACCCGTTCCACGGTCTCCGTAAGTACAACAAGCTTGTGATGTCGGGCATGGTTCTCGTCGCCATGCTGACATTCATCTTCAGTTGGGGCCAGGGCGACCTGTTCTCGCGTACTTGGGGGAATCGCAGTACCACGGTCGTTAGCGTCGGTGGCAAAGCCTACGACGGCATGCAAGTTCAGCACGTCCGCGATCAGCGCATCCTTGCCAGTCGCTACATGGACCTCGCGACGTACTTCGTCCAGAACGCTCTCGCGCAGAAGGCGCAGAACGGTGTCGCCAAGCTCGATCCGGGAGCCAAGCCACTGGTCGAGCGCATTGTGCAGACGCGCATGTACGCTCAAATGTTGCCCCAAATGTTCGGTGAGCAGTACCGATCGCTAATCGAAAACAGCGCCATGTACCGGCAGTTCCTGCGCCAGTACGCCGTCAATGCCGAGCGCGACAAGAAGTCAGAGGATCTCGCCACCATCGATGCCGTCGAGAAAATGATGGACCTCGACGCTCGCGTGATGGCCAAGCAGCCGGGCGAGAGCTACTTCGGCGGCAACCTGGAGAAAGACACTGACTTCGAGCAGCTATCGAACTTCCTGATGTGGCGGTACGAGGCCGATCAGCTTGGAATCACGCTCAACGATAGCGATATCGACACTGCCGTCGCATACGAGACCTTCGGCGAGCTGAATGGCGAGAACGCCAAGCAGATCGCGGAAGCTCTTGGCCGCAACGCCAGGTACTCGCCCGAGTCGCTCCGGCATGCCCTGGGCGAAGAGTTCCGCGTCCGCATGGCTCAGTCGTCGCTCATGGGCCTGTCCCAGCGGTTGCGGCGATCGCTGCCCGCGATCAATACGCCCGAGCAATCGTGGGATCTATTCCGGGATGCCCGTACGTCCATCACCACAGGCCAGATCGCCATTCCCGTTGAATCGTATTTGGCAAGCGTCAAGGCCACGCCCACCAAAGAGGACCTGGAGGCGCTCTACAAGGAATACAAGTCGGCGGTCCCAGCACCGGAACGAGCCGAGCCGGCGTTCAAGGAACCGCGTCGCATTCAAGTCGAATGGGTTGCGGCAGATGCCGCGACGCCGTTCTATCGGGATGCGGCCAAAAAGTTGGCTCCGATCTCGCTGGCCATCGCTCAGATCGGTGGTGCGGCTTCGGGGCTCACCGATGGAGACCCGACCGGTGTGGCTCAGGCCATCGAAGCGACATTGCCTGTCGCGTTTGCCGACGCGCCACTCTACGCCGAACTGGAACGTTACCAGATCAAGGACGTGCCGTGGACGAGCACGATGGAGGTCATGCACGACTCGTCCGTCCTACGGGCCGAGAACTTCGCGATCCTGATCGGTTCGGCACTTGGTGCTGCGGGGACGGGTGCGCCGGCGGCTCTGGTGGGGCCATTGGCACTCGAGGCGCGGGCCACCGTGCGTGAGATCCGCGATCGCGCTAAGGTCGGCGCTTCTTTCATCATGACGGCGGCACTCGATCCGATTCCCCTCGGCGTGGGTGGTTTGCCGGGCCTCGTAATGCCCAAATCCCTAACGCTCGCCGCCCTGCGAGATCGGCTTCAGGGGAATCTCGTCGAGAACTACACCAAAAAGCTGTTGACCGAGGATGCGACTCTGTTTGGCCGCGAGGTCGGCAAGCTCGGCAAGGAACTCGATAAGGCGGCAGTCAAGAAGTACATCGACGACTTCGTCAAAGCTCGCGGCTGGACCCGCGGTCTCACGACCGAGCTGCGCGACCAGTACAATCTTGCGGACGATGCCGGGCTGGCGGTGCTGAAGGACGCGTACATCAAGGGCCACGGAAAGCAGGATACGCTTCTGCGAGCCTTCGCGCAACCGTTCTTCCAGGAACAGACGCAGTTCGGTCCGCCGATCGGTGTCTATACACCGCAGAGCTACCCAGCCGGTTTTGGCGACGACAAGCAGTATTTCTTCTGGCGAACTGAGGATCGTTCGGAACGGACGCCCAACTTCGAGAAGGCCAAGCCGCAAGTCGAAGCGGCGTGGAAGCTTCAGAAGGCCCGTGAGCTGGCGAAGGCCGATGCCGACAAACTCATGGCTCTCGCCAAAGCCAAGGGCGGCAACGAGCGTGAGCTGCGCGATCTGGCTGCTGCCAATGGCAATCGTGAGTTCTTCAAGCTAGGGCCGATGGCCTTGCGTATGCCGGTGCTGAACCCGACGCCGGGCCAGGGCCGGCAATACGGCGGTTATGCGGTGCCGACGAACCTGATCGCCTACCCCGGCAACGAGCTCGTCACAAAGCTGCTTGACCTGCGCAAGGATGCCATCGGTGCGACAACGGTCGTTAGCGATCAACCGCAGATGCACTACTACGTCGCGAGTCTGTTGACCCGCGACGAGCCGAACGTGGAGGAGTTCCGCACGGCCTTCGCCAACTCGATGACGACGACGCCGGAGTTCGATGGGCTGCTGCTAGACCTCTCGGTCGAGGGCATTCGCAAGTACCGCAATGAGTTGATGAAGTTCCTCCGAACCGAAGCCAAGGTAACGGTGAACCCCGAGATCCTGAAGCGCGACAAGGACAAAACAGCGGAAGGACAGTAGCGTTTCTCCCCTCTCTCGGCTTTACCGGAGAGGGGAGAAATGGGTTCCCCTTTGCTGGACATCGCCAGTTCGCTATACCATCAGAATTGTCGTGACGAACCCATAGTCTGGAGAGCGGCCCGATGGGTGACCCCCAGATCGATCTGAAAGCGCTTTTGGTCGAACATGAGGATTGTGATGCCGGTACCGTGCAGAAGCTGCGCAACGGGTTAGCACAAGGTGGTGGGCAGTTCCGTAGCCTGCGCGAAGTGACGGAAGTTCTCGCGAAGAAGATCGAGTCCGGAGCCGGTAACCCCAAGAAACTGCACCTCAAGCTCGGTATCGCGTATTTCTTTCTCGGCTACATGGAGAAGGCGGCCGAGAACCTCAAGCACGGCGAGACGGCTCTGGCGGCCTTCTACCTAGGCCGGGCGCTCGCCGCCCGCGGCGACTACGACCACGCTCTCAAAGCGTTCGAGAAAGCCGAGAAGCTGGGCTACACGCCCAGCACAGTCCGGCTTCAGAAGGCTGGCCTCTATCTCAAGCAGGGCGAGACCGGCCAAGTCAAATCGATCCTAGCGGACGCTAAAAAGGAAGGGCTGGAAAGTCATTCCGCCGAGTACCATTTCCAGACGGCTGGGCTGCACCAGATCGAAGGCGACAAGCTCGCGGCGATCAAGCACCTGGAGCGGTCTGTCGAGCTCGACCCGGCCCACACGGGTGCCCTGTTCCAATTAGGCTACGCGAACGACCTGGCAGGCAACGACGACGAGGCCATCTCGTACTATGAGCGCTGTCTGAAGCACCCGCCGGTCCAAATGGGCGCGGTCAACAATCTCGGCGTCCTCTACGAAGACAACGAGCGATACGACAAAGCAGCCGAGTGCTACAACCGGCTCTTGAAGGCCGACCCGACGGACGATCGCGCTCGCCTCTACTGCAAGGACGCCGAAGCGTCTCTGTCGCAGTACTACACAGCCGACGACGAAGGCGGGTACGGCCGGTTCAGCCAGGTGATGGAGATCTCCGTTACCGACTTCGAGTTGTCCGTGCGGGCGCGTAACTGTCTCAAGAAGCTCGGCATTCGCACGCTCGGCGACTTGACCCGCGTCAAGGAAACAGACCTACTCTCCAGCAAGAACTTCGGCGAGACTTCGCTCGAAGAGATCAACGAGATCATGCGGTCGAAGGGTCTGCGGCTCGGTCAATCGATCGAGCAAGGCGGCGGGTTCGACGCTCCTGGCGGTCGTTACCGCCCTCAGCAGCAATTGTCGGCCGAAGAACAGGCCGTCATGAACAAGCCGGTCAGCGAGTTGAATCTTTCAGTGCGGGCGCGCAAGTGCATGAACCGGCTCGGCATCTCGACACTTGGCGAGCTAGTCGTCCGTACGGCCGATGAACTTCTAGAGGCGAAGAACTTCGGCATGACTTCGCTGACGGAGGTTCGCGACAAGCTCAATGGGTACGGCCTGAAACTCCGCGGTGACTGACCGATTCGTTTAGCGACGCTTCGCAGAGGCGTCCGCGCTCGAAGAACGTCTCTGCGAAGCGTCGCTAAACGGAATGCACTTCACCCTCCTCGCCACCGACGGATCCACTCGGCTCGGCCGGCTTGAAACGGCGCACGGTGTTGTCGACACGCCGGCGTTCATGCCGGTTGGCACACGCGCGACCGTCAAGGGCTTGACGCCGCAACACTTGAAGGACCTTGACGCCCAGATCATCCTCGGCAACACCTACCACCTCGCCTTGCGGCCCGGCGATGAGATCGTCGCAGAGCAGGGTGGCCTGCACCGCTTTATGGGCTGGGACCGTCCCATCCTGACCGACTCGGGCGGGTTCCAGGTTTTCAGCCTCGGGCACATCCGCCGGATCGACGACCACGCAGCTGTCTTCAAGTCGCACATCGATGGCCGACTGCTCGAGCTGACTCCGGAGCGGGCGATTGCGATTCAAGAGAACCTTGGTTCCGATATTGCGATGTGCCTGGATGAGTGCCCGCCGGGTAAGGCCGATCCTACGACCATGCGGGAGGCGGTGCGACGCACGATTCTGTGGGCCAAGCGCTGCCGCGATGCGCACACGCGGGCCGACCAAATGCTCTTCGGCATCGTCCAAGGTGGAACTGACGTTTCGTTGCGAGAGTCCTGCGCAACCGACTTGGTCCAGCTCGACTTCCCCGGCTACGCCCTCGGCGGGTTTAGCGTGGGCGAGACACCGGGTGCGATGTTAGCGGCCCTAGCTCCCTCGGCCGCATGTCTGCCGACTGACAAACCGCGGTATCTGATGGGCGTCGGCCGGCCGGTCGACTTGCTCGACGGAATCGCGGCCGGTATCGACATGTTCGACTGCGTGATGCCGACACGAAACGCCCGCAACGCCAGTGCGTTTACGGCCACAGGATCGTTGCGGCTGCGGAACGCGAAACACCAGCGAGATTCGGGCCCAATCGAGTCCGGTTGCGATTGCTATTGCTGCTCGAACTTCAGCCGAGCGTATTTGCATCATTTGTTCGCGGCTGATGAGATGCTCGGGCCGACGTTGTTGACGATCCACAACCTGGCATACTATCTGCGGTTGATGCGTGGGGCCCGGGTCGCAATCCGGGAAGGGCGGTTTGCGGCGTATCGTCAAGCTGCTAGTGGCTTCGCAGACGTTGCAATGCCGTCAGCGGCTCAGCCCGAGTAGCCTGAAATCGTAGCGGTTCCTAGAATACCCTTCTTCCGAATGACGTGAAGGGGCCACGGATGCTGTTGTCGGTGATGTCGTTACTCGCAGAGGGCGCGGCGCAGGGCGGCGATCCACCACCGTGGTTCCAGTTCCTGCCGATGATCGCCATTGCAGTGACGGCTTACCTTCTGCTCATTCTGCCCATGCGCCGCGAACGCCGCCAGCGGATGGAAATGGTGTCGGCTATCAAGAAGGGCGACCGCGTCGTGATTCAGAACGCGGTCTTAGGGACTGTGGCCCAGGAACCGAAGCCCGGCGACAGCGGCGAGTCGGAATTGTTGGTCAAGATCGACGACGGCAACGTCAAGTTGCGGGTGCTGCTCTCGGCCGTCACCCGCGTGATCCCGGACAAGAAGGACTCCAAGGACGGCGCGTGACGCGCTGCGGCCAATCCCATGAACCGGTTCACCACCCGCATTCTCGTCTGCGTCATCCCCACCATTATTGCCGCCGCCGTTGTGGCGAACGCGACCTACCGCTACGTCAACGGCCAGGGCGGCTATAAGCTCGGCGTGGACCTTGTCGGTGGCACCATTCTCGTCTACGAGGTGGACGCCGAGAAGCTCCCTAAGGACTTCGATGCCGCGGAAATGGCAGCTCAGCTCAAGCGCCGCATCGATCCGTCAGACCTTTACAACGTCACGCTTCGGCCCGTCGGCTCCAATCGGTTTGAGATCATTTTGCCGACCGGCGGTGCCGACCAGGCTGACAAGGAGCGGCAGGCGTGGACGACCTTGCTCGACAAGGTGAAGGCCAAGCCGGAGTGGAAGGACTACCTCGCGGGGGCTGACCTGGATGTACCAGTCGGCAACTCGCGCGATCTGGTGGCTCGCGTCGTGCAGGTGGCCGACGGCAAGGCGCTTGAGCAGAAGCTGCTTGAGAAATACCCAGACCTCAAGAACAAGCCAGATGTGAAGCTCTCGGAGTTGCTGACCGCGCCGACACCGCGCGTCGTCGAGGCACTCAAGGGGCCGACAGGCGCGAAAGAGGAAGACCTCACCAAACTGATCGACGACGCCCGCGCCACCGTGAAAGCCGCGGATGTGGAGAAGTTTCTCAAGGACAACTACGCCAGCGGCAAACGCTTCGTCAACGCGGAGAAGGTGCAGGAGATCAAAGACCTGATCTCCAAGCAGGGCAGTTTGGAGTTCCGTATCGTCGCGAATAAGTTCCGCGACGGAGCGGCATTCAAGGCGGCCGAGGACTACTTCAAAGACCCGGCCAACAAGAAGGCGGTCGACGATGCGGCCCGCAATGGTCTTCCGCCGGCTCCGCCGAAGGCCCCCGAAGGCACCGAGCCGTTCGAGTTTTCGTACAAGTGGGTCGAAGTCGGCAAGAAGGAACGGTATTCGCTGCAACTGAGCAACGCGGCTCGCGGTGGCGAGAAGTGGGAAGCCGTGGCCAAGGGTCGTGAAAAGGGCGAGCCAACTGTCGTGCGGTACGACGCCGGCGGCGGCCGCGGTGAATCGAACAAGGGCAGTCAATTCCCCATGATCTACAGCCGTAAGACGGAGAATATCCGCCTGTCGGCTGCAGAGCGTGCAGACAAGCAATTCGACTACTTCCTGCTCGTCCGCGATCCGATCAAGCCCGAGGATGCAATCACCGGTAAGGATCTCGTGGATGCCAAGGTTGGCGACATGTCGCTCGAACCGGTCGTCGAGTTCCGCTTCAACAGCCACGGCGGTCGGCTCTTCAGCGAGGTCACGTCCGACAACTTGCCCAAGGGCCAGGAGCCGAACGTCAACTACTCGGCTCTCGCGATCCTGCTCGACGGCGAAATCGTGTCTGCGCCCACGATTAACTCGACCATCGGCGATAGCGGCATGATCCAGGGCCGGTTTACCGGTGACGAGGCGCGCCGGCTTGCCAGCATCCTGAAGTCCGGTGCGCTGCCGGCAACGCTCAAGCCGCAGCCGGTCAGTGAGAACACCATTGGGCCGACCCTTGGCAAGGACACGATCGACAAGGGGACATTCGCCATCGCGCTTGCGTTTGCCGCGGTGCTGGTGTTCATGCTTTGGTACTACCGTTTCGCGGGTCTCGTCGCGTGCGTCGCACTGCTGGCGAACCTGCTGTTCACGGTCGCGTTCATGGTGTTTGTGAACGCGACGTTCACGCTCCCTGGCCTTGCTGGGTTGGTGCTGACGCTCGGTATGGCGGTGGACGCCAACGTGCTGATCTCCGAGCGACTCCGCGAAGAACGCGAGCGCGGGATGAACCTCGTCACTGCCTTGCGGCAAGGCTACGACCGTGCTCTGCCGACGATCATCGACACGCACCTGACGAGTATCTTCACCGCCATCGTCCTCTACGCGGTCGGTAACGACCAGTTGAAGGGCTTCGGCATCAGCCTCGCAGCTGGCCTGATCATCAGTCTGTTCACGTCGCTCTACATGACTCGGCTGATGTTCGACCTGTGGCAATACAAGGGCTGGCTCACGAAGCTCAGCATGTACCAGGGCTTCTCAAACTGGATTCACGCCCACTACTTCGACTTCATGAGTGTGCGAAAGCTCTGGTTCACCATCACGGCCACATTGACCGTCCTGGGCCTGGGCCTGTTCCTCTACCGCGGCCCACAAGGGCTGAACATCGACTTCGTCGGTGGGACTGCCTATGGCGGTCGGCTCGAAAAGCCGTTGACCATCGGCAAGCTCCGCGAACTGCTCGGGCCGGAGCGTCAGAAGGAGCGGCTGGCCGTTGAGACTGTGAAGCCGGAGGGCGACGCCGGCACAGCATTCACAATTAATTACAAGGACGGCACGTCGCAATTGGTGCAATTCGCCAACGCCGCCCCCGGCAAGGACGAGAGCGAGCGCAAGGCCAACGTCATTGCGCGTGCGCAGGTGCTGCCCGATTGGTCGGTCGAGCAGATCTTTCCGTCCGACAAGAAGGAATCGTTCGAAGGTGGAGCAAGCCGGTACTTCACGGTTCGCTCGACGGAGAAAGAGGCTGACCTGGTACAGGTCGCTATCGACCGACTGTTGCGAGAGGGCAACGAGTCCCTGCTCGAAAAGCCCGAGATCAAGTCGTTCGCCGTGAAAGACAAGACCGCGACGCTGATGTTCACGAAGCCGGCATCGCCCGGCTACCTGAAGCTGTTGCTCAACCGCGAATTCGCAATCCGTGGCTTGGCCGAGTCGGCCCCATTTGAGTTGCGAGGCGATGGTAAGTCGGAGAATGGTGACTACACGACGATGACCCTGGAAGTCGGCGGTTCTGGCGTGCCTGCCGACACGCTCAAGGAGATTTTAACCAAGACGCAGGCCGCGTTTGCCGCTCGGCCTCAGCCGGAGCGGCTGGAGAACTTCGACGCCCAGCTCGCCGCTGAGACGAGCCGACGTGCCATGTACGCCATCCTGGCGAGCTGGCTAGCGATCATGCTCTACCTATGGTTCCGCTTCGGCACCTGGCAATTCGGCATGGCTGTCGTCGTTTGCCTGATTCACGACCTGTGCTTCGCCCTTGGCTGCATTGCCTTATGCCATTACGTAGTGAAGTTTGTGCCCGGTCTGGCGCACCTGATCGGCATCGAAGACTTCAAGATCGACCTCCCAGCTGTAGCGGCCCTCCTGACGCTGGTCGGCTATTCGGTGAATGATACGATCGTGGTCTTCGACCGCATCCGCGAGGTCCGTGGCAAGAACCCGTTATTGACCGAGAAGATGATTAACGACAGCGTGAACCAGACGCTAACGCGGACCCTGCTCGCGTCGCTGACGGTTTGGCTAGTCGTTATCGTGCTGTACTGGTTCGGCGGCGAAGGCGTGAAGCTGTTCGCGTTCGTGATGGTCGTCGGCGTGATCGTCGGGACGTATAGTTCGATCTACATCGCTGCCCCGCTTCTGCTGATCTTTGGTGAAGGCCAGCCGGCGAAGACGCCGAGTGGTCGGTCGCTGGAGCCGGCGGGGGCGAAGTAGTCGGCCTTTCTTTCTGAGCCGGAAGCGTGAGCGACGGCCGCGCCCGCAAGGTGCCATCGCTCACGCTTCCGGCTCGGACTTAATAAACTCCCCTCATGTCCACTATCGACCTCGCCGTCGTCCCAGTTGCTGGGGCCGGTACCCGTCTGTTGCCCTCGACGAAGAGTCAGCCAAAGGAAATGTTGCCCGTCGGTCGCAAGCCGGTCGTGCAGTACATCGTCGAGGAACTGGTCCAGGCCGGCATGCGGCGGTGCCTGTTCATCACCGGCCAGGGCAAGGCATCGATCGAAAACCACTTCGACGTCAACGCCGAACTCATCACTTTCCTCCGCGAGACGGGCAAGGAGGAACTGCTCGAAGAGCTCGACTTCGAGCGGGCCAAGGTCGAGTACGCCTACACCCGCCAGCGGCGGCAACTGGGCTTGGGCCACGCGATCCTGACGGCCCGGCCGTTCGTCGGCATGCAGTCGTTCGTCGTCGCGCTCGGCGACTCGATTATCGGCCTGAACGCGCAATCGACGGTGGTGAAGCGAATGCTCGACGCCTTCGAGGCGAAGCAGGCCGACGCGGTGATCGCGTTCGAGGAGGTGCCGCGGGAAGAGGTGCGGCAATACGGCATCGCCGCCCCGCGCGGCGACGCTTCTAACATCTTTCCGCTGGCGGACATCGTGGAGAAGCCAGCGGTCGAGGATGCTCCGAGCAACCTCGCAGTGGCGGCCCGCTACGTCTTTCGCCCGACGATCTTCGATCTGCTCGCAGAGACGAAGCCCGGCAAGGGTGGCGAGATTCAGTTGACGGACGCAATCCGGGCCTTAATCCACCGCGGCGGCAAGGTGCTGGGCGTGCGGCTGCCGGCCGGCGAGCAGCGGTACGACATCGGCAACTTCGAGAGTTATTACGCCGCATTCGTCGAGTTCGCGGCCGGCCGACCCGAAGTACGGGGCAAGCTGCGGGACCACCTGAAGGCAATCCTCTAACCCGTGACGCCGCGACCCGAGTCTGCGAGGGGAGCGTCCAGTACTGAGTACTCGGTACTCAGTACTGGACGCTCCCTCGCAGACTCGGGTCCGGCGTCCATATTGTGATGTCATGCACCTCCTCCGCCGTCGTGCCTACGCCCGTACCGGACTCGTCGGCAACCCGTCCGACGGGTACAACGGCCGCACCATTTCGTTGATCGTCAAGAACTACTGGGCCGAGGCCGTCCTGTACGAGTGGGACGACCTCGAACTCGTCCTCGGCGCGGAAAGCACCAACCGCTTCGGCTCGATCCACGAGCTGGTCCGCGACGTGAAGCTGCACGGCTACTACGGTGGCATTCGGCTCGTCAAAGCCGCGATCAAGAAGTTCGCCGAGTACTGCGTCCGCCAGAAGATCGACCTGCACGACCGCAACTTCTCGGTGCGGTTCGGAGTACGATCCCGCGGCAGGTCGGCCTGGCCGGGTCGAGCGCCATCATCGTCGCCACGCTGCGGGCGGCTCATGGATTACTACGGCGTGTCGATCCCGCTCGAAGTGCAGCCGTCGCTTGCGCTGTCGGTCGAGGTCGAAGAGCTGGGGATCGCGGCCGGGTTGCAGGACCGGGTGATCCAGGTGTACGAGGGGCTGGTGTCGATGGACTTCGGCAAGGACGCGATGCGCGGACGCACGGCCTCAAGCACGGCGTCTACGAGCCGCTCGACCCGGCGATCCTTCCGCCAGTGTATTTGGCGTACAAGGCCGACGTGAGCGAGCCGACGGAGGTGTTCCACAACGACATCCGCGCCCGGTTCAACCGCGGCGAGGAGAAGGTCGTCGGTGCCATGCTTACGTTTGCGTCGTTGGCCAAGCACGGCCGGGAGGCGCTCGCGGCTGGGGACGCCGCCGAATTTGCCCGGCTCATGGACGCGAACTTCGACACCCGGCGGTCGATCTACCAACTGCCGCCGGGGCAGATCGAGATGATCGAGGTGGCCCGGTCGGTCGGGGCGAGCGCGAAGTTCGCCGGGTCGGGCAGCGCGATCGTCGGCGTGTACCGCGACGAGGCGACGTTCGCGGAGTTGCAGCGGGTGCTCGGCGCGATCAAGTGCGTGGTGGTGAAGCCTCTGGTGTAAGTGCATTCCGGTTCGCGACGCTTCGCAGAAGCGTGCTGGTGCTGGCACGCGTCTGCGAAGCGTCGCGAACCGACGTCATTTCTGCAAGTGCGTCCGGAAGTGCTTCGCGATGCGCTCCCACAGCCGCTCAGTCACGACGGGGTCGGGGACCATGTGCGTCAGCCCCGGCAGCGGCAGCGCCTCGAACGGCTGGCCGTTGCGGAACAGGGCGTCCGTCAACTTGAGCGAGTGGCGGAAGAACACGTTGTCGTCGGCCGTGCCGTGGACGACCAACAGTGGCCGGGTCAGCTTGTTCGCATACGTGAGCAGCGATGCGTCGCGGTAGGCGTCGGGGTTCTCTTGCGGTAGCCCGAGGTAGCGCTCGGTGTAGTGCGTGTCGTAGTCGAGCCAGTCGCAGACCGGCGCGCCGGCGACGGCCGCGTGGAACACGTCTGGCCGCTTCAACACCGCCAGCGCCGACATGTACCCACCGAACGACCAGCCGACGATGCCGACCCGCGCCAGGTCGAGTTCCGGGAACTTCGCGCCGAGCGCCTGCAACCCCGCGACCTGATCGTCGAGCGGCACGGAGCCGAACTTCTGGTAGATGGCCCGCTCCCAGTCGCGGCCGCGGTGCGGCGTGCCGCGGCCGTCGATGGCGACGACGACGAACCCCTGGTCGGCGAGCCACTGCGGGAGGAGCCAGTTCCGCATCGCGGCGACGACGTGCAGGTGGTGCGGCCCGCCGTACACGTCCACGAGGACGGGGTACTTTTTCTTCGGGTCGAAGTCGCGCGGGCGGACGACGGCGGTCCAGAAGTCGCCGACCTTTTCGACGACGACGTTCGGCTTGAACGGCGGCTCCTCGGCGACGGACGGAATGAGCGTCAGTTCCCGCAATCGACTATTGACGTGGTCTTCTGTCCGAAGGACCGTCGTTTGCGGCATGCGGTCGGTTCGAGTCGCGGTCAGGACGATTCGCGACTGGTCGCGGGTCATCGTAGCCGACAGCCCCCCGATATCCCCGTGGTTTGGCGGGAAGAGCAACCTCCTAAAGCGCGAAGGACTGCCCATTCCACCGCCGGTTCCGCCGGGTTGAAATAGCACGAGCGTCGAGAGTGCCGGGTTGGGGTTCGGCTTGAACGCGCTCTCCGCGTCCGAGCTTTCGTGGAACTCGGTCAACTGGGTCCCACGGTTCGCGAGACAGAGGGCGTGACCGGTTCGTGGGTCGAACGCCAGCAACTCGCGGAACCCCTGTTCGCCATCAAACCCGGTCATCAGCCGACTACCGTTCGGACTGAACCGGCCCAGGATCGGCCCGCTTTCCGACTCGGTCACCCATAAGAACCCGCTGCCGTCTTCCCGCCATCGGGGCAGGTCGGTCTGGGGCAGGTTGATCCACGCCGGGTCCGACGGAACTCGCTCCGTTCGCAGCATGGCGGTCTTTCCGGTCGAGACATCGACGCGGGACAACATCTGCTCCTGCTGGTGTCGGTCTTGGACCAGTACAGTCAGTGGCCCGTGCTTGTCCCACCGCACCGACGCGAGGTACTCGTACTTCGCCCGGTCCCACTCGACCCACGTCGTCGCCCCGCCCTCGACGCCGATAACGCCGAGGCGGACGCTGACGTTCTTCTGGCCCGGCCGCGGGTAGTATTGCGGCTGCGGCGGCTTGCCCGGCTCCATCGGGTCGGCGACGTACCACACCTCGACGCCGGCCGCGTCGGCCTCCTCGTAGGCGATCTGCTTCGAGTCCGGTGACCACCAGAAGCCGGTGTGCCGGCCCATTTCCTCCTGGGCGACGAACTCGGCTAACCCGTGCGTCTTCGCCGCGGTACCGCCCTCCGTCAGCCGCCGTTCACGTTTCGCGGCCACGTCGTACACGTACAGGTCGTACTCGCGGACGTAGGCGACCTTCGACCCGTCGGGGCTGAACTTCGGGTCGATGACGCCGGGGCCGGTCGCGAGTTCGTCGGCCTTGCCCGACTTGCGGTCGAGCAGGTAGAGCCGGCCGGCCAGTTGCAGCAGGACACGCTTGCCGTCCTCGTCGAGTTGGAAGTCGGCGAAGCCGCCGACGCTGACGCGCTGCCGCTCGCGGCGGGCCTTCTCCTCGGGCGACAGGTTCTCGTCGGCACCGGCCAGCAGCGTGGCCGGCGACGCGAGTTCGCGGGTCTGCTTGGTGGCGACGTCGAACTCGTAGAGGCTGTTCTGCGGCGTGCGGGCCGGCGAGCGCAGGAAGAGGACGGCCGAGCCGTCGGGCGTCGGCTTCGGCTTGGTCGGCCGGCCGAGCAGGAAGCCGCGGGTAGCGGCGTAGTCACGCAAGAAGCTGTTGTCCACGGTCGGCTCGGCGGCGGGGAGGAGGGCGAGGCAGAGGAGCGCGTTCATGCGGCCATTGAATCGGTGTCGACCGGCGATTCAATGCCCCCATGACTCTCGCGCTCGCCTTGCCGGCCGCCGCCGATTCGCCGCTCGCCCGGCTCGACGCCCGGTGGAAACTCGCCTCACTCGGCGTTGCCGCATTTGCCGTAACGGCCTTACAGACCCCGTCAGCGGCGGGTATCGCGCTCGCTATTTCGGCCACACTCGTCGCGTTCGCCCGGCTGCCGCGGCATTGGCTACTGCGTCGACTCCGTGAGCTGGCAGTTGCCGTCGGGCCGCTCGTGATCTTGCTGCCACTATTTCAGGGGCTTGACGGCGTTCGACCCGGCCTGTTGCTCGCCGCCAAGGCACTTGCGATCGCCGGGTTGACTGCAGTGGTGCTCGGTACCACGCCGTTACCGACGACATTGCACGCCGCCCACTCCTTGCGAGTGCCTGGCGCGATTATCCAGATCGCGATGCTGAGCTACCGAGCCGCTACGCTGCTCGGCGACGAGTTCGACCGATTGCGGCGAGCGGTGTGGTTGCGCGGCTTTCGGGCAAGGGCGAGCCGGCACTCGTACCGCACAGTCGGCAACGTGATCGGCACGTTGATTGTCCGCAGCGGCCGACGGGCCGAGGGTGTGGCGCTGGCGATGCGCTGCCGGGGGTTCGACGGCCGGTTCCGGTCGGTGTGCGAGTTCCATACCCGGCCGACCGATGTGGCGTTTGCGGCCGCCGCTATACTGACGACCGTCGCCATCGTCGCTTGGGACCTATCGTGATCGCCGTCGAGTCGCTGAATTATGCGTACCCCGACGGCGCAACGGCGCTCGACGGCGTGTCGTTTCACGTCGGGCCGGGTGAGCGAGTCGGCCTGGTTGGCCCGAACGGGGCTGGCAAGACGACGCTGTTCCTATGCTTGGCCGGGGCGCTGCGGACCGCCGCGGGCATGGTCCGCGTCGCCGGTCTCGACCCGGCCAAGGTGGCCGAGCGGCCGCATGTTCACGCCAAGGTAGGAATCGTTTTCCAGAATTCCGACGATCAGCTCTTCCACGCGACGGTCTTCGACGACGTGGCGTTCGGCCCGCTCAACCTCGGCCTGCCTCCCGACGAGGTGCGCGCCCGCGTTGTCGACGCGCTGGCGCAGGTCGGCCTGACAGGTTGTGAGCAGCGGACACCCATGCAACTTTCCGGCGGCCAAAAGCGACGTGCCGCGTTGGCTGGTATCATGGCGATGCGGCCCGCGGTGTTGCTGCTCGACGAGCCGACGAGTGCCCTCGATCCGCGAGGCCGACGCGAGTTTCTGGCACTGCTCAAGTCGTTGCCGGGGACGCACATTGTCGCGTCCCACGACCTGGATTTCGTACGAGCGGTTTGTTCGCGGGTCCTGGTGCTGGACGGGGGACGGATCGCGGCCGATGGGCCATGTGCAGAAGTGTTCGCGAACCGCGAGTTGATGGAATCTCATGGGCTGATCTGAGGCGAACCACAGGGTATCAGCCCCCGGAGCGTCCAGACGATAGCCTGTCACTTCGCTCCGGGGGCTGACGACCGCGGGTCGCCCAAAATCAGCTTCCCGGCGGCCGTAGGCCACCCGGCGTGCGCATGCGCTTCTGGAAATCGGTTTCCAGAACGCCGAAGTTGGTCTCGTATCGGCTCACGGCCCATTGGAGCGCGTTCAGCAGCCGCTTGGCTGTGTAGAAGCTCATCGTCAGACGCTGCGTCAACTTGACGGCTTCCGGTTGGCCGCTCGGCGTGACCTGTTGTGTGTTCAGGCCGAAGTCGAGGACCAGCTCTTCCGGCGTACCAGTGACGCGGAAGAAATTCGCGTAGCTGGCCATCATGTGCTCGGAATCGACAGGGATCTGCACCGCCTGCTGTTGCGCGGCGTCGGCCGGTGGGGCCTTCGGATCGTCAGCCATGATCGGTTACTCCGTGAGATCAGGGTCTAGAGTGTACGGTATAGGAAAAACGCTCGGCGAAGCCGCTAGCGGCGTTGCGCTCCTTAATGAAGGGTTCATAGCATACTTCCATGCACGACTATCGACTCATCGACACCAGCGACGTGCCAAGCCCGACGCTGCTCGTATACCCAGAAGTGATCCGCGCGAACCTCCAGCGAGCCGTCAAAGCTGCTGGTGGCCCGGAACGCTTGCGACCGCACGCCAAGACGCACAAAACTCGCGAGATCGCCCGGCTCGGCCTAGATCTGGGCATCACGAAGCACAAATGCGCAACGCTTGCTGAGGCCGAGATGCTTGCCCAGGCTGGGGCGGCTGACGTGCTGATTGCGTACCCGCTCGTCGGGCCGAACCTCCGTCGGCTTGCCGATCTGGTTGAGGCGCATCCCAAGAGCCGCTTCGCCGTCACCGCTGACGACGCGAATGTGGTGCGCGAACTGGCGAATGCCGTCGTCGCGAAGCGGCAATCGGTCGATGTCTTGCTTGACCTCGATGTCGGCCAGCACCGGACGGGAATGCCGATCTGCGATGCCGCTCTTGACCTGTATGGTTCGTTCGCAAACCTGCCAGGGCTGCGACCGGGCGGGTTGCACGTCTACGACGGGCACAACCGCCAGCCCAACCGCAGCGAGCGGGCGGCGGCCGTTGAAGAAATGCTTGGCCCGGTGCGAGGTTTCCGCGCCGAACTGGAGCGGCGGCGTTTGCCGGTGCCGCGGCTGGTGCTGGGCGGCACGCCGACATTCCCCGTCCACGCGGCTCTGCCAGACGTGGGTGTCGAGTGTTCGCCGGGCACGTTTGTTCTGCACGACCACGGCTATAGCGCCCGCTACCCGGACCTGCCGGGGTTCGAGCCTGCAGCAGTGCTTTTGACGCGGGTCATCAGCCGGCCGACGCCAACGCGGGTGACGCTCGACCTCGGCACCAAGGCAGTCGCTAGCGACCCGCCGGCCGGGCAGCGCGTCCACCTGCTCGACTTCCCGCCGTTTGAGGCGGTCGCGCACAATGAGGAGCACTTCGTCGTCGAAACAGTCGGCGCTGCGAGTTACAAGCCCGGCGATGTGGTGTACGCACTCCCGGCTCACATTTGTCCGACTGTGGCGCTCTATCCGCGGTTACAAACGGTCGAGGGAGGCCGCATTACTGGCGCGTGGGCTGTTGCATCCCGCGATCGCGTCTGATATATGCCGGTTTGATGACGCGGAACGCTGCGGCTTCATGCGTTTTTCATTTGCACGTATCGGCCGGATTATGTATTATGGCAACGACGCAGCCCTCTCTCCTAAGGGCAAGAAATGATGTTGCGATGGTGCCGATAGTTTCGGCCATCGCTGGCCTGCCGTTCGCGTCATGGTGACTTGCCCGGATCACTACCGTTCCGCGATCGATACGGAACAGATGGAGTCTCAGCCACGCATGCGATTTCTTCGGAGAAGCTACCTTAGCGTCGCCGTGATTGCACTGGCTCTCACGACTGCCAGACCATCGGCTGCTCAATTCACGCCTGGCAACCTCGCCGTCCTCCAAGTCGGCGATGGAGTCGCCGGGCTTACCAGTGCTGCGACGCCGATTTCGATTGGGCAGTTCACCATTACAGGTACCCCTGTGGGTAGCCCCTTGGTTATTCCAAGCACAGGGGCCGGGGCGCTGACGCTTTCAGGAAGTGCTACCTCGGAGGGGGCCCTGAGCCTATCGGCCAATGGCCAGTGGTTGACGTTCGGCGGCTTCAACACGGCGGCCGGGACGACCGGTGTGGCGACGACGGCCTCGGCGACGGTTCCAAGGGCCGCAGTCCGGATCGATAGCACGGCAAGCGTTGGCTTCTCGACCCTTGCCGACTCGTTCGACGGCAGCGACATTCGGTCGGCCATCAGCACGAACGGCTCGGATTTCTGGGTCGCCGGCAACGCTGGGAGCGGCCTGGGTGCGACCGCTGGCCCGAGGTATCACGTGTATGGTTCGGGTGCGGCAACGCAGTTGTCGTCGGTTACGACGAACCGTCGCGTCATCGGCATCTTCGGTGGTCAACTCTATACGACAAGCGCGTCGGGAACGCTCTTCGGTGTCACTGCGATTGGTACGGGTGTGCCGACGACCACGGGACAAGCGTCGACGCTTTTGCCGGGCTTCCCGACGGCAACGGCGAGTCCGTATGCGTTCGTCGGCATCGATAACCCGCTCAACCCAGTTGCGGGCGTGGATACGTTCTACGTGGCCGACGACCGGGCGGCGGCGAGTGGTGGCGGCCTCCAGCGTTGGGTCTTCGATGGGTCGAATTGGACGCTCAGTGCCACAGTCGCCGGGACGACTGGATTGCGAGGGTTGACAGCTAGCCTTTTAGGAACCACGGTTTCGCTCTATGCAACGACGACCGAGACGTCCGCGAACCGTTTGGTCTCTATCAACGACCTGCTCTCCGCAAGCGGCGGCACCTTCGACCCGTCGTTTGTCACGCTTGCAACGGCTCCTACCAACACGGCTTTCCGAGGTGTGGCATTTACGCCCACACCGGTGCCAGAGCCCGCCTCTGTCGTCGGAATCGCGTTAGGTGGCCTGGTCGTTGGTGGATGGATCCGCCGCCGGAAGGCGTAATCGCGTTTGCCAGCATATACCAGTGGCCCCGGCGGTCATCCCGCCGGGGTCGCTGCGCTTTTCGCTCGCGCGAACCCTCTGTACAACTATCTGCCGATGATTCGACGACCCCGTTATCCGGAGCCGCCGTTAATGGACGATCTTAAGCCGAAGTACGCCCGCGTCGTCCTCAAGCTATCTGGCGAAGGCTTCGGCCCGCCCGGCAAGAGCGGTATTTCCATCGACGAAACGCTCGTCATCGCCCGGCAAGTGCAGCGCGTCGCGGATCGCGGTGTGCAGCTTGCCGTGGTTGTCGGCGGTGGCAACATCCTTCGTGGGGCACAATTCTCCGCCGGCGGCGACATCATCAAGGAATCGACTGCCCACTATATGGGCATGCTCGCAACGCTGATGAATGGTCAGGCGCTCCAGGATGCCTTGGAGAAGCTCAACTGCCAGACGCGTCTCCAGACGGCTTTGCGCGTCGATAGCGTGGCCGAGCCGTACATCCGCCGTCGGTGCATGAGGCATCTGGAGAAGGGCCGAATTGTCATCCTGGCCGGTGGGACTGGCAACCCCTTTGTAACGACCGATTCGGCGGCCGCACTGCGGGCACGTGAACTCGGGGCCGATATCCTTCTGAAGGCAACGAAAGTCGACGGTGTCTACAGTGCCGACCCGGAACTCAACCCGCACGCCGTGCGGTACGATCGACTGACGTACGACAAGGTCGTTAAGGAAAACCTGCGGGTGATGGATATTGGGGCGATCGACCAGTGCCGCGAGGCGAAGCTGCCGATTCTGGTGTTCAACTTCAAGCGTGAAGGAAACATCGAACGTGCGATTGCCGGTCACCCGATCGGTACGCTGGTGTCGGAGTAACATGTTTTTACAAAGCCCACCCGTGACGGCGGGTGGGGCGGCTTTCCCCACCGATAGCCGTCGGTGGCCTTTTGGTAGCACCACATGACCACAGACGAAATCCTCTTCGACGCCGAAGAGCGCATGGAAAAGGCGCTCACGAAGTTCAAGGATGACCTGCGCGGCTTGCGCACCGGCCGGGCAACACCGGCATTGCTGGATTCATTACGCGTCGAGTACTACGGCTCACCCACGCCGATCAAGCAGCTCGCGCAGGTGAGTACACCCGATCCGCAGCAACTCGTCATCCGACCTTTCGATGCAGGTGCGCTGAAGGAGATCGAGAAGGCCATCCGCTCGTCGAATCTGGGCATGGCTCCGAACAACGACGGCAAAATCATTCGCTTGCAGGTACCGGCCATGTCCGGCGAGCAGCGAACCAAGATGGTGGCTCTGATCAAGAAGACGGCGGAGGAGACGAAGGTCTCATGCCGCAATGTCCGTCGCGATGCTAACAAAGGGCTGGAGACAGCCGAGAAGAACGGCGAAATCACCGAAGACGATCTGACGAAGTTCAAAGACCAGGTCCAGAACTTACTCAAATCGTTCGAGGACAAGATTCAAGAAGCGGCTGACAAGAAGGGCAAAGAGGTCATGGAGCAATAGCGGTAGCCAGACAACGTTTCGAGGACAGAGGACAGAGGACACAAGACGGAGGGCTTCATACCTCTGTTCTCTGTTCTCAGTCCTCTGTCTTTTGGCCTCTTACACTGATGCGCACGCTCGCCGAGGTCGCTACCTCTTCTGAAGTCGGTCTGAGTGAGTCCGCCATCGCGCCGAATCGCGATCGATACGGAGCAAACCGCCTCACGCCATTACCGCGCGAGCCGATCTGGAGAAAGTTCCTCGCGAAGTTCGACGAGCCAATCATCAAGATCTTGCTCGGCGCGGCGCTGCTGTCCATCGTCGTCGATCTCTTCAAGGCAGACGCTCAACTTGGTGGCGCGGCCCTTGTCGTCGCGATTGCCACGCTCGCAATCGGCTTTTCTGTTGCTGCGCTGCGAGAGTGGGTGCCGTCGCTGCTGTTTGGCCTGGCGCTCGTTCTCGTCTTCATGGGTGCACTCGTCGGGCATCCTTCGTACGAGGGGTTGGCCGTGATGATCGCCGTCGCGCTGGCGACCGGCGTGGCATTTGCCAGTGAGTTCAAGAGCGACCGCGAATTCGAAGTACTCAACGCTCGCAAGGGCGAGATTCACGTCAAGGTCACCCGCGACGGTCGGTTCCAAACGATTCCGCTTGAAGACGTCGTGGTTGGCGATCTGGTGACTCTTGAGATGGGGGACGAGGTGCCGGCCGATGGGCGGCTGGTCCGCGCGACGGACCTATACATCGATACCTCGCTGATGACGGGCGAGTCCGAACCGGAACGGAAGCGAGCCAGCGAAGGCGACGACGGGCAGGTCTTCCGTGGCACACAGGTCGTCGACGGCGTTGGCGCACTGGTCGTCACGGAAGTGGGCGACGCGACAATGCTCGGACAGATCGCCAGGAATCTCAGCGGCGAAACTTCCACCGACAATACCCAGCGCATTCAGCAGAAACTGACGATCTCCAAGGATGCGACGCCGCTCCAGGAAAAGCTAACTCATCTGGCCGAGCTCATCAGCAGGGTCGGCTATGTTGCGTCAGGTGCTATATTCCTCGCGCTGATGGTCCGCGGGGTGTTCGCCGGAGAGTTCACGCATGGCTTCTTCGACGCGGCGAAGTACGTTCTCGACGCCTTTGTGTACATGGTGATCGTCATCGTCGTCGCTGTGCCGGAAGGACTGCCGATGAGCGTGACGGTTTCGCTGGCGCTCGCAATGCGCAAGATGACTCGGGCCAATTCGCTCGTCCGGCAACTAGTTGCCTGCGAAACGATCGGCTCGGCCACGGTCATCTGCTCTGATAAGACGGGCACGCTGACTCAAAACAAGATGCGCGTCGAGCGTGTCGGTACGAGCCATCGTGGTGACCCGCAATTCCTCCCTTCTTCGGGCGAGATGGGAAACGGGGGTCGAATGCTTTGGCTGGTCCGCAATGCCGCGGTTAACTCAACGGCCAACCTTGAAACGAAGGGCGATCGACTCGTCCCCGTCGGCAACTCGACCGAAGGGGCTTTGCTCCAGTGGCTGCGCGAGGCAGGCATCGATTACCAGACACTCCGTCTCCAGCATCCGCCCGTGTATCAGGTCCACTTCTCGTCGGAACGAAAGCGAATGACGACGGTCGTCGAGTTTGACGGCAAGCTCATCGCGCTCGTCAAGGGGGCACCGGAATGGCTGCTCGACCATTCGTCGCACTACCTCGACGGCAATGACGTTAAGCCGTGGACGTCCGACGCCAAGGCGGCTGTTAAGGCTTGTCTCGCGGACAGAGCAGCCGCGGCCATGCGCACGCTCGCCTTCGGACACGCCGAGTTGCCAGCCGGAACACCGGCCGAAGAGGAGGCGCTGCACGAGTTGCGCGATACGATCGAGCGCGGCCTCGTCTTCGATGGGTTCGTCGCCATCCGAGACCCCGTGCGCGACGATGTCCCGGCTGCCGTGGCCAAGTGTCAGTCGGCGGGTATCGAGGTCAAGATGATCACCGGCGACAACGCGGTCACGGCTCGCGCCATCGCCACCGAGATTGGCTTGCTCGACCTCCCCGATGCCGCGGTCCTGACGAGCGATGAGTTCAATGCCAAAACCGATGAGGAATTGAAGGCCCTCCTGCCAAGGCTGCGAGTGCTGGCCCGTGCGAAGCCGCTCGACAAGTTGCGGATGGTGAAACTCCTGCAAGAGCAACATCACGTCGTCGCCATGACCGGCGATGGCACCAATGACGCCGCCTCGCTCAAACGGGCCGACGTGGGCTTGGCGATGGGCATTGCCGGTACCGAGGTCGCGAAGGAGGCGTCGAAGATCGTGTTGCTCGACGATTCGTTTGCCACCATCGAGCGGGCGGTCGAATGGGGTCGGGCGCTCTACGAGAATATTCAGCGATTCATCCAGTTCCAACTGACGATTAACGTGAGTGCGCTCGTCATCGCGTTCCTCGGGCCGTTTCTTGGCGTGAAGCCGCCATTCACCGTGCTGCAACTGTTGTGGATCAACGTCATCATGGATACGTTCGCGTCGATCGCTCTCTGCTCGGAGCCGCCGCGGCCGGGCCTGATGGCGGTGCGGCCGAAACGGCGTGACGAGAACATCGTCACCCGACCGATGGCGGTTACAATCCTATCGACTGCGGTGTTCTTCGTGATCGCCATGGTGGCCCTGTTACTCGGCATGGAGTACGCGGGTTGGTTCCGTGGTGACGCCGCGCCATCGCGGTCCTTCCCGGAACTGACGTACCGACAGGTCGCGATCTTCTTCACGACGTATGTCCTGTTTCAGGTGTGGAACCAGATCAACTGCCGTTCGCTGGTCGTGCAAGTCAGTGGTCTGACGGGCCTCGCGAAGAACCCCGCGTTCCTCCTGATTGCGAGCCTGACGGTGGTCGGCCAGGTGTTGATCGTGACGTTCGGTGGCGAAGTGTTTCAGGTGACACGATTGCCGTTGGCGGATTGGCTTGTCATGGCCGCGGCGACGGCGTCTGTCCTCCTATTCGCGGAAGCGGTGCGGCGAATCCGCGCCGGTTCGCGACGCTTCGCGGAAGCGTCCGTCCCGGCGGACGCTTCCGCTGAGCGTCGCTAAACAAGCTTCATGTCACCCCACGTTGCCGACTTCACGACGATCCCACCGACGCCGTGCCCGTGCGGCCAATCGCGGCGGGCGTTCCTCGACGTGCCGAACGGCGTCATGAGCCTGCACCGCGTCGAAATCGCGACCGACGCACGCACGCACTTCCACAAGCGGCTCACCGAGGTCTATTACTTCCTCGACTGCGCCGCCGATGCGAAGATGGAATTGAACGGCGAACTGGTCCCCGTGAAGCCGGGCACAAGCGTCTACATCCCGCCGTACACGCGTCACCGGGCCGTCGGCAAGATGACCGTCCTGGTGATGGCAGTGCCACAGTTCGACCCGCTCGACGAGTGGGAAACCGACGATTCGCCCGCGGCCAACGTGTCGGAGTGACGCGATGCCGGAACTGCCCGTGGTTGCTGAGAACCTTGGCATCGGCCACTACCGTCGCCACGTCTTCTTGTGCATCGGCGACAAATGTTGCACGGATGAGGTCGGCCAGGCCGCGTGGGAGGCGCTGAAGCGGCAGCTCAAGGACCACAATCTGAGCTTGAGCGTCGGCCCGAACGCCTGCTACCGCACGAAGGTGCAGTGCCTACGCGTCTGCCAGGACGGGCCGATTCTGGTCGTGTATCCCGAGGGAACGTGGTACGCCGGCATGACCGAGGAGCGCATCCCGCGGTTCGTGCAGGAACACCTGATCGACGGCAAGCCGGTCGAGGAGTGGGTATTCGCCCGCAACCCGTTGCCGAATCCGGGCGTATAAGTCGTGCGATTTCCGCGGCGGCGCACAGTACACGGGCAGACGCCCAGCCACCAGGGTCACGCCGATGTCCGCTCTCCGCGCCGCCCTCGCCCGCTGCCTCCGCTCGCTGCCGGCGTCGGCCGACGCCGACCTGCTCGCCGCCTACGCCCAGCGCCGCGACGAGGACGCTTTTCGGGCACTCGTCGAACGGCACGGGCCGATGGTGCTACGCGTCTGTGCCCGGTCGCTTGACGCCGCGACCGCGGAGGATGCGTTCCAGGCCACGTTTCTGACGCTGGCCCGCCGAGCCGGTTCCTTGCGACATCCGGAGCGGCTGGCCGGCTGGCTGTTCGGCACCGCCCGCCGCGTCGCCCGCAATGCCCTCGTAGCCCGCCAGCGGCGGCAGCGCGCCGAGGCCAAGGCGCACCGCCCGCCGCCGGTCGAGCCGTGCGCCGAGTTGACGGCCCGCGAACTGTTCGCCGCGCTCGACGACGCGGTGGCCGGGCTGCCGGAGCGCTACCGGCTGCCGTTGTTGCTCGTCCACTGGCAGGGGCTGACGCAAGAGGAAGCGGCCCGCCGGCTCGGCTGGACGCCCGGCTCGGTGAAGGGCCGGCTGGCCGCGGCCGGCGGGGCTCGCCGAGTCGCTCCGGCGGCGCGGCGTCGGCCCCGAGGCGCTGCTCGCGCTGCCGGCCGCGCGAGTGTCGGGCGACTTGCTGACAGCGACGGCGGCGCTGGCGTCGGATCGGGTCGTGGCGTCCGCGGCGGTGCTGGCGCTGGCGGCCGGCCCGTCGAAGCTGCTGCCGGGGGCGCTGGCGGTGGCACTATTGGTGGGCGGCAGCACGATTTTGCTGGGCGGCACACCGACGCCGGCCGACCCACCCGCACCGCCGCCGGCCACGGCGGCGAAGACGGACGTCCTCGGCGATCCGCTGCCGCCGGGCGCATTGGCCCGGCTCGGCACCACGCGGCTGCGCCATGTTGCGAACCACGGCAACGGCACCGGCTGCGTCTACCGCCCCGACGGCCGGGCAGTCGCGACATGGGTCGAGGACTCGGTTCGCCTGTGGGACCTCGCCGACGGCAAGCGGCTGTGGCAATTCGATACCGAATGGAGCGTGTCCGGTGCGGCGTTCTCGCCGGACGGCAAGACGCTGGCTGTGTGTAGCGGGACCGGGTTGCTGCTGCTGGAAGCGGCGACCGGGCAGCTGTCCCGCAAGTTGGCAGACGTCAAACATGCCTCCCTGCTGACGTTTGCGCCGGATGGCCGCACGCTGGCGATGGTCGCGCCCGGCGATGGGCTGCAAACCGTCGTCACGCTCCGCGACGTAGCGGGGCAGCTGCCTCCGGTTGTACTGATGGCGTCGGGCTACGTTCAGGGGCTGGCGTTCTCGCCCGACGGCCGTGTCGTGTCGGTCGCAATCGCCGCGCCCGGTCGCGACCGCAAGTCGCGCGTGCTGAGTTGGGACATCGCGTCGCAGGCCCGCCGGCCCGACTACGACCCTGACGCGCCAACGTACAACCAATCGCTCAGCGACGACGGCCGGTGGCTCGCGACCCGCGACCCGAACCCGAACTCGTTCACGGTCCAAATCTGGGACGTGGCGGCCGGCAAGTACGTCGGACGGCTCGAAAACGGCGTCAACCAGTTCGCCTTCGGCCCCGGCGGCAAGACGATCGCCACATTCACCTACGCCAAGACCGGCAACGACAACCGCGTGGTCGTCTGGGAGGTGCCAACGTGCAAGCCGCTGCGCGAGTTCACCATCCCCAAGCGGGCCGGCGACGGCGTGCGGCTCGCCCCCGACGGCAAGTCGTTCGTGAGTGTGGTGCATTCGTCGATGGTGTTCCTGTGGGACGCCGAGACCGGCCGACGGCGACTCGATCTTGGGGGACACGATGGGCACCTGTACGGGCTCGCGTTCACACAGGGCGGGGCGACACTGGTTTCGGGCGGGTACGACGTGAGGGTGTGGGACGTCGGCCGCGCCGAGCAACTCCGCGTCTTCGACACCATGAACGCCAGCCGGCTCACCCTGGCGCCCATCGGGCGCGAGCTGCTGGTCGGCAGCTACGACGCCCAGCGAATCAGCCTGACGACCGGCCAACGGGTCGGCGAGCCGTTCGCCGCCCCAGTGCTGCCCGACTCGCAACCCGGCGACCGTTTCTCCGTCGCCGAAATGGGCTGTACGGCGGACGGCCGTACGGCCGGCGGCTATGGCTACGTCGTCCGCCCGGAGCGCGGGCAGGCCGGACATTTCGCCGTTGCCTGGGACACAGCCACGGGGCAGGTGACGACCGTCCGACCGCTGCCGGCGAAGCAATCCGTCACGGGCGTGTCGCCCGACGGTCGAACGGTCTTCCTGGCGATCCAACACGCCCGCGGCCCGGCCGGGGAGATCGAGCCGCCGGGCAAAGCCGCGCCGGGTGAGGACGCGCCGGCCGTTGAATCCTGGACCGACATCCGCGCCGTCGATGTCGCGACCGGCGGGACGCGGGCGTTGATGCGACAGCCGGATCGGTATGCTTACAGACTCGCGTTCAGTGCCGACGGCCAAACGCTGGCGACGCTGACCGCCCGCCCGGACACGCCGTTTCCCAATAACTACCCGACCGGGATCGACCTGCGCATCTGGGAGTTGCGCACCGGCCGGGAGCGGCTGATGGTGCCGCTGCCGGCGGTACCTGCGTACTTCGACCCGACCGCCCTGGCGCTATCCCCCGACGGCCGGCTCGCGGCCGTCGCGCGTCGCGACCGCCGGGTTCACATCATCGACACGGTGACCGGCCGCGAAATCGTGTGTCCGAGCGGCTTCGACCCGCGGGCGGAATCGCTCGCCTTCCGCGGCGACAACCGCCGGCTCTCCACCGGCCACGCCGACGGCACCATCTTGCTCTGGGATCTGCCCGCCCCGCCGCCGCTGCCGACTGCAGCTTCGCTCGACGCGGCATGGGCCGACCTGGCTGCCGACGACGCGAAGCGGGCGAACGCCGCGTCGTGGGCGTTCGTCGCCGCGCCGGCCTCGGCCGTCAAACTGCTGGCCGAACGACTCAAGCCTGGCGACGCGGCACTCGTCGAACGCACCCGCGCCCGCGTTGCCGACCTGAACAGCGACTCGTTTCGCACCCGCGACGCTGCCGCTCGCGAACTGACGACGCTCGCAGAGGACGCAGAAGTCGTGCTGCGCGATGCCTTGAAAGGCAACCCGTCGACCGAGCTTCGGACTCGCCTCCAGCGCATCCTTGAAACGCCAGCCATCGTCCACTCGCCGGAATTGCTGCGCACACTGCGGGCCATCGAAACTCTCGAACGCATCGCCACACCGGATGCGGCAACCGTCCTCAAAACGCTGGCGGCGGGCGCTCCGGAGTTGCGTTCGACTCGGCAAGCGCGGGACGCCCTTGCGAGATTCGATTCGCGGCTGCCTTGAACAATGGGACCGACGCGACTTAGACCGCGCTCAGCAGCAGGTCTAACGCTCCGCGGCGTGTTCAAGGAGAATCCGCCGCACCTCGCGCACGGCTAATGGGTGTTGGTGGACCTCATAGTGATTCGCCGGCACCACGATCTCTGAATCGACACACATCAGGTGAGCGCTCGCGTATGGTACGACACCATCGCCTGGCTCCGAATCACCACTGAGCCAGCGCTCGACCGGGGCCGCATCCTTCGGGGCGACACCGATGACCGAATGGTATTTGACCCCCGTCGGCTTAGGGCGCGACGCCAGCACCTCGAGCGCGGGAGCGTGCGGCGCGAGCATGTCCACGCTGGTCGGCAACGATCTCACCGTCAGATTCGGGTTCTCGTCCGCGAGGTCCGTAGCAGTGTCCATCAAGAGCTTCGGCAACTGCACGAGCTTAACCGCTTCGCGGGCCACTCGCGTCGGGCTCAGCTTCGATCCGTGGTGCGGCGTGCCCAGGAAGACGACTCGCGACACTTCGGTCCGTCGGTGGAAGTAGAACGTGCCTTCGAGCCAATCGCGCGTCTCCTTCTTCGCCTTCACATCCGCAAATTTCGCGTCCGAGGCCAGTTTCCAGAAGTCGTCGCCGCCTTCGACCGTCATCAGGCGCGACACCAGACCGCCCATACTGTGGCCAACAAGGACCATTCGGTCGAACGTGGGGTCGGCCCGTTTCGGGTCGAGACCCTCGCGAAGAAGCTCCAACCGCATCCGCAGGTCGGCCGCCGTTGCAAGGTACGGCTCGCTGGTCGGGTAGAAGTAGACCCAGAATTGGTAACGATTGCGTAGTTCGGGGTCAGCTTGCAGGTCGTTGAACATGGGTGCCCAAGTCGCCGGTGACGACAACAGGCCATGGACGAGCAAGACAGGGATCTTGCCCGGCTGATAAGGCTCCAACATTCGGATGCCTTGCCCGCCCTTGAGCCGATCGGGCCGCAGGAAGGCCTTATATGCCAGTAAGTCGAAGGGCTGCTGGCCGAGGAAGTGAGCCAGCGGCGTGGTCAGGTCGGCCTCCAGTGGTACGGAGTGCCCGGCCAGCGACACGGCCTGCACCGCCCGGGGGTTGTACAATTCGAGTCGCATCGAGCCGGGGCGGTCAAGGTCTGTAAAGGTGCCAGCGCAGCGCAGAATTGCGGTGACCGGGAAATTCAAACCAGGAGTGAAGTAGCTACGTGGGTCGGCAGCGCTGCCGGCCGTCGTCCCAATCAGTGGTACGCCGAGGCCATAAGCGTGGTATTCGTTGGCCAAACCAACAACGCGATAATCCTCGCAGAACGCGAGCGGGCCGAACTGTTCCGGTTTCCATGGGAAGCCGGAATGCACGACCGGAAGCTGTTCATCGACGGTGCCTTCACCGGGCAGTGTCAGCGTGCCGCTCGGGTCGAGGCGGCCATCTTTTTGCGCGGAGCGGAGACAGTGAGCCAGGCCCGCGTTGTACAAGTCGCAGGCGATGCGGAAGCGTGGGTCGAAGGCATCGCGCGGCGTAAGGGCCGGTTCGTCACCGGTTGCATCGGGTCGGCGCTCCTCGCACGAGGTCAAAAGGAAGTGCTGGGCATAGGCGCAAGTGCGGGCGAAGTACCGCGTGGCGGCCCGCGGGTCACGGCGTTCGGCCGATCTGCCCAAACGGTAGCTGACTTCGGTGAGGGCGAAGAGTGCGTCCGGCGATTGGTCAGCGGCGGCTTCCGCGTGGAGTCGGCGAAGTGCGTCGGCTGGGTCGCGATCGTAAGCTCGGTCGAGATCGTAAAGCCGGAGGGTCTGTTGCGTGCGTGGCGACAAACTGGCGCAGGCAAGTCGGCCGGTCCGGCAGTCGAGCGGGTCAGTCCGACGAGCCTCGCGGACGCCGATCGACTGACACGCCGGCACGAACACAACCAGGAGCAAAGCGGGTGCGACGCGACTCATGGCGAACGGACAATAGCGGCCGTGGCAGCGGAGTCAACGCCAACCTAACGGCCGGTCTCAAGCGGGTTGTACAGCGGTCCGAGGCGACGGACTTGCGGCCACGCTGACGCCACGAACAGTACCACCAGCACCGTCGCTACGCCGCCTCCCACCACTGACGCCACCGGACCGAACCAAGCCGCTGTGAGGCCCGATTCGAATGCGCCCAACTCGTTCGACGTGACAACGAAGATCCCGTTGACGGCCGTCACGCGGCCGCGCATTGCGTCCGGCGTGAGAAGCTGGACGAGCGTCGAACGAACGACGACGCTCACGTTGTCGAGCGCCCCTGTCAGCATGAGGCACACGAACGATAGCACCGGGTCGCGGGATAGGCCGAAGCCGATGGTCGCCAGACCAAACCCGGCCACAGCGGCGAGCATTGCTCGCCCGCTTCGTCGCATCGGTGGCCGGAACGCGATAGTCGCGCCCATCGCCAGAGCACCGAGCGATGGCGCGGCCCTCAAGATCCCCAGGCCTGTTGCGCCGAGGGCCAGGATGTCTTTGGCGAAGACGGGCAGGAGTGCGACCGCTCCGCCAAAGAGGACGGCGAACAGGTCGAGAGTGATGGTCGCCAGGATCAGCGGCGTTGAACCGACAAAATGTGCGCCAGCCAGGAAGGATGCGATCGACAGTGGCTCGCCTCGCGGTGGCAGCGGGCGAGGGCGCGTGCCGGTGATGAGGACGGCACAGCCCAGCGTGCAAGCAGCCGAAAGCAAATAGGCCGTCCCGGCGCGTTCGGTTAGGGCAATCGCGGCTCCGCCCAGGGTCGGGCCGACCATCTGAGCGGTCTGCCAGCCGCTACTGTTCCATGTCACAGCATTCGCCAGCGCCGTCGGTGGGACGACCGACGGCACGAGTGCCCAGCGGGCGGGTATCGCAAATGCCCGGCTCACGCCCGCGCACGCCAGGCACGCATAAATCGCTGCGACCGATGCCTCGGCCAGTGACGCGGCAGCCAAACTCAGCGTGGCCAGACCGGTGAGACATTGACACGCGACAAAGATACCCTTGCGGCTATAGCGATCAGCCGCTTGTCCAGCAGGGAGCGCGAGCAATAGGACGGGTAAAAACTGCACCAGTCCTACAAGGCCAAGGTCGAGTTTTGAACCAGTGCGCTCGTAGAGTTCCCAGCCGACGGTGACGAGGAGGATTTCGGAGCCGGCACTCGCGAGGAAGTTGCCGGCCCAGACGCGGCGATAATCAGCGAAGCGCAGGGCCGCGAACGGATCGTGGCGGTCGGACATCCCCTCATGGTACGGATACGACCGCGCAGTCACCGTAGCGGGCCCAAAGGTGGAACGAGGAAAGATGCATGAACCAGCATGTTGCCATTCTGTCGTTCCTCTGTGCGCTTCACGTCCTTTGCGGTATGACCTCAGTCATGAGCGCCGAACGCCAGGTCACAACAGCTCCCTACGGGCACATTCTGACCAACGTCAACGTCTGGTCGCCCGATTCACAGCGGATCGTCTATGACGTGCGTTCGGATCCGGCGGGCGATTCCTTTGACGGCGAACGCATCGAGACGGTTCATGTCGATACTGGCGAGGTGCGAGTTCTGTACAAATCGCGGCGCGAGGCGAAATGCGGCGTTGCGACGTATAGCCCGAACGCAAACGTAGTCGCATTCATTCTTGGGCCAGAAGACCCAACGCCCGATTGGAGCTATGGCCCTGCTCGGCGGCAGGGTGTACTGGTTGATGAAGTCGCTCCCGATGTCGCCCGGTGCTTGGACGCGCGCGACCTCGTACCGCCGTTCACGTCGGGAGCACTGCGAGGCGGTTCACACGTTCATATCTTTTCGGGCGACGGGGCATGGGTGAGCTTCACTTACGAAGATCACTTCCTCGACCGTCGTCGTGGAATCGGTGGGGCCGAACGCAACCGGCGTACGGTCGCTGTCGCCGTGCCGCGACCAGTCGCGGTCCCGAGGACGCATCCACGCAATCACGATGGTACGTACTTCTCGGCTGTCATCGCGCGAACTGTGGAGCAACCGCGGCCGGGGTCGGACGAGATTGCCAAGGCGTTCGAAGATGCCTGGGTCGGCACACGCGGTTATCGTCGCAGTGACGGTGGCTGGCAGGCGCGGGCACTGGCGTTCCAGGGACTCGTGACGGCAGCCGACGGATCGACGCATTCCGAGGCGTTTATCGCCGACCTGCCGGACAATGTGACGATGGCCAGCGATGGTCCGCTGGAAGGGACGGAGCTTCTATATCCGCGGCCGCCACGCGGCGTCGTCCAGCGACGGCTAACGGTCACGGCGGGGCTCGACGGGCCACGACATTGGCTTCGCAGTTCACCGGACGGTTCGCGGATCGGATTCTTGATGCGGGATCGCGTGGGGATCGTGCAATTGTGGACGGTTTCACCCAACGGCGGCGAACCGCGGCAACTCACGCACAACGCCCACGACATCGCGTCAGCGTTTACGTGGAGCCCCGATGGACGGTTTGTCGCCCACGTCATGGACGGCAGCGTCTGTGCCACCGACGCTTCGACAGGGTTCACACAACGCCTGACCGCGAAGTTCGCCCCGCCGCCGAGGCCGGAAGCGTGTGTCGTCTCGCCCGATGGACGATGGATCGCGTACGTTCGGACCGTCAACGGTTGGAATCAGGTCTTCGTTTGCAACGCACGTTGAAGCCACACGGTCGGCGTGGTACACCCTGTCATCACCCACATAGGAGGGCACTGCCAATGAACAAGCTCGGGACGATCGGCTGGTTCGATCTTACCGTCGCGAATGCCACAACAGTGCGCGACTTTTACACGGCAGTGGCCGGCTGGACACCGGAGGCCCTGTCGATGGGTAGCTACGACGACTACGTAATGAAAACGCCGGCGGGCAGCAGCGTTGCAGGTATTTGCCATGCCCGCGGGTCAAACGCGAAGATTCCGCCACAGTGGCTTCTGTACATCATCGTGGCTGATGTCAATGCGAGCGCTCAAACGGCGATCGAATTAGGCGGCCAAGTAATCGACGGCCCCCGTCCGATGGGTGACGGACAGTTTGCCATCGTACGCGACCCGGCCGGTGCAGTGGCGGCGCTCTATCAGCCGACCCAACCGGCACAATCCGAATCTTCGATACCATAGGTGCGTTTGCCGACGTTCGATGAAACGCGTCGAGCTCAAACATAAGAGGTATGCGGCAAACTATGGTCTCCGACTGTGGTCATTCCGATTCCTTCGAATGTATCGATTGGTGAGACTCGTCTTGAGGGCGAATCCGCAACGATGGGCGAAAATGTGGCGGGTGTACGACACTTTTTCTCCGAGTCGAATCGGATCGTGGGCTAAAGTTTGACATACTCCCGACCGACGCCGATACTCGTTGGCAAATCGTCGGTCGGGGGCATCATTGTCCCACGACCGGGTCACCCGACATGCTACGCACTCCGCGCGCCGCGCTACGGCGCTCGTCGCTTCCCTATTCCCTTCTCACAACGGGAGCGCCGGGTGTCGACCGCCTGCGTCGCCGACCACGGCTCGATGTCGAGGTACTCGAAGGTCGGCACTTGCCGGCCGGCACCATTACCGGCCTAGCGTTTCAGGACTTCAACGCGAACGGCGTATTTGACACGACGGCAACGGTCGCGAATGCCAGCGGAGTGGGCAGCGTCGGCGGTGCCGTGGATCGCGGTCTCAACGGTGTGACCGTCACCGCGTACGACGCCGCCAACGTCGTTCGTGGCACGGCGACGACCGCCACGAACGGAACCTACTCGCTCGCCGCCAGCGGCACAGGTCCTTACCGTATCGAGTTCACTGGATTGCCAACTGGCTTTGGGGCTGGCCCGCGCGGTACTTCCTCCGGCTCGACAGTGCAGTTTGTGCCAGACGGCAACTCGGCGAACATCAATGCGGGGCTGGTCCGGGCGACCGACACGACGTCGGGCGACCCAACCCTGTTTGCCACGCAGTTCAACTTTGGAGCCTATAACGGCGCGAACGCCAGCAGCGTCGCTGTCCTGAGCTTCAACTACTCGGACGGCTCCGATTACACGAACACGACGAACACGAATTTCTCGATCGCGGGGACGCGCGCTCTCGCAGTGCCGGCGAGCCAGGTCGGCTCAGTCTGGTCCTTGGCCTACGATTCGGTGTCGAACACTGTATTTGCCGCTGCCTATATGAAGCGGCACGTCGGCTTCGGCCCCAATGGCACGGGGGCGATCTACCGGATGAATACGACCGGCACGACTGCGTCGTTGTTCGTCGATCTGAACGCACTCCTCGGTGCTGGCACGACTGGATCCGATCCTCACAACGCCTCGAATTACGACAGTGACAATTACGACACCACGCGAGCGGCTGTCGGAAAGGTGTCGTTCGGCGGAATGGCCGTATCGGATGACGGCCGGTTTCTGTACGTGATGAACCTGGCCAACCGTCGCCTGTACGAAATCCCGCTCACAGTCACGCCCACGGCGGGTAACATCCGCTCCGTCGCCGTGCCGCTCGCGACCGTGCCAAATGCGACCGGGACCAACGGCGACGATATCCGGCCCTTTGCTGTGACGTTTTACCAGGGCCAACTCTACGTCGGCATGGTCAACTCGGCACAATCGACGGGATTGGCCACGGATCTGCGAGCGTACGTTTACCGAGTGGATCCAACGACACTGACGTTCGGAACAACGCCCCTCGTCAACCAGCGGCTCGACTACCCCCGCGGCTCCAGTTATGGAGGTAGCGACAACTGGCGCGCTTGGCGTGACACGTTTTCGACCGTTGGCACTGGCACTCAGAACAAAAACCCGCAGCCGATGCTCTCGGGCATTGCGTTCGATGCCGTCGGCAACATGGTTTTGGGGCTGCGCGACCGCGGTGGCGATCAGTCCGGTCGCTACACACTGGAAGTCTCTGGTAGCACGCAGACCTACGAGGGCCTTTCGTCCGGCGACACGCTACGGGTCGCTATTAACACGCCGAACGACCTGACGAGTGGCTGGACGGTCGAGGCGAATGGCTCGGCCGGTGGCGTCACGACCAGCGGTGCAGGTGACGGCCAGGGGCCGACCAACGGCAGCGGCACTGGCGGCGAATTCTATTACCAGGACAACTACAGCACCACACACAACGAAATCACGACCGGCGGCGTCACGCAAGTGCCCGGCTTCCCGGATGTCGTAACCACGGTGTACGACCCCGCCTACTCCGTGCGATCCGGCGGCGTGCGGTGGCTCAACAACGCAACTGGGCGGACGACCAAGGCCTACACGATCTACGAGACGGACGCTCCCGGCACGTTCGGCAAAGCCGCTGGCATGGGCGGGCTGACCGTCGTGCGCGGCCGTGGCCCGATCGAGATCGGCGATCGCGTTTGGGACGATGTGAACTCGAATGGCATTCAGGATGCCGGCGAAGCAGGATTGGCCAACGTGACCGTCGAACTGCGCGATGCGACCGGAGCGACTGTCATCGCCACTGCGACTACGGATGCGAACGGCAATTTCATCTTCAGCAGTGCGGCGGGATCCTCAACCACAAGCCGTCGCTACGGTCTCAGCCTGCAGCCGAGCACGGCATATCGCTTGCAAGTGCCGAACGGTCAGGCCGCGGTCGGCACACGCGTTCGCACGCAGGCGACGGCGGATGCGTCGCCGAATGGCGCCAGCCGCGATTCGAATGGCGTCGCCACCACGGGCGCAACGTTGGCTGCGATCACGACAGCCGGCTTCGGAATCGACGACCACACCTTCGACTTCGGCTTTACGCAGCCGGCCGACTTATCGCTGACAAAAGCCGTCGATAATGCGACGCCGAACATCGGCCAGACGGTGACGTTTACATTGACGCTAACCAACTCCGGCCCCGGCGACGCAACTGGCGTGACAGTGACCGATGTGCTTCCGGCTGGCTTGGCATTTGTCTCGGCTTCGACTGCGACCGGTAGCTACAGTTCGACGACCGGCATCTGGACTATCGGAGCTTTAGCCAATGGCGCGACGGCGACCCTGACGCTTCGGGCCACGGTGACGACGCCCGGTGCGAAGACAAACATCGCTGAGGTGACGACGAGCGATCAGCCGGACCCGGATTCGACACCGGGCAACAATAGCACCACGGAAGACGACGACGATACAGCAACCGTGACGCCACAGGTGGCCGATCTGTCGCTGACGAAGACGGTTGATAACGCGACGCCGATTCTCGGTAGCAATGTGACATTCACGATCACCGTGCGTAATGCCGGGCCGAATGGCGCGACGAATGTGGCCGTGCGCGATGTGTTGCCGTCGGGTCTGACTTTCGTCAGCGCGACGCCGAGTCAGGGTAGCTACGCCAGCGGTACTGGCATCTGGACGGTCGGCAGCGTCGCGAACGGTGGTACGGCGACGATGCAGATTGTGGCCACGGTGACGACGTTGGGTGTGAAGGTGAACGGCGCGGAAGTGTCGGCGGCGGATCAGTTCGATCCGGACTCGACGCCGAACAACAACAGCACGACGGAAGACGACGACGACACAGCGACCGTAACGCCCGGTCAGATCGCAGACCTGTCGTTGACGAAGACGGTGGACAACGCGCGACCGAACATTGGGCAGACCGTAACGTTTACGATCACGGTGTCGAACGCCGGGCCGAACGGGGCAACCAACGTTGCCGTGCGCGATCTGCTCCCGGTGGGGCTAACCTTTGTCTCGTCGAGCCCGAGTCAGGGCAGCTACCTTAGCGGCACCGGCATCTGGACGGTTGGTAGCATTGCGAGCGGCGGCAGCGCGACCCTGCAAATTGTGGCCCGCGTGACCACGGCTGGCGCGAAGGTGAACGGTGCGGAGGTCAGTGCGAGCGACCAGCCGGACCCGGATTCGACGCCCGGAAACAACAGTACGACTGAGGACGACGACGATACAGCGACCGTGACACCGCAGGTCGCTGACCTGTCCTTGACCAAGACAGTCGATAACGCGACGCCGTTGCTCGGGGCCAATGTCACCTTCACCATCACCGTGCGTAATGCTGGCCCAGATGGCGCGACGAATGTAGCCGTGCGCGATGTGTTGCCGGCCGGCCTGCAGTTTGTGTCGTCAAACCCGAGTCAGGGTAGCTACGCCAGCGGTACTGGCATCTGGACGGTCGGCAGCATCGCGAACGGTGGTACGGCGACGATGCAGATCGTGGCCACGGTGACAACGTTGGGTGTGAAAGTGAACGGCGCGGAAGTGTCGGCGGCGGATCAGTTCGATCCGGACTCGACGCCGAACAACAACAGCACGACGGAAGATGACGACGACACCGCGACCGTGACGCCCGGTCAAATCGCAGACCTGTCGTTGACGAAGACGGTGGACAACGCGCGACCGAACGTGGGTCAGACTGTAACGTTTACGATCACGGTGTCGAACGCCGGGCCGAACGGGGCAACGAATGTCGCGGTTCGCGATGTGCTTCCGTCCGGGTTACAGTTCGTCTCGTCGTCGCCAAGCCAAGGCAGCTACGTGAGCGGCACGGGGATCTGGACGGTTGGTAGCATTGCGAGCGGTGGCAGCGCGACCCTGCAGATCGTGGCCCGCGTGACCACGGCTGGCGCGAAGGTGAACGGTGCGGAGGTCAGTGCGAGCGACCAGCCCGACCCGGATTCGACACCCGGCAACAACAGCACCACGGAAGACGATGACGATACAGCGACCGTGACACCGCAGGTCGCTGATCTGTCGCTGGTCAAGACCGTCAGCAACGTGACCCCGAACGTCGGCCAAACCGTGACGTTCACACTGACGCTCGCCAACGCGGGACCGGACGCGGCGACCAATGTCGCGGTCGCCGACCTTCTACCGGCCGGCCTGCAGTTTGTGTCGTCAAACCCGAGCCAGGGCAGCTACAACTCCGCGACGGGCCTCTGGACGATTGGCACGGTCGCGAGCGGTGGTTCGGCCACGTTGCAAGTCGTGGCAAGAGTGACGACGGTCGGGGCGAAGACGAACGTGGCCCAGGTGTCGCAGAGCGACCAATTTGACCCGGACTCGACGCCAAACAACAACGTCCCGACCGAGGACGACCAGTCGAACGCAACGGTGACACCGCCTATCGCCGACCTGCGACTCGCGAAGTCCGTGGACAACGCCGCCCGAATGTCGGCGGCATCGTGACCTTCACGCTCGCGCTCGTCAACGACGGGCCGAACGGCGCGACCGGTGTCGCGGTCGCCGACACATTGCCGGCCGGTCTCCAGTTGTGAGCGCGACCGCAAGCCAGGAAGCTACGATGCCGCCGCCGGCGTCTGGACGATCGGCGCGGTCGCAAACGGTGCTGGCGCTACGCTGCAGATTCAAGCGCGGGTGATGCTGCCCGGCGCGTTACCAACATGGCCCAGGTATCGGCGAGCGACCAGTTCGATCCAGACTCGACACCCGGCAACAACGACCCGACTGAAGACGACCAAGCCACCGCAACCATCGGCGGTCAGCAGATCGATCTATCGTTGACGAAGGTCGTGGATAACGCGCGACCGAACGTTGGGCAGAATGTCACATTTACCATCATCCTCCGCAACGCGGGACCGGACGCGGCGACCAATGTCGCGGTCGCCGACCTTCTACCGGCCGGCCTGCAGTTTGTGTCGTCAAACCCGAGCCAGGGCAGCTACAACTCCGCGACGGGCCTCTGGACGATTGGCACGGTCGCGAGCGGTGGTTCGGCCACGTTGCAAGTCGTGGCAAGAGTGACGACGGTCGGGGCGAAGACGAACGTGGCCCAGGTGTCGCAGAGCGACCAATTTGACCCGGACTCGACGCCAAACAACAACGTCCCGACCGAGGACGACCAGTCGAACGCAACGGTGACACCGCCTATCGCCGACCTGCGACTCGCGAAGTCCGTGGACAACGCCGCCCCGAATGTCGGCGGCATCGTGACCTTCACGCTCGCGCTCGTCAACGACGGGCCGAACGGCGCGACCGGTGTCGCGGTCGCCGACACATTGCCGGCCGGTCTCCAATTTGTGAGCGCGACCGCAAGCCAGGGAAGCTACGATGCCGCCGCCGGCGTCTGGACGATCGGCGCGGTCGCAAACGGTGCTGGCGCTACGCTGCAGATTCAAGCGCGGGTGATGCTGCCCGGCGCGATTACCAACATGGCCCAGGTATCGGCGAGCGACCAGTTCGATCCAGACTCGACACCCGGCAACAACGACCCGACTGAAGACGACCAAGCCACCGCAACCATCGGCGGTCAGCAGATCGATCTATCGTTGACGAAGGTCGTGGATAACGCGCGACCGAACGTTGGGCAGAATGTCACATTTACCATCATCCTCCGCAACGACGGGCCGTCGGGTGCGACCGGCGTGGCCGTGCGGGATCAACTCCCCGCAGGTCTGACGTTTGTCAGCGCCGTGGCCAGCCAGGGCAGCTACAACGCGGCGACGGGGGTCTGGACCATCGGCAATGTCGCCGTCAATGGCACTTGCACGCTGACCGTCGTCGCGACTGTGACCTCAGCGGGTGCGAAGATCAACACGGCCCAAGTGAGCGCGGCCGATCAGCCCGACGTGGATTCGACACCAAACAACAGCAACCCGGCCGAGGACGACCAAGCGAGCGTGACAGTGACGCCGCCCGTCATCGACCTGAGCCTCGTCAAGAGCGTGGATCGGGCCACGGCGAACGTTGGCGATACGGTCACGTTTACGATCGCGCTCGCGAATGCGGGTCCGGATGGTGCGACAGGTGTAAGTGTCGCTGATGTGTTGCCAGCCGGCTTGACGTTTGTGAGTGCCACGGCGACGCAGGGAAGCTTCGACGCAGGGACGGGCATTTGGACGATTGGCGGCGTGGCCAGCGGGTCCGGGGCATCGCTAAGCATCGTCGCGCGGGTCACGACGGCGGGGCTGAAGACGAACATCGCGCAAGTGCAGTCGGCGACCGAGTTCGACATCGATTCGACGCCGGGTAACAGCAACCCGACCGAAGACGACCAATCGAGCGCAACTGTGACCGGTCAGCAGATCGACCTGTCGTTGACGAAGATCGTGGATAACGCCGCCCCCAACGTCGGCGACGTGGTGACGTTTACGCTCGCCTTGGCCAACGCAGGTCCGTCGGCGGCGACGGGTGTGGCCGTGCGTGACCCGCTGCCCGCTGGGTTGGCGTTCATCAGCGCGGCCGGCAGCCAGGGTAACTACGACGCGGCAAGTGGAGTCTGGACCGTCGGCGGGCTAGCGATCAACGGTACTGCAACACTCGCGATTCGCGCGCGGGTGACGACGGCGGGCACGATCGTCAATGTCGCTCAGATCAGCGCTGCCGACCAGCCGGATGTCGATTCGACACCGAACAACAATGTCCCGACCGAAGACGATCAGGCACAGGTGTCGCTCAGTGGCCAGCAGGCCGATCTATCACTCACAAAGACGGTCAACAATGCCCGTCCGAATGTCGGCGACGTGGTGACATTCACGCTGACGCTGAGCAACGCCGGGCCGAGTGGTGCGACCGGCGTTGCCGTGACGGACGCACTCCCCGCCGGTCTGCAATTCGTCAGCGCGACACCAAGCCAGGGCAGCTATTCAAGCGTGTCGGGCGTGTGGGCGGTCGGCAACATGGCGAATGGTGGCACCGCGACCCTACAAATCGCGGCTCGTGTGACAACACCCGGGGCGAAATCGAACGTCGCCGAGGTGACGACGAGCGATCAGCCTGACCCGGATTCGACACCCGGTAACGGTGACCCCCGTGAGGACGATCGCGATACGGCCACGGTAACGCCACAGGTCGCCAACCTATCGTTGACAAAGACCGTCGATAATGCGACGCCGATCCTCGGTACCAACGTGAACTTCACCGTGACGTTGCGAAACGACGGACCGGACGGAGCGACTAACGTCGCGGTGCGCGATGTGCTGCCCGCCGGCTTAACATTCGTCTCGGCAAATGCGAGCCAGGGCAGTTACTCAAACGGGACCGGCATCTGGACGATCGGCAACGTGGCGAACGGTGGTACCGCGACATTACAAGTCGTCGCAACTGCGGCGACGCTGGGTGTCAAGGTGAACGGAGCCGAAGTTTCAGCAAGCGATCAATACGACATTGACTCGACGCCCGGCAACGCCAGCACCACGGAAGACGACGACGATACTGCGGCCGTAACGCCACGAGAACTGGCCGACCTGTCGCTGACGAAGACTGTGGACAACGGGCAACCTAACGTCGGCGATAGCGTCACCTTTACCGTAACGCTTGCAAACGCCGGCCCGAATACCGCGACGGGCGTGATTGTGACCGACGCGTTGCCCGCGGGGTTGCAGTTTTTGTCGGCGTCGGCGAGTCAAGGTGGGTACAACGCGCTGACTGGCTTGTGGTCAGTCGGGACGGTGGCTAACGGCGGCAGCGCGACGCTGCAAGTCGTCGCTCGCGTGTTGACGGCCGGTGTCAAGGTAAACGTTGCCGAGGTCACGACGAGCGATCAACCCGACCCGGATTCGACACCGAACAACGGCGATCCCCGCGAAGACGACCGGGCAAGCGTGCCAGTCACCGGGCAGCAGATCGATCTGTCGTTGACGAAGGTCGTCGATAACGCTCGACCGAATGTTGGGCAGAATGTCACATTTACCATCATCCTCCGCAACGACGGGCCATCGGGTGCGACCGGTGTGGCCGTGCGCGACCAACTCCCAGCCGGACTGGCGTTTGTCAGCGCATTCGCGAGTCAAGGTAGCTACAACGCGGCGACCGGCGGCTGGACCATCGGTAGCGTTGCGGTCAACGGCACCGCGACGCTGACCGTGGTCGCTACTGTGACTGTGCCTGGCGCGAAAACGAACACGGCCCAGGTCAGCGCTGCCGACCAGCCCGACGTCGATTCGACGCCCAACAACAGTGTCCCGACCGAAGACGATCAGGCGAGCGCGATCGTCGATCCACCGGTCATCGACCTGAGCCTGACAAAGTCGGTCGACCGCGCGACGGCCAATGTCGGCGATACGGTGACCTTCACAGTCGCCATCGCGAACGCGGGGCCTGATGGCGCGACGGGTGTCAGCGTCGCAGACGTGCTGCCGGCCGGTCTGGCTTTCGTGAGCGCGAACGCTTCGCAGGGTGGCTTCGACAGCACGACTGGCGTCTGGACCATCGGCAACGTGGCCAGCGGTGCGGGGGCAACGCTGAGCATTGTCGCGCGGGTAACGACACCAGGCATCAAGACGAACGTTGCTCAGGTGCAGACGGCGAACGAATACGATATTGACTCGACGCCAGGCAATAACGTCGTGACGGAAGACGATCAGGCGAACGCCTCGGTCACGGGTTTGCAAATCGACCTGTCGCTGACAAAGACTATCGACAACGCGGCTCCCAACGTCGGCGATGTGGTGACATTTACGGTCGGCCTCGCCAACGCTGGGCCGTCGGCGGCAACCGGCGTCGCGGTTAGCGATCCACTCCCCGCAGGTCTGACATTCGTCAGCGCGGCCGGGAGCCAGGGTAGCTACGATGCGACGACCGGTGTCTGGGCCGTTGGCAATGTGGCCGTCAATGGCTCGGCTACGCTAACGATTCAAGCACGCGTTATCCGGCCGGGTACGATAACCAACCTCGCCCAAGTCAGTGCTGCGAACGAACCCGATGTCGATTCGACCCCGAATAATGGCATCCCGACCGAAGACGATCAGGGGCAAGTATCCCTGGATGGGCGGCAGATCGACCTGTCGCTGACGAAGACCATCGATAATGCCGTACCGTCGGTCGGGTCGAATGTCACGTTCACGCTGACCCTCCGTAACGCGGGGCCGTCCGGCGCGACCGGGGTTGCCGTTCGCGATGTGCTACCGGGCGGCCTGACGTTTGTCAGCGCGTCGGCTAGCCAAGGCCGCTTCGATGCGGCGACCGGAATCTGGACCGTCGGCAGCGTCGGCGTCAACGGCTCGGCGACGCTACAAATTGTCGCGACACTCACGCAAGCCGGTGTGCGGACCAATACGGCCGAAGTCAGCGCCGCCAACGAACCGGATATCGATTCGACGCCGGGCAACGGCATCATGACGGAGGACGACCAGGCAAGCGCCGGTTTGCAGACCCTTTCGCTCGGCAATCGTGTCTGGGACGATCTTAACAACGACGGTCGACGACAACTATCGGAGTCGGGCGTCGCCAATGTGACGGTGCGGCTCTACACCGCGGGCGGCACGCTCATCGCATCGACAACGACCGATGCGAACGGTCACTACCTCTTCACCGGTCTCGGCACCGGCAGTTACTACGTTGAGATCGATCCGCCGGCCGGATACATCAGTAGTTCCGGTATCAACGGCTCCGCGACCGGGCCGTTCGAGGCGGCCCCCGGCGCTAACGACAATTCCGACGATGTAGACGACGGCACAACCAATGGCAGCGTCATCCGTAGTGGCATCATCGATTTAGCGGCCGGCAGTGAGCCGACCGGCGAAGGCGATGTCGCCAACCCCGATCCGGATACGGCGACGCCGGACGCGAACTCCAACTTGACGCTTGATTTCGGCATATACCGCCCCGCGAGCGTCGGCGATCGCGTCTTCCTCGATGCCAACGCCAACGGCATCCAAGATGTCGGTGAGCTCGGCGTGGCGGGCGTAAATGTTCGTTTACTCGACGGGGCCGGCACACTCATCGCATCGGCGACATCCGATGCGAATGGCCTCTATGGCTTCACGAACCTTGCACCGGGCCAATACATCGTCGAGTTCGCGCCGCCCGCCGGCTATGTCATCAGTCCGCCGGATCGCGGCACCGACGACACAGCCGATAGCGATATCAACCCGGCGACAGGTCGAACGACGACGTTCGCCCTTGCCGCCGGGCAGAGCGATCCAACTCGCGATGCGGGGCTGTACCAACTCGCCCGCGTTGGTGACTTCGTGTGGGAAGATCGCAATGGCAACGGCCTGCAAGACGCTGGCGAGCCGGGGCTCGCCAATGTTACCGTTCGCTTGCTCGATGGCACCGGAGCCGTGGTCGGCACGACGACAACCAACGCGAACGGCGCCTATCGCTTCGACAACCTGACGCCGGCTACCTATCAGGTCGAATTCGCTCTCCCGACCGGATATGTGCTGACAGCTCGCGACGCCGGCACCGATGACGCGACCGACAGCGACGCTGACCCAGTGACGGGCCGAACAGGGCCGTTCGTGCTGACTACCGGACAGGACGACTCGAGTCGCGACGCGGGCCTGTATCCCGTCAACACGCTGTGTGGCTTCGTCTATGTCGATGCGAACAACAACGGTGTTCGCGACCCCGGCGAATCGCCCATCGCCGGGGTTCGCATCGCCCTCACCGGTTCGGACGATCGCGGCCAGCCGGTCGATCTGACGGCAACGACCGCGTCCGACGGCAGCTACTGCTTCACCAACTTGCAGCCTGGTACCTATGCGGTGCGCGAGGGTCAGCCGCGCCAATACCTCGATGGCACCGATGCAGCTGGCACGCCGTTCGGCGGTACCTCAGGTAACGATGTTATTGATGCGATCGTCGTGCCAGCGGGCACGAACCAAGCCGGCAGCGAGTACAACTTCGGCGAGCTAGTCCCGGCGACGATTAGTGGCTCGGTCTTCATCGATCAGAATCGCGATGGTATCCGCAACGCCGGTGAGCCGGGCATCGCCGGCACGATCGTGACGTTGACCGGCACCGACGACCGCGGCGTGTCCGTGACCAAGACGTTCGTGACCGGCCCCGACGGCGGCTACGCCTTTACGAACCTGCGTCCTGGGGCCTATCGCCTTCACGAACAGCAGCCGGCCGGCTTTGCGGACGGCGGCGACGCAGTCGGCACGCAGGGTGGCACAGGTGGCAACGACATATTCTCCGAGCTGGTTTTGGCCGCCGGCCAGAGCGGCACGACGAACACATTCGGCGAGCTGCCGATATCGCCGCCAGCGATCAACAAAGGTCAGTTCTTCACGTCCACTGGTGCCGGTGTCGGAACAGCGACGACCACGAGTCAAATGGCGACGTCGCCGAGTTTCGCCAACGCCGGCACGAACGTACCTCCCGTCAATGGCATTGCTCCTCCGGTCGGTGCCAACCGAACTGCGCCGAAGCGTGTGTTGGCCGTCGCCGCGGATGAAGGTGGCGGGCCGATTGTGCGAGTGTTCGACTTCGCGGCGGCAACCGAGAAATTCGCCGTGATGGCGTACGACCCGGCATTCCGCGGAGGCGTCCGTGTGGCAACGGGCGACATTGATGGCGACGGCGTGGAGGACGTTGTGACGGCGGCAGGCGCGGGCGGCGGTCCACACATTCGCATCTTCAGCGGCGTCAGCGGTGCACTCATCGCTGAATGGATGGCCTATGGCGCGAATTTCACCGGCGGCGTTTATGTCGCCGCGGCCGACCTCGACGGCGATGGCCGGGCGGAGGTCATCACGGGCGCAGGTGAGGGCGGTGGTCCGCACGTTCGAGCATTCAAGGTCAACGGAGGCACGGTCGCGGAGTTCGCGAACCTGATGGCGTACAGCCCGGCGTTTTTGGGCGGCGTCCGCGTCGCCGCGGGCGACCTGGATGGCGATGGCCTTGCCGAGATCGTGACCGGGGCGGGCACAGGCGGTGCGGCCCACGTCCGTGTCTTCACCGCGAACGGCGTTGTCTCGGCCGAATGGCTGGCGTATGCTGCGGCGTTCCGCGGTGGCGTGTTCGTGGCTGTCGGCGACGCGGACGGCGACGGCCGGGCCGATGTCATCACCGGAGCCGGTGCGGGCGGCGGGGCTCATGTCCGCGTTTTCGCTGGCGACGGTCGCAGCCTGGGAATGGACTACCTGGCCTACGATGGCTTTACCGGCGGCGTGCGTGTTGCGGCGGTGGACATCGACGGCGACGGCCGGGCCGAGATCGCAACAACGCCCGGCTCGAAACTGGCCGCGTTCGTACGAGCCGCCGACGCAGTCCGCGGGCTGACATTGGAGTCATTCGCGGCATTCGACCCGACGTTCACCGGTGGCGCATACGCTGGCTGAGCATCGTTGAGCGGCCTGTTCAACCCCCGAGTGTGAGCGAGCGATGGATGGTTCCACCGCTCGCTCCCACTCGGGGAATCGACAAATTCGCACTCCTGTGGTCCGTGACTTGCCAATTCTCGGATCGCGAGGCACCGGTCACGTGGCCACCACGTTTTGCGTAAGCATCGGCCTTGAAGCGGCCTGAAGCAGTCGTGAGAATGGCCCCTGTAGCTGAGGGGTCGCGCCAAATCCACAACTGCAGTACACGAAGCCGGGCCGCATTGAGGTCACGTCATGACAACGCACCGCATTGCATTTGGACTCGCTGCTGCTCTATTGGGTCCGTCGCTAGCCGTCGCGCAGCAGACACCTGCCAAGGCGTCGCCGACCGGCGGTGCTTCAGAGGCAGCTATTGCGGCACGGGAAAAGAAGTCGGGGCAGGAGTACTTCCTTGCGACCTGGGCGACGCAAGGGCACGTTGTCTTCAACACCGTCAAGACGACACGTATTGATTCAAACACGGTCGAGCGAATCGTCAAAATGGGTGGCGGCCACGTCGGTGGCTACGTCGCCATCAAGGCCGACGGTACGTATGTCCGCAGTTCGCCGGCCGGCGTCAAGAGCAGCGGCAAGTGGTCGATCAAGGACGAAAAGGATGGTGTGGCGATTCTACTGCCGAAAGCCGACCCGGTTTGGGGTGACATGATGGTTCGGCGACGAAAGAATGCAGAGGTTCTGATCCAATCGACTTCTGGCGGAGCTGGGTTCAACGGCTGGGAAGTCGAGGACACGTCGCTACTCGATCTTGACCCGACGACCGACGACGCTTTCTTCCTCAAGACGTGGAAGTTGCACCGAAACCGCACCAGCCCGCTGTTGAAAAAGGACTACGGCACGGTCACGCCCCACAAGGATCACACGTATACGTGCGTCATGGACGGCAAAACGACGACCGGTCGATGGGAGCGGGCGAAGGACTTCGACGGCATCGTGTTGCGCGACTGCAAGGTGGACGACGACTTTAAGGGCGACTTCACGGTCATACGGCTTCAGGTCGATAACCGGATGGTCTACCTGCACGGCGTTAAGAACACCTACGTCGGCCTGTATGGCTATTCAGCCGAGCCCGCGAAGTAAGAGCGTGCCAACGAAGTACACGCCTGTTGGGGGCTTGCCATGGATTGCGCGTTTCGGTCCTTGCTTTCGGCTGTGCTGGTCGTTGCTATCATCCTCGGTCGGGCCTGCGCCGCCGACCCGACACCGCCGGTGACCGCGCCGCCCGAGTCATTCTTCGCCACGATCGCCGAACGCGACCGCGACATCGCCCGGCGTTTTTACGCCAAGTACCTTGACGTAAAGGGCATGGCCGTCGTCGGTCACGCGGACGTCGCCGACGACGCTCTGCGGCGGACGCACCACATCGTCACGCATATGCTTGCTGGCCGGCCCGACATCCTGGAGACGATGGCGAAGGCCGGCACCCGGCTCATCGTCATCGGCAAGGACCAGGTATACACCGATATGCCGGAGTACCGCCGCAGCGCGAACCCAACTTACCTCAACGAGCGGGTCCGCGGCACAGGCGGTTTGCGAGTCACTAGCTTTGGCGAGGAAAACCTGCTGAACTTGCCGCTCGACCGCTACGACGATGAGAGCATCGCCGTTCATGAGTTCTGCCACACCATCGACGCAGCCCTGACGCGGATGGACAATACCTGGCGTGGCCGACTGAGCCAGACCTACCGCGCGGCGACAGGCAACGGACTGTGGAAGGACACCTACGCCGCGTCGAACCCGGCCGAGTACTGGGCCGAGGTGGCACAGAGCTATTTCGACACCAACCGCGTCAACAACTGGAACCACGGCCCCGTGGGCACTCGCGAGCAGTTGAAGCGATACGACCCCGCCGGCTACGAGTTGGCCCGTGCTACCTTTAACTTCACGCCGGAGACCGACTGGCGCTACGAACCAGTGCGCCGCCAACCGAGCGTCATCTCGCCGCCGACGAAGTTCGGCATCGACACGTACTACACGAAGTTTACGCTCGCCCGCGAGTTCCCGGTCGTGGGGTCTAAGCACGTCAGCGACGAGGCGCTACTCACGGCCAACGACACCATTCGCAAGATGTTCGCGTATCGCCACGACATCCTCAAGGCGATGATCGCCGATGGTGCCCGCCTCGTCGTCCTCGGCCGCGGCGAACGGCTGAGTGACCTGCCGGAGTTCAAGGATTCGCGCGAACTTGTGCGGTTCGCCGACTACGACTCTGACAAGAAGGCGATGGTCGTCCCGGAGGAGAACGTCCTCAGCCTGTCGCGTGATCCGTTCGTTGGTGGTAGTGCCGTGGTCGCTGGGTTCGCGCGCGGCCTGTACCGCGTGACGGGGCAACGACCGGCCGACCCCGAGTTCGATAAGCGGAGCGACAAGCAACAGTACGAGTTGCGGGTCAAACGGCTCGATGTCTCGTTTGACGCGCGGCTGAAGACGCTGTTCGACGCTGTGACAGCCACGGGCAAGTGGAAGGGTACGCCAGCCGGCCGCGACCGGGCCGAGTACTGGGTGACGGGTGTGACGGCGTACTTCGATGCGACCGGCACCGTCATGGCCCCACATGGCGCCGACCGGCCGGTGGCCACACGTGAGGCGCTTAAGGCATACGATCCTGAGTTGTATGCCCTGGTGGACGAGACGATGGCTTACAAGGGCCGCGTCGATTGGCGATTCCGACGCTGAGCTTATGTTCCAGTGGGATTCACTGTGTCGGCTTGACAGAGAACGTCCGCTCGATGCGGCTGATGTTGCCTTGTCGATCTTTCACGGACACCGTCAGTCGTCCGCGGGGCAACGCGGCGACCGGCTTCGCTAGCACGTACTCCCACACGCCGGGCGACTTCGGCTTGAAGCGGTTTGCGAGATCCGTGCCGGCCGGAATCCCATCGATGGTGCAATCGGCGACGACGCGGAAACTGCCCGGCTCCAGGCCAGTGTAGGCGTCAAACATGCCGACCAGGATGCGCGTCAGCGGTGGGTTTAGGCCCGGTTGCGGATGTGTTACGGTCAGCGTGGGCCGTTGGTCGTCGCAGAACCAACCGTAGTTGAGCGACCGCGGGTCATTCGGGTTGTATTTCGGGTCGAGATCGATCGGGCAGCCGAGGTCGATCCAACGGACGACCGTCCGCCGATCCTCATCAGTCAGTGGCGGTACTTTGATCTGCTTGCCGTCGCGTCCCTTGTACGTGCCCGTGACCGCGGCGGGCGGCGGCATCGCGGTGCCGAGGTAGTCGACATCGATCACGTTGGCGTTGATGTATTGTCGCAGAGCGGCCGGGTCGTCGTAGTTCACCTTCTCAACGGGTTGGCCCTTCCAGCGGAGCGACTTGGGATCGCCGGGCACGGTCAGGCTGGGGAAGTCGTCGTTAGTCCAGCCGTCGGTGCGCCGGCCGTAGAGCTTCCAGACGAGCAGGCTACAGCGCGATTGGAACATGCGGACATAGCGCGTGGCTGCGTCGATTCCGTGGCCCGTGCGCGGCCGCTCGGGATTAAAGCCGGCAAGGCGGAAATAGGCCGCGGTGACGGCGACGCCCGAACCGCGATTGAACGCAGGGATTACCTCATTTGCGTCGTCGTCCAAAACGAGACCACCGGCCGGTTCACCTCCGGCCGACGTGTGGCATGGGACGCAACTTCGGGCCAAGATCGGTAGGATGTCACGGAAGTACTCGACGGTTACCGCACCGCCCTTGACGAATCGCAAACCGGTCTCGTCACGCTTGTCCCAGGACCGGCGCGATTCGTCGGCGGATTTCGCGGTCAGGAGCGGCGTGGTCGCAGTCAGGTCGAACACACGGTAGCTGGCCTGAGCTGCGGCCGTGTACTTGAATGCTGTCGGCCTTTGGCTGTGGGCATGGCAGCCACCGCAATCGTTGCGAATCTCGCCCGGTCGCAGTTGGTGCCAGGTCTGAGCCATGTTCAGCACCATGCCATCCTTGTCAATCGCCTGGAACGTGAACGATTGATCGGCCGGAAGCTTCGCCAGAAAGCTAGTATCGGGATTGCCGTCGGGGTCGGTCGGCTGCTGGCCCGCATGGAACTTGCGGACGGGGATTTCGCCGAGGATACGAAACCGTTCCATGGCATGGTTGGCGTAGAGCGCGTGCGAGAGATCGCTGGGAGTGTAGGTGCGTGGCTCCTGCGCAAGGATGCGAATGGCGTGGATGTCCGAGTTATCGTAGATGCCGGCGTCGGCTCCTTGAAGTGACCAGTTTCGCGACGGCCGACGGGGATCGGCCGAAATGGCCGTGACGCTTCCAGCCGGGACTCGGCCATCGGGTGCGGATTCACGTTTGTACAAGCTCGACGAGCCAACGAGGCCGAATGGCGTTCCCTCAGGCAAGTGCGGCGACTGCTTGCCATCGTTGCGGTGGATGAGTGTCGCCGGCGCATCGACACCGTAGATGCGTTTGTACGGCACGAGCGGTCGCGGCCACTGCTCGTTATAGCGCGGATCGTTCTTGATAAGCCGCATCTGATTGGGAGAATTGACGGGCTGCCCATTCGTCAGGAGGTAGATACCCGAATCGATCATCGGGTAGTAGTCTTGGTTCTGATGATTCGCTGGGCCGGGCGACCAGGCCGTGAGCAGGTGGTTATCCGGCGCCCCGCAAGGATGTGTGACTTTGCCCACGGCATGTGGTGAACTCGTTCCACCTCTTGGTCCGGGCAATGCGCGGTCGCTATTCGCCGGTGATGGAGCCGGCCCATCTTCCCCATGCGTAAATCGCGTGAGGATCTCGGCACCCGTTGTCATGAACGGCTGACGAAGTTGGCCGGCGTAGGCGTATCCGGAGAGCGAGTTGCGAGGGTCGTTCGGCCAACCCGGTCCGAACCCCGGTCCGCCACCATATGGACGTGCCGGCAGTTTCAGATAGGTGCCGAAGCCGCTGTTGTTCAGATTGTAGTACAGCTCGACGACGAGGCTTTCGTCGGAGAGTTGCGCCTGAAAATGGTAGCCGCTTGGCGCTGGGACGATCGAAAAGGCACTGGCCACCGGTCCCCAGTTCGTTCCATCTGGGTGCATGCTCCAGATACCCCAGAGGATGTCGCTACGCAGACCTTCCGATTCCAACGAGCTGAAGATGAGTCGGCCATCCTTGAGGATCACGGGATGCAGGGCACAAGCGATATTCAGGTATCCGATCTGCTCAACGTTCGCCCCGTCGTCATCCATAACGAACAGTTGCTGCGTGAATTTCGGGTAACCTCGTGGCGGTAGATGGGCATTGCGGTTAGTGGTGAACGCCAGCCGGCCGCCGGGTAGTGGGCACGGACCGAGATTGAATACACCAAACGGCAGGCGCGTCGTGCCGGTCTCTGGATTGCGATAGTTGCGCAACCAGACGGCTGCACCGGTGTTCGGCGTGAACGTCTGGTCGGTCAGACGAACCGCTTTGTGCGACCGCACGTGCATCTTCCAAATGTCGGAGCCGGTATGTTTCGCGTCGATAAATTTCGCATAGTAGACCCATTCGCCATCGAAGGAAACGTAAGGGTCCATCACAGAGCCGTCTTGGCCGGAGACGAGCAACTCTTCACGGCCATCCGGATGCAGGAGCATGAGATCGGCTCCCGGCTCCATCCGCGTGGGGTCAGAGAAGTCGGCCCACTTCGCACGCCGTTCGTCGCCGTAGCGTGGCGCGCGGACGTAAACGATGTCATAGTCGTACCGGATCGCTGGATCGGTCGAGATATGCGGCGGTGCGGCGCTGGCCGCGACTGACTGCAGTGCGAGCAGGATAACGAACGACACGAAGGGTCGGCACTGGGACATCGCGGGTCTTTCCCCGAGACCAGAGAGCGAAGGGACAGCCGCGTGCGCTTCATCCATTGACGGCACTTCGTCTACTCTGTTGAGCGTACCGTACCGGTCGGTTGGCGGCAATGAACGATCTGCTCGCGATAATTGTCGTGCAGGGCCCAATCGTAGATCGTTGCTCCAGCGACTTGCGAACCGCCTGAAGTGGTGGTAGCGTGTCGAACGGCTTCCCCAACAGTTCAATCGCGAAAGGCGTCCGACGATGGACACGTCCCTCCCGTCCGAGCGGCCGCGCCACTTCGGCTCTGGCTGGATCAGTGGCACCTTGTCCGTTTCATTGGGCCTGGTCGGCTTACTGGGAGTCCTGTGTTTTCACTTTCCGTCGTTATTGACGATGACCGATGCCCGCGCGCACTACCCGCTACCGCTAATCCGCGGCTTGCTGCACGTGATCTTGGTCGCGGGGTTCCTGGCGGGATTCGCCAGCGTGATGCTGCGGCAAAATAAGACGCTGGGCCTGGTCGGCATGGGCCTGGTGTTAGTTGCAGCTTTGTTGGGTGGGTCGCGCGTCGAAATCGAAGGGTCCGTCCACGGCGACTATTATCTGGGCCTGGACTACTTCCTGCTGTCTCTGATCTTCTGGTCGATCGTCTTCATACCTCTGGAAAAGCTGTTCGGCCGACTCGACCAGGGCGTATTCCGCAAGGGCTGGCGCGTTGATCTGACGTACTACTTTGTGAGTTCGTTGATGGTGCAATTGACAAGTTGGCTGACATTGAAGCCGGCCATGGTCTTCTTCAACTGGGCGGTTAGCCCGGGTCTTCAGGAGCGCGTACGCTTGCAGCCGACTTGGCTACAAATTGTCGAAATCATGTTTCTCGCAGACCTGGTGCAGTATTGGGTCCATCGGCTGTTCCATGTCGTGCCGTGCCTATGGCGGTTCCATGCGGTCCACCATTCGACCGAGGTTCTCGACTGGATGTCCGGCTCGCGCCTGCACCTGGTGGATTTGGTGGTGTCGCGTTCGGCAATGTACGTGCCGGCATACGTCTTGGGGTTTTCGGACCTTGCAATGTACTCGTACATCGTTTTCGTGTCCGTCGATGCGACGTTCATCCACGCGAATCTGCGATTTGGCTTCGGGCCACTGCGATGGCTTTTCGCGACGCCACAGTTCCACCACTGGCACCACGGCTCGGAGCGAGAGGCGATCGACAAGAACTTCGCAGTCCACTTCCCATTCCTGGACATGCTGTTCGGCACGTTCTACCTACCGGGCGATCGTTGGCCGTCGGCGTATGGCGTTCACTCGAACGACGTACCGGCCGGTTATTTGGCACAATGGTTATACCCGTTCCGCCGTCCGAAGCCATCGGCTCTGGCATCGGCCGAAAAGCCTTGAACCTAATTGGGGCGAGCCGTATCATTCCGAAAGCCGATTCCCCGATAGCTCAATCGGTAGAGCATCCGACTGTTAATCGGACGGTTGTTGGTTCGAGTCCAACTCGGGGAGCTAACAAAAACCCTAGCGGCTGCTAGGGCTTTTGTGTTTTGGGACGCGGTGAGCATCGGCCAGAATCGGTTAGCTGAGGCAGTTTCGTGTTAGCGATGGAAGCCGCGCTAGAATGGCTCGGCCGGCCGCGCTGCCGGCAGCAAGTTCACCTTGGCTGCCAACTCGTTGATCCCGAGCCGCGTGTTGATTTTTGCCGTGAGCGTTGGCATCTAGGCCTACGCATCTAATCCTGGGTGCTTCCTAATAGCATGGTGAGGAGGAAGTCGTCGTCCGATCCGGATCGCATCTGACGGGCCTTGATGCTACCATTGGTCGCTACCGGGCGGTGTCGGGCGAGGTCCTCGCCGGGGTGGCCGCTGAAGTTGGCCGCTGGTCCTCCCGAAACGCGACGTACTGCCCCTCCTCTCAGCCGTAGCCAGTCTCCGCGGTCGCGTCCGTGTCGCACCCGGCATAGTCTCGTCGCACCTCCACTTTGAACAACTCGCGGACGGCAGGCAACCGCCGGCCGTCGCCTTTGGCGTGCCCCGCACGACCTTGCCGTCGATGGCGATGTGCTTCAGCCGCGTGGCCGCGCACGTCGCCGTCATCCACCGGCCAAAGCACTCGCCGAACGCGTGCGGATTCCGGGCAACGAATACGTGGTAGGAGGTGTCATGTGACGGGATGCCGTGCGGCAGCGCGAGGAACCGCTTGAGCCAGGCGTACTTGGCTCGGCCGAACTGTTCGACCTCCTTCCAAGTGTTCGCCCCAGTGATCATCGGCCCAGCGCGATGACCCAGATGTCTACCAACGGGTGCCGCCAGGTGCGGTCGATCCGAGGTCAGGCAGGTCGGCCAAGCAAGGGGCGAGCGACAGGTCCTTAGTCGGCACGGCAGTTCCTCCCCTTGGCTCCGCCGGTCTACAAACTCTGTCCGCCTATCCGCCAGTCCGATCAAGGGTTAGGATGCGTATGCCATACAGTCCTTTCTCGGCCAGTCGCAACTTCAGGATGTTGAAATGCGAAAACCGCCCGGTCAAGCCTAGCTTATCGGATAAAGGAGCCAACAGTGTGCGGGCTGGGCTGGTCCGCTTGGGACGGCGTCGTCGGTCGGTGTGGTTGGAGAGTCAAGCTAGCCTTGGCGTCTCAGATGGCCGCTCGCCGAACAAGCGGCGGTAGTCGGCCGCGAAGTTCCCAAGGTGATGAAATCCGAACTGGCGTGCCACAACGGCAACTGCTACGAGTGGGTTCGCTCTTAACGTGGACCGAACGGCGTTCAGCCGCAGGGACTTGTAATACGCGATCGGCCCGAGACCATACCGTTCACTGAAAGCGAACCGAAGGGACCGGTCACTCGCGCCGAGTTCCCGGCACAGGTCGATCGCGCCGACTGGGTCGCTGAGCCGGGCTCGCATGAACTCCTCGGCCCGACGGATCAACCGGGATCGTCTGGGCAAGGATACCTCCGATCTTCGCGCAGATGCGGGGAAGAGCGAGGCGACCAGCGATCGGACGCACTCTTGCTCGAATTGGTGGCCTTCCGGTGTGCCGAGGAGTGACGGGTCGGCCACCCCCGCGGCGAGCAAGCGGGTAAGTCCACGGTTGAGGTTGGCGAATGCCACGGGTTGTGGAGCGAGAACCGCCCAAGTGTGCGACAGCGGTGTGACATCCGAGTTCAGTACCACGCGGGCCGCTTCCTCCAGAGCCTCCGGACGAAGGGACGCGCCCAGACCGTCAGCTCGCCGGGCTGAGTAATGATCCGTCTCGGCATCGATCCCGTGGACGACGAGTTGACCCGGACTGAGCCGGCGGCATTGCCAAACGTTCCGGGCGCTCCCGGCGACCACCGGGTAAACCGATAACAAGCCTGCCGCATCCCGGCCGCGGAGCAGCACGCTTTGGTTGGCCGCGATTGCCACGACGCGAATGACCCTGCCGCGGACCACCCGAAGCGTGCCCTCGAAGTGACCGTTTGTGATCTGCTCGAAGCGACCCTGCCAAGTCGAAAAGAGCGAACTGGCTTGTTCGAAGTCGGTCAGGCGATGGACTTGTGCGCCGGTTAGGCTGGAAGGTTGGGGAGTCGCAGTTTCTTCGGGCATCGGTGGGGTCTGGGTTCTTGGACTTGTAACCGGCTGCTCATGCGGGACAAGAGTGGCACGTCGATGTTCACTCGATCCAGACTCGAGATGGACGCCGCCGGTATGAGGTTCACCGACTGATTCCGAACTCAAGTCAAACTACTCGCAAACTTGCCCGATAGGTCTTGGGTTCCCTCAACGCTCGGCACTACGTCGGCGAATCGCGGGACACCCTCTCATCCACATGCCGTTGCCGCCTTTTTATGCACTGCGGCATACGCGTGTCTCTGTTGATGATCAGTACGCTGCGCGGGTAGTCCTGTCGTGGCTACGACAAGCGGGGCACGTCTCGCCAATTCTCTACACGCAGAGGACATCTCCATGCTGAAACACTCGAACCTGGCTTCAGTGGTCCTCGTGGTCGCCGGTGCCGTATTTGGCTGTGCTGCTTCGACCGGTCATCTGGACCTGTCACGTACGGTTCTCGCGTCCGTCGAATCTACGCCACCAGTGACATTGCCTGGGACCAACCTCGGCTGAGCCTGTTGCCATGGGCATCAATCCGGCGGACCTGGCCACACTCGTCGCGCACAATCCGAAGGTATCTGCCACCCCCCAGAAGGGTCGTGCTCCACGGGGCGTGCCGCCTTCCTTACGGGCATGTACCCGATCCGGTCGGGCCTGGTTTCGGTAGGCCTGGTTGGAGGCCCTGTGGGCATGCGGGCCCACGACGCCTCCATCGCCGGCGTCTTGATGACGCAGAAATACAGCACTGGACAATCCGGACCGGTGACGCGAAAGCACATGGAAACCGTTGACAAGGAACTCATCAAGGAAGGGATTAAGTTCATGGACAAGGCTCCCGCGGACGGGAAGCCGTTCTTCGTGTGGTTCGCGGTGACTCACATGCACACTTTCACGCAGGTGCCCGAGAGCCATCGCGAGAAGGTACGGGAGTTCGCAACCTACAACGACGAATACGGCGCGGGCGTGATTCAGCAGGACGAGCACGTGGGCATAGTTCTCAGACGGCTGGACGACATGGGTGTCGTAGACAACACCATCGTGATCTACTCATCCGACAATGGGATCGAGCACTTGACATACCCTCATGGCAACACGTCATTCCGCTCGGAAAAGATGACGACGTAGGGAGGGCATGTTCCGATGTTGGTGCGCTGGACGGGCAAGATCAAACCGGGAACCGAACTCAACATCGTTTATTGCCACGAGGACGTCTTCACGACACCATCGACGGTTGCCGGCGTGACCGACATTCGGGAGCGGATCGCGAAAGGTGATAAACTCGGCACGCCCGTGGCAAAGAAGAATTACATCGACGGATCAACAAACTCGCCTACTGGACCGGTCCAACGGACAAGTCTGCCAGGGAAGAATACATCTTCTCCTCGGAATCTCGAATTCGAGCCAGCCGAATCAAGCAGTGGACAATCCACTTGTTCATTCACGACGACTAATTCAGGACCACTCAAGAAGGTCAGCATTCCTCAAGTGGACTACCTCCGACAAGACCCTTACGAGAGCTACGAACAAGCTCCTGGCCCTCGGGCGACGCTTTCCCAACAATAGACGTACCTGCTCAACGATGTGTCTGAATCGGCCTTTGGTGCAGTCCCAGCGGCAGCTCTCCCAACCTGCTGCCGGCGGCAGGTATGGTGAATGAAGCAGCGTTGCCGAATCCCCCATTGAGCCCATGTGCGTAAAGACTTGAGCCATAAACAAATTGTAATAAATGGGTTCCTACCGTGCGAAAACTCCTCTCGGGCAGTCGATTCTTACTTGTCCTGCCAGTTATCGGTTCGCTCTTGCTCATGGTCGGAATCGTAGTCATGGGGTTGGGGGTCGTGCTGACTCAGGGATGGGATTTGTTGAGGCAGGGTGAGTTTTCTTCGAAGGGGTCCAAGCAACTTACACTTACTGTCATTGAATCCATCGACATGTTTCTTGTGGGAGCGATCTGCTACATCGTCGCTGTCGGCCTCTACAAGCTGTTCATCGGCCAGGAGGAAGAACAGATTCTCAAACGTGTCAAGATTGATAAACTCGCTGACCTTGAGAACAAGATCATTGGCGTTGTCGTGGTGGCCATGGCGGTAGGATTTCTTGGCAAGGCTACCGAAGCAGTCAATGCTCTGGCGGTGCTGCAAGGTGGAGTTGGAGTGGCGGTGGTGATCGTTGCTCTGTGCCTGTTCCTCAAGATCTCCACAAAGACGGATGAATAAGGTCGCTAATAGTGAAATGCATAGTTCGATGTTGGCACACCAAACCACTCACTGGCGCGAGTTCCTGGCTGGCTCTGCTGTGGGCGCCGCCCTCCTCCTGTCAGGAGAATTCGCCGGGGCAGCGGACGGGAAGAAGACCTTCACCATCTTCCACACCAACGATCTCCATTCGAACTTGATCGGGCTGGGTCGCTTCGAAACATACTCCATTCACTCTCAACGACGACAAGACCCAAGGCGGGTTCGCGCGTCTGGTGACCCTGTTCGCGAAAAGGAAAGACGCTCGGAAAGATCAGGGCCCTGTGTTGGCGCCGGACGCGGGTGACTACAGCATGGGAACCGCGCGTCTGTCGCTACCTGGCTGGTGGTGTCCAGCGCTCAGTTGCCATGCGGAACCGGTTCTGGGTGCCCATCGCACTCGACGCCAGCGTTGTGAGTTATCACGTTTGCTACGTCCGCGGGACCGGCGTCGATACCGGACTGTTGTCAGACATCGGCTTCCGGTGCGTGAAGGACCGGAAGGAGCTCGAGTCAGTCATGGACCGAAGACCGAACTGGTACGCCGGCTGAGCACCGGCATTCACGAAACGAGGTGTCGTCATGTCAAGGCGCAAGGCAACGATGGCGGTCATGCTGGCCATCGGCGGCATGTTCGGCTGGCTGGCCGCATCCGGCCATGTCGGCGATCTGTTCGCTCAACCGGCGAAAAGTGACTCGCCGGCCGGCGGCACGCCGACGGTGCTGCCGCGGCCGGACTTCCACTTCCCCGGCAAGGTCGGCAAGACCTACAAGGACTCCGACCCGCCGCAGTTCCCGCAGCCGGTGAAGGCGCCCAAGGGGGCGCCGAACGTGGTCCTGATCCTGCTCGACGACACCGGCTTCGGGCAGTACTCGACGTTCGGCGGCGGGGTCCCGTCGCCGACGATGGACAAGCTGGCCGCCGAGGGGCAGAAGTACACCCGGTTCCACACCACCGCCCTGTGCAGCCCGACGCGGGCGGCGCTGATCACCGGGCGCAACCACCACGTCACGTCGAACGGGGTCATCACCGAGGCGGCCACCGGGTACGACGGGTACACCGGCGTGATCCCGCGGAGCTGCGGGACGGTCGGCGAGGTGCTGCGGCAGAACGGGTACATGACCGCCTGGATCGGCAAGAACCACAACACCCCGGCCTGGGAGACGAGCGCCGCCGGGCCGTTCGACCGGTGGGCCAACGGCCTCGGGTTCGACTACTTTTACGGGTTCAACGGCGGGGACGCCGACCAGTGGAACCCGGTGCTGTACGAGAACCGCAACCTCGTCCCGAAGAGCCCCGACCCGAACTACCACCTGACCGAGGACATGGCCGACAAGGCCATCGCCTGGACCCGGCGGGTGACGAGCATCGCCCCGGACGCGCCGTTCTTCCTGTACGTCGCCCCGGGGGCGAACCACGCCCCGCACCACGCCCCGAAGGAGTGGATCGACAAGTTCAAGGGCCAGTTCGACGGCGGCTGGGACAAGTACCGGGAGGAGACGCTCGCCCGCCAGAAGAAGCTCGGCCTCGTCCCGGCCGACGCCAAGCTCACCGCCCGCAGCGAGGGCCTGCCGGCGTGGGACTCGCTCAACGCGGACCAGAAGAAGGTGTACGCCCGGATGATGGAGGTGTTCGCCGGGTTCGCCGCCCACGTCGACCACCACATGGGCCGGATCGTGGACGCGGTGCGGGCCATGCCGGGTGGCGACAACACGATCTTCGTCTACATCGCCGGGGACAACGGGGCCAGCGCCGAGGGCGGGCTCGACGGCTGCCTGAACGAGAACCTGTACTTCAACGGCTACCCCGAGCGGTGGCAGGACAACCTCAAGCACATCGACGAACTGGGCGGACCGAAGTGGTTCAACCACTTCCCAGCCCCCTGGGCCCACGCCATGAACACCCCGTTTCAGTGGACCAAGCAGGTGGCCAGCCACTTCGGCGGCACCCGCAACCCGATGGTCATCTCGTGGCCGGCCCGGATGAAGGACCGGGGTATCGTGCGGGGCCAGTTCCTGCACACCATCGACATCGTGCCGACGCTATACGAGGCCATCGGCGTCACCCGGCCGGAGGTGCTCAACGGCGCGACGCAGAAGCCGATGGACGGCGTGAGCTTCGTCAAGAGCGTCACCGAAAGTGACACGGCGGAAGTCCGCAAAACGCAGTACTTCGAGCTGGGCGCCAACCGGGCGATCTACCACGACGGGTGGGTGGCGGCGAGCCGCATCAGCGCTCCGTGGCTGCCCACCCCCGCGGACGCCACCCCGCTGACCGCCCGGTGGGAGCTGTACCACGTCGATAAGGACTTCTCGCAGGCCGACGACGTGGCCGCCAGGCACCCGGAGAAGGTGACGGAGTTGGACGCGATCTTTTGGAAGGAGGCCGAGAAGAACAACGTACTCCCGCTCGACTGGCGAACCATCGAGCGGCTGAACTCGGAACTCCAGGGCCGGCCGAGCCTCGCCGGCAAGCGGAACCGGTACGTCTACTACCCGGGTCAGGTCGGGCTGCCGGACGGGGCGTCCCCGCCGGTGCTAAACAGGTCATTCACGGTGACGGCCGGCATCGACATCCCCGAGAGGGGTGCGGAAGGGATGATCATCACGCAAGGTGGGCTGACGGGCGGGTATGGCCTGTACCTCCGCGACGGCAAGGCCCACTTCGTCTACAACCTGCTGGCCCTTGAGCGGTTCACCATCACCTCGGACCCGCTGCCGAAGGGGAAGGTGGCGCTCGCCGCCGAGTTCGCCTACGACGGCAAGCCCGGGGAACTCGGCAAGGGCGGGACCCTGACCCTGACCGCCAACGGCAAGAAGGTCGGCGAGGGCAAACTGCCGCGGACGATTCCCAACACGTTCTCAATAGGAGAGGGGCTCGATGTCGGCACCGACCTCGGCTCGGCCGTGGACTTCACCTACAAGCTTCCGTTCACGTTCACCGGCAAGATCGAGAAGGTGACGTTCGACTTGAAGTGACCAGGAACCGGTGTCCACACTCGCAACTTCGGGCGTGGACACCGGCGCATGGCACATCGCCTTCCGCTGCGTAGAGAGCTCGCCGGCCGGGATCGACGTACCCTACTGCCGGACGATGCCTCGTGTTTGGCTGCTCCCGATCGTCTGCTGGCAGACCTGTCTCACCGGTATGCTCGTCGTTTACCCCCTGGTATCGTGTTATTCGTCCTCTTGAGTACCAACAGGGCGTGAAACACTGCACTTCATAGCGCGACGACAAGTGTCAGTCGGCAGGCGCATTCTAAAGCCATCTCCCGGTTATGGGAGGATTGTGATGGGAGTATCGATTGGAAGAGTTGCGCGGATTGAGCGGTTTTTCCTTGGCCTGGGGGGGGCTATCCAGATTTGGCAACTGAATCACATTGCCTTGCAATCACAAATCGAGAAACGCACTGTCGAACAAAACACGGACTGCAGGACCGCAGTCTCTCGAAGGATCCGCAAAGGAGTGCGAGATGTCTTGGAAACTGGCATTATCGGCCTGTGTGGCCGTCGGAACCTTGATTTCGGAAGTGCAAGGGCAACCCGCAGCGCAATCCCCGCCCCAGCCAAATCCTCCGCCCGTGACAGCACCTCCATCAGGGGCAACACCTCCCCCGGGGAACGGCCAACTTGATCCGTCGGTTCTCAACCCTACGATTCACCCCGCAGAAGCCTCTCCGCCGCTCGCCGTTTCGGGTGACTGTCAAAATTGCGATGCCAAGTCCGAGACCTTCTGGACCCGTTCCACGTTGACTGGGGATTGGGGCGGGTTGCGCCCCCGGCTCAAGGAAAGCGGCATCACCTTCGAGGGCAACATTACCCAGTTCGGCTTCGGCCTCGGCGGCGGCATCGACCGGCCGCTCCCGTTGTTCCCAGCACTGAGTCAAGGAAACACCGGCGCGTACACGGGCCGGAATGACTACACGTTGACGTTCGATCTGGAGAAGTTCGGTGGCTTGCCCCACGGCAAGCTGATTGTTGGAGCCCAGCACTGGTACGGTCAGTACGGCAACATCAGCTTTAATACTGGGTCATTCCCTCCTGCCGTCTTCCCCGCGGCTCTCCCGCCCCGCCCGGACGACCAGGGGATTCCCTACCTCACGGACTTCTACCTGCTGCAACCGCTGTCAAAGGAGTGGGTGGTGTTTGCGGGCAAGAAGAACGTGATCGGTGCCGCCGACCAGGATGACTTCGCCGGCGGAAATGGCATCGAGCAATTCATGAATCAAGCGCTCATTGCGAACCCATCGTTCTTGCTGGGATTGCCGTATACCTCGTTCACTGTCGGTGTGGTCAGCCCGCGAGAGTGGGGTTCATTCTCCGCGTTCATCTACGATCCGCAAGACCGGACGCAGAATGCTTTCGACGACCTCAGTTCCCTCTTCTCCCGAGGGATCATCATCGGTGGTGAGGTGAAACTCAAAACGAACTTCTTCAACCTCCCGGGCGAACAACATGTCGGTGGTATCTGGAAGCACCACAATCTGACTGACCTGCGCTTCAACGAACCGCCCCCCGGCGTGTATCCTGAGCCCACAGTCCCCGGGTTCCCGACCCTAAGTGATTCCTACACGATCTATTACGGTGCGGACCAGTATTTCCAGGTCTATGACACAGAGACCAAACGTGGCTGGGGGGCATTCGGTCGCGCCTCGATTAGCGACGGGAACCCGACTCCGATTCGCTACTTTCTGAGCGCTGGGATTGGTGGGTACAGCCCGGTTCGCTATCGCGAGGGGGACAAGTTTGGGGTGGGCTTCTATTTCACCGGAATGAGCCAAGAGTTTGGCCCGCTCCCGCAAGCACTCGTCGGCCCGCGCGACGGATACGGACTAGAAATGTTCTACAACGCCCAGATCACTCCCTGGATGAACTTGACGCCCGACTTCCAGATCGTCAAGCCGGAAGGCGGAGCGATCGCCAAGACGGCTTACATTGGCGGCGTGCGATTGAACCTGAAGTTCTGATCGGCTGGCTGACGCACCATAGTCACCAGGTTAAGGGGCGACTCCTTCCGTAGAGTGTTGTTGCAACACAGTCAACTACGGTAAGGAGTCGCCCCAGGGCATATCGCTGCTGCGTCAGCTCCACAACGGTCGCGACATCGGGCCAGCCCACCAGCAGCCCGACCGGATCGGCTAACACCGCGATGTACCGACTCTCCTCTCGGCCGTGGCAAATCTCTTCGGTCGAGTCTGTGCCGCACTCGTCGTAGTCTCGTCCCACCTCCACCTCGAACAACTCCCGGACGGCAGGCAACCGCTGGCAGTCGTCTCCGGCGTGCCCTGCATTGCCTTGCCGTCGATGGCGATGTGCTTCAGCCCCGTGGCCGCGCACGCCGCCGCCATCCATGATGATCCGCGAATCGCGATCGCAAGGGATGGGACGCCTGTGGCCGATGATCGACGCTTTGATCCACGAGAGTCATTGAGTTGAGAGAAGAAATGGCTATCGTCTATCAATACCCACCCCAGTGTGCCGCACTCGTTCCGCCGTTATCCGCGTCACCGACTTGCCCCAAATGCCCGAGGCGTCTTCCATGCTCGTGTGCCAACCAGGATTCGTAACTTCGAAGCGTCTGACTATTCCGGCTTTCCTTTCGCCTCGATCGCTTCACACCATGCCGATACTCACTGGGCTGAGCCTGTTGGCTGTGGCTCTTGGCGGCAGCGGGATTGCCCAGAATCCGTCGCCCGATGCCGGAACCGAATACGCGGCAGTCGTGCGGCCGCTCGTCCAGAGATACTGTCTCGGCTGCCATTCGACAGAGCGCAAAAAGGGCAGCCTCGACTTGGAGCGGTTCGCTTCGCTTACCGACGTCCGCAAAGACCTCAAAGTCTGGCAGCAGACGATCGAGATGCTCGAAGCCGGCGAGATGCCACCGAAGGAAAAGCCGCAACCGACAGCCGACGAACGGAAATCGCTGATCGCCTGGATCCGTGAGTTCATGGATGCGGAAGCGAGGGCGCGGGCCGGCGATCCTGGGCACGTCCCGCTACGTCGGCTCAGCAACACCGAATACGACACGACAATCCGAGACCTGACCGGCGTGGACCTGCGGCCGACTCGAGAATTCCCGGCCGATGGCGCTGCCGGTGAAGGATTCACCAACGCGGCCGAGGCATTGTCGGACCTCTCGCCGACATTGCTGACCAAGTACTTCAAGGCGGCCAAGGACATCGCCGACCACGCTGTCTTGTTGCCGAATGGCTTCCGCTTCTCGCCGACGAAAACGCGACGCGATTGGACCGACGAAAGCCTCGCTCGGATTCGCAGTTTCTACGCGGAATATGTCGCCGACGGACGACTGAATATCCAACCCTACCTATTGGCCACTGTTCGACACCGCGACGCCTTGCGCACAGGCACGATCAGTGTTGATGAGGTGGCAGCGAAAGAGAGACTGAATCGGAAGTACCTCGGTGTGCTTTGGCAGGCGTTAACGGATTCGACTCCTTCGTACCCGCTCGATTCGATCCGGGCACATTGGCGACGGGCGACGGAGAAAGACTTGTCGGCGCTGGCGGCCGAGATCGCAGCATGGCAAACGGCGCTGTGGAAGTTTGTCCCGATCGGAAGTTACCGCTACGGCAATAACGTGCGACAGATCGCCAACGACCCCGGTGCGGTCGACGTCCAGCCGCTGAAATTGAACGTGAAGCCGACACCGGGACAGAGTGATGTGGTGTTGTACCTCATTGCCCGCGATGCACTCCCAAATGGCAACGACGGTCATGCAATCTGGCAGCGTCCGCGGCTGGAAGGTGACGGCAAGGCGCCACTCATGTTGCGCGACTATGCTCAATTCGGCCCCGCCAACGAGATCGATCTCCCAACGACATTTGCGGATACGACGAAGTACCTCGCTGCGGCAGTCGATTTGGCCAACGACCCGACGCTCGTCACCGACGGTCTCGCTACGAAGTATGGACTCGACGCGGAGTTGCTGAAGCGGTGGTTCGGGGTCCTGGCCGTCGAGCCGCGGACCAAACCGGTCGCGGGTCGCGAGCAACTCGGTCGCGTGGTGCCAGCCGTCGCGTTGACGCTACTCGGAGCCAAGAAGCCGAAGGACGACGCGAGACCGGCCATTAACGGCTGGCGGCGGAAAGGGACTGATCTGCCCGTACTAATCACAAATGCTTCGGACACGGTCGAGCGGATTCCCGGCCGCGTCTCGGCGCACGGCGTGGCCGTGCATCCGATGCCGAAGGAATTCGTGGCAGTCGTATGGAAAAGCCCTATCGCAGGGACCGTTCGCATCGTGGCTCGGGTGGCTCACGCACACCCAGCCTGCGGCAATGGCGTTGCGTGGTGGCTGGAACACCGACGGGCGGGGCAGGCACGCGTCTTTGCCGAAGGGGCCATCGATCTCGGCGGCGAAGCTACAGCCCCGATCGAAACGCGACGGGTCGAGATAGGGGATTCGCTTGTCCTGGCCGTGGACGCCAAGAATGGTAATCACACCTGCGACCTCACTGAGATCGCGTTGAGCATTACCGAGACGGAGAAGCCGGGACGCGTTTGGGATCTGGCGGCCGACGTAGCCGACACCGTACTTGCCGGCAATCCGCACGCCGATACACATGGCAACCCTGATGTCTGGAGCTTCGTCGAGGGGCCGTCGAGAGCGACGGGTGCCAAGGGCGGTCCTATCATTCCGCCCAATTCGATTCTCGGTCGATGGCGATCGGCGGCGGCCGACAATGGGCGGCTAGCGGATACTCTGGCGCTCGCCGAGCGGGTGCAAGGACTCTTAACGGGACCACGGCCCACACGGGAAAAGGACCCCGATCGCATCCTGTACGACAATTTGGTGTCAGTCGATAGCGTCTTGCTCCAGGGGTTGGATGCCACCCATTTCGGGAAGCCACCACCCAATCGCGTGACTTACGGCTTGGCAAAGAGTCGCTTCGGAGCACATGCGAGCGGCACAGACGCCGACGATGCCAGCCTGGTCGTCGCAACGAACGTCGTCACCGAAGTGCGGCTACCGGCTGCTTTGTTCCGCGATCGCCAGTTCGTGGTCGAGGGTAAACTCGCGACGGCAGCCGGCGACCGCGTTGTCCAGTTCCAGGTACTCACAGCTCCGCCCAATCCCGACCTGCGCTGGGACGGCAATAGCAGCGTCGTCGCATCGCCGACCGGGGCGGGTTACAAGCAACTAGTGCAGGGGCACGCCGACTTCCGTCGCCCGTTCCCGCAGTTCATTTGCTTTCCGCGCATCCGTCCCGACGACGAGGCCGTCTGCTTAAAGATGTATCACCGCGAGGACGAACCACTTATTCGCTTGTTCCTCGACGACGAGCGAACAAAGCAGCTCGATCGTCTCTGGGACGAACATCGCTTCATTAGCCAACAACCCGTCGCGGAAAACGACTACTTGCCGCAGTTCATCGGTTTCGTCACGCAGGACCAGCCGAAAGAACTCCTTGCTTATTTCGAGGGCCAGCGAGGTGTCTTCCAGAAGCGGGCCGAGGAGTTCGAGAAGGACTTGGAAGTCGCCGTTCCGACACAATTGAACGCATTGCTTGATTTCGCCGGACGGGCATACCGTCGGCCGCTGCTCGCAAAGGAGAAGGCCGACTTGCTCGCCTTGTACCAGACGATCCGGAAAAAGGACACTTCCCACGACGAGGCGTTCCGCGCTGTCCTGGCCCGCGTCCTGGCGTCGCCAAGCTTTCTGTTCCGCATCGAACACGCACCGCCCGGCAAGGAACGCAGCCCCGTCACCGATTGGGAACTTGCCACGCGGTTGAGTTACTTCCTCTGGTCTTCGGTCCCCAACGAAGACCTTTGGCGGCAGGCGGCGGCGGGCCGATTGCGCGATCCCAAATCGCTTGCGGCCAGCGCTCAGCGAATGCTAAAGGACGACCGTGTCCGATCGCTTGCCATTGAGTTCGGTACGCAGTGGATTCACGTTCGAGGCTTCGACGAGTTGAAAGAGAAGAACGAGACTCTCTTCCCAACGTTCGACGCCAATCTGCGTCAGGCGATCTACGAGGAATCCATCCGGTTGTTTCAGGACTTGTTCCAGAACGATAGGCCCATCCGTGAGATACTCGATGCCGACTACACCTTCCTCAACGAGACCCTGGCGAAGCACTATGGCATCCCCGGCGTTCGCGGCTCGGAGTGGCGGCGCGTCGATGGAGTTCGGAAGTACGGCCGCGGCGGTCTCCTGGGGCTGGCAAGTGTGCAAGCCCGACAAGCCGGCGCGTCGCGGACGAGCCCGGTTCTCCGCGGGAATTGGGTTGTCGAGACTTTGCTAGGCGAGAAGTTACCGCGCCCCCCGGCCAATGTGCCGAAACTCCCGGAAGAGGAAGGCGGTAACGGTCTCACCATGCGGCAACTCGTCGAGAAGCACGTCGGTGTGGCCGAGTGTACCGTCTGTCACCAGCGGATCGATCCGTTCGGATTTGCGCTCGAGAAGTACGACCCGATCGGTCGATTGCGCGACAAGGACCTTGGCGGGCTAGCGGTCGATGCACGAGTCAAGCTCAAAGATGGCACCGAGTTCGACGGTATCGAGGGATTGCGGACGTATCTGCTGACGAAGAAGAAAGACATCATCGTGCGGCTATTCTGTCGTCGGTTGCTCGGTTATGCTCTGGGAAGGTCGGTCACACTGTCCGACCAGACGTTGATCGATCAGATAGTCGCCGACTTGGGCAAGAACGACGGCCGGTTGTCGGCCGCGGTGCTCACGATCGTCCGCAGTCCTCAGTTTCGGATGATTCGTGGAAGCGACTTTGCGGGGAGTGACACGCCGACGACTGGAGACAAACAATGACGACAATATACCCCATCTCACGCCGTAGCTTTCTCCGCGGCGTCGGTGTAACGATGGCCTTACCATGGCTGGAGTCGATTCCTGTCTGGGGCGACGACAAGCCGAAGGGCCGCTCATCGGAACCGCCCGTGCGGTTCGCCTGTTTGTTCTCCGGGAACGGGTTCCACAGCAAGGAGTGGTGGGCCAAAGGCAAGGGAAAGGACATGGAACTCGGGAAGGTGCTGGAGTCGCTCCGGCCGTTCCGCGAGAAGTTGCTATTCCTCCGCGGGCTGTTCAACCAGGAGGCACTGATCGGCGGCATCCATAGTTGCCAGACGGGCAACCTGCTCACGGGAGCGCACTTGGCTCCTGCGGGCGAGATCCAATCGGGTATCAGTTGCGACCAGGTTCTCGCCGAGCGGCTCAAAGACCAGACCAAGGTGCCGAGCCTAGTGCTCGGGTGCGAGCCCTCCATCGCGGCGATCCACAAAAACTACTCGATGATCTATAGCTCCCACATTTCGTGGAGTTCGCCCAGCACACCGACGCCGCTGGAGATTTACCCCGCCCTCGCCTTCGACCGGTTGTTCCGAGATGAGGTGGGTAAGGCCGACAAGAGCGTACTCGATGCGGTCATGGAAGATGCTGCGAGCTATCGGAACAGCGTGAGTACAGCGGACCGCCGACGGCTTGACGAATACCTGTCATCGGTGCGCGAGGTCGAGCGGAGGATTGACGGAGCGGGTAAGGCTCAGCGGTTGCAGGGCTGGCGTCCGTCCTTGGCCAAGCCAGACATGTCGCGGCCGGCCGATGGCATCCCGCAGGACATCGATCAGCACATGCGGTTGATGTGCGACATTCTCATCCTCGCATTCCGCACCGACACAACGCGGGTGTGCACTCTTAAGCTCAACAACGACCACTCCTCACTCCGCTTCCCCCATCTGAAGGTGGACTACATGATCCACCATCTGCTATCGCACACCGACGGGGCCGACTGGTTGAAAGTCAACCAGTTCTTCGCTCAGCAACTGGCCTACATCGCCGAAAAGCTCGACGCCGTGAGCGAAGGCGAACGCACGCTGCTCGATAACAGCATGATTCTGTACTGCTCCAGCATGATGACCGGGAACCACAATAACGACCAGCTCCCGGTAGTAATGGTTGGTCGCGGTGGTGGGCAAATCGAGACCGGCCGCATCCTCGATTACCTGGGTAAGCCGAACCGAAAGATGTGCAGCCTATACCTGTCGCTGCTGGACAAGGCGGGGGTGCGATTGGAGAGATTTGGCGACTCGACCGAGCGGCTGGCCGAAATCTGACCCAGCGTTCACGGACCAAACGTAGGCCAACACCAACCGGGCGTATGGGTGGCGGCATATGTTCGCTGTGCCCTGTGCTTCATTGCCTCAAGCCAGTATCTCGTGGACGACGCGGCCATGCACGTCGGTCAAGCGATAGTCGCGTCCGGTGTGACGGTACGTCAGGCGTGTGTGGTCGAGGCCCATGAGGTGCAGAATCGTAGCATGGAAGTCGTGTACGTGAACTGGATCTTTGCTGACATTGATGCCGTAATCGTCCGACTCGCCGTAGGCGATGCCCGGCTTCACGCCCGCGCCGGCCAGCCATGATGAAAAGACCCAGTGATGATGTTCACGGCCCTTCGCTCCCGCGGTCGAGTTGAAAGGCGTGCGACCGAACTCCGTCGTCCAGACGACCAACGTGTCATTCAACAGGCCGCGTTGCTTGAGATCGCGCAGCAGACCAGCGATTGGTTGGTCGACATTCTTCGCCAGTGGTGCGTGCGTCATCATGTCGCCATGTGCGTCCCAGTTGTTCGACGATCCAGCATCGATCAACTCGACGAAGCGAACGCCGCGTTCGGCAAGTCGGCGGGCGACGAGACACTGCCACGCGAAGCCTTGGGTGCTGCCACGTTCGAGTCCGTAGAGCTTGAGAGTCGCTTCGGTTTCCTTCGAGAGGTCAAACACGTCCGGCATCTCGGCTTGCATTCCAAATGCCGTCTCGAACGACTTGATACGCGCAGCCAGTAGCGGGTCATCGGACCGGGAGGCCTGATGACGCTCGTTCATCTTGGTCATTGCGCCGAGTTCCATCTCCTGCAAGCGACTGGTGGGTGTGCGGCGTCGCATGTTGGCGACCGGCTCCGAGCCAGGAACGACCAGCGTTCCCTGATGTGATCCGGGCAGAACATCGCTTCCCCACACCTGACCTCCGGCATACGGCGACTGTGGAGCGATGACGACGAAGGAGGGCAAGTTGCGATTCACCGTCCCGAGGCCGTAACTCAGCCACGAGCCAATGCTCGGTCGTGCGAACGTGAACGACCCGGTGTGAATGCCAAGGGTCGCTTCATAGTGATTCGTGTGATCGGACTTCATTGAGCGGATGACGCAAAGATCATCGACGCACTCGGCCATGCTCGGGAACAGGGAGCTAACTTCCGTACCGCATTTGCCGCGAGGCAAGAACTCCCATTTTGGACGCGTGAGGTACATCGTGAAGTCGCCTTTGCGACCCTGGAACTCGTTCACTGGAACAGTCTTCCCCGCGTCGGCGAAGAGTTTGGGCTTGGGATCCCAGGAATCAACGTGCGATACGCCGCCGCTCATGTAGAGGAAGATGACTCGCTTAGCCTTCGGCGGAAAGTGGGTCGGCTTCGGCGCGAGACTATCGACAGGATTCGCAGGGGAGGCATCCTCGGCTAGCAACTGCGAGACGATGCCCGGTAGGAGCACCGAGCCGCCAACCATCGAACGCAAAGCACATCGACGCGTTGGGTCGAAAGTACGATTCGTCATCATCTGTTTCATCCGAAGCGCGGGCAAACGGCTGTTGGCCAGGGATGTCAATCGACGTGCAGGAATTCGTTGCTCGCAAGGAGTGTTCGAAGGTATGCAGCAAGGGAGCGTCGCTCGACATCATCGAGATGCGTTGCTCTCAACTCCGCACGATAGGCAGCCAGGAAATCTCCCGCTTCGGCACGTTCAAGGTCGGTGGGAAAACGACCAAGTGCTCGACGCCACGCCATATCGATTTGCTTCGCTTCGTTGGGGATCGTGGTAAGAAGGCGACCGGCCCATCGCTCGGCCTTGGCGTGAACGAATGGGTCATTGAGGAAGTACAGCGCCTGAGTAGGCACGGTCGTCGTCTGTCGGAGGGCCGTCGTTGCATTCGGATCTGCGCCATCGAACAGCGCCAGAAACGGGTGTCGTTTGATCCGCTGCGTCATGAGATAAACACTGCGCCGATTGTGATCGTAGACCGCACTAAACGGCGCGTGCTGTGTGTAACCCCAACGGATCGGCGTGGGAAACGGATGTTCGTGGGCCGGCGTCGAATCCCGTTCGCCACTCACGTCGAGGATCGCGTCACGGATTTCCTCAGCACTGAGACGACGTCGCGCGAAGGAGGCATAAAGATCGGTCGTGTCCGCCAGCGGTTTGGCTTTGCCTGGGGCGTCGTCATTTCGTGACGACTGTCGATAAGTCGCGCTGAGCATAATCAACCGATGAAGCGCCTTCACTGACCAACCACCACGGACGAACTGGTTTGCCAGGTGATCGAGAAGCTCGGGATGCGTCGGTGCCAGTCCACGAACACCAAAATCGTTGGGCGTCTTTACGAGTCCACGACCGAAGTGATACTGCCAGATACGATTCGCCATCACGCGAGCAGTCAGCGGGTTGTCGGGACAGGTTAGCCACTGGGCAAGTTGCAATCGGCCACTACCTGAAGCGTCGACAGGCAATGGGTCGCCGCCGATCGCTGCGACAAAGCTACGTTGGACTTCAACGCCCGGCCGGTCTGGCTCGCCACGCAGCTGCATCCGGACATTGTGGGGGGTGCCTTCAGCCATCCCGTAAGTCATGGCGAACGGGCCTTCGGCAAGTAGTCGATTAAGTTCCCGCTTGTCGGCCTCGATGTGCGCCTTGCGATCGGCCAACAGCTGGCGGAGTTCGGCGATTCGTGTCCGGCGATTCTCGATGGACTCGACGGCTTGCATGAGCGGCGCATCGAGAGATGGCAGGGCCTTGTCACGGATGACGAAATTGTCAACATCGAGCGATGGTCGCACGCCGGCGATGTGGCCGTAACTGTCGAAAAACGAGTAGTCGATGGAGCCGTCCCAGCCGCTGGCGAATTGCCCTGTGAATTCTGCTTTGCTTCGATGTGATGTCAGAGTGCCCGAGTACGTCTTGGCTTTGAGATCGAGCGTCAACTGGACCTGATACCACTCTCCGATCGTCAGCGGACAAACGACGTCTCGCAATCCGGCACTGCGGCGAAAGAACTCGCTGCCATTGAAAAACAGCTCAACGGCCGCCGAGTTTCCAGGGCCATGACCAAGGTAGTATCGCCACGAACCATGATCGCCGGCATCCTTGTGACGGCACCGGAAATCGAAGCCGACAAACAGGCGACCATTCTTGTCCGGCGTCAGCTTGGGCAAAGTCTGTCCGAAGCCGTCGTACTCCCCGCGATTCGGCATGTGTATGCCCAATCGACCTGGCCCAAAGATGTTCCGATAGGGACTTTGCGAGGCTTCAGTAAGCTTCACAACGCTGTTTGGACCCGGACTCCAAGGAAGCGTTGGAGGTGCGTCTTTGGTTTGCAACTCGAAATCGCCATCGATTCCGACCAGTGCTTGCAACTGATCAGTCAGCGAGACGGTGTCGGGTATTGTGTCGTCAGTGAGTGGTTCCACAGTCGCAGGCGCAATGGGCGTGTCCTGGACGCCAATATTGTCGAATTCAAGTGCTGGGAGTGTCGTTCCCCGAGAAGCGTGCGAATCCATTGCCACAGTGTCAATGACACCGGGCCATTCCGGCGACATCGGTTTGCTCGTAAACTCCGTAGCCACTCCCGGCCTGCCGATTCGACCCGACACACTGCGACGCTTCAGATCGAGTGTTAGTTGCAGGTTTTGCCATTGATTGGGTGCGAGTGTGCCAAGTCGTTCGATGACCCCGCCGCTGCGTAAAGAAACGGCGTCGGAGGAAATGAGTACTTCAACGGCCGGCAGCGAATCGTTGGCTCCCACGGAGAACCGATGGACTCCGCTCCGAGCGGTGTCGGCTGCGGCAACCCGGAAGTCGATGTTCACGTACAACAGGGAGCAATTCGCCGTCGACCGACGCGGATACAGGGTTTGCTTGACGACATACTCGCCGGCATCGACCGGTACGCTGGCACCCACCTTCCCCAAGGGGTATAGGTTCCGGAAGGGACTTTGGGCCGCGCTCGTCACGGCGACTTTTCCGCGATAGAGCCAGGGCGGGACAATAACGCCGTTGCTCCCACCTGCCGCTGCCGCCTGCATCTCGAAGTCGCCGTCAATATCGGTGAGGGAGCGCAGGACGACTGCGGGTACCGACTGCTTCTGTCGTTCTAATTTCGCAGACAGTTGGTTCACGCGAGTCTGAAAGGTCTGCCACTTTGCGAGCGATTCGCTCGGCGGCAGAAGCGGCATCATCGACCGCGCCTTGGGCTTTTGTTCGGAGCCAGGAAATGGGTAGCGACTACTGTCGAAGATGCCGTAGAGGCCGTAATAGTCGCGCATCGTCACGGGATCGAATTTGTGGTCGTGACATCGCGCACAGCCAAGACTCAGGCCGAGTACCGACTGACCCAGAGTGTCGATTGTGTCTTGTATTGTGAGATGGTGGTAGTTCTCGGAGTCAAAGCCGAAACGTCGCGCGATGGCCAGGTATCCCGTGGCAGTCACACGCTCGGCATACTTGCCGTCCGGCCGTTGGTTGGCAAGTACGTCACCCGCAATCTGCTCGCGAAGGAACTCGTCGTAGGGCTTGTCGGCGCTGAAAGCGTCGATGACGTAGTTGCGATAGCGCCATGCTTGCGGCACGGGGTAGTCTGCCGTGTCACCCGCTGTGTCCGCATAACGAACCACATCGAGCCAATGCCGCCCCCAGTGCTCGCCGTAGGCTGGTGACTGGAGCAGGCGATCGACGAGAGCTTCGTAGGCGTGCGGAGAATCGTCTTTCAAGAAGGCGTCGACTTCGTCGATCGTCGGTGGCAATCCTGTGAGATCGAACGTCGCCCGGCGAATCAGCGTCAGCCTGTCCGTGGCCGGTGCTGGGTCAATGCCGGCTGCTTCTTGCTTAGATCGGATGAACGGATCGATGCTGGTTTTCACCCAGGCCTTGTCCCGAACGGCGGGGGTGGGTACCTCGCGTATCGGCTCGAACGCCCAGTGCTTTGCCGCCCCAAACTTCGCGGACCTCGCAGGCCAGGGCGCTCCCGCTTTGATCCACGCGACGAAATCCGCGACCTGATCGGGTCGTAGGGCTGCCTCCTTGTCCGGTGGCATCGCAGCGAGACCGGCTTGCCGCTGGATCGCCCGGACGAGCAAGCTGCTCTCTGGCGTCCTTAGAGAAATGGCTGCTCCGGAGTCACCGCCCTGGAGCAGAGCCTCGCGCGAGTCGATCCGCAACGCTCCGGATGTCTTCGTCCCGCCGTGACAACGAAAGCACGTTCCAACCAACACCGGCCGAATCTTCGACTCGAAGAAATCCTCTCGATCGTCAGCGAAGGCCGTTCGGCCGGTCGTTGCCAGGAGCAAAACCAGTATGAGTGTCGTCTGCTTCATCGAACGGCCCTGAGTCCGAAGCCGGCCATAGTCCGTAGCAACTGGTTTGCCCGGAGAAGCCGGACACCGCCGCTAGCGTGAGGGGTTCGAGACTCACGCGAACAGGTCCTTCACTACCGTACCCGCAACATCGGTCAGTCGGAAGTCGCGGCCAGCGTGCCGAAACGTCAACCTCTCGTGGTCGAGGCCGAGCAGCGCGAGGATGGTTGCGTGTAAGTCGTGGACATGGACCTTGTTCTCGGTTGCGTACCACCCGTAGTCATCGGTTGCCCCGTATCGAAAGCCTGGCTTCACGCCTCCACCGGCCATCCACACAGTGAACCCCTCCGGGTTGTGGTCGCGGCCGTCATTCCCGCCTCCTTCGACGGTCGGCGTCCGACCGAACTCGCCGCCCCATAGCACCAGCGTGTCTTTGAGCAGACCCTTGCCCTTCAGGTCGGCGAGCAGTCCGGCGATGGGGCGATCCACCTCGCGGGCGTTCTTGGCGTGCCCCTTCCGTAAGTCGCCATGCTGGTCCCACTGGACGTTTCCATCGCTGTGAGTGACTTGCACGAACCTGACCCCGCGCTCTGCGAATCGGCGAGCGAGCAGGCACTGTCGTCCAAATGGGGCGGTGACTGGATCGTCCAGCCCGTAGAGCCTGCGAGTCGCTTCCGATTCGTTTGCGATGTCTTCCACTTCGGGCATTGCTGTTTGCATGCGAAATGCCAGCTCAAACGAGTCGATACGACCCTCGATGGCCGCGTCGGGGCCAGTGCGATCGAGGTGCGAGCGGTTCAATTCAGCGAGCAAGTCGAGTTGCTTGCGCTGTGCATCGCGTGGGATCCGAGGATTCTCGATGTATCGCACCCGTGCCCGATCGACAGGTGTGCTAGCGTTACCGATCGGAACCCCCTGGCAGACTGCCGGGAGGAAGGCGGATCCCCAGTTATTGAGTCCGCCATGCGCCAACGTCGGGCAGACCGTAACGAACGCGGGCAGATTCTGGTTCTCAGTGCCTAGTCCGTATGCGACCCATGCACCCATGCTCGGGCGGACGAAGTTGTCGCTACCCGTGTGGAGTTTCAATACCGCTCCGCCGTGCGCCGGGTTAGTGCCGTGCAGCGAGTGGACGAAACAGATGTCGTCCACGCAACTCGCGACGTGCGGGAACAGTTCGCTTACCGGGCTGCCGCACTCACCGTGCTGCTTAAACTTCCACGGTGACTTCAAAAGATTGCCAGTCTTTGCGAACACGACTCTGGGTCGTTGGCCGGGGTACGGCTTACCGTCGTCACGGTCGAGAAGCGGCTTGGGATCGAACGTGTCGAGGTGCGACGGCCCACCTTTCATGAACAGGAAAATGACTCGCTTCGCCCGCGGCGGAAAGTGCGACCCCTTCGCCCCGGCGGGTGCGTCGGCCGCGCGGAGCAGGTCGGCCAGGGCGAGCGCGCCGAACCCGAGGGCGGTTTGGCGCAGGGCACTGCGGCGCGACAATCGAGGCTCAAAGAAAGGCATCATCGGCAACACCGCGTTACGGAATGTGGATGAACTCGTTGGACGCGAGCACCATCTGGCACACTGCAGCCCACGCCTTTTGCATTCGCTTGGGCGTATTCGCTTCGTCTGCGAACTCCAATTCGAAATCGGCCACGCCTCGGCGCACGCGAGCGGATTCCGTCGCAGTGGGCGGGCGACCGTATGCCAGCACGAAGAGGCGTCGAACGCGTTCGTCGACGGTCCGATCCGGCGCGGCGAGCAGTCGCGCAGCGAGCGCATCGGAAGCGCGGGCGGCCAAGTCACTGTTCAGGAAGAAGAGGGCCTGAGTGGGGACTGTGGTGGTGGCACGGTCGCCGTTCGGAACGGCGGCATCGGTGGCGTCGAACAGTTGGAACACGTCGTACAGGTGGTTGCGGATCACTGGCAGGTAGATCGAGCGGCGGTCGCTCGCATATGTCGTTGTGTCCTTCGACGTGTGGTCGAAGAGGAACTCGCGGTTCTTGACATGCGTGAGCACCGGGCCGCCGGCGGTGTGGTCGAGCAGCCCTCCCACGGCGAGAAGCGAGTCGCGGATCGCCTCAGCTTCCAGCCGCCGAGGGATCGCCCGCCACAAGAGTCGGTTATCCGGGTCGGCCGTCGCAGCCTTCGTGTCGTGCGTGGAACTCATCCTATAGGTAGACGAAAGCATCAATCGCCGGTGCAGTGCTTTCAAACTCCACCGGTCTCGAACGAATGTCGTCGCGAGCCAGTCGACCAATTCCGGATGCGTTGGCTTTTCGCCGAGTATGCCGAAATTGTCCACGGAGCGCACCAATCCCTTGCCGAAGTGCCACCGCCAGACACGGTTCACGATCACGCGGGCCGTGAGAGGGTGTTTTGGGTCGATGAGCCACTTGGCAAGCTCGAGCCTGCCGCTGTGGTCGCTTGGAAGGGACGCTTGCGTTGCCCCTGTTAGCATGGCCGGAAACCGTCGGGCGACCACTGCGGCCGGCGTGAGGTGGTTCCCGCGGCGCAATATCGGAATGTCGGTCGGCTTTCCCTCGGTGACGCCCATCGCGGACGGCAACTCGGGAGCGGCCTTCTCAAGTGCGGCAAGCTCTGCCTGGAGCAGTGTTAGCTTCGACTTACTGGCGTCATCGAGTTTACCCTTCAGCTCCTTGATGCGATCTTTGACCTTCGCGGTCGCAGCATCACTTTCCGCCTTTCTGGCGATCTCGGCCGGACTCGCAAGTGAGTTTTCGTGCCATCGGGCTACCTTCTTGAAGTGCTCCATCGTCCTGGTGCTGACGAACACGCCCGCGAGGCCGTAGTAGTCGGCTGTGGTCAGTGGATCGAACTTGTGGTCGTGGCATCGAGCACAGCCGAACGTGAGACCCACGACCGTGCGGCCGAGGGTGTCCACCTGCTCGTCGACAATGTCCAATTCCATCTTCTTCTCATCCGGCTCGGCCAGTACCTTCGGCCCGAGGGCAAGAAACCCTGTGGCGATCAAGTGCTCATGGCGCGAGGCAGGCGTGTCGGTCGGTAGCAGGTCGCCGGCGATCTGTTCGAGCAGGAAGCGGTCGTACGCCTTGTCGGTATTGAATGCTGCGACGACGTAGTCGCGGTACCGCCAGGCATTGCCGTGGGCGATGTTCTCGTCCAAACCGTTCGAGTCCGCGTAGCGGGCCACATCGAGCCAGTGACGACCCCACCGTTCGCCGTACGCGGGACTCGCGAGCAACCGGTCCACGACCTGCGCGAACGCATCGGGCATGTCGTCCCGGAGGAATGCATCGATCTCCTCCGGCGTCGGCGGCAACCCGGTCAGGTCAAACGTTGCTCGTCGGATGAGCGCCCGTCGATCGGCTGGCGGAGCGGGCGTCAAGCCGGCTGCTTCGAGTTTTGCCAGCACGAATCGGTCGAGATCGGACTCTGACCACGTCGTGTCCTTCACTGACGGAACTGCCGGCATTCCGACCGGTTGAAACGACCAGTGGGTCGTCGCATCGAGGCCAGTGGAGTTTACTGTCGCCGGGAATGGCGCTCCGCGCTTCACCCATGTCTCAAGCGTGGCGATGTCCGCAGCTTTGAGTTTCCCATCCGGCGGCATCCGCTCGACACCGTCCGCATGTCTCACCGCGCGAAGCAGGAGGCTATCGTCAGGCTTCCCCGGTGTAAACAACGGCGAGCCGGAACCACCGGCCTTCTTGACCGCTTCGGCCGAGTCGAGCCGCAGCTCGCCTTTCTGCTTCTCCCGCCCGTGACACTTGAAACATCGCTCGACTAAAAGTGGCCGGACTTTGGTCTCGAAGAACCGGATGTCGTCCGGGGTCGGTTGAGGCTCGGCAGCGGCACCTGCCCCGACGATCAGTGGTAGCGATGCGAGTCGAACAACGATTGACAGCGGAATGCGACGGAGCATAGTCATCGGCGAGGCGGTCCCGAGGAGCGGGTCGCGGGCGGGTGTGTTGAAGACAGGATACCCGATGCCAACACTGTGGGGTAGGCGTCGGCACCGGGAACGCAAACGGGGCGACTTAACGTCCGCCTGGTCGTCGGTTAGGCTGATGGTCGTAGGATCGAGTCCAAGTCGTAGAGATGCAAGCGTGTCCGCATCCGCCCGCGTTCTTGTGCCTTCCCCCGTTAATCAGGAGTTGGTGAATCCTTGAACAGCCGGGGTACAAAATCGTGCAGGGCTTTTCGCCACGTCTGCCACTCGTGAGCGGTGCCCTTCGAATCGATGAAGACGCTGTTGATCCCGGCTCGGGCGAGTTCCTCATGCATTCCGCGGCTCGACCGATGGATAGCCTCTTCCGCCGTCCCCGCCCCGATCCAGAGCAAGTGCATCCTTCGGTTGAAACCCGGCGAATCCTTGAACACGCCGCCGTAGGAAGTTTGAATGTCGAATCGGCGTCCTGCACCGCTAAACGCTCCGACATACGAAAAAAGGTCCATGCGAGTGAGGCCGATCTGAAGGGCCTGTACGGCTCCCATTGACAGACCTGCGATTGCCCGATGGTCCCGGTCCGCGAGAGTGCGGTACTCGGTGTCGATCGCCGGGATCAAATCGCCAATCACGACTTCGTCAAAGACGTTTGGCTGACCGGCACGCTGTGGGCCCCCGGGTCTTGTAGCGTAGCCCTGGTCCATGACGACGACCATAGGCTTGGCCCTTCCGGCGGCGATCAGGTTGTCCAGGATGAAGCTCATTCGCCCCTGTGTATTCCATCCGCGCTCATCCTCGCCAGCTCCGTGCTGAAGAAACAACGTTGGATACCGACCAGTCGGATGAGCGTCGTAGGCTGGGGGACAATAGACGAACGCACGGCGTGGCTGCCCGGTGACCTTGGAGTGGTACCAGAACGCGCGCACTTGCCCGTGTGGCACGTTCTTGATGTCGTAAAAGTCAGTCCCCACCTCGGGGACCTCAATGCCGCTCGTTGCCTTACCCCAACCAAAAAATGTCTCGCTGCCGGGGTCATTGACCGCGACACCATCGACAAGCATCCAGTAGTAGTGGAACCCAGGGACAGCCGGCGGGGTCGTCACAGTCCAGATTCCGTCCTCACCCTTGACCATCTCAAACGGGCCTTTCCCCAGCCCATTGTCGGAGCCTCCGGGTTGCACCTGTACCTTCTGAGCCGTCGGAGCCTTCAGTCGAAATGTAATGCGAAGGTCCGAACCGACGCGCGGATGCTCCGCACCACGAACGTTGGACGACGCTGGTTGTGAGCCTTCCTGTGCCGAGGCCAGCGCACAGAAAAACATGAACGACGAGAGTGGCACGATGCCTCGCACGGGTTCGCGCACCTCCGTCAAACGACGATGGAATGGGAGGCGGTGTCAATCAGCACCGCGTCCCGGCGATCGTCTCGTCAACACCTCTGGAACTGCGAGTCAACGTGCCGAGGGTGCACGTCGAATTCGATCTAAACCTGTGCAAGCGATCGTACCGCAAATCAATCAAGCCCCAGCGCTTCTCCCCCTGCTCGCGTGCCGGCGGCGCGCCACACGGCCTGGTTTACCGTCGACGTTACCGGTCGCACGGACCCATCCATCAACAACACGTTGACACTGTTCCCGGTGTGGTAACTTCTCGCCGTCATCGCCGCGTACGAGATGGCTGTCGCTGAGGAACCGTCGCGGCTCGAAACATAGTCCACATCGTAAACGTTGCCATCGGTCGGGTTGGTGTACCGAACCGCAGTGTTCGGGGGAAATACGAACGTGACGCCGTTATGGAACGTCTGGCCTTCGGTCCAGCCCGTGTGGGTCGAATCAAGCTTGATGGATCCGCCCAGTGCGAGGACGTCGGCGGTTGTCGATGGTATTGTGGCTGTGGGTGTGCCCCCTAAAAAGTAAGCACCGTAGGCCTTGACCTCGGCGAAGCCGACGGTGTTACTCAAGCCGTCGGAGATATCACCGACAGTCGTTCCGCCGTTGGCTTTGCTCGTCAGTGCAATGGCACCGTCGCCGCCCTGGCCGATTGTCGGGTTCCACACCAACCACGTTCCGACATTGGCAGCATAGTTGAGCGGATAGCGGGTGATGGTCTGTGTACCGGTCGGTGGCTTTGCAATGTCATTGATTTCGCTGGGACACAGGTAAATCGGGATCCGTTGCGAGGTCACGGCGTTCTGACCATTGGCGGCCGCGTTGAGGTCCACAAGTTGGTACAGGCTGGATTGCTCAACGTATGGCAGGATGCGAGCGAGAGCAGAATACGAATCGGAAGAGGTTGCACCGACCGGGTAAACGCCATTCGGCGGGAAGTGGCCGGTGGACCCCTCATAGTTATGGAGGGCGAGTCCGATCTGCTTAAGGTTGTTCTGACATTTGGTTCGACTCGCAGCCTCGCGCACCTTCTGCACGGCCGGTAACAAAAGGCCGATCAGGATGGCGATGATCGCGATGACGACCAGAAGTTCGATCAAGGTAAACGCGAGACGTGTGGTCCGGGTCTGAAGCATATGCACTCGCCTTCGTTGCATGGGATACGGCAATGGGGCTCGTCACTTGGCTGGTGCCGTGGCCGGCCGGCGGGTCATCACGAGTTCCATGACCAGGCGTTCCGTGCCGTCGGAATTGACGGCGTATTGACGGTGGACGATCTTCTTGTCCTGATCTTCAATGCGGGTGATGGTCTTGGAACGGCGTGTCTCCGGTTCGGCTCCAAGGGACTGGCCGTGCAGGACGATCTGCGTACCATCGAACTTTTCCGTCCCTTGGCGAAACGACATCCGCGTCTGTCGGGAGTCGGTCCAAACGCTTGTAAAGCGGCCTGTCGCCGGTTCGAAACCAATTAGCCCGAGTCCGGTCGTCGCCTCATCGCCGGAGCCGAAGGTAAACTCTGACTGGAGAAAACGGGCTCCGTGGATCATCGATTGCTTGCACCGGCCCGAGGTGCGAGATGGTTCGCCGCCGCCCCGTGGATGGAAGGCTTTTGCGACATCCCACTCGCCGACGAACCGCAGCAGAAAGGTCTGACCGACCCCTGGGCCCGACTTCGGCTCGTATGACGACTGAGGGTCTTTTTTGCTTGAGGAACCACCATTGTCTTTGCCGGTCGGCGGTTGCGCGAGAACTACGGCAACGCCAACGATCAGGGCGGCGAAAGCGACGATGATTCGACCAAGGCCCATGAATACCTCGTGACGGCAGGTTAAACTCTGACAATCCTACACTCTAATCCGCCGTTACGTTTCTCGGAAGTGGGCTCACAGATTTATCATGATTGGTAGAAGCATCGTATTCACGGCACAAATACGGCTACCGAGGCACCACGTTTCGGCTCCGCGGGGTTGTCCAATCGGTCACGGCGTTCGGCCAGAACAGCCTCTGCGGCCCGACGTCGGGACTCGATTCCGGGCTGGGCAACGAGACCGCCGCCGACGATGAGCAGGGCCAGCGTGACCAACGCCAGACGCTCCCGGAGACGTACCGTCAGCGACACCGACGAGATGTGGCGAGTGCCCGTAAACAGCAAGAAGTATGCCCGCATCACAGCGATGCCGTTGAGCGCCGAAGACGCCGCGATTGCCACTCCGACTAGCGGGCTGGCCTCGACGGCTCCGTCCACAAGCATTTCTGCTCCGATGAACCCCAGTGTGCCGGGAAAACCGACACACCCGAGCCCGGTTAGCAAGAAACATGTAGCCAGTGCTGGCGACTGCTCGTACAAGCCGCGGTAGTCCGTTAGGGAAAGTCGGCCATAGCGGGCCTCTAATGCCCGCAGCGCAAGCCCGAATCCGCCCACCGATAGCGCGACCGAGACCCACAATGCCAGGGCGCCCGTGAGACTCACTTCTGTGTGCAACTCCAGCCCGACCAGGACCAGGGAGGCGTGGCTCAAGAACAAGTAAGCGACGAATCGCCGTGCGTCCTGTTGTACCACAGCCATGCAACTCGCATACACGGCCGTTACGAGAGATGCGACACCCAAGCTTTGGAGGACCCACTCGGGTGCGATCGGGAGGACAAGTCGTACGGCCAGGTACGCGCCGGTCAGCGGACAGACGAACAGTGCGGCGGTACCGAGCGTGGCGCTCTCGAATAGATCGATCAGCCAGCAATGTACGGGCACCACACCGCTTCGGACCAGCACGGCTCCGAGAAGCATCGCGGCGGCGAGGCTGGTACTCACGCCGATGGCCGCCCAGCCGCCGATCATCAGCACGACAAAGAGCGCCATGTGTGCGCAGTAGATACGGACCGATCGATTCCGCGACACCTGCTCGACAATCGGCGGAACGATACCAGCGACGAGGAAGGCGATGAGAGGCCCGGGGGCCCGGCAGGAAAAGACAGCCACTCGAATCGACTCGGCGATGAGTGCCAGCGCAAAGGACGATCGCCGCATTTGCGTCCGGGCGGTGGTAAAGGTGCGCAGGAAGTGGAGGCCCGCGACGAGTGGAAGCAGGGGGGCATTGAGATCGTCGATCACAAACAGTTGTCGGCCGGCCAATGGAGTCGGGTCCCACGCTTCCGCGGTGCGAGACAGATAGAAATCAACGGCGGCTCCGACGCAACAAGCAAGCGTCGTTGCATGGAACACGGCTGCCCAAAGGAACGCCTGCTCGCCGCGACGTAGCCGGCCGACGACGATGGCCCCAATCAGCGGTAGCCCGGCGGCCAGTACAAGCCAGGGAAAATGCAACGAAGTCATACGAGCTCTTCAACGGGAACCGGTGGTGTCTTCGTCGGTGCTTGGCGCACCGACTGACCCGACAGTAGGGCCGTCCAGCGGCGTTCCAGCGAGTCGCAGAGGCGAAACGTCGCCATGAACGGAGTAACAACGTAGCGGACAAGCATTTCGTCGAGGTAGCCGCGCTCGAGGGCGAAGCGGTAGAGGCGCAAGCGGAATCCACCAGTCAACGGTGTGAGTACGGTCCCGCCGCGCGGTAGACGGTCGCCGATGGCATTCTCCAGCAAACGATAGTCGTGCAAGAGGGACGGTGCTCGCAGGAACTGGAGTGTTCGCAGGCAGGCGTTGCCGAGGATGTGGATTAGCGCGATGTAGCGGAAGCCAAGGCCAATCTCGGCGACGATCAGCCCCACCTGCACCAGCGATGCGAAGGACAGTGCCGACTTGATATCGGTTTGCACGGTCGCTGCCAGATAGGCATAGGCCGTCGTCGTCAACCCAATCATGACCACGGCTGCGCAAAGCCAAATCGAGGCGTCAAGCAAAGGGCTGACGCGCAACAGCAAGAATGCCCCCAGGTGAACGGAGAGAGCACCATAGAAAATCGCGCTCGACGGTGTCGGTCCTTCCATCGCGCGCGGGAGCCAACCGGAAAACGGCACGAGTGCCGACTTGCCCGCCGCGGCAATTAGTAGCAACAGTCCCACGGCCAGGGCTGGCCCAGCCGGTACCAGGGTCTGGCCGTCCGGCCAAGGACCACCGTTGAGGAGATGATCGAAGTCCCCTCCCGTGCTCAGATGGTGCATCACGACAGCGGCGACCAGGAATGCTGCGTCGGCCACACGGTAGACGACCCAGACACGCAAACCGTTGCGGGCTGGCATCGGCCGTTCCTGGAAATACGCGACGAGCAGTGCCGATGACAGGCCGACGAATTCCCAGCCCGTAAACAACGTTTCGATGGTACAAGCCAATGACGTCACAACCATGCCCAGGGCAAACACGGCGAAGAGCACGTGGAACCGGTTGAAGCCCCGCTCCCGGTGCATGTAGCGGCTCGCGAACGCACCGATGGTCCCGCACAAAACGTACGAGAGTATGGCAAACGGTACTGACAGCCTGTCAAAGACGAACTTCACATGGAAGTGGAAGTGGGGTGCTGCCACCCACTCGCCCAGATCAACCACGACGTGCCGTGTGCCGGTGACGAGCATGGTGAGGAGGACCGCGATCGACGCTACCAGACCAACGACATTAGCTGTGTAGACAAACCGGCTGGTCGTCGTTTCGGTCGGTACGCGACCGATGAGACTCAGGACACCCAATAGCATCGTCAACGCCAAGGGCGCGGCGATGACCACGAGACCCAAGGTGGCGGCCAGGCGTTCGGCGTCGAGGTCCAGCATGGAGTCCTTTACATGGTGCCGACGCCGTCGCTCGCGAGCCGGATCGGCGGTATAATCACTCGCCGATTCGGGCGAATTCCAGGTGGTCGCGCCAGCCGCGATACCAATCCACTGACGATGCAGCCTGCGGTAGAACCTCAGCCTCGGGCGTGTAGGGGTGGAATTCGCCGTCTCGGAACGTGTGAATTGTCGGTGAGTCGGGATCAAGTGCTGCCAGACGGATCCACTCGTTTCGAACCAGTTGGGCAATTCCGGGATTGCGGTCGAGGATGCCCAACAGGGTCGCCGGTTTGGCTTCGACGATGAGAAGTAGCCGGATTGGCTCGTGAATTTCGACCATTTGCCAGGGCAGGCCGGTCCGCAGGTCGCTCGCTGCCCCATCCATTACGCCCAACAAAGCGCTGACATTGTGCGGCAGCTTCGTGCCACAGCCCCATCCGTCCGGGTCCACGCGAGAGAAGTAATATTCGAGGTTAATACCCGCACAAACCGGCACCGCGGCCGCGAGAAGGCGGGTGAGGATTGTCGCATCAATGTCGTCTTGTGTCGGGTCGTAGGTGGTCAGAAACGCACGACGATCGAGGAATAATCCGCGAGTTCGGCTTCGACGTGCGACGATGCATAGGGCATTGGTCGCATGACCCAACTCGGGGCGCGTTTGTGCCAGATCTTCGCTCCGCCCTTCGACGTGCTGTTTCGCCTCGTCGGGAGAAATCGTCAGCGGGGCGGATGCGAAACGCCGGCTGCGTTCGTGGGCATTGCGCTCACAAGCTCGTTCCAGATTTCGCAGAGCGGTGTCCACATCCGCCTGGTGCGATGCCGGAACACGGTCGAGATCGAACAGTTGAACGACGTCGTTCGCGGTGTTGTGGATACCGCCAACGAACACCGTGTCAGCCGGAACGGTCAGTCCGCGTGCAGCGAGCCGCTGGCGGATTCGCGGGTCCGAGAGCATCTGGGCCATCGCTCGGCCATTCGGCGCGCCGGGGCTGCCGCCACACGCTCCGCAATCGTAGGCCGATTTGTGCGGGTTATTCAGACTCGACGACCCATGACCGAGCACGATCACCACTCGTGCAAAGTGGTGCGTCAGACCGATGTCGCGCAAGAACCGCTCCGCGACAGTAGCCATTTCGTCGAGGGAGAAACCGATCCCGTCGCCCACAGGACCGGCAACTGCGGCTGGAGCGCGTTCGAGAACCAAGTGGGTGGCCGGTGGCGTGCGAACGGCATCACCGAACACCCTGCGTAACCTGGCCGTGCGGCGGGGGAACAGCACACGCGCTACGAGAGGGACCGATGCCAGGACCCCCACGCCTGCGGATACGATTGCTCCGATCGCGAACGTGCGACTGCCCACATGGAACCGGTGCGTGGCCGTCGCCAACGCTCGCCGGTATCTCGCCCGACGCTCGTGAGTCTCGCTGTGGTGGTCGTCGACGCGCTCCGTCACCCAATGGGCGGGCTGCACGACGATCGGACACAGCGGGACGTAGTGAGCGTCGGCCGCTCCCCGGTAGTACATCGCCACGTTAAAGAAGCCAGCGGCTCCGAAAGTCTTGACGTCAGGCGCGACTTCTTCCAAGTGTCGGCGAAATGATTCCTCGCGCTCGTCGAGACAGCACACGACTTGCAGTCGCGGAGTCGACGAAACCGTTTCGGGCAATCGGCCGTGAAGCTGAATCGCGTCGAGCGCTCGTACGATAAATCGGCGCTCGTAGGCCAAATGGAATACGCGCCGCCGCTCGATGGACCCGAATGCCTCGATCTCCGCGACCAGCGAGGTCCACTCCGCATCGCTTCGGCTATGCAATTGTTCGGGTGTCCAGCCGAGTATTTGTGCGATCCGGAACACCGGGAAGGCTCGTTGCTCGATACTGAACGGCTCGGTTGCCGGCAACCGGCGCAGAAGTTCGTCGCGTAGTCTGGCGAGAGGACCGGTGTATCCGAGGGTATCGCGGGCGGCGTTTGTCAGCGCGAAGCGATCGAGTATCAATCGGATCGCCAGGAACTCGACGAGGCTGCCCGGTGGCACCGGATGGGCTGCTCGGTCGCCACGCGCTTCGAGGAAGCGGATCATGCCGGCCCAACCGCGTAGCACCAGGAGTGTCGCGGACAGGTACTCTTCCCACTCCGCGACTGAGATGCCGAGCTGTTCGAGCGATTCCCGAATCGATTCCAACGGGGGCGTACTGGTCGTTTCCAGACGGTCCAGTTCGTCGGCGACTCCGCGCAGCCAATGGGCTGGTGTAACGGCGGGTCGGCGATACAAGGCGCAGAAGGCACGATAGAAGCCACTGTCTCGACCCGGAAGCTGCCAGTGGGCTATCCCCTGGTCAAGGAATGCACCGCAGAAGCGAATGAGTAGGTCGTTGACGGGCAAGTCGGCGTCGGCCCCGGTTACTTGGAGCAACAGGTCGCGTTGGCGGATCGCAGGAGCTGGCGGGGCACTCGGCGGCGCGTGCATGACTCCGCTGCGGCAAACATGCCACAGTGCGCGGAGTGCAAACGCCTCCCACTCGTTGTCGCTCCACGACTCGTCGTCACCACCATTGGCATCGAAGAGTTCAGCCAGCGCGGTCGGTCGACGCGAGCCTCCCCGTAGCTCGCGCAATGCCCAGCGTCGAGTCTCCGCGATGAGCCGACCGCGAACGGGTGCCGATGCCTCCGGCCGGACTCGGCGCAACGCATCTGTCTCGGCCATGAACCAGACTAACTCTTCTGTCGGTCCCGACCGCAGAGGGTACTGGAGCATTGCCAGTCGCAGATCGAATCGCGTCACCAGGCCGGCGATCATCTCGCTCGCCCGGCCTCCGAGATCATCGGCCAATACGGCGCTGAGATCCGAGAAGCGGATACGGCCGCGGGCGAGTTCGGCGCGGTATTGATCTTTGGATAGGTAGGGTTGGCAGCGGAATACGCTTGCCCCCTTGGCCACCGCTTCAGCGAAGGGAAGGTCCTCGAAGGCGTGTAACGTATTGTGGTGGATGAAGACGCCAATCGGGCCTTGGGCGGGGAGTAAGTGTGCCGCGTGGTCAATCACTCGGCGCAGACAGTCAATATCGCGAGCGTCCGGCGCGGCCCCACTTCGGCTGCGAGCGGCCGGCTCGGGTGTTTCTAGCATTGCAGATCAGTGTATCCCGGCATTATGGGGGCGACAGACATCACCTGGTCGTGTCAAGCGCGGGTTGCTTTTCGAATCGCCCGCTAGTGCTGAGGACGCGGACCAGTGCCTTTTTTCGCGCAGACGGCGTCGGCCGCCCGCGTACCGTCGCCATCCGCGGCAGTAGTCCCTCAAGTTCGATCTTGTGGCGGAATCGCATGGAAGCCGACGCCGCGTCAAGAGAATCCCGTACCTTGTTGCGGCTTGGCAACGAGACCAAAATGAAACGGCTCGCGGTCGGGACCAAACCCGACCGCGAGCCGCTTGCTTCGTATGCCTGTCGTTACTTTGGCTTCTCGTCCTTCTCTGTCGGCTTAATCTTGCCCTTGTCGTCGCGCAGGTACGATGACGCGCTCCCGTCGATCGGATTGCCGACCTTCGGAAGCCTGTAGCCGACCATGGCCAGGAACTTCAGGTACGGAACGCGATCGACACCCAAGTCCCGTGACTTGTTGACGAATTCCGTGTGCTTGCCGAGCAAATCCATGAGCGCCTGTTGCACGGGGCTATTGCTGTCGATCGCTTGCGCTCCCGACGGCTTCGGAGGGACGCCTTCGATCAGGTACGTGGTCCGCTCCGAGATGCCCGGCCCCTTGATGGTGCGATCCTTGATGTCCAGGTACGCATCGACTTCGACGCCGGCCTTCCTCAGCGTGCTGATGACCTCCTGAATATCGTCGATGCCGTCGCCGTTCAGGTCGAAGATTCCGGCCAGCGCGACGTGCATTCGGCTCGTCGGGCTCCACGCCGGATTGAATAGCAGGTCGCCCGGAAGAAGCGGGTCACGCAGCGCGTTCGGTGCGTCGATTACCTTGGCCGATGAGAGGTGGGGTTCGAGCACAGCCACGATTTCGATCGCACCCTTGCGGTCCCGGCCGGCGGCCGTCTTGCCGGTCGTCCCCGACGGCAGAACGCTAAATGTCAGGCCGGGCCGGACGTAGTCGGCCGAGCCAAGGTTCACATAAACGATGTTTGCACCGCGGTCGATTCGTGTGATCGATCCCTTCGGTGTATCGTTAGCCACCGCGCTGAATGGTGCGAGGTTCTTCGTGATCAGATCGTACAACTCGCCGACTTCGTGTACCTCGGGGCGAGCCTGCCGAACGGCGTCGATCCGCTCCAAGAGCGGCCCGACTCGGTCGCGCAGTTCGGCTAGCTTTCGCTCCTTCGAGTCGGCCAGTTCCTTCGCCTTTTTGATTTCGGCGGACAACTTCACATCGAGATCCTGGCGAGCCAGCTCGAGTGCGTTTTTCTCGGACGAGAGATCGCCAACCTTTTTGCTGACGGCGTCCGCACCCTCGTGCTTCTGCTTGCGGACCAGTTCGATCTCGGCTTGCGCCTTCTTCAAATTGTCCTGCGACTGGTTAAACTTGGTCTTGGCGTCTGCCAGTTCGTCGGCCAGCGCCCGCATCTTGGTTTCCAGATCCTGGGCCTTGCCGTCACCCTGGTTGCGGACGGCCTTCACCTCGTCCTCAAGTTCCTGCATGCGCTTGATGTAGGACTTCGGCGGATTATCCGAAGCGCCGGGGGCAGCGAAGTCCCACTTGGCCTGCGGCACCTTGGTCGAAATCGCGTTGAGCTGCGATTGGATCGCGGAGGCAAACTGGCCCTTGGCCCCGGCAAAGGTGGTCTTATCCTCAGCCGATTCCACGCCGGCCGCGATACGCAGTGCGGCCAGAACGGCCGATTTTTCGTTGAGCGCCTTCTGCGTCGTGTCGGCCTTCGACTTGGCGTCGGCCGCTTGCTTCTGGAACTCGGCCTGTCCCGAATAGCCGAGGTAAGTCGTGACGCCGAGGCCAATGGCCAACAGCACTGCAATCACCAGCGAGACGACGAGGCCGGTGTTGCCCGACTCCCCGCCACCGCCGCCGCCACCGCCGCTCTTTTTCGCCATGGTCCTATTCCTCTTACGGCCGCTGGAGTGCGGCTCGGGGATCGTTGAACGGAAGCCACCCGGCACGCCGCACGCGGCGCGGCCGTCCAACTGGAAATGTACACTCCATCGTAAAGGGGTTGGTGGGCCTGTCAACGGGTTTGTTGGTAGTGGCGGGCCGGGCCGGGCGGTCCCGCGGACCGTACCGGATGTACGGCGATGCACTGTCTCCGAAACCAGCCATCGTAACCCGCGCGTTGAGACGGTTGCGCCGGATCGACATCCTCGGCAAGTCCGCCAAGGTTCCCGTGTCTTGCGCGGCCGAACGAGCGAACTGTTATTGACTGGTTCTGGGAGCAAAGTACGCTGATACCTAACGGTTTTCGCACGACTCGCGATGCCGCGTTCCGTCCGGGAGGCACTCTCTGATGAGCAGCAGCAACTCGCTGCCCGACAAGGCTGCGAACCGCGGGCAGGAACGCCGCAAGCGGAATATCCCCGTTGTCATGGATCGTCGGGGCCAGGGGGCACACCAGCAGCAGCCGCCGCGCCCGGAAAAGGGCGAGCGCCGGCGGCAGGTGGACCCGACCACCTGTGAGCGCGATTACACGGACGCCGAAATCGACTTCATGAAGGCGATGGACCAGTACAAGCGCGACAACCGCCGGCCGTTCCCCACGTGGAGCGAGGTGCTGGAGGTCCTGACAGCGCTTGGCTATCGCCTCACGGAGAAGCCGACGGCACTACCAGGTATTCAGAAGGGCGGCACGGACGTACCGCCCAAAAAGGGCTAAATCATCAGGAGTCAGGAGTCAGACCAGGCAAGTGCTTGGCTGATCCCTGACTCCTGACCCCTGCAAGGACGCAGCCACATGCAGATCTTCGTTAGTGCTGGCGAACCGAGTGGCGACCTTCACGGTGCAAACCTGACGCACGCGCTGCGCGACTTGCACGCCGGGGCACAGGTGGTCGGCTTTGGCGGCGACCGCATGGCCGCGGCCGGGGCCGAGCTGATTCATCCGCTCGCGAATCATGCGATCATGGGCCTCACCGGTATCGCTCGCAATCTACCGGCGATGCTCCGCTTCGCGGCCAAGGCCGAGGACGCGATGCGGGCCGGCGTCGCAGCCGTGGTGCTGATCGACTACCCCGGCTTTCACTGGCACCTCGCGGCCCGGGCAAAGCGGCTTGGCATCCCTGTGTTCTCGTTCGTGCCGCCGCAACTTTGGGCGTGGCGGAGTTACCGCGTCCGCAAGATGCGAAAGCTCTTTGATCGCGTCTTGTGCGCTCTGCCGTTCGAGGAACCGTGGTTCCGCGACCGCGGTCTGGACGCCCGCTATGTCGGGCATCCGTACTTCGACGAGCTGCACCGGGCCAAGCTCAACGAGGCGTTTCTGGCCCACCAGCGCGGCGGGCCGATGGTAGCGCTGTTGCCCGGCTCGCGGGACGGCGAAATCCGCCGCAACCTGGAGACGCTCGTCTCGACCGCGAAGGCCGTCCACGTCGCGCGGCCGGACGTGCGCTTCCTCGTCGCCTGCTTCAACGAGTCGCACCGGGCCAAGGTTGACGCGCGGCTGGCCGGCGAAGGGCTGCCGGCCGAGACGCACGTCGGCCGGACGCCGGAGATCATCCGCGCGGCCGACGTGTGCGCGGCCGTCAGCGGGTCGGTGAGTTTGGAACTGTTGTTCCACGGCACGCCGAGTTGCGTCGTTTACCGCGTCAACCCGCTGTACCGCCGGCTGTCGAAGGTCGTGCTGAACGTGAAGCACATCAGCCTGGTAAACCTGATCGCGGATCGCGAGTTGTTCCCCGAGTTTCTGACCGCACACGACTCCGGGGCCGAGGTCGCGGCGCAACTCTTGCGCTGGCTCGACGACCCGTCGGCGGCGAACCGCGTGCGGGCGGACATGGCCGAGTTGCGGGATCGCGTGGCGAAACCCGGGGCGTGCCGGCGGGCGGCGGAGGAAGTACTCGCGGCGGCCGGCGGGCGGTTGCGCCGGGCGTCGTGACCGCACGTACCCGGCCCAGTTCGACGGTTGGTATGCTGACTACGGCAATTCGGCGAACCACCGAGCGGACATTCTGCGGAGGCCGGCCGTGTCCCTCTTGCAAACTTTGCTAACGTTGGCCGTGTGCGGTGCGCCGCCCGCCGATGACGCCCCGCCGCTGCCGTTCGCCCGCGCCACCGCCGCGTACGTCCGGTGTCTCGCGGCGCTGGAGGACATGTACGAGCCGCGCGACAAAGACGCGATTGTTGTCGCGCAGCGCGCGTTCCTCGACCGCCTCGACAAGTTGCTGGAAGCCCTCGGCGCAGACAAGGCGGAACCCATCGCCCGGACAGAAGGACGCTCGCTGGCCGGCAAGCTCGTCGCTATCGCGCGGGACCGGCGACTGCGGCCGGACGTCTACGAAGATGTCGAACGAGCGTACGGGTCCGTTCTGACCGGCGTTAAGCCGGTGGACCAAGGGATGCGATACGGCCCCGACCCTCAGTACCTGCTGATAAAACACACCGACGAGCGGTATCGACTGGTTTGGGAGTTCCGCCTGCTCGCCTCGCCGGCCGCGGCCGAGCGATCGGTTTCCCGCGTCGGAATGCCGGGCGGTACGGAGGGTGCCGTGATCGGTGCCCGTATGCCCCCCACGCGAGAGGCCCTCCGGCGGATCGGCAACGAGGCGTCGGTCGTCTCGCTCGTTTTCTACTTTCGGCACACCTATCGCGAATGGGACGGCGGCTTCCGTAACGGAAACGCCGCCGACGAGGTTCTTGAGCTACTGGAAGCACACCCCACGCCGCGGGGGCTCAAGGCGATCCTCGACTGTGCCGAGTGGTGGGAAACGAACCAGGGGCCGGACCAGCGCATCAATTCGCGCCGGAAATCCCTGCCGGCGAACTGGGTCGCCGACCTGATGCCGCCGGGACCAGCGAACGGGTTCAAGTGGCGCAGGGCGCTGGCCGAGTTGCCGGACGCCGGCCTGACGGATCGGCAGCGTGAAATGGTCAGCATCGCCAAGAAGGCGGCACGGCTGCCGTAACGTCTGGCGCGTCGCTCTCTCCGACCCTCGGCCACCGCACCGGGACAGGCGCTGGGCGAGCGGCCGAAGACCTCACCCCTTCCACACTGCCGGTTGCCGTGGGTGCCGCTTTGGGCAAGCATGATACGGCGCGGAGCCATGCTTGCCCAAAGCGGCAAGCACGGCACCCACTGACGAGGCGAACGGCAGCCACAAACCGCAGCTCCATCGTCGCGGCGGAAGCCGTGCTGGACGCCGGTCGCTCGCCGGGGAATAATGGCGGGTAGGGAGGCACCGCGATGATCAAAGTCGTAACCGAGTCCGCCGCTCGACCGTCGCTCACCTTTGGGGAAGTGACCGATCCCGAACTGTGCGCGGTCTGGAACGCCCTGCGCGCACAGGCGGATCGCAACCGCGATTGGTTCCAGGCGAACCTTCCCGAAATCGTGGAACGCCATCGCGGGCAGTGGGTCTGCGTCGCCGGCCAGGAGCTGTTCGCCGCGGACGACCTGCCGATGGCATTCCTTGCGGCGAAGGCCAAGCATCCCGAGGACCACGGCCGCATTTGCGAGTTCATCCCTCGTCAGCCCAAGGCCGCTCCCCCGCCGCTCAAGGTCGTCTTCTCATGATCGTTCGCGGGAAATGGCTGTCGTGTTCCGATGGCGTCTCCCGGCCGGTGTTGGCGGCGGAAGCCGTGGCCGCCAACGGCGAGTGGGTCGAGGTGCTGTTCCTCCTCGACACCGGGGCCGACCGCACGGTCTTGTCGGCCGCGACGCTCTGGCAACTGGCCCTGGCGACCAGTGAGTCGGTCGTGCAACTCGGCGGCGTCGGCGGCGAATCGCAGACGGTGGCCGTCGCGACGACTGTTCGCTTCCAGACCGACCGCGGGACGTGGGCCACACTGAAGGGCGACATCCCGGCATTCACCGATCCGTTCGCGCTCGAGTTGAGCGTCGTCGGCCGCGACTACCTGAGCCAGTTCGCGGTCATCGTCGATCAACCGGGCGACTTCGTGGGCTTGGTCGGTCGCGGGCACCGCTACCGGCTGGAAGAGGCCACTTGATCGGCTGCCACCGAGCCGGTGTCCGTCACCCCTTCCACACCGCCGCCCCGCCCTCGCGCAGCGCCTTGTTCGCCAGGTGCGCCGCCGACGCGCTCGACACGCCGCCCTCGGCCGGGGCGTTCGGCGTCTTCCGCGACCGCACACACTCGACCCAGTTCGTCAGGTGCAATAGTTCCCCGTCCGGCTTGTCGTAGAAGTCGGCCCCGCGTGGGCCGGTGCCGACGATCAGTTCCTCTGGCTTCACCGGCTTGCCCTTTTCCGGCGTCAGGACGTAGCCGCCGCGGTCGACCACGAGGTTCGCGTCCGACCCCATGAACACGATCTCCGCGCCGCCGCGGGCATTGGCAAACGTGCCCTCGAAGTGCATCTGCACGCCGTTCGCATAACTCAAGACGGTCTGCACCGTGTCCGGCGTCTCCCACACGCCCTTGGCGACCAGGTGGTCGCCGAGGCTGACCGCCCGCTCCGGGTGGTCGAGGTCGAGGACCCAGTGGGCCACGTCGATCCAGTGGACCATCAGGTCGGTGAACAGGCCGCCGCCGAAGTCCCAGAACCACCGCCACTGCCGGAAGCGGTACGGCTCGAACGGCTGCCCCTTCGCCGTGCCGAGGAACCGCGTCCAGTCAACGGTCTTCGGGTCGATCGGCTCCTTGATGTAGCGGCCGGCCCGGTCGGCGTTGCGGTTCCACGACATGTGGACCTTGCGCACCGTGCCGATGCCGCCGCCGCGGACGATCTCGCGGGCCTTCTGGATGTGCGGCATGCTCCGCTGCTGGGTGCCGACCTGCACGACCCGCTTGTGGGCGTTTTGCGCCTCGACGACGGCCCGGCCCTCCGTGAGGTCGTGCGTGAGCGGCTTCTCGACGTACACGTCCTTCTTGGCGGCGCACGCGGCCACGGTCAGTGGCACGTGCCAGTGGTCGGGCGTGCCGATCACGACGGCGTCCACGTCTTCGCGGGCCAACAGCTCGCGGTAGTCCTTGGTGGCGAACGCCTGCGAGTCGGCGAGCTTCTTGCCTTCGGCCAAGGACGTGTCCCACACGTCGCAGACCGCCACGATCTTCGTCAGCGGCACCTTGGCCAGTGACCGCATTAGCGCCCGACACCGGCCGCCAGTGCCGATACAGCCGACGCGCACGATGTCGTTGGCCGCTTGGACCGTGGCCGCGAGGGCGGTCGCGCCGGCACTGAGGAGAAAAGTGCGACGGGTGGTCATCGGACTACCTCACGGTTCGATGCGAGTACCAAGCAAGTCGAGGAATTTGCGCAGCCACGCCGGGTGCCCTGGCCATGCAGGGGCCGTCACCAGCCAATCGTCCACATGAGCATGATCGATGGGGATTTGCACAAAGCTGCCGCCGGCTGCCTTGACCTCGGGGCCGCACGCTGGGTAGGCCGTGCAGCTCATGCCGCTGAGGACGCCAGCGGCCGCCAGGATCTGCAAACCGTGGCAGATCGCGGCCACTGGCTTCTTCGCCAATGCGAAGTGCCGTACCGCAGCCAGCACCTGCTCGTTGAGCCTCAGATACTCAGGAGCGCGGCCGCCTGGAATCACCAGTGCGTTGTACGATTCGGGCTTGATGTCCGCGAAGACCGCGTTCAGTTCAAAGTTGTGGCCGCGCTTTTCTGAGTAGGTTTGATCGCCCTCGAAGTCGTGAATAGCCGTGCGGACGGTGTCGTGGCGGACCTTGCCGGGACAGACGGCGTGAACGTGGTGCCCGACCGTCAACAACGTCTGGAACGGGACCATGACTTCGTAGTCCTCGACGAAGTCGCCGACAATCATCAAGATGCGTTTGGCGGGCATGGACGGACCCTTTCGCAGCGGGCAGCCCGTATTGTACGGCGTTTGCCAGGTCGGTTGCCACACTCGAACGGAACCATCTCCCGCTGACGCCAGGCCGCTCATCTGGTAGGCTGGGAATCTGTCCCATCATCCGCCGCAGGGAGTTGCGCCGTGAGTGCCGCCGTCCTCGAACCACACGCCAACGAAGAGCGTCCGCAGTCCATGCCCGGTCGGCTTGGACCCATGGCGTTCAACCAGGTCAAGGCACTCGTTGGCCCACCGCGATCACGACGCTTCGGCAAGGCGGCCAAGCTAATTCCGGCGATCCGCTATTGGGAGGGGGAGTTCTCAAAGCTCTCCGACGAGGATCTGAAGAAATCGGCCCACCGCGTCCGTGGCCGGGCACGCGGCGGCGAATCGCTCGACAAGCTGTTACCCGAAGCGTTCGGCCTCGTCTGCGTTGCTTCCGTACGGACGCTCAACATGCGACCGTTCGACGTCCAGCTTGCCGGCGGTGCGGTCATGCACTTCAGCGCCCTCGCCGAGTTAGCGACGGGCGAAGGCAAGACGCTCACGGCCTCGATGCCGGTCTTCCTCAACGCCCTCACCGGCAAGGGCGTCCATGTCACCACGGTGAACGATTACCTGGCCAAGCGCGATGCCGAGTTGATCGGTCCCTTGTACGAGATGCTCGGCCTATCTGTCGGTGTGTTGCAGATGCAGATGCCGGAGCCGCAGCGCAAAGCTGCATACCAGGCCGACGTGACCTACGGCATGGCCAGCGAGTTCGGCTTCGACTTCCTGCGCGATCGCATGAAGCTCCGTGGCGGCCAGGGCGGCCCGCCACCCTTCTGGGCCGCCTGGGGCGCGGGCGGCGGCGACCCTGCTTCGCTTGACCCACGGATGCAACGTGACCTGCATTGCGCGCTCGTGGACGAAGCCGACAGCATCTTCATCGACGAGGCGCGCACACCGCTCATCATCGCTAGCCCAACCCGTCCAGCGACGCCGGAAGAGCAGGTCGTCTACCACTGGGCGAACGGGTTGGCGATGTCGTTCAAGCGAGACGCCGACTTCACCTACGACCAGAAGAAGGACAAGATCGAATTGACCGAGGTCGGAAAGCAAGCCGTGCGTTGGTCGAACCCTCCGAGCGGCGAACACTCGCATGCGATGGACAAGTTGCACGAACACGTCGAGCGGGCCATCCACGCCCACTACCGCTTCGCACGCGATCAACACTACATGGTTCTCGATGGTAAGGTCGTCATCGTGGACGAGTACACCGGCCGGCCAATGCCCGACCGGCATTGGCGCGAGGGGCTACACCAGGCCGTCGAGGCGAAGGAAGGCGCGCCGATTACGCTTGCCAGCGATCACGCTGCAAAGATCACATTCCAGAGTTACTTCAAGCTGTACAAGAAGCTGGCCGGGATGACGGGCACAGCCGTGCAGAACACCTGGGAGATCCGAAGAGTCTACAAACTGTGGGTTGTGCCGATCCCGACCAACATGCCGGTCTTGCGGCAACAGTTGCCCGACCGCGTGTTCCCGACGGAGGACGTGAAGTTCGACGCGGTCGTGACCGAGGTGCAGAAGTTGAATGCGGCTGGCCGGCCAGTGCTGATTGGCACGCGCTCGGTCGAGAAGTCGGAGGCACTCTCATTGAAGCTGAAAGCGGCGGGCATCAAACACTCGGTACTGAATGCAAAGCTACACGAGCAGGAGGCGGAGATTGTCAAGGACGCCGGGCAGCGCGGCAAGGTGACGATCGCGACGAATATGGCTGGCCGTGGCACCGACATCAAGCTCGGCCCCAGTGTGCCGCTCGCCGGTGGCCTGGCCGTGATCGGGACGGAACGGCACGATGCTCGGCGCGTGGATCGGCAGCTCATTGGCCGATCGGGCCGGCAGGGCGACCCCGGTAGTGGCCAGTTCTTTATCTCGCTCGAAGACGAATTACTCGAAGCCTTGGGCCACAAGACGCAAGCCGCGCTGGCCGAGAGGGGTCGAGCCTCCGGCAATGAGGACTGGAACCGCTACGCGCCGCTGTTCGAGAAAGCGCAAGGCCGTATGGAGCGGAAACACTACAAGCAACGGCTCGACCTGCTCTATGCGGAGAAGCAGCGACAGGAAACGCTCGAAGACCTCGGTGCGGATCCCTACGTCGATTGACAGTCGGGGCATCTACGTCGCGGACACGCGGGCGAACACAGCGACGGCCGAGGCGCAGTACGCGGCCGGCGGGCGGTACGGCGACGACGGCAACCTGACGATCATGTGGCAAACGCAGCATGCGAACTCGACGTGGGACCTGTACGCCAAGGTGTTCGATCCGGCTCTAACGCCGCTAACCGGGGACGTACTGGTGACGCCGGCGAGCGAGCCGTACCACCCGTGGTCGGGCGGGTCGTTCGCGCTGGGGCCGGACGGCAGCTTCATCGCGTCGTGGTCGAACTGGGGCGGCGACGGCGACGGCTGGGGCGTCAGCGCGCGGGTGTTCCTCGCGGACTGGTGCGAGGTCGCGCCCCTCATCCGCGTCTCCGCCGTCGATCCAACGGCGGCGTTCTGGCGCGAGCGGGTCGTCGATACGAGTTACAACCTGCTGACGACTTATTCCGGGTCGACGACCGGTGCGTACGTGTTCACGCGCACCGGCGACGTGAGCAAATCTCTGACGGTTACCTACACCATGAGCGGGGACGCCGTTCCCGGCCAAGACTACGAACCCCTGACTGGTGTTGTGACGTTTGCCCCGAATGAATACGAGAAGGGTGTCATCGTCCGCGCTCGCGCCGATGCCCCGTTCCTCGGGGTCAACCGCACGGTCCAGTTGACGGTCGCTGCGTCGCCTATGTACTCGTTCACGGGTTCTCCGGCGAACGTGACGATCCGCGAGGACAATCGCGGCACCAATGTTTACGATCCCCAGACTTTTACCGAGAACTCCACCATCGACCCGACTTCCGTCGATCCCGATTCGGCCGAATTGCCGGACGAATCGAGTACCGGCGCGGTGATACTCGGTCGGGCGATGGCCGGCGGTTTCACATATCCCATCAACGTATCGTACTCGGTCGGCGGCCCTGCGACGGCTTCACTCGACTACATGGCACTGTCGGGCACGGCATCATTCGGCGACGGGATCCCGCTGGTCGTTGTCCCGATCATGCCGATCGACGATACGTTGCTGGAAGGCAATGAGAGCGTCACTATCCAAGTTCTGCCTGGGCCAGGCTATAACCAACCTTATCCGAACTATCCTGCCGCGGTGACCATCCACGACGGCGACCCATTCGATAACGCCCCGACAACCGCCAACGACGAGTATGAGGTGTCGTGGAATAGTCGGCCGGCCTTGCTGAACCGCCTCATGGTGGACGAGTCAGGCGTTCTGGCCAACGACAGTGACCCGAACGGCGATCCGATCGTATCGAAAGTCGTCTCCGGCCCGACCCACGCCGCGTTCTTTATGCTGTCACCGTGCGGCGGGTTTGTCTATGTGCCGGCGCAGGGCTTCGTCGGCAACGACACGTTTACCTACAGCGCGAGTGACGGCATTGCAGAGACGACAGCGATAGTAACGATACACGTCCTCGACCACTCTCCGTATGCCTTCGATGACCACTACGATGGGGGCGCGCACACCACCATCATCGTTGATGCGCCGGGCGTACTCGGCAACGACATGGACCCGGATGGCGACATCATATATGCGCTACTACGGACTTACGGCACAATGCGCACGAGTCACGGAACGATTGACTACTTCTACGCGAACGGTAGTTTTGCTTGGAGACCTGATATAGGCTTCGTAGGCACCGATTCGTTCGAGTACTACTGTAACGATGGCTACTTCGACAGTTCATACGCGACCATCTTTCTGACAGTCTTTCCAGACCAAGGCGGGCCACAAATTGTTTTTGTCGACAACTCCAGACAGCCATACAATCCCGTCGCGGATGCTCTAAACGTCAGTAACTTTGTGACCACAAGGCATCTCCCTACGCATGCGTCTACCGCCTTCAATACGACAACTGGCGACGTGGAAAACTTCCGCATCCGTGTCATCGATCCAGCGCTCCCGGCAACCGTGACAATCCAGATGGAGGTGCAGCGCAAGCAACAAAACGGCAACTGGGCTACGATTATTCCAACCCGTAACTACCAGCTCGCGTTCAGAAGCAATCAACAGAACTTTAGCGGATGGTATCTAGGCGATTTCCTGCGGCTCGTATCCGACGAAACGGACGACAAGGCATCAGGAAACGGACCGAACGCGGATCCCGACAATCAAACGATTCTAGTTAGACTTGGCGACAAGATTGTGGTCAAGTACACAACAGGAAACAACCAAGTTGTGCAGAAGGAAATCGAGGTCTGTCGCCCCGTTACCGAAGATAATAACGTTGACAATCAATACTATAGGCACGACATCCGAGAATTAAAGGTGAATGTCATTGTGCTACAAGCTGCCCCAAATATCCCAGCTCCAACACAGGCTCAAATCCTACAAGACTTGGCAGTTGCTGACGAAAGGCTGGCGCAGGCTGGGATTCGATTGAAGCTCGTGAATACAATCACGACTGTTTCACGTCCAGCTCAAGTATCCGGTGAATTCCGCCCCACTGATGAACAAATTGCCGCGTTGGCGGCACTCAAGGACAGCGATGACGATTCAATTGACATCATCTACGTTGGTAGGGTACTGACAAGGAAGCGGGACGGTAGCGTAGTTCAGGTTCCAGCTGCTGCATTCTACCGACAGGGCAATCCGCTTCCTCAAGCCAACTGGATCGCGATGGGTCAGGGCTATGGTGGTATCGGACGCGAACGAGACCCCTTCGTTCTTCCGCATGAAATAATGCACATTCTGCTCAACGCTGCACACCGCGATCAGGTACCGTTAAGTGACCCCTCGGTTAGCCTGTTTACCGTCGTCGACAACATTGGCAACGTTGTCAATGCAGCCAAGCGCATTGGTCCGAACCCTGAATCCGAGGCAGCGAAAACGGGTCAGAAGGACACGTTTACAATTCGTGGCACTGCGGAGCACTTGCCGCATTAGACAGTTACAATCCGTGGACGGCGTGATAGTAAGGCGCGAGTCAACAAAGGCGATCTCAGCGCTAGTCGATGTGCTGAGAAGATTGATGCTTGTAGTATCTCGCACTACTATGTCAGATTGGAGGCTATATGTCTCGCATCAGTCGCATCGCGCCCTGGATTGCAGTATACACACTGTTCGTCATAGGCGCATTCGGCCGGGACGACCGTAATGGTCTGACAAAGCATCCTCCCGAAGTGGAGAGCGTCGGTGATCTCAATGACACTAACAATACGAAGGCCATCATCTACCATACCACGCAGGTGAGCTACTGGGAGAAAGCCCTTCGGCAATGGCGCGTTTCCGAACTATACCGAAAACTGTCCGTTGACGATCTACTCATTGAATGCCTTGGTGACGACAGTGCGGTCACTACCGCTGACTATAAGTGGAGGGTCGGGGAGCATAGTCTCAATACTATTTCGGGCCGTACCGCGGCTGTGATTGATGCCGTTTATGGTATTCACATTACGCCGATGAAGGTATCACCATCCAAAGCGGAACTAGTTGCAAGTCAACGTGAGATACGGGCGGTGCTTGAGGCATATCGACAGGGTGTGTTTGCGATGATTGACGAATTTGCGGTCGGAAGGCCCGCCGAGTATCTGAAGAAAAAGTACTTGGATCGGTTAACGCCTCGCAAGTCGAAGCAGGCGGCGAGACAGGCGGAAGACATGGAGCGGTTGCTAGGCGAGTGGTTAGTGGTCGGCAAGCAGTTGAAGGAACTCGAAGCAGTCGCTGGTGTCGCGGATCATATCCGAGTCGACCAAGCTGGTCGTCGATTCGCCGAATATCGATTCGACGAGGGATCTACTGGCGTTGCATTCAAGTTTGTTCTTGATGACGGACGGATAAGATCTGTGGTTAAGTCGGGTATTTACTAGTGACTGCCGCGTGCTTGGCGAAGTCCGTCCGTTCTTCCTTCTGAGGCAACGGCCCAAAACGCTGAAGTCGCGGTCGATGTTCTCCGGGGCGACGATAGGGTCAGCCACGTATAGGCGCGTTTTGTGGAGCCGGCTACCGCACGTCCGCGGGCACCATCGTGCAACGCCAGGTGAGAGGCAGCAGCGTCGAGTTCGACTGTCGGGTGGAGGGGTTGCCGTACGAACCAACATTCTAGGACTCGGCCCGATTGTGCCAATGCGCCGATAGCCTGACGACCCGCGGCGCGCCGTCTGTCGCCAAGTACGGGGTCGACGTGCTGGCGATTACACACGCCGCCAGCCAAATGGCTGTCTAGTACTTTGCGCCCGACGGGCCCGACGCGCCGACTGTGCACAATGACGCAATCGGGGTGCGAGGCCCGTTGCTGCATGATGACGCCGCCGTAGGAAGCATCGCGCGCCAAAACGCAACGGCCGGACGCAACCGTGCGTCCGGCCGTTGCGCCGAGACGTGCGATTTCGGCGTCGCCGCTACGCCTACGCCTTGCGGAACAGCGGCAATGGCTCGAAGGTGCCGCCGAGGCCGTCGGCCGGCAGGCCGAGCCAATCGGTCAAGACCGACGTGTACACGCGGCGGAAGTCGGCCGTCATCTTCGGCTCGCCGCCGTCGAGGTCGGTCAGGCTCGGCATCGTGCCGAACAACCCGCCGACGACGCCCGGCCCGGCCAGGAACGCCGCGCCGGCCGTGCCGTGGTCGGTGCCGCCGGAGCCGTTCTCCTGGATCGTCCGGCCGAACTCGCTGAACGCGAGCAGCGTCACCCGGTCGGCCAGCTTCGCCGCCGTCAGGTCGTCGAAGAACGCGGCCACCGCGCCGGCGAACTCGGAGAGTAACCCCGAGTGGGCGAACTGCTGGGCCGCGTGCGTGTCGAAGCCGCCCTGCGTCGTGTAGTAGACCCGCGCCCCGAGGTCGGCCTTCATCAGCCGGGCGACCAGCTTCAGCCGCTCGCCGAGCGTCGTCGCCGGATACCGCCCCCCGTCACTACCACCCGCCAGGTTCGCCAACTTGTCCGCCGCGTCCTGCGCGTCCACCGCCTGCCGGCGGACGAACGCCAACAAGTTATCGCTCCCCCCCGCCGCTTGCGGCTTAGCACTCTTTTCCGCGAGCAACACCTCCTCGATCCGGTTGAGCGAAATCGCCGCGCTGCGCCGCCCGCGCAGCGACCCCGGCACGCTGCCGCCGACGGCGTACGCGGTGCCGGCCGACGGGTCGAGCGCCCGGCCGAGCCAGCCGTAGCCCTTCCGCTCCTCCGGGTCGAACCGGGCCGTGTGCCAGATGGCCATGCTCTCGAAGTGCGAGCGGTTCGGGTTCGGGTAGCCGACGCCGGGGATCGCCGCGAGCTGCCCGGCTTGCAGCAGCTTGTCGAACGGCTTGAGCGACGGGTGCAGGCCGACGGCATCCGTCAGCTTGACGGCGCTCTTGGCCGCGACCTTGAGCTTCGGCCGCAGCTTCTCGTAGGTCGGGTCGGCGTGCGGGACGATGGTGTTGAGGGCGTCGTTGCCGCCGTCGAGTTGGACGACGACGAGGGCGCGGCGGTCCTTGTCCGGGGCGGACGCGCGGGCGGTGCGGGCGATGAACAGCGGCACCGTCGGGGCCAGGGCGAGCAGCGACGACGACGCGAGGAAGCGGCGGCGGGTGAGCATGTGGGAACTCCCGGTTTTGGTTCGCGACGCTTCGGAGAAGCGTTCACGCTTCTCCGAAGCGTCGCGAAACGTGAACTCAAGCCAGTTGCCCCTCGGGCGACGCGATCATCTGGGCGACCGTTTGCTGCTTGTCGGTCGGGTCGGTGCCGAACAAGAGGCGGTGGTGGAACGTCAGTACGTCGTTCGGCCCCGTGCCGAAGCCGGCGGCCTTCGCGGCCGCGGCCGGGTCGTAGGCGGTCGGCCGGCCGGCGTTCGGGCCGGTCAAGAGGGCGGTGGCGTAGTTCGCGCGGGCGATCAGGCTGCGGGCGTGCAGCCACGCCCGGCCCGGCGGCCAGCCGCCGACGTTCGGCGGGTCGAACACGTCCTGCCCGATCCGCGCCGACCAGTCGGCCAAGGCCAGCGTACTCGGGGCCGGGTCGAACAGGGCGAGCGCCCGCGCCGTGCCGACGACGAACTCGGCCGGGCCGACGACGCGCGTCCCCAGGTTCGCGTCGGCGAAGAACAGCCGCGATTTCAGGACGACGCCGCACGCCCAGCCGATGTCGAGGTCGTGTTCGCGCAATCCGTCGGCCAGCGCGGTGACGGCCTCCGGCGGCGGGGCGTTTTCGCCGAAGAACAGGCGGCACAGCTTCGTCGCCACCCGCCGAGCCGTCGCCGGCTGTTTCGCCAGGAGCGTCACGAGGTCGGAGCCGGTCCACTGGCCGGTCTGGCCGAGGATCGTCTTGTCGCCGGTGTCGTGCCGCGGGGCCGACTCGACGAACTTGCCGTCCTCGACCGACCAACCCGTCAGGGCGCGGGCGGCGTCCTTCACGTCCGCCTCGGAGTAGTGGCCGACGCCGAGGGTGAACAGTTCCATCAACTCGCGGCCGAGGTTCTCGTTCGGGTGCCCCTTGCGGTTGGCCGGGGCGTCGAGGTAGACGAGCAGTGCCGGCTCGCGCACGGCCGCGTCGAGCAAGACGCCGAACCGGCCGCGGGCGTGGGTGCGGAGCGTGTCGTTCTGCCGCCGCATCAGGGCCGGGTTGCGGACCTTGCTGTCGGCCGTGGCGAAGTGGTCGTGCCACAGCAGGGTGAGCCGTTCGCCGAGCGGGTCGGGGCCGAACAGCATCCGGTAGAACCACCACGCCTTGAGCCGGTCGATCTCGCCGGCCGCGACGGCCGAGTCGGCCAGCAGTTCGGCCGTCTGCGCGAACTCGGCCGGGGCCGTCTCGACCGCCTTGCCGGCCGCGAGCCGGGCGGCCGATTTGTCGGGGCCGTCGGCGAGGTCGCGCTGGAGTTCGGCCCACGTCGCGGCGAACCCGGCCCGGCGGTGCAGGTGGACGACGCGCCGCAGGGTCCACGGCGTCGCCGGGTCGGGCGCGTAGGGTTCCCACCAATCGGTCGTCATGGCTCGTCTCCTCGACTCCGACCTACCAGTGTAATGTCCGCCGGCCGCCCGGTCGGCCTACGACTTTCCGCGCGACCCGGCCGAAGCGACACCCGCGATCTCATTCGCGCGGCTTCGCCCGCACGTCCCCGAGGTCTTTCACTTCCCCTGGACGCAGGCCGTCACCGAACCGCACGTCCCCCCGGCCGTCGTCGAGCATGTAGTCGTGATCCGGCACCAGCGCCGCCATGCGGAAACGGCCGTCGGCGTCCGTCACGGTGCGGTCGGGCGAGTAGTCGGTCCAGAACTTCCGGTTACTCCTGGTGTGGAAATACACCGCCAGTTCGACGCCGCCGCGCGGCTTGCCGTCCGCGTCGACGAGTCGGCCGACGACGGTCGCACCGGCTTCCAACCGCACGGCGACCGCCTCACCGTTGGCCTTCGGACGCGGCACGACGCCGGCCAGATTCTTCGCCGCGTGCGTGACGTAGGTGTCGCACGGCCGGCGCGGGTTGAAGCCCAGGACCGTGAACTCGGCCGTCGGCATCACGTCGCGGTCCCACGACGGGACGCCGAGGGTGCGGAAGCCGGTGCGCGCCCCGGCGAGGGGCCGGCCGTCCGGCCCGACGACCGTGGCCTTGAAGGTCCAACCGGGGTCGAGCGTCACGTCGCGCCGCACCGCCGCGGCCCCCGCGGCCGGGTCGATCGGAGTGAGGGCGCTGAACTTGTCCGTAGAGAACTGATAGAGAGCCGTTTGGAGCAACCCCTCCTTGGCCCCGAACTCGTCGTCGCGCTCGGGGGCGCGCAGGTAGTCGTGCGGGTGGTACACGCCGACCAGGCCGGGGCCGGGCAGGCCGACGACGCGGTAGGTGCCGTCGTCCTTGTCGGCGGTGTTGATGTGCATGCCCACGAAGCCGGGGTAGTCGCGGAGGTGCGGGTTCTCGTCGAGCGAGAGGTACGCGACCGCCCCGCGCAGCGGCTTGCCCGTGAGCTTGTCGGTGAGCGTGCCCTCGATCCACACGCCGCGCTTCAGTTCGAGGTCCACCGCCACCGGGGCCAGGCCGGGGGTGTCGGGCACGTCGGCCAGGGTCGCGACGTAGGGCACGTCGTCCGGCGGCACGAGCTTGACCGTGTTGCCCCGCCCCTTGGGCAGCCCGACGAGGCGGAAGCGGCCGTCGGCGTCGGTGGTGGCGCGGACGATGGGCATGTCCGGGATCGGGTAGTTGGCCAGCTTGAAGCTCTGGACCGTGACGCCGGCCAGCGGCTTGCGGGTGTCCTTGTCGCGGACCACGCCGACGACCGGCTTGGTCGGCGCGGCGGCGTGCCGGAAGTCCGGCCCGTAATAGGTCGCCATGACCTGTGCGTCGCCGGGGGGTGGCGTCCCCCGGAAGGTCGGCAGTTGGACAGCCTTGCCTGGCCGCGTCAGGACCGAGAACTGCTGGCTGGCGACGGTCGGCCCATCGAGCTGCACGTGGACGATCCGGTTGCGTCCGACGCCGGTAAGGCGGACGCGGCCGTCGGCGTCGGTCGCCACGGCCGGCGACAGCGCGACGGTGAAGCGGCCGACGTACTTCTGTTCAAGGTCGAACCGGTTGCCTGCCATTTCCTCAATCGCTTTGAGCCAAGGGCCGAGGTCCTCACCGGGGGCGGCGTTGATTTGCAGCACGCGCAGCGTCGCGCCGGCGACGGGCCGGCCTTCAAGATCGACGATCCGTCCGGTGAACGGCACGTCGTCGGGGACGAGCCGCAGCGTCAACTCGCCGCGGCCGCCGCCGGGCGGAACTTCCGCCCAGTCGGGGCCGAAGTTCGCGGCCGCGGCCGCGACCACCGTATGCTGGTCGCGGTACTTCGCCGCCGGGATCGCGAACTCGAAGCGGCCGTCTGCCCCGGTCGTCGCGTACCGCGGCGACTCGAACGGGTCCTTGCCGTAGCCCATACTCGGCGAGACGTACAGCGCCGCGCCGGCGACCGGCTGCCCGTCCGGCCCGACGACGCGGCCGCGGTACGACACGGCCTCGTCCCTGACCGGGGTAACGACGGCCGGCCGTTCGGCCGCGACCGGCTTGGCCGGCATCTTGTTGTCGGGCGGCTGACCGGCGGGCGAGCGCAGCGTCCCGGCCCCGATCCCGGCCGTGACGACGCCGACCAACGCGGCGGCCAGAAGCGACTTGTTGAGCAGCCCGTTCACGGCAACCCCCTCCACGAGCGCGGCGACGCGGGGCGGGACGATGCCCGCGGCCGCGCGCAGCACGGCTTCGACCGTTCGCAGCGGGGACGCCCCCGCCGGGGAGGTGACCGCCAATGTCAGCAAACCGATTCCGCCGACCACGCCGCGCCGAGTCAGCGCGTCGGCCAACTTTTTACGGCCGCGTTCGAGGCGGATTTTCACGGTGCCGGCGGGGATGCGAAGCCGCAGAGCGGCCTCGTCGCGGGACAGCCCTTCGAGGTAGCACAGGACCAGCGGCTCCCGGTACGTCGCCGACAGCCGGTCCAATTCCTCGTCGAGCGCCGCGAGCAGTTCGCGGCCGGTCATCGCGTCCACCGGCTCGACTGCCTCCGGCACCGCCGCCCTGGCCTCGCGGGCCGCGCGGCGGACGGCAGCCCGCCGGGCGTTGGCGGCGGTCTTGCGGGCCGCGGAGTAGAGCCAGTTCGCGACCGACGCCTGCCAGCGCACGGCCGTCGCCTTGCGGGCCAGGGCGAGGAACGCGGCCTGGCAGGCGTCCTCGGCGTCGGCCGCCGAGCGCAACGCCCGCCGGCAGACGCCGAAGACCATCGGCGTGTGCCGGGCGACGACGAGCGCGAACGCGGCCTGGTCGCCGTCGGCGAAGCGGCGGAGCAGGTCGCCGTCGGACAGGTCGCCCGCCGTGGCCTTCGCCGCCGCGACCGCCGCCCGCCGCAACACCGCCGCCGCCCCGCTCGCCATGACCGACCTCCCGAACGCGGGCGGACCCTCCACCCGACTCATTTCCGCCGGCCGACCGGCGGCATCAACAAGTTTCGGCACCCGGCGGCGGGCCTTGCGAAGCCCGGTTATGGTAGCCGGCACACTCCGTGTGCCGAGCCGTCCGGCACACGGAGTGTGCCGGCTACTCTGAACTCTATCGGCTCGGCAGGTCGCCTGGCGCGAGCGTCGCGCCCTGTTGGGCGGTCGCCCGCGTCAGCGTCACCGTTCGCAGGGTTTTCCGCTGCCCCTTAGCGTCGGGCGGCGTGGACAGTTCGCCGGTCAACTCGAATGGCCGAGCCGGCGACCACCCGCTCGAGCCGGAACGCGCCGCGGTCGTCCGTCGTGGCGACCGGCCCGTCCCCGCGCTTGTCGCTGTACCCGTTGACGAGCCGGTCACGGCGCTCCTCGGCCGCCGTCAACCGTCGGGCCATGTACCCGCCCTGGACGATGAGGCCGTCGTCGAACGCGGGCCGCAGGCCGACGCCGGCGAGCGGTTGGCCGTTGGCGTCGAGGACGCGACCCGTCACCGTCGCGGTCGGCCGGAGCGCGAGCGTCGCCGCGCCCGTCTCGTTGCCGCTCACGTCGGCGAAGCCGGCGAGCGAGCCGTCGTGGGTCGAGGCGTAGACGCGCCGCGTCTCGCCCGGTGTCAGCCGCGACACGACGGTCTTGCCCGCGACGTATGCGACGCGGCTGTCGCGCGGCCGGGGGGCCAGGCCGAGGACGTTCGCGTCCTTCGCCGTGTCGCCGGGGAACACGAGGACGAGCGGCCGGCGGCCGGCCGGCACGACGGCGAAGTCGGCGGCCACGTCGCGGCCTTGCACGGCGTCGATCCGGCGGTACGCATCGACCTGGGCCGGCCACGCCGCCACCGGGCGGGTGTCGAGCAGTTCGCCGTCCTGGTCGTGGACGACGCCCGTCTTGCGGTCGGCGGGATCGAATACGGCCGAAGCGTAGTTCCCCTCGGCCGTGACCAGCAACACCCCGCCACCGGGCAGGACGGGGATCGAATACCGGCCGGTGGCGTCGAGCGTGGCCGTCGGGCCGCGGAACAGGTTCCCCGGCTGGGCGAAGATGGGGTTCGCCGCCAGGCTCGCGTTCGTCGCCAGCGGCCGGTACTCGACCCAGCCGGCGACCGGCTTGCCGGTGGCGGCGTCGGTGACGCGACCTTGGGCGACGGGCAGCCGAGCCAGCTCGATGTCGTGCGTGGCGACGCCGATGCCGGGCGTGCTGGCGTTCACTTTGGTTTCGCCGCGGACGTACGGCGTTTTCGCCGGCGGGTCCACGATCAGCGTGTGGACGCCCGGCGGCAGGCCGGTGAGCGTGTACCGGCCGTGCGCGTCGGCGGTCGTGAAGCAGATCGGGAACAAGTAGTTGCCGACCGTCCGCACGTCGGCCCCGGCGACCGGCTTGCCGGTGCCCTTCTCGCGGACGACGCCGGAGATCGGCTTGCACGGCGGCGACGAGATCGAACGTGCTGCCGTAGCGCACGATCCGAATGTCCGGCCGGCCAGGGTAGCTCAACTCGCCGGCCGGCGTTGGCGCGGCGCGGCGGGCGACGATCTGGGCCTTCGTCTTGACGACGGTCGGCCCCCACACGTCGAGGTCGTACAGCCAGTCGCGGCTCAGCCCGCGGATCGTGAACCGGCCGGCCGCGTCGGTCGTCGCCTGTTCGCGGCCGGGGTCGTCGGGCACAAACTGCGCGTGCAGGTCGCCGTCTTCGTCGGGCGCGTCGAACGGCACCGGCTGCCCGGTCTTGCGGTACTTGGCGGCGCGAACCGACGCGGCCAGCGTGACGCCGGCGACTGGCTTGCCCTCCGGGTCGATCACCCGGCCCGTGACGACTTCCTCGGCCGGCAGCCAGACGGTGAGGTTCGCCCGCATTTCGGGCTTGTTCGCGAACACGGACATCGAGCCGTACCCGGCGGCGAACGCCCCGACCGAAATGCTCCCGTGCCGCTTGGTCGGAACATCCTTCACCGGAACGACGAAGCGAAATGTCCCGTCGGGGCCGCTCGTCGTCATCGGCATGAACTGGTTGATGCCCGGCCGCATGGTATTGACGAGGACCTTGGCGTTGGCCAGCGGCTTACCAGCCGGGTCGAGGACACGGCCGGCGAAGACGAACTCCTCGACCGGCGGCGGAGGCGGCGGGGCTTTGGCCGCGGGCGGCGGCACGTCGTCTAACCTGAGCGGCCCGGCGGCGACCACGGCGACGACGCCGACCGCCGCGGCAAGAATGCTGGCGACCACGGACTTGACCTTGGTCATCGACAGTCCCTCCACGAGCGCCGCGACACGTGGCGGGACGGTGCCCGCGGCCGCGTGCAGTACGGCTTCCATGGTGCGCAGCGGGGACGCCCCCGCCGGGGAGGTAACAGCCAGCGCCAAGAGTCCGATGCCGCCGACGACGCCCCGTCGGGTCAAGGTGTCGCCGAGCTTCTTGCGGCCGCGTTCCAGCCGAATCTTGACCGTCCCCGGTGGGATGCTAAGCCGCGATGCGGCTTCCTCTCGGGATAGTCCTTCGAGATAGCACAGGACCAGCGGCTCCCGGTAAGTTGCCGACAGCCGGTCCAGTTCCTCGTCGAGCACAGCCAATAGTTCGCGACCCGTCATCGTGTCGACTGCTTCGCTGGCGTCCCGCGCGGCCTTCGCCTCGTGCTTGGCGCGGCGCTCGGCGACGACGCGGGCGTTGCGGGCCACCCGGCGGGCGGTGCCGTAGAGCCAACTCGCGATCGACGGCTGCCAGCGGCCCGCCTTCGCCTTCTTCGCCAGGACCAGGAACGTGGCCTGGCAGGCGTCCTCGGCGTCCTGCTCCGAGCGGAGCGCCCGGCGGCAGACGCCGAAGACCATGCCGGTGTGTCGGGCGACCAAGAGCGCGAACGCCGCCTGGTCGCCGTCGGCGAATCGCCGCAACAGCTCGCGGTCGTCGGTCGATGACGTGGCTTTCGCTGCCGCGGCGACCGCTCCCTGCAACACGATTGACGTCTTGCTCGCCACGATCCGATCTCCGGAACGAACGGTGCCTCCATAGGGGCCATGTACGGCCGGCGGGGCGGCGGCATCATCAGCCTGGTCTTCGTAGGGTGGTACGACCGCAGGGAGTACCACCACAAACACGACGGCGCTCAATCGCTTCTGGTGACACTCCCTGCGGTCGTACCACCCTACGGGAACCTGAGCCTCCGCGATTCACTCGTCAATCGACACCTTCCACGGCTCGATTGCCTTTGTCTCCCCGCTCGCGACCGACAGGCCGCGGGCGATTGGCCCGCTGCCGAGCCGCCGGCCCTTGTACGCCAGGAACACGTCGAATTCCTTGCCCGGCAGCCGCACGTCGGCGCGGAACCGGCCCTCCGCGTCGGTCTTCGCCGGCGGCGCTCCTCGACGCCGCGGCATAGCCCGGAGTCCATCGACGCCCGCTGCACGGTCAGGCCGATGGTAACATCCGCGACCGGCTTGCCGTCGGCATCAACGACCCGGCCGGTCAGCGTGCCCCACGGCTCCATCATGACCGTCACGTCCGTCTCGGTGCCGGCCAGCTTGGCCACGCCGGTGAGCTTCAGGCCGGGGTGGACGAACACGACCGCCCGCGGCCGCTCGGCGACCAGGGCCGACGCCTCGAACCGGGCCGACGCGAGGGCCGTCGGCTTGTCGAACCGCGGCCGCCGGCCGTAGGCCGTCGCCCCTTCGACCGGCCGACCCGCCGCGTCCGCCAGCGTGCCGGCCACCGTCCGGCCCGGATCGAACGTCAGCTCGACCGTCTGCTCGGTCGCGTCCGTGGCCGGGTCGATGACCGCGTAGTCGGCGACGGTGAACAGCGGCTCGATGTGCCCGTCGTAGGCGCTGAACGACTCGCCGAGCGACTCGTTCGGTTGCACGTAGGCGTACTTCTTGTCGGCCGGCCGCAGGCGCACCGGGGCGTAGTCCGACCCGCGCTCGCTCGAGTTCTCAGCCGTGATCAGGCCGGGGCCGGGCAGCACCGTCAGCTTGAACGTGCCGTCCGGCATGACGCCCTCGTGCCCCTGAGCCGCGGCGGCGTTCGACCCCTTGAGCGCTTCCGCCGCCTTGTTGCCGGCCAGCGGCACGTACTTCACCGACGCCCCCACCACCGGCTGGCCGGTCGCCTTGTCCACGACCTTGCCGGTGACGACCACGCCGCGGGTCATGTCGTGATCGACGTCGAGCGTGGCGAGGCCCGGCGCGTCGGCCACCATGCGGTTGGCCGGCAGGTACGGCGAGCCGGCCGATGGGTAGAACATGACCTGCCGCTCCGCCCCCTTGCCGATGCCGCGGAGCGTGTACTTGCCGTCCGCGTCGGTCGTCGTCTGGACGCCCTTCTCGTACCAGCTCCCGCGCACGTTGGCGCTGACCATGATGCCGGCGACCGGCTTGCCGGTCGTCTTGTCGCGGACGACGCCGGTGATCGGCTGGTCCGGCTTGGCCGAGTGCGTGAACTCGGGGCCGTACAGGTCCGGGGCGGCCCGGCTCATGCCGTCGGGCATCTCCCGACGGGGCGTCCGCTTCACCGACGCCGGGTCGAAGCCGGGCGTCGTGACCACGCGGAGGACCGACACCTCGATGCCGGGGCCTTCGATCCGCAGGGCGACCAGCCGCCCGCGGCCGACGCCGCGGATCGCGAACCGGCCGTCGGCGTCCGCGGTGACGGTCGGCGGCAGGCCGACCACCGTCGGGTCGTACACCTTCTTGGCAGCCGAGTTAATTGCGAAGTACGGGTTCTCCGACCAGCGGCCGAAGACGCCGGCGAGGTCGCCGTCGGCCGTCGTCTCGACGTGCGTGACCTTGACCGTCGCCGCCGCGATCGGCTTGCCTTCCAGGCCGACCACCCGGCCGCGGATGGTCGTGTCGTCCGGCAACAGCCGCAGCGTCGCCGGGGCGTCGTCGGCCGCGTCCCGGAGCGGGTACCAGTCGGCCACGGCCCCGGCGGCCTTCACCACCAGCGACCGGAAGTCCGGCCGGCCGGCGGGGACCGCGGGGATGCGGCCGGCGAAGGTCCCTTGCGCGTCCGTCCGGGCGACCTCGGTCAGCGTACTCGTCCGGCTGGCTTCCTGTTTCGCCAGCCAGACGGTGACGCCGGCGGCCGGTTGGCCGTCGGCCCCGAACACCCGGCCGGTGACGGCCTTCGTGTCGCCGGCGGCGGCGCGGGGCGGCGCGTCGTCGGCCTTGGCGACCTTGGCCGGCATGGCCTTGGTGGGCGGCTGCCCGGCCGGCGACCGCAGAATTCCGGTCCCAGCCCCGAGGGTGGCGACCCCGACGAGCGCGGCGACCCACAGCGACTTGTTGAGCAGTCCATTCACGGCAACCCCCTCGGCGAGCGCGACGACGGCCGGCGAGGCGTGCCCCGCGGCCGCGTCCAACACGGCTTCCACGATACGCAGCGGGGACGCCCCCGCCGGGGAGGTGACCGCCAGGGCCAGGATGCCGACGCCGCCGACCACGCCGCGGCGCGTCAGCGCGTCGCCGAGCTTCTTGCGGCCGCGTTCGAGCCGAATCTTGACCGTGCCGGCCGGCACCCCGAGCCGCAGTGCCGCATCCTCGCGGGACAGCCCTTCGAGGTAGCACAGCACCAGCGGCTCGCGGTAGGCCGGGGATAGCTTTTCCAACTCGTCGTCGAGCGCCGCGAGCAGTTCACGGCCGGTCATGGTGTCCACCGGCTCGACGCGCTCGGGCACGGCTACGCCGGCCTCGCGCTTCGCGCGTCTCACGGCGGCGATGCGGGCGTTCGCTGCCGTTTTGCGGGCGGTAGTGTAGAGCCAGTTGGCGACTGACGCCTGCCAACGGCCGGCCTTTGCCTTTTTCGTGAGGACGAGGAACGTGGCCTGGCAGGCGTCCTCGGCATCCTGGGCCGAGTGGACGCCCCGGCGGCAGACGCTGTAGACCATGCCGGTGTGCCGGGCGACCAAGAGCGCGAAGGCCGATTGGTCGCCGTCGAAGGCGAAGCGTTGTAGCAGGTCGCGGTCGGTGAGGTCGCGAGCCTCGGCCTTCGCCGCCGCGGCCACCGCCCGCCGTAACACGCTCGTTGCCCCGCTGGCCATGACCGACCTCCCGACTCGGGCGGACCCTCCACCTGAGACATTTGCGCCGGCCGCGGAGCGGCATCAACAAAGTTCGACCCGTGATCGGCATCACGACGGCGGTTGCACGCGGATCTCGCCGAGGTCGAGCGGCTTGGCCGGGTCCGCCCCGGTGACCAGTCCCGGCCGCGGCGATTGCGGCAGCGACCGGCCGTTGTTGTCGAAGAAGTACAAGTCGAACGGCACGCCCGGTAGGACGGCCGCGAGGCGGAAGGTCCCGGCGGCGTTGGTTTCGTCGGTGGCGGATCGGGCGATCATCGCCTCGACGACCATGCCCTCGTCCGCGGCGTACTTCGGCCGCACGCCGTAGCCCTTGAGCGGTGTCCCGTCGTCGGCCAGCAGCCGCCCGGTGACGACGCCGCCGGCACCGAGCGTCAGCGTCAACGGCCCCGCCTCGTCACCCTTCAGGGCAAGCGCTCCGACCAACTTACGCGTCGGCTCGTACGCCGTCAGGAGCCGCGGCGAGCCGCGGCGGAGTTGGTACACGCCGGCCGGGTCCGTGGCGACGAGCGCCGGCATGTTGTCGAGGGTCGCGCCGACGACTCGGACCCCGGTCAGCGGCTTGCCGGCCCCGTCCACGACCTTGAGCGGCACCGACGCGGCCCGCTTGAGAACGACGTCGTGCGTCACGACGGCGGCCACCTGCGGGACGATCAGCACCTTGCAGTACGGGCCGCGAATCTTCGAGTCTCTGCCCATCCAGTGCTTGAAAGTGCGCTTCCCCCGGTCGAAATACTCCGGGTAGTCGGGATCTCCGAGCGTCGACTCGTAGTGTACGCCGGGCGGTGCTTCGGACGGCGAGACCTCTAGCAGCACGGGGCCGGGGATGGTGACGATGCGGTAGCGGCCGTCGTCGCCGGTACTCGGCTCGAACAGCCCGAGGCTCACCGCCGTGTAGTCGTTCATGAACAGGTTGCCGGCCAACGCGGCTGAGGTCGCGAGGTTGGGCACCGGCGCGCCGGTCGTGCCGTCGGTCACCCGGCCGGTGACGACGACGCCCTTCTTGACGGAGAAATCCGCGACGACCGGCTCGTAGGCCGGCGTGTCCAAGGGGTGCGTGATGCCGCCGAGATAGCCGGCGGCCGGGTCGCAGCGCACGTACACCAAATACCGTTCCGACTTGCGGCTGCCACGGAACTCGTAGCGGCCCGCGGCGTCGGTTCGCGCCGTCTGACGGTACAGCCAATAGGGGCGGTCGTTGATGGACATTTCGACCGTGACTCCCGGCCGCGGCGCGCCGGTATCGGCATCGCGCACCACGCCTCGAATCGGCTTGTCGCGCTCGACGACCAGCACAGGGTCCGGCGGGTTCAGCTTCGGGCGATTGACGCGGCCGTTGACCCGCTTGAGGTCGCGCTGCGCGGCGGCCTCATTGTACTTTCGCGGGTCGAAGCCCGCGCTGTTGAAGACGAACGCCTCGTCGGTGGCGATGCCAGCCCCGGAAATCCGCAGGGCGACGAACCGCTCGGCACCGACCCCCGCGAGGGCGAAGCGGCCATCGGTGTCCGTGGCCGTCGCGGTGAAATGCGCCCGCTCCCATTGCATCTGTTTGGGAACGGGCAGGACGCTGAGCACGGAGGGGCTGGGCCACTCGTCCAGATACGCTTCGAGCGATTCGCGCGGGTAGACGGCGATGTGCTGCACCGTCACGACCGCCCCGGCGAATGGCTTGCCCTGCGTGTCCACGACGCGGCCGCGGATCGCACGATCCTTCACCGTGCGCAACTCGACGGTCGCACCAGCCGTCACCGTGTTGAGGGCAATGAAGTCGATGCCGACGCCCTCCGCCACGGCAGCTATCGCTGGCGACTTGGTGCCGGCGGGCACCCGCACCGCGAAACGGCCGTCCGCATCGGACGTGCCGAGTTCGACGGCGGCAGCGCCGGTGTCCAACAGTAGCAGCCGCGCCCCGGCGAGCAGCTTGCCGTCGGGCGCGAAGACGCGGCCGTTCACTGTCGCGTCCTTCTTCGCCTCCCCGCCTGGCATGGCTTTCGCACGGGCAGTCGGCTTCCCTGGCGTCATCTTCTCCGGCGGCTGGCCGGCGGCCGACCGCACCACCCCGACCCCGATGCACAGCGTCGCGACGGCGGCCAGCGTGCCGACGATCCACAGCGACTTGTTCACGGCAACCCCCTCGGCGAGCGCGATGACGGCAGGCGAGGCATGGCCCGCGGTCGCGTCCAACACGGCTTCCACGATACGCAGCGGGGACGCCCCCGCCGGGGAGGTAGCCGCGAGTGCGAGCAAGCTGGCCCCGACCACCACGCCGCGCTTGACGAGCGCGTCGCCGAGCTTCTTGCGGCCGCGTTCCAGGCGAATCTTCACGGTGCCGGCGGGGATGCGAAGCCGCGATGCGGCTTCGTCGCGGGATAGCCCTTCGAGGTAGCACAGGACCAGCGGCTCCCGGTACGTCGCCGGCAGCCGGTCGAGTTCTTCGTCGAGCGCCGCGAGCAACTCGCGGCCGGTCATCGCGTCTACCGGCTCGACGGCCCGTGCCGCCGCGGCAACGGCCTCGCGCTTGGCGCGGCGGGTCGCCGCCAGCCGTGCCCGGTCGGCGAGGCGACGGGCGGTGACGTACAGCCAGTTGGCGACCGACGGCTGCCACCGGGTGGATTGCGCCTTCCTGGCCAGGACGAGGAACGTGGCTTGGGTCGCGTCCTCGGCGTCCTGCACCGTCGGCAGGACCCGGCGGCAGACGCCGAGGACCAGCGCGGTGTGCCGTTGCACGAGCGCCGCGAACGCGGCCTCGTCGCCCTCGTGAGCGTACCGGCGTAGGAGTTCGCGGTCGGTGAGGGCCGCGTCGGCGGCCCGCGCCGCCGAGCGGATGATCCGGCCAAGAACCGCCCGCGCCTGTGCCGCCACGACAAAGCCTCCGACGCCCCGCGACAAACCCCCACATCATCAATCTGCGCCGCGGCGGCGAACGGCATCGATCCTCATCGGGCCGGCTTGAGCCGCACGTCGCCGAGGTCGAGCGGCTCTGCGATATTGTCGATGGTGTACTCCTTCATGATCGTCGTGGTCAGCAGGGGGTTGCCGTCCTTGCCGAACGGCCTCAGATGGAACCGCTCGCCGGGGAACACGCTCGCGATTCGGAACGCCCCGGCGGCGTCCGTCTCGACGGCGGCCCCGGAGATCGCGAAGTCCTCCATCCTCCCGACGGCCGGGGTCGCGTCACGGGCGTAGACGGTGCGGACGCGGACGCCCTTCACCGGCGTCCCGTCGGCCGCGACGACGCGGCCGGTGACGACGCCGCCCGGCCGCAGGGCCAGCGTCGGCGGCCCGGTCTCGTCGTCCTTCACGGTGAGCAGTCCGACGAGGTTGCGCGTCGGCTCCCACCCCGCGACCGTCTGTCGCATGCCGAACCGTGGCCGGTCGACCTCGGCCGCCGCCGTCGCGTGACGGGTCGGAATCGGACTGCCGACCGCGCCGTGGACCCACGCCCCGGCCACCGGCTTGCCGTCGGCGTCGCGGATCGTCAGCGGCAGCGGCGGCGGTGCCCGTTTGAGGGCTGCGTCGTGGGTGACGACGGTGCCGGCCGCGGCGTTCACGACCTTGCACCAATTGCCGGAGAGGCGGGCCTCGTGGCCGTTCCACGCCCGGTAAGCGTCGTGTTCCTCGTGTCGGGTGAAGTACCCCGGCTGGTCCGGGTCCCACTCCGCGGGCGCGAACCGGACGGTCGCCGGCATCCCGTCCGGAAATGGCGACCTCGCGGTGATCGTCAGCAAGACCGGGCCGGGCGGCACGACCGCGCGGTATCGGCCGTCGGGCGTCAAAATCGAGGGTTCGCGATCCAGAGCCAAGTACCTCTTGTCCTCGACATATTGGTTCCCGGCCAACCGCTCGGATCGTGCAAAGACGCGCAGCGGCTTGCCGGTCGCCGCGTCGGTGACCCGGCCGGTGACGACGACGCCCTTCGCGACGGGCACGTCGATGACGACCGGCTCGTGGCCGGGCGTGTCGTCGGCCCCGGCCGTGTTCGAGAGGTAGCCGTCCGCCGCGTCGCCCCACGCCACGACCGAGTACTGCTTGGCCTTGGGGAAGCCGCGGACCTCGTACCGGCCGGCCGCGTCGGTCGTCGCCGTCGGCATCGACTCCGCCGGGTTGCGGTCGAGGCTGTAGAGTTCGACCCGCGTGCCCGGCCGCGGCTGGCCCGTCGCGGCGTCGCGGACGACGCCGCGGACGGGCTTGTCGGGTTCGACGATCACGAGCGGGTCCGGGTGGCTGAGCGGCCAGTAGACGATGTTGCCGCGCCGCGTGCGGTTCCGCTCGGCGACGGCGTCGTTGAACGCCTGGCGGTCGTAATCGTCGCGGGTGAGGAGGAACGCGGTGTGGGTGGCGAAGCCGATCCGACGGACGCGCAGGGCGACGGCGCGGTCGATGCCGACCCCGGTGATCGTGAACCGGCCGTCGGCGTCGGTCGTCGCGCTCGTGAAGCCGGCTTGGCCCTCCCACAGTCGCTTGGGTTCGACCCGAAGGAGTCGCCGGTCGCCGCGGTTCGGCCACATCTCCAAGAAGCCGTCGAGCGTGTCGGCGGCGTAGACGCCGACCTGCCGGACATCGACGGCCGCCCCGGCGACCGGCTTGCCCTGCGTGGTCACGACGCGGCCGCGGATCGGGCGGTCCGCCACGGTGCGCAGCTCGACCGGGCTGCCGGCCGTCACCGTGTGGAGGGCGATGAAGTCGATGCCGACGCCCTCCGCCACCGCCGCGAGGGCCGACGAGCCGGTGTCGGCCGGCATCCGCACCGCGAAGCGGCCGTCGGCGTCGGACGTGCCGAGTTCGACGGCCGCGTCGCCCCAGCTCAGCAACAGCAGCTTGGCCCCGGCGAGCGGCTTGCCGTCCGGCGCGAAGACACGGCCGGTCACCTCCGCTTGCGGCTTCGCGGGGCCGGCCTTCGCATCGGCGGCCGGAGCGGGCTTCGCAGGCGTCGCCTTCTCCGGCGGCTGCCCGGCCGGCGACCGCACGACGCCGACGCCGACACCGACACCGAGCGTGGCGACAACGGCCAACGCGGCGGCGACCCACAGCGACTTGTTCACGGCCACTCCCTCGGCAAGTGCGGCCACGGCCGGTGAGACGGTGCCCCCGGCCGCCGCCAACACAGATTCGACCAATTGCGGCGCGGACGCCCCCGCCGGGGAGGTAGCCGCGAGTGCGAGCAAGCTGGCCCCGACCACCACGCCGCGCTTGGTCAGCGCGTCGCCGAGCTTCTTGCGGCCGCGTTCCAGGCGAATCTTGACGGTGCCGGCGGGGATGCGAAGACGCGATGCGGCTTCGTCGCGGGATAGCCCTTCGAGGTAGCACAGGACCAGCGGCTCCCGGTACGTCGTCGGAAGCCGGTCGAGTTCTTCGTCGAGCGCCGCGAGCAACTCGCGGCCGGTCATCGCGTCCATCGGCTCGACTGCCCGCGCCGCCGCGGCGACGGCCTCGCGTTTCGCGCGGCGGATTGCCCCTAGCCGCGCCACGCTGGAGACGCGGCGGGCCGTCGTGTACAGCCAGTTGGCGACGGACGGCTGCCAGCGGGTGGACTTGGCCTTCTTCGCCAGCACCAGGAAGGTGGCTTGGCACGCATCCTCGGCGTCCTGCACCGTCGGCACAACCCGTCGACAGACGCCGAGGACCATGCCGGTGTGCCGGGCGACGAGCGCCGCGAACGCCGTCTCGTCGCCGTCATCGGCATACCGCCGCAACAGATCGCGGTCGGTGAGCGTCGCATGCGCGGCCTGTGCCGCCGAGCGGATGATCCGGCCGAGAACGGCCTGCGCCTGCACTGCCACGGCCAGCCCTCCGACGCATGTGGTGGAACCTCCACCCTATCATGAGCGCCGGGCCGGCCGACGGCATCATGCGGCCGTGGGATGCTACGACTTCGGCTTCACCATGATCGTGCCTGCATCCAACGTCGCGCCTGGGGCGGCGAACGCCTCGGCGGCTTTCGTCATCGGCTCGTAGCCCTTCCGTTGCGTGCCGAACCCGAGGGTAAACTCGACGAACGGCACTAACTCGTCGATCCGGAACGACCCGTCGGCCGCGGTTTCCGCTGGCTTCGACCGTTGAACGTGGAAATGCATCTCGGCCGCCTCCCGATTGTCCACGCGGAAGATCAGTTTGACGGCGATGCCCGCCAGCGGCTTGCGGTCCTCGTCGACTACCCGGCCGGCCACAGCCCCGCCGGGGCCGAGTTTGATGACCGCCGGCGTCGCCTCGTCGCCGTGCAGGATACGACTGCCGAACAGCCTTTTCGTCGGCTCGTAGACGACGACCCGCCGCGGCTTGCCCGGTTGAAGGTTGTAGACGGGCCACATCGCCGCCTCCATGCGCATTGGGTGGTTCCAATCTTCGGCGGACAGGCCGGTCGCCCACGTCCCAGCGACCGGGTTGCCGGCCGCGTCGCGGGCGGTCACGTCCAGTGCGGCTACCCGCTCGAGGACGATGTCTTGCGTCGCGGCGGTCGCACCCGCCGCGACGTCCAATACCCTGCAGGCGTTACCCTGGACGACTCCGAACCCGCCGCCCGGCACCAGGTACGACAGCAGGCCGAATTGACTCGTGAAGTACTGCGGGTACTTGGGGTCGGCCGCGGCCGGCTTGTACTTCAACCGTTCCGCGGCCCCGCCCGGCAGTCGCGAAGTATCGGGGCCGGCGGCCAGGACCACCGGGCCGGGCAGGGCGACCACGCGGAAGCTGCCGTCCACCGCCGTTTCGCCGCGCGGGAACGACGCCGCGCTGCTGGCCGGCGGGTATGCTTTGACGTGCGGATTGTCGTGCAGCGGCTCGGCCGACACGAAGCCCGGTACCCCCCGGCCCGTACCGCCGTCGATCACCCGGCCGGTGATGATGATGCCCTTCTTCACGCGGACGTCGATAACGACCGGGCCGTAGCCCGGCGTGTCGCCGCCGTGGACTTGCGCGGGCAGGTGCCCCGTCGCCGGGTCGCTCGGCACCTCGATCATGTAGTCCTTCGCTTTCCGCGCCCCGCGGATCTCGTAGCGGCCGGCCGCGTCGGTCGTCGCCGACTGCGGCACGGCCACGAGCGCCGGGCCGTTGCGGGTCAGCGACACCGTGACGCCCGCTTGGGGCTCGCCGGTGTCGATGTCGGTGACGACGCCGCGGACCGGCTTCTCGGCCTCGGCGACGTATGTCAGGTCGGGGCCGTACAAGAGCCAGCGGACCGCGAACTGGTCCATGCCGGCCGGCACGTTGTCGGTCGCGGCGCGGTTGTGCGGCTGTGGGTCGAAGCCGTCGCGGGTGATGACGAGCAACTCAGCCTCGGCGATGCCCGTGCCGCGAACCGCGAATAGGGCGACCCGCTCGGCTCCCAGCCCGGCGATGGCAAACCGGCCGTCGGCGTCGGTCGTCGCGACGGGCACGGCCGCGCCGCCGCCCCACCAGTTCTTGACGCCGCCCGGCAGGCCGGACATGAAGTGCCGCGTCTTCCACTCGCCCAGAAACGGGTCGGCGGAGTCGCCGGCAAACGCGCTCAGGCTCTTCAGCGCCAGCGTCGCCCCAGCGACCGGCCGGCCCTGGGTGTCCACGATGCAGCCGCGAATTGCCTGATCCTTCACCAGCCGCAACTCGACGGCTCCGGCGGACGGGCTGACCGTGACGAAATCGAAGCCCAGGCCGTCGGCCTTGGCCGCGAGGACACGTTCGTTATCACCGGCGGGGGAGACCACTGCGAAGCGGCCGGCCGCGTCGGACATGCCCAATTCGACGGCCTTACCGCGGCCGAACAGCACCAGCTTGGCCCCGGCGAACGGCTTGCCGTCCGGCCCGAAGACGCGGCCGGTCACCTCCGCTTGCGGCTTCGCGGGGCCGGCCTTCGGATCGGTGGCCGGAGCGGGCTTCGCAGGTGTCGCCTTCTCCGGCGGCTGTCCGGCCGGCGACCGCACGACGCCGACGCCGATGCCCAACGTCACCACGCCGGCCAGCGCGGCGGCGACCCACGGCGACTTGCTGAGCAGTCCGTTCACGGCAACCCCCTCGGCGAGCGCGACGACGGCCGGCGAGGCATGGCCCGCGGTCGCGTCTAAAACGGCTTCCACGATACGCAGCGGGGACGCCCCCGCCGGGGAGGAGACCGCGAGCGCGAGCAGGCCCGCGCCCAGCACGACGTCGCGTTTCGTCAGCGCCGCGGCGAGTCGTTTGCGGCCGCGTTCGAGCCGGCTTTTCACCGTGCCGACCGGCACGCCGAGCCGCACGGCGACTTCGTCGCGCGACAGCCCTTCGAGGTGGCATAGGACCAGTGGCTCGCGGAACACCGCGGGCAGCCGGTCGAGTTCCTCATCGAGCGTTGCGAGCAGTTCACGGCCGGTCATCGTATCGAGCGGCCCGGCGGGCGTCCGTACCGCGGCTTTCGCGTCGCGCTTGGCGCGGCGGGCGGCGGCGACGCGGGCGTTCGCCGCTGTCTTGCGGGCCGTGGTGTAAAGCCAGTTGGCGACCGACGTACCCCAGCGGCCGGACGCCGCCTTCTTCGCCAGGACGAGGAACGTGGCCTGGGCTGCGTCCTCGGCGTCCTGCACCGAGTGCAACATCCGGTGGCAGACGCCGAAGACGAGGCCGGTGTGGCGGGCGACGAGCGCTGCGAACGCCGCCTCATCGCGGTTGGCGGCGTAGCGGCGGAGCAGTTCACGGTCGGTGAGAGCGTGCGATTCTTCGAGAAGCGCTCGACGCAACACACCCGCCGCCCGGTTCGCCATGACCCACTCCCTCGGCCGTCGCGGACACCTCCGCCCGTGTCATGTGCGCGTCCGGGGAAACGGCACCCAATGGTTCCCGGTTCGGGACGCTTCGCAGAAGCCCCCACGCTTCTGCTAAGCGACACGAACCGTTACCGCAGCGTTTCCATGGTCCGGTCGCCGAGGTCGTGCGTCTCGCCGGGCTTGAGTGTCCGCGTGCCGATCCGTGGCTTGCCCGTGTAGAACGTCTGCCCCTTCCGCACCTGCACCGAGAACGTCAGACCGGGGATCACGCCGGGTAGCGTGAACCGGCCGTCGTCGCCGGCGACGACCGGCTTGCCGCTCGGGTGGGCGAAGCGGTACAGCTCGCTGCCGGTCGTGCCGCGGGCGGCGACCGACACCGCCGCCCCGGCGAGCGGCCCGCCGTCGGCGTCGAGCAGCCGGCCGGTCACAGTCGCCAGCGGGCCGAGCTTGGCGGCGACCGGCTCCGTCTCGTCGCCGCGGATCGTCACGATACCGCCGAGCTTCTTCTCGGGATGGTACACGACGAGCGTCCGCGGCTTCGTCGGGGTGAGCGCATAAACTGTCGCGCTCGGCTCCGGCAACTTGTAGGCAATCGGCCAGTGTTCGGTCAGCCCGGACACCCACGCCCCGGTGAGCGGTTGGCCAGCGGCGTCCTGCACGGCCACCGTCGCCGTGGAGCCGCGCTCGACGAACAACTCAACCGCCGTCTCGCCGGTCTCCTTGATGTCGATGACCTTGACGGCGTTCTCGGTGCTGAGGATTTCCAGCCCGCCGGCCGTGGCGATCGTCCACATGTCGTCGCCCTTGTCGTACTGGAACGCCTTGCGGTCGGCCTCGTCCGGCTCGGCGTGGCGGTACGGATTGAGATGTTCGCCGTGGAACTTCAGCCCGCCGTGGACCTGAGCCATGACGACCGCCCGGCCGGGGATCGTCACCTGCCGGAACCGGCCGTCGGCGTCGGTCGTCTGCATGGTGCGGTCGCTCTTGTAGTTGTCGTAGCCCGGCTTCGAGTCGAAGAACGTGTTGTCCGGCAGGGGCGCGAAGCGGACGCCGGCGAGGACGCCCTTGCCGGTCTGCCGGTCGATCACCCGGCCGGTGACGACCGCACCTCGCTGGACCGCCACGTCCGCGCGGAACGGCCCGAGGCCGTCGCCGTCGGGGATCTGCACCCGCCGGCCGAGGTACGTGGTCGCGCCGGAGCCGACCGATACGAAGGCGTTGTAGCCGCGCTTGCTCTTCGGGATGCCGCCGATCCGGTATGAACCGTCCGGCCCCGTGCGGGCCACCACGCCGTCGCCGAACCCGATGTGGACGCTGACGCCGGCCCCGGCGAGCGGCTGGCCGGTCGCCGCGTCGGTGACCTTGCCCTCCAGGGTGACGCCCGGTTCGGCGATATATTGCATGTCCGGCCCGTACAGGACCGGCGTCTGCCGCGGGATGCGCAGCTCCGCCGGCTCGGAGTTGGCCGCGGCGGCGTTGTATGCCTTCGCCGCGAAGCCAGGCCGCGTGACCACGTGAACGGTGTCCCTCGCCAGCCCAGCCCCGGCGACGGCGACGTGAACGACCTGCTCCCGCCCCGCGCCGCGGATGGCGAACTTGCCGTCGGCGTCGGTCGTCGTCTCACCGACGATGGCGTCGAGCGGCAGGTAGAGCCGCTTGAGCGGGCTACCCACGATGTCGCGCCAGTTCTTCTTCCAGCCATCCAGGTAACTGTCGAGATCGTCGTTCGCAGGGACGTAGATCGACCCGGCCGAGACTGTCACGCCGGCCACCGGCCGGCCCTCGGTGTTCACGACACGGCCAGTGATCGGCACGTCCTTGGTGAGCCGTAGCGTCACGTCGCCGGGCGGAAGTTCGCTGGCGACGATCCAATCGACGGCGAAGCCGGGCGCGTACGCGACGAGGTAGTCGCGGCCCCCCACCGGCCCAGGCAGCGGCGGCACGGCGACGCGGAACGACCCGTCGGCCGCGGACTCGCCGACGACCTCGGCCCCGATGTCGCGCGGCGTCGTCGGCTGCGGGACACGCAGCTTCGGGACGTAGAGCTTCGCCCCTGCGACCGGCTTGCCGTCCGGCCTCACCACCCGTCCGGCCACGACAACTGCTTGCGGCTTAGCGACATCCGCTTTCCCCTCCGCGACCAGTGCCTGCTTCGCCGGCATTGCCTTGCCCTCCTGCGGCGACGCGGGCGCTTGCCGGCCCAACCCGATTCCGATGCCCACGGTGGCGACGACGGCCAGCGTGGCCGCGGCCCACAGCGACTTGTTCACGGCAACCCCCTCGGCGAGCGCGGCGACCGCCACCGGGACTTCGCCCGCGACGGCCGCCAACACGGCTTCGACCAGTCGCGGCGGGAACGCTCCCGCCGGGGAGGTGGCCACCAGGGCCAACAGGCCCGCCCCGGCAACAACGCCGCGCTTCACCAGCGCGTTGCCGAGGCGCTTCCGTCCGCGTTCCAGGCGGCTCTTGACCGTGGCGAGCGGCGCGTCGAGCCGGGCCGCCGCGTCCTGGCGGGCCAGCCCTTCGAGATAACACAGGACCAACGGCTCGCGGTAGACCGTCGGCAGCCGGCCCAGTTCCTCGTCGAGGATGGCGAGCAGTTCGCGGCCGGTCATCCGGTCCACGGACTCGACGCGATCCGGCACCGCGGCCGCGGCTTCCCGTTTCGCCCGTCGGGCCGCAGCGACTCGGACGTTCGCCGCCATCCGCCGGGCTGTCGTGTACAGCCAATTGGCGACCGACGCTTGCCACCGCCCGCCCTTGGCCTTGCGGGCCAGCACCAGGAACGTCGCTTGGGTCGCGTCCTCGGCGTCCTGCACCGTCGGCAACACGCGGCGGCAAACACCCAGCACCATGCCGCCGTGCCGGGCGACCAACAGCGCGAACGCGGCCTGGTCGCCATCGTCGGCGTACCGCTGTAGCAGTTCACGATCGCTGAGCGCCTGTGCCCCGGCGTGAAGGGCACCCCGTAGAACGACCGCCGCCCGGATGGACATGGCCCGACCTCCGGCCTCGGAACGAACCTCCGTCCGGGTCATGTGCGCCAAGCGACGGCCGGCCGCATAAGGGGGTGCCTAGTGCCGGGCCGTCACGGACTCGCGTTCAGGCATCGGCTGACCGACCGGCACGGGTAAGCACCGCCGGACGTTCGATATTGTAGGGTAAGTGCCGGACGAGCCTCAACTCACGGCGGCTTGACGTGGGCGTATCGTCTGGTGTCGGCCGAAGCCGCCGTTGCTCGGGTGTGGGGTGCGGAATGAGTGATCGGTTCGAGGAACTCATGGCCAAGGGTCCAGGCGGGACAACTCAGCCCGACGGCGTCCGGTAGGGTGGGCCGAGTGGAGCGAGGGCCACCGCGAACCCCGAAGTCACTCCGGGTTCGCTGGGCCTCGCTCCACTCGGCCCACCTACTCGCTCGCCTTGACGCGAACGTCGCCGAGATCTCTCGTCGTGCCACTCGGGACCGTCACCTCGTCGTAGCCGTCGCCGACGCGGAGCCACTTGCCCTTGCGGGCGAAGCTCATCCGGAACGGCTCCGCGAACGGGGCGTCGAGGCGGAACGTGCCGTCGTCGCCGGTCGTCGCGCCTTGTCGTTCGTCGCGGCGTGGTGGAGTTGGTTCGGCGCGCCGTTGTCGTACCGCAGCTTCACCGTCGCGCCGGCGACCGGCTTGCCGTCGGCGTCGATGACCCGGCCTGTCACCGCGCCCCACGCGGCGAGCCGGATGACCGGCGACTCGTCGGCGTTCGCCGACACCTTGGTCAAGCCGGCCAGCCGTTGGCCGACGTGCAGCGCCCCGACCGGCCGCCCCTCGCCGGGGACGACGGCTTGCGCTGTGAACGCAGCCCCGTCCACCTGCTTCGGCTCCTCGTAGGTCGGCGATGTTCCGGCGACAGTCGCCCCGGCGAATGGCTGGCCGTTCGGGCTGACGACCGTGCCGGCGACGGCGGAGCCGGGGTGGAGGCGAAAGTCATTCTCCATCCGCCCCGTGTTTGCGTTCGGCTCGATCACCCGGTAGGCAGCTCGTAGGCCGAACGACATCAGCGCGCCGTCCGCCGTCAGGTAGGCGTCGCCGTAGCCGCGCTCGACCGGGAAGTATGGCTTGCCCTTGTCTTCTGCCCGCAAACGTACCTGCGGGTACGGTTTCTGGTCGGTCCCGCGAGTCTCGACGTACACGGTGATGATGCCGAGGCCCGGCGGGGCGACCAAACGGTACCGGCCATCGGCGTCGAGCGGGTACGACATCGCGCCGCTGCGGTGGAGGTCCTTGCCCGGCAGATCGAACACGGCCGTGTTGCCCAGCAGTGGGGCGTACGAGACCGATCCCTTGATCGGCTTCTCAGTCACCATGTCCACCACTCGGCCGGCGACGATGGTGCCGCGGACCAGAACCATGTCGCACGTCGCCGGGGATAGGCCGACCGTCGGCTTCACCGATCCCTCGATCGCCAGGTACGGCCAATCTGGATCGCCGGTGCCGCCGAACGCCAGCCGACCCTCGACGTTCGCCATCCCCAGCAGGCGGAAGTTGCCATAGGCGTCGGTGCGCGTGTAGGCCGAGTCCTCCCACCAGCCGGCACCCGGGGGCGCGTGGGCGGAGAGACCGACGTTCGCCAGCGGCTTGCCGGTCACTTTGTCGCGAACCGTGCCGACGATTGGCCGGCACGGCCGGGCGGCGTGATCGAACGCTGGACCGTAGATCGGCGGGCCGACGCGGCCGTACATCCGCCGCGGGTCGGCCTTCGACCTATCCGGCAGAACCGCTTTCGCGTCGAAGTTGGGATCGACGGCAACGCGGATGTGGACGTGTTCAATGCTGTCGTGGGCGATTTCGAGCATGAGCAGCCGGTCCCGGCCGATGTTGGCAATCTCGAACCGACCGTCGGGTCCGGCTGTGAGTGTTTCGGGTAGACCACCGGCCACGGGCGTGAACAGGCGCCGCTGCAACAGGCTCGCGGCCTGGCCGGCTTCACCGGCCCACATGGCATACACGTCTTTGAGCGTGTTTTTACCGTCGGGTGCCTCGACGCGGCCGACGCGGATTGTCGCGCCGGCGACTGGCTGCCCTTCCAGCGTCAGGACGCGGCCGCGAACCGGCGGTCCGGCTGGCACCAGCCGAAACGTCACCTCGGCCTCCGGCGGCTTGAGCGAGTGCACGTCTACCCAATCGGGGCCGTAGCCGGGGTAGACCGCGGCGAGAGTCCGGTCCTCGCCGCCCGGAGCCGGTGCGGGTAGGACGCATTGGAACCGGCCGTCGGTGTTAGTCCTGGTCAGGTCTGTCGCAATTTGCCGTTCGGGCCGCGTCCAGCCGCCGAGAGTGATGACCGCGCCGGAGACGGGGTTGCCATTCGGGTCGAGGACGCGGCCTGTCAGGCCCGCCCGCCCGCGACGGCGACCGCCGCGGGGTGTTGGTTGGCGCGGCCTTGGCCGGCATCTCCTTCGCCGGCGGTTGTCCGGCCGGCGCGCACGACGCCGACGCCGATCCCCAACGCGGCTGCGCCGATCAGCGCGGCGACGGCCCACAGCGACTTGCCCACGGCAACCCCCTCGGCCAATGCGGCGACGGCGGCGGGGACTTCGCCCGCCACCGCGGCCAAGACCGCTTCGACCAGTCGCGGCGGGGACGCCCCGCCGGGGAGGTGGCCGCCAGGGCCAACAGGCCGGCCCCGGCCACGACGCCGCGCTTCACCAGCGCGTCACCGAGCCGCTTCCGGCCGCGTTCGAGGCGAATCTTCACGGTGCCGGCCGGAATGCGAAGCCGCGACGCGGCCTCGTCGCGGGTCAAGCCTTCGAGGTAGCACAGCACCAGCGGCTCGCGGTAGATGGGTGACAGCCGACCCAATTCCTCGTCGAGCGTTACGAGCAGTTCGCGGCCGGTCATCCGGTCCACCGGCTGCGCCGCGTCGGCCGCGGCCTTCGCTTCGCGCCTCGCACGGCGCACCCCAGCAAGTCGGGCGCGGTCGGCAACGTGCCGGGCGGTCGTGTACAGCCAGTTGGCGGCCGACGGCTGCCAGCGGACGGACCCGGCCTTCCGGGCCAGCACCAGGAACGTGGCCTGACACGCATCTTCGGCGTCTTGCACGGTCGGCAGGACGCGGCGGCAGACGCCCAGCACCATGCCGGTGTGCCGCTGGACAAGAGCGGCGAACGCAGCCTCGTCGCCCTCCACGGCATAGCGCCGGAGCAACTCCCGGTCGGTCAACGGGGCGTGGGCGGAGCGGATGATCTGGCCGAGGACGGCCCGTGCCTGTGCGGTCATAGCGAAACCTCCGCCGGTGTCATCCGCGCACCTGAGAACGGGGGCATCATACCGAATCGCAGGAATTGGGTTTCACAAGCCCACAGCGCCGGCAAGGGCCGGGCCGTGTCGCCCTTGCTGGCGCTGCGGGCTTGTCACAGCGGCATCACCCGTCCGCTGGCAGCGTGAAGTCGCCGATGTCCATCGTCGCGCCCGGCCCGGCCGTGTACGGCTTTCCCCGGTACGCCGCCCCGTGGCCGTGCAGATGGATGTGGAAGGACTCGCCGGGGAACACGCCGACGATGCGGAACCGGCCATCGGCGTCGGTCGGCACCTGCACAGGGAGGTCGTCCTGGACCTTGAGCTGCAGCCGGTTCGCCACCGCCTCGGTGTACATCGCCCGCACCTGCTGACCTAAGACCGGCTTCCCGTCCGGGTGCCGCAGCCGGCCCGTCACCGTCGCCGTCGGCTGAAGGCGGACGACCGGCGGCTCCGCCTCGTCGCCGCGGACCAACAGCTTGCCGGCGAGCTTCCGCTTCGGCTCGACGATGGTTACGAGCCGTGGCTTGGCCGGCGACACCTCGTACACGGAACACACGTCGGTACGCGATGGGCCGGCCACGTCCATGTCTTCGTCGCTGCGGTGCGGCGTCGCCGGAGCCGCATAGGCACCGACGAGCGGGTTGCCGGCCGCGTCCTGGATACGGATCGCGGCCGCCCGCGCCGGTTCCATCACCAGGTCTTGCGTCACGACCTTGGTGCCCGGTTCGAGGACTAGCACCTTGCACGCGGCGTCCGAAAAGCTGCGGGAGCCGCCGCCGGGCATGTAGTAGTGGCCCGGCCGGTCCTTGGGGAAGTAGTCCGGAAACTTCGGGTCGCTTGCAACCCGCTTGTAACGGAGCCGATCCGCTGACGGCGCGGCCATCAAGATGACCGGGCCGGGCACGGCAACGATGCGGAACGTTCCGTCGCGCGCCGTGCCCTTGATGGTTTCCAGGGAGACGCGTTCGGCGTCGGTTCGGCCCTTCACGAACGGGTTGACTGTCAGGGTGTCGACGCCGACGTGGCCTTCGACACCCTGGCCGGTCCCGCCGTCGATAAGTCGGCCGGTCACGATCACGCCGCGCGGCGAGGCGATGTCGGCCCGCACCGGCTCGTAGCCGATCGTGTCCGGGAACTCGACGGTGTGCATGAGGAACCCCGCGTCCGCGTCCGACAGGATCGTCAGGGTGTAGCTGCTCGCCTTGCGGACGCCGTGGAGGGCGAACCGGCCGTCGGCGTCGGTGCGGGTCGTCAGGTAGACGGGCCGGTACATGCTCACGACCGCGCCGGCCCGCGGCTTGCCGGTGTCGGCGGCGATGACGGTGCCGTGGATCGGCTTCTCGGCCTCGACGACGACCGTAAGATCCGGCCCGTGGAAAAGCGTTTCGTCGTGATGTCGGCCCATCATCAAGCCGCTGGTCGCCTTGTCCGACCGCTTCGGCTGGCTCGTCGCGTTGTACGGCTTCGGATCGAAGCCGGGCCGCGGGATGACGGCGGCGTCGGCCGTCGCGATGCCACCGCCGTTAAGTAGAAGGCGGGTCGGCCGGTCGGCCCCGAGGCCGGCGATGGTGAACCGGCCGTCGGCGTCGGTCGTCGTGGCCCACGGCGACGCCTCGGCGGTCATGAATTGAAGGTGCTTCGCTGGGTCGGGCAAGGTATGGGTCTCGTGCCGCTTGAGCCAAGCGGCCAGGAAATCGTCGAGCGACGGTTTGGCGAACGCCCGCCAGTCGGCCGCGGACACCCGTACCCCGGCCGCGGGCTTTCCCTGCGTGTCGAGCAGCCGGCCGCGAACCGGGCAATCCTTCGTCAGCCGAAACTCGACCGGCGGGGTTGGGTCGGCGACTGGGACGATGGCAACGTCGGCCCCAAACCCGTCGGCGCGGGCCAAAAGCGTGTGAGTCGTACTCCGGTACCACGGCGGCGGCACGGTCACGCGGAACCTGCCGTCCGCGTCGGTGCGGCCGACGTCGACCGGGGTGTAACCGACATGAAGGGATACCAGCGCGGCCTCCGCTACCGGCTTACCGCCGGGGTCCAACACCCGACCGGCGACGGTCATCTCTTTCGCCGGCTCGCCCACCGCTTGCGGCTTGGCTGGCGGTTGCCCCACCGGCGACCGGCCCACGCCGATGCCGATGCCCACCGTCACGGCGACGGCCAGCGCGATAGCGGCCCACAGCGACTTGTTCACGGCGCCCTGGGCAAGTGCGGCGACGGCCGGCGGGACATCGCCCGACACCGTGGCCAACACCGCTTCGACCAGCCGCGCCGATGCCGCCGGCTGAGACGTCGCCGCCTGGGCCAAGGCGACGCTCCCGCCGACGCCGCGCGCGGTTAACGCGTCGCCGAGCTTCTTGCGGCCGCGTTCGAGGCGAATCTTGACGGTGCCGGCCGGGATGCGAAGCCGCGCAGCGGCTTCGTCGCGGGTCAAGCCTTCGAGGTAGCACAGCACCAGCGGCTCGCGGTAGATCGCTGGCAGCCGGGCCAACTCCTCGTCGAGCGCCGCCAGCAAGTCTCGTCCGGTCGTGCGGTCCGCCAGCCGCACCGCATCACCCGCCGCCTTGGCCTCGCGCTTCGCGCGCCGGCCGGCGGCCATCCGGGCGCGGTCGGCGACGTGCCGGGCGGTCGCGTGCAGCCAGTTGGCGACCGACGGCTGCCAGCGGGTCGACGCGGCCTTCCGGGCGAGGACGAGAAACGTGGCCTGGCAGGCGTCCTCGGCGTCTTGCACCGTCGGCAGGACGCGGCGGCAGACGCCCAGCACCATGCCCGTGTGCCGTTGGACCAGCGCTGCGAACGCCGCCTCGTCGCCCTCGGCGGCGTAGCGGCGGAGCAGCTCCCGGTCGGTCAATGTCGCGTGGGCGGTCCGGATGACGTGGCCGAGGACGGCCCGAGCGTGTGCAGTCATGGCGAACCCCTCCGTCGGTGTTATCCGCACCGGCGGGGCCGACGGCATCATTTCTCCGCGGGCAGGGGCACCGTGAAGTTGCCGACGTGCTTCGTCTCGCCCGGCTCGGCCGTGAAGGTCTTTCCCTTCGCCGCGGCCGTGAACGCCGTCTTCTCGACGTGCCGGTAGACACCGAACGACAGGCCGGGGAACACGTTCACGATGCGGAACTTCCCGTCGGCGTCGGTCGGGACGTTCACGGCGAAGTCGCCCTGAACCCGATACTGAAGCCGGTACGCCGCGTTCTCGGAGTAGAAGATACGCACCTTCAATCCCGCGACCGGCTTGCCGTCCGGGTAGAGCAGCCGGCCCGTCACCGTCGCGGTCGGCCGGAGCTTGACGGCCGGCGGCTCCGCCTCGTCGCCTCGGACGACGAGCGTGCCGGCGAGCTTCCGCGTCGGCTCGTAGAAGGCGACGAGCCGCGGCTTGTCCGGCGACACCTCGTAGACGGAACACACGTCGGTGCGGCATGGGCCGGTCACTTCATCGTCGCGAGCCGTCGCCGGGGCCGCGTAGACGCCGACGAGCGGCTTGCCGTCAGCGTCCTGAACCTTGACGGTCGTCGCGCGGGCCGGCTCCAACACCAAGTCGTGCGTCGCGACCTTGGTGCCGGGTTCGAGGACGACGACCTTGCAGTGGACGCCCTGAACGGGAGACGTGCCCCCGCCGGCCGCGAAATACTGGTTCGGCGGGGCGTTTGGGCCGCTGGTGAAGAACTGCGGATACAGCGGGTCGGTGAGGACGCGCTTGTAATGGGTGCCTTGCCCGAACGGCCCGCCCATCAGGATGACCGGGCCGGGCACCGCGACGAGGCGGAACGTGCCGTCGGCTTCCGTGAGGGCGGGGGCGTGGCCGTAAAGGTGGTTGGCGTCCTCGCGGGTTTTGACGAACGCGTTGCCCGCCGGCACGCCCAAGCTCACCTGCCCCTTGACGCCCCCGCCGGTGCCACCGTCGATGAGCCGGCCGGTCACGATGACGCCGCGCGGGCAGGCGATGTCGGCCTGAATCGATCCGAACCCTGGCGTGTCGGCCACGTCGATCATCCGGCCGAGCAAGCCCGCGGCCGCGTCGGCCTGCACCCGCACCGTGTATCCCTGGGCCTTTCGCAGACCGCGAACCTCGAACCGGCCGGCGGCGTCGGTTCTCGCCGTCAAGCTATTCTGTCGGCGGCCGTGGCCCCCCACACTCACTGTCACGTTCGCCCGCGGCCGGCCGGTATCGGCCTCGGTGACGGTGCCGCGGATCACCTTCTCCGGCTCGGTGACGAGCGCGACGTCCGGCCCGCAAAACGACGGGCCAGGCCCGTATGCGTCGTCCGTCACGCGGACGGCCGCGGCGGTGTACGGCCGCGCGTCGAAACCGGGCCGGGGCACGGCCACGACTTCCATTTCCGCGATTCCGGCCCCGCTGAAGGCCAGGCGGGCCGGTCGGTCGATGCCGATCCCGGCCAGCGCGAACCGGCCGTCGGCGTCAGTCGTCGCCGCCCAGGGCGAAGCGCGGGCGTGGTGGAACCGGAAGAGGTTCCGCGGCTCGCGGGGCGGGACGCCGAACTCCCGTTTCGACCAAGCGACCAGATACTCATCGAGCGACGGCCCGGCGAGGAACTGCACGTCGGCGACGTGGACGCTCACGCCGGCCACGGGCTTGCCTTGCGTGTCGATCAGCCGGCCGCGAACCGGGCAGTCCTTCACCAACCGCAACTCCACCGGTTTGGCCGGGTCGGCGACGGAGGCACCGGCGATGTCGGCCCCGAACCCGTCGGCACGTGCAATGAGCGTGATTGGTGTTCCGCGCCAGGGCGGCGGCACCACCACAGTGAACCGGCCGTCGGCGTCGGTGCGGCCCGCGGGGATGGGGGCGAAATCGACGCCGAGGAAGGCGAGCGTCGCTCCGGCGACCGGCTGGCCGTTGGGATCGAGGACGCGGCCGGCCACTATCCCTTGCGGCTTGGCGGGAGCCGCCGGAGCCTCTTTCGCCGGCGACTTCCGCTCCGGCGGCTGCCCAGTCGGCGAGCGAACCACGCCGACGCCAACGCCGACCGTCGCGACGACCGTCAGCACCGCGGCGACCCACAGCGGCTTGTTCGCGACCGTCCCGCCGGCGAGTGCGGCGACGGCTGGCGGGACGTCGCCCGCGGCCGCGGCCAGCACGGCTTCGATCAACCGCGGCGGGGACGCCCCCGCCGGCGACGTGGCCGCGAGAGCCAAGACGCCGACGCCCCCGACTACGCCGCGCTTGGTCAGCGCGTCGCCGAGCCGCTTGCGGCCGCGCTCCAGGCGGATCTTGACCGTCCCGGCCGGGATGCCAAGCCGTGTCGCCGCCTCGTCGCGGGTCAGCCCTTCAAGGTAACACAGGACCAACGGCTTCCGGTACATCGTGGGCAGCCGGGCCAACTCTTCGTCGAGCGCTGCCAGTAACTCGCGGGCGGTCAGTGCATCCGCGGGACTCGTCGCGGCCGGCACGGCAGCTTGGCCCTCGTGCCGTCGTCGACGGGCCGCCGAACGGCGGGCGCGGTCGGCGACTCGACGGGCGGTCAGGTACAGCCAGTTAGCGACCGACGGCTGCCACCGGGTCGTCGCGGCCTTGCGGGCCAGCACCAGGAACACGGCCTGGCACGCATCCTCGGCGTCCGGTACCGTCGGCAGCACCCGGCGGCAGACGCCGAGGACCATGCCGGTGTGCCGCTGAACCAGCGCGGCGAACGCCGCCTCGTCGCCGTCAGTCGCGTAGCGGCAGAGCAGGTCGCGGTCAGAGAGCGCGGCGTGGGCGGCCCGCGACGCCGAGCGGATGACCTGATCGATCGCGGCCCTGGCCTGCGTGGTCATGGCGTCGCCCCCCGGCTTTAGAGTAGTACCGGCCCGGCGGCCCCAACTCCGGCACACGGAGCGTGCGGGCTACTATAAGCGGCTCGTCCGTGACATCCCGCGTGGCCAACTGTCGGCATCAGTCCGGCGGCCTCACACGGATGTCGCCGAGATCGAGCGGCCGGGTCACGTCCGTCAGCGCGACCGGCGTCGGCTCCTGGGGGTAGGTTGCGTAGCCCGACTTGCCGCGGAACAGGGCGACCGGCTTTCGGCCGGGCAGGACGTTTTCGACGCGGAACGCGCCGGTGGCGTCGGTCACGACCGGGGCGAACGCCGCGGCCAACTCGTCTGAGATCGGGCTGTTCGTGTCGTAATAGAGTATTCGCACGCGATAGCCCACGAGCGGCGTCCCGTCCTCGGCCAGCGCCCGCCCGGTGACGACGCCGCCCCGCACGACCTTCACCGTCAGCGGACCGGTTTCGCCGCCCGTGAGGTCGAGCGACCCGACCAGCTTGCGCGTTGGCTCGTACGCCACCAGTGAACGGCGGTAGCCGACACGCAGGTGGTAGACGTTGCCCGCGCCGGTTTCCGATCGCTGCGACGGGAGGGACGGATTGGCCATCAGGCCATACACCCGCACGCCCGGCACCCGCTTGCCGTCGGCATCCACGACCGTCACGGGCACACCCTTCGCGCGCCGGAGGGCAACGTCGTGCGTGACCTCGGCCATCCCCTTCGGAATGTTGAGGACTTTGCAATACTCATCCCGAACTGCGCCGGTGCCCGCGCCGGCGAAGCGGCGGTAGCCGCGGAACCCCGGCAGAGCGTACTCGGGATGGTCGGCGTCGAGGTACGAGAGTTCGTACACCACGTCCCGCGGCACGTCGGCCGGCAGCCGGCTCGTGTCCGCGCCGACCATCAGCAGCACCGGGCCGGGCACGGTGACGATGCGATATCGGCCGTTGGGGTCCGTACTGGACACCGGGTTGTAGCTCATGTGGTCGGTCGACGGGTAGTCCTTGGCGAACGGGTTGCCGGCCAGGATGTCGGCGATGACCCGGCTGTGGAGCGGTTGGCCGGTCGCTTCATCGGTCACGCGGCCGGTGACGACGACGCCCCGTTTCACGGCGACATCGACGACGAGCGGCGTGAACGCCGGCGTGTCGGCGGCGAGCGTCGCGCTGCCGACGTAGCCGGCCGTCACGTCGGTCTTCACCTCCGCCGCGTACTGCTTCGTCTTGTGCGTACCGCGGAGTTCGTACCGGCCGGCCCCGTCCGTCACGGCCGTCTGCGCCCCGAGGGCGCGCGGCCGGCCGAGGCACCCGAATCGCACGACGACGCCCGGCCGCGGCTCGCCCGTGTCGGTGTCGCGGATCGGCTTCTCGGCCTCCATGACCACAACCGGCTCCGGGCCGACGAGCGTCCAGTGGACCATCTCCCAGGGGCTCTGCATCTTCCGCCACGGGGCCGCGCGGGCCTCGTTGTGCGGCCGCGGGTCGAACCCGCCGCGGTTGACGACGAACACCTCCGCGTCGGCCATGCCGGCCGCGGCGACGCTCAGGATGACGAACCGTTCGTCCCCGGCTCCGGCAACGACGAAGCGGCCATCGCCGTCGGTCGTCACCGCGGGCGCGAACGCGGCCTGCTCGCGCCACAGGTTTTTGACGCCCTCCGGCATGTGCGGGGTGTACTTCTCGTTGGGCCACGCCGCCAGGAACGAATCGACCGACCCGTTGGCGTAGACGCCGACGTGCCGCACCGTCACGGCCGCCCCAGCCAGCGGCTTGCCCTGCGTATCCACGACCCGGCCGCGGATGGCACGGTCCTTGACCGTGCGCAACTCGACCGCGGTGCCCGCGGCCATGTCGCCGAGGCCGACGAAATCGATGCCCACGCCGTCGGCTACGGCGGCGAGGTGCGCCGACTTCTCGCCGGCCGGGGCCTGTACCGTGAACCGGCCGTCGGCGTCCGACCGGCCGAGTTCGACCGCGGCATCGCCCTGGCCCAGCAACAGCAGCCGTGCCCCCGCGAGCGGTGTACCGTCCGGAGCGAAAGCCCGGCCCGTGACGGCCGCTTGCGGCTGCGCGGGGGCGGCCTTCGGGTCCGCGGCCGCTTGTGGCTTCGCCGGCGGCTGCCCGGCCGGGGAGCGCACGACCCCGACACCGATGCCGAGCGTCACGACGAAAGCCAGCGCGGCCGCAGGCCAGACTGACTTGCTCACGGCCAACCCCTCCGCGAGTGCAGCGACCGGCGCGGACACATCGCCCGCGGCCGCTGACAACACGGCGTCGATCATCCGCGACGGGGCCGCCCACGCCGGGGAGGTGACCGCCAACGTCAACAGGCCAACGCCAGCAACGACGCCACGCCGCACGAGCGCGTCGCCGAGCCGCTTTCGGCCGCGCTCGAGCCGAATCTTCACAGTGCCGGCTGGGACGCCGAGCCGCAAGGCGGCCTCGTCGCGGGTCAGTCCTTCGAGGTAGCACAAGACCAGCGGCTCGCGGTAGATGGGTGCGAGGCGAGCCAGCTCCTCGTCGAGCGCCGCTAGCAACTCGCGGGCGGTCAACTCGTCCGCCGGTTCGACGGCCCGCGGCACGGCGGCATTCGCCTCGTGCCGGGTGCGGCGCCGGGCGACGACGCGCGCGTTGCGAGCCACCCGCCGGGCCGTCGTGAACAGCCAGTTGGCGACCGACGGCCGCCAGCGGGTGGACTTCGCCTTGCGGGCGAGGACCAGGAACGTGGCCTGACAGGCGTCCTCGGCGTCTTGCAGCGTCGGCAACGATCGGCGGCAGACGCCGAAGACCAGCCCGGCGTGGCGGTTGGCCAGCAGGGCGAACGCCGCCTGGTCGTTCTCGGCGGCGTAGCGGCGCAGAAGCTCGCGGTCGGATAACCCGCTTGCCGCCGTTGCCACCGCCCGCCGCAGAACGCTCGCCACCCGGTTCGCCATGACCGACCCTCCGCTCGAGTCATGTACGGCGGCCGGCCGACGGCATCACGGCTTCAGCCGCACATCGCCGAGGTCTTTCACCGCGCCGGATTTCAACCCGTCGCCGAAACGAACCGCCGCCCGGTCGCCGTGCAACCGATAATCGTAGCCCGGCACCAGTGCGGTGATCCGGAACCGGCCGTCTGCCCCAGTCGCGATCGCGTCGGGGAAGCCGTTTTCGTCCCAGTGCGGCTCCCCCTTCGGGCGATACCACACCCGCAGTTCGGTGCCGGCCCGTGGGGTGCCGTCGGCATCGACCAACCGCCCGGTCGCCGCGGCCCCCGGACCCATCCGCACCGTGACCGCGCCGCCGTCCTCGGCCGGCGGCGTTGCGACGCCGACCAGTCCCGTCGCCGGGTGGCGGAAGAAGACGGGCCGCGGCCGGTGCGGGTTGAACTGCCGAACCGTAAAGGCCGCGCCGGCCAGCGTCGCGCCGAACGGTTGCGCACCGACCAGCGGCTTGCCGTCCGGCCCGACGACGGTGCCGGCGAACGTCCGACCGGGGACGAGTTCGATGTCGCGGCGAACCGACGCGACGCCCGCCGCCGGGTCGATCCGGGCGAACGCGGCGAAGTTGCCCGGCGGCATGTACCCGAAGCTCTGATGCAGGCCGTCCGCGTCGTCCCGCTCGGCACCGAGCAGGTAGTCCGTGTCGGGAGGGTGGAACACGACGACCTCACCCGGCCCCGGCACGGCGATGATCCGGTACGTCCCGTCGTCCCGAGTGGCGACGAAGGGTAAGCCGCCGTAGAAGCCGGGATAGTCGCGCAGGTTCGGGTTGCCGTTGCGCACGAGGTACATCAGGCTACACCGCACCGGCTTGCCCGTCGCCTTGTCCCGGACGGTGCCCTCGACCCACACGCCGCGCTTCAACTCGACGTCGAGCGTTACCGCGTCCAGGCCGGGGCTATCCGGCACGTCCACCCGCGGCGCGACGTATGGCTGGTCGTCCGGCGGCACAACCAGAATCTTGCTGCCGGCCCCTTTCGGCAGGCCCACCAGCCGGTAGCGGCCGTGCGCGTCCGTGACCGTCCGGACGATATCGACGCCGTGCAACGGGTTGCCCCCCAGTTTGTCGCTGTAGATCGCGACGCCGGCGAGCGGTCGCTTCGTGTCCTTGTCGCGGACGACGCCGACGACCGGCTTGGTCGGCCCGGCCGCGAACCGGAAGTCGGCCCCGTGGTAGGTCGTCACGACCCGCGGCCAACCGTACTCGGGGTCGCCGTCCGCGTACGTCACCTCGACGGCCTTGCCCGATCGCGTCAAGACGTGCAGGTGTTGGCTGGCGACGGTCGGCCCGTCGAGCTGGAACCGGACGAGGCGGTTCCGACCGATGCCGGTGAGCCGGAAGCGGCCCTCCGTGTCGGTCGTGACCGTCGGCGTCAGCGCGATGGTGAACCGCCCGACGTGCTGCTGCTCGAGCTCGAGGGCGTGCCCCTTCTTGGCCGCGGCCGCGTCGAGCCACGGGCCGAGGTCTTCGTTGGCGGCGGCGTTGATTTGCAACACGCGGAGCGTCGCCTTGGCGACCGGCCGGCCTTCGAGATCGACGACCTGTCCGGTAATCGCCACGTCGTCCGGGACCAGGCGGAGCGTCATGTCGTCGGTCTTGCCGCCCTGGTTGACCTGCACCCACCCCGGCCCAAAATCCGCCGCCGCGGCCGCGGCGACGGTCCCCGACTGAAACTCGGGGGCCTTCGGGGCCGGGAACTCGAACCGGCCGTCGCGGTCGGTCGTCGTGCGAACCGGCGTGTCGTACGGCTGCTTGAGGTAGCCCATCGCCGGCGTCAGGTACAGCTTCGCCCCGGCGACGGGCTTGCCGTCCGGCCCGACGACGCGGCCGCGGTAAACGGCCCCGTCGGCCACTTGCGGCTTCGCGATCACGTCCTGCTTCGCCGGCCCCTTCGCCGGCGGCTGCCCGGCCGGCGAGCGCACCACGCCGACGCCGATGCCGACCGTCGCCGCACAGGCGAGCGCGGCGACCCATAGCGACTTGGGAAATAGTCCGTTCACGGCAACCCCCTCCGCGAGCGCGGCGACCGCCGCGGGGACTTCGCCCCCGACGATCGCCAACACGGCTTCGACCAGTCGCGGCGGGGACGCCCCCGCCGGGGAGGTGGCTGCCAGGGCCAACACGCCAATGCCGGCCACGACGCCGCGCCTCGTCAGCGCGGCACCGAGCTTCTTGCGGCCGCGGTCGATCCGCGTCTTCAGCGTCCCGAGGGGGACGCCGAGCCGCGAAGCGGCTTCGTCGCGCGTCAGCTCTTGCAGGTAGCACAAGACGAGCGGCTCGCGGTACATCGCCGCCAGCCGGCCCAACTCGTCGTCGAGGATCGCGAAGAGTTCGCGCGCGCTGAGTTGGTCGGCCGGCTCGACGGCTTCCGGTGTCGCGGCCTTGGCTTCGCGTTTCGCGCGCCGGTCGGCCGCGCGACGAGCGTTCTGCGCCACGCGCCGGGCCGTCGCGTACAGCCAGCTCGCGGCCGAGGTCTGCCAGCGCATCGTCGCCGCCTTGCGGGCGAGGACGAGGAACGTGGCCTGGGCCGCGTCCTCGGCATCCTGCACCGTCGGCAGCGCCCGCCGGCAGACGCCGAACACCAGGCCGGCGTGCCGCTCGACGAGGGCCGCGAACGCGGCCTGGTCGCCGTCGGCGAAGCGGGCGCAAGTCGCGATCCGTCGCCGCGACGCCGCCGGCCCGGACGGCCGTGCGGATGGCCCGGTGAAGCGCGGCGGTCGTGCGGTGCGGCATGATGGCCTCCGGCTCGGGCGGTCCCTCCGTAGAGATATGTCCGCCCGGCCGGCCGCGGGTTCACTGGCCGAGGCGGGTCGAGCCGCGACGCTACCGCGAACCGGCAATTGCCTTGCCGGTTCGCGGTGCCTCGCTTGAAGCTCGACCCACCCTACGGGAACGGCTGGAGTTTCCGGGTCGCCGAGGTCTTCGTCTCGCCGGGTTCGACCGTCACGTCGCGGAAGACGACGCCCTTCCAACGACCGTCGTCGAACTCGGCTCCCCGGCTGGAGTCGTACACCGCCAGCGTGTACCGGAGGCCGGGGATCAGGCCGTCGACGACGAACCGACCGTCCTTGTCGAGAACGGGGTCGCGGCTCGGCTGGCCGGCCCAGCGGGTGACGACGTGGATGCCGGCGTCGGCGGCGGCCGGCCGGCCCGGCTTCCGCGGCGGGACGTCCGTGAAGATCAGGTCGGCCCGATCCGTGACGCCGAGCAGGCGGCCGCGCACCGTACCCCACGGCCGGAGCGTCACCGTCACCGGCCCCGCCTCGTCGCCGCGGACGACGACCGTACCGGCGAGCTTCCGCTCGACGTGGACGATGCCGAGCCGCCGGGGCCGCGCCGGGTCGAGGCCGATGGCGGTGAAGCGATCCGTCTCCTGCGGTCCGTCCGGGTCGGTGTACCAGTCGCTGCGCAACCCGCCGACGAGTGCGCCGACGACCGGCTTGCCGTCGGGATCGACGAGGTGCCCCGCGGCCGACCGACCGGCGTCGAGCGCGAAGGCGATTTGGACGGGGCCGTCGTCGGGCTTCGGCCGAAGGTCGGCGAACGCCTGGAAGTTCGACGAGGACAGCGACGACGGCAGCGACCGCGCCGGCGCGTCCGCGGCGATGGGGTACTTCCCCGGTGAGCCGGGCAAGAAGGCCGTTCGGAAGGCGACGACGGCCTTCTTGCCCGGCACGGCCGGGAAGCGGTAGGTGCCGTCGGCCCGTGTCGGGGCCATGTCGTCGTAGGCACCCGCGTAGTCGGGGTGGCTGCTGTACGACGGCTCGGCCGGCGGGTCGGCGTAGACCATGTAACTAACCGTGCCGGTTGCCGGCCGGCCCGTCGCCTTGTCGGCCGCGCGGACCTCGACCCACACCCCGCGGGCGAGCGTTACGTCCATGACCGCCGGCTCGAAGAGCCGGGGCGCGGGCACGTCCTTCACCACGGGGATCAGCGGCGCGTCGCCTGCCCCGCGGATGCGGATGCGGTTGCCCTGGCCGCGCGGCAGGCCGGCCAGCTTGTACCGGCCCGCGGCGTCGGCCGTCGCGCGGTACACCGGGTTTTGCGACAGGTCGGTGCGGGCGAGACGGTAGCTCTCGACGGTCGCACCGGGCACCGGTTGGCCGGTCCCCGCGTCGCGCACCGTGCCGGTCACGAGCAGGCCCGGCGGGGCCACGTGGTCGGTGCCGTTGCGGAGGACGATGTGCGTTCCCTCGGCCCCGCGGACGTTCGGGTGCATCATGGGGCGGGTCGGGTTGAGCGGCCGGGTGAAGTTGAGCGTCGCCCCGTCGGCCCGCGTGATGACGTAGACCGTCTGCGTCTCCACGGCGTCGCCCTCGATCCGCAACTCGACGACGCGCTCGCGGCCGAAGCCGGCGAGCCGGTAGCGGCCGGCGGTGTCGGTCGTCGTCGCGGGCAGGATCGGCACCGGCCGCCGCCAGTGGTACGAGTCGTGCAGGTAGTTGGGGACCTGCATCAGGGCCTCGAACATAGTCTTGCCGTCCTGGAGCGTCTGGACGAACCCCGTCAGGTCGCCGGCCGATGGGGCAGCGACGCCGATGGCGGTGACCCGCAGCCCGGCGAGCGGTTTGCCTTCGAGGTCGAGGACGCGGCCGGTCAACGGCGTCTCGTCCTTTTCGACCCGCAGGGTCAGCCCGGTCGTGTTCTGGTCGGCGAGCGCCCAGGCGAATGTAAACCCGTCGGCCTTGGCAACGACGAAGCCCTGGCGGAGCGGGTCGAATTCGGTAGTGCCGGCCGACGGCGGCACGTCGGCTTTCGTCAAGGTGAAGGCGAACGTGCCGTCGGTGCCGGTAGTCGTCCGTATTGGGCATGGCTCCGCGTCGCGGGCCAGGAAGTAGAAGTAGACGCTGGCCCGCGGCACGGGCCGGCCGTCCGCAGCGATGACCGTCCCCGAGTACGCGACCGATTCGCCCGCGGCCGGCAGAACCGCGGCCGCTTGCGGCTTTGCTGGCAGCTCTTTCGCTGGCATCGCTTTCGCCGGCGGCTGTCCGGCTGCTGAGCGCACGACCTCAACACCCACGCCGAGCGCGATGGCTCCAGCCAGCGCGACCGCGGCCCATAGGGACTTGTTCACGGCAACCCCTTCGGCAAGTACAGCGACTGTCGCCGGGACCTTGCCCGACAACGCCGTCAGCACGTCTTCGACCAATCGCAACGGGGACGCCCCCGTCGGAGAGGTGGTCGCGAGAACCAAAAGACCAGCACCCGCAGCGACACCGCGCTTGGTCAGAGCGTCGCCGAGTCTCTTACGCCCGCGTTCAAGCCGTGTCTTGACCGTCGCCGTCAGCACACCGAGCCGAGACGCCGCGTCTTCACGAGAAAGTCCTTCGAGATAACAGAGAACCAGCGGCTCCCGGTAGATCGACGGCAGCCGGCTCAGCTCCTCGTCAAGTGCCGAAAGCAATTCACGACCGCTCATTCGGTCGACGGCCTCGACACGATCCGGAACACCGACCGCCCTCTCGCGCATGACCCGACGTCGCCGAGCGACGCGAGCGTTCGCCGCCACCCGTTGGGCCGTAGTAAACAGCCAATTCGCGATCGACGATTGCCAACGAGTGTCCCGTGCTTTGCGGGCTAGGACGAGAAACGTGGCTTGTGCCGCATCCTCGGCGTCTTGCAGTGTGGGCAGCGACCGCCGACAGACACCCAGGACCAGCCTTGAATGCCGCGCGACGAGAATCGCAAATGCGGCTTGGTCGCCCTCGTCAGTGAACCGACGAAGCAATTCGCGATCAGTTGTTGCCGGCTCGGCCCGTGTCGCGGCCTGCACGGCGTGACGTAGCGCAGCGACTACGGTGGGTGGCATGGCAGCACTCCTAGCCCAAACGCTTCCTCCGTTCAGGTTATGTGTGCGAGCCGGCGCGGCGGCGTCAGCGAACTACTGTTCCGCGGGACCATCCTCCGTCTTGAGATGCTTCACGAGGAATCGAATCACTCTGCCTTGGCCGGGCGGAAGTCGCGCTCGATGAACGTCGTGTCCACCCGCCCCTCGACGAACGCCGAGTGGTTGAACAGCTCCTGATGCAGCGGGATCGCGGCATTGTGTCACTAAGACGGAAAGACGCCTTCCGCAATCAGTTCCTCGCGGACGGCGATGGCACTCGGCAGGTTGATGCCCAAGACGGCAATAGTCGTCCGGCCGATCGGCGTCCGCCCGATCAGGACGGCATCCTCCCACCGGAAGTGTTCGGCCCAGGCGTCATTTCGCGGGTGGAACAGTCGCACGATTCCACCCGATTTTGGATCGACACCAGCGACGTTTGGTCCCTTCCTCTTGTTGCATCGTAGGCACGATACCGCGAGGTTTTCGGCTACGGTCTTGCCGCCGTGCTGCTCGGCAATGACGTGGTCGATTTGGAACGGGGTGCGATGGAACGCCTGTGGCAAATGGCAGTACTCGCACAGCCCCTTGGCCCGCTTCCAGACCCTAGCTTCGAGCGACTTGCGCATGGCGGGTCAGGGGTGGGCGACGCCGGTTCGGATTGACCGACGGGCCTTCGACTGCATTATCGCCAGTAGGTCGCCGACGCGGATGTAGTTGTCCAGTTCCTCGTTCTCCTCGGCCGTCAGCGCACCCTTTCGGGCCTTTGCGGCGAGCGTATTCATGCGCGTGCGATCCGCTTCGGGGAAGTCGAGTGCGAGGAACAAACGCGCTACGTCCGGGGACATCACCGGCTTCTCCGGTTCGAGGACGCGGCTAAAGATCGCGGCTTCGCTAGTCGTCGTCATGGTTTCGGCCAGCCCAGAAGTCAGGGGGACGAGGACAACTATACCATGACGGGGGCGATCCGAGCAATCGTCCGCTCACTCCGCCTTCGCCGGGCGGAAGTCACGCTCGATGAACGTCGTGTCCACCCGCCCCTCGACGAACGCCGAGTGGTTGAACAGCTCCTGGTGCAAGGGGATCGTCGTCTTGATGCCCTCGGCTCGCAAACTCGCCGAGCACTTCCACTTCATCTGCGATCGCCTCGGCTCGCGTCGGCTGGTGTACGAGCAGCTTCGCCACCATCGAGTCATAGTTCGGCGGCACTCGATAGCCCGTGACGACATGCGAATCCAACCGTACGCGGACCGCCCGGCACCTGCCACTTCGTGATCGGCCCCGGCGACGGGCGGAAGTCGGCCAGTCGGGTCCTCGGCGTTGATCCGGCACTCGATGGCGCAGCCGCGGTGAATGATGTCCTTCTGGCGGTAGCGCAGCTTCTCGCCGGCCGCGATAAGGATTTGCTCGCGCACCGAATTCGATGCCCGTCACCAGCTCCGACACCGGGTGTTCGACTTGGATGCGGGCATTGACGATGAAGTAAAACTTGTTGTCCTTATCGAGCAGGAACTCGCAGGTGCCGGCGTTCTGGTAGCCGAGCACTTCACCATCTTCACCGCCGCATCGCAGATCGCGCGCACTGCTGTCCGGCAGGTTTGCAGGGCCGGGCTTTCCTCGACAGCTTCTGGTGCCGTCGCTGGATTGAACAATCGCGGCTCCCACAGGTGGACGACGTTGCCGTGACGATCGGCGAGCAGTTGCCTTCGATGTGCCGCGGCTGCTCGATGTACTTCTCGAGGTAGACCGAACCGTCCTTGAACGCCGTTCTGCCTCCTGCAGCACCGCCTTCAACCCCGAGCGGAGCGTGATTTCGTTGCGGGCGACGCGCATGCCCTTGCCGCCGCCGCCGGCCGCGGCCATGATCAAGACCGGGTAGCCCATCGACGGGCTAGCGTAGAAGCCTTCTCCTCGTCGGTGATGAGCCCGTCCGGCCCCGGTACGACCGGTACGCCGCGGCTTTGGCCATCTTGCGGGCCTGGTCCTTGTTGCCGAGCTTGCGCGTGCATCTTCGGGCGGGCCGATGAACTCGATGTGGCACGTCCGGCAAACCTCAGCGAAGTGAGCGTTTCGCTCAGGAACCCATACACCGGATGGATCAGCAGCGGACGTTGGCGATCTCGGCAGCGGCGATGATCCGTTTGATATTGAAGGTAACTATCGGCCGAGGTCGGCAGGCCGATGCAGACGTCATCCGCAATCTTGAGGTAGGGCGCGTCGCGGTCGGCGGTACTGAACACGGCCGCAGCTTGGACGCCGAGATCGTGACAGGCGCGGATCACCCTTAAAGCGATTTCGCCCCGGTTCGCGACGAGGATGCGTTGGAACATAAGCAGTGGTCAGTGGTCGTGGTCAATGGTCAGCCAGACAGAAAGAACATCTTTCCGGCTGACCACTGACCGCGACCTGACTGTTCATGAATCGATCTCGAACAGCGGCTGGTCGTACTCGACGGGTGGCCGTTCTCGACAAGGATTTTCGTGATGACGCCGGATCATGTCGGCGTGAATCTCGTTGAAGATCTTCATCGCTTCGATGATGCATACGACCGTCGTCGGTGTCACTCGGCTGCCAACCGAGACGAACGGTGGTGTATCCGGGTTCGTTGCCGCGTAGAAGGTGCCCGGCGTCGGGCTTTTGATTGCGTCGGCCGCCTTCGCCGTCGTTGGCGCAACCGGGCCGGACGTATGAGCGACCGGAATCGGAGCGGGCGCGACGGGAGTCGGCACGGGGGCGGCCACAGCGTGGCCGTGGACGACGCGCTGTAGGCCGCGGCGCAGGCGGATGCGGTTATCGTTTTCGTAGAGGTCGATCTCGTTCAGGTCGTGCTCGCTCATGAGCGCGATCAGACGCTCGATGGTCGCCACGTCGAACGGATGAGGGGAATCGGTGTGATCGGACGGCACGCTGCGCCTCCGGATAGTTAATCGCGACGCTTCGAGGAAGCGTCCTACGGGATTTCCGTGCCGGCGAAATCGAGTGGCAACGTCGAGAGCCGCTCGCATCCGCTGGGCGTCACCAGATAGTCGTCTTCGATCCGCACACCGCCCCAACCGCGGAAGTATGCGCCCGGTTCGATTGTCACGACCATGCCAGACTCCAACACCTGCTCGGAACTGGCTCGTAGGTCGGGAGCCTCGTGAACCTCTAGGCCGATGCCGTGGCCCAGGCCGTGGGTGAAATGCTCGCCGAAGCCGGCGTCGGCCAGCGCCGCGCGAGCGGCCGCATCCACATCGCGGGCTTTCACGCCGGGCCGGAGCATCGCGGCGGAACGCTCGTGGGCGGTCAGGACGGCGCGATAGACCTTCGCGAGTCGGGGGTCGTCGGGCCGGCCGCGGTGCGGCCGGAACCATGATTTACGGGTGACGAGCATTCGCGTCAAGTCGCTGACGTAGTTGCCCTTGCGTGCGCCCCAGTCGATGAGAACGAAGTCCGACGATGCGACTGTGCGGTCGGTCGGTGGTGCGTGGGCGAGTGCGGAGCGTTTGCCGACGGCCGCGATGGGCTCGAAGCTGGTGCCGGTACCGCCGGCTCGGCGAACGAACGCTTCGATGGCATCGCACAGGTCGCGTTCGGTCATGTCGCCGTGGAGTGTTGCCCGGAGCATCGCAAACGTCCGCTCGGCAACGGCAACCGCTTCGCGGATGTATCGGATTTCGCCGGCATCTTTCGCCGCCCGCATGGCTTCGACCAGGCCGGTCGTCGGCCGAAAGCTCGCGGACTTCGCCTGTGCTCGCAGTATTTCCAGGGCCGCGATGGTCAGATGCGAAGCCTCGAAACCAACATTGGTCCAACCGAGCTGGGCAAGGACAGCCGCGACTTCTGGTAGCGTCGTGCGTGTCGGGGGGCGGAAATGGACCGCCAGACCCGGAGCCTCTTCCGCAAGCTGCTCAGTGAAACGATGGTCGCTCACGAGGAGCGTCTTTGTCGAGCTCAGCAGCAGGTAGCTTGCCCCGCCGGTGAATCCGGTGAGGTACATGACGTTGACCGGGTTGCTGACGACGAGGCCATCGACGCCGAGCGGCTTGAGTTGCCGGGCGAGCAGTCGGCGGCGGCGTCCGAAAGAGTCCGGCATGCGGTATCTCGCTGGCGTGCTTGCCTGAGGAGCAGGCTCGCCTTGTGGCATTCGTCTGTTCTTTGGTATACGTCTGCTCCGCCCGAGGAGGGAGCCATGTCCCCACCTGCCGTCACGCCTGCCTGGCTCGAAGCTGCTGCTGCTGGCAATCTCCCCGACCTGGATGGCGAAAACGTGCCTTTGTCGGCCCCGATTGCGACGGCCAAGGCCAAGTCACGCCTGCCAGCCGAGATCGTCATCGAGCCTGCTCCCGAGCCGAAGGTCGAAACACCGCCGGTCGACGATACGCCGAAATCGGAGAAGCCCAAACGGCGGGTCGCGCCATTAGTCGAGCTGCCGGTCACGGATGAGGAAGTCGAACTCAGTTGGCGCGGCTACCACCCAATCACGCTACTGCCCGGCTTCGTTGTCGCGGCGGCCGTGACGGCGGGAGTTCTCGTTTATCTGCGGGCGTTGGTTCCAGTGCGATTCGTTCACGAATGCGTGGACGCCCCGCTCGCGGCGCTATGGCTCGGGCAGTTCGTTCGCCTTGGTTACCGGGCAATCGCGTACGAATATCGGCTCACGAACCGTCGATTGTTCCGTTCGCGGGGACCGCTTTACCCGGCCGATGCTCCGGTGGACCTTGGTCGCGTCGCGAACGTGCAAGTGCGCCGCGGTGTCTTCGGCTGGCTGCTCGGTGTCGGCACCGTCCGTGTCGAATGTGAAGATTCGGCCGAGGTGCCGCCGCTCGAATTGGCGGGTGTTCCACGACCTCGTGCACTGGCGGCGTTGGTCGAGAAGGCGGCCGAGGCCGCGCGGAACGGCAACGTGACTGCGGCAAAAGTTACGGCGGGCGTATAATCGCCCGCATGGACTTCGACGTCGCATTGTCGAGCCTGGCCGTAGACCCGTCGGCGCAATTCGACGCGGCCCAGTTGTGTCTTCTCGCGGCCAAAGACGAGTACCCCAACCTCGACGTTGCGCAGTACCTCGAACGCCTGGACCTACTCGCCGTCGGAGCGGCGAACCACGTTCATGGCACTCTCGAAGAGCGTGTCGCTGGGCTGAGCCATTACCTATTCGACGAACTGCGATTCCGCGGGAACTCCCAGGATTACTACGACCCGGACAATAGCTTTCTGAACCGAGTGGTCGACCGCCGTCTCGGGCTGCCGATCACGCTTTCAGTGCTGACGGCAGCGGTTGGCGCGCGAGCGGGGCTGGCAGTCAGCGGTGTCGGGCTGCCTGGGCACTTCATCGTGATGGCCCGCGACGGCACCGAGGCGATCTTGTTCGATCCGTTCCACGGGGGGCAGGCACTTACCCCAGCCGACGCCGAGGCCCTCGTTCAGCAGGTCACGGGGCAGCCGTTCACGCTGACACCGGAGTGGCTAATCCCGGTGACGCCCGCTCGGCTCATGCGGCGGGTGCTGACAAACCTGAAGGGCGTGTATTTACGCCGAAGCGACTTCGAACGGGCGGGGCGCACTATTGCCAGGCTACGCCAGCTTGACCCGTCCGACGTTTCCGAACAACGCGACCTGGCCGTGTGCCTGATGCAGACGGGCCACCCCGGCCCGGCCATCGACTTGCTTGACGAGTACCTAAAGCAGTCGCCGCCAGGGCCGGAAGCGGAGCAGGCCGAGCAACTCTTACGGCGGGCACGGATCGAGGTGGCGCGCTGGAATTAGAGCATCGTATCCGAGCCGGAAGCGTAAGCGACGGCCCTGATGGGAGCCTTGCGTATCCGAGCCGGAAGCGTAAGCGGCGGCCTCTTGGGGGCCGTCGCTTACGCTTCCGGCTCGGATCCGATGCCCGGTAGCGTCGACAGAATCTCCTTCAACCGCTTGAGCGCACGGATGTAGCGATTGCTCGCGGCTGTCTTGGTCAGACCAAGGACGGCCGCGACTTCGCTATTGCCCAACTCCTCAAAGTGGCGTAGCGCCAGGACCTCTCGGTCGAGGGGGTCCATGCCATTGAGCGCTTCTTGTAGTCGCAACTGCCGCTCAGTGCGGATCGCCGCCTGCGACGGACTCGTGAGTCGGCCGAGCAATAAGTTGGCGAGCGAATGCGTACTCGCCGCCGGCGGCCCGCCGCGGCACAGCGACACCTCTTGGGCCGCGTCCCGCATCTGTGTGCCGAGGTGATGCCGGTGGAGGATCAGGAGCCGCTCGGTGGTGACGAGCCGCAGCCACAGGTAGGCCGGCATCTCCGGCTTGGCCGCGAAGTCGGCGGCCCGCTTCTGCACGTCGAGGAACGCCTCCTGCAACACGTCGGAGGCATCGAGCCGACCCTGCATGCGGCGGTCGAGGCGAAGGCGGACCATCCGCTTGAGCCGGTCGCGGTGTTGGGCAAACAAGTCGCCGGCCGCGGCGGCGTCGCCGGCACGGAGGCGGGTTTCGGGGGTAAGGGTGTCGGTCATGGCGTGTCCGATGGCGGCGGCGCAACCTCGTCGCGAATTTCTGACGGCGTATCGTCCCAGCATGCGGCGTAGGTCCGTTCGAGCGGGATGTTGACGTACCGGCCCGGCGCGAGGAACAGGGCCGTATCGGGCAACGGGTCGCCGACGGCCATGGGGTTGACGTAAGCAACCCGCTCGCCAGCGTCAAAGGAGGCGATGGTTAGCGGCTTGTCGGCTGGCCGCGGCTCGACCGGTAAGCCGACGAAGCCGTCCCAGATGCGCTGGTGGATGCCTTCGGGGTCGCGCGGGCCGGGCGGGAACGGGTCGATGACGACAACGTTAACGCCGTTGCGAAGGTAGTTGACCATCTTGCCGACGAATGCCTTAATCCCGATTCTGTTGTTCTTGTTGCCCGGCGAAACGACCTCGATGGCGGCGACGAGTTGGCCGCGGCGGTGGCGGATGACGATCCGGTTCGCCTTGCGGGCGTAGTAGGCCACTTCCGTCTCAGCGTCCGCGGCCCGCGTCACCTGCTGGGCGCGGGGCAGTGCGTCGGCCACGGCCAGCCCGCTCGGCGCGGGCGGTTCGCGCAACTTGACCGCGGCGATATCGGGTTCCGAACCGCTGACTTTGAGATCGGCCATCGCAATGAACCCCGGCGGTAGGATGCCACGGTTCAAGGCGTTGCGAATCGCGATCGTCCACCCTTGATGGAAGTCGTGGTACGTCCTGGCGTCGACGCGGGTCCAGTCGTGAATCGGCATGACGACACCTCCGACCGCTAGTTTACCACCCGCCGCTTGTGGCCGTCACTCCTTCGGCTCGACCAGCGCCGCGGCCTCGGCGACGAACCGCCGCACGCGGGTCGGCAGTCGCGTACTCGTCTCGCCGCGCACCGCGGCCAACGCTTCCTTTGCTTCGTCGGGTCGCTTGAGCGCGTGCAGCGCCATCGCCCGGTGGGCCGCGATGGCTGCCGCTTGCGCCGGCCTCAGGCGTCGCCGCCGTCAGGTCCGCGGCCTTCGTCAGCGACCGCAGCGCGTCCTCCGGCCGGCCGAGCCGGTACTCGGCCGCGCCGCGGACCAGCCAGGCAGCCCCGGACTCCGGCTCGCGACCGAGGGCCGCCGTCGCCGCCTCAAGGCTTGAGCGGTACGTGTCTTGGAGTTGACCGCGCGGCGGCACCATCTGCAGTATCATGCGGCCCCCCGTGTTCGATCCCGGTTGCCGCGCGGCGACCAGTTCGGCCGCCCGCGCCCGCACCGTCGGGGCCAGGTCCAGCCGGTCGAGCCGTTCGTCCGCCGCGTCGCGTCGCTCGAAGCGGTCGAAGCGGTCGACTACGTCCGCAGCCTCGGCCTCGACCGGCAGCGGCGTCGCGTCGTAGGCGTGCCTGCCGTCGCCGTCGAACACATACAGTGTCCGCCCGTCGGCGGAAAACCGCACCGCCGACGGCACCTTGGCCAGCGGCAGGGTCAGGACCTCGCTGCCGGTGTCCGGGTCCCACAGCTTGATCTCGCCGCGGCCGTCGCGGGCACCCCGCGCCGCCGACAGGGTGGCGACGCGGCGATTGTCCGGGCTGAACGCGATGTCCTTAACCGAGCCGCTATCGCCCGGCAGGGTGCGTGGCTCTCCGCCGGCAACCGGTAGCAACCGAGCCGGCGTTGCCTGTAGGCCGGTGAATCGTGGTCCTTCGCATGCGGCCAGCCAGCGCCCGTCGGGGCTGTACCGCAGCGACGCCATCCCCGTGCCCGAGAGCGTCCCGAGCGGGCGAACAGTGCCGGTGTCGAGGTCGATCTCGCGGATGTCGCTCGCCGTCCCGCCGTTGGTAAAGCCGCCCGAGCCGATGGCCAGCTGTCGGCCGTCGGGGTGAACGGCCACCGACGTCACCAAGTTGTCGCCGCTGACCGGGAAGCGGCCGAGCGATCGGCCGGTCTCGGCCTCCCACGCTTCGACGACCCGCGCTTGCGCCCCCTGCTCGGTGGCGCTACGTGTCGTCACCGCGGCTACGACGCGGCCGTCGCGGCTGAGGGCGACGCTGCCGCCGCGGGGGGTGACGGAGTTGTTCGATCCCTCGACAGGGATCGTCCGCAAGCTACGGCCAGCGGCCACGTCCCAGACGGCCAGCACCCCCGCCGAGGCCGGGGCGGCAGCGCCTGCTCGTTGTCTCGGCGGCACGAGGATGGCGAGCCGCGTGCCGTCGGCGCTCAGGTCGAGTTGGGGTGTCAAAGCGGCGTCGCCGTCGAGTTGCGGTAGCGCAGCGGTCAAGAGTTCGCGACCCGTCTCGTCGCGGACGACGACCTCCCGCCGGCCGTCGTCCGCCGCGACCCGGTACTGGGCCGCGGTACGGCCGTCGGGCGTGATGGTCGCTTCCCTCACGATGCCGAAGCGCGGGGCAACGAACCTGACCGGCGGCGGAGGAGGCGAGAGGTCCCAAGTCTTGGTCGAGCCGTCGCCTTCCAGCGTAACCAACTTGCCGTCCGGGCGAAACGCCGCCGCGAGCGCGCCGCCCGTCAGGCCAACTAGCGGCAGGCGCTCGCGGCCGCTCGCCGCCTCCCAGATCGCGACGCTGCCGCCACCGGGGGCCACGCCGGATGGAGTGGTCACGCAGACGAGATGCGTGCCGTCGGGGCTGAAGCCAAAGGTCGGGAACGACAAGGGCGCATCGCGTCGCCACAGTTCGGTGCCGGTGGCGTCGACGAGCGCGAGCGTTCGCGTCGGCCGTTCACCGGCCGGGACTGGACGATGAGTGACGTCGATGAGTCGCCGGCCGTCGGCGGCGAACGCGAGCGGGTCGAGGTCGGCGTCAGCCGTTTCATCCGGCAGCGGCTCTCCGGTCGCTGCGTCTAACGCGACCGACTTCGTGGTTCGCGCGCCGACGGCGGTGACAAGCCCCACTACGACTAGCCGGGCGTCGTCCGCCCGGAACCGAATGGTCGCCGGGTTGAACAACCCGTCGAGGGGCCGCGGGGCGAACCGCTCCCGGCCGGTGCGGACGTCGAGGACGCGCACCGTGGCCGGGTCGGCCGCCGCGCCAGCCGGTGGGGGTGCGGACCCGGCTTCGGCGACGGCCAAGGCGTTGCCGTCACGGCTCCAGGCGTACAGGACCTGACCACGGCCAGCGCGGTTGAGCGGGATCGTTGCCAGGTCTTTGCCACCGTCGGCCGCGACAATGGCCAGGGCGGTGACTTCGGCGTTTGGCGAGGAAGCGTCAGCGTCAGTGAGGGCGGCGGCCAACCGCGTCCCGTCGAGGCTGAACACGATCGGGAAGCCACCGAGACCGGCCGTCGGGCCACGAAGGTCGGTGCGGTGGGCCAACACGCGGCCGGTGGCCGTGTCCCAGACCCACAGGCCGCGCGAATCGTGGGCGGCGGCACGGGTGCCGTCGCGGCTCAGCGCGGCATTGACACGCGGGCCGCTGCTCAAGACGGGCACCCGCACCATCGCCGCCTCGCCGTGCAGCCGCCGCTTCCAGTAGTGCCACTCGAACCCGCGGAGGTCGTTTTCGCCGACCGTCGGCCGGTGCGCTTCGAGCAGGCCGTGGGCGCGACGGCCGTTCTGGGCGTCCAACGCCGCGGGGACTTGGCTCAGGTGGGCAGCGTAGAGCGTTTTCTTGAGTTCGTCCTGTTTCTGGTGGAGCCAGTACGTCAGCTGTTCCGAGTCCCGCTTCTCCTGGTCGAGTTCCTTGGCCCGTTGCTCGGCGTGGCGGGCGTTTTCGTCCGCTCGGTCAGCCTCTGCACGTGCGAGGTTCATCTGGTGGACCGTCGCGGCGAAGCCGCCGGCAATGGCCACGACGACCGCGGCCAGCGCGCCTGCCAGGGCCGGATTCCGGCGGCACCACCGCCATGTCTGCTCGAACGCCGTCGCCCGGCGGGCCAGGATCGGCCGGTCCTCGACGTACCGCCGCAGGTCGGCCGCCAACTCCGCGGCCGATTGGTAGCGCGCGGCCGGATCGCGCTGTATCGCCTTGAGGACGACCGTCTCTAGGTCGCGTGGGATGGCTGGGTTAACCGTCCGCGGCGGCTTCGGAGTCGCTGCCGTGACCTCTTGGACCAGCTTCGCCCGGTTCTCGGCCACGAACGCGGGCCGCAGCGTCAGCAGTTCGTAGAGCGTCAACCCGAGAGCGTACACATCGGCCCGTGGTCGCCGGTGCCGTCGAACCGTTCGGGGCGAGGTAGCCGCAGGGTGCCAACCACGTCGCCGGCGTGGGTCAGGTCGTCGGCGTCGGCGGACTTGGCCAGGCCGAAGTCGGTCACCCAGACCGTCCCGCGCAGGTCCAGCGCAGGTTCGCCGGCTTGATGCTCCGAGGATGCGGATGCCCTGCGCGTGGGCGTAGGCCAGGGCGTCGGCGATCTGCGCTCCGACGCTGGCGACCATGGCCCAGTAGTGTCGGCCGCCGTCGGTGAGGGACGGCGAACTCCCGGCGAGCGTCGAGGCGTCAGCCCGACGTGGTTTGGCGTCGTCGCTATCACGTCGGGCTGACGCCTCGACGCTGCCGCCGAAGGTGCCGGTCACGAGGCCGCCGCAACTTCGGATACCTCGCGCGGTGCTGCGCGTCGCCGACTTGTCCTTGAGCCGCCGAACTTCGGCAATCACCGCGTCGAGTGGGTGGCCGGCGATGAATTGCATCGCGTAGTAGTGGCGGCCGTCGGCCTCACCGGTGCCGAACACAGGCACGATGTTCGTGTGGTGCAGCTTCGCCGCCGCCTTCGCCTCCCGGCGGAATCGCTCCAGCCGCTTCGGGTCGGCGAGTGCGTCGGCCGGTAACAGCTTCAGCGCGACGTGCCGGCCGAGCGATTCCTGCATGGCTTCGTAGACGACCCCCATGCCGCCGACGCCGACCCGGCGGAGGATGCGGAACTCGCCGATCTGTTGCGGGTCCGACGGGGCCGCGGGCACGAAGTCGCCGGTGTGGTCGCCGGTGGCCGGCTTGAGCTGCTCCATCTCGACCAGGGCCGGGAACAGGTCGCGGACCTCGTCGGCTCGCTCTGGCAACCGGGCGGCGTACTCGGTCAAGGATGGCCGCTCGCCGGCCCGAAAGCGGGCGACGAACTCCTCGGCCAAGCGGTCAAGCGGGTCGCGGTCGGAGGACGAGGACGAGTTGGGTGGCGCAGTCATGGCTTGGCCTCCGGCGGCGTCTCGGCCAACGTTTGTCGGGCCTCGTTGAGCAACACCGCGATCTCGGCACGCTCGGCCCAATCTGGGCCGGGGTCGTCGGCCGTTCGTGCGGCCCAGGTGCGCTCGGCCGTGGCAAGGGCGTCGCGCGCCACGGCCGACTTGCCCAGCCGGTGCGACGCCATCGCCAGGAATACCCAGTCCAGGGCGTGCCCGCCTTTGCCGTGCAGCGTGACGGCCTCGTTGAGCCGCCGCACCGCCTCCTCGAACTTGCCGTCGCGGTATAGCGCTGCCCCCAGCGTGTTCAAGATCTGATGGTCTTTCGGATACCGCGCCGCGTCGAACTCGGACATCTTGACCAGCCGACCCATGTCCGGCACCGCGCCCGGAGCGAGGACGCAGGTCCACACGACCTGATTGGCTTGCAAGGTTCGGATCGTCCCGCGCTGAGGCTGCATCAGAGCCGCACAGGCATCGCGGTAGCCGGCGGTGTTGCCCGTCGTCAGGCGGACCAGCGCGAGGCGAGACTTCGGGTCGTAGAAGTCGTTCGCGTCGAGTTCGACGGCTCGTTGCAGATCGGCCTCGGCGGCGGCCCACCGCCCGGCGGAGGCGTGGCAGCCGGCCCGTTCGTACCACGCCGTCCAGTCCTTCGGCGTCAGTTCAAGTTCCTTCGTGTAGTCGGCCGTGGCTTCGTCCCACCGCCGGAGTGCGGCGTAGGTCTTGGCCCGGTCACGCCACGCATTGGGGTCGTGTGGCGTGCGCTCGACGACGGCCGAGAAGTCGGCCAGCGCCTTGTCCTTCTGGCCAAGGGCGAGGTAGATGTGGCCACGACGGTTGAGAAACGGTGCACCTTCGCTGGTCGCGTCCGTGATCTGTTGCAGGTGAAACACGACGGCCGGCCGCTGCTTCTCCCGGAGCGCGGCGACCGCCTCGTCCAGGTGCCACCGCGCGGCGCTCCGCAGCAGTGCGGCCAGTCGGGTCTTCCGGACGTCCTGGGTCGGCTCGTCGGCGTCCCAAATACGTACCGCGCTGTCCCCCCAGTCGCCGGACACGATCCGCCGGCCATCGGGGCTGACGCTTAGGCCGATGACCTCCGTCCGGTGGCCCTTGAGGACGAACGCCTCCTGACCGGTCGCCAGGTCCCACAGGCGGACGGTGCCGTCCCGGCTGCAGGACGCCAGCCGGCGGCCGTCCGGGAAGAACGTCACGTTGTTGACCTGATCCCGGTGACCGCGGAAGACCCTCACCGACGTGCCGGAGTCGAGGTCCCACACCCGCACGTCGCTCGGACTCCCGGAGGCGGAGAAAAGCGTCGGCGTGTCGGCCGCAGCGAGCGATCGGCCGTCCGGGCTGAAACACACGCACCGGATAGTCCCCCGCTCACCGCGGAAGGTCGATACTTCCGTGCCGGCCGTCACGTCCCACACCCGGGCGGTACCATCTTCGCCGCCGGCGGCGACGAACCGGCCGTCCGGGCTGAAGGCCACGCTCCTTACCCCCTTTGCGTGCCCCGCCAGCCGGGCGAGTTCCCGCCCGGTGCGGGCGGCCCAGACGACGACCGCGGCCGGCACGTCCCGGGGGCGACCTGCTGTGGGACCGTCGGCTATTCCGCCTGCCGCGGCAACACTCTCACCGTCCGGACTGAAGCAGACACTTTCGACACGGCCGCTGTATCCACCGCATGTGGCGGTTTCCTTGCCCTCGACCGCATCCCAGATCTTGACTGTCCCGTCCGACGATGCGCTAGCCAACCGTCTGCCGTCGGGACTGAAGCACACGCCGTTGACGGTGGTGGTATGGCCGCGAAGGACCAATACCTCCCGGTTGGTAGCCGCGTCCCAAACCCGAATCGTGGCCTCGCTGCTCGTGGCGGCCAGTCGCCGGCCGTCCGGGCTGAAGTGCAGGTAACGGACTTCGGGCAGTTTCAAGGCTGCGGCCTCCGGGTCGGCCGTCATGTCCCACAGCTTGATCGTCCGGTCCGCACCGGCCGATGCCAGCAGCCGGCCATCGGGGCTGACGGATACGCCGTTGACGGTGGCAGTGTGGCCTCGGTAGGTTCGCAGTTCCTTCCCGCCGGCCACGTCCCACACCTTAATGGACCGGTCCTGACTCCCGGACACAATCCGCCGGCCGTCCGGCGAGAACTGGATGCCGTCCACGCCCTTCGCGTGCCCTCGCAGGGTGATGGCTTCCCGGCCGGTCGCCACATCCCAGACACGGATCGCGCCGGACCCGGCGTAGTCGCCATAGGACGCCGCGAGCCGGTCGCCGCTCGGGCTGAACCGTACGCAGGCGACCCGGCTTTCGCCGGCGAACGAGTAGACCTCGTTCCCCGTGGCCGCGTCCCACACCTTGACCGTGCTATCCCAACTGCCCGACGCGAGGTATCGGCCGTCGGGGCTGTAGCACACGCTCATGACCAGCCGGCCGTGGCCGATCGGGTTGAGGACTTGCTTGCCGGACTCCACCTCCCACACCTTGACCGGGTTGGTGAACTCGTGATCGCCGGTGGCGAGCCGCTTGCCGTCGGGGCTGAAGCACACGCCGCGGACGATGTTATTGCCCGCCGATAGTATCTGCCGGCCCGTCGCCACCTCCCATACGCCGACGCCGGGGCTGAGACCGGCGGCCAGGAGTCGGCCGTCCGGGCTGAAGCAGATGCAGCCGGGGTGTTTCGCCGGAATTGTCTGTGCCACCGCTCCGCTGGCCACGTCCCACACCTTGAGCGTGTCGTCCGACCCCGCGGTTGCCAACCACTTGCCGTCGGGACTGAAGCACACCCCACGGACTTCTTTGGCCTGCCCCTCCAGGGTCAGCAGTTCGGACCGGCAGAGCCGGCGGACGTAGAGCCACTCCCACTGGCGGTGCGCGGGCGGGCACTCGTCGAGGAGTTGCTCGGCCGCCACGATGTCGTTCTCGCGCCACGCCGATTGGGCGAGCGAAATCCGCCGCAGCGTCAGCACGTGGTCGAGGTTATCCTTTGCCGTCTCGGTCTGCCGGTTAGCAACCTCCAACGCAGCCACGGCGTTGGTCGCCGTAACGCGAGCGCGATCGGCTTGCCGCCACATCCAGGCCACACCGCCAACGCCCGCGAGCAGGGCGACGACGAGCGCCAGGAGCGCGCCGGCCGCGGCCAGCGCCGGCTTGCGGCGGACCCACTTCACGGCCCGTTCGACGGCGGTACTCGGCCGGGCCGAGATCGGCTCGCCGTCGGCCCACCGGCGCAGATCGTCCGCGAGGTCCGCCGCCGTGGCGTACCGGGCCGCAGGGTTCCGCTCGGTCGCCTTGAGGACGATGGTTTCCAGGTCGCGCGGGATGGCGGGGTTGATCGTCCGTGGCCGCGGCGGGTTCGCGGCGACCACCGACTCGATCAGCTTGGCTCGGTTCTCGGCCACGAAGGCCGGCCGTAGCGTCAGCAGTTCGTACAGCGTCAGCCCGAGGGCGTACACGTCGGCCCGGTGATCGCCAGCACCCTCGAACCGTTCCGGGGCGAGGTAGCGCAGGGTGCCGACCACGTCGCCGGCATGGGTCAGATCGTCGGCGTCGGCCGACTTGGCCAGGCCGAAGTCGGTGACCCACACCGATCCCTGAAGGTCGAGCAGGAGGTTGGCCGGCTTGATGTCGCGATGCAGGACGCCCTGGGTGTGGGCGTAGGCCAGGGCGTCGGCGATCTGCGCTCCGACGCGGGCGACGGTAGCCCAGTAGTGTCGGCCGCCGTCGGTGAGGGACGGCGAACTCCCCGGCGAGCGTCGAGGCGTCAGCCCGACGTGATTTGGCGTCGTCGCTATCACGTCGGGCTGACGCCTCGACGCTCGCCGCGCCGAAGGTGCCGGTCACGAGCGCCGCCGCAACTTCGGATACCTCGCGCGGTGCCCGCGTCGCCGACTTGTCCTTGAGCCGCCGAACTTCGGCAATCACCACGTCGAGCGGGTGGCCGGCGATGAATTGCATCGCGTAGTAGTGGCGGCCGTCGGCCTCACCGGTGCCGAACACGGGCACGATGTTCGTGTGGTGAAGCTTCGCCGCCGCCTTCGCCTCCCGGCGGAATCGCTCCAACCGGGTCGCGTCAGCCAGTGCATCGGCCGGCAGCAGCTTCAGCGCGACGTGCCGCCCAAGCGATTCCTGCACCGCCTCATAGACCACGCCCATGCCGCCACGGCCGACTTGTCGCAGGATGCGGAACTCGCCGATGCGATCGGGGTGAGCGTCCGCGGCCGGAACGAAGTCGCCGGTGCGGTCGCCGGTGACGGGCTTGAGCTGCTCCATCTCGACGAGGGCCGGGAACAGCTCGCGGACCTCGTCGGCACGCTCTGGCAGGCGATTCGCGTACTCGGTCAAGGACGGCCGTTCGCCGGCCCGGAAGCGGGCGACGAACTCCTCGGCCAAGCACTCGAGCGGATCGCGGTCGGACGACGAATCGGGCATCGGACGGCCTCCGGCGGGGCGGGTATGAGTATACCTGCGCGCAGCCGTCGGTTGTCCACCGGGTCAATGTCTTTCGAACGGGACGTATCTGCGACGATGACTGCCGGGCGTGACGGTCAACGACGGCGTCGCTGGACATCTTGAAATGCGGCCTGCGGCCACTGGCGCGACCTGCCGACGGCTTACAGACGATCCAGGGAGTCGATCCATAGCAACAGTTCTTCAAACGTCTTGCGGTCGAGGTATTCCTTGCCCATGTCCGCGACTTCACGGTGCGCGACCGGGTATTTCTTCTCGGTCAGCTTCGGCTTCACGTCCGCGATCTCCTTCGCGAGCGGATCCTTGCCTCCGGCCACGATGAAGAACGATAGCCGTTGACCAGGTACGACTTCCTTCGGAGCATTGGCCAGAACTGCGCCGGAAGGAGCCACACCACGAACCAGTTCGCGCGCGTTGAAACCCAGATAGAACGCCATCTGTCCGCCCACGCCGAGGCCGTGGGCGACGATACGTTGCCGGTCGATCGTGAACTCCTTCAACACGTCGCGGACAGCTTCCTGGACGAACTCTGCCTCGCTCGCCAGCCAGCCGGATTCGCTCTCCGACTTCGGACCGACCAGGATAATGTGTTGTTCCTCACATGCCGATTCCCAGATGCTCACCATGTCCTTCGCGTCCTTGCCCGCGTGGTTCGCCGCATGCAGCCAAATCACCAGAGCATGCGCGATGTTCGGGTCGTAATTCGCGGGAACGTAGACCCAAAACTGCTTGTCCTTCGCTGGGGATGTGCGCTCCAGGAGGCCCGTTTCTGCCTTCTTGGCTTCGTCCTTCTTCGGCTCTTCGGGCTTCGGCTCTTCCTTTTTCGGCTCGGCCTTACCCTTTCCGTCCTTGCCGGGGATCGGCACGGGTTGGGGCGATTCGGCCTTTGCCTTCGGGGCGACCTTCTTGCGCGGCTCCAGGGCTCGCTTCGCCGTTGCGTTCGGGGGTAGCTTCTCGGGCACGTCATCGGGGATGGTGCCGAGCTTCACCTTGACCGTCTCGGTCTTTTTGCCTTCCATGCGCACGACCTCGAACTTCAGTTCGGTGCCGGCGGGATCTGTGTCGAGAAGTGCTCGCAGTTCGTCGCGACCGGAGAATGCTTCGAGGGTTTTGGCGTCGGCAGGGCCTACCTTCATCAGCCGATCGCCTGGCTTGATGCCGGCCTTGTCGGCGGGACTATTCGGCTCGACGTAACGAACTTCGACGCCGAGTTCCGGATCGTCGCGTACTGGAACGATGCCGAGGTAACCAATCTGAAACGACGAGACGAGTCCGCGGAGTTCCACCTTTTCGAACTTCATCTCCGTCTTGTCGCGTTTGATTTTGACGGAGATCACATCGCCCTCGTACTTCGGACCGAGGGCAGTCAGGAGTTGCGTCTGATGGGCGACCGGCTTGCCATCGATCTCAAGGATGATGTCTCCAGACTTGATGCCGGCCTTGGCGGCGGCGCTCTCCGGGGCCACTGTCCCAACCGTTGGCGGCACGCCGTACCGGTCGGGTGTCTTCGGGGTGACGCCGAGCATTCCCCGGCGAAGGTCCTTGCCCGCCTTGAGCTTCGCGGCCGAAGCTAGTGCGTCCTCGAACGGGATGGCGAAGCCAATACCCGAGTCGTACCATTCGACGCCCGCCGCCTCACCCTCACCCTGCGGCGAAGCCGGCACCAGTATGCCCAGGACACGGCCCTCGATATCCACCAGAGGACCACCGTAATTTGCAGGGGATACCTTGGCATCGGTTTGCAGTGCCTTGCCCCAGATCCGGTTGAGTGCGCTAACGACACCGACAGACATCGACGGTAGATGCTCGGGGTTCGGGTCGAGCGTGCGACCGGCGGCGACGGCCCATTGGCCAATCCGCGTCTCGGCTTTGGTCGCGCCCGGAGGGGTCGGCAGGCCCGTCGCATCGACCTTGAGCAGCGTCAACATGCGCGTATGGTCGGTCGCGATTACCTTGGCCACGAGCCGCTCTTTGCGGCCGGGGATCGCAACGACAATCGACGATGGCTTGTTGGCGAAGTTGAAGGCGCTCGAGAGGATGTACCCATCCGCGCCGACCACGACACCTGTTGTGGGGCCGGTGCCTTTGCGGAAGCCGCGGTCGCCGCGGCCGGCGATCATCTCGGTCCCGCCGCTCGTCTCGACCTGAACGATCGACGGAGCGACGCGAGCGACAGCGGCTTTCAGTGCCAGTTCGTTGGCGTCATTGATCGCATCGGCTGGCTGGGCGGCGGTCAGCAACAGAAGCGACAGGGATGCGGTATTCATGGGGTTGACCCTTCTTGCAAAGCTATTGGTCGCTTCGCACTCACTTCTTCGGCTTCGGCCGGTCTTCCAGCGTCAGTTCGGCCGGGACGAGCTTGTCGCCACGACGAACCTCCAGCTTCACGAGCGTGCCCGGCCGAATCTTGCTCAGAATCTCGCGGTATGCGGCGATGCTCACGACCGGCTCGCCGTCGACATAGACGACCAGGTCGTCTGACTTCAGCCCAGCCTTCGCAGCTGGGGAACCGGAAATCACTTCCTCGACGTAGGGCGGCGTTCGCTCGACAACGTTTGGGACAAAGACGATGCCGTCATACGCCCCAGTGCCGTCGCGATTGCGTTCGCGGACCGTCGGCTTGTACTCGCCCTTCATCCCCTTTTCGAGGAACTCGGACATGCTCACAGTCACGATCTGCTCGCCCTGTCGAACATCGACTTTCGACGCCATTGGCACGGCATAGTTGAGCCAGGTCTCCGTCAGACCATTGCGTAGCTCTTTGCCGATTAGGCCGAGCAACTCGCCCTTGGGCGTGGTCAGCGCACCGCCGGCTGCGCCGGGATTATTTGTCACAGCGTCGATGACATAAACTTCGCCCTGGTACGGGGCCTCGAACACGCCTCGCTGCAGCGGCAGTTTGGCGACGGCGGCGATCACGCCGCGCGTGACCGACATGGGTTCGTCGCGCGTGGCGATCTCGAATTGATTGGAGAAGCCGAGGATCCAATCACCGGCCTTTGCCGTAGGTCGCTTCGCGGCAGCCAGCCCATCGAAGAAGGGCAAGTCCTCGACCTTGTCGATCTTAATCAGCGCCGCGTCGAGTTCCGGCTCGATGACGACAACCTTCGCCTGGGCACGCCGACCATCGTAAAGGTGGACGCGCAGGTCGGGCGTGTCGAGCAAATGACTCGATGCGGTCAGCACGAAGCCATCGGGTGAGATGACCACGCCAGTACCGTAGGCCGCTAGTCCGCGGAAGCCGCCGGAGCCGAACACCTTCACGAGCTTGCGGTTCACCTCCCGCGACACGTCGTGGAACGTGTTTTGGGCAGGTGCAGGGGCTGTCAACCCAACCACGGCGAAAGCTGTGATCGAGAATCGCATGAGTGACATTCGCATCGATGTTGTCTTAACCCCGCGTGGGGCAGCCGTTAGTGGCCAGGAGCGTCAGCCCTTGGTTTTAATGTCCCACAGTCGGTTAGTCCGGGAGGGGCAGCAAGTTGTCGCCGCTCCGGGGCTAACGCTACTCTCATTTCGTCCCGATCTTGTATCCGGCCACGGTCAGCGTGCCGAACGTCTCGTTCCCGTGACGAATCGCAAAGCGGTGCGGCAACTGTCGACCGTCCACGGGCCGGTAATCCGATAGGTACACCTCGCAGGGATCGTCGTCTTTCGATACGGTGACTTCGAAGCCCATCAGCTTCTGGTCGCCGAGCGAATAGTACCAGACGGCTGGCACAGCAGCGTGTTCGGTGCGAAGCGTCTCCGAATCGACACGCAGCTCGCGGAGCGACTTCGCCGTCGAGCCATCGACCTTAGGCGGGTAGCATGGCTCGCGGCCGCTGTGCACGAAGCCACCTTCAAACCCCTTGGCCTTTTGCGTCATCAGCCGGTTCCAATGGTAGAAGGCCATGAGTAATCCACCCGAACCCGGTGGATCTTTCAGGTCGCGCACGTCGGGGTTTGCCTTCAGCGGGTCGAGTTCATACTTGAGGCCGCCGATATCGAGCCGGATGAGTGTCTTGACCGGGCCATCGCCGACCTTGCTATCGACGATTTCGGCCTTTACCGGGGCCTTCGCACCCTTACGCTCCAACTCGCCGTCGATGGTCCAGGCACCTGTCGCGTTCGCAAAGTCGCCGTGCTTGGCATTGGCGGCAAGCAGCTTCTGCTGAGCCTGTTCGTTGAAGTAGTAGTTCGCGAACCCGGCCTTCGCTTTGTAGAGCTTCATGGCCGGCGAATCCTTCGGCGCGGAATCGCCCTTAGGCTGTGGTGGTTGCGGCTGACCGGGCCGGGGCCGCTGCGGCCGAGGCCGGGCACCGCCTTCCTGCATTTCCTTCGGCAGAACGCCTTGGAGTCGGACGAGGACTTCCGTTTTCTTGTTGTCCCGGCGGTAGATCAGCGGTAGTCGCCAGCCCTTGGGGAAGATGCCAAGTACGTTCTTGTACTGGTTCCGGTTGAGGACCAGCCGACCGGCGAACTCGACCAGTTCGTCGTCCAACTGCACGCCGCGGCGGGCCACGTCCGCATCCTCCAGCATGGTCTCAAAGACGACCCGCGGCACTTCGTTTTCCCCCTCGCCGGCCATCTTCACCGTCGCTCCGAGCGTGGCGTGGTCGGTGTCGATGCCCGCGTACAGGTGGCCGAGGAAGTTCTTGATCTGGTTGACTGAGATCGCGTAGCCGACGCCCGAATTCACCCGGCCACGCTTGTCGAAACTGCCGCGGCCGTTGATGCCGATCAACTCGCCGTCCATGTTGAAGAGCGGCCCACCGGAGTTGCCGGGGTTGATGGACGCATCCATCTGGATGCAGTCGGTGTACTCGAGGATCGACCCCGACGGATATTGGTAGCGGTGCGTGCCGCTGATGAGGCCGAAGGTTACGGTTGGCGTGAAGTCGTTGGCGAGCAGGAACGGGTTACCCATCGCCAGCGACCAGTCGCCTGGCTGCACCTTGTCGCTGTCGCCCAGCGCGACGAACGGGAACGGTTTGTCCTTTTCCTTGGGCAGTAGCTTGATGAGTGCAACGTCGCCGACCTTGTCGAGGCCCACGAGGACGGCATCGTATAGGATGCCATCGGCCAGGCCGCACTTGCACGTCTTGCCGTCGCCGACGACGTGGAAGTTGGTCAGGGCATACCCTTCAGGATCAATGACGACGCCGGAGCCACCGCCGTCCATGTTATTGGAGTAGACGGCGACGACGGCGGGCCGCACCTTTTCGACGGTGGCGATCCGCTTCGCTTCAGCCTGGCGGACGAGGTCGTTGGCCACTGCGGCCAGCGGCAGCGCGATGACGGCGGCAGTCACGAGGAGGCGTCGCATGGCGGTCATCCCTAGGGCGAGCGTCGAGGCGTAAGCCCGACGTGGCTTGGACTCTCGAACTCATCGGGCTCACGCCTCGACGCTCGCCGATTGAATCACTTACTCACCTTCGCGTCGCAGAGGTTGGCCTGCCCGCCGAGTTCGAGCAGCTCCTTCGACACGACACTGACGCGCAGCTGTTGCACGCCCTTGACGTCCACGGCGACAGTCTTTGCCTTGCCGCGGCGGTTGACAGCCTCGCGGGCCAGTACTCGGCCATCGCCCTCGATCACCACCTCAACAGGGCTCTCGGTCTGCACCGATTCGTCGACTCCGACGATGACCCGGAACTCCTTGTAGTCGCCGCCGATCTCGTACACGAGCTGTGTGCCCGCGTGCAGCGCCACCCCTTTCGCGTAGGTGATTCCGTCCAAACGTAGCGGGCCATTGTTGAGGTTCAGGTTCTTGCGGTAGGCGAGGAATTGACCGAGCGATGGGCCGTCCTCGGTCGATAGCTCGGCGTTGCCGGACTTCGACGGGTCCAGGTCCGAGAGATAGGTCAACTTGCCCTTGCTGAAATCGAGCCTGGCAACCTTGGCTGACGAAGCGTATTTGACGCGGACACCGGCGACGCTCGTGAGTGTCACGCCCTCGGCATTGACGAGGATGTCAGCCGACACCACGAGGTTGCGAGCGGCGTCGGTGACCTTGCAAAGCGTCTGCGGCGCATTCTCGGCCGGTCGCGGGACAAATAACAAACCCTGGACCTTGGAGAGCTTTGGCGTTAGCTTTTTGCCGCTCTCCTGGTAGGTGAACTCAATGCCATCGCCGGATTCCGTGCCCACTCCAAAGGTACCTTCGAGCGGGTTGAGTTGTCCGTCAGCGCCGCGAACGCCAACCACATCGAACCGCGCACGCTTGGCCGAGAACTTCTGCCAATCCTGCCGCACTTTCGCATCGTGTGCGTCGCGCAACACCGAGTAGACGGCGGTGAGCGGAATCGTTAGGGCCATGTCGGGCTGGGCGGTAACGACCAGGTTGGCGCCTTTGATCGCCAGCGTGGGACAATGGAAGACGGAGCCGTCTGTCAGTTCGACATCGTAATAGGGCGTGGTCGGCAGTGGTTCCTGCGCACCGAGGTCAATCTGGAGGACGTCTGCGACGGGGATGCGTTGGTCGCCGGTCGCCGTCTTGAGCACGAGCGTCTGTTTGTCGAGGCCGGCAATGTCGCCGGCGATCTTCTTGCCGGAGAGAGTTTGCAGGTCCGCCCCGGCCGCGAGCGACAGGACGAGTAAGGTCGAAATGCCGAACATCGGTGGTCCCCAGCTCCAAGCCCGTAATTAGCTCCGGAGGGGCGGCCGTGCCCTGTCAGGGACATCAGCCCCTGGAACCCGTGCCCCGGCAACGATTCAGCCCCGGAGCGGCGGCAGAACGTGCCGCGCGGGACACTCTGCCGCTCCTCCGGGGCTGTGGCATTATACCATTTCGCCCCAAGGGCTGACGCCCCTGGCTAACCACGGCCGCCCCTCCGGGGTGCAGGCCGCGGTCATCCTACTTCTCCTGGCTCTTGGCTAGCGTCTTGAAATAGTTCTCGATCACCTCGCGGTAGCGAGGCGGCAGGTCCTTCGTCAACTCCATCATGGCCTTGGCGCGATCCTTTTCGGGAAGCTTACCCCAATTCGCCACAAGGTGCTGCAACTTCTTTTGGTCCACAACGCCGGGGCCGGCGTTCGTCTGAATCTGGCTGTCCGGCTGCGGCTGGTTGGGCTGGTTGCTGCTGGGGCCCTTGCCGTTTTGCGGATCAGCACCCGGGCAGGCGACGGGCTGGCCGCCATTCTTCATCTGGTTTTCGACGTCCTTGATCAGCTCGTCGAGGCGGAAGACGACCTTCTTCTGAATCTCTTGCGTCTTGGGCCCACCGCGAGATTGGTCGAGTCGGCGCTCAATGTTGTCCATCAGCTTGGCGATTTGCCCCAGGTCTTTGTCGTCATCCTTCCAGCCTTGCATGTCGAAATACATCAGCGTGGCGACCATCTTGTAACGGTCGGGGGCGTCGGCGACATCGTCGAGAAGACGGGCGATGGAGCCGGACGCTTCCTTCTTCTGGATCATCGCATGCTCGGCAACGGCCTTGTGGAAATAGAAAGCCGCCGGATCGACGACCTGTTCGGGCGTCGCGGCGCGAAGCGCTTCGAGAGCTTCTTCGTAGATGCGCTTGCCCGCAACCGCTTTCGCGTATGCCAGGGCGAGATTCGAGCGGAAGTAAACCGACTGCTTCGCGTCCTTCAGGATCGCGGGTAGTTGCTTGGGCGCCGGAGCGACCGGGTCGCGAGCGTCGGCGAGCAGCTTGCCGGCATCGGGATTCACGAGCGCAAGCGTTTCCGTCACACGCTCGAGGAGCGGCTTGTCGGCCGCATCCCAAATCGCGGCGAACGCGGCTTTAGCGGCGGCGTCGCTCTTGCCGGCGGACTCGTACCAGGCCTGGGCCGTGGCGCGAGCCGCTTCGGGCGTCGGTGCCTTCAGATTGCCGAAGTTGTACACGCCCGACTTGCCGGTCGGCTCGGGGCCGGCAGACGCCACACCGACGAAGCCTACCACGAGGGCGGCGGGGAGCCAGATACGCAGGGTCACGTGTCGTCCCTCCGAACCACTCCCACCGATTGCCGTCGGTGGGATGACATGGTCCAAATCACTGGGAATTACCGGCCTTACCTGTGGCGATATCCTTGGTTGCCTTCTGAATCTTCACCTGCCGGTTGGCGAGGTTGCGCAGCTCCTTGACGATATCCGGTTCGTCGGCCTGCTCACCGGGGTACTGCTTGCCGTAGGCGGTCGTCCGCTTGTTCACCTGGAGTTGAAGCGACTTCAACATCCGCAGTTCGGCCAGGATGTCGATCAGCTTTTGCGGCTGCGGCTGCCCGCCCGGCGGGGGCGGTTGCGGTGGCTGATCCTTCTTATCTTTCAGATCCTGCTGGGCCTTCTTGAGCGCCTCGATCACTTCCTTCAAGGCGTTGATGATGTCTTCCTCGACGCCCTGAGTAAAGGAACCGACATCGGTCTTGAACAGGCGCTTCTGCACTTTGATCATGTCGTCTCGGGCGTTTTCCAGCACCTGCGGCACAGCCACGGCCGAGCCGTCCTCTTCGAGCAATTGAAGCGTCTTGTTCGCTTCGGCGATGATGGCCTCTTCCCGCGTGGCCAGATCGCCGGACTTGTTGTCTTCAAGCCGGGTCGCCTTCTTGTCGGCGCTGGCCTGGATAGTGGCATCGATCCGCTTGGTGCCTTCGTAGACTTCGATCTGCATCGTCAGCATGCGCGAACAGCGGTTTTCGAGGTTGGCGAGCAACCGTTCCAACTCCTCCTCGCGGAGTTGCTTCAACCGCCGCTCGATCTCCTTGCGGACGGCTTCCAGGTCCTTGATCGCCTCGTCCTGGTCCCCGGACGCCTTGTCCTTGTCCTTCTTCTTCAGGTTGTCCTCGGCCTTCTTCTGATTCTCGATCGCGTCCTTCACTTGCTTACGGCCGGGGGTCTGTTCCTCCTGCTGCTGGTCTTGGGGCGGCTGCTGCTGTTGATCACCGCCATCCGGCGGTTGGCCGTCCTGCGGCTGGCCGTCGCCCTTGGGCTGGCCTTTCGGCGGCTTGCCATCTTGTGGCTTGGAGTCACCCTTGGGTTCGCCCTTCGGCGGTTGCTCGCCACCCTTGGGGTCTTGGGGGTCGCCGGGCTTGGCTTCGCCCTTGCCTTCGGGTTTGGCTTTGTTGTCGGCCGCGTCCTTTGGTTCCTTGCCTTCCGGCTTGCCCTTCGACTCACCGGGTTCTGGCATATCCTTTGGCGGAGCCTTGGCCTCGCCGGGCTCCGGCTTGCCCTTGGGATCGCCTTTCGGATCGCCAGCCTTGGGATCGCCGGCCTTCGGGTCACCTTTCGGATCACCAGCCTTGGGATCTCCCTTGGGATCGCCCGCTTTGGGGTCCTTAGCGTCGCCCTTCTGTGGGTCGCCGGCCTTCGGGTCGCCTTTGGGATCGCCCGCTTTCGGATCGCCCTTTGGATCGTTCGCCTTTGGATCCTTGGCATCACCCTTGGGATCGCCAGCCTTCGGATCCTTGGCATCACCCTTCTGTGGGTCGCCGGCCTTCGCGTCGCCCTTGGCGTCCTTGGTGTCGTCCTTACCTTCGCCCTCGGGCTTGCCGTCCCGACCTTCCGGTTTGGCTTCGCCCTTTGGTGACTTGTCCTTGCCGTCCTTCGAGTCGGCGTTGCCCATCGACTTGGAAAGTTTCTTGGTATCCTGCGTGACCTTCTGCTGACCTTTCGCGAGGTCCTTCGGATCGAGTCGGCCCGCCTCGGTGTTCGCCCGCTCAAGCTTTTGTTGACGCAACACCTTGTCCAGTTCCTTCAGTAGGTCCTGAAGGCGCTTCTGCTCTTCCTTTAGCTTGGCCGTCTGGTTGTCGGTCAACAGAACGGAAATCATCTCACGCAGCGTCTTAGCCAGTTGCTCGTTCTGCCCGATCGCTGCATTGATCTCTTGAATCGTGATACCCGAGGCGGTCAGCGTCACAACCAGCCGATTGAACTGGTTGTCGATGCCCTCTTTGGCGGCAAGATCGATGGCCTGGCGCAATACGAGCGCCTTCTCGCGGTCCTCCGACTTGCTCGACTTCTCGTAGCGCTGGGCGAGTGCCAACAATGAGCGCTGGAAGTCGCCGAAATTGCGTCGCAGCCGCTCCTGCTCAAAGGCAGCCTTCTGTTTGGCCTTTTGCAGTTCCTCGTCGGTCGGAGCCTTGTCCACTGGCGGGTCGGCGGCGCGGACGGCCAAACCGATCACGACAAGTGACGCGGTGAGCAGTGCGAAGCAGCGGGGCATGGAAAATCCCCTCGCGGGAGGCGGCCAAGCCGCCAATGTCGGGACAATACACAACCGGGGTAGGCGACCGACTGGGGCGCAATCGTCGCGTCGGCCTACAGGCAATGACGAGTCGCAGGCGACTCCTTAACATCTTAACGTAGATCGCCGGCTCCTGTCACGCGCGAAATCGGAGAATTTAGCGAAGAGCGGCTCCTGTCAATTTAGGTAAGCGACGCCTCTCGGTTCGCACTTCGCCTTGTCCCATCCTGCCAACCGGGCTACCCTTCGCATCCCCGTCGCCCCCGGTCGCCGGAGACTACCCGCATGTCGCAGCCCCGCTCCCGTCGCCTTGCCATCCTGCCTTTGGAAGACCGCACGGTCCCCGCCGTTGTCGATCTCGTCAGTGGAACCCTTAGTTTCACAGCTGCGCCGGGCGAAACCAACTTTCTGCATGCTGCCGTCGACAGCGGGCGATTTCGCTTTGAGCAAGCGGGTGGAACGCCGTTGACGCTCTCGGCCAAGGCGACCGCCGCCGGCTGGACGACGGACGGTGTCGGCAAGGTGAGCGGGCCAGTGGCCGGCGTGACGGCCGTCGACATCAGCCTCGGCGACAAGGACGACTCCATCGGTTTCGACGGCTTTGAAGCATCGATCCTTCGCTTGACCGTCGATGCTGGTGGCGGAAGCGACGCGTTGACGGTGGGGAGTCGGGACATTCCCAGTGGAACGTCGGATGCACCGGGTTCGGGCATCCTCCAGACCGGCGTTGGCGTCGCCGGCGACGTGACGTTTAAGAACTTCTCGCACGGCTACGTCTACAAGTACATCACGGCCGGGGGAGTCGTCAGCTTTACGAATGCCGGCAGTTCGGTCGGTCAGAACTTGCTCGTCAACCGATCGATCAACGGCTCGGCCGTCAACGTCGTCGGTGGATCGGGCGACGACAGTCTGGCGGTTAATTATCGTGGGCCGACCGGTGCCGAGCTTGTCTTGCCCAAGGGCATCAATTTCGACGGCGGAACTGGTACCAATACGCTTTCCATTGCCGGTCCGACCACGGGCACGCATACGTTCACCGCCGACGGAACCAAAGTCACGCGCGATGGTGCAATGCCGATCAACGTGACTCGCGTGCAGAAGGCGACGCTCAATGGTGGACCGTTGGCCGACTCGTTCACGGTTACGCCAAACACAGCCATGGCCATCGATGTGTACGGTGGCGATGGAGACGACACGCTGACGATCCAAGCCGGACCGTCGGTGGCCGGTTTGACTGCAACGCAGTCGGGCTCAATTCTCCATGGTAGCGCGGCCGTGACCGGCATGAAGTCGATCGGCTTCGACACGGTCGAGTCGGTCGCGCCACGGCCAGCTGTTCTCATCGCCTTGACGAGTCCGGCGAGTTCGGCCGCGGCCGGTGCTACGCTGAGCTACAGCATTGCCGTGGCCAATCCATCGACCGCGACATTGACGAACGTCGCCATCGCTGACGTTCTGCCAGCGCAGTTCCAGAACGCGACGTGGACGAGCTTCGCCACGACTGGCTCGTCTCTCACGAAGACTTCGGGCTCGGGTCCGGTCGCGACGACGGCGACGCTAGCCGGTGGCGGTAGCGTCACCATTGTCGTAACGGTCCAGGTCAAACCTGGCACCAGCGGCCAGATGACGACTTACCGTGCGACTGCGACGGGCGGTACGACGGCGATGACCGGCGAGCTCAATATCCCGATTCGTCAGACCGGCCGGCCGTCGGTCAAGCCAACCGATCTATACGCCGTGGGTTCGGGTCCGGGTAGTCAACCGCTCGTCAAGGTTTTCAACCGGCAAGGCGGCGCACCGCGGATGAGTTTCCTGGCCTACGACGCGGCTTTTACCGGCGGTGTCAACGTGGCGACCGCCGACGTGACGGGCGATGGCGTTGAGGACATCATTACTGCACCGGGTACCGGCGGTGGGCCGCACGTCAAGGTCTTTGACGGAGTCTCCGGCGCGCTCGTGCAGCAGTTCATGGCGTACGACCCGAAGTTCACGGGCGGCGTCAACGTGGCGGCCGGCTACGTGACGGGTGACTCACGCGCCGACATTATCACTGGTCCGGGTGCTGGTGGTGGGCCACACGTCAAGGTCTTCGACGGCAGCAACGATACGGTAGCCATGCAGTTTATGGCGTACGATCCGAAGTTCACCGGTGGCGTCAACGTGGCGGCCGGGGATCTGTCGACGCCGGCCTCAATCGCCTCCATGACGTTCGTCGCGGGTACCGATGTGCCTCAATACAGCGATGGCGACGGCATCGACGATATCGTCACGGCCCCTGGTGCGGGAGGCGGTCCCAACGTGAAGGTCTTTAGCGGGGCCGACGGTCGAATCGTGCGGGACTTCATGGCGTACGACGCGAAGTTCTCGGGTGGCGTGAGCGTGGCCGCCGGCGACGTGGACGGCGACGGCCGAGCCGATCTTGTGACCGCTCCGGGCATCGGCGGCGGACCACAGATTCGCGTCTTCAGCGGAGCGTACGACCAGATTCAGGGCCATTGGGCCAACGATGTACGCTCGTTCCTGGCGTTCGACGCTTCGGGTCGAACGGGCTACCGGGTGGCGACGGTGGACATCGATCAGGACGGCAAGGCCGACATCCTGACTGGTACCGGGCCAGGCGTGGCAGGGCGAGTGACGGCTCGCGACGGGGCTACCGATCAGGAGCGATTCGTCTTCGGACCGTTCGATCCCACCGCGATGGGTGGCGTGTCGCTCGGATAGATCGTCATCGCACGGCCGAGGTATCAGGGCTTGTCCCAGGACACCTTGGCCGTGTTTTTTCATTTTGTCGATTTGACAACTCTTTTTTTGTGTCCTATGGCGGGTTCACCACTCCAACCCGACTCCAGTACGTGGGCAGACTCATCGGGGAGCATTGCCTCCATGGGGAAACTGGCTGCGGGTAATGCCGGAAATACTGGATTTCAGCACGGACAATAATATTCTGTCTGAAAGTCCTATTGTTCGGCCCACTATTCCGCCCAGTCTCCCAAATCGAACGAATCCGCCTGGACAGTAACCTTGATCGATTCGGTACACTAAAGGACTCACGACCTTCCCGTCCGCGACCGTTCCTTCGTCGTCCCGTACGGCGAGTCGAACGAACGTCGGCCATCACACCTGAGAAACTTACCGATGCACTGGAACCCCCTCTCCGGCGCGAAGCTCGAAGACGTCTTTGGCCCGTTCGACAAGAACATACGGCGCAACCGTCGACAGGCTCGTGACGCGAAGCGGACCAAGGTCGACTTCAAGATCGAGGCCCTCGAATCCCGCGAAGTGCCGGCCATCGACGCCAGCATCGCCGCCACATCGCTCGCATCAACCGCCGGCAACAATGCGGCGATCGGTGAGATCGTCCGCGTTCGGGCCGCTGTGCCGTTGGCGCAGGATGGTGGAACCTTCGACCCCGCGACCTACAACGTCACCGCGTCGCTGGCCTCGGGCCTGACCTATATCGATGGCACGGCGACGATTGCTCTCGTGTCGAACGGCGGCATCACCTCGACGCTCGGGACGGGAGCCAATGTCCTGGGCAGCAGTGCGAATGGTGTGAAGCCAACGTTCGGCATTACGCCGGTTGTTTCGAACGGCCAGCTCATCTTCAACACCGGCATTTCGTCGATCGCCGATCGCGATGCGAACGGCGAATTCGCGGTCATCGAGTTCAATGCCCTCGTCAACAACGTGCTGACCAGCCAGTCCGGCACGGCCCTCAATGCGGGGTTTAGCCTGAGCGTCGGGTCGAGCACGGGGATCGATACCGGTTCCGTTGGTGTCACCGTCGTCGAAGCATCGGTGACCGATTTGGTCAAGACGGTATCGCAGGCGACGGCTGCTCCGGGCGACACGTTGCGGTACACGCTGACCTTCTCAAACGCTGCCGGTGCCGCGACGGCGTATAACCTGGCCGTCCTCGACAATGTTCCGAACGGCCTCCAACTCGATCCGAGCAGCGTGAATGTCGTCGGCGGCACGGGCGTCGTCAACAAGTCCACGCCGAATTCTGTCGCGATTGAGATCGACTCGCTCGCACCGGGTGCGGGTGTCACGATCACCTATAGCGCTCTCGTCACTGCGGCCGCCGGCGTCGCGTTGACGGCCGATGCACAGGTTCAATACACGAGCCTGCCCGGAACCAACGGTGAGGATCCGAACCCAACCGGCTCCGTGACGCCTGGCCGGCAAGCCAGTGCGACCGGCGAGCGGCGCGGATGCGGTTGTGGTCCGACCGGCCTCAACGATTACCGCGACGATGCCACGTCCACGGTCACGATCGCTAACCGTCCGACGCTGCAGACCAGTAACACCAACGTCATCACGGGCCGCGTGTTTGGCGACACCGACCACAGCGGCGGACTGAGCACGGGTGATGCGATGCTCGCCGGCATCCGCATGGCTCTTTACGGTGTGAGCGGCAACTTCATCGCGTCGACATTTACGGACGCTAACGGCGTCTACACATTCGACAACCTGCCTGACGGCGTGTATGGGGTCCAGGAACAGGTTCAGCCCGCGGGCTACCAGGACGGTCTCGACTTCGTTGGCACGGCCGGTGGTCAGACCGGTCCCAACGGCGGCATCGGCACCGACTACATCGAAGATATCACCGTTTCCGGTGGCGTAACCGCGACCGGCTACGACTTCGGCGAATGCCCGTGCCAGCCCAACACCGCACAACTCTCCGGCTACGTTTATGTCGACAACAACGATAACTGCTCCTACGACACCGGCGACGTGCCCATCCCCAACGTGACCCTGATGCTGACGGGCACGACGGCGACTGGCCAGACCATCACCCGCACGACGCAAACCGACTCCAACGGCTATTATGAGTTTTCGGCCCTCCCGACTGGTACATACACCGTCGCCGAAACGCAGCCGGGTAGCCTGAATGGCAATGTCCTGACGGACGGTTGCGACTCACCCGGCTCGACGGGCGGCACCGTTGGCCCGAACCACGGTCGCGGGACCGACACGATTAGCGGAATCGCCATTGTTTCCGGCGACAACTCGGTCAACAACAACTTCGGGGAACTCTGCCCGAACCCGCCGGCCGGCACGGTGCGAGTGTACGGCTCGCTCAAGTGCGACGTCAATTGCGACCAGATTCATACGCCCGACGAGCCGGGCATTCCCAACGTCACCATCAACCTTTACGACGCCAACGGGACGTTCGTGACCAGCACGGTGACGAACGTCGACGGCTACTTCGAGTTCAACGGTCTCGCACCGGGCAAGTATCGCATCGCTTACGACTCGAATGATGCCGACCTGCCGACCGGTTTCGCCGACGGCTATGACGTCGCTGCTCCGGGCGGGAACGTTGGACCGAACAAGGGCGTCGGTACGAACTGGATCGACACGGCGACCCTTGCCGCCGGCGATGCTTCGGGCCTCAACTGCTTCTTCATCTGCTGTCAGGGCTCGGCGACCAAGACCTTCCTCAGTGGCCACGTCTACTTTGACGCGAACTGCAATTGCACGTTCGACACGGGCGACCAGCCGATTTCAGGGGTCACGTTGCGGCTCAAGAACTCGGCCGGGCAAATCGTCGCCACGACGACGACGGACGCGAACGGGTTCTACATTTTCGCGGACCTCGATCCGGGTAACTACACGGTCGAAGAAGTCCAGCCGGCGACCAACAACGCCGGTCAGCCCGTAGTCGACGGCTGTGAGACTCCGGGCACAGGCGGCGGTTCGGTCGCCGTCAATGACGTGATTTCCGGCATCGCCCTTGGCTTGACCGGTGCAGAGAACAATAACTTCTACGAGTGTCCGACGCCCACTCCGCCACCGGGCAGCCTGAGCGGGCACGTCTACTTCGACGCCAATTGCAATTGCACACTCGACACCGGCGATCAGCCCATCAGCGGTGTGACCGTCCGGCTCCGCAACTCCGCTGGGCAAGTCGTTTCGACGACGACGACCGACTCGAACGGTTTCTATCAGTTCACTGGCCTCACGGCTGGCAACTACACGGTGGAAGAGGTTCAGCCGGCGACATTCAATGGTCAGACGCTCGTCGATGGTTGCGAGAAGGCCGGGACGGGTGGCGGCTCGGTCGCGGTCAACGACATCATCAGCGGCATCGCCGTCATTGCCAATGGCACTGCTCAGAACAACGACTTCTACGAATGCCCGACGCCGCCGTCGAACCCGGGTACGCTCAGCGGTCACGTGTACTTCGACGCGAATTGCAATTGCGTATTTGACACGGGCGATCAACCGATGGCCGGCGTGACCATTACGCTACGGAACGCGGCTGGCGCAGTGGTTGGCACGACAACGACGGACGCGAGTGGTTTCTATCAGTTCACGAACCTCGCCGCCGGCAACTACACGGTCGCCGAGTCGCAGCCGGCCACATTCAACGGTCAGACGCTTGTCGATGGTTGCGAGAAGGCTGGGACGGGCGGTGGTTCAGTCGCGGTCAACGACACGATCAGTGGCATCGCGATCGTGGCGGGTAGCTCGGCCATCAACAACGACTTCTACGAGTGCCCGACGCCGCCGAACCCGGGCACGCTCAGCGGCCACGTGTACTTCGATGCGAACTGCAACTGTGTCTTTGACACCGGCGATCAACCGATGGCCGGCGTGACCGTGCGTCTCAAGAACGCTGCCGGTCAGGTAATCGCGACCACGACGACCAATGCCCAAGGTCTGTACCAGTTCACGAATCTCACGGCTGGCAACTACACGGTGGAAGAGGTTCAGCCGACGACATTCAACGGTCAGACGCTTGTCGATGGTTGCGAGAAGGCCGGAACGGGTGGCGGCTCGGTCGCGGTCAACGACACGATCAGTGGCATCGCGATCGTGGCAGGTAGCTCGGCCATCAACAACGACTTCTACGAGTGCCCGACGCCACCGAACCCGGGCACGCTCAGCGGTCACGTGTACTTCGATGCGAACTGCAACTGTGTCTTTGACACTGGCGATCAGCCGATGGCTGGCGTGACCATTACGCTGCGGAATGCGGCCGGCGCGGTGGTTGGCACGACAACGACGGACGCGAGTGGTTTCTATCAGTTCACGAACCTCGCCGCCGGCAACTACACAGTCGCCGAGACGCAGCCGACCACATTCAACGGTCAGACGCTCGTCGATGGTTGCGAGAAGGCCGGAACGGGCGGTGGCTCGGTGGCGGTCAACGACACGATCAGTGGCATCGCGATCGTGGCAGGTAGCTCGGCCATCAACAACGACTTCTACGAGTGCCCGACGCCGAACCAAACGCCTGGCAACGTCAGCGGGTTCGTTTTCTGCTACACCGGGTCCAATAGCACGGTGCGCACGATCCTAAGCACGGCGCTTTCGGGTATTACCGTCACGTTGACCGGTACAACGGCCACGGGGACGACTATCACGCGAACGACGACGACCAGCGCCCTCGGTTTCTACTCGTTCACGGACGTTCCAGCCGGCACCTATAGCGTCAGCGAGATTCAGCCCGCGACCAACATACTCGGCAACGATACGATCCTGACGGACGGCCTGGCATCGATCGAGATTGTCGGCGGAACGAACAGTGTAACGCCTCAGCGCAACATTCACCCCGGGATTCTTGTCGCCGGTCAATCGAGTCAGCAGACCTACTACAACTTCGGCGAAGTGTGCCAGGGGACGTCACCGGTCGGCAGTGCCCTCAGCGGTTACGTCTACTTCGATGCCAACCGCAATTGTGCCTTCGACCGGGTCAATGGCGTCCCGACCAACGGCGATTTGCCGATCCAGGGCGTGACGGTCACGCTGACGGGTACGACCGTCACCGGCAAGACGGTCAACATCACGACGCAGACGAACGACATTGGCTTCTACCTGTTCGATAAGCTGGAAGCCGGCACCTACACCGTGACCGAGACGCAACCGGCGGCGTTCATCGACTACTGCGAGAACCCCGGCACGACCGGCGGCACCGTCGGGCCGAACAACGGCATTGGCGGATCGAACTTCATCAACACGATCAACCTGCCCGCCAACACGATCAGCGAGCAGAACAACTTCGGCGAGATCAGCGATACGCCGGTCAATCCGAACCCTGGCCCGAACCCGCTACCCAACCCGACCAACAAGGGACAACTCCTTTCTTCGACCGGCACGGTCGTGACGGGCACAACGAGTGGATCGACGCTTGGGACGGCTGCCCAGTCGCCCACGTTCGCCAATGCCGCGAGCCGGACCGGATTGGGCAACCCGACCGCAACGCGCTACCTCGTCACGGGCACCGATCAGGGCGGTGCGCCACTGGTGCGCGTGTTCGACTTCACGACGGGAGTCGAGAAGTTCTCGTTCCTGGCATACGATGCGTCGTTCACCGGCGGCGTCCGCGTGGCGAGCAATGACGTGACGGGTGACGGCGTGGCCGACATCATCACGGCGGCCGGCGTCGGTGGCGGGCCGCACGTCAAGGTCTTTGATGGCGTGACGGGCCAGCTCGTCCGGCAGTTCTTCGCATACGATTCGTCCTTCACCGGCGGCGTCTATTTGGCGGCAGCCGATGTCAACGGCGATGGCGTGGCCGAGATCATCACCGGGGCCGGCGAGGGTGGGGCCGGACACGTCAAGGTGTTTAACACCGTTGGCCAGTTCGCCGAGTTCTTTGCATACGACCTGTCCTTCCGGGGTGGTGTTCGGGTGGCGGCCGCCGACTTCACAGGGGATGGCCGAGCCGACATTGCAACAGGGGCCGGAGTCGGCGGTGGACCGCACGTCTGCGTCTTCGATCTGAACCAGCCGGCCGCGGGCGGCGGCTTCACGATCGTTCGGAATGTGATGGCGTTCGACCCGGCCTTCCGCGGTGGCATCTACGTCGCGGCCAACGACTACGGTACCGGTGACGCGACTGGTGACGGCCGGGCCGACCTGGTCGTCGGTGCAGGGGCTGGCGGCGGGGCCTACGTGAAGGTCCTCAACGGCGTGGACTTCTCGACGGTGACGCAGTTCCTGGCCTACACCGACTTTACCGGTGGCGTTCGCGTCGGTTTGCTGGACATGAATGGCGACGGCCGTAACGACGTGATCGTCGGCACCGGCCCCGGTAAGGGCGCGTTCGTTCGGGTGGTCGACCTGGTGAGTGCGAAGGACCTGGAGTTCTTCCAGGCGTACAACCCGGCCTACCTCGGCGGCGTGGTTGTCACGGGGGCTTAAACAGCCAGAAAGTAATACGGGCCGCCCACCGGGGGGCCCCGCGGCCCGTGTCGCTTTCCAGGCCACCCAGGGGTACTCGGCGGCCTGTCGCGCCCTTTTACTTCAATTCGACTTCCCAGTAGGCGTTATCGAGGAACGCCTGCCAGGAGCGATACTTTCGCTGCGTCAGCTTCAGGTTCAGCACCGGGCTGCGCTTCGGCTTCTCCGGCTTGCGGACGAGCGCCATGTGGGCCTGCTTCGGCGTGCGGCCGCCCTTGCGGACGTTGCATGCGACGCACGCGCACACGATGTTCTCCCACGTGTTCGGGCCGCCCTGGCTGCGCGGCACGATGTGGTCGAGGCTCAGCTCGGCTGTCGGGAACTTCTTGCCACAGTACTGGCACTGGTTGTGGTCGCGGGCGAAGATGTTCCGCCGGTTGAACTTGACCGTCTGCTTTGGCAGCTTGTCGTAGTCGAACAGGCGGATCACCCGCGGCACCTGAATTTCGGTGTCTACGGTGCGGACCCAGTCGTCGTCCTCCTCGCGGAAGTTCGCCGAGCGAAACTCGCTCAGCTCACGCCACGTCGTGAAGTCGTACGACGCAAACTGCCCGTTCTCCAGGGCGACCACCTCGGCCAGGTCCTTGCACAACATGCAAAAGGCTCGCTTCACGCTGATGACGTGAACGGCCATGAACATCTTGTTCAGAACCAGGACGCTCGCCTCGAGGGCCGGGGCGGGGCTACGACTCATAAGCGCTCCTCTCTCCCGGGGTTGAACGGACCGCCGCACGACGCATGTCGCACATCGGCCGTCCTTACCTGCCTAGACGGTATAACGGTGATCGAGGTTCGACAGACGTCGATGCTATGTTATCAGCCCAGCCTGCACGAACGCAAGCAGCCTGGGCGGATTCGCTCACTTTGTTTCATCGCATCTTCATTCTATCGTCGCAGCCAAGCGCGAAAGCGAGCCGCCCGGCCGGGTCGACCAGACATCCAGTGCGATGCCGCCCGTCAGCTCGTAGCTCACCCGTCGAATCCGCCGGCCGGGATAGACCAGTGCCGCACGCCGAAGGCCCAGCGCTGCGGTATAACCCAGCACCTGATAGACGTCATCGCCGATAGCGCCGGTCGCGATGGGTCGCTTCCATTTGGCATCGACGACCGCGACCATCTGCCCGCGACGTTCGATGACGATGTCGGGCCGAACGTGCATAGGCGAACCACTGGCAACGACGTTCAGCCACGGCTGCGCGCACACGCGAAAGGTTGGCCGTTCGGCGAAGGCTGCCTCGAGTCGCATCGTCACCGCCAGCTCGAAGGCTCGTTGGAGGTCGAGCAGAAATGCTGGCCCTGGCTCGAATCCCGAGCCTGGTCCCGGCGCGAGGCCGCGATCGAGCAACGACGCCACCGCGAGAACCGGCCCATAGCCAGGTGGTTTCACGAAGTGGCTCGAACGTGCCGCCGCGATGTTGCAAAAGTGTGGCCGCAGGGCCTCGAACTCGCCGCGCGTCGCGTCGCTGATGTCGGATTGGGCGAGAACGGTTTGCACAATGGCATGCAGGTGCCGATTGATGTCGATATCTGTGGTCAGCTCGTCGTAACGGCTGTGGAGGACATCGCGACGGAAGGTGCCGACCTGCTCTGCGACATCGAGCCGGCCGATCAGCGTCGGGCCGGCGGCGCGCTTCTCAACGTAGCCGCGATGCAGCCCATTCGCGACAAGCTCCCGAAGGCGTACGGCGAAACGGCGGGCGAGTACATCGAGCAGCGAATCCGTTTCAACGGGGGTCGAGAGGTCGTCCGGCGCGAGCGGATCGAGCAGGCGGAGCAGGTCGCCGGGCGGGAGCTTCGGCCGGATCGCGAGCCGGACGTGCGGGCACGGCAACACACCGGCGACGCCGAGGGCCGTCAGCCGGTATCGACCACGGTCGGGTGTCGGCACGACCTCAATGCGGCCACGGTGGTGCGCAAGCAGGAATTCGGCGTCGCCCCGCCGCAGGCGGACGACGCGGGGGGCACGCTCAGTTAAGGCCAGTATGCGGTTCATGCGGCAAGTCGGTCGGCTGTCATCAGATTGTCAAACTATCATATTAATATGAATCAATATCAAAAAAGACGCGCCGGTGCATTGACGGTGTGTGTGTGTGTGTGTGTACTCTCATCGCCGGTACACCACCACCGAGGAGCTGAACATGAACGTCCGCAACCTCCGGATTACCGGCTTTGTCGTCGTCATGACCGGGTGCTGTTGCCTGTTACCACACAAGGCGTCGGGCCGCTCGGAAGATGATCCGGGTAAGGGTGGCAAGAGGTGTGGCGACATAGCAGGTTTCGACAACGGCAAATGCACGGCCTGCAAGAACATATTTGTGGACGGCGTCTTCATTCACTCCAGGAGCAACGAGCCGGTGTCAACGTACAAGATATGCGAAACGATGAGTAGCTCCGGGACGTGTACCCAACCTTTTACCTATACCTGCGGCGGCGTCTTTTACACCTTGCAGGACTGTCAAGGCGAGCGGAACGGTGTCCCGGCGACGACTTGGACCGAAGCGACGTGCGGCCCGCTCTCCAACTGACCGGATCGGTAGGTGAGCCGTCGCCCTACCCCGTGATCGAATTCGGGAGGACTCCTATGCCGGCGGTGCCTCGACACGGCGTCGGCCCGATCCGTCAGGGCCGCCTGGTCGTTACCGTCGCGGCCGCGGCGTTCGCGCTCCTGCACGGTGCGTGCCGGGCCGACGATCTGAAAGAGGCGTGCGCGGCATTCCGTCAGGTCCGGGACTCGATCCAGTCGCTGCACCTGTTTGTCGATATGGACGTGACGCCATCGGAGATGGCGACCAAGCTCAAGTTGCTCTCCGGCCCACAGCGGTACACAGTGGAATGGTGGTTGACACCTGACAGCGCCCGCTGGTCGGAAGTTCACGGCAAGCACGCCGTCGACCAAGCCTGGTCCGACAAAGAACTACGAAGCTTGGCCCGTGACCAAGTTGCCCCCCAGCGAACGCACAGCTACGGCAGCGTGCAATCCATGCCAAAGCTGAATTCCGGCACAAATCCTTGGCGGAACGCCTTGTGGAGGCTTCCGAATCTCCTACTGACGCTCGACGAAGCGTGTGCCGCCGAAGGGGCCAGCACCTCGACGACGTGGGAAGAGTCGGACGGAGACCGCATGTTGCACGTCAAACTGAACTACCGGCGCGAAGCGGAAGTCGAAGTTTGGCTCAGTTCGCGGCGCAACTTCGTGCCGGTTCGTCAGACGTACCGGCACCTCGAACAAAAAGTTGCGTCGGACGACACGGTCGTGCGGTTCCGCGAGTGGCAGCCGGGGGTGTTCTTTCCGGAGCATACGGAGACGAGGCGATTCGTCGGATTCGATCGACTCCTAATGACGGAACAAACAAAGTTCCGCGTCCTCGAAATGAACGCCGCCTTGCCGGCAAAAAAGTTCGAATTGCCGTTCCCGCCGAACATCACCGTCGTCGACAAAGTCCGCGGGCAACAGTACCGGACCGGCCCGGATGGGAAGCCGACCGCAACCGCGCCACCCACTCCGCCCGCTGTTCCCGAACCGGACGGCGAGGAAGTCGTGCCCGTTCGCACCGCAACCTGGACGTATTGGGCCACCGGACTTGCCGTCGCTACCGGCGTTCTGTGGCTAGTCGCCCGCGCTCGAACCGCCCGCGCTTGAGGTTCGTCCCGTGAAACGGTTCGCCACGCTCTTGATTTGCGCTGCCCTCGGGGCGGGCATCGCCTCGCTCGTACTCCGTCGGGCGTCGCCCAATGGTCCGCGGGTCGAGTTCCCGGCGTCCGTCGATTTCGGCGAGGTTCTTCCTGGTTCCGCGTTCTCCGGCACCGCGACGGTTGCCAACACAGGCCGCACACCGCTCGCGTTCAACGAGGTTAGCCGGAGTTGTTCTTGCGTCCAGGCCGAAGTGGTCACGCCGGCGGGTCGCGAGCCTCTGGGCAACCTGTCGATCGCACCCGGCGAATCCGTCACTATCGAGGTGGAGTTGCACTCGCGGGCTGACGAGATCGGACCCGGTCGTGAGACCCTGTCCTTCAAGACGAACGACCCACGGACACCAGACGGTCGCATCGAACTGACGTACCGCGTCAAAGGAGCGGTTGCCACCCATCCTACGACCGTGAACTTCGGAACCGTCGTGCCTGGCGTTCCTGTCGCCGCGGACATCGACGTTCGCGCGACCGATCACGAAACCGGACCCAGGGTCATGCGCGTCGCGGGGCCGTCCGCAGGTGCCCTCCGGGTGGATTCTGTCTCCGTGCCGCCGGGAACGGGTGGTGAAGGCTCGCCCAGATGGTTGGTTCAGCGTGTCCGCGTTCAACTCGTCCCCGCGCCGGCGCTGGGTTCGCACGAAGCGCGGATCGAGATCGTCGCGGGCGATGCCAGGTCCCAGCCGCTCAGCGTGCCTGTTTACTGGCGTGTGCGTCCCCCGATCGAAGTTTCGCCCGCATCGATCTCGTTGCCCGTCCAATCGACGTCTGGCCCGGTATACTGGGCCCGCTGCCTTGTGCGGAGTTCGTCCGGCCGCGCGGTTCGCGTCGGCAAGATCGAGGCCCCGGATGGCTTTCGTGTCAGCGCTGCCCCCATCGGGCAGTCGTCACCGACTGCAACGGCGGTGGTGTCCATCGAATGCCTGGACCCGGACATACTGGACCGCTCGTCCGACGCCCCTTTGGCCGTTCGCTTGACCCTCGACATGGACGATGGGCGCGAGGAAGTTGTAACCATTCCCGTAAGCCGTCGCAGGATTTCGTAGCCCGGAGGGGAGGAGCCGTGAACCAGCGACGCGCACGAGTCGCAATGACGCTCCTCGAATTGCTGATCGTCGTCGCCATCATCGGCCTATTGATCGGGCTGACGCTGCCGGCCGTGCAGCGGGTGCGGTACGCTTCGTACCGCACCACATGCGCCAACAACCTGCGACAGATCGGCCTCGCGCTCCACGGCTACCACGCCCGGCACGAGTCGTTTCCGGCGGGGTTCACCGTGCCGCCGAAGAATGCCCTCGGACCGTTTGCGTATATGAGCTGGTTGACGCGGGTGTTGCCCGACCTCGAACGGGACGAACTTTGGCGGGCGACCGTGGCGGCGTATGAGGAGCGCTGGTTCCCGTATACCGACCCGCCGCACGTCGGCAACGCGACACACGTCCCCACGTTCATCTGCCCGACCGACGACCGGATTCAATCGCCCGCGACGACGCGATCCGGGCGGCGCGTAGCCTTCACGTCGTACCTGGGCGTGCTGGGGCGCTACCAGGGCGACGCGGCCGGTATCCTCTACCTGAACTCACGCGTCCGCGCGACGGACATCCTCGACGGCACCAGCCAAACGCTGATGGTCGGCGAGCGTCCGCCGAGCGTAAACCTGCGCTACGGCCGCTGGTACGCCGATAGCGGCACGGACGATAACGGGTCGTGCGGCGTAACGCTCGGGTCGGACACCTTGTTTTCCGGGCACCGCACGGAAGGGCAGTGCAACGTCAGCCTGCCGAACTTCCACGCCGGCCGGATCGATCAGATCTGCGACATGTACCACTTCTGGAGCCTGCACTCGGAAGGCTGTCCCTTCCTGCTGGCGGACGGGGCGGTGATCATGCTGTCGTACTCTGCGGGCGACATCTTCCCGTCGCTCGTCACGCGGTCGGGTGGAGAGATCGACCGTGTGCCATAGCGGAGCGTCTGCTATTGAGCCGCCGCGGTGGCCCCGAGGCGGGCAGTGACAGTCGCTCCGCCGTCGAGGTCTGTCTTGATGACGAGCGTGTTGGCCAATGCGCCCGGCGCGGTCGGCGTGTACTTGATGGTCAGAGTGTGAACCTGGAGCGCGGCGGTCGAACCTTCGACGATGACGCCGTCGGCTTTGCCGTCCACCGCCAGGACTTTGAAGGGCTTGTTACCGCTAAGGATGATTCGACGCGATTGCGGCTCGCCGACGCGGACCGTTCCGAAATTGGTGAACTCGGGCGAGACGCGCAGCGGGGCCTGCACGGTCACGTCGTACGGCACCGGGACAAGGCGGTTGTTCGGGTCATTGCTTTGGAGTTGCAGATCGCCCTTGAGCGAGCCGGGAGCCGTGTCCGCTTTGAGCGCGAGGGCGACGCGGTAGGTCACCTGCCCGGGACGGCGGGCAAGCTCCTGATAGCGCACATCGAACGGTGCGGAGTCGCCGGCAACGACGGCTTCGAGTTTCCACGTCTGCCAATTCTGCTGTCCGGCATAAGTGATATCGACGGTGCGTTCAGCGGGTTGTCCGCGCGACACGACACCGAACTGAGCCTGACCGGGGTTCAGTGTCACGTCGCCACGGCAGAAGCCGGTAATCGATAAGGTCGCCGTTGAGGAGAACTGCTGCTGCGTCTGCGAGACTGGGCTCACGACGGTGACGTAGACCGTGACCTGCTTGGAGCCGTTGAACTTTCGGGTGTCCATCGCGATATCGAGCGTGCCGCTTTCGCGCGGTTGAAGCGTTTGTGGGCTGGCCGTGACCGAGACGCAGTCGCACGAGACGCGGGTCAGAATCTGAAGCGGCACAGCGTAGATGTTTGTCATCGGGAATCGATGCAGGAGTTGGGCTCCTTTGGGCACAGTCCCGAAATCGTGACCGGACGGTACGTTGCCGCTGGCATCGCGGAAAATCTTGGCTGCCCAGGCCGTCGCGGCCGACGGATCCTGGGATTGAGGCTGTGGCGGCGCGGGGACTTGCGCGGGCGAGAGGAGCATCAGGGATGTCAGAACCGCCGTGGACATGCGCAGGCCTCCGTGCTTGGTTCCGGAGTGTAACGAGTACCGAGATTGGGGGGAAGGGCAAGATTGGCGAGCAGGGTCGCGTCAGTGCCCCGTACTTGGGGAACTTCCCGCACAGGGCGCTGACGCGACCCTGTTCGCCTGGGGTTATGCCTTCGCCCACATTTCCTTCATGAACCCAATGCCCTTTTGCCACGGCTCATCGGGCGGGAACAGGTCGCGCCAAATCTTGGTGGCCGCGGCCAGGTCCGGGAGCGCCCGGCCAAACGCTTCGATCGTCAACCAGCCGTCGTACTTTGCGGCTTTGAGTGCCTTGAACGTCTCGGCCCACGCCACGTGCCCGGTGCCAGGCGTACCGCGGTCGTTTTCGCTGATGTGAACATGCCGCAAGATCGGAGCGACGGTCGCGATGGCCGGAGCGGCTGCCTTTTCCTCGATGTTCGCGTGGAAGGTATCGTACATCCCGCGGAAGCTCGGGTGGTTGACGGCCTTCACCAGTGCCGCGGTGTCGGCGGCCGTCGTGAGGAAGTAGCACTCAAACCGATTGAGGTACTCGATAGTCAGCGTCACGTGCTGACTCGCGGCGTGTTCGGCGGCCTTGCGCAACACGTCGGCGGCCCGACCCTTTTCGTCAGCCGTTGGTCCGGTGCCAGAGAAGACGGCCAGCGGCGAGTGAAACGGTCCGCAGAGTACGTCGCCGCCACAGATAGCCACCATGTCGATGGCCCATTTGATGCGATCCACGGCCTTGGCTCGCACGGCCGCGTCGGGGCTGATCGGATTGGCTTCCGGCGGCACGACGGTGACGGCCGAGCACTTGAGGCCGTTGTCGTCGAGGGCCTTGCGGACAGTCTTGTAATGGGCCGCATCGCCGCCGAACAGTGGTAGCTCGACCCCATCGTAGCCGGCAGCCTTGAGCTTCTTCAGAATCGGGAAATGCTGGCTCTCGATGTTGGTGGACCAGAGCAGCAGGTTAAAGCCGAACTTCATCGGAGAGTCCTCACTGGAGTAGTCGGTGTGCCTGAGCATGATATCGGCGAACGACGGGGCGGCGGCAAGGCGGTTGCGGCCCAGGGCGCATCGAGCAAGCGGTAGTCACCGCCGGCGCACCCAAACGGGATCGGCGTACTTCTCCGTCACCAGCTTCCGAGCCACGTCCAGGGGCAAGTCCGCTGGTTCGTGTGCCCCCCACGCCGCGGCGAGGGCCGTCCGCAGCGCGGCGCCCGGCGCCGGCAGGTTCGTAACGAAGTCGGCATGCGGCCGGCTGGCTCGGTACGCCGGCTGCTTCGGCGGCTCGCGCAGGTAGCGGCCGACGCGAGTGAGGTCGAAGTCGTAGAGCAGTGTGCCGTGGTGGAGGAAGAAGCGGCGCTTCCGCTGCTGGGCGTGGCCGGCGAACTTGCGGCCGGCGAGCGTGAGGTCGCTATCGCCTTCGAGGGTGATGCCGGCCGCGAACGGCGTCAGCGCCGCGACGATGCGCGGCAGGATCCACCGCACCGACTTGCCGATGTCGCGCAGCCCCGGGGCGCGGTCGTAGCTCAACACCAGCGAGTACACCAGGCAGCCCGGCCCGAGCAAGACGGTGCCGCCGCCGCTTGCGCGTCGACCGAGGGGAACGTCATCGGATCGGCAAGCCGGTTCGTCGATGTCATCTGCGAGAACGCCACCGGCCCCCAAGACGACGGCGTAGGTGGGAACTTCCCACAGACGCAGTACCTCGCTCCCGCCATCCTCGGCCGCAAGCAACAGCGATTCGTCGATGGCGAGATTCTCATCCAGCGTCGTGGCGGTATGTTCGGCGAGGAGCATTGAGTTTCCCGGAATCGAATTGCACAGCAAGAACCGGATAGCGGATCAGTCTGTACGTCGCGTAGGATCGAAGCGTACCAACGACGGTCCCACGGAATCCTACCAATGACGACCACGACGAACTATGCGACCGACGACGATCGTTGGCGGGCTGTCCTGCAGCGCGACCGTGGGGCCGATGGCACGTTCGTCTATTCGGTAAAGACGACTGGCGTCTACTGTCGTCCCGCGTGTCCGTCCCGACGGCCCAACCGCGACAATGTTCGATTCTTCGCGACGTGCAAGCTGGCCGAGCGGGCCGGCTTCCGGGCCTGTAAAAAGTGCGATCCCAAAGGCCCGGCGGCGGGCACCGTTCCCGAAGCGGTTGCGGCGGCGTGTCGGCTGATCCAACAAGCCGAAACGCCGCCACGGCTCGGAGAACTGGCCGAAGCCGTCGGCTTGAGTCCCTTTCACCTGCATCGGCTATTCAAGCGGACGCTGGGCGTCACGCCCAAGGCGTACGCGATGGCCCAGCGCCTGCGACGCTTTCGAGATGGTCTCTCGAATGGCCGCAACGTGACGAAGGCAATGGTCGATGCGGGTTTCGCGTCAAGCAGTCGACTGTACGAAGGTGCTGCCGACGCGCTCGGCATGACGCCCACGCAGTATCGCAATGGTGCATCGGGTCTGACAATTCGGTTCGCCACGGCCGACTGTTCGCTGGGTCGCGTGATCGTCGCCGGCACGGAAGCGGGCGTTTGCGCGATCGAGTTCGGGGACGCCGACGATAGCTTGATCGCCGGCCTGCGCGAGCGATTCCCCCGCGCCGAATTGCGGCCTGGCGATAGCGCCTTCGCGAAGTGGGTCGCGACCGTAGTGTCGTTCGTCGAGGCGCCGACCGGCGGACTCGCCCTGCCGCTAGACGTTCGCGGCACGGCGTTTCAGCGACAAGTGTGGGAGGCGTTGCGAGCGATCCCAGCCGGGGTGACGGCCACCTATGCCGAGGTCGCTCGGCGAATCGGCAAGCCCAAGGCGTTGCGGGCCGTGGCCGCGGCGTGTGCGGCGAACCGGCTCGCGGTCGCCGTGCCGTGCCACCGGGTCGTTCGTTCCGACGGCGATGTCGGCGGCTACCGCTGGGGCACAGCGCGGAAGGCCGAGCTTCTGCGCCGAGAGGCGAGCAGGTCCGTTCACGCGCACAAGCGCTCGTAGAACCGCTCGAATCGTCGCCGCATCGCGTCGCGGCTGTAGGTCGCGCGGACGTGTCGGCGGCCAGCGTCACCTAACGTCTGTGCCCGCACCGGGTCGACGAGCAGTCGGCGGATCGCGTCGGCCAGCGCGGCCGGGTCGCCCGGTGGAACCAGCATTCCGTACGCGCCATCGCCGAGCAAGTGGGCATTCGCCCCGACGTCGGTTGCGACGACAGGACGGCCGGCGGCCATGGCTTCGAGGATGGCGTTCGACATGCCTTCTGCATGTGAGGGCAGCACGACAACGTCCAGATTCGCCAGGAAGCTGGGTACATCGGCGATGTTGCCGATCAGGCGGAAGCGGTTGTCCAGGCCCAGGTCGGCGATGAGTCGTTCCAGTTCGGGCCGCTGTTCGCCCTCGCCGGCGACCGCGAACGATACCGCGGGGTTGTCGATCAACGCCGCGGCCCGGGTGAACACGTCAATGCCTTTGACGGGACGCAGGTTTGCGACGACGCCAACACGTAGAGTTCGTGCGCGGCGAGGAGGGGTCGGGAGCGACTCGAATCGCGTAAGATCGACGCCGTTTTCCAGAACGATTACTTTGCGGGCGTCGCCGCGCTCGGCGTCGAGAATCGCCTGCCGGGCCGGCTCGCAGTTCGTCAGCGTCGCATCGACCATGCGGGCCATGACGCGGCCAAGCGCCCGGTGCCGCGGCGTGAGCCAATGACCGACGTTATTACGGACGCGCACTATCCGCTTGACGCCGCAGACCCGGGCCAGTGGCACACCGAAATACACGCTATCGAGGAAGTACGCCTGCACCAGATCGACCCGCTCGTCGCGCCAAAAGCGGACGAGCTTCGCGGCGGCCGCGAGGGCTGTCGGTCGGTGTAGCTTCGTCAGTCCGAGCCGCAGGACGGGGCATTCGGTGGGGACCAAGGCCATGCTATCGGCGTCGGTGCCATCGAGCAAAACGAGCGACGGCGCAAAGCGCGAGCGGTCGAGGGCACGGATCAGCGCGAGCAGTTGGGTCTCGGTGCCGCCGCGGGTCAGGCGGTCGATGAGGAAGCAGATGCGAGTCATGCGATGCACGCTGGCGCGATCTCCTCGAAGAACCGGGTGTATCGCTTTGCCTGGGCCGCGAACGTGAACTGGCCACGCACCAACTCACGGCCCGCATCGCCCATACGACGACGCAACGCCGCATCGCGCAGCAGACGCGAGAGCCGGTTGGCCAGCAAACTTGCGTCACCAGCCGGCACGAGGAAGCCGTTGACGCCATCGAACAGGACCTCGGGCGTCCCATCCACGGCGGTTGCCACACAGGGCACACCGCAGGCACACGCTTCCAGCACGACGTTGGGCAGCCCCTCGGCGAACGACGGCAATACGAAGGCGTCTGCGTTTGGCGTGTAACGGTCGAGGTCCGGTACAAACCCGGCAAACACAAACACGCTTGACAGGCCGGCCTCGCGGACACGGCGCTCCAGATCGGCGCGGGCGTAGCCATCGCCGAACACCGCGAAACGCAGGCCAGGGTCAGCAGGACACAGCGCTTTGGCCGCGTCAATCAATATGTGCGTCCCCTTGTCGGGTGTGAGTCGATGGGCCGACATTACGATTCGCTCGCCGGGGCTTGGGAACAATGCTTCGAGCTTGCGGCGGTACTCGGCCGACGGTTCGCGGAACGCATCGGCCCGTGCCGCGTTACGAATCACTCGAACGCGCGAGCGCGGTACGCTCGCAGCGTAGACCTTCTGTGCCAGCCCATCGGAGACACAGACCACATGTGGCATTCGCCGGAGCAACATTCGGTCGAGCCGGTCGTAGCAACGAACGCGGAAGTCCTGGCCGGTCCAGCCACGCACGACCGCAACGGCGGGGATGCCCGCCGCGCGGCCAGCCGGTCGGCCGACGAAATTGGCCTTGTAGCCATGGCACAGCAGCACATCCGCCGAACAGTCGCGTAGCAACTCGACGAGTTCGGCCTTCGCCGCCAGCAAATGCGGCGTGTCGTGTGCGAGCCGTCGTCCATCGAAACCGGCGGCACGGACTTGGGCCAGGAACGGTTCGCAGTTGCCGCCTTCGGCGAAGGAGACAATGGTCGTTTCGTGGTCGGCAGGCAGGGCGTGGGCCAACCCGAGCATCTGCCGCTCGGGGCCGCCAAAAAAAGGCGACGCAGTGAGATGGACCAGGCGCATGCCGGCTCCGTCCGTGGAAGCGCGAGGCGAAGGACAGAGTTTAGAGCATGGCCGGCCGTTCTGTCGAGACGGATTGAGCCGTCACACCTCCCAGCCCTTGCGGTACTCGCGGCGGATGAACTGATCGGCCTCGGGCGCATTGGTGGCGCGGAGGTTGGTCGTGTCCCACACCAGCTTCTTGCCAACGCGGTAGGCCACATTGCCGAGATGGTTGGCCTCCGTCAGCGGGCCGGCATAGTCGAAGTTGGCCAGCGGCTGCTTACCGGTCTTGCATGCCTCGATCCACTCCTGATGGTGCTTGCCGCCGATCCGCGGGATCGTCGGCGACGGCAGGGTGGCCCCAACGAACGCCTTCTCGGGCAAGAGAATATGCTTGCCGTAGTCGGATAGCACCATGCCCTTGTCGCCGATGAACAATACGCCGTTCGCCCATGACGGAATGCCGCCGGACGTCAAAATCGCTGGCTTATCCTCACCCTGGTGCCACACGAGCTTCACCGCGGGCAGGTCGCCGCGCGGACCATATTCGTACGTTGCGCTCATCGACGCCGGGGCAAGTTCTGGGTGCGGCGGTGGCCCATTGGCTTCGATAGTCCGCGGAGCATCGAGCTTGAGCGCCCAAAACGGCAGATCGATCCAATGGCTGCCGAGATCGCTCATGGTGCCATTCCCGAAATCCCACCACCGATACCATTTGGGGCCCGGCACGTAGACCGGGTGGAACGGCCGCATCGGAGCCGGGCCGATCCACAGGTCCCAATCGAGTCCGGCCGGGATGGCGGCTGGCTCGCTTGGGCGATTGGCCACCGTCACGATGTCCTTGTTCCGCTTGGCCGCTTCGGGACTCTGCAAACCCCAGGCCCGCGAGACCCAGACGTGTACCTCCCGCACCGGACCGATGACGTTGCCTTGGATCAACTCGACGACGCGGCGGTAGTTGTCGCTGGCGTGAATCTGAATGCCCATCTGCGTGGACACTTTGGCCTTCGCTGCCGCCTCGCGAATCTGCCGGGCCTCCCAGACGTTGTGCGAGAGCGGTTTCTCGCAGTAGACGTGCTTGCCGTGCTTGAGCGCGAGCATGACGGCGTGGTAGTGCGTGTGCTCACAGGTGCTAACGACGACCGCGTCGAAAGCCGCCGGCTTGTCGAAGACCTTGCGAAAGTCGGAGAACTTCGCCGCCTTCGGATGCTTGGCCGCGGCCGACGATAAGGCGTCGGCGTTGACGTCGCACAACGCGACGATGTTTTCGGACGCGACACTGTCCAGGTTGCCCCGTCCACGACCGCCCGAGCCAACGATCGCAATGTTGAGCTTGCTATTCAGGTCGCGGCCGCGGACGAACGCGGGTGCGACGGCTGTAGCGAGCAGCGTCTTTGCGAAGCTTCGCCGGGTCAACATGGGAATGCCCTCGGAGAGAAGGGAAGGAGGTTTACTTCAAGTCGCGGACATAGATGTTACCGAACGCGGCCGACGACCCCGCCGGGCCGACGAGGCCAATCGTTCGCGACGCGGGAAGGCTGCCTTGCATGGGGACCGTCACCGCTGGCTGGTCGCCTCCTTTGAGCGTCGCCTCGCCGCCCCGAATCGTGATCGTGTTGCGTACCCACGCTCCCGGTTTGGCGATGAGGTTGAGGCGAAGACGTTCGCCGATGATGACAGTGGGCGACGACTTGCCGTCTGCCGTCCGGGGCAGTTGACAATCGACGATCAATTCGCAATCGCCAAATCGGGGCTCAGCTTGCAGTGGCGCGGCGTCGGCGGCGCACCGGAGTTGCCAGTCACTTGGCGTCCACTGCTTCTTGGGGTTGTCGTCGGCCTTCCACCCGCGGAGGTCGAGGCCGTTGTAGAGCGACCGCCAACCCTGGTCCTCCGGTGCAGACTGGGCCGCGGTCGCCGTTCCGCCTGGCAGTTCCTTCAGCCGCAGGTTGCGGAACTCGACGTCGGAACCTTCGCTTTCGAGCGCCAGGTAGCCCTTCCGCCAAACGCAATCGTCGCCGCCACTCACTTCCTTGCCGTTGACCGCGAGCCGGATTTTGCCGTCACGGCCCTCGACGCGATAGTGGTTCCACTCGGGCGACGACTTGCTGCGCTCCTCGAGCGGGAAGCAGCGCATGCCATTGCCTTTGTAGATCGGCTTCATCGTCGCGCCGTGAATGGGGAAGATGTCGCCGTGCGTGGTGTACCATTCATTCTTGCCCTTCGCGTTGTAACCGTTGTCGAGAACCTGGACTTCGATCCCGCGGAGGAACGGCACGCCCGGCGCGGCGATCGGCGACCCCCACACGAAGACGCCCGAATTGCCGCCGACCTTGAGGTGCCGCCATTCGAGTTCGAGAATGAAGTTCTCGACCATTCGGTTCATGCGCAGTGCCCCGGTAGGCTTGCCGGTGCAGGCGATGACGCCATCCTTCACAGTCCACGTTTCGGGCGCGCAGTTGACGTTCACCCAACCGGTGAGGTCCTTGCCGTTGAACGGCGACACGAAACCGTCGTCGGCCGGGGCCGACCCGCTGGCCACGAGTAGGACCATTGCCGCCACAATCGCGTACCTCACGACGGTCTCCTTTCGCCAACAGATCGGTCAGGGTCTCCGCTGTTGTATGCGCGACTCACATTTTTCTCGAAACTCGTGCACGAAATCCGCCCGCCCGCCCCACAAATATTGGTGCATGCGTGCGACGCGCATTCGCGACCCTCACAACCGGTACGACCTATGCGACTTACCCTCCGGACTCTCCTGGCCTATCTCGACGACACACTGGAGCCGATCCAATCGAAAGAGATCGGCGAAAAGGTGACGGCCAGCCATGTTGCTCAGGAGCTGATCGAGCGCATCAAGAAGGTGACGCGCCGGCGCGGCCTGACGGTGCCGCCCACCGCTGGGCCGGACAAAATCGACGCCAATACCGTCGCGGAGTATCTCGACAACGATCTGCCGTCCGACCAGCTCGCCGAAGTCGAGAGCAAAGCGCTCGATTCCGACGTGCATCTCGCCGAGATTGCGGCTTGCCATCAGATTCTAACGCTCGTCCTCGGTGAACCCGCTCACGTTCCTCCGAAGGCACGCGAGCGGATGTACGGGCTGGTCAAGGGTCGGGAAGCCGTTGCCAATCGCAAGGCCACGCGGGTCGGGCCACCATCGTTCCCGGACGATCGTGAGTTCCTGGCGGAATCGCACGCCGCCCGCAAGGGCGTCTGGCTACGGCTCCTTGGAGCCGGTGCGCTTTCGGCCGCGCTGGGTATCGCGCTGTGGCAAGCATTTCCGCCGAAGCCCAGTGACTCGATCGGCGACGCTGGACCGGTCGCCGACGCGACTCCGAAGCTCGAACCGCCCACGCCGCTTCCAAGCCCGAAAGACGAAAAGGAACCCGCGGCCGCAGCGCCCGCCGAGACGAAGCCGCCAGAACCAGCAGCCACACCCACACCGGCCCCGGTGCCGGCGAAAGCGGCGGAAAAGCCGCCCGAGACCGTTCCGTCGAAGCCGACGATGCCCCCAGCCAGCACAGAGCGCAAGGCCGTTGCGAAATTCGCCGCCGGTCCAACGACCGTACTGCTTCGCCGTGACGACGAGGGCAAGCCGTGGACCGTCGTTCCCGACGGCTCGGTCCTCACCTCTGTGCCGCTAATGGCCCTGCCTGGCTCGCGGGCCGACATCAAACTCGAAACCGGCCCCACGGCGACGTTGTGGGGAAACCTGCCCGAATACCCCAGCCGGGGACTCTTGGAAAGCTCGGCGACATTGCATGTGCCGCCTTCGGATTTCGATGCCGACATAACGCTCGAATGTGGACGCATCTACCTGTCGACGAGCAAAAAGGCCGCACCGACACGCATCCGTGTGCGAACCGGCGGACACGTGTGGGATGTCAATCTCGCCGACACGGAACCGGCAGCCTTGGTGTTGGTCGAAGTGGCGACGCGCTACACCGGCGAATCGTTCCGGAAGGACGGCAAGGGTGAGCCACCGACCACTCGTGTGACGTTTGGCGTCCTCGACGGCAAGGTCGATGTCGCTCTCGACGGGGCCAGCAAATTCGCCCTGGCGGCATCGCCCGAGCCGTCCGAATTGACTTTCGTCTCGAAGCCGGCCAACACCGCGCCCAAGGTGACGACGCATCCCAAGGCACCCGTCGAATGGGCGGTGGACCCGGACAAGCGTCTTGCGTTCTTGCGGCAACAGGAGTTGGAGTTTGCCCGCAAGGCGTTCGCGAGCAAGTCGCGCGAGGCCAACAAATCACTCGAGACAGCGCTGTTTGAAATGGAGCAAAACCCGCGCGGTTCGCTCAAGCTACTCGGCACATTGGGGGAAGGTGCGCTCGGCAATCTGTCCCGCTTGGTGGACCTGTTCGAGGATACGGCCGCGACTGCTTCCGAGCAGCGGCGGGCGGCCGCGATTGCGCTGCAAGCGTACATCGCCCGCGAACCGGGAAACGATGTCAAGTTGTTCGAGGAGCTGAAGACGCGCAAGGAGTACGGCGATGTGGGTGCCTCGCAGGCTCTCACGTGGCTCCGCGACTTCAATGACGAGGATCGACATGCGTCCGAAACCTATCGCAAGTTGATCGAGGGCCTCAAGGCCGACAAGGTCGGGCTGCGCGAATTGGCGGCCTGGCGACTGACCCAGGCCGATCCGGCGGCCAACATCCCCTACAACGCTGGTAGCGAGAACCTCCGCGACCGCTGGATCGCGGAATGGAAGCGACGACTCGACGATGGCAAGCTGCCGCCCACGAAGACGGGTGCGCCTCAAGGGCGACTGCCAGGACGCGGAACGCAGCGGGGTTGACCATGCTCATCGGAGCCAGAAGCGGCAGCGCCGGTCA